>NZ_SMYN01000009.1 GCF_004959935.1 Falsirhodobacter xinxiangensis | reverse complement strand
GCGTCGAGGCAGGAGTTTTTCAGCAGCCTGCTAAGGCCGGGATATTGGCGTTGTCGCCACCGACGCCTCAGAAGGTGCGCCTCCGGCGAGGATTCCTGGAAAAAATGAAAACTAATAGGGCAATGTCGGGTTAAGCACAGCCGGTCGCAAGTGAGGCTGTGAGGATGGTGAGGTAAGTTCCCACACAAGCCGCGGATACCGGTAAGCATTTGTTTTCTACGAGCTGGACCACTCAGGGACAATCTATGGCGACTGACCTCACCACCTTCACCATCGTCACTGCCCTCAAAAGTGCCTGAAGAGTGCGGAGCGTCCAGGCAGCCCGCGATGCATCGCTGCGACCGGAAATGTCCCGCATTGTCGCATCGCATCGACGCACTCAGTCACCTACTTACTGGAAATGCCCGGGCCAAGCCATTCCCGCGCCGCATCCGTTGTGAATGGCTGGCGTAGCGAATGCGATGCCAGCAACCACGAGCCACGCGACGATGAGAGTTGACGCCCAAACAATAGCGCTCCACCCCGCGGCAATGAAGCGGCGCTTGAGAAGGTAATTTAACGTGCAGGCGAGGGCGGGGGAATGTTGCGGGATTGGCTGCCGATCTGCCTGCATGTCAGCAAGTCTCACCAGTGCCTCCTCTCCCCATTCACTTCCTATCAGCTCTGGTGATCTTGCATAGATCTCATGCACTGTGGGACCATCTTTCGTCATTGCATAGATGCGAACCGCTTCAGCTTTTACGTTTGCTTCCACATTATGCGCCTTTGCATGAAAAATCTCGTGACGAATTACCTGCCAGGCAGTCCCGTCGATAATCGGGAAAAACAACTCGACTACAAGAAATCCTAATTTCTTATGCCATCTGCCATCCACACAACTGCCCTCTGACTTTGCACTATAAAATATCATTATCGGATAGCCTGCCAGAAGCCATGCTTTGATAAAGTGCCTCGCTCTAGTGATTTTACTTGTCAAAATCGTTGATCCAATTTGCACCCATGTTATAATCATAACAGCAGTGAAACAGGAAGAAGCAAGCAATGTTTTTGATGTGGATTTCCACTCAAAAACAGTCGCCTGCGGCTCCGAAGGAAAGAGAAATGCGGCGCGAATTTCGGCTTAGCTATACTGTATCTCCCGGTGAACGAGAGATGATCGTAACGCGGGCAATAGCGGCCGGACTCCCGGTTGCGGCCTTAACTCGGAACGCCGTTCTCGGTCTGCCGATTCCCGTCAAGCGCTCGAATATCGAGGCGGAAGCAGTAGCTGCACTGAACCGAATTGGCAGTAATCTCAACCAGCTAGCACGGGTGGGAAATGTGTCCGGGAGCCTTTCATCGGACCAGATTCGTGCTCTTGCTGGACTGCACAAAGCAGCCGTGAATGCAGTCCGGAAGATTCGGGAATCAATCCATGAATAACCGTTCCGCAAGCTATACAATCGTGACACTCACCATTGTCCTGACAATTATTATTTTTAACGCATTCTTCCGTGCTGCGACGGCCCTCGCCAATGCGATCCTCAATAATAGAAGAATTAAATAAAGGTGTGCTTACATGTCAGCTTTCGCTTTTCTCCGTAACATTTCAATAGCGCCTGGAGATTTTGAAGTCAGAGGGCGTGGAGAAAATTCCGGATATGGCGATATTCGCGAAACCTTGATTTTCGATTGCGCGGATACTCGATCCGCATTCCTCTCCGCGGTCCGGAAGATCGGGATATATCACCAGGATTCTGATGAGGTGCTTGGAGAGGCGGCCTGCGATTGCGATCCCGGAGACTTGCTGATTGTCACGCCTGCCGCAGTGATCGCTCTCATCGCTGCCCTACGGACAGAGGCAAGAAACTGACATGATCGGGAAGCTGGTCAAAGGCAGCGATTTTCGAGGCCTCGCTACTTATCTTACGCGCGAGGGGCGCGGGCAGGTGCTTGATCTGCGCCACCTCGCATCAGCCAATGCCGACGAAGCCGCCGCCGAGATGGAGCTTGCGGCTAGTGTTTCACGCCGCTGCAAGCTGCCTGTCATGCATCTCACTATCAGCTACGATCCAGCAGACGGGCAGCCATCCGACGACATGATGCGAGCTGACGCTGCCGAAGTTTTGCGCAACCTTGGCATGGGCAGTGGCCAGGCAGTGATAGTTCGGCATCACGACAAGCCACACGCACACATGCACATCATGGCAAATCGTGTCGGCAGCGATGGCCGCGCCGTATCTGACTCGAGCAGCTACGCCAAGGTGGAGTCGACACTGCGCCGCATCGAAGCGAACCGTGGCCTTCAGGTGACAGAAGGACGACACGCCCCGTCGCCCGCAACCGGCAAGCGCATGGAAGGCCCACGCACCACGCCTGATCCTCGGCAACACAGCGCACCGGATAGCGTCCGCGATACCTTGCTGAATGCCGAGACATGGCAGGAGCTGGAGGCTGGACTGGCGCGTGACGGCTGGCGACTTGTGAGGATGCAAGCGAAAAACAAGAAGCCTGGCGCAATCCTTGTCGGACCTGATGGCCAGAAAATCGGCGCTGGCAAGGTAGACCGCGCCGCGACGTTAGCCCGACTTCGATCCCGGCTTGACCCGCCAAAGACAGCGCAAGGCAAGAATTGGTCTAGCGTCCGGGCAAAGCTTCAGCCTACGACAGCACCTCTCCTTTCTACTTCCACCGCGGGGTATGCCGCCGCAAGATCAGCAGGCTTGATCTTGACGACAGCGGCCAAAATTGGACACGGGAAAACCAGTCTCGGAACTGGCATCCTGACGGGCCGTAAAGGCAAGAGACACGGAAGCAGCCTTACCTCTAGTATACCTGGACTCAGAACGTGACCACCGATCCTTTTTCTACACCTCATACCCCCATTTTCCTCCATGAATCCTCACCGCCGGAGGCGGAATATACCGAGGTAAACCCCTCGGCCTCCCCCGAGCATCGCGAGCCCCTCCCTCAAGATCACCGCTACAACGGTAGAGCCTTGGAAGCCCTGATCCGTGAAGTCACCGCTCCCTTGTATGATCCTCAGGCGGTCGCGAATACTGTGACAGATCGCAATAAAAGTCGAAGCTGGACCACCACAGCGGAGTCGGTCGAAGCAGCGCAGAAGGATGCGCGGCGAGCCGCACGGAGCGCGGACTGGTCAGACCTCGACGCGCTGGCGCTGCGCCGAGCCGCAGCATGGATTGTTTACGCAGACGGCTTCGGGCGGGGCGTGACTGAGGGCGAGGCGCGATCAATCATCAGCCGCGATCCTGATAGGATCGCCACTGCCGCTCGGAAAGTCACCGGGCGACTGGCCGATGAAATTCCGCCACCTGAGATCGACGGCACTCTGGTGGCCGGCTATGATCTCTTCACTCGTTTGATAGCATAAGAAGAAAGCCTCTCACATGACCTATGCGACCGTGCAAGAAACCATCGAAGCGGAAGATGCGGCCACCGACGCCACTTACGAACGCTACCGCACCGAGCTGCCCCGCGACGTTGCCCGTCTAATCGATCTTGCGAAAGCTGGCACTGGCGGCAGCGATGGCGCAGCGCAGGTTTTGCGCGTCATTTATGCAGGCCGCGCCGAGCTAGCGATTGATGACCTTTATCCGCTTGATCATGAAAACATGGCTGCAGCAATGCGTAGCCTCGAAGCCGCAGCACGAATTCAAGCCCCCGCTTTATCGGCTTCCGACCGCGAGGCCATTGGCCTCTAAACACAATTGGAACTAGGGCTTTCGCCCTGGTCCTCCTTCAAAGTTAGGGCATGCTTCCAGGGGGCAAGATAACGACGGCGTTTATGAGAAGTCTGTGAAGGTCTTCTAGCCGCTCCTTTATCACCCGCTTCCGTTTCTGCTCACCAGCTCCTTGAACCGCGCCCGGCCCAGCATCTCTCCCGCCAAAATCAGCTTTTCACGGCGATCCGGCGTCGCAGCCGCAAGCTGATCGAAAAACGCCAGCATGTCGTCAATGTCATCGAGCATTTGCTTGAGATTTTCATCTGCCTCCCCAGCGGCATGGCGCTTCACCGCCCGGTCGGCCTCATCTTCGACCAGCGCTTGCCGTGCAGATTTGACACCAATCGTAGGAACCGGCGCGATAGGTCCGGTGACATCCGCATCTTCTTCGCCTACGGCTTCCGCGTAAGTCAGCGCACCCGCCATTGCCACCGCAAACCTAGCGGCAAGGCCTGCTTCGACATTTCCACCCCGCGCGCAGATGGTCTCGGCACAATCATCGTGCTGAAGAACTCTTTGCTTTTCACTGCTGTGGACTTTGACTTTCTGCTTCACCGCGCACCACTCCATTTTCGATAAACGCTCATTCCGCCACGGCCTCACACACTTGGGGGGGTGAAACGCGCTGCACCTTTGAAGTCTCCAGAGGTGATACGACCCGACTTCCGCCAACCAAGTCCGGCGAACACCGCCGCAACTCGTTTGCTTAATGAAATCGTCATTTCGGCAGGCGCAAAGCCGAGCCCCGCCAACACGTATTTCGTCGTCACCTCCGGCAGGCCATCGATGATTGTTGCGATGTCGGTCCGCCAAGGATCTTCAGGACGGCGTTCGCCTGCTGCGGCTAGGGCAGCACTGACAACATCACCCTCAAGCCACCAGCGCTCTCCATTCTTGTAAAGAGTCACTGCTTCAGCCCAAAGTTGATCCCGGTCTCTCTCAAGCGCTGAGATGTTGATCTCCCCAACCTTGACCGGCCAGAACCGTCGCCCCCCCGTCTCGTCGCGCTGCCAGTCGTCCTTGTTTGTGGTGCCAGCAAAAACACAACGTCTCGGCTCGGTAACTTCTTCCCGGCCATAGGCAGGGCGATAAGTCTCGACCTGCCGAGAAATGAATGCTTTGACAGCGTCCACATCACGGCGCATCGCCTCTAGTTCTGCGACCTCAATGATCCAGCGCCCTGAGAGGAAGCTTGATGCATCCTTTGTTTGCATCGGTGGAAGACTGTCAGAGAACCAGTTAGGCCCAGCCAGCGTTGCAAGTGCGGTAGATTTGCGCGCGCCTTGCGAGCCTTCGAACACGATCATATGGTCCGCTTTACAACCCGGATGCAGACCCCTTGCCACGGCAGAGATACACCATCGAAGCCCAATCTCAGCAGTGTAATCACTCTCCTCAGCACCGCAGTATGTGGACAGCCATCTATTGAGGCGCTGAACCTTGTCCCACTCCAGCTCATTTAGATAATCTTCGAGTGGATCGAACGAGTTTTCCGAGGCAATCTTATGCATCGCGTCTACGACAACATCTTTAGATGCGGTCCGGAATCCGGCACGATTAAACCAAGCCTGAGCGGCGACATAGTCCAGATCATTAAATGATCTGGGATAGCCACCATCATGTTCGCCAGGGATCGGGCCCAACAACATACGCTTCATTCTGAAAAGGTTATGGGCGAGGACACCTTGCCATTCCGGATGGGAGCGGAGCACGGTAAGTGCGTTTTCAGTATTCCACACCGGGCGACCTTTATCGTCTCGGACTAAATTCAAGTTTTCGAGACGAAAGCTTGCCTTTTTGAGATGGTCAGAAAGATTTTTTTTCATGACAGTCGTATCCATTGACCGTCCAAGGTTTTTCCGCCATGAAAGTGCTGTAAGATGGCGGATACTCTGGATCATTTCGTTGTCCGGGCAGCAACCCGAAAGATACCTCCCCTGGCAGACATGCCAGGGGCTCGCCTTCAAGCAGCCACTGCGTGAGATCGACAATCTTCCCAGATTTCAATTTCCGAAAGCTTCCAGCGAGTGCAGCCTGGCGAAAGGCTATAAGGCCGAGGAAATTTCGGATCAGCTTTAACCCAGCGCCATACACTCTGACGCGAGACCGCGAAGCGCTCCGCTAGCTGTTTGTCATTGATATACATATCGTCTGCACCTTGTCGTTACCGATGCAGACCAATATTCACACATCTAAACTTTGCGCGTGTCTTTTATCAGCGCGTTGGTGACCGCCACACCAACCCCGTGGTATTGTTGACATCGCGCCTTCGCGTTGACCTCAAGGTATATTTCCTTGATTCCTTTGTATGAAGAAGGCTGTGACCTCCGCCGAACCATCGCAGCAGCAACGGCATCGCAACCACTCATACTTGGCGATGAGTCGTTTCGCATAGGAGTCAAGCCTCGCTCCTGCAGGGCAACGACAAGACTATGGAAGATCAAATCGCGCTCAGCCAAGGCGCCTGGCCATCCTGTGCGGAACCGTCGGGAAATTGGGGGGCGCTCCAGCTGTTCGGTAAGCCTCCGGGCCGTCCATTCTGCAAGATCGTGATGGATAGGTGACCCTTTCGCCAAGAGGATTGCGGCAGCTCTTGAAAGTGCGTCGAATGAAAGCGTTTGAGTAAGCGAAGCCTCTATGACCGCGGATAGCGATTTTCTATCGTCAATTTCGCAAAACCGAACGACGAAGGCAGCTAGCTTGTCTGCCTCGTCGGGCAAACAATCCAGTTTTTTCAAGCTCTCAAATGCGAAATCCACTGCCTCTGCGAACGAGATCATAGTCCGGTCCCTAGCTTTTCGATCCATTTTGCCATCATTTCTCGCCGCTTTTCAATTCGGTCTGCACGGTCATATGCTTGAGCGACTTTAGTCCCTACCCGGTGGGCTAGTGCTATCTCTGCCATATCACGATCATATTCGGTATCGTCCGAAACCCAGGTGCTGAAGCAGGCTCGAATACCATGAGGGACCGCCGGCATTTTGGTATCCCGATCAATATACCCCGGGCGGCCCTGGCGGATCGAAGCCATGTGAAGGGTCTCCATGACTTTTCCCAACGTTGCGTCAGACAGCGCTTTGCCAGTCGGCGATGGAAAAACCAAAGGGTTGCCTAGAAATCGCGGGAGACCTTCCAACAATTTCATCATCTCCGGTGTGAGAGGCACACGATGCGGACGGCCTCCCTGGGACCGAGGCTTAATCTTCGAAGATTTTCGCCCTGGCAGAATCGTCCATATTCTTGCGTCGAAGTCGAACTCATCCCATGTGGCAAAGCGCACTGCTCCAGAACGAGAAACAGTCATTGCCTGAAACTCCAGAGCTCGCGCGCCAACGCCTTCGCGCTTTCGCAAGTCACTCAACCAATATGGACCATCGCTGATCTGAAGGGCAGGATAGTTCCCGCCCTGAGAAATTTTTGAGGGCGACGGCAGCACAAGCGAAAGGTTATTCTTCCACTGGGCAGGATTGCTTTCTTTTCGATACCCTTTGACGATGGCGAATGCGATTACCTTTTCGATCCGTCCTTGCAACTTGCTAGCCGTTTCTGTTTTTTTGTGCCAGATCGGGGTCAGCACACGAAGCACATCATCCAGGACGATGTCTTGCACTAGGATTTCGCCCATCACGGGGAGGGCATAATTCGTGACTGTGGCCAGCCATTGGCTTCGATACTTCTCGCCAGTAATCTCGATCAACTTCTCGGCGGCGTATTCATCCAATGTGGCTGCGAAAGTCTTTCCCTTCCTTAGGGCAATCGTGCGAGCCTCTTGACGTTCGGCGATCGGATCACGTCCAGCACGGACGAGAGTCCTCGTCCGCGCGGCCTCTATACGGGCATCCGCTAGCCCCACCTCAGGATAAGGTCCCAGGCCCATTTCCCGTCGCCGTCCGTTGACCATGACGCGTAGGATCCAAGAGCGCGATCCGCTGACGCGCACTTGGAGAAGGAGTCCTGGAATGCCACCTACGGCATGAACGCCCGCAGGCAATCGTTTTACCGCAAGAGCGGAGAGTTCCTTAGATTCTTTCGGCAATTGACCCGCCTTCTAGCCCGCCAAAAATGTGGCTACTGAAAGACACCACAAGTTACGGTAATTTACAAGGACGCCTATCAGGTAACTGTTTTCATTATAGAAAAATTACTGAACGTTACACGACGCGACGAGGGTTGGGAGGCGGTACCCGCCTCCAGATTTCCCCTGTCATCGGCCCTTCGCTGCCGCTTTGCCTTTGCGGGTCTTACGGACCTTGACTGTGGCGGGGCCAGCGGCAAGAACCGGAGCGGACCCTCAACCGCCGCGGCAGGAGAGCCTCATGAAGTTCCGTTTCCCCATCGTCATCATCGACGAGGATTTCCGCTCCGAAAACTCCTCGGGGCTTGGCATCCGTGCCATGGCCGAGGCGATCGAGAAGGAAGGCTTCGAGGTTCTGGGCGTCACCAGCTATGGCGACCTTTCGACCTTCGCGCAGCAGCAGTCGCGCGCCAGTGCTTTCGTTCTGTCCATCGACGACGAGGAGTTCAGCCCCGGTCCCGATCTGGACCCGGCAGTCCTGAACCTGCGCAACTTCATCGAGGAAGTGCGCTGGAAGAACGCGGACGTTCCGATCTATGTCTATGGCGAGACGAAGACCTCGCGCCACCTGCCGAACGACATCCTGCGAGAGCTTCACGGCTTCATCCACGCCTTTGAAGACACGCCCGAATTCGTCGCCCGCCACATCATCCGGGAGGCGAAGACGTATCTGGAAGGCATCCAGCCGCCGTTTTTCAAGGCGTTGCTGGATTACGCCGAGGACGGGTCGTATTCGTGGCACTGCCCGGGCCATTCGGGTGGCGTCGCCTTCCTGAAATCGCCCATCGGCCAGATGTATCACCAGTTCTACGGTGAGAACATGCTGCGCGCCGACGTCTGCAACGCGGTCGAGGAACTGGGCCAGCTTCTGGATCACAACGGCGCCATCGGCGCGTCCGAGCGCAACGCCGCACGCATCTTCAACGCCGACCATTGCTTCTTCGTCACCAACGGCACCAGCACCTCGAACAAGATGGTCTGGCACCACACCGTCGCGCCGGGCGATGTGGTCGTGGTGGACCGCAACTGCCACAAGTCGATCCTGCACTCGATCATCATGACGGGGGCGATTCCGGTATTCCTGCGTCCGACGCGCAACCATTTCGGCATCATCGGCCCGATCCCGCACAGCGAGTTCGAGATCGAGACGATCAAGGAGAAGATCCGCGCCAACCCACTGCTGGAAGGCGTCGATGCCGACACGGTCAAGCCGCGCATCATGACGCTGACCCAGTCCACCTATGACGGCGTGCTTTACAACACCGAGGTCATCAAGGGCCTGCTGGACGGCTATGTCGAGAACCTGCATTTCGACGAGGCATGGCTGCCCCACGCCGCGTTCCACCCATTCTATGGCACCTATCATTCGATGGGGCGCAAGCGCGGCCGGACCGAGCATTCGGTGACCTATGCCACCCAGTCGATCCACAAACTGCTGGCGGGGATTTCGCAGGCCAGCCACGTTCTGGTGCAGGACGCACAGAACACCAAGCTGGACCGGCACCTGTTCAACGAATCCTATCTGATGCACACCTCGACCAGCCCGCAATACAGCATCATCGCAAGCTGCGATGTGGCGGCGGCGATGATGGAGCCTCCGGGCGGGACGGCGCTGGTCGAGGAATCCATCGCCGAGGCGCTGGATTTCCGCCGCGCCATGCGCAAGGTGGACGAAGAATTTGGCGACGACGACTGGTGGTTCCAGGTCTGGGGGCCGGACGAGCTGTGCGAGGAAGGCATCGGCAACACGAAGGACTGGGTCCTGCGCCGCACCGATGCCGAGGGCGTCCAGCGCGACGGCGAGGACGCGTGGCACGGCTTTGGCGACATGGCCCCCGGCTTCAACATGCTGGACCCGATCAAGGCGACGATCATCACTCCTGGCCTGAACCTTGAAGGGCAGTTCGGCGAATGGGGCATTCCTGCGTCGATCGTGTCGAAATATCTGGCGGAACATGGCGTCGTGGTCGAAAAAACCGGCCTCTACAGCTTCTTCATCATGTTCACCATCGGCATCACCAAGGGCCGCTGGAACACGCTTCTGGCCTCGCTTCAGCAGTTCAAGGACGATCACGGCCGCAACCAACCCCTGTGGCGCGTGATGCCCGAATTCTGCGCCAAGCATCCGCGCTACGAGCAGATGGGCCTGCGCGATCTGTGCGCGCATGTCCACGCGCTCTATTCACGCTATGACGTCGCGATCCTGTCGACCGAGATGTATCTGTCGGCGCTGGAGCCGGCGATGAAGCCGTCCGACGCCTTCGCCTGCATCGCGCAGCGCAAGACGGAACGGGTGGCCATCGACGATCTGGAAGGGCGGATCACCACCAGCCTCGTGACCCCCTATCCGCCGGGCATTCCGCTGCTGATCCCGGGCGAGGTGTTCAACCGCAAGATCGTCGAATACCTGAAGTTCAACCGCGAATTCGCCCGCGAATGCCCCGGTTTCGAGACCGACATCCACGGTCTGGTGCAAGAGCTCGGCGCGGACGGCCAGATGCACTATTTCGCGGACTGCGTCGCGAAGTAGGGTTCTGGACTTAAGCGCCGGTTGGGCGGATAAGGGCATATGTCGCTTCCGCCCAACTTCCTCGATGAACTTCGCACGCGCGTCTCGCTGTCGCAGGTGGTGGGGCGCAAGGTCGTATGGGATGCGCGCAAGTCCAATCAGGGCAAGGGCGACATGTGGGCGCCCTGTCCTTTCCATCAGGAAAAATCCGCGTCATTCCATGTGGATGACCGCAAGGGCTTCTATTACTGCTTCGGCTGCCATGCCAAGGGCGACGCGCTGAGCTTCGTGCGCGAGACGGAAAACGTCGGCTTCATGGAAGCGGTCGAAATCCTTGCGCGCGAGGCGGGAATGCCGATGCCCGCGCGCGATCCTGTCGCCGCCCAGCGGCAGGACCGCCGCAGCGAGCTGATCTCGGTCATTGAGGAGGCGGTGAAGCATTACCGCCTGATGCTGCGTTCGGGGCAGGGGGCAGCGGCGCGCGATTATCTGGCGGGGCGGAAGCTGTCGCCCGAGGCTCAGGACAGGTGGGAGATCGGCTTTGCCCCCGACACGCGGCAGGGCTTGTTTCAGGCGCTGATGGGCAAGGGGATTTCGGCGGACCTGCTGGTCGATTCGGGGCTCTGCATTCGGCCCGATGATGGCGGCACACCCTATGACCGTTTCCGCGGGCGCATCATCTTTCCGATCCGCGATGCGCGGGGGCGAGCGATTAGCCTTGGCGGGCGGGCGATGGACCCGAACGCGCGGGCGAAATACCTGAACGGGCCGGAGACGGACCTATTCGACAAGGGCCGCAACCTCTACAACCACGGCCCCGCGCGGCAGGCGGCGGGCAAGGGCCAGCCGCTGATCGTGGCCGAGGGATACATGGACACGATCGCGCTGTCCGAGGCGGGGTTCGGCGCGACGGTGGCTCCACTGGGCACCGCCATCACCGAGGATCAGCTGCGTCTGATGTGGCGCATTTCGCCCGAGCCGGTGATCGCACTGGATGGCGATGCGGCGGGCATCCGCGCGGCGCTTCGGGTGGTCGATCTGGCGCTGCCACTTTTGGAGGCGGGGAACGGGCTGCGCTTCGCCGTGCTACCGCCGGGGCAGGACCCGGACGATCTGGTCAAGGCGCAGGGGCCGCAGGGGTTTCAAAAGGTGCTGGACGCGGCGCTGCCGATGGTCACGCTGCTGTGGCGGCGCGAGACCGAGGGCAAGGTTTTCGACAGCCCCGAACGCCGCGCCGCGCTGGACAAGACGCTTTCTGCCGCCGTGGCTCGCATTGCCGATCCGACGATCCGAAAGCACTATGACGAGGCAATAAGAAGTCTTCAGCGGGAACTTACCGGCTTTCGACCAAAGCGCCAGTGGACGCCGCGCGGTGCCAAGCCCGCGCCCGTTCCGATGTCGGCCACGCGGCAGTCGATGCTGGCCTCCAGCGGCGATGTGGAGGATCTGCGCATCGCCATGATCCTTTCGGGGCTGGCCGTCCATGCCAGCCTGATCGTCTCGTTCGAAAGCGCGCTGGAGTTGATGGACCTGCGCCATCCCGACCACCGCGTGCTGCGCAGTGCGCTTTTGCGGGCGGCCCATTCCGACCAGCCCCGCCGCGTCATCGCCGAGGAGGCGGGCGAAGCCCTTGAAAGGCTGATGTCCCTGACCCATGTTCGCATCTCGCCGCCGATCCGAAACCCGGATGACGTCGATCTTGCCCGCATGTGCCTTGCCGAGGAGCTTGCCAAGCTGGAGGCGGAGCGCGGCGTGCGGATGGAGGTGGAGGAGGCGATGGAGGACCTGACCGGCCTTGCCGACGAAGGGCTGACATGGCGTCTTGCACAGGCGGCGGAGGCGAAGAATCGTGCCGGGCGATCCCGGATGGACCAAGGACTGGACCTGGGCGAAGACCGCGCAGCCATGTCGAAACACCTCGACAGCCTCATCAAGGGCGAGGTGTGGATAAAGAAAAGAGGCTGAAGCGCTTTCACCTTCTGTGATTCGCGCTATTGATTCGATAAACCGACCCCGGCGATTCGCGCTCGCCGAGGTCATTCGCGTTTAGGAGCACCCATGGCAGTCAAAGACACCGACGACGGCAAGCCCGAGGATCAGGACGCCGATACCTCGCTGGACATGAGCCAGGCTGCCGTCAAACGGATGATCGCCGACGCGCGGGAACGTGGCTACATCACCTACGAACAGCTCAATACCGTGCTGCCGCCCGAACAGGTCTCGTCCGACCAGATCGAGGACGTGATGGCCATGCTGTCCGAAATGGGCATCGAGGTGCGCGACGAGGGCGAGGGCGAGGAAGAAGGCGCGGGCGAACTGGTCGAGACGTCGAACTCGCGCGAGATCGCCGTTGCCGGGACGACGTCGGAGACGCTGGACCGCACGGACGATCCGGTGCGGATGTATCTGCGCGAGATGGGCTCGGTCGAACTGCTGTCGCGCGAGGGCGAGATCGCCATCGCCAAGCGGATCGAGGCAGGCCGCAACACGATGATCGCCGGCCTGTGCGAAAGCCCGCTGACCTTTCAGGCCATCACCATCTGGCGGGACGAGCTTCTGAACGAAGAGATCCTGCTGCGCGACGTGATCGACCTTGAGGCGACCTTCGGGCGCAACCTCGAAGGCGACGACGAGATGGAAGGCGCCGATCTGGAGGGGGTGGAGGTGTCTTCGGACGCGCCGCGCCGCCAGACCTCGGACGAGCCGGAACTGGATGCCGACGGCAACCCGCTGTCGCGCAACGACGATGACGAGGATGACGACGAGGCATCCGCCATGTCGCTGGCGGCGATGGAAGCCGCGCTGAAACCCCGCGTTCTGGAAACGCTGGAGGTGATCGCGCGCGACTATGCCACGCTGGCGGACATGCAGGACCTGCGCATGTCGGCGACGATGAATGCCGAAAAGGGGTTCTCGGCGGGCGAGGAAGCGGCCTATCAGAAGCTGCGGTCGGAAATCGTCGTGCTGGTGAACGGGCTTCACCTGCACAACAACCGGATCGAGGCGCTGATCGACCAGCTTTACGGCATCAACCGCAAGATCATGTCGATCAACTCGGGCATGGTGAAACTGGCGGATGCCGCGCGGATCAACCGCCGCGAATTCATCGACGAATATCAGGGCTACGAGCTGGACCCGACCTGGGCCGACCGGATGGCGGCGAAATCGGGCCGCGGCTGGCAGGCGCTGATGGAGAAGTCGCGCGACAAGGTCGAGGATCTGCGCAACGAGATGAGCCAGGTCGGCTCCTATGTCGGCGTGGACATCTCGGAGTTTCGCCGCATCGTCCAGCAGGTCCAGAAGGGCGAAAAGGAAGCCCGTCAGGCCAAGAAGGAAATGGTCGAGGCGAACCTGCGTCTGGTGATCTCGATCGCCAAGAAATACACGAACCGCGGTCTGCAGTTCCTCGATCTGATCCAGGAAGGCAACATCGGCCTGATGAAGGCCGTGGACAAATTCGAGTATCGTCGCGGCTACAAGTTCTCGACCTATGCGACGTGGTGGATTCGTCAGGCGATCACCCGTTCCATCGCGGATCAGGCGCGGACCATCCGTATCCCGGTCCACATGATCGAGACGATCAACAAGCTGGTCCGCACCGGCCGCCAGATGCTGCACGAGATCGGCCGCGAGCCGACGCCGGAAGAACTGGCCGAAAAGCTCCAGATGCCGCTGGAGAAGGTCCGCAAGGTGATGAAGATCGCCAAGGAGCCGATTTCGCTGGAAACGCCGATCGGCGACGAGGAAGACAGCCAGCTTGGCGACTTCATCGAGGACAAGAACGCGATCCTGCCGCTGGATTCCGCCATTCAGGAAAACCTGAAGGAAACCACGACCCGCGTTCTGGCCAGCCTCACCCCGCGCGAGGAGCGGGTTCTGCGGATGCGTTTCGGCATCGGCATGAACACCGATCACACGCTGGAAGAGGTCGGTCAGCAGTTCAGCGTCACGCGCGAACGTATCCGTCAGATCGAGGCAAAGGCGCTGCGCAAGCTGAAGCACCCGAGCCGGTCGCGCAAATTGCGGAGTTTCCTGGACCAATGAAACGCTTGGCGATCATTCTTGCCCTCGCGGCGGTCCCGGCCAACGCCTATTCCGTTCGCAGCGGGTATGACGTGAACGGGGACGCATCTTCGTTCACAGTCGAATACAAACCCGGCTCGGCCGCGCGCGAATACTGGTGCGCAGCTGGCGAGTTCGTGCAGCGCGCACTTTCGGCACCGCCGTCCACACGCATCTATCGCGTGTCGCCGCGTCCGTTGGCGCGGGGCGAGGGGATGACTTTTTCGTTGTCGCCCGAAAACGCGGTCGGCTATTCCGGCATGGCGGTCTTTCCCGACAGCGGCGATCTGTCCGCCGCATTCGCCGAAAGCTTCTGCGAAAAGACGATGCGTCCCGACTGGTGACGCGGGTCTTCACCATCCAGACCTCGGGCGCCGGGCTTTACGAGTTCACGCGCGAGGTCGCGGATTGGGTGCGGGGCGACGGGCTGTTGACGCTGTTCATCCGCCACACGTCCGCCTCGCTGTTGATACAGGAGAATGCCGACCCCGAGGTGCAGACTGACCTGGGGGCGTTTTTCGACAGGCTTGCGCCGCCCTCGGACCATCCGGCGATGTCCTATCTGACGCATACTTACGAGGGGCCAGATGACATGCCGGCCCATATCAAGGCGGCGCTGCTTCCGGTCAGCCTGTCGATCCCGGTCATGGGTGGCAAGTTGGCGCTAGGCCGCTGGCAGGGCATCTATGTCTTCGAACATCGCCGCGCCCCGCACCGCCGCGAAGTGGTTGCGCATCTGAGTCCCTGACGCCACAATCCCGATCAACATGCGGTGGGTGCGTTTTGACGCTGGCCCAGACCTGCGCTTTGTGCCTAAGGTCTGTGGATAACAGCGGGGACAACCCCTGTATCTGATTGGGACAGTTCAGGAGACGGCCGATGCGCTGCCCGTTTTGCGGAAATATCGACACGCAGGTAAAGGACAGCCGCCCGGCCGAGGATCACGTATCCATCCGCCGCCGTCGCTTCTGCCCGGCCTGCGGCGGGCGCTTCACCACTTATGAGCGGGTGCAGCTGCGCGATCTGGTCGTCATCAAATCCAGCGGCAAGCGCGAGGATTTCGACCGCAGCAAGCTGGAGCGGTCGATCCGCATCGCGATGCAGAAACGCCCGGTGGAGCCCGAACGGATCGACCAGATGATCTCCGGCATCGTGCGGCGGCTGGAATCGCTGGGCGATACCGACATCCCGTCGAAGGTGATCGGTGAGATCGTGATGGAAAGCCTCGCCCGGATCGACACGGTCGGATATGTCCGCTTCGCCAGCGTTTACAAGAACTTTCAGGCGGCAGGGGACTTTGACAAGTTCGTGGCCGAACTGCGCCCCAGCACCATAGCGGAAGAGTGAGCGACGAAATCCACATGCGTCACGCGCTGGGCCTTGCCTGGCGCGGTCTTGGGAATGTCTGGCCCAACCCGACCGTCGGCTGCGTGATCGTGGCCGGGGGCAGAGTGGTCGGGCGCGGCTGGACCCAGCCGGGCGGGCGTCCGCATGGCGAGGTGCGGGCGTTGGCGCAAGCGGGCGATCTGGCGCGCGGGGCGACCGCCTATGTCACGCTTGAACCTTGCGCCCATTATGGCAAGACGCCCCCTTGTGCCAACGCACTCGTCGCGGCGGGCGTGGCGCGGGTCGTCAGCGCCGCGACCGATCCCGACCCGCGCGTGGCGGGCAAGGGCCACGCCATCCTGCGCGATGCCGGGATCGAGGTGACCGAGGGCGTTCTGGGCGACGCCGCGCGCGAGTTGAACGCTGGTTTCCTGAAACGCATGACGCGGGGCCTGCCGCTGGTCACGCTGAAGCTGGCAACGACGCTGGACGGGCGCATCGCCACCGCCTCGGGCGAGAGTCGCTGGATCACGGGGCAGGAGGCGCGGCGTGCGGTCCACGCGATGCGGCTGACCCATGATGCGGTGATGGTGGGAGCAGGGACGGCGCTGGCCGACGATCCCGACCTGACGGTGCGCAATCTAGGCGCGCCGGGCCAGCCGCTGCGGGTGCTTCTGGACAGCAACCTGCGCCATTCGCCGCAAAGTCGGCTGGGACTGACGGCGGCACAGAACCCGGTCTGGATCTTTCACGCATCGACCGCGCCTGCCGCCGCCCGCAATGCGTGGCGCGAGGCGGGCGCAAGGCTGTTCGAATTGGGCGAGACGCAGGTGCCCCTGCGCGACGCGCTGCACGGCCTTGCCGCCGAAGGGGTCACGCGCGTGCTGAGCGAAGGCGGCGCGACCATTGCCGCGGCGCTTCTGCGCGACGATCTGGTGGACGAGCTTGCGGTCTTCTCGGCGGGGAAGATCATCGGCGGCGACGGCGTTCCGGCCATCGCGCCGTTGGCATTGGCGCATCTGGCCGAAGCGCCCCGCTTCCGCCTGCAACAGGTGCAGACGGTGGGCGGCGACATCCTGTCGCGCTGGCGTCACCAGTGACCGGTGTTTTCCATCGACTGCCACGGCTCGGCGGGGGCAAGCGAGCCGCCTTTCTGTAGCAGTTCGATCGAGATGTTGTCGGGGCTGCGCACGAAGGCCATGTGCCCGTCGCGCGGCGGGCGATTGATCGTCACGCCATTGGCCTGCAGATGGGCGCAAAGTGCATAGATGTCGTCGCATTCATAGGCCAGATGGCCGAAATGGCGGCTGTCCGAGGGCAGCCCGTCATCGCCGTCCCAGTTGTAGGTCAGCTCCACCGGCGTCTCGTGCTGACCCGGCGCGGCCATGAAGACCAGTGTGAACCGACCGCCCTCGCTGTCGCGGCGGCGGATTTCTTCCAGCCCCAGAAGCCGGAAAAAGGCGATGCTGGCGTCGAGGTCTTTCACGCGGACCATTGTGTGGAGGTATCTCATTTTCGGTTCCTTTCGCCGTTTCGCTGGGGAAGCTAACACGCTAAACGGGGATTCCCACCACCAGAACGGACCACGCCATGCCCCTTTCGCCCGAGCAGCTTGCCGAGATCGAAGCGCAGCGCAGCACCCCGCGCCAGACCCTCCGCGCGGTGGCCGAGGGGATGGAGGCGCATCTTTACAAGGCGCATCAGGTGCTGGACCACGGCTTCATCCGCGTTGTCGACTATATGGGCGACGATTCCGCCATCGTGCAGGCCGCGCGGGTCAGCTATGGCGCGGGCACCAAGCATGTGTCGAACGACGAGGGGCTGATCCGCTATCTCATGCGCCACTGGCATTCCAGCCCGTTCGAGATGTGCGAGATCAAGCTGCATGTGAAACTACCGGTCTTCGTTGCGCGGCAGTGGATTCGGCACCGGATGGCGAACGTGAACGAATATTCGGCGCGCTATTCGATCCTCGACCGGGAGTTCTATATCCCCGCGCCGGAGCAATTGGCCGCGCAAAGCCGCATCAACAACCAAGGCCGCGGCGACGTGCTGGAGGGCGAGGAAGCCGCCCGCGTGCTGGAGCTGCTGAAGTCCGATGCCGGGCGGTCCTATGACAGCTACGAATCGATGCTGAGCCAAGAAGGGCAGCAGGGTCTTGCGCGCGAACTGGCGCGGATGAACCTGCCCGCCAACATCTATACGCAATGGTATTGGAAGACGGACCTGCACAACCTGTTCCACTTCCTGCGCCTGCGTGCGGATTCCCACGCGCAATACGAGATCCGCGTCTATGCCGAGGCGATCGCCGCCTGCGTCAAAGATTGGGTGCCGCTGGCTTACGGCGCGTTCGAGGATTACCGGATGGGCGGCGTCACGCTGTCGGCGAAGGCCATCGAATGCGTGAAGCGCCGCATCGCGGGCGAGGTCGTGACGCAGGAAAACTCCGGCATGAGCAAGGGCGAGTGGCGCGAGTTCGAGGCGGTCTGGGCATAAGCTGCATGCGCGCTACGTCCTGAACGTCCCCAACGGAGGTTCTCGATGTTTCGCGCAGTTGCACTTTCCATCCTTGCCACCCCGGCACTTGCGCAGGTGCCGTCCACGATCATGGTTCCGCATTACATGGAACCCTACGTCGCTTACGTTGGTGTCGGCGGCGGCTCCTATACCGTGAACACCGTGCCCGGCTTCATCTCGGCGGCCGAGGCTGCGCGGATCATTCAACCGTTCTGCGCGGCGGATGGCACGCTTGCCCATGCCCGGGTCGAGCAGGATACGCGCCTCGTGACCGACGGCGTGACGGGCGAGATGCTGCTGTCGCGCCGGATCACGTGTCGCTGACGCGCTTCACCGACGCGCAGGAGGGTGTCTGGCCCACCGCGCTGGCCGAGTTGAAGGCAGGGCGGAAAGAGACGCATTGGATGTGGTTTGTCTTTCCGCAGCTTCGCGGGCTGGGTCGCAGCGAGCGGGCGCGCTTCTACGGCATCGCCGATCTGGCCGAGGCGCGCGCCTATCTCGCCCATCCCGTGCTCGGCCCCCGGCTGTCCGAGGCTGCGGCGGCGGTGATGGCCCATTCCGGCCCGGCGGACCGGATCATGGGGTCCATAGATGCTTTGAAGCTGCGGTCGTCCGCCACGCTTTTCGCAGCGGCAGGGGGCGGGGATGTGTTTGAACGGCTGCTCTCGCACTTCTATGATGGCCCCGACCCTGCAACCCTTTCGCTGATCGAGACATCATGATCCTTTACGGCATTTCCACCTGCGACACCTGCAAGAAAGCGCTGAAGGCGCTGGACGGACGCGCCACGTTCCGCGACGTGCGCGCCGAGCCGCTGACCGAGGCCGAGATCGCGGAATTCGTGACAGAGTTCGGCGATGCGATCGTGAACCGCCAATCGACCACTTGGCGCGGTCTGTCCGACTGGCTCAAGGCGTCGGACGCCGAGGCGCAGCTTGCCGCGCAGCCGACATTGATGAAGCGGCCGGTGATCCGCGACGGCGAGGCGCTTTATCTGGGATGGGGCGCAGACGTGCAGGCCAAGCTGGGCGTCTGAAAAGCGAACGACCCGCCGGGCAGGGCGGGTCGTTCGTTGTCTTGGCTTCGATCAGAGAAGGCGCAGATCGCCGGCCGACGCGCGGCCATCGCGGCCCGACTGCAATTCATAGCCGATCTTCTGGTTGTCGTTCAGCCCTTTCAGCCCGGCGCGTTCCACAGCCGAGATGTGGACGAACACGTCCTTGCCGCCATCGTCCGGCGCAATGAAGCCGAAGCCTTTGGTGCTGTTAAACCATTTTACGGTGCCCGTCGGCATGCCGTCTCTCCTTCATCAGTCCCCCCGCTGCGAGATTGCCACGGGACGTGCAGCCAGGTCCTCCGCGTGCTGCCTTGAATCAGGGAAGCGTCAGAACGTCTGTTGTCACGCAAAAAAGGATGCCCAAAGGAAAATGAAAATCAAGCAGGATGATGAGTGACGGCGGATGCGGCGGTTTTATTTGCAAATTGCACAGAATGAGCCCCAAATACAGGCTTGAAGCTGCCACGGGAATAAGGTTAGACACCCGCCTACGGACAGGTGGCCGAGTGGTCGAAGGCGCACGCCTGGAAAGTGTGTAGGCGGGGAACCGTCTCGAGGGTTCGAATCCCTCTCTGTCCGCCATCACCATTTCATCATCCACGAAATGCGCGGTATCAGCGTGCATTTTCATCTATGCAAGTTCGGCATGCAGATGTATGCAAACGGTGTCCGGGCAGATTCGCCGCGTCGCAGAATCGCCCTTCGGAACGACTGCGTCTTTTCCTGCGGTCCCGCCTCTCCTCCTTCGCTTTCCCTCAACGATTTCAAAGGCACTGCAGCCGACCGAAAATTCGCATTGTCAATGGTGCGGTTTGTCCAAGTCGTTCATTGACCATGGCACGGGCAGGGGATACATGGTGCGCAGCAACTTATCGCGCGTGCCGAATGAAGGCCCGCTGGCCGAAGGAGCCACTCGTGGACAATCTTCTCCGAGAGTATTTCCCGATCATCATCTTCCTCGTGATCATCGTCGCGCTTGGCCTCGTGCTGATGCTGGCGGCGGTGGTTCTGGCCGTCCGCAACCCGGATGCCGAGAAGGTGTCGGCCTACGAATGCGGGTTCAACGCCTTCGACGACGCGCGGATGAAGTTCGATGTCCGGTTCTATCTCGTCTCCATCCTCTTCATCATCTTCGACTTGGAGGTCGCGTTCCTTTTCCCGTGGGCAGTCGCCTTCGGCGATCTGTCGATGGTCGCCTTCTGGTCGATGATGGTCTTCCTCGGGGTTCTGACCGTCGGCTTCATCTATGAATGGAAGAAGGGGGCGCTGGAATGGGCGTGATCGGAAACGGGGTCCAGACGGGGGCGAACCGCGCAGGTGCCGACCCGGAATTCGCGACGCAGAAGCTGAATGCCGAACTTCAGGACAAGGGCTTCCTGCTCACCTCGACCGAGGACATCATCAACTGGGCACGCACCGGCTCGCTGCACTGGATGACCTTCGGTCTGGCCTGCTGCGCGGTGGAGATGATCCAGATGTCGATGCCGCGCTACGACATCGAACGCTTCGGCAGCGCGCCGCGCGCCTCGCCGCGCCAGTCGGACCTGATGATCGTCGCGGGCACGCTGACCAACAAGATGGCCCCGGCGCTGCGCAAGGTCTATGACCAGATGCCCGAGCCGCGTTATGTCATCTCGATGGGCAGCTGCGCCAATGGCGGCGGCTACTATCACTACAGCTATTCGGTGGTGCGGGGCTGCGACCGCGTGGTTCCGGTGGACGTCTATGTTCCCGGCTGCCCGCCCACGGCCGAGGCGCTGCTTTACGGCATTCTTCAGTTGCAGCGGAAGATCCGCCGCACCGGCACCCTGACCCGGTAAGGAGCGAGTGATGAGTGAAGCCCTGACCGAACTTGGCGCCCATATCGCCTCGCGCTGTTCCGATGCCGTCATCGGGCAGAAGATCGCCTTTGGCGAGCTGACGCTGGATGCGACCGTGGCCGGGATCGTGCCGTTGGTCGATTTCCTGAAGAACGACGCAACCTGCCGTTTCTCGACCCTGATCGACATCACGGCGGTGGACCATCCGGAACGCCCGCAGCGTTTCGAGGTCGTGTATCACTTCTTGTCGATGTATCAGAACCAGCGCATTCGCGTGAAGGTCGCCCTGCGCGAGGACGAGATGATCTCGTCGCTGGTCGCCGTTCACCCCTCGGCCAACTGGTTCGAGCGGGAGGTGTTCGACATGTTCGGCATCCTGTTCTCGGGGCACCCGGACCTGCGTCGCCTGTTGACCGATTACGGCTTCCGCGGCTATCCGCTTCGCAAGGATTTCCCGACCACCGGCTATACCGAGGTCCGCTATGACGAGGCGCAGAAGCGCGTCGTCTATGAACCGGTGAAGCTGGTGCAGGAATACCGGCAGTTCGATTTCATGAGCCCGTGGGAAGGGGCCGAATACATCCTTCCCGGCGACGAGAAAAAGGCGTGAGCATGGACGGCGGCATCAACGACGGTCTTGCGGGCGAACAGAAGATCCGCAACTTCAACATCAACTTCGGCCCGCAACACCCTGCAGCGCACGGGGTTCTTCGCCTTGTTCTGGAGCTGGACGGCGAGATCGTGGAACGCTGCGATCCGCATGTCGGACTGCTTCACCGCGGCACCGAAAAGCTGATGGAGAGCCGGACCTATCTCCAGAACCTGCCCTATTTCGACCGGCTGGATTACGTGGCGCCGATGAACCAGGAGCATTCCTGGTGTCTCGCGATCGAAAAGCTGACGGGGACGGTCGTGCCGCGCCGCGCACAGCTGATCCGCGTTTTGTTCTCGGAAATCGGCCGTCTGCTGAACCACCTGATGAACATCACGACCGGCGCGATGGATGTCGGCGCGCTGACTCCGCCACTGTGGGGCTTCACCGCGCGCGAAGAGCTGATGGTGTTCTATGAACGGGCCTGTGGGGCGCGTCTGCACGCCGCCTATTTCCGGCCCGGTGGCGTCCATCAGGACCTGCCGACCAAGCTGATCGACGATATCGACGCCTGGTGCGACAAATTCCCGACGCTGGTCGACAATATCGACGAACTGCTGACCGAGAACCGCATCTTCAAGCAGCGCACGGTCGATATCGCCGTCGTGTCGCAGCAGGACGTTCTGGACTGGGCGTTTTCCGGCGTCATGGCGCGGGGTTCGGGCATGGCGTGGGACCTGCGCCGCTCGCAGCCCTATGAATGCTATGACGAGTTCGACTTCCAGATTCCGGTCGGCAAGAACGGCGACTGCTACGACCGCTATCTTTGCCGCATGGCCGAGATGCGCGAGTCGACCAAGATCATCAAGCAATGCTGCGCCAAGCTGCGGGCCGAGCCGGGCGACGTGCTGGCACGCGGCAAGATCACCCCGCCGAAACGGGGCGAGATGAAGACCTCGATGGAAGCGCTGATCCATCACTTCAAGCTTTACACCGAAGGCTTCCACGTCCCGGCGGGCGAAGTCTATGCCGCTGTCGAGGCGCCGAAAGGTGAGTTCGGCGTCTATCTCGTGGCTGACGGGACCAACAAGCCCTATCGCGCAAAGATCCGCGCTCCGGGCTATCCGCACCTTCAGGCGATGGACTACCTTGCCAAGGGGCACCAACTTGCCGACGTCTCGGCCATCATCGCCACGATGGACATCGTGTTCGGGGAGATTGACCGCTAATGCTCCGCCGCCTGCATCCGATCCAGCCCGAAGGCTTCGCCTTCACGCCAGCGAACCTCGCATGGGCCGAAGGGCAGATCACGAAATATCCCGAGGGGCGTCAGGCCTCTGCCATCATCCCGCTTCTGTTCCGCGCACAGGAACAGGAGGGCTGGCTGTCCCGTCCCGCCATCGAACACGTCGCGGACATGCTGGGCATGGCCCGCATCCGCGCGCTGGAAGTGGCGACCTTCTACTTCATGTTCCAGCTGCAACCCGTTGGTTCAGTGGCACATATCCAGATCTGCGGCACCACCTCCTGCATGATCTGCGGTGCCGAGGAGCTGATCGCGGTCTGCAAGGAAAAGATTTCGGCCCAGCCTCACACGGTGTCGGCGGATGGCAAATTCTCGTGGGAGGAGGTCGAATGCCTCGGCTCCTGCACGAACGCGCCGATGATGCAGGTGGGCAAGGACTATTACGAAGACCTGACCCCCGAGGTTCTGCGCAATCTGATCGACCGTTTCGCCGCTGGCGAGGCGCCGCTGCCGGGGCCGCAGAACGGGCGTTACGCGTCCGAGCCGAAGGGCGGGCCGACCAGCCTGACGGATTATGTCGAGGGCCGGAACCAGTATAACGGCTCGGTCCACCTCGCGGTCGAGATCGGGGACGTGCTGAAACGCATCGACGGGACCGAGGTGCCGCTGCGCACCCCGTGGCAGCGCCAACCCGAAGTGGCCGACGTCCCGCATGAACAGCCGCGTCCCGGCGCAGGTCATCCGGTGGACGAAACCGGCGTGACCACGCAGGAAGCCCCGGTCAAACCCGCGGCCGACGTGAACCCCGGTGGCGCGGCCCCCGGCGGCACCGCGAAGGCGGAGCCTGGGCAGCCGGTGGCCGACACGGACAAGGACGACACGACGACCCAACGCGGGAAGGGTGGCGAGTGAGTAACCGCGCCCCGACCCCCGGTGAACGCAAGGATGCCGCCATGGCGCGGTTCCTCGGATTGTTCATCGCGGCGGTCATGATCCTGTGGATCGGGGCGCAATGGCTGGGTGGGCGTCTGGGCTGGGAAGCCCGTTACGCCTTCCTGTTCGATATGATCGCGATTGCTGCCTTCGTTTGGGCACTGGTCGCAACCTGGCGGATCTGGCGCAAGCGCCGGGAGAATTGAGGGCACAAGATGCTGAAGGATCAGGACCGGATCTTCACGAACCTCTACGGGATGCATGACCGCTCCCTCGCTGGTGCGCGCAAGCGTGGCCACTGGGACGGCACGGCCGGCATTCTGGCGAACGGGCGTTCGTGGATCATTGATCAGGTGAAGGCCTCGGGGCTGCGCGGTCGCGGCGGCGCTGGCTTCCCGACGGGTCTCAAATGGTCCTTCATGCCCAAGGAATCCGACGGGCGTCCGGCCTATCTGGTGGTCAACGCCGACGAATCCGAACCCGCGACCTGCAAGGACCGCGAGATCATGCGCCACGATCCGCACACGCTGATCGAAGGCTGCCTGATCGCCGGTTTCGCGATGGGCGCGGTGGCCGCATATATCTATATCCGCGGCGAATATGTGCGCGAGAAGGAGGCCCTGCAGGCCGCCATCGACGAATGCTATGACGCGGGTCTGTTGGGCAAGAACGCCGACGGCTCGGGCTATGAGTTCGACGTCTATCTCCACCACGGTGCAGGTGCCTATATCTGCGGCGAGGAAACCGCGCTGCTGGAAAGCCTTGAAGGTCGCAAGGGGATGCCGCGGATGAAGCCGCCGTTCCCGGCGGGCTCGGGTCTTTACGGCTGCCCGACCACGGTGAACAACGTGGAATCCATCGCGGTGGTGCCGACGATCCTGCGCCGCGGGGCTGATTGGTATGCCAGCTTCGGGCGTCCGAACAACACGGGCGTCAAGCTGTTCGCGATGACCGGCCATGTGAACACGCCCTGCGTCATCGAAGAAGCCATGTCGATCCCGATGCGCGAGCTGATCGAGAAGCATGGCGGCGGCGTGCGCGGCGGCTGGAAGAACCTGAAGGCCGTGATCCCCGGCGGCGCAAGCTGCCCCGTGCTGCCCGCGCATCTGTGCGAGGATGCGCTGATGGATTACGACTGGATGCGCGAGAACCGCTCCAGCTTCGGCACGGCCTGCATGATCGTGATGGATCAGTCCACCGACATCATCAAGGCGATCTGGCGTCTGACCAAGTTCTTCAAGCACGAAAGCTGCGGCCAGTGCACGCCGTGCCGCGAGGGCACCGGCTGGATGATGCGCGTGATGGACCGTCTGGTGCGCGGCGAGGCGGAGCCCGAGGAAATCGACATGCTGCTGGCCGTGACCAAGCAGGTCGAAGGCCACACGATCTGCGCGCTGGGCGACGCGGCGGCTTGGCCGATCCAGGGGCTGATCCGTCACTATCGCGAAGAAATCGAAGACCGCATCAAGGCCAAGCGCACCGGGCGCATGGGCGCGATGGCGGCGGAGTAAGGGCATGCGTGCATCGGGCATCATGGCGGTGATGGGGGCAGGGGCGGTCGCCGCCTGTGCTTCCGCGCCTGTGCCCGAGACGCTGGACTTTCCCACGCGTTTCTCGCCGGGCACCGGCCATGCGCTGACCGCCTCGGGCGCGGCGCCTTTGGTCGGGACCACGGTCGCGGTGACCGGCCCCGGATACGATCAGGGGCTGGCGGCGAAGGACCTTGCGGCACGGGCCTGCGCCTCGCGCGGGTTGGCACTGAACCCGGCGGCGGTGGGCCGCTTTGCATCCCCCGAATGGGTTTTCGCGGGGGCCTGCGCATGAATTGTTACGAAAAGGCGCCCCTGTCGGGGATGGCGGAGTAAGGCGATGAGCAACCTCAAGAAAATCATCATCGACGGGATCGAGCTTGAAGTCGACGGCGCGATGACGATCATCCAGGCAGCCGAAGTCGCAGGGGTCGAGATTCCGCGCTTCTGCTATCACGAACGGCTGACCATCGCCGGCAACTGCCGCATGTGTCTGGTCGAAGTCGTGGGCGGCCCGCCGAAGCCCGCCGCCTCCTGCGCGATGCAGGTGCGCGACCTGCGGCCCGGCCCCGAAGGCCAACCGCCGGTGGTGAAGACCAATTCGCCCATGGTGAAGAAGGCCCGCGAAGGGGTGATGGAGTTTCTGCTTATCAACCACCCGCTGGATTGCCCGATCTGCGATCAGGGCGGCGAGTGCGATTTGCAAGACCAGGCAATGGCTTACGGCGTCGATTTCAGCCGCTATCGCGAGCCGAAACGCGCGTCCGAGGATCTGGATCTGGGCCCGCTGGTCAAGACCGCGATGACGCGCTGCATCTCCTGCACGCGCTGCGTCCGCTTCACGACCGAGGTTGCGGGCATCCATCAGATGGGCCAGACCGGCCGGGGTGAGGATGCGGAGATCACCTCCTATCTGAACCAGACGCTGGATTCGAACCTGCAGGGCAACATCATCGACCTGTGCCCGGTCGGTGCGCTGACCTCGAAGCCCTATGCGTTCACCGCGCGTCCGTGGGAGCTGACGAAGACCGAAACCATCGACGTGATGGACGCTCTGGGTTCGTCGATCCGCGTGGACACCAAGGGCCGCGAAGTGATGCGCATTCTGCCGCGCAACCATGACGGCGTGAACGAGGAGTGGATCAGCGACAAGACCCGCTTCGTCTGGGACGGGTTGCGCCGCCAGCGTTTGGACACGCCCTATATCCGCGAGAACGGCCGGCTGCGCAAAGCTGGCTGGGGCGAGGCGCTGCAAGCCGCCGCCGCCGCGATGAAGGGCCGCAAGGTCACGGGTCTGGTCGGCGATCTGGCCCCCGTCGAGGCTGTGTTCGCGCTGAAAACGCTGGTCGAAGGTCTGGGCGGCCGCGTCGAATCCCGCACCGACGGCGCGCGCCTTCCGGCGGGCAACCGCTCCGCCTATGTCGGCAACGCCACGATCGAGGATATCGACAGCGCCAAGATCATCACCCTGATCGGCACCGATCCGCGGGTCGAAGCGGCCGTGCTGAACGCCCGCATCCGCAAGGCCTGGAGCATGGGCGCGACGGTCAACGTGATCGGCGCGGCCACGGATCTGACCTATGACTACACCCACCTCGGCACGGGGCGCGACACGCTGACCCGTCTGGTGCGTGACGGCTTCGACGCGGGGCTGGTGATCGTGGGGCAGGGCGCGCTGAACGAAACGGACGGCGAGGCTGTTCTGTCGCAGGCGATGGCTTTGGGTGGCAAGCTTCTGGTGCTGCACACGGCTGCGTCTCGCGTGGGTGCGCTGGACGTGGGCGCGGTCACCGACGGCGGGTTGAAAGCTGCGCTGGAGGGGGCGGAAGTCATCTACAACCTCGGCGCGGATGAGGTTGAAATCGCGCCGGGTGCCTTCGTCATCTATCAGGGCAGCCACGGCGATCGCGGTGCGCATCGGGCGGACATCATTCTGCCGGGCGCGGCCTATACCGAAGAAAACGGGCTGTTCGTGAACACCGAAGGCCGTCCGCAACTGGCGCTGCGCGCCGGTTTCGCACCGGGCGAGGCCAAGGAGAACTGGGCGATCCTGCGGGCGCTTTCGGCGGAACTGGGCGCGACGCTGCCCTTCGACAGCCTTGGCGCACTGCGCGGCAAACTGGTCGCCGCCGTCCCGCATCTGGGCCGTATCGACGAGGTTCCGGTGAACGATTGGCAGCCGCTGGACTTGCGCGAGCCGGCGAACGCCGATTTCCGCCTGGCGGTGAAGGACTTCTATCTGTCCAATCCGATCGCGCGGTCCTCGGTGCTGATGGCGGAACTGTCGGCGGGCTATGCCGCGCGCCGCACTGCGCCTTTGGCGGCGGAGTGATGCGGATGGCCGCGCTGGCTCTTTTCGCCCTTGCGGGATGCGAGGCGCACCAGCCCTCGCAAACCGGGGCCGAGGAGGCGCCGCGCGAATATCTGGGGATCGAGACCCGGATGATGGACGAGGAACTGGTCAATATCCGCATCGCCATGAAGGGCGCGCGGGGGGCTGAGGACATCGACGCCTATACCGATTGCGCGGTCGCGCAATATGCGCAGGTGAAGGGTTACGGTTTTGCGCGCAAACTGCGCACGAAGCTTTCGGAACGGGGTGGCGTATTCAACGCCGATGCGATTTACACCCTTTCGGCAGAGATGCCGCGGGGGATCAGGATCATCGAGGCCGACAAGGCAATCGCGGACTGCAAGGCGCAGTCGATACCGACGGTATGATGAAGGACGGGCTGAGGAAACATCATGGGTGACTTTCTGCAAACGGGGCTCGGCATCACGCTGCTGACAGTGCTTCAGGCGCTGGGCGTGATCGCTTTCGTCATGATCAGCCTGCTGTTCCTCGTCTATGGCGACCGCAAGATCTGGGCTGCGGTCCAGTTGCGGCGCGGCCCGAACGTGGTGGGGCCTTGGGGCATCCTGCAAACGGTGGCCGACGCGCTGAAATACGTGGTCAAGGAAATCGTGGTGCCGGCGGGCGCGGACCGTCCGGTCTTCTTCCTTGCGCCTATGCTGTCTTTCGTTTTGGCGCTGCTGGCCTGGGCGGTGATCCCGTTCTCGGACGGCTGGGTGCTGTCGAACATCAACGTCGCGATCCTTTACGTCTTCGCCATGTCCTCGCTGGAAGTTTACGGCGTGATCATGGGCGGTTGGGCGTCGAACTCGAAATACGCCTTCCTCGGCTCGCTGCGCTCGGCGGCGCAGATGATCTCGTATGAGGTGTCGATCGGTCTGATCATCATCGGCATCATCATCTCGACCGGGTCGATGAACTTCAGCGCCATCGTCGCGGCGCAGGACGGAAACCTTGGCCTGCTGAACTGGTATTGGCTGCCGCATCTGCCGATGGTCGTGCTGTTCTTCGTGTCGGCGCTGGCGGAGACCAACCGCCCGCCGTTCGACCTTCCCGAAGCGGAATCGGAACTCGTGGCCGGTTTCCAGGTCGAATATTCCTCGACCCCGTTCCTGATGTTCATGGCGGGCGAATACATCGCGATCTTCCTGATGTGCGCGCTGATGTCGCTGCTGTTCTTCGGCGGCTGGCTCTCGCCCATCCCGGGGCTGCCCGACGGCGCGTTCTGGATGGTGCTGAAGATGGCGTTCTTCTTCTTCCTGTTCGCGATGGTGAAGGCGATCGTGCCGCGTTACCGCTACGACCAGCTCATGCGGATCGGCTGGAAGGTCTTCCTTCCGCTGTCCATCGGCTGGGTCGTTCTGGTCGCGTTCCTTGCAAAGTTTGAACTGTTCGGCGGCTTCTGGGCCCGCTGGGCGATCGGAGGCTGATCATGGCGCAGAGCATCGACTGGGGCCGCGCGACCAAGTATTTCCTGATGGTCGATTTCATCAAGGGCTTCGGCCTTGGTATGAAATACTTCTTCGCGCCGAAGGAAACCGTGAACTACCCGCACGAAAAGGGGCCGCTGTCGCCCCGTTTCCGCGGCGAACACGCGCTGCGCCGCTATCCGAACGGCGAGGAGCGCTGCATCGCCTGCAAACTGTGCGAGGCGATCTGCCCCGCACAGGCGATCACCATCGACGCCGAACCGCGCGAGGATGGCAGCCGCCGCACCACGCGTTACGATATCGACATGACGAAATGCATCTATTGCGGTTTCTGCCAGGAAGCCTGCCCGGTGGACGCGATCGTCGAAGGCCCGAACTTCGAATTCTCGACCGAGACGCGCGAAGAGCTTTTCTATGACAAGGAAAAGCTGCTTGAGAACGGCGCGCGTTGGGAAGCCGAGATTGCCCGCAACCTCGAACTGGATGCACCCTACAGATGAGCGATGACCTCACCCGGATGTTCAAGGCGATGATCGAGCAGGGCCACGAGATGGCCCGCGCGTTCAACCCTGCGTTGGAGAATTTCCAGGTGAAGGGCTTCGACACCCTGTTTCCCACCATGTCCAAGGACATGATGGAGATGTGGTTCGGCAAGACGTTCAACCGCGACGGACTGGATGCCAAGACGCGGCTTCTGGTCACCGTTGCGGCGCTGACCGTTCTGGGTGCGCAGGCGGAGCCGCAGATGCGGCTGACGATCCGCCACGCGCTTGAGGCGGGCGCAAAGAAGAAGGAGATCGCCGAGGTGATCTACCAGATGAGCATGTTCGGCGGGCTTCCCGCCATGCAGAAGGCCCTGGAAATCGCCCAGAAGGTCTTCAGCGAAACCGAGGAGAAAAGCGAATGACCGTCGCTGATCTGGCATTCTATGCCTTTGCGATCGTGACCGTGGTGGCGGGTGTGCTGGTGACGATGTCGCGCAACCCTGTCCATTCGGTGCTGTGGCTGATCCTGGCCTTTCTTTCCTCGGCCGGGCTGTTCGTCCTTCTGGGGGCGGAATTCGTCGCGATGCTGCTGATCATCGTCTATGTCGGCGCCGTCGCGGTTCTGTTCCTTTTCGTCGTCATGATGCTGGACATCGACTTTGCCGAATTGAAGGGCGAGATGGCGAAATACATGCCGCTGGGCCTGTTGGTCGGGGTGATCCTGCTGATGCAGCTGTCGCTGGGTCTTGGCGCTTGGGTTCAGGCCGAAGGGGCGATGGGGCTGCGCCAGTCGGTGACGCCGGACATGGCGCAGATCGACAACACGCGCGCGCTGGGCCTGTTGATGTATGACCGTTACCTGCTGGTCTTCCAGCTGTCGGGTCTGGTGCTGCTGGTCGCGATGATCGGGGCGATCGTGCTGACGCTGCGCCACCGGACGGATGTGAAGCGCCAGAACGTGCTGCACCAGATGTGGCGCGATCCGGCCAAGACGATGGAAATGAAAGACGTGAAGCCGGGGCAGGGCCTCTGATGGATCTGGCAAGCTGGATCGCCGTGGCCTTTGCCTGCGCGATCCCGCTGCCGCTCCTGCTCGGGAAGAAAAGGAAATAGGGCCGCACGCGCGCCCGGAGGGACGACAATGGTGGGACTGGAACATTACCTTACGGTGGCGGCGGCGCTTTTCGTCGTCGGCATCTTCGGCATCTTCCTGAACCGGAAGAACGTGATCGTCATCCTGATGTCGATCGAGCTGATGCTGCTGGCGGTGAACATCAACTTCGTCGCCTTCTCCAGCTACTTGGGCGACCTGACGGGGCAGATCTTCACGATGCTGGTCCTGACGGTGGCGGCGGCCGAGGCGGCGATCGGGCTTGCGATCCTGGTCACCTTCTTCCGCAACAAGGGTTCCATCGACGTCGAAGACGTCAACGTGATGAAGGGCTGAGCCGATGGCGACGATCATCCTTTTGGCGCCGCTGGTCGGCGCGCTGATCTGCGGCTTCGGCTGGCGGTTCATCGGCGAGAAGCCTGCCCAGATCGTGGCGACCGCGCTGGTGTTCCTTGCGGCGTTCCTGTCCTGGATCGTGTTCCTGACCTTCGACGGGCAGACGCAACAGATCGTTCTGCTGCGCTGGATCGAAAGCGGCAGCCTGTCGACCGAATGGGCGATCCGTCTGGACCGTCTGACGGCGATCATGCTGATCGTGGTGAACTCGGTCTCGGCGCTCGTCCACCTCTACAGCTTCGGCTACATGGCCCATGACGACAACTGGGGCCATCACGAGCATTACAAGGCGCGCTTCTTAGCCTACCTCTCCTTCTTCACCTTCGCGATGCTGACGCTGGTGACGGCGGACAACCTCGTGCAGATGTTCTTCGGCTGGGAAGGGGTGGGGGTCGCCTCCTATCTTCTGATCGGCTTCTACTATCGCAAACCGTCCGCCAATGCCGCGGCGATGAAGGCGTTCATTGTGAACCGCGTCGGCGACTTCGGCTTCGCGCTGGGCATCTTCGCGCTGTTCTTCCTGACTGACTCGGTGCGCTTCGACGACCTGTTCGCGGCTGGCCCCGATCTGGCGCAGACGCAGCTGAGCTTCCTGTGGACCGAGTGGAATGCGGCCAACCTGATCGGCGTGCTGCTGTTCATCGGTGCGATGGGCAAATCGGCACAGCTTGGCCTGCACACCTGGCTGCCGGACGCGATGGAAGGTCCGACCCCGGTGTCCGCGCTGATCCACGCGGCGACCATGGTTACGGCAGGTGTGTTCCTCGTTTGCCGCATGTCGCCGATCTATGAATTCGCGCCGGACGCAAAGACGCTGATCGTGGTGCTTGGCGCGACGACGGCTTTCTTCGCCGCGACCGTGGGCCTCGTGCAGAACGACATCAAGCGCGTGATTGCCTATTCGACCTGTTCGCAGCTTGGCTACATGTTCGTGGCGGCGGGGACGGGGGTTTACTCGGTCGCGATGTTCCACCTGCTGACCCATGCCTTCTTCAAGGCAATGCTGTTCCTTGGCGCGGGCTCCGTCATCCATGCGATGCACCACGAGCAGGACATGCGGAACTATGGCGGTCTGCGGAAGAAAATCCCCGTGACCTTCTGGGCAATGATGATCGGCACGCTGGCCATCACCGGCGTTGGCATTCCGCTGACCCATATCGGCTTCGCGGGCTTCCTGTCCAAGGACGCCGTCATCGAGAGCGCCTATGTCGGGTCGCAATACGCCTTCTGGATGCTCGTGATCGCGGCTTTCATGACCTCGTTCTATTCGTGGCGTCTGATGTTCCTGACCTTCTACGGCAAGCCGCGGGGCGATCATCATACGCATGACCACGCGCATGAAAGCCCGAAGATCATGCTGATCCCGCTGGGCGTTCTGGCTCTGGGCGCGGTCTTCTCGGGGATGCTGTGGTATAACGTCTTCTTCGGCGAGGAAGACGAGATGCGGGCATGGTTCGGGATGGAGGCTGCGCATCACGTCAGCGCCACCGACGAACATGCACCTGCCGAAGTTGCAGGCGAGCCGGCCCCGGCGCATGAAGCTCCGGCGGAAGATCACGCTGCGGCCGAGGTTGGCGCACATATGCCGGCTCCGCAGGGCGCGCTCTATATCCACCCGGAAAACCACGTCATGCACGATGCGCATTACGTTCCGGCCTGGGTCAAGGTTTCGCCCTTCATCGCGATGATCCTTGGTCTGGCACTGGCCTTCCAGATGTATATCCGCCGCCCCGACCTGCCGGGCAAGCTGGCTGCCACGCAGAAGCCGCTTTACGACTTCCTGCTGAACAAGTGGTATTTCGACCAGCTTTACGACTTCATCTTCGTCCGTCCGACGAAATGGCTGGGCGGGTTCCTGTGGAAACGCGGTGACGGCAATGTCATCGACGGGTCCATCAACGGGATCGCCATGGGCATCATCCCGGCGCTGACGCGCCTCGCCGTCCGGGCGCAGTCCGGGTATCTGTTCCACTATGCCTTTGCCATGGTTCTGGGGATTGCGGCCCTCATCACCTGGATGACGTTCTCTGGGGGCTCGAACTAATGGAAAACCTCCTTTCCATCATCATCTTCATCCCGGCGGTTGCGGCGCTGATCCTTGCGCTGTTCCTGCGCGGAGATGATCCGGCGGCCCAGCGCAACGCCAAATGGCTGGCGCTGCTGGCCACCACGATGACCTTCCTGATCTCGATCTTCCTGATCGCGGGGTTCGATCCGTCCGATACCGGCTTCCAGTTCGTCGAGGACTACGCCTGGATCGGCGGGATGCGCTACAAGCTGGGCATCGACGGGATCTCGGTCCTGTTCGTCATGCTGACGACCGCGCTGATGCCGCTGACCATCGCTTCGTGCTGGAGCGTCGAGCATCGCGTCAAGGAATACATGATCGCCTTCCTCGTGCTGGAGACGTTCATGATCGGCGTGTTCTGCGCGCTGGATCTGGTGCTGTTCTACGTCTTCTTCGAGGCGTCGCTGATCCCGATGTTCCTGATCATCGGCATCTGGGGCGGCAAGGACCGCATCTACGCCTCGTTCAAGTTCTTCCTCTACACCTTCCTTGGCTCCGTGCTGATGCTGGTGGCGATGGTTGCGATGTATTACGATGCGGGCACCACCGATATCGTGCAACTGCTGCAACACGACTTCTCCTCCTCGACCATCGCGCTTGGCGGGATGACGATCGTGGGCGGGATGCAGACGCTGCTGTTCCTCGCCTTCTTCGCCAGCTTCGCGGTGAAGATGCCGATGTGGCCGGTTCACACATGGCTGCCCGACGCACACGTTCAGGCACCGACGGCGGGCTCGGTCATCCTGGCCGCGATCCTGCTGAAAATGGGCGGCTACGGCTTCCTGCGGTTCAGCCTGCCGATGTTTCCGGTCGGGGCGGATCAGCTGTCCACGCTGGTGCTGTGGATGTCGGCCATCGCCATCGTCTACACTTCGGTCGTGGCGTTGGCGCAGTCGGATATGAAGAAGCTGATCGCCTATTCGTCGGTCGCCCACATGGGCTATGTCACGATGGGGATCTTTGCCGCCAACCAACAGGGGATCGACGGCGCGATCTTCCAGATGATCTCGCACGGGTTCATCTCGGGGGCTCTGTTCCTGTGTGTCGGCGTGATCTATGACCGTATGCACACGCGCGACATCGACGCCTATGGCGGTCTGGTGATCCGCATGCCCGCCTATGCGCTGATCTTCATGTTCTTTACCATGGCGAACGTCGGCCTGCCGGGCACTTCGGGCTTCATCGGCGAATTCCTGACGCTCATGGGCATCTTCCAGGTGAACACCTGGGTGGCGGTCGTCGCGACCTCGGGGGTGATCTTCTCGGCGGCTTACGGGCTGTGGCTCTATCGCCGCGTGGTCTTCGGCGACCTGATCAAGGAGGCGCTGAAGTCGATCTCCGACATGACCGGACGCGAACGGGCGATCTTTGCGCCGCTGGTGTTCATGACGCTGCTACTGGGCATCTATCCCAGCCTCGTCACCGACATCATCGGGCCGTCCGTCGCGCAGTTGACCCAGAACTACCATGCCTCCCTTCCGGCTGTTGCCGCGACGGGGCAGGCCGCGCTCCATTGAGGGACGAGAGATGACGCAAGCCGATTTTTCCACCATCCTGCCGGAATGCCTTCTGGCCTTCTATGCGATGGCGGCGCTGCTGTTCGGGGTCTCGGCCGGCAAGGACCGGATCGCGGGGCTGATCGTCTGGGCGACCGCCGGGCTGTTCGTGGCGCTTGCGCTGTGGATCGGCCTGTCGGGCGAGGGTGCGCGCACGGGCTTCCACGGGATGTTCAACGACGATCCCTTCTCGCGCTTCGCCAAGGTGACGATCCTGCTGTCCGCCGCCGCGGTTCTGGCGATGAGCCAGGATTACATGGCGCGGCGCAACCTGCTGCGCTTTGAATATCCGATCCTGATCACCCTTGCCGTGATCGGCATGATGGTCATGGTTTCGGCTGGCGATCTGGTCACGCTCTATATGGGGCTGGAGCTGCAATCGCTGTCGCTTTACGTCGTGGCGTCCATGCGGCGGGATTCGGCGAAGTCGTCGGAAGCGGGGATGAAGTATTTCGTCCTTGGCGCCCTGTCGTCCGGCCTGCTGCTTTACGGTGCGTCGCTGACCTATGGCTATGCCGGCACGACCCAATTCGCGGGCATCCTGTCCACGCTGGGCGGCGAGGCTCCGATCGGTCTGCTGTTCGGTCTGGTCTTCATGCTGTCGGGGCTGGCATTCAAGGTGTCTGCTGCGCCGTTCCACATGTGGACGCCGGACGTTTATGAAGGCTCGCCGACGCCGGTTACCGCGTTCTTCGCGACGGCGCCCAAGGTTGCGGCGCTGGGCCTTCTGGCGCGGCTGATGCACGACGCCTTCGGCTCGATCCCCGGCGATTGGGGGCAGGTCGTGGCGGTGCTGGCGGTCCTGTCGATCTTCGTCGGCTCTATCGCCGCCATCGGGCAAAAGGACATCAAGCGTCTGATGGCCTATTCGTCGATCGCGCATATGGGCTTTGCGCTGATGGGGCTGGCCTCGGGGACGGCTGCGGGCGTGCAGGCGATGCTGATCTATGTCGCGATCTATGTCACGATGAACGTCGGCACCTTCGCCTTCATCCTGTCGATGCAGAAGGACGGCAGGCCCGTCACCAGCATCGATTCGCTGAACATGTATTCGCGGCGCGAACCGCTGAAGGCGCTGGCGCTGCTGGTGCTGTTCTTCAGCCTCGCCGGGGTTCCCCCGTTTATCGGCTTCTTCGGAAAGTTCTATGTGCTGCGCGCGGCTGTCGATGCCGGGCTGGTCTGGCTGGCGGTTCTGGGTGTCATCGGCTCGGTCATCGGGGCGTTCTACTATCTTCGCGTCGTGTTCTTCATGTATTTCGGCAAGGAGACCGAGGGTCTGGATCGCGGAATGGCTCCGGTGCAATGGGTCATGCTGATGGGGTCGGCGGCGCTGGTGGCGCTGGGCATCATCAATCTGTTCGGCATCGAGGGCGTTGCGGCTTTGGCGGCGGAAACGCTTGTCCGCTGATTGGCCCAAGGGCGTACGCCGTCACCTGCTGGAGACGGTGGACAGCACGAACGCATACGGCCTTCGGCTTGACGCGCTGCCCGCATGGGTGGTCGCGGGCGAGCAGACGGCGGGACGTGGACGCAGGGGGCGGGCTTGGGCCAGCCCCCGCGGCAATTTCTATGGCAGTCTGATCCTCGCGCTGAACGAGCCGCCGGAGCAGGTGGCGCTGCGGTCCTTCGTCGCCGCGCTGGCGCTGCGCGACGCTTGTATCGCGCTGACGGATCTGCCCGAGGCATTCCGGCTGAAATGGCCGAACGACGTGCTTCTGAACGGCGGCAAGCTGTCGGGCATCCTGCTGGAAGCGCAGCCGGGTGGCAGGCTTGCCATCGGAATAGGGATCAACCTGATCTCGGCCCCGCCGCCCGCCGAGGTGGAAGCCGGCGCCGTTCCTCCGGTCAGCCTCTTGGCCGAAACGGGCGTGCGGGTCAGCCCGGAAGCGTTCCTCGACCGGCTCGCTCCGGCCTATGCCGCGCGCGAGGCGCAATTCCAGAGCGGCTTCGCGTCCATCCGAGAGGACTTCCTGAGCGTTGCGGCTCGGCTGGGCGAGACGATCATCGCCCGCACCGGGCAGATCGAGCGTCGGGGCGTCTATCGCACCATCGACGACAGCGGCGCCCTCGTCCTCGACTGCGCCGAGGGGCGGGTTGCGATCCCCGCCGCCGATGTCTTCTTCCACGGAGGATAGGATGCTGCTGGCCATCGACTGCGGAAACACCAACACGGTCTTTTCGATCTGGGACGGCACGGGCTTTGCCGCGACATGGCGGATCTCGACCGATCATGCGCGCACGGCGGACGAATATTACGTCTGGCTGACGGGGCTGATGCGCCTGACCGGTGTGACGGCCGAGGTCACGGATGCGATCATCTCCTCGACCGTGCCGCGCGTGGTGTTCAATCTGCGCGTCCTGTGCAACCGATACTTCAACTGCCGCCCGCTGGTGGTCGGCAAGCCCGAGTGCCGCCTTCCGGTCGCGCCGCGTGTGGATCAGGGAACGACCGTGGGGCCGGATCGGCTTGTGAACACGGTGGCGGGGTTCGCGCGTCACGGCGGCGATCTGATCGTGGTCGATTTCGGCACCGCGACCACTTTCGACGTGGTGGACAGCGACGGCGCCTATATCGGCGGGGTCATCTCTCCGGGCGTCAACCTCAGCCTTGAGGCACTGCACATGGCTGCCGCCGCGCTGCCGCATGTGGATGTGACCCGGCCACAATCCGCCATCGGCACGAATACGGTGGCCTGCATGCAGTCCGGCGTGTATTGGGGCTATATAGGCCTTGTGGAAGGTATCGTGCGCCAGATCAGGCTGGAACGCGACCGCCCCATGAAGGTCATCGCCACGGGCGGCCTTGCCGCGCTTTTCGATCAGGGGTTCGACCTCTTTGACAAGGTGGAGGACGATCTGACCATGCACGGTCTGGTCCTCATCCACGACTACAACATGGAACTGGACAGGGCATGAAAACCGAACGGCTGATCTATCTACCCCTTGGCGGCGCGGGCGAGATCGGCATGAACTGCTATGTCTACGGCTATGGCCCCGCGGATCGCGAGCGGCTGATCGTCGTGGATCTGGGCGTGACCTTTCCCGACATGGACACGACGCCGGGCGTCGATCTGATCATGGCGGACATCGCGTGGCTTGAAGCGCGGGTCGACCGGATCGAGGCGATTTTCATCACCCACGCGCACGAGGATCACATCGGCGCGCTGGGCCACCTGTGGCCGAAGCTGCGCGCCCCGGTCTATGCCCGCCGTTTCACGGCGACCATCGGGCGGCTGAAATTCGAGGAACACGGCCACCCGCGCGACGCGATCAAGACGGTGGGCGCGCGTCCCGAAACGGTCGAGGCGGGGCCCTTCCGCGTGCAGTTCGTGCCCGTCAGCCATTCGGTTCCCGAAAGCTCGGCGCTGGTGATCGACACGCCGGCGGGGCGGATCGTCCACTCGGGCGACTTCAAGCTGGACCCGGCCCCGATCGTGGGCGAGCCTTGGGACCCGGATGCCTTCGCCGCCATCGCTGCGGAACGTCCGGTCAAGGCGCTGATGTGCGATTCCACCAATGTGTTCAGCCTGCATCCGGGGCGTTCCGAAAGCACCCTCGGCGGGCCGCTGCGCGAGCTGATCGGCAATGCGCGCGGCATGGTGGTGGCGACGACCTTTGCATCCAACGTGGCACGTCTGAAAACGCTGGCCGAAGCGGCGCGGGCGTCGGACCGTTCCATCTGCCTTCTGGGCCGCGCGATGCGGCGCATGGTGTCGGCGGCGCTGGAATCCGGAGTTCTGACCGATTTCCCCCCGACGATCAGCCCCGAACAGGCGCAGGAAATCCCGCGCGGGAACCTGATGCTGCTGGTCACCGGATCGCAGGGCGAACGGCGCGCGGCGGCGGCGCAGCTATCGCGCGGCAAGTATCTGGGAATGGAAGTGAAGGAGGGGGATCTGTTCCTTTTCTCGTCCAAAACCATTCCGGGGAACGAGCGCGAAGTCGGCAAGATCATGAACGCGCTGTCGGAAAAGGGTGTGCGGTTGCAGGATGATGCGGGCGGGCTTTACCACGTCTCGGGCCACGCCAACCGGCCCGATCTGGTGACGGTGCATACGACGCTGAAGCCGAAGATTCTGATCCCGATGCATGGCGAGCATCGCCATCTGCGCGAACATGCCGAAATCGGCGCGGCGTCCGGCATCGTCAGCGGCATCGTGACCAACGGCACGATGGTGGACCTGACCGGCGACGCGATCAAGCTGGCCGAGCATATCGAGGCGGGGCGCACCTATCTGGACGGTTCGGTTCTGATCGGGGCCTATGACGGGGTCGTGCGCGACCGTATCCGCATGGCGCTGAACGGCCATGTCATGGTCACGCTGCTGATGGACGAAGCCGACGAGCCGCTGGGCGACGCCTGGGTCGAGGTGATGGGCCTGCCGAAACGCGGGCGCAGCGGGGCGGAATTGGCCGAACAGCTGGAAGCCGAGCTTGCGGACTTTCTGGACCGGTCGGGTGCCAAGATCATGCGCGACGACGACAAGCTGGAGGAAGGGCTGCGCCGCGCCGTCCGACAGGTCGCGGTGGAGGAGATCGGGAAGAAGCCCGAAGTCACCGTCGTCATATCCCGCCTGCAGGACGAATGAAAAAAGCCCCGGATCATCCGGGGCTTTCTTTTATTCTTCGGTTTCCGGCGCTGGCACTATGGCAAAGCTGCGAAGCAGGAAGTCGGGGACGTGATCGCCCAGACCCACGACGCGGTCATCGCCGCGCCGGTCGGCCCGAGGCGTTTCGACGCGTTGCGGTTCCGCCTGAACTTCGACGCGCGGCGCTTCCACTGCGGGCGCGCTTTCGGAGTTGCGGCCCCGGCTGCGCGAACGGCTGCGCGGGCGACGCTCGCTCTCGCCCTCGGGGGCGGCTGCGGTAGGCTCGGCCATGGTCACTCCTTCCGGCAGGTCGCCGCGCGGGATGGGCTGCTTCACGAGGTTTTCGATCGCGGTCACGTATTTCTCGTCATAGGGCGTCGCGATGGTGAAGGCCTTGCCCTTGCGCCCGGCGCGGCCCGTGCGGCCGATGCGGTGGACGTAATCCTCGGGGTGGGTCGGCACGTCGAAGTTGAAGACATGGCTGACGGTCGGGATGTCGAGGCCCCGTGCGGCAACGTCGGACGCGACCAGCAGTTGCAGGCGGCCTTCGCGGAAATCGTCCAGCGTCGCCATGCGCTGGCGTTGTTCCAGATCGCCGTGGATCGCACCGGCATTGAACCCGTGCTGTTTCAGCGATTTCGCGACGACGTCCACATCCATCTTGCGGTTGCAGAAGATGATCGCATTGGTGCAGCTTTCACCTTCGGCGCGGACCAGCGCGCGCAGCACCTGCCGCTTGTCGGCGAAGCTGCGATCCTTGCGGGACGGGGTCACCTGAATCAGCGCCTGTTCGATGGTTGAAGACGTGGAGTTCTGGCGCGCCACCTCGATCTTCACCGCGGCTTGCAGGAAGGTGTTGGTGATGCGTTCGATCTCGGGCGCCATGGTGGCGGAATAGAAGAAGGTCTGGCGCGTGAAGGGCGTCAGGCTGAAGATGCGTTCGATGTCGGGGATGAAGCCCATGTCCAGCATCCGGTCGGCCTCGTCCACGACCATGATCTGCACGCCGGTCAGCAGCAGCTTGCCGCGTTCGAAATGGTCCAGCAGACGGCCCGGCGTCGCGATCAGCACGTCCACGCCGCGGTCGATCAGCTTGTCCTGTTCACCGAAGGACACGCCGCCGATCAGCAGCGCCTTGGTCAGCTTGGTGTGCTTGGCATAGATATCGAAGTTTTCGGCCACCTGCGCGGCCAGTTCGCGCGTGGGCGCCAGCACCAGCGAACGCGGCATCCGCGCGCGGGCGCGGCCCTTGCCCAGCAGGGTGATCATCGGCAGCGTGAAGCTGGCGGTCTTGCCGGTGCCGGTCTGGGCGATGCCCAGCACGTCCTTGCCTTCCAGCGCATGCGGGATGGCCTGTGCCTGAATGGGGGTAGGGGTCTCGTATCCGGCTTCCTGCACGGCTTTCAGCACGCGGGGGTCCAGCGCGAGATCTGTGAATTTGGTCATTGGCGTCCTGAGTGATGCGGTATCGGACCGCATGGATGTATGGGACGCTACAATTTCCGGGCGCCCCGGCGTCATGTTCCGCCCCCTACAGGAAATTGAGGGGGCGGTCAAGTTTAGCGCGGGAATCCGCCCGTCAGACCATCATTTCCTTGGTCGCGGTCAGCTTCACGTCGGGATGATCGCGCTGCACGCGGTCGATGTCCCATTGCAGGCGGGTCAAGAAAACCGCGTCGCCATCGCTGTCGGTGGCCATGTGGCCCTTGTTGACGTTCGCCAGCTTGTCCACCGCCGGTTTCGGCCCCTGCACCCAGCGGGCCGAGGTGAACTGCGACGGCTCGAACCGGACGGGCAGCGAGTATTCCTGCTCGATCCGGGATGCCAGAACCTCGAACTGCAACTGCCCGACCACGCCGACGATGAAGCCCGAGCCGATTGCAGGTTTGAACACCTTGGCCGCGCCTTCTTCGGCGAATTGCATCAGCGCCTTTTCCAGATGCTTGGCCTTCATCGGATCGCCCGCGCGCACGCCTTGCAGCAGTTCCGGCGCAAAGCTGGGAATGCCGGTGAAGTGCAGGGCCTCACCCTCGGTCAGCGCGTCGCCGATGCGAAGCTGGCCGTGGTTCGGGATGCCGATGATGTCGCCGGCCCAGGCCTCCTCGGCCAGTTCGCGGTCGGCGGCAAGGAACAGGACGGGGTTGGACACCGCCATCTGTTTCTTGGACCGGACGTGCAGCAGCTTCATCCCGCGTTCGAAATGCCCGGATGCCAGACGGACAAACGCCACGCGGTCGCGGTGTTTCGGGTCCATGTTGGCCTGAACCTTGAACACGAAGCCCGCCACCTTGTTTTCCCCGGCATCGAGCTGGCGTTCCTTGGCATTCTGCGGCTGCGGCTCGGGGCCGTATTCGCCCATGCCGTCCATCAACTCCTTCACCCCGAAGGAGTTGATGGCAGATCCGAACCAGATCGGCGTCATATGCCCTTCAAGGAAGGATTGCCGATCAAAGGCGGGCAGCAGTTCGCGCGCCATCTGCACTTCCTCGCGCAGCTTCTCCAGCAGGTCGGCCGGGACGTGATCGGCCAGCTTCGGATCATCGAGGCCGGTGATCTTGATCGATTCCGCCACCTTGTTGCGGTCGGCGCGGTCCATGATCTCCAGCCGGTCGTGCAGCAGGTCATAGGCGCCGACGAAGTCGCGGCCCATGCCGATCGGCCACGAGGCGGGGGCGACGTCGATGGCGAGGTTTTCCTGAATCTCGTCGATGATTTCGAACGTGTCGCGGGATTCGCGGTCCATCTTGTTGCAGAACGTCAGGATCGGCAGATCGCGCAGGCGGCACACCTCGAACAGCTTGCGGGTCTGCGATTCCACGCCTTTGGCGCCATCGATCACCATGATCGCGGCGTCCACCGCCGTCAGCGTGCGGTAGGTGTCTTCCGAAAAATCGCTGTGGCCGGGCGTATCGACCAGGTTGAAGCGATACTGCCCGAATTCGAACGACATGGCCGAGGCGGAAACCGAGATCCCGCGATCCTGTTCCATCTTCATGAAGTCGGACCGCGTGCGCCGCGCTTCGCCCTTGGCGCGGACCTGTCCGGCCATCTGGATCGCCCCGCCGAACAGCAGGAACTTTTCGGTCAGCGTTGTTTTCCCGGCGTCGGGATGCGAAATGATCGCAAAGGTCCGGCGGCGAGCGATTTCGGGCGGAAGGGTCGGGCGGTTGTCCAGCATGGGCAGCGGCATACATCACGGCGCGATGCGCGTCCATAAGGGAGAGACGGGATGGACTTGGGTATTCGCGGCAAACGGGCTTTGGTTTGCGCCTCCAGCAAGGGTCTGGGTTATGGCTGCGCCGAGGCGCTGGCCGAAGCGGGCGTGGATCTCGTCATCAACGCCCGCGGGTCCGAGGCGCTGGAGGCGGCAGCCGAGCGCCTGCGCGGGCATGGCGTGAACGTGACGGCCATCGCCGCCGACGTGACGTCCGAGGAAGGCCGCGCCAAGGTGCTGGCCGAAGGGCCGTTCGACATTCTGGTCACGAATGCGGGCGGACCGCCCCCCGGCATCTGGTCGGATTGGACGCGCGAGGATTTCCTGAAGGCGCTGGATGCCAACATGCTGACGCCCATCGCGCTGATGACGGCCATCGTGCCGGGGATGGTCGATCGCGGATGGGGGCGGGTGGTCAACATCACCTCGCAATCGGTCAAGGCGCCCATCGCGCAGCTTGGCCTGTCGAACGCGGCGCGGACGGGGCTGACGGGCTATGTCGCCGGAACCTCGCGGCAGGTGGCGGCGCAGGGGGTCAATATCAACAACCTGCTGCCGGGCAGCCATGACACCGACCGGATCGCCGCGCTGAACAAGGCCGCGAGCGAGAAGCAGGGTGTGTCGCTGGACGATGCGCGCAGAGCGCATCAGGCGGGCATACCCGCAGGGCGCTACGGCACGGCGGCGGAGTTCGGGGCGATGTGCGCGTTCCTGTGTTCGCAACATGCCGGTTTCATCGTGGGGCAGAACGTGCTGCTGGACGGCGGCGCGACGGTCGCTACCATCTGAAGGCTCAACTTTCCGGGAACGCCGCCGCTTTCACCCTTTGAAAGCGGACGGCGGACGTTTAAAGATCGGGTCTGATCATTAGAACGGGCGGCGTGGCCGCCCGATGGAAGGAGATGGCCATGGGACGCTTTGGTATTACCGAGATCCTGATCATCGGTGTGGTCCTGCTGGTGCTGTTCGGGCGTGGCAAGGTTTCCTCGCTGATGGGTGAAGTCGGCAAGGGCATCACCGCGTTCAAGCGCGGCGTGAAGGACGGGTCCGAGGAGATCGAACAGCAGAAGGCTGCCGATGCCCGCGACGTGACCCCCGAGACGACGCCCGACCAGAAGAAAGTCTGATCGGTCCCATATAAAGGCTGATCCATGTTCGATATCGGGTGGAGCGAGCTCATCATGATCGGCGTCGTCGCGCTGATCGTCGTGGGCCCAAAGGACCTGCCGGAAATGTTCCGCACGCTGGGGCGGTTCACGGCCAAGGCGCGGTCCATGGCACGGGATTTTTCCCGCGCGATGGAAGACGTTGCCAAGGAGGCGGGCGTCGATGACGTGGCGCGCGATCTTCGCAAGGCGACCTCGCCGTCGGCGATGGGTCTCGATGCGTTGAAGACCTCTGCGACCAAGTTCGAGAATTGGGACCCGATGCGGAGCGTCAACGCGCTTCAGCGCACGCCCAAGGCCGAAGTGGACGCCGCACTGGCCAAGACGACGGCAGCCGCCGTGACGGCACCTCCCGTCGCGCCCGCGCCGCCGCCGGTGGTGAAGGCCGAAGCCGCGCCGCCGCGCCCGCGCCCCGAGCCGGTGCGCCGCCGCAAAGTCGTCGATGACCGCCCCGCGCGGCGGGCCGTTCCGCGCAAACCCTTGCCCAAGAAGCCGTGATGACCGACGAGATCGACGACAGCAGTGCCCCCCTTGTCGAACACCTGAAGGAACTTCGCACCCGGATCATCTGGGCGCTGGTCGCCTATGTGGTGGCGGTCTTCGCGATCTTCCCGTTCGCACAGCATGTCTTCAACTTCCTGTCGCGTCCGGTCTGCAACGCGCTGGCCGATCGCGGTCAGGATTGCGGACTGGTGATGATCAAGCTGCAGGAAGGCTTCTTCGTCTCGGTCAACATCGCGCTGTTCGGCGGGTTGGTCGTGGCGTTTCCGATCATCGCCTATCAGCTGTGGCGCTTCGTTGCGCCGGGGCTCTACAAGACGGAAAAGTCGGCCTTCCTGCCGTTCCTGCTGGCGTCGCCCGCGATGTTCTTCTTCGGCGCTGCCTTCTGTTTCTACGTCGTGCTGCCGACCGCCTTCGACTTCTTCCTCGGGTTCCAGCAAACCGCCCCGGCACCGGGCGAGGCGGGGGCACCCCCTGCGGGTATCGTATTCCAGGGCTCGGCACAGGAATACCTCGGGCTGACGATGAAGTTCATCCTCGCCTTCGGTCTGTGCTTCCAGCTTCCGGTGCTGCTGACGCTGATGGGGAAGGCGGGGCTGATTTCGGCGGCGGGTCTTTCGTCGGTCCGCAAATACGCCATCGTGGTCATCCTGATCCTTGCGGCCGTGGCGACCCCTCCTGACATCATGAGCCAGCTGATCCTGTTCGGTGCGGTCTATCCGCTCTATGAAATCTCGATCGTCATCATCCGCCGGATCGAGAAGAACCGCGAGGCGAAGCTGCGCGCCGAGGGTCTGTGGGTGGAGGACGAGGAGTGAGCGATCCGCTGATCCGCATCGCCGAGGCGCTGGAGCGGATCAGCCCGCCCCCTCCGGCCGCGCCCGATCTGAATGCCGCCGAAGCCTTCGTCTGGCACACCGCCCCCGACCGGCTGGAGCCGGTGGCCAAGGTGGCGCGTGTGGATGTCGGCCTGTTGGTCGGTGTGGACCGTGCCCGCGACATCCTGCTGGAGAATACCCGCCATTTCGCCAAGGGGCTTCCGGCGAACAACGCGCTGCTTTGGGGCGCGCGGGGGATGGGGAAATCATCACTGGTCAAGGCGATCCACGCGCAGGTCCGGGCCGAGGGGCTGGATCTGAAACTGGTGGAGCTTGCGCGCGAGGATCTGCCCTCGGTCCAGCGGCTGCTGGCGCATCTGCGCGCATCGGACAAACAGTTCGTGCTGTTCTGCGATGACCTTTCCTTCAGCCATGATGACCAGCATTACAAATCGCTGAAGGCCGTTCTGGATGGCGGGATCGAGGGGCGGCCCGAAAATGTGGTGCTTTACGCCACGTCCAACCGCCGCCACCTGATGCCCCGCGACATGATCGAGAACGAACGGTCCACCGCCATCAGCCCGTCCGAGGCGGTGGAGGAAAAGGTCTCCCTGTCCGACCGTTTCGGGCTGTGGCTGGGCTTCCACCCCTGCACGCAGGATGATTACCTTGCGATGATCCGCGGTTATTGCGACGCGCATGGGCTGCGCATCGACGAAAACACCCTGCGGGCCGAGGCGATCGAGTGGCAGGCGACCCGCGGCGCGCGATCGGGCCGCGTGGCTTGGCAGTTCTTCACCGACCTTGCCGCGCGGCACGGGGTCGCGATCTAGCTGGCCCAGGCGCGGGTTTCATGCGCCTTCAGCGTCAGCCGCGCCGCAGGGCCGTAGCCGAGGCAGGTTTCACGATCCAGCGTCGGGAACAGGCCGAAGATCTCCTCCTGCACGTCCCGGTCGAAGGACCGCATGGTTTCCGGGCCGGGGAGCTAGCTTTCGCTGTCCAGCCCATTCGCCGTGACGATCTGATGTCTGTCGAACAGGACGTGGACATAGGTGACATTGCCGCCCGTCCGGCGGGTGACGGTCAGATCGTTGACCAGGTCGCGCGCCTTGGCCAGCGCCTCGCCTTCGCCGAACAGAAGTTCGGCCCGGTGCCCTTCGATCAGAATGCGGTGATTGGGCGACAGTTCGATCGCATCGTGCCTGCCAAGCGCATTCGGGGCGATGGCGTTGGGGGCGAAGCGCCCCTCTGCTGCGACGGTGGAGGTTCCGATCCAGCGCAGGGGTTGCGGGCCGTCGTCGCGGGTCAGGACCATGTCTCCTGGGCGCAAATCCTCGATCCGCCGCGCGCCGCCGGGCGTCTCCAGCCGCGTTCCGGCGGTGAAGCAGGCAATGGTCGCGACATTGACGAAGCCCGTGTCCGACGCGGCGCTGCCATCGCTGGTGGTATAGCTGATGACCTCCGGCCCGTTTCCAGCGGATGTGATAGCAAGCGTGCCGTTCGGCAGCAGCCTGACCACGGTGCCGGAGGCGAGCGTGACGCTGTCCCCCGCCTTGACCGGGACGCCGTTGATATGGGTGATCGTCAGCGCGGTCTTCAGCGGGCCGATGTCGTTGGCCAGCACATCGACGATGCCCGTGGCGCCCTGTTTCAGCGCGATCTCGTCATCCTGCGCGACGATGCTGGTCTGGACGCTTTTCCCGGCGATCACGAGGTTGGAATCGTAGGTTGAATCGCCCGCATCGGCGATGCCGATCCAGATCGTGTTGTTGACTCCCGGCTTGACGGGGGCCTTCAGCGTCAGGGTCACGGTGAACCCGTCCATCTCGGTGTTGTAGGCGCCGTTGGCGTTGTCTTTGAAAAGACCGCGGTTCGCGCCCGTGGCGTTGATGTTGTTGATCGAGATGTCGCCGTTGCCGACCGTCAACTCGGCCCGCACGCCGTTGACATAGATGCCGACAGCGTCGTTGAATTTTCCGCCGACATATTCGGGATATTCCTCGGACGCGAAGACGATCTGCATCGTCAGGACCGACCCGTCCGGCACGAAGGTCGCCTCGAACACGGCGGCGTCATGGGTCGCCGTGCCTGCGATGGCGTTCAGATACGGGTTGTTGTCAGCACCCAGGGTGTTGGTCGAGGCATTGGTCTTGTTCGCGGTGTTCGCCGCCGTCGTGAAGGCGTCCGCCCGTCCGGTGGACAGGATGACGCCCGTATCGGAAGGCAGCACCCCCGGCGAGGTCGCAAGCCCGTTGCTGTAGATGCCCTTGGATGCGGCATCGCCAGAATATTTCGCAGAAATGACTTTCGTGCCGCTCCCGAAGATCGCATTCGCCATTTGGGTTGCGTTCACATTCGTGACGACGGGCAGCTTGACCGCTTTAACCATTCTAATTTTCCTGAAAGCACTCGCAGCCCAGCTGCGAACGGCGGCTCATGCCACGCCGCGATCGGGGCGTCCATCTCAGGGTTAACGAAAAGCTATTGGAAAACTTTAGGTTGCAGGTTTGCAACAGGCTGCCAGTGCAGCCAGCACTTGCTGCGCCACGATCTCGGGCGCAGAAGCCGCGTCGATGATCGCGTGGCGCTCCGGCGCGCTGTGGGCCTGATCCAGATAGGATTGGCGCACGCGGGAATGGAAGGCGAGGTCGAGGCTTTCGAACCGCCCTTCGTCCACCGCCTCGGCGCTGAGCCGTTTGCGGCTGCGCGACAGGCCGATGGCGGGATCGAGGTCCAGCACGATGGTCAGATCGGGCAGGATACCCCCCACCGCGCGGTCATGCAGATCGCGGATCAGCCCCGCGTCCATCCCGCGCCCCGCCCCCTGATAGGCGAGGGTGGAGCCGAGGAAGCGGTCCGACACCACGGTTCGGCCGGCATCCAGCGCGGGCCGGATCACGCGGCGCACATGTTCCACCCGCGCGGCGGTCATCATCAGCAGTTCTGACATCGGGTCCCACGCCGCGCCATCGCCCGCCAGCAGCAGCCCGCGCAGACGGTCGCCCTGCGGCGTGCCGCCCGGCTCGCGCGTGGTGAGCGCATCGGGGATGGCTTGGGCAATGGCGCGCACGACCCCGGTCTTGCCAGAGCCGTCGATCCCCTCGACCGCGATGAACCGCGCCAAGGGTCAGGAAGCCGGTTGTTCGGCGGGGGCAGGTTCGGCGGCGATGAAGCGTTCGGCCAGCACGCGGGCGGCGGTGGACAGGCGCGTGCCGAAGCCGCCATTCGCAACCGCAGCCTCGGCCAGCAGCGGAACGCGGGTTTCCGGCATCTCGGGGACGCGGATGATCAGTTCGGCAACTTGCTGGCCCTGCGCGACGGGGGCCGAGACCGGGCCGGTATAGACGATGTCCGCCGTGATCGCATCCTGGACCGAGGCGGGAACCAGCAGGTTCACCTCGGATTGCGTGACCAGCCCGACACGTTCGGTCTGGCCCAGCCAGACGTCGGCCTCGCCCACACGCTGCCCGGACCGGACCACGGTCTTCTGCACGAACTGGCGGAAGGCATAGTTCACGATCGCCTCGGATTCGGTCGCCCGGTCGGCATCAGATTGCAGCCCGGTCAGCACGAAGACCACGCGGCGGCCATCGGTCTTGGACACGGCCGAACCGGTCAGGCCGAACCCGGCCTCCTGCGTGTGGCCGGTCTTCAGCCCGTCCGCCGTCCAGTCGCCCGCGCCAAGGCGCAGCAGCGGATTGCGGTTGTTGGCATTGGACGGCACGCGGTTCTTGTAGTTGAACTCGGTCAGCGCGAAGTTTTTGTAAAGCTCGGGGAATTCGGTGATCAGGCGGGTCGCCAGCAGGCCGAGGTCATGCATCGACATCCGGTGTTCCGGGTGCGGCCAGCCCGAGGAGTTGGCGAAATGCGACGCCGTCATGCCAAGCTGCCCGGCGCGTTCGTTCATCAGACGGGCAAAGGCTTCTTCGGACCCGGCCAGCCCTTCGGCCACCACGACGCAAGCATCGTTGCCCGAGTTGATGATGATGCCGTGGATCAGCTCCTCGACCGTGGGGCGGTCGGCGGGTTCGACGAACATCTTCGATCCGCCCATCTGCCACGCCTTGGTGGATACGGGGAAGGTCGTCTCCATCGTGACGCGGCCATCGTGCAGCGCCTCGAACAGCATGTTCAGCGTCATCAGCTTGGACATGGACGCGGGCGGCAGGGGGGTGTTGGCGTTCTTGTCCAGAAGGACGGTCCGGGTCGTGATGTCATAGACCCACGCAGCCGTGGCACGGGTTTCGAACCCGTGGGCAAGCGCCGGAACAGCGGTCATGGCAAGGGCAAGCAGCAGCCGTTTCATCATCATCGTTCCTTGGCGCATCAAAAGTCGCGCGCATCATAGGGACGATGGCGGGGGGATGAAAGTCACCTTCGCGTTCAAAGACCCTGCAAAGCGTCCATGCACCCGGCCTCGTCGCCCGCGGCCATGGCCTGCCGGGCGCGTTCGATGGCGGCATCGCGGCCTTCGGCGGCGTCCTCGGCCGCGGTCGGCGCGCCGTCCTGCTGCGCCTGAACGTCGGCGGGCGAGGTGGCGATGCCCGGATCTGCGTTCAGCGGCGCGGTTGTGCCGTCCTTGGCGATGCCGGCCTGAGGCTGTTCCAGCGGGGCGAGCGAGCCGTCCTTGGAAATGCCGCCCTGAAGGCGCGCAAGTTCGGCGGCGCAATCGGCGCTGGCGGCCGTGGCGGCAAGGCACAACGCGGCGGACAAGATGAGTTTCATGGTTTCCTCCCGATTTGATCGGAGGGAAACAGTCATCCCGCGCGGCTGTTCCAGCCTATCTGCGTGCGATGATCCAGACCGCGTGGACGATGCCCGGGAGATAGCCCAGCAGCGTCAGCAATATGTTCAGCCAGAAGGCCCCACGGAAGCCGACTTGCAGAAAGACCCCGACCGGAGGAAGCAGGATCGCGAAGATGATACGGATAAGATCGCCCATGACCTGTATCTGGGGCTGGAAGCCTGGAGGTCAAGGTTTTCAGAAGCTTGGCTGGCTGCCGATCTGGGGCGCTGGCACGGGGCTGGCTGCCGGGATGGGTCGCTTGCTGCTTGAGGGGACGTGTAGCGCAAGCGAGGGGTGCGACAAATTGGACAGAAGCGCCCGACAGAAAGAGTCAGTGACCGATGCGCGACAGGAAATCACCGATCAGCGCGGCAAGTGCGCCCGGTTGTTCAAGGCAGGGCAAATGCCCCGCGCGCATCAGCCGGAACTCGGCGCCAAGGATCAGATCCGCCGTCTCGCGCGCCAGATCGGGCGGGACTGCACCGTCGCCGGTCCCGGCGATCACCAGCGTCGGCAGGGTCAGCGTGGCGGTGGTGGTGTAGAAGTCGGTGCCCGCCATCGCCGCCATGACGCCCGCATATCCGCTCGGATCGGTGCGGCGCAGCAGGGTGCGCGCCGCGTTTGCAGCGTCGCTTTCGCGGGCGGGACGCGGGAACCAGCGGTCGATCAGCGGCTCCACCAGCGGGTCCATCGCGGTGGCCGATTCCTGTGCGGCCTGCCATGCGGCGGGGGCGGGGATGCGCGCGGCGGTATTCGCCAGCACCAGCCCGCGCACGAGGTCCAGTCGCTTCACCGCCAGCCCCTGCGCGATCAGGCCGCCGATACCAATGCCGACAACCACCGCATCGCGGACCGAAAGCGCATCCATCAGCGCCTCGGCATCGCGGATCAGCGCGCCCATCGCATAGGGCGGCGGCGAGCAGGCGGAAAGGCCATGCCCGCGCATGTCGGGCCGGATGATGCGTCCCGGCAGCTGCACAGCGTCCCATGCCTGCAGCGACAGCCCCTCGGGGTGCAGCAACACCACCGGGGCACCGTGACCGGATTCGGCATAGTTCAGCGCGATGTCGCGAAGAGGCAGAAGCGGCATCAGCCCAGCCGTGCCAAGGCTGAAGCAAAGGTCGCAGGGTCCACGTTCCCGCCCGAGGCGACGCAGATCACCGTGTCCGCCTCGATCTCCGGCGCGTGGGACAATGCGGCGGCAAGGGCGACCGCGCCGCCCGGCTCCAGCACGATCTTCAGCCGCAGGAAGGCTTGAGCGACGGCGTCCAGCGCCTCGTCATCGGTGACGACGATGCCGGGACCGGCAAGGCGCGACAGGATGGGGAAGGTCAGCTCGCCCGGTTTCGGCGTCAGGATCGCATCGCAGATCGAGCTGGCGGGGCCGTTCGCCAGCCGCTCGTCCGCGAGGAGCGAGCGGGCCATGTCGTCGAAGCCCGCAGGTTCCGCCGTCCTCACGCGCAGGGCAGACCCTTCCAAGGCCAGCGCGATGCCGGAGGACAGGCCGCCCCCGCCGCAGCAGACAATGACGTCGGCGGCCTTCACCCCGGCGGCCAGCGCCTGTTCCGCGATCTCCAGCCCCGTGGTGCCTTGGCCTGCGATCACCTGCGGGTCGTCGAAGGGACGGATCAGCGTCAGGCCGCGTTCGGCGGCAAGGGATTCGCCGATGGCCTCGCGATCTTCGGTGGCGCGGTCATAGAGGATCACCTCGGCCCCCAAGGCGCGGGTATTGTCGATCTTCAGCTTCGGCGCGTCGGCGGGCATGACGATGACCGCGCCGGTGCCGTGCCGCGCCGCCGCCAGCGCGACGCCCTGTGCATGGTTGCCCGAGGAGATGGCGATCACCCCCCGCGCCCGTGTTTCGGGGTCCAGAGCCGACACGGCGGACCATGCGCCGCGGAACTTGAACGATCCGGTGTGCTGCAGGCATTCGGCCTTCACCAGCACCCGCCGCCCCGCGATCCGGTCGAGGTCGGGCGAGGAGAGAAGGGGGGTAACGCGCGCGTGGCCGCGCAGGCGTCCGGCGGCGGCTTCGATCATCTGGATGTTCATTGGCAGGCCTTCAGGAACTGGGCGATGGCGGCGATTGCGGGCGGCTCGTCAAGGAAGGGGATATGCGCGCGATCCGGCACCTCGGCGAAGGTCATGTCGGGGCGGCGGCGGCGCATTTCATTCGCGGTGGCGGTGGACAGCAGGTCGGAGTTCGCGCCACGGATCAGCGCAAGTGGCAGGCCGGCGGCGGCATCGAACAGGGGCCACGCGTCGAAGGGCGGGCCGTCCATCGCGGCGATGAAGGCGTCGCGCAGGGCGGGGTCGTAGGTGATGTGCAGCCCGGTCGCGGTTTCGCGATAGTGCAGCCGCGCTTCGGCCAGCCAACGATCCTGCGGGACATTGGCGAAGCCCGGCATCAGCGCGGGAAGGCGGGTTGCCAGCGCCTCATGCGTTTTCGCGGCGGGGTTGCGGCCAAGGTAGTCGAAGATGCGGGTCAGGCCCGTGCGCTCGATCGCCGGACCGACATCGTTGAGGCAGAGCCCGATGAGGCGGTCCTTTGCCGTCGCGGCCAGCGCGAGCCCGATCAGCCCGCCGCGCGAGGTGCCGAGGATTGCGGCCTTTGGGATGCCAAGATGGTCGAGCAGGGCAAGCGCGTCCCGCGCCTCTTGCGCGACGGTATAGGTGGGGGCGCCGGTGAAATCGGACGCGCCGCGCCCCCGGCAGTCCATGCGGATCAGGCGGCAGGGAGGGAGGTGCGGCTTCAGGTAGTCGAAATCGCCCATTGTCCGGGTCAGCCCGGCGAGGCAGAGGAGCGGAAGACCTTCGCCCTCGTCGCGAAAGGCGAGGCGGGCACCGTCGGGGGCTGCGAAATGCTGGAGCGCTGTCATGCTGGGATTGTTGCCACGGTCGCGCCCAAAGGGGAAGGGGCGCGCTCCTCGACCCCTCCACGAGGGAGGGCCCTCGTCGCGCGCGGACGCTTCGCGTCCTGCCCCTCACGCTGGCGGTGGCGTTGCGCCGGGGCATCGCCCCGGCGCCCGGCCCAACGTCGAGAAGGTGCGCGCAGCGCATCGACGAGTGGCGGGAGCGTTCCCGCGACCATTGCACGACTTGCCCCGGAGGCGCGCAGGGCCTAAACCCCGATCCGCATTCGATGGGGGAACGCGATGACCGATACCAGCCAGGCCGAACGCGCATCCTCGCGCCGCGTGGGCGCATTGCGCGCCCTGTCGCCTTTCCTCGCGCCCTACCGGATACTGATGCTGGGGGCCTTTGCTGCGCTGGTTCTGACGGCCTCGGTCAGCCTGATCCTGCCCATCGCCGTGCGGCGGGTCGTGGACGGGTTCACGACCGACACGGCAGAGCTTCTGGACCAGTATTTCGCGGCCTTCCTTGCCATCGCCGTCCTGCTCGCCATTGGGACGGGGCTTCGCTATTACCTCGTGACCCGGCTGGGCGAGCGGGTGATCGCAGACATCCGCCGTGCCGTCTTCGACCGCGTCACCGCCATGAGCCCCGGCTGGTTCGAGCGTATCCTGACCGGCGAGGTTCTGTCGCGCCTGACCACCGACACGACGCTGATCCTGTCGGTCATCGGCTCCTCCGTCTCCATCGCGCTGCGAAACCTGTTGATGCTGGTGGGCGGGCTGGCGATGCTGTTCGTGACCTCGGCCAAGCTGACGGGGCTGGTGCTTTTGCTGGTGCCGGCGGTCGTCGTGCCGATCGTGGTGCTGGGCCGCCGCCTGCGCAAGCTGAGCCGCGCCAATCAGGACTGGATCGCGCAATCCTCGGGCAATGCGTCCGAGGCGCTTTTGTCCGTCGCCACGGTTCAGGCCTTCACGCAGGAGGGTGCGGTGCGCGGTCGCTTCGGCGATCTGACCGAGAAATCCTATGATGCCGCGAAACAGCGGATCACGACGCGGGCGTTGATGACGGTCATCGTCATCTTCCTCGTCTTTGCGGGCGTGGTGGGGGTTCTCTGGATCGGGGCGCGGGACGTGCGTGCGGGCGGGATGACCACGGGCGAGCTGGTGCAGTTCGTCATCTATGCCGTGATGGTCTCCGGTTCGGTCGGGGCGCTGTCGGATATCTGGGGCGAGTTGCAGCGGGCGGCGGGGGCGACGGAACGTCTGACCGAGCTGCTGGCCGCCGAGGACCCGGTGCAGGACCCCGCCGTGCCGCAGGCGCTTCCGCGTCCGGCGCGGGGCGAGATCGTGTTCGACGACGTGCATTTCCACTATCCCGCGCGGCCCGGGCAATCGGCGCTGGACGGCGTGACGCTGCGGATCGCACCGGGCGAGACTGTGGCGCTTGTCGGCCCCTCGGGAGCGGGAAAGACGACGATCCTGCAACTGCTGCTGCGCTATTACGATCCGCAATCGGGCACGGTCAGCATCGACGGCGTGGACCTGCCGACCATGGCGCGGGACGATTTCCGGCGCGACATTGCGCTGGTGCCGCAGGACCCGGTCATCTTCGCCGCCAGTGCGCGGGAAAACATCCGCTTTGGCCGTCCCGACGCCACGGATGCCGAGGTGGAGGAGGCCGCCCGCGCCGCCGCCGCGCATGATTTCCTGACCGCGCTGCCCGAAGGTTACGACACCTATGTGGGCGAGCGGGGGGTGATGCTGTCGGGCGGGCAGAAGCAGCGCGTGGCGCTGGCCCGTGCGATCCTGCGCGATGCGAAGATCCTGCTTTTGGACGAGGCGACCTCGGCGCTGGATGCGGAATCGGAACTGGCGGTGCAGCGCGCGGTCGACAAGCTGGCAGAGGGGCGCACCACGCTGGTCGTCGCGCACCGGCTGGCGACGGTGAAGAAAGCGGACCGGATCGTCGTGTTCGATCATGGGCGCATCGTTGCGACCGGCACGCATGACAGTCTTGTGGCGGAGGGGGGGCTTTATGCCCGCCTTGCGCAGCTGCAATTCACCGCGGCGGCGTGACGCCACGCCACGCCTTGCAATGATGGGCGAAAACGTCATCCTCGGGACCGGGGAACGGAGAGGATCGACATGACAGGTTTCGCATCGCGGGCGGATCTGGTGGCCATCGAGGCCGAGGCGGCCTGGAAGGATCGTGACGTGGCAAAGACCATGCACGAATTTCTGGACCGGGCGCGGCGCGCCCATGGGCCGCGGCCTGCGATCACCTATCGGCTTTTCGCGGACCCGAAGACCGGGGCCGAAACACTGACCTGGCAGCAGCTTCATGCGCAGGTCTGCCAGGCGGCGAACCTGTTCCGCAGCCTTGGTGTGGGGCGGCAGGACGTGGTCGCCTTCGTTCTGCCGAATGCGCTGGAGACGGCTGTGACCTTGCTGGGCGGGGCGGTCGCGGGGATCGTGAACCCGATCAACCCGCTGCTGGAGCCGGAGCAGATCGCGGCGATCCTGCGCGAGACGAAGGCGAAGGTCGTCGTGACGCTGAAAGCCTTTCCCAAATCCGACGTGGCGCAGAAGGTCGGCGCGGCTTTGGCCGAAGCGCCGGGCGTGACGACGGTGATCGAGGTGGACCTGCTGCGCTATCTTGCGCCGCCGAAACGGTGGATCGTGCCATTCCTGCGCCCGAAGAATCCGGCCGCGCATGGGGCGCGGGTGATGGATTTCGCCAAGGCGATCGCGGCGCAGCCGGCGGAACTGACCTTTGACGATCCGCCCGAGGATCGGGTGGCGGCCTATTTCCACACCGGCGGGACCACGGGGATGCCGAAGGTCGCGCAGCACAAGGTGTCGGGCATGGTCTATAACGGCTGGATCGGGCAGCGGCTTCTGTTCCGACCCGACGATGTCGTCATGTGCCCACTGCCGCTGTTTCACGTCTTTGCCGTCTATCCCATCCTGATGTCGATGATCGCATCCGGGGCGCAGATCGTGCTGCCGACGCCTGCGGGGTATCGCGGGGACGGGGTGTTCGACAATCTGTGGAAGCTGATCGAGAAACACCGCGCGAGCTATCTGGTGACGGTGCCGACGGCGCTGGCGGCGCTGATGCAGCGCAAGATCGACGCGGATGTGTCGTCCTTGCGGTCGGCGTTTTCGGGCTCGGCGCCGCTGCCGGTGGAACTGTTCAATCGGTTCGAGAAGGCGACGGGGGTGCAGGTCATCGAAGGCTATGGCCTGACGGAATGCACCTGCCTTGTGTCGGTGAACCCGCCGGGCGGGGCGAAGAAGATCGGCTCGGTCGGGCTGCCCTTTCCGCATACCGAGGTCCGTATCCTGAACGGGGAACGGGTGTGCGACGTGGACGAGGTGGGCGAGATCTGCGTGTCGAACCCCGGCGTGTTCGAGGGTTCGACCTATACCGAGCTGGACAAGAACCGGGGGCTGTTCTCGGGCCGGTTTCTGCATACCGGCGATCTGGGGCGGATCGACGCGGACGGGTATCTATTCATCACCGGGCGGGCGAAGGATCTTATCATCCGGGGCGGGCACAACATCGACCCCGCGCAGATCGAGGCGGCGTTGATGGAGCATCCCTCGGTCGCGTTCGTGGGAGCGATCGGCCAGCCGGATTCCCACTCCGGAGAGTTGCCCTGCGCCTATGTCGAATTGGTGGCGGGCGCGGAGGTCGGGGCGACGGAGCTGATCGATTTCGCCCGCGCGCGGATCTCGGAGCGCGCGGCTGTGCCGAAGCATGTCGAGGTGCTGGACGCGCTGCCGAAGACGGCGGTTGGCAAGGTTTTCAAGCCCGACCTGCGGCGGATGGCGATCAAGCGCGTCTATGACGCGGCGCTGGCCGAAGCCGGGCTGCAAAGCCGGGTGACGGGCGTGGTCGAGGACAAGAAGCTGGGGCTGGTGGCGATGCTGGCGCCGAAGGCGGAGGACGCGCGCGTGCAGGAGGCGCTGCGCTGTTTCACGCGGCCCTGGGACTGGGCGGGGGAAGCGAAAGGCTCTGCGTCCCCATAGGGGACATTCGCCTTTCGCTGCTGCCGCGGTCTAGGTTGCCGATCCGCCCACGGTCAGGCCGCCGATCATGAGGGTGGGCTGGCCGACGCCTACCGGCACCCACTGGCCCGATTTGCCGCAATTTCCGATGCCGGGGTCCAGCGCCATGTCGTTGCCGATGGCGCGGATCTGCTTCATCGCCGTCGCGCCGTCGCCGATCAGCGTCGCGCCCTTGATCGCCTCGCCCACCACGCCGTTCCGCACGCGATAGGCTTCGGTGCAGGAGAAGACGAACTTGCCGTTGGTGATGTCCACCTGACCGCCGCCGAAGCCGACGGCATAGATGCCGTCCTTCAGGCTGGCGAGGATGCCGGCCGGATCGTCCTTGCCACCCAGCATGTAGGTGTTGGTCATCCGCGGCATCGGGATGTGGGCATAGCTTTCGCGGCGTCCGTTGCCGGTGGGTAGGGCGCCCATCAGGCGGGCGTTCTGGCGGTCCTGCATGTAGCCGGTGAGGATGCCGTCCTCGATCAGCGTGTTGCGGGCCGAGGGCGTGCCTTCGTCGTCGATGGAGATGGAGCCGCGGCGGTCCGGGAGGGTGCCGTCGTCCAGCACGGTGACGCCGGGGGCGGCGATGCGCTGGCCGATCAGGCCCGAGAAGGCCGAGGTGTTCTTGCGGTTGAAGTCGCCTTCGAGCCCGTGGCCGACCGCCTCGTGCAGCAGGATGCCGGGCCAGCCGGGGCCGAGCACGACGTCGAACGCGCCGGCGGGGGCAGGGACAGCATCGAGGTTGACCAGAGCGATGCGCAGCGCCTCGCGCACGATCCCTTGCCAATGCGCGGGCTGCATCAGGCGTTCAAGGCCGAAGCGCCCGCCGCCGCCCATGCCGCCGGATTCGCGACGCCCGTCCTTTTCCACGATGACCGAGACGTTGATGCGGGCCATCGGGCGGATGTCGGTCAGGCGCAGACCTTCGGGGCGCAGGATCTCGACCTCCTGAAAGCTGGCGGAGATGGTGGCGGAGACCTGCACGACCTTGGGGTCGAGCGCGCGGGCGAAGGCGTCGATCTCGCGCAGCGTCTCGATCTTGACCGCGAAGGTGGCGTCGGCCATCGGGTCGGCATCGGTGTAAAGGTGGGTGTTGGTGCCTTTGGGGGGCAGGGCGAGCGTGCCGCCGCCATCGCCCACGGCAAGGCGGGCCGTTTCCAGCGCGCGGCGCAGGGCGGATTCGGAAATCTCGGTCGAATGGGCGTAGCCTGCGACTTCTCCGCGCACGGCGCGCAGGCCGAAACCTTCGGAGGCATCGTAGCTGGCGGTCTTGATGCGGCCGTCATCCAGCACCAGCGCCTCGGACCGGCGGCGTTCAAGGAAAAGCTCGCCATCGTCGGCGCCATGCGTGGCCTCGCGCAGGATCGCAAGGGCGGTCGTCTCGTCCAGCAGGGTGTCGAACGGACGGAAGGGGGCATCGGTCATGGGGCGCCTGCTTTGTTTTGCTTGTCGATTGAGCGGTAATATGGTTTTCACGGAAAAGGGAAACAACGGGATTCTGCCCGATATCGCGGGTGGGAGGAGAACGCGGCACAAAAAGCCGCGATACGGGAACGGGATATGAAAATGCGACCTCTGACCTCCGTTTACGGGTTTGCCGTGGGTCTGGCAGCGACATTCGCGGGTGGCACGGCCATCGCGCAGGGGCTGGAAGTGGTGGGACGGCCCACCCCCGGTGCGACCGGATTCCAGCCGGCGGCGACGGAACTGGCGCGGGACCTGCAGGGTCTGGACCACATGCTGCTGATCATCATCGGCGTGATCACGGTGTTCGTGACGGCGCTGCTGATCTGGTGCATCGTCCGGTTCAACACGCGCGCCAACAAGACGCCCGCGACCTTCACGCACAATTCGCCGCTGGAGATCGCGTGGACCATCGTGCCGATCCTGATCCTTGTCTTTATCGGGGCGTTTTCGCTGCCCGTGCTGTTCAAACAGCAGGAGATCCCGGAGGCCGAGCTGACCATCAAGGCGACAGGCAACCAGTGGTACTGGTCCTATGAATATGTCGATGACGAGATCGCTTTCGACAGCTTCATGATCGGTGGCGAGAGCAAAGTGCGCAGCCCCGAGATCGAAGCGGAGCTGACCGCAGCGGGGTATGAGCCTTCGGACTTCCTGCTGGCGACGGATACGGCGGTGATCGTGCCGGTGAACACCACGGTCGTGGTTCAGGTGACGGCGTCTGACGTGATCCATTCCTGGGCCATGCCTGCCTTCGGCGTCAAACAGGACGGCGTTCCGGGACGTCTGGCGGAACTGTGGTTCAGCGCGGACCGCGAGGGCGTCTATTTCGGCCAGTGTTCGGAGCTTTGCGGCAAGGACCACGCCTATATGCCGATCACGGTCAAGGTCGTCTCGCAACAAGTTTACGACGAATGGCTTGCAGCGGCCAAGGCGGAGGGTGGATATGTCCCGCTTCCGACCGAAGTTGCATCGAATGGCGGCCCGCTGACCGTGGCCGCCAACTAAGGATACTGGCATGAGCGACATCAACAGCTTCGAAGGAACCGGCGATGCCGGTTTCAACGACTACTTCTCGCTTTTGAAGCCGAGGGTGATGTCGCTTGTGGTCTTCACCGCGATGGTGGGGCTTCTGGTCGCGCCGGTGGGGGTTCATCCGCTGGTGGCGCTGGCGTCGATCCTGTTCATCGCGCTGGGCGGCGGGGCTTCGGGCGCGCTGAACATGTGGTGGGACGCCGATATCGACGCGGTGATGAAACGCACCCAAAGCCGCCCCATCCCCGGCGGGCGGATCGCGCCGGGCGAGGCGCTTGGCTTCGGGCTGGCGCTGTCGGGCATTTCGGTGATGATGCTGGGGCTGGCCGCGAACTGGTTTTCGGCGGCTTTTCTGGCGTTTACGATCTTCTTCTATGTCGTCATCTATTCGATGTGGCTGAAGCGGACGACGCCGCAGAACATCGTGATCGGCGGGGCTGCGGGGGCGTTTCCGCCCATGATCGGCTGGGCCGTCGCAACGGGCGGCGTGTCGGTCGAAAGCGTGCTGATGTTCGCGCTGATCTTCATGTGGACGCCGCCGCATTTCTGGGCGCTGGCGCTGTTCATGAAGTCGGATTATTCGGCCGCCAAGGTTCCGATGCTGACCGTGACGCATGGGCGCAAATCCACGCGGAAGCATATTCTGGTCTATACGCTGCTGCTGGCGCCTGTGGCGATCGGCGCGGGGTTCACGTCGATCGGCGGGCCGATCTATGTTGCGGTCGCGGTCGTGCTGAACGCGATGTTCATCTGGGGCGCGTGGCGCATCGTCCGGCGCGAGGAGGCGGAGGCCGAGGCCGACGGATACAAGGTCGAGAAGAAGGTCTTCGCCTTTTCCCTGATGTATCTGTTCCTGCATTTCGGCGCGTTTCTGGCCGAGGCCGCGCTGAAGCCCTGGGGATTGGGAGGCTGGTGATGTTTCGCGAACACGAACTGCACAAGCGGCGTTTCGGGCGCAACATGGGGCTGGGGATCGTGCTGGCGGTGTTCGTCGCGCTGGTCTTTGGGCTGACCGTGGTGAAAGTGACCGAGATCGGCGAGAAGGACGGCTTTCAGGGCGTGACCGGAACGGCGGTCCTGCCGGGGGAGGCGACGCGATGAACGCGCAGCAGAAGACGGCCTTGCGCCTTGCGGGCGTGGCGGTGGTGATGTGCGGGCTGTCTTTTGCGGCGGTGCCTTTCTATGACTGGTTCTGTCGGGTGACGGGGTTCGCCGGGACGACCGCGCGGGCTGAATCCGCATCGGATACCGTGCTGGACCGCGAGATCACGGTGCGCTTCGATGCCTCGCTGGACAAGGGGATGCCTTGGACATTCAAGCCCGCCCAGCGCCAGATGACGTTGAAGATCGGCGAGACGGGGCTGGCCTTCTATGAGGCGTCGAACCCGACCGACAAGCCGATTGCCGGGACCGCGACTTATAACGTGGCACCGGATGCGGCGGGCGGGTTCTTTGCCAAGATCGACTGTTTCTGCTTCACCCAGCAGGTGTTGCAACCCGGCGAGACGGTGCAGATGCCGGTGACCTTCTATGTCGATCCTGCGATGGTGGACGACCGGGAAGGCAAGTTCGTCAACCACATAACCCTGTCCTACACTTTCTATCAAACCGACCTGCCGCAAGAGCAGGCCGCGCTTGCCCCCGCAAAGGGCAGCACGCTACAGTAAGCTACGCAGCCAGAGGGACCCGGAGATGGCGCACGCAAAGAACCACGATTATCATATCCTTCCGCCATCCGTCTGGCCGTTCATCAGCGCGGTCGGGGCCTTCGTCATGCTGTATGGCAGCGTGCTGTGGATGAAGACCGAAAGCGGCCCCTGGGTGTTCCTGATCGGCCTTGCGCTGGTGCTTTACACCATGTGGGGCTGGTGGGGTGACGTGATCAAGGAAAGCCTCGTCGGCGATCACACCCCGGTGGTGCAGATTGGCCTGCGCTATGGCGTGATCATGTTCATCATGTCCGAAGTGATGTTCTTCGCCGCGTGGTTCTGGAGCTTTTTCAAACACGCCATCTATCCGATGGACCCGTCCGGCCTGTCGCCCGCCATCGACGGCATCTTTCCGCCCGAGGGGATCGAAACCTTCGATCCGTGGCACCTGCCGCTGATCAACACGCTGATCCTGCTGTGTTCTGGCGCGGCCTGCACTTGGGCGCACCATGCCATCGCGCATGAGGACAACCGCAAGGATCTGGTGAACGGGCTGCTGCTGGCCGTGGGGCTGGGCGTGTTGTTCACGGTGTTCCAGGCCTATGAATACAGCCACGCGGCGTTCGGCTTCTCGGGCAACATCTATGGCGCGAACTTCTTCATGGCGACGGGTTTCCACGGGTTCCACGTCATCATCGGCACCATCTTCCTTGCCGTCTGCCTGATCCGGGCGAAACAGGGCCAGATGAGCCGCGAGAAGCATGTCGGCTTCGAGGCGGCCGCGTGGTATTGGCACTTCGTCGATGTGGTCTGGCTGTTCCTGTTCGCCTCGATCTACGTCTGGGGTCAGTAAACCCTTTCGAGCCTTTGCAACGCGCGCCGGTTCGGGCGCGCGTTTTTCGTTGGAAGATCCATGAAACGATTTCTTGCCCCGCTGCTGATCGGCCTGATCGGCACGGCGATCCTTCTGGGCCTTGGCCGCTGGCAGCTTCAGCGGCTGGAATGGAAGGAAGGCGTCATCGCCGCCATCGACGCGCAGATCCGGGACGTTCCGGGGGACTTGCCCGACGCGCCGACCGAAGCCGACCGATACAAACCCGTACGGCTGGAGGGTCGGTTCACCGGGGACCGGCTTCTGGTGCTGGTCGGCCACAAGGAAATGGGGCCGGGGTTCCGCGTGATCGCCGCCTATGAGACAGGCGGGCGGCGGATCATGGTGGATCGCGGCTTCATCTATGAGGCGTGGCGGAACGATCCGCTGAACGCGGCCGAGGCCGAGGTGAACGGCAACCTGCACTGGCCCGAGGAGGTGGACAGCTACACCCCCGCGCCGGAAGGGGATCTGTGGTTCGCGCGCGATGTGCCTGCGATGGCGTCTGCCTTGGGGACGGAGCCTGTGCTGGTCGTGGCCCGCACGCCGACCGGGGACGGGGTGATCCCGCTGCCCATCGACACGAGCGCGATCCCGAACGACCATCTGGGATACGCCCTGACGTGGTTTTCGCTTGCGGCGGTCTGGGTGGGGATGACACTGCTTTGGCTCTGGCGTATCAGGCGGCGTGGTGAAGGAAATGCGTGAATGAAATATATCTCGACCCGTGGAACCGCCCCCGTCCTGACCTTTGGCGAGGCGATGATGACCGGCCTTGCGCGCGACGGCGGACTTTACGTGCCGGAAACCGTACCGGCGTTCACCGCGCCGGAAATCGCGGCGCTGGCGGGGCAAAGCTATGAGGAGGTCGCGTTCCGCGTCATCCGTCCCTTCACGGGCGATACGTTCACGGATGAGGAACTGCGCGGGCTGATCGACAAGGCCTATGCCGGGTTCGCCCATGCCGCGCGCGCGCCGCTGGTGCAGCTTGCGCCCAACCATTTCCTGCTGGAGCTGTTCCACGGCCCGACGCTGGCGTTCAAGGACTTCGCCATGCAGCTGATCGGCCAGCTGTTCCAGGCCGCGCTGGCGAAATCGGGCGAGAAGATCACCATCGTCGGTGCGACCTCGGGCGATACCGGGTCGGCGGCGATCGAGGCGTTCCGCGGGCTGTCCAACGTCGATGTGGTCATCATGTATCCGCATGGCCGCGTATCGGACGTGCAGCGGCGGCAGATGACGACGCCGTCGGAATCGAACGTGCACACGCTGGCGGTGGATGGCGATTTCGACACCTGTCAGGCGCTGGTCAAGGATATGTTCAACGACTTCACCTTCCGCGACGCGGTGGGGCTGGCGGGCGTGAACTCCATCAATTGGGGGCGGGTTCTGGTGCAGGTGGTGTATTATTTCACCGCCGCCGTGTCGCTTGGTGCGCCGGGGCGTCCGGTGTCGTTCACCGTACCGACCGGGAATTTCGGGGACATCTTTGCGGGCTATATCGCGCGGAAAATGGGGCTGCCGATCGAAAAGCTGGTGGTGGCGACCAACCAGAACGACATCCTGCACCGGGCGCTGAGTTCGGGCGATTATGTGCCGGACGGGGTGAAGCCGTCGATCAGCCCGTCGATGGACATTCAGGTGTCGTCGAACTTCGAGCGGGCGCTGTTCGATGCTTACGGTCGCGACGGTGCGGCGGTGACGCAGCTCATGGCCGAGTTGAAGGCCGGGGGCTTCCACATTTCGCAAGGGGCGCTGGAAACGCTGCGCGCGAGCTTCGATTCGGGCCGCGTGTCCGAGGAGGAGACGAGCGCCACCATTCGCCGCGTGCTGGACGGGACGGGCGAATTGCTGTGCCCGCATTCGGCGGTTGCCGTTGCGGTGGCCGAGCAGCATCTGGGCACCGTGCCGATGATCACGCTGGCGACCGCGCATCCGGCCAAGTTCCCCGATGCGGTCGAGGCCGCTTCCGGCATCCGTCCGGCCCTGCCGCCGCATATGGCCGACCTTTTCGACCGCCCCGAGCGTGTCAACCGCATCGCGAACGATCTGTCCGCGGTGGAAACCTTCATCCGCGAAAGGACCGGCCGTTGACGATCAGGCTCGACACGCTTCCCAACGGTTTCCGTATCGTGACCGAGCAGATGCCGGGGCTGAAATCGGCCTCGGTCGGGGTCTGGGTCACGGCGGGCGGACGGCACGAGCGGGTCGAGCAGAACGGCATCGCGCATTTCCTTGAACACATGGCGTTCAAGGGCACGAAGCGCCGGACCGCGCTGAAGATCGCCGAAGAGATCGAGGATGTGGGCGGTTACATCAACGCCTATACCAGCCGCGAGATGACCGCCTATTACGCGCGGGTGCTGGAAAATGACGTGGCGCTGGCGCTGGACGTCATTGCCGACATCGTGTTGAACCCGGTGTTCGAGCCGCGCGAGATCGAGGTCGAACGCGGCGTCATCCTGCAGGAGATCGGGCAGGCGCTGGACACGCCGGACGACATCATCTTCGACTGGCTGCACGAGGCGTCCTATCCCGACCAGCCGTTCGGGCGCACGATCCTTGGACCGGAGGAACGCGTCGCGGGCTTCTCTCGCGAGGATCTGACGCGGTTCGTGGCCGAACATTACGGGCCGGACCAGATGATCCTGTCCGCGGCAGGCGGGATCGACCATGACGCCATCGTGGCGCAGGCGACGGCGCTGTTCGGGCATCTGAAGCCGGTCGGCAACGGGCTGGTGCAGCCCGCCCGGTTCATGGGCGGCGAACGGCGCGAGGTGAAGAAGCTGGAACAGGCGCATTTCGCGCTGTCCTTCGAATCGCCCGGCTATCGGGCCCCCGATGTCTATGCCGCGCAGGTCTATGCCACGGCGCTGGGCGGGGGCATGTCCTCGCGCCTGTTCCAGAAGATCCGCGAGGAGCGGGGGCTGTGCTATACCATCTTCGCGCAGTCGGGCGCCTATGAGGATACGGGGCAGATCACCGTCTATGCCGGGACGTCTTCGGACCAGATTCAGGACCTGACCGGCCTGACCATCGACGAGCTGAAACGCGCCGCCGAGGACATGACCGAGGCCGAGGTGAACCGGGCGCGGGCGCAGATGAAGGCCGGGATGCTGATGGGACTTGAATCGCCCTCGTCGCGGGCCGAGCGTATCGCGCGGCTGCTGGCAATCTATGGCCGCGTGCCGGACGTGGACGAGGCGGTGGCCAAGATCGACGCAGTCACGGCATCGGACGTGCGCGATTATGCCGGGCGGATGCTGTCGGCCCCCGCGGCGCTGGCGCTATACGGCCCGGTCAAGAAGGCGCCCGGGCTGGAGGGTATCAGATCGAGGCTCGCCGCCTGATGCTGGGCCTGCGGCGCAACGTCAGGATCGAGACGGAGCGGATGACCCTGCGCCTGCCGCAGCACGGCGACTTTGCCGCGTGGTCGGGTCTGCGGTCGCGCAGCGCCGATTTCCTGCAGGCGTGGGAGCCTGTCTGGTCGCCCGAGCATCTGACACGCCGCGCCTTCACCAACCGCGTCGCGTGGTCGTCGCGGGCGGTGGGCGACGGGTCGGCCATGCCGCTGCTGCTGATCCGGCGCGATGACAAGGCGCTGGTCGGGGCGATCACGCTGGACAATATCCGGCGCGGCCCGGCACAGGCGGGCACCTTGGGCTATTGGGTGGGCCAGCCCTATGCCCGCAAAGGGTATATGCGCGAGGCGATTCTGGCGGTCACGCATTATGCCTTCACCACGCTGGATCTGAGCCGGATCGAGGCCGCCTGTCTGCCGGAGAACGCTGCCTCGCGCGGGGTGCTGGAAAAGTGCGGCTTCAAATACGAGGGCGTGGCGCAAAGCTATCTTCAGATTGCGGGGCGTTGGCGGAACCATGTGCTTTACGCCAACCTGCGCGGGGATCGGCGCGGGCGCACGGATGTCGGCTGACGTATCCGTGAACTGACCTCTGCGCGCCAAAGCCGCATCCTTGGCGGTGGAGGTGACCCGATGATCCGATTCGCCGCTGCCCTGCTTTTCGCCACCGCCGCCCATGCTCAGACGCCCAGCCATTGCATTGCGCTGGCCGATACGGGCGTCACGCGCGCGGCGTTCGAGGACCCGCTGCCCGAGGGGCGGGTGCGCATCCATTACGTCGGGCATTCGACCTTTGCGCTGCGCACGCCCGGCGGGGTCACGGCGGCGACGGATTATCACGGGTGGCTCGGCGGGCTGGTTCCGGACATCGTGACGATGAACAACGCCCATTCCACGCATTTTACCGACACTCCCGATCCGGCGATTACCCATGTGCTGCGAGGGTGGGAGGGCGACAAGCGGCTGGAGTTGCCGGAAGTGATCGTGCGCAACGTCACCACCGATGTGCGCGACTGGGCTGGCGGCATCCGCGAGGATGGCAATTCGATCTTCGTGTTCGAGGTGGCGGGCCTGTGCATCGGCCATCTGGGACATCTGCATCACGAACCGGATGCCGCGCAATATGCCGCGCTGGGCCGGGTGGATGTGCTGATGGTGCCGGTGGATGGCAGTTATACGATGGACGTGGCAGTGATGGGGCGGGTGGTGCAGCGGCTGCGATCCTCGGTCGTGCTGCCGATGCACTGGTTCTCGGGGCGGTCGCTGGAGGTGTTTCTGGGCAACATGGAGGGCAGCTTCGATATCGTGCGTCCGGGGGTCTCGCAGATCGATCTTGGGCTGGACAGCCTGCCGAGGCGTCCGACGATCATGGTGCTGGAGCCGTCGCTGCCGGAGTGATAACCCGGAGGGATGAACCCATGCGATCCCGCCTTTCTTGAAACGCTTGGTGCGCGGCTGGCGCCCGACACGCTGCGCGCTGTGGAGCCGCGCCATCTGAGCGAGCCGCGCGGCAAGTTCGGCGGTGGGGCGGGTGCGGTCGCGCTGCCCCGGACCGCGGCGGAGGTTTCGGTGATCGTCGCAGCCTGTGCGGCGGCGCGGGTGGCGATCGTGCCATTGGGTGGCGGAACGGGGCTGGTCGGCGGGCAGGTGATGCCGGGGCTGCCATTGCTGATCTCGACCGAGCGGATGACCGGGATCGAGGTGTTTCCCGCCGAAAACGCGCTTGTGGCCGGGGCGGGGGCGATTCTGGCCGATATCCAGACGGCGGCGCGGAATGCGGGGAGGCTGTTTCCGCTGTCGCTGGCGTCGGAAGGTTCGGTGCGGATCGGCGGCGCGTTGTCGACCAATGCAGGCGGGCTGAACGTGCTGCGATACGGCACGGCGCGGGATCTGTGTCTTGGGCTTCAGGCGGTGCTGCCGGACGGGACGGTCTGGAACGGGCTGAGGCGGCTGCGGAAGGACAATACCGGCTATGATCTTCGCGGGCTGATGATTGGGGCGGAGGGCACGCTGGGGATCATCACGGCGGCCAGTCTGAAGCTGTTTCCAATCCCGGCGCGGGTGGGGACGGCGCTGTTGGCGGTGGAAAGGCCGGCCGCGGCTCTGGAGCTGCTGGGGCTGGCCGAGGGACGGTTGCCGGGGATGGTGCAGGCCTTCGAGCTGATCTCGCGCCAAGGGCCGGATTTTCTGGCGCAGACGATGCCCGAGGTGCGTCTGCCGCTGGTGTCGGACTGGATGGTGCTGGTGGAGTTGGGGTTGCCCGAGGGGCTGGACCCGGTGGAGGCGCTGGAAGGGCTGTTCGTCGATGCCGGGCTGGAGGATGGCCTGATCGCCATGTCCGAGGCGCAGCGGCAGGAGTTCTGGACGATGCGCGAAAGCATCCCGGAGGCGAACCGCCATATCGGCGCCATCGCCAGCCATGACGTGTCGTTGCCATTGGGGTTGGTGCCGGAGTTCATTGCGAGGGCCGAGGTGGCTCTGGCCGGGTTCGGCCTGCGCGTGAATTGTTTCGGCCATATGGGCGACGGGAACCTGCACTACAACGCTTTTCCGGCCGAGGGGCGGAGCCGTGCGGAATATGATGCGGCGGCGATCACCCGCGCGGTGCACGATCTGGTGCACGACATGGACGGTTCGGTCAGCGCGGAACATGGGATCGGGCGGCTGAAGGTTCCGGATCTGGTGCGCTATGGCGATCCGGCGAAACTGGCCGCGATGCGCGCGATCAAGCGGGCGCTGGACCCGGCGGGGATCATGAACCCGGGGGCGGTTCTGGCGCTGGAATGAAAAGGCCGCCCCGAGGGGCGGCCTTTCAGTTTCAGAGTTCGTCCAGAGCTTCGATGGACTTCTGCAGATCGTCCTTCGACACTTCCTTGTCGGTGACCTTGGCACCGGCGACGATGTGGTCGACGACCTTGTCTTCGAAGATCGGGGCGCGCAGTTGCTGTTGCATCTGCGGGTTCTTCTGCACGAATTCGAAGAACTGACGCTCTTGCCCCGGGTATTGGCGGGCTTGGGTCAGGACGGCTTGCGTCATTTCCTGATCGGTCACCTGCACGTCTGCCTTGCGGCCGATTTCGGCCAGCAGCAGGCCCAGACGGACGCGGCGTTCGGCCAGCGACTTGTGCTCGTCCGTCGGTTCGACATGACCGTGGTTGTGGTCATGGACGTCCGGGTTTTCTTCGTGCCACAGCTGGTGCGCGATCTGCGCGGCTTCGGCCTCGACCAGTTTCGAGGGCAGTTCGAACGACACGAGGCCGTCAAGCTGGTCCAGCAGGGCGCGTTTCAGGATCGCGCGCGAGGCGCCTTTGTATTCGGCCTCCAGACGCTCGGAGATCTGGCCCTTCAGCGCGGCGAGGTCTTCGGCGCCGTATTTCTTGGCCAGCTCGTCGTCGATCTCGGCCTCTTTCGGGGCTTTGACGGCTTTGACGGTGCAGGCGAACGACGCTTCCTTGCCAGCAAGGTGCTTTGCGCCGTATTCGGCGGGGAAGGTCACCTTCACTTCGACTTCGTCATCGACCTTGGCGCCGACCAGCTGGTCTTCGAAACCGGGGATGAAGGAACCTGAACCCAGAACCAGCGGGTAGTCTTCGGCGGTGCCGCCCTCGAACAGCTCGCCATCGACCGAGCCTTTGAAGTCGATCGTGATCTGATCGCCGTCCTTGGCTTTCGATCCCTTGCGACGGTCTTCGAAGACCTGCGCGGTGGATGCGAGGTTCTTCAGCGCCTCGTCGACCGAAGCGTCGTCAGCCTTCACGACCAGACGCTCCAGCGCGACCGAGGAGGTGTCGAGTTCCGGGATTTCCGGCAGGGCTTCGTAGGACATTTCGACCACGACGTCCTGGCCCTCTTTCCACTCCTCGCCGCCGACCATTTTCACGTCGGGCTGGAGGGCGGGGCGGTCGCCGGTCTTTTCGAAATGCTCGCGCATGGCGCCGTCGACGGCGTCCTGCATCGCGTCACCCAGAACGCGGGGGCCGAACTGCTTTTTCAGCATGGCCATCGGGACCTTGCCCTTGCGGAAGCCCTTGATTTCCACGTCCGGCTGCGCTTCGAGCAGCTTTTCGTGCACCTTGGCGTCCAGTTCGGCCGCCGGAACGGTGATCGTGTAGCTGCGTTTCAGACCTTCGTTCAGCGTCTCGGTGACCTGCATGTATCGTCCTTTTTCAACCTTTGGTGCGGGTGGAGGGACTTGAACCCCCACGCCTTGCGGCGCCAGAACCTAAATCTGGTGCGTCTACCAATTTCGCCACACCCGCATTCCCGCGAACCCCGCAGGGCACGCAATTGGGGGGCCTTCTAGCAAACGCCTTTGAGGGATGCGAGAGGAAAAGCGTCACGGAAGCAGTGCGCGCAGCACCTTCGGCAATTCTTCGGGAATGTCTTCGGCGATCAGGCCGGGGCCGAAGCTGCGGGCGGCCTCGACGTGGAGGCAGGCGGCGGTGGTCGCGGCGGCGAAGGGGGTGGCGCCGCGGGCCAGAAGCCCGGCGATCATCCCCGCCAGCACGTCGCCCGATCCGGCGGTCGCAAGCCAGCCCGCGCCGCGCCCGTCCACGATCGCGGCGCGTCCGGATGGTTCGGCGATGACGGTGTCGTGGCCTTTCAGGAGGATCGTGCATCCGGCCCGCCCGGCGGCTTCGCGGACGGCATCGACCTTGGAGGTGCGGGTCATCGCGGCGGCAAGGTCGGGAAACATCCGCGCGAATTCGCCCTGATGCGGTGTCAGGATGCAGCGCGGGTGCAGGTCCGGGTTCGTGCCGAGCGCAGTCAGGGCGTCGGCATCGAGGACGGTGGGACGGCCCGCCGCGAGGATGGCGGGGATGGCATCCCTTGCGCGGTCGATGCCCATGCCGGGGCCGAGGCAGATACCAGTGATGCGCTTGTCCGTCAGCAGATCGGCCAAAGGGTCGGTGCGCAGCATGATGGCGTCCAGTCGGGCGGCGTTCTCGGCCTGCGCCTCGGGCGGGGCGACAAGCGTGACCAGCCCCGCGCCGATCCGAAGCGCAGCCCGGGCGGACAGCCGCGCCGCACCGCCGCGACCGGGCGGGCCGCCGAGGATGATGGCATGGCCGTGATCGTATTTGTGACCGTCGCCCTTCTGCAGCAGTCGGATATCCGGCGCGGCGAGGTGCAGATCGGACGCGGGGGCAAGGCCGAGGTCCGCGATGCGAAGTCGCCCGGTCGCCGCCGGGCCCGCGCCAAGGAAATGGCCGGGCTTGGCCGCGTGGAACGTCACCGTTAGGTCGGCATCGAAGGCAGGCTCGGTCCGCAGGCCCGTGTCGAGGTCGATTCCGGTCGGCCCATCCACCGCGACCCGGTATCTGGCGCGCGGGACGATGGCCGAGATCGGGCGGGGGCGGCCGATGCCGAACAGCGCGTCGATCATCAGGTCCGTCTGCGGCGCAAGCTGGGATGCCACAGGGTCGCGCGCCTCCCACCTGCGGCGCATCGCCTGGGCTTCGTCGGTGCGGCTGTCCGCATAGGCGAAGACTTCGACCGGCCAGCCAAGATCGAGGAGGAGGCGCGCGATGACATATCCGTCGCCACCGTTGTTGCCCGGACCGCAGAGAACGAGCGTGCGCGGGGGATCGTCCCGCAGGTCGGGCCACTGGGACAGGATCGCATCGACGACCGCCTGTCCTGCGTCTTCCATCATCTGCCCTGCGGTTGTCATGCCGGCGGCGAATGCGTGCTCCTCCATGCCTTTGATTTGGGCAGAAGTGAGGATTGGGACGCCTTCGGATGGCAAAATCTTCTCAAGATGCTGCGAATGCGGGCGATGTGCTGAATTTTTGTGCGTCACTTTGCGCTTTCCCGCCTTGGCCCGGATGGTTTCTTCATGTCCGATTGTAGCGCCGCATGAGAAATGGTCAGTGGCATGTGAAACGAAACGGGGAGTCGGCCCATGAAGAAGATCGAGGCGATCATAAAGCCCTTCAAGCTTGATGAAGTGAAGGAGGCGCTGCAGGCCGCCGGGGTTCAAGGGCTGTCCGTGACCGAGGTGAAGGGCTTCGGCCGTCAGAAGGGTCACACCGAACTGTATCGCGGTGCCGAATATGTCGTCGATTTCCTGCCCAAGGTGAAGATCGAGGTCGTCATCGCCGACGATCTGGTCGATGCCGCGGTAGAGGCGATCGTATCGGCGGCCCGCACCGAAAAGATCGGCGACGGCAAGATCTTCGTCAGCCCCGTCGAACAGGCAATCCGCATCCGCACCGGCGAGACCGGCGACGACGCGCTGTAATTTCTACTGATTAAAGGAAGGAGTTCATCCTGATGAGCAAGGTTCAGGACGCCCTGAAGCTGATGAAGGACGAGGAAGTCGAATACGTCGATATCCGCTTCACCGACCCCAAGGGCAAGCTGCAGCACGTGACGCTGGTCGCAGATCTGGTCGACGAGGACTTCTTCGAGGAAGGCTTCATGTTCGACGGCTCGTCCATTGCGGGCTGGAAGTCGATCGACCAGTCGGACATGAAACTGATTCTCGACCCGAGCTCGGTCTACATCGACCCCTTCTATGCCGAAAAGACGATGTGCGTTCACTGTAACGTCGTCGAGCCGGACACGGGCGAAGCCTATTCGCGCGACCCGCGTGGCACGGCCGAAAAGGCCGAGGCTTACCTGAAGTCCTCGGGGATCGGCGACGCGTTCTACTGCGGTCCCGAAGCCGAATTCTTCATCTTCGACGACGTGCGTTACTCCGTCTCGATGAACAAGGTTTCGTTCCAGGTGGACGCGATCGACGCGGCATGGAACACCGACACCGTCTATGAAGGCGGCAACTCGGGCCACCGTCCGGGCGTCAAGGGCGGTTACTTCCCGGTCAACCCGATCGACGACGCGCAAGACCTGCGCGGCGAGATGCTGTCCACCATGAAACGCATGGGCATCAAGGTCGACAAGCACCACCACGAAGTCGCATCCTGCCAGCACGAGCTGGGCATGATCTTCGGTGGCCTGACCGAGCAAGCCGACAACATCCAGAAATACAAATACGTCATCCACAACGTCGCCCATGCCTATGGCAAGACCGTGACGTTCATGCCGAAGCCGATCAAAGGCGACAACGGCACGGGCATGCACGTGAACATGTCGATCTGGAAAGACGGCAAGCCGCTGTTCGCTGGCGACAAATACGCCGACCTCTCGCAAGAGGCGCTGTATTTCATCGGTGGTATCCTGAAGCACGCGAAAGCGCTGAACGCGATCACCAACCCGTCGACGAACAGCTACAAGCGTCTGATCCCGGGCTTCGAAGCGCCGGTTCTGCGCGCGTATTCGGCACGCAACCGTTCGGGCTGCGTCCGTATTCCGTGGACGGAATCGCCCAAAGCGAAACGTGTGGAAGCCCGCTTCCCCGATCCCTCGGCCAACCCCTATCTGGCTTTCGCAGCATTGCTGATGGCGGGCCTCGACGGGATCAAGAACAAGATCGATCCGGGCCCGGCTTCGGACAAGGACCTCTACGATCTGCCGCCGGAAGAACTGGCCGCGATCCCGACCGTCTGTGGTTCGCTTCGCGAGGCGCTGGAGGAGCTGGAGAAGGACCACGAGTTCCTGCTGGCTGGCGATGTGTTCACCAAGGACCAGCTGGACGGCTACATGGCGCTGAAATGGGAAGAGGTCTATGCCTACGAGCATACGCCGCACCCGATCGAGTATCAGATGTATTACAGCTGCTGATCGCAGCAAAGGCCGCCCCCTCCGGGCGGCCTTTTCCGTTGGATCGCGGGGTCTTGCCCCGCGGTCTTAGCGTTTTGCGGTAAGGTTTGCCTGCACCTCGACCGGGAAGCCGACCGTCGCCTCATCGCCGTAGCTTTGGCCGATGGCATAGTCGCGGCGGTCCAGCGTAACGCTGCCCTGCATCGTGGCTGTGCCATTTTCGATGGTCAGCGTGAAGGGCATCGCCACGGGCGCTTCTGCACCGCGCAGGTTCAGCGTTCCCTTGGCGATGAACGCGTCGCCCTGTGGTTCGATATCCGCTTTGAAGGTCGCCGTGGCGTGATTGGCGACGTCGAAGAAGTCCGCACCTTTGGCCTGTTCGCTGACCGTGCCCAGTGTGACGCTGGGCATGGCGATGGTGACGTTCACGTTGCCGGTGCCCGTTGCCTCGTCGAAGGCGATTGAGGCGGTCCAGTCTGCGAAGCTGCCTTGCACCTCGGTTCCCATCTGGCGGACGGTGAAGCCCAGCGTGCCCTCGGTGACGTGCCAGTCGGAGGCGACGGCTTCCAGCCTTTGGGCGGGCGCTTCAGTGGGTGGGACCATCGCAAAGGCGATCCCGGCGCCGGCGGCATAGATGACGAACGCGGCGGCGGCGGGCGCGGTGCGGTGGCCGTGATGGCCCGGCCCGGCAGGTTCGCCCCGCACCATCCGCGACAGGGTCTCGTCCCGGTCGATGACCGCGTGTTTCACAGCACCTGCGATATGCAGGACCAAAGAGCCGACCAGCATCCACGCGAAGGTCTGGTGCGCAAGGCCCATGACGGTCGCGAGGCTTTCGGATTTGGGGATGAAGGGCAGCCCCTGCGACAGCGGCCAGAGGATCTGCGAAAAGCCTTCGGTCGCGGCGTGCTGCACCCAGCCGGTCAGCGGCACCATCACCAGCGCCACATAGAGCACCCAGTGCACCGTTTCCGCCAGCAGGGTTTCAAAGCGGCGTTCGGGGTGCAGCGATGCCGGGCGCGGCTGGCCAAGCGCCCAGAGGATGCGCAGCAGGGCGACCGCGAAGATCGCGACGCCCAGCGTCTTGTGCAGCGAGAACAGTTGCACCTTGCGGTCGATGTCCGTGATCCAGCGATTAGCGAGGAGGCCGAGCGGGATCTCGGTCAGGATCAGCAGGGCGGTCAGCCAGTGCAGGATGCGCGCGACGCTGCCATAGCTCCGGGTGGTGTTTCTAAGCATGGGTGGCTCCGGGGGATTTGGCGCAAGAATAGCGGCTGGCGGCCGGCTTGCATTCCCCCGCGCGCGCACATCGGTTGTGCAGGCTGCGGGGGCGTCATGTTGCGCGGGCGTTCAACGCGCGGTATCCCCGAAGAAAGCATAAAGGAGCAGATATGAGCCGCGCATTCGTATTTCCCGGGCAGGGCGCCCAGACCATCGGCATGGGCCGCGCCCTTGCGGAAGCCTATCCGGCGGCGAAGGCCGTGTTCGACGAGGTGGACGACGCGCTGTCCGAAAAGCTGTCGGCGCTGATCTGGGAGGGCAGCATCGAGGATCTGACGCTGACGCGGAATGCGCAGCCGGCGCTGATGGCGACCTCGATCGCGGCCCTGCGCGCGTTGGAGGCCGAGGGCGTGGGGATCGAGGCGGCAAGCTTCGTCGCGGGGCATAGCTTGGGCGAGTATTCGGCGCTGTGTGCGGCAGGCTCGCTGGGGCTGGCGGACACGGCACGGCTGCTGCGCGTGCGCGGGACGGCGATGCAGGAGGCGGTGCCGGTTGGTATCGGGGCGATGGCCGCATTGCTGGGGCTGGATTTCGAGGCGGCGACTGCGGTTGCGGCCGAGGCGGCGCAGGGCGAGGTTTGCCAGGCGGCGAACGACAACGATCCGGGGCAGGTCGTGGTTTCGGGCCACAAGGGCGCTGTCGAACGCGCGCTGGAGATTGCGAAGGCGCGTGGTGCGAAGCGGGCGATTCTGCTGCCGGTGTCCGCGCCGTTCCACTGTTCGTTGATGCAGCCCGCTGCTGCGATCATGTCCGAAGCGCTGTCGGCGGTGGAAATCTCGGCGCCCAAGGTGCCGGTGGTCGTCAACGTGCGCGCCGAAGCGGTGAGCGGGCCGGACCGCATTCGCGCGCTTTTGGTGGCGCAGGTGACAGGCTCGGTCCGGTGGCGCGAGTCGGTCCTGTGGATGGAGCAGGCTGGGGTGACCGAGTTCTGGGAAATTGGCGCCGGAAAGGCGCTGTCGGGGATGATCCGGCGGATCGCAAAGGATTCGGCGACCCGCGCGGTTGGCAGTCCGGAGGATGTGAAAGGGGCCGTGGAGGCTCTTGGCTGACCTTTTTGCCGCCCCTTTGCGGGGGCGGCGGACCCGTCGTGGCGGAAATCCGCCGAAACCAAGGCTAACGATTAAACTTTGAGCGTTAGAGGGGTCCGACAGACTTGTCTTTTTCGACAATAAAGGGTTTGTTCACCTTGTTGGCGCGAGCCTCATGGCAGTCCGATGCGATGACTTGACGCCAAGCGGCAAGCAGAAGACCTGCTGTGCCGCCCAGCACATAGGCTAGGAAAACCATGGCGACGCCATGGCCGGACAGCGCAGCCAGCAGGCTGGCGCAGATAGCGCTGAGCAATCCGATAAGTATCGCGGGCATGATGTTCCTCCACAAACCCATTGTGGGGTTAAAATTCCTGTTACGCAACCACGAGTTGCCTCGTTTGGTTCCTGTCCCCTCATCGTGATCAAGACTGTGGCATGAATGAGACTTCATTCCGACTTGGCGGGGCGGCCCGCATGCTGCTATGTGCGCCGCCAACAATGAGGACAGGAGACGGACATGTTCGATCTGACGGGAAAGACCGCGCTTATCACCGGCGCGTCGGGTGGCATCGGTGCCGAGATTGCGCGCGTGCTGCACGGTGCCGGCGCGACGGTGGGGCTTTCGGGAACGCGGATCGAACCGCTGGAGACGCTGGCGGCGGAGTTGGGCGCTCGTGCTTTCGTGCTGCCCTGCAATCTTTCGGATGCCGCGGCGGTCGAGGAGTTGCCCAAGCAGGCCATCGCCGCGATGGGGTCGGTGGACATTCTGGTGAACAATGCCGGGATCACGCGCGACGGGCTGATGATGCGGATGTCGGACGAGGACTGGGAGCAGGTGATCGACGTGAACCTGACCTCGACCTTCCGGCTGTCGCGCGGGGTGCTGCGCGGGATGATGAAGACCCGCTGGGGGCGGATCGTCAACATCTCGTCCATCGTGGGGACCGGGGGCAATCCGGGGCAGGCGAACTATGCCGCCGCGAAGGCCGGGATCGTGGGCATGTCGAAAAGCCTGGCGGCCGAGGTTGCGACGCGCGGCGTGACCGTCAACTGCATCGCGCCCGGCTTCATCGCGACCGCCATGACCGACAAGCTGAACGACGAACAGCGCGAGCGGCTGCTGGTGAAGATCCCCGCGGGCCGTATGGGCGAAGTGCGCGACATCGCGGCGGCGGTGCTTTATCTTGCCAGCGACGAGGGCGGTTACGTCACCGGATCGACCCTGCATGTCAATGGCGGCATGACGATGGTCTGATGGGCCTTGAAAGGGTTTGCCTTGGCATCATACCCTTGCTATAGCGCGCTTCAAGACCACGGGGGCCGCAATGCCACCGGGGCAACCCGTCACGAAAGTCGGGACAATCGCCCTTCCGGGGCAAGTGACAAAATGACGGGACCGCTCCCGCAACGAATGAGGAAGTGACATGAGCGACATCGCTGATCGCGTGAAGAAGATCGTCGTCGAGCATCTGGGCGTCGAAGAAGAAAAGGTGACCGAGAATGCCTCGTTCATCGACGATCTGGGCGCGGACAGCCTCGACACCGTCGAGCTGGTGATGGCTTTCGAAGAAGAGTTCGGCATCGAGATCCCGGACGACGCTGCGGAAACCATCCAGACCTTCGGCGATGCGGTGAAATTCATCACCGAAGCCGCCTGAGCTTTCCTGCCTTCTAAGGAAAAGGGCGCCCTGTTGGGCGCCCTTTTTCGTTTCAGCCGTAGGCGCGGGCCAGGGCTTCGAGCAGGTTCTCCACCTCGTAGGGTTTGCGGACCACCGGGACGTGGCGCAGCCCTTCGGGCAGGGCCGAGCGTTCGTCATAGCCGGTGGCGAAAACGAAGGGGATGCCGCGGCGGTGCAGTTCTTCGGCCACCGGAACCGAGGTTTCGCGCCCGAGGTTCACGTCCAGCATCGCGAGTTCCACGCCTTGGTCGATGATGGCCAGCGCCTGTTCGACGTTGCGGGCCAGCGAAATGCGCGTGAAGCCGGATTCCTGAAGCATCGCCTCCACATCCATCGCGATGAGAAGCTGATCTTCCAGAAGCAGCAGATGCGCGGTCTCCGGCAGGCGTTTGGTATCGGTCGTCACGGTCTTCTCCGCGAGAGGGGTGGGGCCGGAGTCGAACCGGACGTGGCGGGCGGGCAGGATGAAATCCGCCTCGACCCCGCTGGGGAGGTAGTCGATGCGGCTGGAGCCGCCAAGATCGAAAGGCAGCGAGCGTTCCAGCAGCAACGAGCCGAAGCCCGATCGCGAGGGTGGCACGACCGGGGGGCCACCGCTTTCGCGCCATGCGAGGCGGCAGTCGCCTTCGGGTGTCGGGCCCCATGTGACGGAAAGCTGGGCCCCCGCGCGCGAGAGGGCGCCGTATTTGGCGGCGTTGGTTGCCATCTCGTGCAGGACCTGCGCCATGACGGAAAAGCCGCGGCTGTCCAGAAGCGCCTCGGGGCCGTCCAGATGCAGGCGGGCGCTTCCGGCATAGGGGGAGAGTTCGGCTTGCAGCAGCCCTTGCAGCGAGCCGCCGCCATCGCCGCGCATCACCTGATCATGGGCGAAGGACAGCGCCTGAATGCGGCCCTTGAGTGCCGAGACGTAGGATTCCAGCGTGCGGCCCTGTTCGACCGGCTGGCCGATCACCGATTTGATGACGGCGAGGATGTTCTTGACCCGGTGGTTCAGCTCGTCGTTCAGGACGCGCTGGCGCAGATCGGCCTTGGAGCGTTCCTCGGCCAGCAGCTCGTTGTGCAGCAGGACGATTTCGACGATGGCCGTGCGCAGGGCATTGGCGGTGCCGAAGTCGTCATCCGTCCACGGGGCGGAGCGGCGGTGCACTTCCTCTTTCCAGATCGCGAAGCTTTTGCGCGGGGTCAGGCGGTCGCCCAAGGGGCCGGTGTCATAGGTCTTGTCAGGGTTGCCCGCCCAGTTCAGCGTGTGGACCTGTTCGCGGCGGAAGAACAGCAGCCAGTCGCGCGGAAGCTGGGACAGCGGCAGGGCGAGGACACCGGCGGCGCGGGTGTGGAACGCCTCGGCCTGCGGGAAGGTGCGGACGAGGGATTCGCTGGCCCAGACATTTCCGTTCGCCCTTTGGGCGATGGACCGGGCGAGACTGCGCACGTCATCCTCGGCGGGGGTGAGGCCCTGGGTCTGAAGTTCGTTCTCCATCAGGACGGCGATGCCGTCGCATTGGATCATCGACATGAAGCCCGAAAGATTGTCGCGGATCATCGCGCCCAGATCCTCCACCTCGGTCAGGCGGGAGAGGCGGTCGAGCTGGGTGCGGATGGCGGCGGCGTTGTCCAGCTTGCGTTTGCGCAGGATGGTGCCGAGGTGGAGCGACAGAAACTCGCCAAACATTTCCGCCGCGACGCGTTCGGCCATCGACAGGATGCGCGGGGCGTAGTGGTGGCAGGCGATCAGGCCCCAAAGCGCGCCATCCACGATGATCGACACGGACATGGAGGCGGAGACGCCCATGTTGCGCAGGTATTCGCAATGGATGGGCGAGACGGCGCGCAGGTGGGCCTGCGACATGTCCAGCGGGCGGCCGTCGAGAAGTTCGGGGACCAGCGGGATGCGTGCGCCCGACGCGTCGGAGATCAAGCGGATCGTGTTGCGAAGGTAGAGCGCGCGGGCCTGGGCCGGGATGTCGGAGGCCGGGAAGTGCTGGCCGAGGAAGCTTTCGAGGTGGTCGGCCTTTTCTTCGGCCAGCACCTTGCCCGATCCGTCGCGTGCGAATTCATAGACCATGACCCGGTCGTAGCCGAGTGTGCGGCGCATCAGGCGCGCAACCTCGGGGGCGAGGGTTTCGACGCGGTCGATGCCGGTGATGCGATCGATCAGCAGGCGCGTGGTCTGCAGCGGGACCGTGCCGGAGCGGCGGGCGGGCTCGATCTCGACCACGATGGTGCTGCCGCTGACATGGACGGCGATGTCGGCCGCGATGCCCGACGGAAGCTGCAGGTCGAAGATCAGCGCGGGGCGACGGTCGGAATCGGTGACCTCCAGCGCGGAAAGGGCGGCTTCGCGGATGGTGGGGCCGATGATGGCGCCCGCGTCGAGGCCGGTCGCGACCGGGGTGCCGAGGATTTCGGCGGCATTGGCGGAATGGCGCAGCAGGCTGTCGAGCGTGCTGTCGAAGGCCAGCAGCGCGCCGTGGGGTTGGGTGGCGCCGGGGATGTGGATCGGTTCCTGATCGCAGTTGCTGAGCGTGACGGGTTCGGTCATTCGTCGGCTTTCGTGAAGGCGTGCAGCGCGAGGGCGAAGGTGGCGTTGGCGGTGTCGATCGCCGCTTGCGCGTCGTATTCGGGTTCGGCATCGAGCCTTGCGAGGAAGGCGAGCCAGCCTTGGGTCGTGACCGCCAGATGCCGCGCGCCGAAGGTTTCGTCATAGCCGAGGCGGGCGGCGCGCTTGCGCAGGATCTGCCCGCCAAGCGCCGCGCCTTCGAGGACGTAGAGCTGGCCGAGGAGTGCGCTGCCCTTAGGCTGCGGCGCGGGGTGGGTCGCGGGAACGGGAAGGCCCAGATCGGCCATGTCCTGCGCAACCAGAGGCGTTATGTCGCTGTTCAGCGGCGCGCGGAAGGCGTGGATCGCGGTCAGGTAGCGCGCATAGCTTCCGGCATCGTCAAAGGAGCCCACGGCGGCATCGAGGGCGGCGTGGGAATGGGCCGTCGCGTCGCGCAACTGCCAGCGTCTGTCGGAGTTGCGCCGCATCGTATTCATCGCGCAGAACCTAGCCGGATCACGGCGCGGCGCAAGGGTTGCGATGGCATGGCCGGGCGGTTTTGGCGCGTTATGTTGCGAAGGGTCGCACCGAAGTGTATCAGGCGGCGAAGTCTTCAGAGAGGTATGCCGATGCGTCGGGTCGTCGTCACGGGTCTTGGTATGGTCACGCCGCTGGCATGCGGTGTCGAGGAGACGTGGAAGCGTCTGCTGGAAGGGCAATCGGGGGCGGGGACGATCACGCGGTTCGATCCGGTCAATGTGGTGACGAAATACGCTTGCGAGATTCCGCGTGGCGACGGGTCGGACGGGACCTTCAACCCCGACGACTGGATGGAGCCGAAGGACCAGCGCAAGGTGGACGATTTCATCGTCTATGGCATGGCGGCGGCAGTGCAGGCGGTCGAGGATTCGGGCTGGAAGCCGGAATCGGACGAGGATCGCGAGCGTACGGGCGTGATGATCGGGTCGGGGATCGGCGGCTTGTCGTCGATCGCGGATACGGCGGTGCTGATCAAGGAAAAGGGCGCCAAGCGGGTGTCTCCGTTCTTCATTCCCGGATCGCTGATCAACCTCGTGTCGGGGCAGGTTTCGATCCGCTTCGGCTTCAAGGGGCCGAACCATGCTGTCGTGACGGCCTGTTCGACGGGTGCCCATGCGATTGGCGATGCGGCGCGGCTGATCGCCTTTGGCGATGCCGACGTGATGGTCGCGGGCGGGGCCGAGAGCCCGATTTCCGAGATCGGGATCGCCGGGTTCAACGCGTGCAAGGCGCTGTCGACCAAACGCGGGGACGAGCCGGAGAAGGCCTCGCGCCCCTATGACGCGGATCGCGACGGGTTCGTGATGGGCGAGGGTGCCGGCATCGTCGTGCTGGAGGAATACGAGCACGCCAAGGCGCGCGGCGCGAAAATCTATGCCGAGGTGCTGGGCTACGGGATGTCGGGTGACGCCTATCACATCACCGCGCCGTCCGAGGATGGCGACGGCGGATACCGCGCGATGGCGGCCGCGTTGAAACGCGCTGGGCTGGAGCCGTCGGCAGTGGATTACATCAACGCGCATGGGACTTCGACCATGGCGGATACGATCGAACTGGGCGCGGTGGAGCGGCTGATGGGGGATGCGGCGGCTTCGGCCACGATGTCTTCGACGAAATCGGCCATCGGGCATCTGCTGGGCGCGGCTGGCTCGGTCGAGGCGATCTTCTGCGTGCTGGCGATCCGTGACCAGATTGCGCCGCCGACGATCAACCTGGACAATCCGGCGGTGGCGCCGAAGCTGGATCTGGCACCGAACAAGGCGGTGAAGCGCAAGATCGACATCGCGCTTTCGAACTCGTTCGGGTTCGGCGGGACGAATGCGAGCCTCGTTCTTGGGCGGGTTGAGGGCTGATGTGGAAATCCGTCGCCTCGAACGCGCTGACGCTGTTCATCGTGGTGCTGGTGCTTGCGGCGGGCTTGCTCGCCTGGGGGCGGCAGAAATTCTATGAGCCGGGGCCGCTGGCGCAAGCGGTTTGCGTGCGCGTGGACCGGGGCGCGTCTATGCGGGCGGTGTCGGGCGATCTGGCGGAGATGGGGGCGATTTCCAATGCCAGCATCTTTCGCGTCGGTGCCGATTATACCGACAAGGCCGGGCTGCTGAAGTTCGGCGCATGGCTGGTTCCGGCGAATGCGTCGATGCCGCAGGTGCTGGATGCCATCACGACGGGCGGGCAATCGACCTGCGGGACCGAAGTTGTGCTGCAGATCGGGGTGAACCTTGCGCAAGTCGTACTGCGCGATCTGGACCCGGCCAGCGGACGGCTGGTCGAGGTGGCGAAGTTCGACCCCTCGGGCGAGGTTCCGGCGGCCTATACCGATGCGGTGGCCGAGGGCGATCTGCGCTGGCGGGTGACCTTGGCTGAAGGCGTGACCAGCTGGCAGGTGGTTGAGAGCCTGAAGAAAGCCGACTTTCTTGAGGGCGAGGTTGCTGCGCTGCCTGCCGAGGGGAGCCTTGCGCCCGACAGCTATGCCGTGGAGCGGGGCGATGACCGCGAGGCGCTGCTGGATTTGATGGTGGCGCGGCAGGAAGGTATTCTGGCGGATCTTTGGGCCTCGCGCGAGGAAGGGCTGCCGTATGAGACGCCGGCGGAGGCGCTTGTGATGGCGTCCATCGTCGAGAAGGAGACCGGGGTGGCCGCCGAGCGGCCGATGGTTGCGTCGGTATTCGTGAACCGGCTGCGGCAGGGGATGCGTTTGCAGACCGACCCGACGGTGATCTATGGCGTGACCAACGGCGAGGGCGTGCTTGGGCGCGGTCTGCGGCAGAGCGAGTTGCGGCGGGCGACGCCCTACAACACCTATGTCATCGACGGGTTGCCGCCGACGCCGATCGCCAATCCGGGGCGGTTGAGCATCGAGGCGACGCTGCATCCGGCGCAGAGCGACTATGTGTTCTTTGTGGCGGATGGGTCGGGTGGGCATGCCTTTGCGCGGACGCTGGATGAGCATAACGCCAATGTCCGGCGCTGGCGCGAGATCGAGCGGCAGCAGGGACAGGTGCCCGAAGGCGGGGTTCAGACGGCGGAATAGTTGACGGGGCGTTAACGCGGCGTTCGCGCAACGCATTGATATTGCTTGACTTTGCGCGCGGCTGCGTGTAGGGGTTATGGCATGCTAGGAGAAGTGGGCGAAGCGGCTCGGGGGGTGACCCCGGTGCCGCTTTTTTCGTTTCGCTCGTGCGGGGATGGCATGAGAGGCGGGGTGCAGTGATGAAGATGGATTTTCCGTTCGAGGAGGCTTCGCAGGTCGATCTGCTTGCGGAGACCGAGGAGCTTTACCGGGAAGTTGCGGGAGAACTGGCGCTTGCGCGGCGAAAGCTGGGCGAGGGGGATCTGGGTGAGGTCGGGAATGCGGTGAAGGCGGTCAAGGACCTGCGCGCTGCGCTTCAGATGGTGATGGATGAAAGGACACGGGTTGAAAAACTTCGCAAGCAGGTTGGAGGAATCGTCGGGGGAGGTGCGCTCGACCTTGGAGCCGCGCGCGATGAGATCGGGCGCAGGCTGGCTCGCCTCCGCGACGCAGGAGCAGGTTGACGAGTTTCTGGGGGGCTTGAGCGAGAACGCGTTGTTGGCGTTGCCGTGGATGTTCGAATTCTGGGCGTTGCCGCATCAGTTGCCGCCCGATGGGGTTTGGAAATCCTGGGTGATCATGGGTGGGCGCGGGGCGGGGAAGACCCGTGCCGGGTCGGAATGGGTGCGGGCCGAGGTCGAGGGGGCGGGGCCGCTGGATGCGGGGCGGTCGCGGCGCGTGGCGCTGGTGGGCGAGACGTTCGATCAGGTGCGGGAGGTGATGGTGTTCGGGGAGAGCGGGATTTTGGCGTGCTCTCCGCCTGATCGAAAGCCGGAATGGGAGGCGGGGCGGAAGCGGCTGGTCTGGCCGAACGGTGCGGTTGCGCAGTGTTTTTCGGCGCATGAGCCGGAGGCGCTGCGGGGGCCGCAGTTCGATGCCGCTTGGGTGGACGAGTTGGCGAAGTGGAAGAAGGGAGAGGAGGTTTGGGACATGCTGCAATTTGCGCTGCGGCTGGGGGATAATCCGCGGCAGGTGGTGACGACGACGCCGCGGAACGTGCCGGCGTTGAAGGGGGTTTTGAAGAACCCGTCCACGGTCGTGACACATGCGCCGACGGAGGCGAACCGGGCGTATCTGGCGGCCTCGTTCCTGGAGGAGGTGCGGGCGCGGTATGAGGGGACGCGGCTGGGGATGCAGGAGTTGGACGGCGTTTTGCTGGACGATGTGGAGGGGGCGATGTGGACGACCGCCATGTTGGAGGCGGGGCGGTTGGACTCGGTGGGGCGGATGGACCGGGTGGTCGTGGCCGTCGATCCGCCGGTGACGGGGCATGCGGGGTCGGACGAGTGCGGGATCGTTGTGGTGGGCTGTGTGATGGACGGCTCGCCGACCGGGTGGAAGGCTGTGGTGCTGGAGGATGCCAGTATGAGCGCGGCGTCGCCGGATGCTTGGGCGCGGGCGGCTTTGGCGGCGATGGCGCGGCATGGGGCGGACCGGTTGGTGGCGGAGGTCAATCAGGGTGGGGATCTGGTGGAGCAGGTCATCCGCTCGATTGATCCCTTGGTGCCGTTTCGGGCGGTGCGGGCGGCCAAGGGGAAGGTCGCGCGGGCGGAGCCTGTGGCGGCTTTGTATGAGCAAGGGCGGGTTCGGCATGTGCGCGGGCTGGCGAAGCTGGAGGATCAGATGTGCCGCATGAGCGTGCGCGGGTATGAGGGGAAGGGATCGCCAGACCGGGTGGATGCATTGGTCTGGGGGTTGTGGGATCTGATGATCGATTCGGCGGCGAGTTTTTCGCGGCCGTCGGTGCGGCGGCTTTGACCGTGCGGTGGTGTTAAGCGGGATTAACCTTTCTTCGGTAGGTTGATTTCATCGAAGGACGGCAAGGTCCTGATCTTGGAAATGGTTGGTCGGCAGGACGGGCGGTTGCCTGATCGGTGGCGGCTTGGCTGGTGGAGGTGCGGATGTTCGATTTCCTGAAACGGGCGGCGCCGGAGGTGAAGGCGTCGGCCACGGGGCCGGTGATCTCGTATCAGAGCTCGGGGCGGGTCGCGTGGTCGCCGCGGGATGTGGTGAGTTTGACGAAGAACGGGTTTCTGGGAAATCCGGTCGGGTTTCGTGCGGTGAAGCTGATTGCCGAGGCGGCGGCGGCGTTGCCGTTGGTGCTTCAGGATTGCGAGCGTCGCTATGACGCGCATCCGGTGCTGGATCTGGTGACGCGGCCCAACCCGGTGCAGGGGCGGGCGGAGATGCTGGAGGCGGTCTATGCGCAGCTTCTGCTGTCGGGGAACGCCTATGTCGAGGCGGTGCCGGGTGGGGTGATGCCGGGGGAGCTGCATGTGCTGCGCTCGGATCGGATCAGCCTGGTGCCGGGTGCGGATGGGTGGCCGGTGGCCTATGACTATACCGTCGGGGCGCGGAAGGTGCGGTTCGACATGACTGGAGAGTTTGCGCCGATCTGCCATATCAAGTCGTTCCATCCGCAGGACGATCACTACGGGTTTTCCGCGCTTCAGGCGGCGGCGGTGGCGCTGGATGTGCATACGAGCGCGTCGCGGTGGTCGAAGGCGCTGCTGGACAATGCGGCGCGGCCTTCGGGGGCCATCGTCTATAAGGGTGCGGATGGGCAGTCGGCGCTGAGCAACGATCAGTATGATCGGTTGGTGAGCGAGATCGAGGCGAACCATCAGGGCGCGCGGAATGCGGGGCGTCCGATGTTGCTGGAGGGCGGGCTGGACTGGAAGCCGATGGGGTTCTCGCCCTCGGACATGGAGTTCCAGAAGACCAAGGAAAGCGCGGCGCGGGAGATTGCGGTGGCCTTCGGGGTTCCGCCGATGTTGCTGGGGATTCCGGGGGACGCGACCTATGCCAACTATCAGGAGGCGAACCGGGCGTTCTATCGCCTGACCGTGCTGCCTTTGGCGTCGAAAGTGGTGTCGGCGCTGTCGCACTGGCTGTCGTCGTTTTCCGGGGAATGCGTGGAGTTGCGGCCGGACCTGGACCAAGTGCCCGCGCTGGCGGTGGAGCGGGATCAGCAATGGGCGCGTGTGGGTTCGGCGGATTTTCTGAGCGTGGCCGAGAAGCGGATGCTGTTGGGCCTGCCGAGGCTTGCGGAGGAATGAGACCGGGCGAGACGGGCTCGCGGTTTCTTTACGACAGCTTCGATGCGGCGACGGCGCGGATCGAGGCGAATGAACGGGTCCATGACGAACGTTGGAACGGGCTGGAATACCGGCTGGTGCAGATCGAGGGCTCGCTTGATCGGCTGGAACGGCGGATCTGGCTGGGGGTGTATGGGGTCGCGGCCTTTCTGCTGACGCAGGGGGCCGAGGCGCTGGTGAACGCGGCGATGAGGTAGAGCGATGGAATACGGGTATGGCGGTGCGCCGGAGCGGAAGTTCCATGCGGGGCTGACGGTCGCGGATGGGGTCGTCGAGGGCTATGCGTCCTTGTTCGGGGTGCGGGACGGTGGCGGCGATGTGGTGCTGCCGGGGGCCTATGCGGGGAGCCTCGCGCGGCGCAAGTCGGTGAAGATGCTGTGGCAGCATGATCCGAACCAGCCGATCGGCGTGTGGGATACGGTGCGTGAGGACGGCGTTGGCCTTTACGTGAAGGGCCGGCTGCTGGACGGGGTGCAAAAGGCGCGCGAGGCGATGGTGCTGCTGGAGGCGGGGGCGATCGACGGGATGTCGATCGGTTATCGCACCGTGCGGGCCGAGCGCGACGGCAAGGGGCGGGCACTGGCCGAAGTGGAGCTGTGGGAGGTGTCGCTTGTGACCTTCCCGATGCTGCCGGAGGCGCGGGTGCAGGCGAAGTCGGATGACTGGCGGTCGATTGCCCAGATCTTCCGGGATGCCGCCGCCGCGATCTGAGGTTTCAACGAAGGAGTGGAGTGAATGACCGAGACGAAGTCTCGGGCCGGGCAAGGTTTGTCCGGTCCGCAGGAGGTGGCCGAGGCCATGTCGGGTTTCCTGAACGAGCTTAAGGGCTTTCAGGGTGAAGTTTCCAAGGCGCTGCAACAACAGGAAGAGCGACTGAACATGCTGGATCGTAAGACTGTGACCTATGGCCGTCCCGCCCTTTCGGCTGCTGCCGAGGTGGAAGTGCCGCATCAGAAGGCGATGGGCGCCTATTTGCGTTCGGGTGACGATGACGGGCTGCGCGGGCTGGTGCTGGAAGGCAAGGCGATGTCGACCGCGGTTTCCGCCGATGGTGGCTATCTGGTCGATCCGCAGACCTCGGACACCATTCGGTCGATGCTGGTTTCGACCTCGTCCATCCGGGCGATTGCCAATGTGGTGGCGGTGGATGCGTCCAGCTTTGACGTGCTGATCGACCGTTCCGAGGTTGGTTCGGGCTGGGCGAGCGAGACGGCGGCGCAGGGCGAAACCTCGACCCCGGCGGTCGAGCGCATCTCGATCAAGCTGCACGAGCTGTCGGCCATGCCCAAGGCGAGCCAGCGCCTGCTGGACGATTCCGCATTCGACGTCGAGGGTTGGCTGGCCGGCAAGATCGCGACGCGCTTCATCCGTGCGGAATCGGCGGCGTTCGTGAACGGTGATGGTGTGGACAAGCCGAAGGGCTTCCTGACCGCGCCGAAGGTGGCGAATGCCTCTTGGGCCTGGGGCAGCCTTGGCTATGTTGCATCCGGTGCGGCGGCGGATTTCGCGGCGACGGGGTCGGCGGATTGCATCGTCAATCTGGTTTACTCGCTGTCGGCGGAATACCGGGCGAATGCGTCCTTCGTGATGAATTCGAAGACGGCGGGTGCGGTTCGCAAGATGAAGGATGCGGACGGGCGCTTCCTGTGGACGGACGGTCTGGCAGCGGGGCAGCCGAACACGCTGATGGGTTATCCGGTGCTGATCTGCGAGGATATGCCGGATATCGCGGCGGGTGCCTTTGCCATGGCCTTTGGTGATTTCACCGCCGGATACACCATCGCGGAACGCCCGGACCTGCGCGTGCTGCGCGATCCTTTCTCGGCCAAGCCGCACGTCCTGTTCTATGCCACCAAGCGCGTGGGCGGGGATGTGACCGACTTCGCGGCGATCAAGCTTCTGAAATTCGCGACCTCCTGATCGCGGATGTCCGGCCCCTTCGGGGGCCGGGCGATGGGCGCGCCGAGGTGCTGCCTAGCTGCTCCCTCCGTCCGAGCAGTGTCTGGGTGCGCCCGTTTTATCAATGGCTTGTGAGGTGAATTTATGATGTTGACCGAAGAAGGGCCTGTCTTAGCGGATGATCTGCCCATCGCGCGGATGAAGGAACATCTGCGTCTTGGGACCGGGTTTTCCGATGACGGGATGCAGGACGGGCTGGTCGAGAGCCATCTGCGCGCCGCCATCGCGACCATCGAAGGGCGGATCGGCAAGGTTCTGATAGCGCGCCGTTTCCGTTGGGAGATTTCGGGTTGGCGCGGGCGTTCGGCGCAGGCGCTGCCGGTCGCGCCGGTGTCCGAGGTGGTGTCGGTCGAGATCGTCGGTGCGGATCGGCGCGCCGTGACCGGGCTGCGGCTGGAGCGGGACGCGCATCGGCCCCGGCTGGTGTCCGGCTTCGTGCTGCCGGAAGTGCCGGCGGGAAGCCATGTGGAGATCGTGTTCGACGCGGGCTTTGGCGTCTGGGACGCGGTGCCGGCCGATCTGCGACAGGCGGTGCTGCTGCTGGCGGCAGAGTTTTACGAGAACCGGCACGAGGCTGGGCTGCGGGCCTCTGGCCTGCCGATGGCGGTGGTCACGCTGATCGAACGTTGGCGCACCGTGCGCGTGCTGGGCGGGGGTGCGGCATGACGCTGGACCGGGCGCTGGTGCTGGAGGCTTCGGAACGCATCGGCGATGGCGCGGGGGGCTTTCGGACGGAATGGACCGCTCGGGGCACGCTCTGGGCGGATGTGAAGCCGGGGACCGGGCGCGAATTGGCCGGGGTCGAGGTGACGGGGCCGCAGGTGTCCTATCGCATTACGGTGCGGGCTGCGGCGGTGGGTGCGCCCTCGCGCCCCAGGGCCGGGCAGCGGTTCCGGGATGGTGTGCGGCTTTTCCAGATCCTGGCCGTGACCGAGGCCGAGGGCCGGTTCCTGACCTGTTTCGCGCGGGAGGGGATGGCATGAGCTATGGCGTGGCGGCGGCTTTGCAGGAGGCGATCTTTGCGCGTCTTCGCGGGCTGGGAGGGTTGCAGGACGTGGCGATCCACGATGCGGCCCCCGATGCGACCGCCGGGACCTGGGTGCTGATCGGGCCGGAGACGGTGCGCGATCGGTCCGACGCATCGGGCGCGGGGGCCGAGCATCAGGTGGTGCTGAGCGTGATTTCGGATGCCGAGGGGTTTCTGGCGGCCAAGCGCGTGGCCGGGGCGATCTCGGACGGGCTGGCGGTGCCGCTGGAAATGTCGCGCGGGCGGATCGCGGGGCTGTGGTTCGACCGCGCGGTGGCGCGGCGGCTGGAGGCGGGGCGGACCCGCCGGATCGACCTGACATTCCGTGTCCGGGTCGAAGGATAACAAGGAGAACGACATGGCTGTTCAGAACGGCAAGGACCTTCTGGTGAAACTGGACCTGACCGGCGACGGCCAGTTCGAGACGATCGCGGGCCTGCGGGCAACGCGCGTCAGCTTCAATGCGGAGACGGTGGACGTCACCTCGTTGGAGAGCCAGGGCGGCTGGCGCGAATTGCTGGGCGGGGCGGGGGTGAAGTCGGCCTCGATCTCCGGCTCGGGGGTGTTTCGCGATGCGGGGACGGACGAGCGGGCGCGGCAGATCTTCTTCGACGGCGAGGTGCCCCAGTTCCAGGTCATCATCCCCAGCTTTGGCGTCGTGCAGGGCGCGTTCATGATCACCGCCATCGAATATGCCGGCAGCCACAATGGCGAGGCAACCTATGAGCTGACGCTCGCCTCGGCCGGGGCGCTGACCTTCACGGCGCTGGCATGAACCCTTTTGCGGGCGAGGTGACGGTCGTTCTGGACGGGGTTCCGCATGTGGCCAAGCTGACGCTTGGCGCGCTGGCCGAGCTGGAGACGGTGCTGGAGGCCGGATCGCTGATCGATCTGGTGCAGCGGTTCGAGGGCGGGCGGTTCACCACGCGCGACGTGCTGGCGGTGGTGGTCGCGGGTCTGCGCGGTGGCGGCTGGACCGGGACGGCGGCGGACTTGCTTCACGCGGATGTGGGCGGTGGCGCGACCGGTGCGGCGCGGGCGGCGGCAGATCTGCTGCACCGTGCCTTCGCGATGCCCTGATGGCCCGATCGTGATGGATTGGCCGGGGCTTTTGCGCGCCGGGCTGTTCACGCTGCGGCTGACGCCCGAGCAGTTCTGGCGGCTGACGCCCATCGAACTGCGGATGATGCTGGGGGCGGAGACGGCGATCCCGCCCCTGACCCGCGCGCGGCTGGAGGAACTGGCCCGTGCGTTTCCCGATGTGAAAGGGCTGGAAAATGGCCACGATTGAGGAACTGGAGGAGCAGCTTGCCGCGTTGGAGCGGTCGTTGGACGACACCTCGCGCGTGGTGGGGGCGTTCGAAGGGCAGATGAAGCAGGTCGGCGTGTCTGCCAGTGCCGCAGAACGCGAGGTCGGGGCGCTTTCGAACAGCATGGGCCGAGGCTTGCGCAAATCCTTCGAGGACGTGGTCTTCGATGGGGCGCGCCTGTCCGATGCGCTGCGCGGCGTGGCCGAGAACATGGCGCAGGCAGTGTATCGCGCGTCGATCAAGCCGGTGGAGGGGGCGATCGGCGGCGTGGTGTCCGGGGGCCTCAGCGCACTTTTGGGCGGCTTGATGCCCTTTGCGGCGGGCGGCGCGTTTTCGCAAGGGCGGGTGATGCCTTTCGCCAAGGGCGGCGTCGTGTCCAGCCCCGTCACCTTTCCGATGCTTGGCGCGACCGGGCTGATGGGCGAGGCGGGGCCGGAGGCGATCATGCCGCTGACGCGCGGGGCCGATGGACGTCTGGGTGTGCAATCGCAGGGCGGCGGGCGGGCGGTGAACATCGTCATGAACGTGACCACCCCCGACGTGCAGGGGTTTCAGCGCAGTCAGGGGCAGATCGCCGCGCAGGTCAGCCGCGCCCTGTCGCGCGGACAAAGGAACAAGTGAATGACATTTCATGAGATACGTTTTCCCGCCAACCTGTCCTTCGGGTCGGTCGGCGGGCCGGAGCGGCGGACCGAGATCGTCACGCTGGCGAACGGGTTCGAGGAGCGGAACACTCCTTGGGCCCATTCGCGCCGCCACTATGATGCCGGCGTGGGGCTGCGGTCGCTGGACGATGTGGAATCGCTGATCGCATTCTTCGAGGCGCGGCGGGGGCAGTTGTTCGGCTTTCGTTGGAAGGATTGGTCGGATTACAAATCCTGCCTCCCGTCGCAGGCCGTCGGGCCGCTGGATCAGGTGCTTGGGCGCGGCGATGGCGTGACGACCGTGTTCGCGCTGCGCAAGCTGTATCGCTCGGGCGAGGAGACCTATCTGCGGCCCATCGTCAAACCCGTCGAGGGCACGGTGCGTGTGGCTCTGGCCGCCGATCCGGCGGTGGAGGGCGTGCAGTTCTCGGTCGATGTGGCGCGCGGGACCGTGACCTTCGCCACTGCACCCGCGCGCGGGGTCGAGGTGACGGCGGGCTTCGAGTTCGACGTGCCGGTGCGCTTCGATACCGACCGCATCCAGACCTCGGTTTCGTCGTTTCAGGCGGGCGACGTGCCGAACGTGCCGGTGGTGGAGGTGCGGGTATGACGCTGGGATCGCATCTGGCGCTGGGCGTCACGACCGTTTGCCGTGCATGGGCTGTCGCGCGGGCCGATGGTGTCGTGCTGGGCTTCACCGATCATGACACGGACCTTGCCTTCGACGGCATCACTTTCACCGCCAGCAGCGGGCTGACGGCGATGGCGCTCCAGCAGACGACCGGGCTTGCGGTGGACAATACCGAGGCGCTCGGCGCGCTCAGCGATGCCGGTGTGACCGAGGCCGATCTGCTGGCCGGGCGGTTCGACCGGGCCGAGATGCGCTGCTGGCTGGTGAACTGGGCCGACCCGTCACAGCGCAGTCTGCAGTTCCGCGGCACGTTCGGCGAGATCACCCGCGCGGGCGGTGCGTTCCGCGCGGAACTGCGCGGGCTGACCGAGGCGCTGAACCAGCCGCAGGGGCGCAGCTATCAGACCGGCTGTTCGGCCCTGCTGGGGGATCGCGCCTGCGGGTTCGAGCTGTCGAAACCCGGATACAGCGCCGAACGCGCCACCGAGGAGGTCGAGGACCGGCGCATCTTCCGCTTTGCCGATTTTGCGGGTTTCGATGACCGCTGGTTCGAGCGGGGGCGCCTGGTCGTGCTGACGGGGGCGGGCGCGGGGGTGGTCGGGCTGATCAAGAACGACCGCCTCTCCGCCTCGGGGCGCGAGATCGAGTTGTGGCAGTCGCTGGGGCCGCAGGTCGCGCCCGGCGACATGCTGCGGATCGAGGCGGGCTGCGACAAGCGGGCCGAGACCTGCCGCCTGAAATTCGCGAACTTCGCCAATTTTCGCGGCTTTCCGCATATTCCGGGCGAGGATTGGCTGGCCTCCTATCCCACCTCGGGCAGCGTCAAGGATGGGGGGAGCCTGTTCAGGTGAGCATCATCATCGACGAGGCGCGGTCGTGGATCGGCACGCCCTATATCCATCAGGCCTATTGCAAGGGTGCGGGGACGGATTGCCTTGGCCTCGTGCGCGGGGTCTGGCGCGTCTGGATCGGGCCGGAGCCCGAGGCGATCCCGGCCTATACGCAGGATTGGTCCGAACCTTCGGGCGACGAGACGGTGCTGGCGGCTTGCGAGCGTTGGCTGGTCCGCAAACCGCAGGCCGATGCTGCCCCCGGCGACGTGCTGCTGTTCCGCATGCGCGACGGCTGCGTGGCCAAACACCTTGGCATTCAGGCCGAGGGCGCGAGCTTCATCCACGCCTATACCGGGCACGGGGTCATCGAAAGCCCGCTTTCCGCCCCCTGGGCGCGCCGGATCGCGGCGCGCTTTCGTTTTCCCGACAGGAGCTGACATATGGCAACCCTTCTGCTTGCAACCGCCGGCGCCGCGATCGGCGGCGGCATCGGCGGCACGGTCATCGGCCTGTCCGGCGCCGTCATCGGGCGCGCGGTCGGCGCGACGCTGGGTCAGGTGATCGACCAGCGCCTTCTGGGCGCAGGGTCTGAACGGGTCGAGATCGGCAAGCTGGACCGTTTCCGCATCATGGGCGCGTCCGAAGGCGCGCCGGTCGCCCAAGTCTATGGCCGCACCCGCGTGTCGGGTCAGGTCATCTGGGCCACGCGGTTTCTGGAACATGTCAGCAAGTCCGGCGGTGGCAAGGGCACGCCGAAGCCCAAGACCACAAGCTATTCCTATTCCGTCAGCCTCGCCATCGCCCTGTGCGAGGGCGAGATCGCCAGCATCGGGCGCGTCTGGGCCGACGGGATCGAGCTTTCGCCCCACGATCTGAACATGCGCGTTTATGAGGGCAGCGAGGACCAGCTTCCCGACCCCAAAATCGCGGCGGTCGAAGGTCACGCGCCAGCCTATCGCGGCATCGCCTATGTGGTACTGGAGGATCTTCCGCTTGGCCAGTTCGGCAACCGGGTGCCACAGTTTTCGTTCGAGGTGCTGCGCCCGGCGCAGGGCGGTCAGGCCGACCGCGACGTGAACCTGCAGCGCGGGGTGAGGGCGGTCGCGCTGGTTCCCGGCACGGGCGAATACGCGCTGGCGACGACCCCGGTTCATGTGTCCAGTGGACCGGGCGCAAACCGTTCGCTGAACGTCAACACACCCTCGGGCAAGACCGACCTGACGGTGGCGCTGCGCCAGTTGGGCGAGGAACTGCCCGCCGCGCAATCCGTTTCGCTGGTGGTGTCGTGGTTCGGCAACGATCTGCGCTGCGGCGACTGCACGGTGCAGCCCTGCGTCGAACAGCGCGCGGATGGCGTGCCGATGCCATGGACGGTTGCGGGGGTCACGCGCGCGCAGGCGGCGCTGGTGCCGCAGGCCGACGGTCGCCCGGTCTATGGCGGCACACCCGCCGATGCCTCGGTGATCGAGGCGATCCGCGCCATTCGGGATGGCGGGCGCGAGGTGATGTTCTATCCCTTCATCCTGATGGATCAGATGGAGGGCAATACGCTGCCCGATCCGTATTCGGATGCGGATGGCCAGCCCGTCCTGCCGTGGCGCGGACGGATCACGACCTCGCAAGCGCCGGGACGCACGGGGACCACCGACCGCACCGCCGCCGCCGAGGCCGAGGTCGCCGCGTTTTTCGGCACCGCGATGCCCGAGCATTTCGGCGCGAGCTATACCGGTCCGCAGGAATGGCGGTATCGGCGGTTCATCCTGCATTACGCGCATCTTTGCGCGCAGGCGGGCGGTGTGGACGCCTTCTGCATCGGATCGGAAATGCGCGGGCTGACCCAAATCCGGGGCGCTCATGACAGCTTCCCCGCCGTGCAGGCGCTGCGCCAACTGGCGGCCGAGGTGCGGGCGATTCTGCCGGATGCCAAGATTAGCTATGCCGCCGACTGGTCGGAATATTTCGGCTATCACGCGGATGGTGACGTGTATTTCCATCTGGACCCACTCTGGGCCGATCCGGCGATCGATTTCGTCGGCATCGACAACTATATGCCGCTGTCCGACTGGCGCGACGGCGAGGATCATGCCGACGCGCATTGGGGCTCGATCTACGACCTCGATTACCTGAAATCCAACGTCATGGGCGGCGAGGGGTTCGACTGGTATTACGACAGCCCCGAGGGTCTGGCCGCCCAGAACCGTAAGCCGATCACCGATGGCGCTTACGGCGAGCCGTGGGTGTTTCGCAACAAGGACCTGAAAAGCTGGTGGTCGCTGCCCCATCACGATCGCCGGGGCGGGGCGCGTATCCGCACGGCGTGGGAGCCGGGATCGAAGCCGATCCGCTTCACCGAATACGGCTGCGCGGCCATCGACAAGGGATCGAACGAGCCGAACAAGTTCCTCGACCCCAAATCGTCGGAATCCGTGCTGCCTCGCGCGTCGGACGGGCGGCGGGACGATCTGATCCAGATGCAATACCTACGCGCCATGGCAGAGTTCTGGGGCGATCCGGCCAACAACCCGGCGGGCGCCTATGGCGACCGGATGGTCCAGATGCAATACGCCCACGCTTGGGCCTGGGATGCGCGGCCCTTCCCGGCCTTCCCGAACAACCTCGATTTCTGGAGCGATGGCGACAACTACCCCCGCGGCCATTGGCTGTCCGGGCGTGCTTCGGCGCAACCGCTGTCTTCGGTCGTGGCCGAGATATGCGAGCGGTCGGGCGTGACCGCCTATGACGTCTCGGGTCTTCATGGAACGGTGCGCGGCTATGCACCCGGCGATGCCGGCTCGGCCCGCGCATCGCTGCAACCGCTGATGCTGGCCTATGGGTTCGAGGCGGCCGAGCGGGACGGGATGCTGGTCTTCACCATGCGCCACGGCCGCGTGGGGCTGGAACTCGATCCCGACACGTTGGCGCTGACCGAAGACGATACGCTGGAACTTGTCCGTCTGCCCGAGGCAGAGATCGCGGGCCGCGTTCGTCTTGCCCATACCGAGGCCGAGGGCGATTACGCCGCGCGGCAGGCCGAGGCGATCTTCCCGGACGAGACCAGCAATGCCGTCTCGCAGACCGACCTGCCGCTGGTGCTGACGGCCTCCGAAGGGCGGCGGATCGCGGAACGCTGGCTGTCGGAATCCCGTGTGGCGCGGGATACCGCGCGCTTTGCGCTGCCGCCGTCGGCGCAGGTCGGGGCGGGGGACGTCGTGGCACTGCACGGGATGCGCTGGCGGATCGACCGGCTGGACCGCGCCGGTGCCCAGATGGTCGAGGCGGTGCGGGTCGAACCCGCCGTCTATGTCGCCAGCGATGCGGTCGAGCAGCGGGTCCCGGCCAAGCCCTTCGTGGCCCCTGTTCCGGTCCATCCGGTCTTCCTCGACCTGCCGCTGTTGCGCGGGGACGAGGTTCCGCACGCCCCGCATGTCGCCATCGCCGCCACCCCCTGGCCCGGCACCGTGGCCGTCTGGTCGGCATCCGAGGATGCAGGGTATGAGCTGAACACGCTGGTCCAGCGCGGCGCGATCCTCGGACTTACCCAGACCCCTATGGCCCCGGCGCGAAGCGGCCTCTGGGACCGGGGGGCGGCGCTGCGGGTGAAAGTCCACGGCGGCGATCTCTCCTCGGCCAGCGCGGCGCAGGTGCTGAACGGTGCGAACGTCATGGCCATCGGTGACGGCACCCGGTGGGAGCTGTTCCAGTTTGCCGATGCCGTTCTGGTCGGCACTGGCACCTATGACCTCTCTGCCCGCCTTCGTGGCCAGCTTGGCACCGAGGCGTTCATCCCAGCCGAAGGCTGGCCCGCCGGATCGACCGTCGTGCTTCTGGACGAGGCGATGACCCAGATCACCGTCCCCGCAGAGGCACGCGGCCTCGCCCGCCACTACCGCACCGGCAATGCCGGTCGCAGCTATGACGACCCGGCGGTGGTGCATCAGGTGTTGGCCTTCGAAGGGGCGGGCCTGCGCCCCTATGCCCCGGCGCATCTGCGCCGCAGGGGTCAACGGATCACATGGGTGCGCCGCACCCGGATCGACGGCGACAACTGGGCATCCTATGAGGTGCCGCTGGGCGAGGAGCGCGAGGCCTATCTGGTCCGCGTCATCAAAGGGGATCAGATACTGCGCGACGTCACGGTCACCACGCCGGAATGGACGCTGCCCGCAGCCGAGGGCGCGACGGCCATCGCGGTCGCGCAGATCTCGGATCGGTTCGGGCCGGGGCCGTTCCGCAGGCTCGCGCTCTAATCCTCGGTGATCAGCGTGATCTCGCCCGTGCCTTCAAGCTGGCGGATCGCGCCGATCACGGTGGTCATGGCCGCCTCTGCATCCTTGGGCCGGGGCGTGCCGCGATCCGCGATCTCCTCTCGCAGCGTCTGGGCCATACGCTGCGACAGGTTCGCCAGAATGAACTCCCGCGTCTCGGTCCCGCCGGGCGCGGCCATTGCCGTGATCAACACCCCCTGATCGACCGCGCGCAGCAGCTTCGGCACCTCGGCTGGCGTCATCCGCGACGGAATATGCGAGAAGGTGAAGATCGCCCGCCGCACCTTGGCGCCGAAATCCGCGTCTTCCTCGTCCAGCCCCGTCAGCACATCCTCGCGCGTGACGGTCTGCGATACGTTCAGGATCGCGCCCACCCGTTCCACCGGATTCGCATCGAAGGCCCGTGCCGGTTGCTGGTCGATCTGCTGTGCCAGCGATGCGCCGATCCGCTGCACCGTCGCCGGGTCCACATTGCCCGTCATCGACACCGCAAAGGCGACCTTGCGCGCCCGTTCCCCCGGTAGTTTGCCCAGCAGTTCGGCCGAACGCGCCACCGGCAGCTTCGACAGCATGACGGCAGCCACCTCGACCGCCTCCTCCTCCAGTATCGGCAGAAGACGATCCGGGGGCAGGGCGTTCAGCCGCTCCCACGGGTCCGCGGGGCCGATACCGCCCCGCCGCAGCCGCGTGACCGCCCCGGCCGAGATGTGGCCGTCCATCGCCTTCAGCGCGCCCTCCATCCCGCCCGGAAAGGCGATCCCAAGCTGTTCCAGCTCGGTCGAGAATTCCTCGATCACCGCATTCATCGTGGCGCGGTCCACGGGGGTCATCTGCCCCATCTGCGCAGTCAGTTCGGCCTGCAATTCTTCCGGCAAGGACGACAGGGGGATATTCGCCCCCTCGGATATCAAAAGGCGCACGACGATGGCGGCCTTTTCCAGCCCGTTCAGCGGTCGCGCCACACGCACGGCGCGCTGCGCCGGTGTGATCTGTGCCAGTGCCTGAGACATCCTGCCCCCGAGATTCGTGATCCAGGGGGCAGGATGGTTTCATCGGGTTAACGTGGGGTTAGCCGAAGACCCGTTTGAAGATCGTGTCCACATGCTTGGTGTGATAGCCCAGATCGAACTTCTCCTCGATCTCGGCGGGCGACAGGGCTGCCGTCACCTCGGCATCGCCCAGAAGCTCGGTCTTGAAATCCGCGCCCTGTTCCCAGACCTTCATCGCGTTGCGCTGCACCAGACGATAGCTGTCCTCGCGCGACACGCCGGCCTGCGTCAGCGCCAACAGCACGCGCTGGCTCATCACCAGACCGCGGAACTTGTTCATGTTGGCCAGCATGTTCTCGGGATAGACCACCAGCTTTTCCACCACGCCCGCCAGACGGTGCAGCGCGAAATCCAGCGTGATCGTCGCATCCGGTCCGATCGCGCGTTCCACCGACGAATGCGAGATGTCGCGCTCATGCCACAGGGCCACGTTCTCCATCGCTGGGATCACGGCCATCCGCACCAGACGCGCCAGGCCCGTCAGGTTTTCCGTCAGCACCGGGTTGCGCTTGTGCGGCATCGCGGACGAGCCCTTCTGGCCGGGGCTGAAGAACTCCTCGGCCTCCAGAACCTCGGTCCGCTGCATGTGGCGGATCTCGATCGCGATGTTTTCCATCGACGACGCGATCACGCCCAGCGTGGCAAAGAACATCGCGTGACGGTCGCGCGGGATGACCTGCGTGCTGATCGGCTCGGGGATCAGGCCCAGCTTTTCGCAGACATGCTCCTCGACGCGCGGGTCGATATTGGCGAAAGTGCCGACGGCGCCGGAAATCGCGCCCGTGCGGATTTCCTCGCGCGCGGCGACCAGACGGTCGCGGCCCCGCGCCATCTCGGCATAGAACCGGGCGAAGGTCAGGCCCATCGTCGTCGGTTCCGCGTGGATGCCGTGCGAGCGGCCGATGCGCACCGTGTCCTTATGCTCGAACGCGCGGGTCTTCAGCGCGGCCAGAACGCGGTCCATCCCCGCCAGCAGCAGGTCCGACGCGCGGACAAGCTGGATGTTCAGCGTGGTGTCCAGAACGTCGGAACTGGTCATCCCCTGATGGACGAAACGCGCGTCGTCCGAACCCACATGCTCGGCCAGATGGGTCAGGAAGGCGATGACGTCATGCTTGGTCACGGCCTCGATCTCGTCGATGCGGGCCACGTCGAATTCCACATCCTTCGCGCGCCAGACGGCATCGGCATTGGCGCGGGGGATGACGCCCAGATCGGCCTGCGCGTCGCAGGCATGGGCCTCGATCTCGTACCAGATGCGGAACTTCGTCTCGGGCGACCAGATGGCGACCATGTCGGGGCGGGAATAGCGGGGGATCATGCGCGTGGCCTTTCAAGGGATCGGGGCGCGGTTTCCTTACGCCGCAGGGGCCAAAAGGGCAAGTTCCGCGCGCCCTTGGCATTGTCGCATTAACTTCGCGTTAACTTTGCCGTTCCGCCACAATGCGCCCCTAGTCACGATCCCGTGCGGTGCGAGTGCCGCCATTTCATAGTAAATTCAAGGGACAGACCATGAAAGCCATGCTTCTTGGCACCGCCGTTCTGGGCGCGATGCTTGCCGCGCCGGTCACTGCTGCCACCATCGACCGTTTCGCCACGCTGAACGGCGAAGCGCCGATCCTGATCGCCCATCGCGGCGCCAGCGGCTATCTGCCCGAGCACACCATCGCCGCCTACGAGCTGGGCATCCAGATGGGCGCCGACTACATCGAGCCGGATCTGCAACTGACCGCCGACGGCCATGTCGTCGTGATGCATGACGGCACGCTGAACCGTTCCACCAATGTCGAAGAACTGTTCGAGGCCCGCAACGGCGGCTATGCCGTCAAGGACTTCACGCTGGACGAAATCCGCACACTGACCGCCGAGCCGACCCGCACAGCCACGAACGAATATCCGGGCTTCTCGTCCGACTATCCCTTCGTCGTGCCGACCTTCGACGAAGTTCTGGTCTGGCTGGACGAATACAATGCCGAGAACGGGACCGATATCGGCATCTATCCGGAATCGAAGGCGCCCTACAACGCCGCGCTGAACACCGCCATCGCGCAGTCGCTGTCGACCCACGGCTATACCGAAGCCGCCGACAAGGTGATCCTGCAAAGCTTCTCGTTCGACTCCGCCGAAGAACTGGCCGCGCTGACCGATTCCATGATGATCGACGCGACCATCGCGCAGCTGGGTTCGGCCACGCTGCTGGATGGCGTCTTCGGCATGACCTATGGCGGCGAGTTCCGCAGCCTCGAAGCTCTGGCCGAATATGTGGAGGGTCTGGGCGTTTCGATCTCCAGCCCGGCGCTGGGCGCGGAATTCATCTCCGCCGCGCATGATCTGGGTCTGGTCGTCCATGGCTGGACGTGGCGCCCGACCTCGCTGGAGGAAGCCTTCGCGCAGATCCAGCCGCTGATCGAGGCCGGGATCGACGGCATCTTCACCGACTATCCCGATCTGGGCCGCGCCGTGATCGACGCCAACATGCCCGCGCCGGTGCCGCTGCCGGCTGCGCTCCCGATGCTGCTGGCGGGTCTGGGCGGTCTGGCCGTCCTGCGCCGTCGTCGCAAGTGATGAAAAGGGCCGGGGGATCACCCCGGCCCGATCCGATCACAGGATGAAATCGTCGGCGGTCAGCTTGTGGATGCCGTCGATCACCAGGTTCAGATCAAAAGCCCCGTCGCCATCGACGTCGCCCTGAACATAGGTCCGGTTCTGACCGCTGTTGTGATACACGCCCAGATCGCGCGGATCGTCCAGCCAGTTGGACCCGATGAAGTTGAACGCCTGATTGCCGCGCACGGTGGAATTGGCATCGATGGCGCTCAGATCGATGGTGTCGCCATCGTCATACGCGATCTTCTGCCACTTGGTCAGCGTGCCGACCTTGATGATATCGCCAGCCGCGTCGTCCTGCTCCACCGGCTTGGGGGTGGGCTGGGGCGTGATCGCGGGTTCCTTGATCGGAGCGGTGACGGCGCCGCCATCCTTGTTGCCCAGATCCTTGAACGTGTTGTAGGCGGCCTTCTTCTCGCCATTCGGGCCCACGAGGCCGAACCAGTTTTCCGCCGTCCCGGTCGAGCCGCCACGGTCCTTGTAGGAATACCACATGATCGGACCGGCCCAGTCGTAATCCTGCGCGATGTCCACCGCCTCGCGGATGACCTGCGCCTGCTGGGCCTGGGTCAGCGCGGTGTTGCTGCCTGCGGTGGGCGCGCCGAATTCGGTCATCCAGATCTGCTTGCCACCGTCGCCATTGGCCAGCATCTCGCCACGGATGCCGTCTTCCATGATCTGCCACCCGTTCCAGGACGAGCTGCTGGAGGGCATCTGCGGATAGGTGTAGGGGTGATAGCCGACAGCGTCGAAATAGTTCTTCGCGCCCGCATCATACATCTGTTCCAGATAGTCCACCGCGCCGACCATGCCGTTGCCGGTGTTGGGAACCGGGGCGGTGCCGCCGGTGATGACGGTGTCATCCGCATCGACCGCCTTGATCGCGGTATAGGCCGCCTTCAGACCCGCAGTATAGTTCTGCGCGTTGATATGGTCCTTGTTGGGCTCGTTCAGGATTTCCCAATGATCCACGCGGTCGCCATAACGCTTGGCGGCCTCGCCTGCGAAGGTGCCAAGCGCGGCTTGCGAAGCCTTGGTGCCCAGACCTTGATCCAGCCAGCCGGGCACGCCTTCAAGGATTGCGACGACCTTGATCCCATGTGCGTTGGCAGCATTCACGACCTTGTCGATCAGCGACCAGTTCCAGACGCCCGCGCGGGGCTGCACGAGATCCCAGTGGAAATCCATGCGGATCCAATCCGCGCCAAGAGCTTTGTAATCCTTGAACTCGGCGTTCATCTCCTCGGTCGAGGAGCCGAGGATTTCGCCGAACGGGGTGGCCATGCCAAGCTGGCCGGGCTTTACTTTCTGGGGCATTGGTCAGTTCCGATTGTTGGGGGGATATACGCGCCTTGATAGTGACTGTTTCCGATCCGGCAACGATTGATGCCCTCGCGCTGAATGACCGGCGAGGTTTCGCTGGAATGGTCGCATTCGATTGGCGAAAGACCGCGAACAGCACAACCTTGGGTTGTATAGCTGCAATAAAGGAACGAGCAGGGTATTTTCAAGAAACGCGAAGCGGAAACGGCGCAATAAAATCGCCGGATTTCCCCGCGGCGCAGCCTGTGTCCACGGTGGCGATTCAGGAAACGTTTGAACACGCTGCGGAAACGTCTGGCCGAAACGAAAACAGCCCGCGGCATGGACCGCGGGCTGTGATGCAATAATGTAACGGTGATCAGCGAACGGCGCCGATGCCCCCGCCGATCAGTGCGCCGGCAACCGGCTCGCCGCCCAGCACTTCGCCCGCCACTGCGCCGCCCAAGGCACCCGTCGCGACACGCTGGCCACGGGTATTGCCGCAGGCGGAAACGGTGGCGACGATGGCGAGTGCGGAAATTGCAAGCGCGACCTTACGGGTGATCATGGTATTCTCCTCTGAATGTCCCGCCCGTGGAATACGGGTATGCGCGCGGTAAACGCCAGCCCCCCGGCCTCCGGTTCCCGAAAATCCTTTGCATCCGGCAATTTTTCGCCGGGTTGCCCCCGCTGCGCGCATCCCCATATGGTGCGGCAAAGGAGCCGCCCATGACCATCGCCTTCGACAACAGCTATGCGCGCGACCTTCCGGGGTTCTATCTGGACTGGCAGGCGGCGGCGGCACCTGCGCCGCGCATCCTGCGCCTGAACCGCGATCTGGCGGCCATGCTGGGACTGGACGCGGACGCGTTGACACCCGAGTTTCTGGTCGGCAACGATCTGCCGCCCTCGGCCCATCCTTTGGCCCAGGCCTATGCCGGGCACCAGTTCGGCGGCTTCTCTCCGCAGCTTGGCGATGGCCGCGCGTTGCTTCTGGGCGAGGTGGTGCAGGAGGGCCAGCGCCACGACATCGCGCTGAAAGGCTCGGGGCGCACGCCGTTCTCGCGCGGGGCCGACGGCAAGGCAGCGCTTGGCCCGGTGCTGCGGGAATATCTGATGGGCGAGGCGATGCACGCGCTTGGCATCCCCACCACCCGCGCGCTGGCCGCAGTCACCACGGGCGAGACGGTCTATCGCGATGCGGGGGCCTTGCCCGGAGCGGTGCTGGTTCGGGTCGCCTCCAGCCATCTGCGGGTCGGCACGTTCCAGTTCTTCGCCGCGCGGGGCGAGGGGGACCGGGTGAAGAAACTGGCCGACTATGCCATTGCCCGACATTACCCGAAGCTTGCGGGCGACTACCTCGGCTTTTTCGCCGCCGTCGCGGATCGACAGGCGAAACTGGTCGCGCAGTGGATGCTGGTCGGCTTCATCCATGGCGTGATGAACACCGACAACATGACCATCTCGGGCGAAACGATCGACTACGGCCCCTGCGCCTTCATGGAAGCCTATGCGCCGGGGACGGTGTTTTCGTCCATCGACGCGCAGGGGCGCTACGCCTATCGCAACCAGCCGATGATCCTTGGCTGGAACCTTGCGCGGCTGGCGGAAACGCTTTTGCCGCTGATCGACGCCGACGACAACCGCGCCATCGAAAAGGCAACCGAAGTGTTGGAGGGCGTCGCGGGCAAATATCACGATGCCTGGCTGGACGGCATGCGCCGCAAGCTTGGGCTGGCGGGCGAGGATGCGGGCGACGCCGCGCTGGCCGAAGATTTCCTGAAAGGGATCGAGGGCGTGGACTGGACGCTGGCCTTCCGCCGTCTTACCCGCGCCATCGACGGTCCGCATCCGCTGCCCGGCGTGCGGCTGGACGATTGGCTGCCACGCTGGCGTGCGCGCCTTGCGCCGAATGCCGCGCAGATCATGGATGCTGCCAACCCCGTCTACATCCCCCGCAACGAACGGGTCGAGGAGGCGCTTGCCGCCGCGCAGGAGGACAACATGCAGCCCTTCGACGATCTGCTGGCCGCGATCACGCAGTCCTTCGGGGAGCGCAAGGGCTGGGACCGGTTCGCGCTGCCGGCGTCCGATGGCTTCGGCCCTTACCGGACGTTCTGCGGCACCTGAGCCTGTTCCAGCGCCGGCCGGATCATGTCTTCAAGGTTGCGGGCCGTGATCGGTCCCGCCAGCCGGGTCACGATCCGCCCATCGGCATCCAGCACGAAGGTTTCCGGCACGCCGTAAAGCCCCCAGTCCAGCCCCGTCCGCCCCGTGGCATCCGCGCCCTTGATCGCAAAGGGGTCGCCCAGTTCGGCCAGAAAGCCCAACGCATTGTCCGGCTGGTCCTTGTAGTTGATGCCGACGATTTCGACCCCTTCGGCCGCAAGCTGTTCCAGCATTGGATGTTCCGCCCGGCAGGGTGCGCACCAGCTGGCCCAGAAGTTCACCAGCTTCACCCCGCCGCGCAGGTCGGCATTGGTAGGGGCGGGCGCATCGCCAAGCGCCGACAATGCAATCGACGGCGCCTGACCGGCCAGGGCGGTCGGCAGCCCATCCGGGTCCGTCCGCATCATTCCGACGTAAAAGGCAGCGGCCAGCCCGGCGAACAGCACCGGCGGCAGGAACAGCAGCGGCTTCATTTGCGGGCCTCCACCTCGTCCAATGCGCGGCGGGTGCGCGCGGATTGCCACAGCGACAGCGCCACCAGCCCCGCGATCAGCAGGATCGACACGGCATAGGCCCCCAGAACGGTGCCCGCATATTTCCCCAGGTCGGGCATCATGCCATCCTCTCCCTCGCCAACAGCGCGGCCAGACGGCGCGCGCGGATCTCGGTCCGGGTGCGCAGCAGGACCAGCGCCACGAACAGCAGCACGAACCCCGTGATGCAGACAAGCAGCGGCAGCCAGAACACGTCCGAGATGTTTTCCTTCTTGTCCATCGACAGCGACGCGCCCTGATGCAGCCCCTGATTCCAGAAGTTCACGGCATAGCGGGACAGCAGCGCAAACACCGAGCCGACCATGCACAGAACCGAGGTCAGGTCCGCAGCCGTATCCGGATCGTCGATGGCCGACCACAGCGCGATATAGCCCAAATAGAACAGGAACAGGATCAGGAACGAGGTCAGCCGCGGGTCCCACGCCCACCACGTTCCCCACATCGGCTGGCCCCAGATCGCGCCGGTGACCAGCGCGATCACCGTCATCGTCAGCCCGATCGGTGCCGCAGCCTTCGCCGCCAATGCCGAAACGTGGTGCCGTCGGATCAGCCAGATCAGCGAGCAGACCAGCATCATCAGCCACGCATTGATCGCCATCAGGGCGGCCGGGACGTGCAGGAAGATGATCTTGACCGTCGATCCCTGCCGATAATCGTCCGGTGTCAGGAAGAAGCCCCAGATCAGACCGATCAGCAGCGCAGCCGCCGCCAGCCCGGTGGCCCAAGGCAGCAGCCTGCCCGAGGTCTGCATGAACTTCTTCGGGTTTGCGTATTCCCAGATCGACATGGCGCCTGTGCTAGTCCCTTTTCCCGCCGGGGTTCAAGTCATCTTAGGTTGATGCGCACCGCAAGCGCGGCGGCAAAAGGAAGCAGCGCCAGCGTTCCCCCGGTGATCGCGGCCAGAAGCGCCAGCGGCGTTCCAAGCTCCATCCCCATCGCGCCGCGCCGCGCAACCTCGGCCCCGAAGATCAGCGTCGGCACGTAAAGCGGCAGCACCAGCAGCGACAAAAGCAGCCCGCCGCGCTTCAGCCCGACCGTCAGCGCCGCGCCGAAGGTGCCGATCATCGACAGCGCGGGCGTGCCCAGCGCCAGCGAGATCGCAAGCCACCCATGCCCGCCGGGCAGTTGCAGCATCACCGCCAGCCCCGGCGCAGCCAGCGCCAGAGGCAAACCCGTCACCAGCCAATGTGCCAGCGCCTTCACGGCGACCACGCCTTCCATCGGGATGGGCGAAGTGGCCAGCAGGTCGAGCGACCCATCCTCGCGGTCCAGCGCAAATATCCGGTCCAGCGACAGAAGGCAGGCCAGCAGCGCGCCGACCCAAAGGATGCCCGGCGCAATCCGTGCCAGCAGCGAAGGCTCCGGCCCGATGCCCAGCGGCACCAGCACCGCAACCAGCAGGAAAAACGCCAGCCCCAGCCCGAATCCACCGCCAGCCCGGACCGCAAGGCGCAGATCGCGCAGCAGCAGGGCGATCATGCGAATGCCTCGTCGAAGCCGCCCGCGATGCGGGGGCGGGCGCGGAAGGCGGACAGGTCCAGCACCTCGGTCTCCAACCCCAGATCGATATGGGTGGCGATCAGCGCCATGCCTCCCGCAGCCAGATGGTCGCGCGTGACGCTTGCAAACAACGCGACCGCCTCGGTGTCGAGCGAGACCGTCGGCTCGTCCAGCAGCCAGACCGGCCGACCCGCGACCAGCAGCCGCGCAAGACCCAGCCGCCGTTTCTGCCCCGCAGAAAGGTTCATTGCCGGGCGGTCCGCCAGCCCCGCAAGGTTCATCCGGTCCAACGTGTCGCCGATCCCGCGACCGTAGATTCTGGCCCAGAAGGTCAGATTTTCGGCCACCGTCAGGGTCGGCTTCAGCCCGTCAGCGTGGGCGGCATAGGCGATGGTGTCGGGGGGAAGGGAGATCGTGCCGCCCGCGGCATGTTGCAGCCCCGCGATGGTCCGCAGAAGCGTGGTCTTGCCCGCACCGTTCGGGCCGCGCAGCACCAATGCCCGTCCGGCGGCAAGGCGAAAGCTCACGCCCTCCAGCACGATCACCCCGCCACGGGCGCAGGACAGGTTTTCAACGATCAACTCCATCCGCAAGGCACTAGCCCAAGCGGGGGGAAAGAAGAAGGCCCCGGATCGCTCCGGGGCCTTGATCATCAGGATTTGGCCAGATCGCGCAGCACGTAATGCAGCACACCGCCGTTTTCGACATATTCGATCTCGATCGCCGTATCGATGCGGCACTTGATCTGGATCGTCTTGGTGGTGCCATCGGCGTAGGTGATGTGGCACGGCACGTTCGACAGCGGTTTCAGATCGCCCGCCAGCCCCTCGATGCTGACCGTCTCGTCGCCCTTCAGGCCCAGCGACTTGCGGGTTTCGCCGCCGGTGAACTCGAACGGGATGACGCCCATGCCGACGAGGTTCGAACGGTGGATGCGCTCGAAGCTTTCCGCGATCACGGCCTTCACGCCCAGAAGCGCGGTGCCTTTCGCAGCCCAGTCACGCGACGAACCTGCGCCGTATTCGACGCCGCCGAAGATGACCAGCGGGGTGCCAGCCTCCTGATAGGCCATCGACGCGTCATAGATCGAGGTCTGCTCGCCATCCGGCCCCTTGGTGTAACCGCCTTCGACCCCGTCCAGCATCTCGTTCTTGATGCGGATGTTGGCGAAGGTGCCGCGCATCATGATCTCGTGGTTGCCGCGGCGCGAGCCGTAGGAGTTGAAGTCGCGCACCGGAACCTGACGTTCGGTCAGATACTGGCCAGCGGGGGTAGTCGCCTTGAACGAACCGGCGGGGCTGATGTGGTCGGTGGTGATCATGTCGCCAAGGATCGCCAGCACCTTCGCGCCTTCGATGTCCTTGATGACGCCCGGCTCTTTCCCCATCCCTTGGAAATAGGGCGGGTTCTGGATGTAGGTCGAGGTCGGCGGCCAGTCATAGGTCTCGCTGTCCGTCGTTTCCACGCCCTGCCACTTCTCGTCGCCTTTGAACACGTCGGCGTATTTCTTCAGGAACGCCTCGCGCGTGACGGTCTGGTGGACCAGATCGGCGACTTCCTTGTTGGTCGGCCAGATGTCTTTCAGGAAGACGTCGTTGCCGTTCTGATCCTGCCCCAGCGGCTGGGTGGTCAGATCGATGTTCATGTCGCCCGCGATGGCATAGGCGACGACCAGCGGCGGCGAGGCCAGATAGTTGGCGCGCACGTCCGGGGAAATCCGGCCCTCGAAGTTGCGGTTGCCCGACAGCACTGCGGTCGCGACCAGATCGTTCTCGTTGATCGCCTTGGAGATTGCCGGATCGCCCAGCGGCCCCGAATTGCCGATGCAGGTCGTGCAGCCGAAACCGACAAGGTTGAACCCGACATAGTCGAGGTCTTCCTGAAGGTTCGCCGCGTCCAGATATTCCTGAACGACCTGGCTTCCCGGTGCCAGCGAGGTCTTGACCCACGGCTTGCGCGTCAGGCCCAGCGCCCGCGCCTTGCGGGCAACCAGACCGGCGCCGATCATCACATAGGGGTTCGACGTGTTGGTGCAGGAGGTGATCGCCGCGATCACGACCGACCCATCGTTGATCTGATAATCCTTGCCCTCGACCGGCACCGACTTCACCAGATCCAGCACGTCGCCTTCGGTCTTGCGGTATTCGCCCAGCGTCTTGCGGAACCCTTCGACCGAGTTCGTCAGCGGGGTGTAATCCTGCGGGCGTTTCGGGCCGGAAATGGCCGGAACGATCTCGCCCATGTCGAGGTGCAGCGTGTCGGTATAGATCGGCTCGTAATCCGCACCGCGCCAGAAGCCGTTCTCCTTGGCATAGGCTTCGACCAGTGCCACGCGGTCCTTGTCGCGGCCGGTCTGGTCCAGATAGCGCAGGGTTTCATCGTCGATCGGGAAGAAGCCGCAGGTCGCGCCGTATTCCGGGGCCATGTTGGCGATCGTCGCGCGGTCGGCCAGCGGCAGGTTGTCGAGGCCTTCGCCATAGAATTCGACGAACTTGCCCACCACGCCCTTTTTGCGCAGCATCTGCACGACCTTCAGCACGAGGTCGGTCGCGGTGGTGCCTTCCATCATGCGGCCGGTCAGCTTGAAGCCGATGACCTCGGGGATCAGCATGGACACGGGCTGGCCCAGCATCGCGGCCTCGGCCTCGATCCCGCCGACGCCCCAGCCAAGAACGGCAAGGCCGTTGACCATGGTGGTGTGGCTGTCGGTGCCGACCAGCGTGTCGGGGTATGCGACGGTTTCGCCGTTCTGGTCGTTGTCGGTCCAGACGGCCTGCGCCAGATATTCAAGGTTCACCTGGTGGCAGATGCCGGTTCCGGGCGGCACCACGCGGAAGTTGTTGAACGCCTTCTGACCCCATTTGAGGAAGGTGTAGCGTTCCATGTTCCGGGCATATTCCAGATCCACGTTGGCCTGAAATGCGCGCGGGTTGCCGAATTCGTCGATCATGACCGAATGGTCGATGACCAGATCGACCGGGTTCAGCGGGTTGATCTTCTGCGCATCGCCGCCAAGGCCAAGGATGCCGTCGCGCATCGCGGCAAGGTCCACCACGGCGGGAACGCCGGTGAAGTCCTGCATCAGCACGCGGGCCGGGCGGTATGCGATCTCGCGCGGGTTCTTGCCGCCTTGCGCGCCCCATTCGGAAAACGCCTTGATGTCATCGACCGTGACGGTCTTGCCATCTTCGAAGCGCAGCATGTTCTCCAGCACGACCTTCAGTGCGGCGGGCAGCTTCGCGAAGTCGCCCAATCCGGCAGCCTCGGCCGCGGGGATCGAGTAATAGGCGACGGTCTTGCCGTTCGCGGTAAGGGTTTTGCGGGTCTTCTGGCTGTCGTGTCCGACGGTGACGGTCATACGGGCCTCCTGGCACTGGCTCGGGTTGTCGCGCGATCGCTTGCGTCGTGATGCCCCACAAAGGCACGTCACGCAAGGAGTCGCGCGTTTTGTATACCGATGTATGCCGAATGGGAAGGGGGATAAGGGGGCTGCAAAAAATCTCGCAAAACCTTGATTGGCAGAGCGATCTTGCCAAGGCTAGAACAAGGAGCAAGTGACGGGGGCGTTGATGCGACATGTAATGGGTGCGGCCTGTGGCCTGATGATCGGATGTGCCGGGGCTGCGATGGCACAATCCCGGCCCGCGGTGGTGGTCGAACTGTTCACCTCGCAGGGCTGCGCGTCCTGTCCGCCTGCCGACGCCTTCTTGGAGGAACTGGCCGCCAACCCCGACGTGATCGCATTGGCGCTGCATGTGGATTACTGGGATTATATCGGCTGGGAGGATGCCTTCGGTCAGGAAGCCTTTACCGAGCGGCAGAAATCCTATGCCAAGGCGGTCCGCAGCCGCACGATCTATACTCCGCAATTCATCGTCGGCGGGCGCGAACGGGTGGAGGGCAATCAGCCCGATGCCGTCGCCTCGCTGGTGCAGGACCATGCCGCGGCCGCGGGCCCGGTCACGCTGAACGTGACCCGCAGCGGCGATCAGGTGACCATCCATGCCGAGGCGGACCCGCCGCTTGCCGCGCCCGTCCGCGTGCAGCTTGTCCGTTACCGACCGTCCGAAACCGTCGCGATCGAGCGGGGGGAGAATGCGGGAATGGTCGTGAACTACAGCAACATCGTCACCCAGTGGAATGACGTCGGCACCTGGCCGGGGCAGGAACCGCTGGAGATGTCGGCCCCGGCAGAGGGCGACGATCCGCTGGTCGTGATCCTTCAGACCGAAGGGCCCGCCGATATTCTGGCCGCCGCCCGGCTTGATTAAGTGCGCCGGGTGCGCGACGGCTTCCAGCGGCGGTGAATCCAGAACCACTGGTCCATGTGCTGACGCACCAGCGCCTCAAGGGAATCGTTCAGCGCCTGCGTCATTTCCTCGGGCGTGGTGTGCGGGATCGGGTCTTCGAGGATGACGCGGAAATCCAGCCCATTCTCCAGCCGCACGGCATAGGCGGGGATCAGAAGCGCATCGTATTTCAGCGCCAGCTCGCCCGCGGTCAGCGCGGTCATGGCGGTATGGCCGAAGAATTGAAGCGGAGCGCCGTCGTCGATATGCAGATCGACCAGCATCCCCAGCTTGCCGCCGCCGCGCAGGAATTTCAGCATCCCGCCAAGCCCCTGCCGACCACGCGGAAAGACCGGCTCGCCCAATGACGCCATCGCGGCGACGTAATGTTCGTTGAAATAGGGGTTGTTCATCGGGCGATACAGCGCGCCGATCTGGTATCCGCGCCCGGTCATCGCGGCGCGGCTGGCCTCGTAATTGCCGAAATGGGCGGTCACGAAGATGACGGGGCGCTTGTCGCGGTCGGCGGCCACGGCGGCGGCAAGGCCACCGCCGATGACTTCGCTGCGGGCGGCACGCTGGCGGAATTCCTCGCCGGAATAGGCTTCGATGACGGTGCGGCCCACGTTGTCGGGCACGCGGCGCATCAGGCGGCGGACCTCGTCCTTGGGCATGTCGGGCATGATCATCGCGAGGTTTTCGCGGATTCGGCTGCGGTATCCGGCCAGTGGCGCGATGATCCATGTCATCACCCAGCCGCACAGCGGCACGCGCCAGTCATAGGGCAGGGCCAGAAGGGCCTTGAACAGCGCGCGCAGGAATGCGTTTTCCACGCGGTCGCGCGCGGTGCCCTCTCGTTTCATCTTCGCCCCATGCTTTGCCGCAAAGGACATAGCCCGCGCGGGCCCGGATCACAAGGCAAGCGCCTCGGGGACGATGACGTCCAGAAGCCGCATCAGGTCGCCGAAATACCCCTCGCTGCGGGCCGGGCGGCTGGCGTCGGAGGCGATGGCGATGGTGGTCTCGGCCTCTGGCACGATGCAGATGATCTGCCCGCCATAGCCGCGCGCAAGGGCGATATCCGCCCCGCCCGCCCGCCCGAGGAACCAGCCATAGCCATAGTCCAGCCCCGAAAACGGCGACCGGGTGCGCATCTGCATCGACGCGCGCATCCAGTCCGCCGACAGCACGCCATCGCCGCCCTTGCGCGCCATCTCGCCGAAAGCCAGCATCGCGCGCGGGGTCAGGCCCATTTCGTTCCCGCCGAAGTAGAAGCCCTGCGGGTCGCGCGTCCATGCGGGGATGTCGATACCCAGCGGCTGGCCGATCCATTCGCGCGTCAGGGTCAGCAGGTTCTTGTCCGTCACCTCGGCCAATGCCGCGCCAAGGATGTGAAAACTGCCGGTGGAATAAAGCATGCGCCCGCCGGGTTCGGCCTCGAACGGGCGGGTCAGGGCATAGGACACCCAGTTCGGGCTGCTGACCCAGGCGCCGTAATTCGCGCCCGAGGTCCGGCCCAGCCCCGCCGTCATCGTCACGAGGTTTTCCAGCGTCAGCCGCGACACGCGCGGATCGGCCCCGCGCGGGATCAGTTCGGGCGCGACATCGCCCAGCTGGTCGGCGACCCGGACGATCCCGCGATCCACGGCAGCGCCCAGAACGGCGGCGTTGATGGTCTTGGACACGGATTTGACGTTCACCGTTCGCGTGGTCGGCGGTCCGCGAAACGCCATGTCCACCACCGTCTGGCCTCGATGGGCGATCAGCAGCGCGTGAAGCTGGTCCATACCCCGCGCCATTTGCGTGCTGGCCGCGAAAGGTTCCTGCGCGAAGGCTGGCGCCGCCAATGCCGCGCCCGTCAGGACCATGAACCCGCGTCGTGAAATCATCCGCACCCCCTAAGTCACGATGACAGAGGGCGCGAAAATACGCGCGGTGGCAAATAACTAGCGCGCGACCGAGGCGGCGATCACCGCTGCAAGCTGCGCCAGTGCCGCCGATTGCGCGGCGGCGATTCCGGCGGGGCTGTCATCGGGCATCGGCACCGCGATGGCGAACTCGCGCGACGGTGCACCCAGCGAGACACCCTCGGCCCGGACATAGAAGATGCCGTCCAGCCGGAAGGTGCCGTTGGTGCCGGCAAGGATGCGGCTGACGCGGATGTCCACCTCGCCATCCGGCAGGCCGGACAGCGGCCACGGCTCGGGCGCAACGGTGGCGTCCAGCGTGCGGTCAAGCTGCCGCGCCAGCGCCAGCGTCGCCGCGCGGGGCTGAAGGTCGGCCCAGCGCGTGCGGCGGATGAATTCCACCGCGCCGCCCGACCCCTGCCGCGCCATGTAATCGTCGGCGGCATAATCGGGCATCGACACTTCGCGCAGCATGATGGTGCGGGCGGGGGTGGACAGGCGGCTTTGCACGGCCGGCAATTCCATCATGTATCCCGGCCCGGCGCCGCAGGCGGCAAGAAGGATGGTCAGGGCAAGGGGGGCAAGGCGTTTCATGGTCACCGTCCAAGGATGATGGAATTGGGATTGCGCTGGATCGTGCGGGCCAGCGTGGTCAGCGCGTCCGCAGCCTCCTGCAGGCTGCGCAGGGCGGTGACGAGTTCCACGTTGAAGCGGGAATCGTTGCCATAGCCCGACACGGTGGCACCCGCCTGATCCAGCACGCGGGCAGCACGGGCGGCGAGGTCCGGCAGACCCTGCGCCGCGCTGCCCAGATCGGTGGCGGCGGATTCGGCTGCGGCCAGCGCAGAATTGACGTTGCCCACCGCGCCGCCTTCGCGCAGTTCGGCCAGCATCGCATCCACCTCGCGCAGCGCACCGGCTAGCGCGCCGGGCACCTGCCGCGCCTCGGGGGAATCGATCAGGGCGTCGGCGCTGCGCAAAAGGTTCTCGGCCGAGGCGGCAAGCTGGTCCACCTCCATCCGGTTGGCCTTTTCCGCCAGCTCGCGCAGTTGCCCGGTGATCTGCGGCACGTCCGCCGCGCCTTCCAGCGCCTGATTGGCGCGGTCGATGGCTGACATCAGGTTCGCGACCGTCTGGCCCTGTTCGATCTGGCGGGTCAGGCTGGACAGCCCGGCGGTCGTCTCGCGCAGGTCGGACACGATGCCTGACACCTCGTCCGATTCCACCAGCGCGCGGGCGGCGGACAGAAGGTTCGCAGCCTCGGTCGGGACGCGCTGCGTCTCGGGGTTGCCGGCAAGCTGCTGCACGCTGTTCAGCGCGCCGATCGCCGATTGCATCAACCCTTCGATCGGCAGGCCGCCGATACGGTCGATCACGCCCTGTGCGGTGGTTTGGAATTCGGTGATGGCGGGGGCGGTGGTGGGCAGCAGCGGGAAGGGCTCGCCTTCAAGGTCCAACTCCGCATCCGGCGCTTCCGGCACCTCGACCAGTTCGACCATCAGCGATCCGGTGAACAGGGACGCGGTAGCAAGGCGGGCGCGCAGGTGATCCTCGGACACGAGACGCGCGATGAAGTCGCGGGCGGCGTCGATGCTGACATCCTCGCCCAAGCCCAATTGCCCCGTGCCGATTTCAAGATTGGCCAGCAGGCGCACGCGGCGGTCGTCGCCTTCGCCTTCGACGATGGCGCCAAGGTCGGTGACCGTGCCGACCGTCAGGCCGCGATAATTCACCGCCGCCCCGACCGTCAGGCCCGCGACCGATCCGTCGAAGACCACCGACAGCGGCAGCATCTTGTCCACGGCGGTCGAGGTGAAGACGGAGCTGCGGGCCGCAGTCTCGTCCGCGAAGACGTCGTATTCCTGTCCCGGATCGACCGGATCGCCGCCCGAGATGACATTGTCGAAATTGATGCCGCCTTGGATGAGCGAGGCGAGCGAGCGGACGTCAAGCTCCACCCCTCCGGCCCCGAAACGGATGTCGAAGCCCGACGCATCCCAGAAGCGGGTGTTCGAGGTGATCATCCGGTCATAGGGCGCGTCGATCACGGCGTCGATCAGCACCAGATCGCCATCGGGGGCAAGGCGCGGCTCGCCCACCGATCCGACCTCGATCCCCTTGTGGATGATGGGGGCTCCGGCGGAGATCTGGTTGCCGTCGCGCAGGCGCAGGGTGATCGACAGACCGCCCATGTCGGACCCCGACATCAGGGGCGGAACCTCCAGCCCGGTGAAGGCATATTGCGCGCCTGTGCTGGTATTGTCCCAAAGCCCGGCGATATAGGCGCCCGACAGAACGGTGTCCAGACCGCTGATCCCGCGCACCGACACTTCGGGGCGGACCACCCAGAACTGCGCCTCGGCGTCGATATATTCGGCCACGTCGTTGGCCACGCGGACCGAGGCGACGACGTTGCGCAGATCGGGCGCGAAGCCGACCTTTTCCACCACGCCGATGGTCACGTCACGGTAACGCAGCGTGGTCTGCCCCGCCTCCAGCCCGGTGGCGTTCTGGAACGTGATCTCGATCAGCGTGCCGCGCCCGGCATAGCTGTTCCATGCGATGCCCAGCGCGACCAGAAGCGCGATGACCGGCACCAGCCACACGACCGAGATGCGCTGCCACCATGCGGGGCGGGGCGGCTGGATTTCCATTTCGGGGGGTGTCTCGGTCACTTTTCGTCATCCCAGATGATGCGGGGGTCGAAGCTCAGCGCCGCTTGCATGGTGAAGGCGACGGAAAGCGCGAAGGATACGGCGGCGATGCCGGGGTTGATCGTGGCGACCACGCTGAAACGGACCAGCGAGGCAAGGATCGCGACCACGAACACGTCGATCATCGACCATCGGCCGATGAACTCGACCACGGAAAACAGCTGGTGCTGGGCATGTTCGCCCATGATGTGCCGCTTGTTGATCGACACGGCCAGAAAGGCGATGGCCATGAACTTGGCGATCGGGATCACGACCGAGGCGATCAGCACGATCAGCGCGACGCCGACATCGCCGTGCAGGAACAGCTCGACCGCGCCGCCGACGATGGTGGATTCGGTGTTCGATACCAGCGTGCTGGTCAGCAGCATCGGGTAGAGGTTCGCGGGAATATAGGCGATCAGCCCGGCCCACCACCACGCCCAGACACGTTGCAGGCTGGTATCGTCGCGGCTGGACAGCGGCGCGCCGCATCGGTTGCAGGCGGGGGTGCCCATGTGATGAACCCGTCCGCAGCGGGTGCAGCCGACCAGGCCGGCGTCGCGCGCCGTGACCATCACTTGGCCCGTCCCGCGTCGATGGCGGCCCAGATCTGTTCCTTGTCCATGAAACTGTCTTGCAGGACCGTCACGAAGACCAGCGCGCCGAAGGCCCAGAAGGCGGGGCCGGGGGTGACGGTCGCAAGGCCCGCGACCTTGACCAGCGCGACGGCGACGCCGATCACGAAAATCTCGGCCATGGACCAGGGCTTCAGCGCCTCGGCGAGCGAAAAGGCGACGGGAGCGCGGGCGGCGGCGGGGCGGCCTGCGACCAGCGGGACCAGAGTGTAGAGGATCAGCAGCAGGCGCAGCACCGGGATCACGATGATGAACGCCCCGACCGCCAGCGACAAAGGCAGCATGATCCCTTGGGAGAACGCCATCGCCGCATCCAGAATCGAGGCGTTGGAATGCATACCCGCCGCCGTCAGGTCCAGAAACGGCGAGAACAGCGCCGCCACCATCAGGATCAGCGCGGTCGCGGCCAAGGCGATGATCCGCGTGAACGCCCCGCTGCGCGGCGCTATCAGCACCGATCCGCACCGTCCGCAGACCGCCTTGGCGCGCGAGCGGACATGGCTGGGCAGACGGTGCAACGCATCGCAATGCGGGCAGGCCCGCAGCTCGTCCAGCGGCACACCCGCGAATTCTTCCATGCTGACCGGCTTTTGCATCGCGCGAATTGTAGCTTACGCACCGCCGCAGTCAACGAGAGGTGGAACGCCATGCCGTCGGCCCTAGCTGGCCGTGACATGAAGATCGCAACGTGGAACATCAACGGCGTGAACGGGCGGCTCGCTTTGCTGCTGGAGTGGCTGGAGGCGGCGAAACCCGATGTCGTTTGCCTGCAGGAGTTGAAGGCCGCCCCTGCGCGCTTCCCAGCGGCCGCGCTGAGCCGCGCGGGATACGAGGCCGTCTGGGCGGGCGAGAAAAGCTGGAACGGAGTGGCCATCCTTGCCCGCGGCGCGCTGCCGATCGAGACACGGCGCGCCTTGCCCGGCGATCCGCGCGACACCGAGGCCCGCTATGTCGAGGCGGCGGTGGATGGCGTTCTGATCGCCAGCCTTTACGTTCCCAACGGCAACCCGGTCGAGACGCGGATCGATCGAAAAAGACGCTGGATTTCGCGGTTTTTGAAGCACGCGGAAGGGTTGATCGAATATCCCGCGATTCTCGCCGGTGACTTCAACATCATCCCGACCGAGCGCGATGTCTATAATCCCGCCCGATGGCAGGGCGACGCGCTGTTCTTGCCAGAGATGCGCACGGCCTTCACTGCGCTTCTTGGGCAGGGCTGGCTCGATTCGCTTGATGTCATGCAACCCACGGGCGAACGCTTCACCTTCTGGGACTATAAACGCAACGCGTGGCAGCGGAACGCCGGGCTGCGGCTGGATCACATCCTGATTTCACCGCCGATTTCCGGCGCATTGCAAGCCGCAGAAGTTGATCGTGAAATGCGCGGTAAAACGGGCGCAAGCGACCACGCCCCGGTCTGGGCACGTCTTTCCCTGACGAAAAAGGACATGTCTGAATCGTCTAGTTGTGCGGGTGCAGCACGAAGGTGAATATGACCTCAAGACGGGCCCGGTCTGGTGTTGGTACGAGTTCGACCTCGACGGGAAATTCGCTGTCCCCGAGAGGATTTTCCCGGGCCCGGTTGCAGCGGTTCAAGGTGCTCTGAGCTTCGGCTCAGGCGCCGATGACCGCCCGAAGGATCGCGATCCACAAAAGCACGGCCAGCGGTATCGCCCACAGGATCCACCATCCGCTTTTCATCGCCATACCTTCCGATCGATCCATCCGTCCCGACCTTTCAGAGACCTGCGACACTAGCTGAGACTTTTGGCGGCGCAGTCAATGGGGCAGGGCATCAAAAGCGAAATCCGACCGAAAGCTGAAGATAGGGGATGATGTCCAGATCGCCGAGATCGCCGCGGATATCCTCGATCTCGGCATCGACATCTTCTTGCGGCACCAGCCCGGTGCTTTCGCGGGCGGTGACGTCGAAACCATCGCCGAACAGCCCGCCCGCCGTGACCGAGATCAACCCGTTGCGCCCGACCGCGCCGCCATAGCCGACCGCCAGCGCCGGCATGAGGTTCTGCCGCTGGCGCACCTGCGCCGTGACGTCCGACACCACGCCGCCGAATTCCACGCCGTCGCTCGTCAGGTCCGCCGAATAGTCGGTCAGGAACACCCCGGCAGAGAGTCTGAAGCCCGACCCCGCGAAAGGATAGTAGTCCCCGAGAAGGCCGATCCCGCGCGCATCCAGATCGCCCGAGTAATCCTGCCCGTTGCTTTTGTCATCAAGCCCGATGGACCCCGCACCGAACGGTGCGCGCAATGCCCAGCGGTCGCCCAGACGCAGCGACGGCTCGAGCGTGGCACCAAGGGTCGAGATGCCGCCGCCGAGCGAGAAATCACCGCCAGAGCTTTCCTGCGCCTGCACCGCCGAGGCGGCAAGCACGAACGTCGCCGTAAGAAGTCCGAAGCGCATGGCGATACACCTTTGCTGGCTTGACCGGGATCATCCCCCCCGTAACCTCCATGGCGCAACTTTCTATCTCCTTAAGGGCGATGCTGTTCGCTATCTGTTGCTGATTTGCCGATTTCATCTGCAAGGGCGAAAGCGAATTCCCGGTCCAGTGCCAGCCCCGAGACAAAAGCCCGCAGCGCATCCTCGTCTATGGGATCGTCCAGCGCGAAGATTTCATCCTCATCGGGGAAGTTGGCGATGAAGGCATCGATTACCGCATCCATCGCGCCCCTTCGGTCGGGAAACACCGTATGCGTCGAAACCTCTCCCACCGTCAGATCAAGTGTCACGCCCATGCCCACCTCCGTTTGCAGGGTCATCTAGGCCCGAAGCGTCTGATTGGAAGAAGAAGTCTATACGTCCAACCGCAGCGGGTAGATTGGCCCTTTTCAGCGGCGATGACTGTTATTTGCAGAACGGCCGGTCAATACGCAGGCCCGAAAGGAAGTTGCCAAAACAGCCCATCGTTTCGACAAGATCCCCACTGATCCGCCGGAAGAATGCAATGGAATGGTAGGCCCGGAGGGACTCGAACCCCCAACCAAGGCGTTATGAGCACCTCGCTCTGACTGTTGAGTTTCCGAGGTGTGCCTGCATTTAGGTGGGGCGTTCTCCTTAAAAACAAGGGAAATGTAGCGCAGTCTACGTTCGCCTATGCACTTCTTGTCACATCTGCGACGCCGATGTGACCCGACTTCAAACTTTCGCCGAAATCTTATAAGTAGCTGATTTTAATATATATTGCTTCACTACCCATCCTTGATGAGGTTCACTGTACCCGAGAGCAAACCGTTCCTCTGTTTGACGGTGACATCATGCTCGATGCCACCGTCAGAAGTCATAGACCCATTTGCAACGCTATTTGTGCTGCGCGCGCGTGGTAACGAACATCGTCAGACCACCTAAGGAATGTCTCCAGACACTTCGCGGCTTCGTCGAAGGCCCAGCTTGAGTCAGTCTGTACCTCTGTATCATAACCTCCGGATACGTATCCATCGTCAGAGATATGGTGAACTTGCTTGCCCGCGTCAGCCAAGGTGCGCAGCTCGTTTATCAATTCTTGGATCTCATGACGATTATCCTCTCCGACGAGGTCTTCGAGAAGGATCTTTTCAATTATTGCTGCCCGCTTCATTGTGTGAGAAGGAGTTCTGCCGCCCTTGGTTGCTCTGTAGAGTGCGTGCAACGCGTTGTCCTTCTCACGTACCATCCTGTAAATCGAAAAGTGTAAGGTATTCCTCTGGGAAGTGATCATGCGCTGAGCTCCCAGAAATCTAACTCATCAACATCATCAATTGAATTCTGGAGAGGAAGTCCATGCGCCTCGGCGGCATCTTCGAGCGCTTCGGTAAGAAGGCAGATATCTTCCATCTCGGATCCCCCTGGGTCAAGCATAGCAAAGTATAGGGAGGCGTCAGTATTGATATCACACACATTCTGAAGTGTGAGTAGGTCGTAGAACTTTTGAATTTCGCATAGAGTCAAGCGGGTAGGCGCATATGGTTGCATCAGAGTGGCCGATATTTTATTTACTCTGCGAAGCCAAAAATTTCCACCTAACAGTAAAGCCGCGCTTCTAACTGCATCGGCATAATCGTGAAAGAATTTTTGCAGCGGGTTTGTCGAGAAGGTAAAATCATACATGGGTGTATATTCCCACTATGCCCAGAACTCCGTGTGCCGGGTGACAAGATATTGAAAGGAGCTTTTTGTCGTCGCATTCATGAAGAAATGTGAGGATCAAAAGGCTCTTTGAAAAATCTAACATTGAACATTGAAGATATTGGCAGTAGCAGCGACCTTGGATAATATGTTGTAAACAAGTGTTGCGCGTGGCCGCCAGTCCTCGGGCGTGGTATAAAATGCTACCTTTCGATAGATTCTTAAGAGCTTGGCGATTATGTCCTTCGCTCGACGATAATGTACTCACCGAAATAAGCGGTATATGACAATCAGATGACTGATTGCCGGAAAATCCCGACAGACGCCCCCCGCCGTAGTGACGCGGCATAGTCGCTGCATAACGCGAGAAGGAAACGCTACGCAGCATCTGGAACACATCCGCGCCTGCCTGTTTGGCGGGGCTATTGGCGACGCTTGGGGGGCAGAGATCGAGTTCTGGTCTCTTGGCCGCATCCGCAGGCAATTTCCCGACGGTATCACAGAAATGCCCGCCCATGACGGGCGCGTCGGCCGGATAACCGATGACACGCAAATGACGCTTTTTACAGCTGAGGGGCTTATCCGCGCGGTGGTTCGCGCCCAATCGCGCGGAATATGTGCGCCCAAAGGGGTCGTTCACCACGCGTTGCTTCGTTGGTATCGCACCCAAGGCGGCACTCCGAGCACGCAGATCTGCGATGTCGGTCGATTGCGGATGCGCGGCTGCGCAAGCGCCGCGCTCCCGGTAACACCTGTCTGTCGGCGCTCGGCGATGCCACGCATTTCGGTGAAACCGCCCGCAATGACAGCAAGGGTTGCGGGACGATCATGCGGGCCGCGCCATGTGCACTGATCGCCACTGACCCGCAGCAGGCGGAGCGACTGGCGCGCGACACGTCTGCCCTGACGCATGGTCATGTCCTGGGGCAGGAAGCAGCGGTCGCCTTCGCCCGCATCCTGTTTGAGGTATTGCATGGGGCAACTCTGGAGCGGGCGGTCCAGTGCATCGCGTTGTCACGCCCCATCATGCAGGCGCTGGATGCGGCGATGATCCTCGGGCCGGATCTGGTCGAGCGGCTTGGCGGCGGCTGGGTTGCCGAGGAGGCGCTGGCGATAGCTGTCTATGCCGCCCGCAACGCGCGGGATGTCACGCATGGATTGCAGATCGCCGTGACCCATTCCGGCGACAGCGACAGCACTGGTGCTATGGCGGGTAATCTTCTGGGCTTGATGTATCCGCGTGAGGTGTTGCGCCACCACTGGCGGGACGATTTGGAATGCCGCGACGTGATCGACCGCATCGCGCGCGATCTTGCAGCTGCGCGCGAAACGCGCGAAAGCTTTGCCGACGAATTCTTTGACCGCTATCCGGGCTGGTAACACATGACAATTACCGTAATTCCCGACCTTCATGCCGATCTCGGGCGGCTCGATGCAACGCTGGCGGCGGTGTCTGGCCCGCTGGCTTTTCTTGGTGACTTCATCGATGGAGGGGCCGACGACCGCGCCGTTTTGAAATGCGTTCGAGGCCTAATCGACGGCGGCGCCATGGCGGTGATCGGCAACCATGAACTGAACGCTGCACTATTCCAGCGTGGTCTGCGCGAGAACAATGAAAAGAATCGAAAGCAGCACGCGAGTTTCCTTGCCGCATTCAACGAAGCCGAGCGTGCGGAGTGGACGGACTGGTTTCTGACCCTTCCGCTTTGGCGCGATCTTGGCGGTTTGCGGATCGTCCACGCTTGCTGGTCCAGACCTGACATCGCCCTGATCGCTCAGCGGCGCCCGAACGGGCTGCTGCATGAGGATGACCTGCCAGAGATCGCTGCCGAATCTACCCCTTTCGGTCGAGCAGTGCAGCGCATCGTCTCGGGGCCGGAGATGACTTTGCCTGCGGGTCATTTCTTCGCGGACAAAACAGGGCATCCCCGCACCCAGATGCGTGTCGCATGGTGGCGCAGTGATGCGACCACCTATCGCGAGGCGGCGCTGTCCGTTCCCGATCCGCTGGCCATACCAGACATGCCGCTGCCCGAAGGAATCCGCGGCGAAATCTATCTGGAGGATGCGCCGCCTGTTCTCGTCGGTCACTATAAAATGGCTGGCCAACCGCACGTGTCCGGTAATGCGGCCAGCCTCGACTATCCTGCTTTGCCGTGTGCCTATCGTTGGGCGGGCGAGGCGGTGCTGTCGGATGCGGGATTGATCCTTGTCTGACTGCGCACATGCTGCCGCCAAGGCGCGGCCGCTTTGCCGCGACCGCCGGTCGAGAACAGGCAGCTTTCGACATGCTCGCCCGTTCTGTCCAATTTAGACGCCAGATCGTCCACCACGTCACAGAAGTGATCATAGACTTCCGGACCATTCGACTTGCAGACGCTGACGCGGTTTACCATTTGGATTGCGGACTTACCCAGAAGCAAATTGACGGAACGCGCCGTCCATTGATCCATGATGTAAGCCGACAGGTCTGGCCGCTCGAAGAATAGGATTTTCGTGAAGTAAGCTGGCCCCATGCCTTTGGTCGCCAGCGCGGCGGCCTGGAACGCGGTGTAAGCCTGCGCCCGCGTGGTTGCATCGACGGCGCGTTCCATCGCCGCAAGCCAGATACGCTCGTCCCGCAACACCGCTCCGGCATGGAAGCGATTGATCCGTCCCCACGCGAGAATCAGCCAGAACCGTTCGCGCAACGTCGCCGTTTCGCGTAGCTCTCGGAGCTTTTCGCGGCTGAGTTGGGTGTCTGACAGGGCTGCTCCCATGTTCCGGTCGCCCAGCCAGTCACGCAGCGATGTTGTTGGCCAGACGCCAGGGGTTGCGGAGCGGAACACATCGAAATGCTGAGGATGATATTCGAAGGTCATTCCGGTAGCACCACCTCAAGCGCGCGCAGCTTTTGAATGGCAGCTTCAACGACCTCGGGAGCGAAGCGGTCGCGAAACTCGACGACGACATATTCGCCTGTGAACCGTGCCATGCCTGCCGCGACCAGCGCCGCGAAACCCGGCGTGGGCTTGGGGTCTATTGCCCAGTCGCTTAACGTGACGATCGCGCCTTTGGCAGCAATTTTGCGACGGGTATAGGAGGCCTGCTGAGTCTTGCCATGCTTTTGCCTCAGGGTTTCCTCATACGCGGTGACGGCTTGCCAAAGCCGCCGTTCGACCGGATCTTCGATGTCTTGCCCGCCAAGCTCGTAAAGGCGGCGCTGACAGGCTGCGACTACTTCCGGATTTTCCAGCCTCTCTGCGTTTGCAAGAAGCCTGCGAACTGCGGCTGGGTCGGTCATCTTATCGGGATCGGCGGCCATAATCGTTCCTTGAAAATACCAGACGAGTGATAACGGCTTTCAACGACAAGTCACCCTTCATTGCGACAGGGGTGACCATTTCTGTCTCGCAACGCGGGTAACAAGTCGAAAAGGAGATTGCTGATGCAGACGATTACGATCCTGACCGGCGCGGGTATTTCGGCGGAAAGCGGGCTCGGCACGTTTCGCAGCAAGGATGGCATCTGGGCAAAATATGATCTGACAAAGGTCGCTACGCCAGAGGCGTTCGCCCGCGATCCGGAAATGGTGCACGAATTCTATAACCTGCGTCGCGAAGCCTGTGCCAAGGCAGCGCCGAATGCGGCTCACGTCGCCCTGGCGCGTCTGCAACGTGAATGGCCGGGAGAGGTCGTGATCGTAACGCAGAACGTGGATGATCTTCATGAGCGGGCTGGGGCATCCGTGCTGCACATGCATGGCGAATTGATGCGGGCACGCTGTAGCGATTGCGACCATCGTTGGCCCGCGCCTGCGGTGATGCAAATATCCGATCCTTGTCCCGCTTGTGGTGCGGCCAAGGCCCGGCCCGATGTCGTCTGGTTTGGAGAGTATCCATATTTCGATGACGAGATTTCACTCGCTGTGCGGCGAAGCGATCTGTTTGCGGTGATCGGCAGCTCGGGGCAGGTATATCCAGCAGCGGGGTATGCGGGCATCGCAAAGCGGGCGAGGATACGCACGATCGAGTTCAATCTGAAACGCACGGGCGGCAAATTCGATCAGGGGCGTTACGGTCCCGCTACGGAAACCGTGCCGTTTTGGGTGGACGAGATTTTGCGCTTGCCGAAGGAATAAACCCTCGCCAATGATCGCGATAATTTGTGCAAGGTGCATTTCATGTCAGACGGTTCCGCCGACGAAAACCTCCCGGTCATCTGGCTTTTGGGCAAGACGGGGGCGGGGAAATCCTCGCTTGTGCATCAGCTGACAGGATTGCCCGATGCGGTGATCGGCAACGGTTTCTCTCCTTGCACCCGCACCGCTACGCATTTCGACTTTCCGCAGGGCGCGCCATTGATGCGCTTTCTGGATACGCGCGGTCTGGGTGAAGCGCATTACGATCCGACCGAAGATCTGGCCAAGGCGGAAGAGGCCGCGCACCTGCTGATCGTTGTGGCGAAGGTGGACGATCCCGTACAGGGCGAAGTTGCGGATGCGCTGGCCAAGGTGCGTCGTGGCGTAAAAGCCCATGTCGTTTTGGTGCATAGCGGTGGTGATCTGATCCCCGACACGCAGGAACGTGCACGGGCGATGGTACGGATGCAGGCGGTCTTCGCCAAGGCGCTTGGCGCGAAGGTTCCCGAGGTAGAAGCGAACCTGAAGACGGGCGAGGGGATGGACGCGCTCCGCGACATCATCGCCGCCAAGCTGCCCGAATTGGCAGAGGTGCTTGCCGATGCCGAGGGTCGTCGCTGGTTGGCGCATCGGGAACTGGTGCTTTGGTACGCGGGGACGGCGGCGGGGGCGGATACCTTGCCGATCGTGGGCGCGGTCGGTGCGCCTGCTGCTCAGGTGGCGATGCTGACCTCTCTGGCTTTGAAATACGGGGTTGAGTGGGACTGGAAGCGGCGGGCGGAGTTCGCCGCAGCACTCGGATTGGGGGCGGCTGCTGGCTATGGCGCAAGCTATGGCGTTCGGCAACTCGCGAAATTGGTGCCGGTCGTGGGGCAGACGGCGGGGGCGGCGGCATCGGGGCTCATGTCCTTTGCCGCGACGGTTGCGCTTGGCCGCGCCGCTGCCGTCTATCTTCACCGCGTCAGTTCGGGCGAGCAGGTGGAGGCTGACGAGATCAAACGTAAGTACAGCGATGCCCTGCGGCGGAGGCAATCATGATCCGACTTTTGCGCGCCCGCATGTTGCGCTGGCAGGGTGTCTTGGCGTTCATCGTTTTGGCGGCACCTTGGGTGGTCTGCATAGGGCTCGGGATCCTCTGGCTCCGCGATAACGGGCTGATGCTGCATTTCGTGATGGGTTCGGCTGCTTTGTCGCTGATGGTGGCGGGCATACGCTGGCTGCCCCGCCGCAAGGGGCGCGAAGCGATTGCTGCGCAAGCGCGCCAGAATGCCGTTGCACCCGATGCCGACTGGCTACCGCGCGAGGTCGAGATTTTCGAGGCCGCCCGTGCCCGCATCGCCAACCGCGTCACACGTCCCTTGCCATGGCCGATGATGGCGGCCGAGTCGCTGGACACCGTCCGCGACGTCGCCCGCCGTTTCGGCCATAGTGGAGAGTTGGACTTCACCCTCCCCGAGGCGCTGCTGCTTGTTGAACGCGCAACGTCGCGCTATCGCAGCCATGTCAAGCAGATGGTGCCTTTCGCTGACACCGTCCGCATCAGCACATTGTTCTGGATTTGGCAGAGGCGCGAGGCACTTGGCTGGGCGGGCAAAGGATACCGCGTTTTCCGGATGCTCACCAACGCGCCTGCCGCCATTGCGGCCGAAATACAAGGTATCGCTTCGGGCGGCAGCACCAGCTGGCTGACAGCGCAGATGGAGGCTGTCGCCCAGATCGTGCTGCTGGAGGAGATCGCATTCGCCGCGACCGAGCTTTACTCGGGCCGATTGAAATTCTCCGATACCGAGCTGTTGGAAATCGGCCTCGCTTCGACCGACGCCGACCGCTCGCGACTCGCGACGCCGGATGCACCGCTGCGGATCGTCGTAGTGGGCCAGACCAGCGCCGGCAAATCATCGGTCATCAACGCGCTTCTGGGGCGCTCGTGGGCGGGAACCGATCTTGCGCCGACCACTGCTGCGCTGACCACCTATGAAGCGGTCCTGGCTGGGATGCCTTGCCATTTGGTCGACACGCCCGGCATTGATGGCGAGGCAAGCCGCGCGGCTGCACTGGCCGAGATGGTGGACGCGGACATGATCATCTGGCCCGTCCGTTCCAACCGTGCCGGCCGCGCGGAGGATGTTCGTCTGATGGCCGCATTCGAAGCGCATTTCGCCGCCCTTTCCGATCGTCGCCGCCCAGAGGTCGTGCTGGTCGCCACCTGCGTCGATCTGCTGGTGCCATGCCCACCAAAAGGTCGCGGCGCCACCCGCACGATCGCGGACGCGGTCGCTACTATCGGCGCAGACCTGTCCGGCCACCCGATTCCCGTTTCACTGTCGGGCGAAGGCTGGAATCTGACGACCCTGCGCCCCACAGTCGAATCCGGCCTCGCCGGAGCGCTTATGGTTCAACGAAACCGCCAACGTCTCGCCGCCCCCAAAGGGGTGCTTGGCCGGATTGCGGACGAAGGCCGCAATGCGTCGGCTGGTAGTGCGAAGCTTGCGACCGTTTTGTGGAAAAGGCTCTCGCCCTTCGGTGGCAGCTCCGTTTTGACCGAAAAGGACACGACCATATGATCGAACGCAAATTCCCTATGCAGCAGGGTGATCTCGATTACTTCTGCAGCATCTACGCTGTCATCAATCTGCTGCATACAAAAGGTCAGGTCGCAGATCTTTCAGCAGCGGGCGTTTTGTTCACCAAATTGATTGAGGCCATCGATGCTGAGGATGGCGGGAGCGTAGCTGCTACCGCAACGCGCGGTGTCTATCGTGAAGACGTACTGTGGCTCCTCGAAGTCCTCGGGCATGAGTGCAGCAAAAGCCAGAAACCGACTGCCAGACAAATCGTCGAGGGAGCAGGGAAAGGTGCGATCGTTTTCTTCAAAGCTCCCGGAGAGCAATTTGATCACTACACCGTGGTTTCGGCAGATGCGACCGAGGATCGGCTCGCCCTTTTCGACAGTTATGACTTCGAGGCAATCCTGCGTGACGGTGACCGCTGGACGCTGAATGGAAAAACGGTCGAAATCCTTAACCTTTATGTCCTTGGCTGACATCGGGGCGATGCGGTTTACATCACTGTTCCTCTACTGGAGGAACAGTGACAGACGATCCTATATGCCCGTTATGCCTGCGCCCCATTCCACCGGATGTGCCGCAAAGCCTTCATCACTTGATCCCGCGTCTCAAAGGTGGGGCCAAGGGACCCGTCGTGTTGTTGCATCACATATGCCACAAAGAAATTCATGCCGCGCTGTCGGAAACCGAACTGGCGCGGCGTTACAATACGGTCGAGGCGCTGCGCGCGCACCCGCGAGTGGCAGCGTTTGTGGAATGGGTTGCCCACGCCCGCCAGGTTTTCTGTCACGCGTGCCAAAGAGAACACGGCGACAGAAATGAGCAGCTTATTCTTACGTTTGCTTCTGACCGAAAATCACGCGGGCGCCGCTTCCGTCTGCGGGTATGGTGATGATGAGGTGCCTGCCAAACTTCCAGAAGCCGTTGCTGTTCACGATTGATTGGAAATTGCGGTTCAGCAACTCGTCCACCTCGGGCATTATGGGGCCGGGGACGATTTTCCATCTTTCCTGATCGACGGCTTCCCAACTGTCGATAACAACAGCCGAGCGTGACACGCCCTCGTTCAGGCCGATCGCGATCGCGCCCACCTTCTCCCGCCAGTTTTTGCTTACTTTCCAGTTGCCCAAAGTCGCGTCAACGGGATTTGCGCCCGCACTCATGGCGTTTCGAATGTTGAATAGGAAGATATCCCGTCCAGCAAGCGCGGTATGGTCCACTGCGTTGAAGCCAAGCGCGGCGCGGGCGTAAAGGTCGTCGCGCTCGACCAGGCCGCAATCTTTCGCCCCGTGTCCGCCTTGGATGTTGGTCAGTTCGACGCCGCTGGCTCGCAATGCGTCGATCAGCGTTGCTTCTACCACTGTCGCCTCTGCCTCGGAGGCCAGTTTGCGGCGAAGAATTTTCCAGTCCACATCACGCTGCCGCCCCCAGATGTCGTGGATCATACGAATTTTCGCGCTTTCCGCGTCGGGTTTGGCACGCGCCTCGACAAAGTGGTGCAGAACACGCTGGTTTCCTGCCCCGTTGCCACCACCCTTGCCGATATAAAACGGCAGCCCGGTGTCGGGGTCGAACAGACCGTAGACATAGAGCCCGAGGTATTCGTTGATGTTGCCGTCGAAATCTTTTTCGTCGTTGAAATTCGTCATCGTGGTTCGTTTCTTCAGATGTGCTGCGGTCTGCGAAAGCAAATACCGCATTTGGTGGTCAAGCGGGGCTGCTCCGTTTCGAGCTCCAGCAATGCGGTTGAGTGCCACTGCAAGGGGATAGCCCCGTTCGGCCAGAATGAGGCAGGCCATCATAGCGGCTCGTTCCAGCCCGCCGCGACAGTGGATCAGGATCCGCCCGCCATTGGTCAGGACGGTATGTACTTCGTCCGATGTGCTCTGCCATGCTGCGGTCCATTCCTGATCAGGCGCTCCGCCGTCAGGTATGGGAAGATGCAGCCACCCGATGCCGCGTGCCGCGATCTCTCTGCCCAGATCGGGAATACCGAGGACCGCCATCTCGTCCGTTTCCAGCAGTGTGATGACGCGGTCGGCGCCCCATGCCGCCACTGCATCCAGATCGTCCTGAAGCGAACGGTCCCACGCGGTCCCTAATGCCGAAGGGCCGCGTTTTCCGGGCGCAAAGGTTAGGCCGATCAAACCAGCATCAAGGGTGATCGCGTCGATGCGCAGGGGGTGGGTCTGGCTTGTTCGCATAGGTGTCTCCGTATCGTGTTTGCCCCGATTTCATAACCAAAACGCGGAGATGGCCGTCGATTCGGCGGGATTTTCCGCCGTCATGGAGACGCGACTTTCAGAAAGTGGCGGATGTTGTCGGGTGTCCACGGCCTGCCGCCATGGGTCCGCAGGCCAAGATCGTTCAGATAAGATGCCAGCGGGGTGGGACGGGTATCGGGTGCGTTCGCAACCGCCGCAAGAATGTCGACGCGGTGCGCCTCCTTGCCGACCTTCTGGGAGTTGTGGCGGTTTGACCATTTGCGGAAATGCTGCACTGGGTCGAAATCGCCCAACGGTTCCGGCAATAGGAATTCAGCCTTCGCCTGGTCCATCGCCTGTTTCAGATGATAATGGCTGCGCCAGCCGAACGCTGCCGAAAAGTCGACCAGCATCGGTGTCAGGTCTGAACGTTTGGCGACGATGGCCGCGATCTCGGCTGCGACTTCGGGTGATCCGCGGTCGGGCGCGCGTTCGATGAAGGCGGCCTCGGCCACAAGGGTGGCGCGACGGTCCTTGACCTCGCGGCGGATCATGTCGCGTTGGTAGCGGATTGTGCGGCTGACACTGGCGGCGTGGTCCACATCGCCGAAGGTGGTAAATCCAAGCCACGGGACAGGGTGGGTCCAATAGATACCGAAGTACTGCACCTCAGACCGCCAACTTTGCGCCCAATTCGCGCAGCATCTCTCGCAGCCGTGGGGGTTCCAGCACTTCCACCTCGCCGCCCCAACGCGCCAGATGCCATGTCATCTCTTGCAGCCCGCCCGCGCGGAAGCGGAGGATGAGGCTGCCATCGGGCTGATCTTCGATCGTTTGGGTGGGGTGGAAGCGGTAGGTTCTTGCGTCCTTTGCTACTGTTGCCGAAAAGCGCCACGCGATGTCCTCCGGTTCCTCCTGCCACACGCCGAAGGCATTGTGGGCATAGGCTTGCAGGCTGAAGCCTTCTGGCGGTGTGAAGATTTCGTCTGTCAGTTCTACCTTCTCGAACCCTGCCAGAGCGAACAGGCGGACGGCCTTGGCGTACTCGCTCCATGCGACCAGATATTGGCGACCCTGACCGAGCAGCATCCCGAGTGGGCCGAGGCGGACATTCCATGTCAACTGTCCCGCGCGCGTCCGATGCTCCACGGTAATCCAGACGCCGTTGAGGATCGCGCCACGCAGTTGGTGCATGATCGCCTTGTCCAGATCCTCGTGCGGGCCGGGACGGAGGGCGACGCCATCGGCCTCCATCAACACCTCGATGTCCGGCTCCAGCCGGTTGCGCAGAGGGCGGTCCACGGCGCCGACGACGCGATCGGACAAGGTCTGCAGCATATCGGCCGTTCCGGCATCCCCTTCGCGACGCAGGAGTTCGGCTGCACGGTGCAGGGCGCTGATTTCCTCGGCACGGATGGCCGAGAGACGACCAAGACCGCCGTGCGGGATGGTCAGATGCACGCGGCGCGTGTCGGGGTCGATCTTTTCCTCGATCTGCGGAAAGGCGCGGAGGAGGGCGTCTCTCATCCGTTGAGCGGTGCGATGGCCCTTGCCTGATTCCTCGGCGATGTCTTGAAGCGTAATGCCCTGTGCGCTTGCCTGCATCTTGATGGCAAGGCGCATGAGGACGTCCAGCTTTTCATAGCGCAATTCGTCAGACATTGGCTGTCTCCATCTCCAGCACCTCGATCGTGCCGTTGTTCATCCAGTGGATCGCCACCTTGACGACCGAAAGGTTCAATGCGCGGCTGGCGGCATCGGCATAAGCGGCAAGTTGCGGCCAATAGCCAGCGAAGCCGCCACCGCCGGTCTTGTGATCGACGATAACGATCCCGCGCGGCCCGATGGCCAGCAGGTCTATTACGCCGTTGAGCTGCGATCCATCGGGGTTGTCGATCTGGATAGGCAGTTCGGCGTGAAGCTCCGGGAAGCCTTCGCGCGTTAGCCAGTCGCGCAGCCCCTGCGCCTGCGCCGCGATGGCAGCCAGGGTCGCGGCATCAAGGCTGGTGGCCGCGTTCAGGCGGTCCGCCAGATCGGGGCGCATGGCCAGCGTGCGGAAGGCCAGATGCCATGCAGTTCCTTTTTCGGTGGCGGCGGCAAAGGTTTCGTCGCCAAGATGCGCCGTGCCAAGGGCCAATACTGCAGGCGCGCCTGGCATCGGCTGGGTATGGCCAAGCTGCGACGGGCGCTGGCGCCACTCGGTTTGCGGTGGGGTTGCGGCGCCAAGGGTGCCGAAGCGGACCGGGGCCGTGGGGGCTTCGGGTTCGCCGACAGCCGTGGCGGTCGATCCGAGTGGGAAGCTTTCACCGCCTATAGTCAGTGAGGCGCCGATCTCCATCCCCGTTTCGGCGACCAGAAGACCCGCGGCAAAAGGATCTTCCTTTTTGAACGCGAAATCAGGCCACTCGAGGATCAGCCGATCCCGCGCCCGCGTCAGTGCGACGTAAAGCAGGTTGCGCATTCCCGCTTCGGCTGCGGCGTGCCGCGCTTGAAGGAAACGGTCCAGCCTTTCCGGCACGTCCAGCTTTGGTGTGTGCAGGATGAGTGCGGTGTCCAGCACACGGGACAGGTCCGAGAAATCCGCAAACTCGGCCACCGTCGTGCCGGGCCATTCGCCAATCTTGCGGTCCAGTTCTGCCACCACGGTGATCGGCCATTCGCGGCCTTTCGAGGCGTGCCAAGTGACGATCTCGACGCCCAGCGCCGAGCCGGACGAGGGGTCGGGATGACGGTCGAAATCCTTGGCTGACTGCGCAGCCAACCAGCCGAGAAATACTTTTGGTGAATACCCGTGGAAACCCGCAGCCGCCTTCATGTCCGGATGGGCAGCGTCGAATTCGGCCGCCTCATGTTCCAGCCGCAGCAGGTCGGCATGTGACTGTGCCGCGTCCGGCAGATGATCGGCCCATTCCGACAGGCCCGACGCCGCCAGCACTTGCGGCACCAGTGCCGCCATTGGCGCGGTGCGGGCCAGCGGAGCAAGCGCCAGAAGTGGCTGAAGGTCAGGATGATCCAACAGGTTGCCATCTGTAAGGTTCGTTAGCGCCTGTTGCAGGTCGGCAGCCGAAGGTCCAAGCGTCAACAGGCAAAGTGCGGCGTGGGTGTCGGCAGGATCGGCCACCAGCGCAAGCGCATGGCGCGCGGCGGCGATGGCGCGGGAAGCGGCCCAGCCATTGCCGCTGATACGAACAGGGATGCCATATGCGGTCAGCGTTTCGGCGTATTTTGCGGCGACCGAATGCCGCCCGACCAATACGGCGATGTCGGACGGGCGGGCGGGGCGCAACGTTCCGTCGTGCCGGTCGGTAATCAGATCACCGTCGTTCAGAATCGCGCGGATGCGGGCAGCGATATGGTGATCCGGTGTCGGCTTCGTGCGGCTGCCGCGCCCGTCGGGAATGCGGATCGCCTCCAGAAATGGCTGGCCGGTTTCGTTCCGCGTCGGCTCCAACCGCGTGTAGTGCGGGAACAGGCCCGCGCCAATGTGGTTGACGACACCCATGATGCGCGGATCACTGCGCCAGTTCTTTGGCAGTGGATCGACGTTGTCGGGGAACGCGTCGACAAGGGCCTGCGTCAGACGCGGGTCCGCGCCTTGGAACCCCATGATCGATTGCTTCACGTCACCCACCAGCAATGTCCGCTTTGCACGCGAGGCCAGCCGCCACAGCAGCGCGAATTGCACGGGGTTGGTATCCTGGAACTCGTCCACGATGACGCAATCGACCTCGGCCAGAACGGCGTCGAGCACTTGTTCGTTCGTGCGCAGAAGGCGTTCCGCCTCGACGATCATGTCGGCGAAGTCGATCACGCCAAGGGCGCGTTTGCGGGCGGCGTAGCTGGCCATGATCGCCTGTGCGCCGCCGATCAGACAGCGGAGTTGCAGAACGGCGTCGGCATGAGGGCCGGGGTGGTCGACGATGCGTTCGGCGGCCAGGATCACGGCCTCGGCATGCGCGTCATAGCCTTCGGGCGTGGGGCTGCCGCGTTTGGACTGGCGCAGGGCGCGCAGCTTGCCCCACAGCTTCCAGTCGCGCGATAGACGGTTAGTTTCAGCTGCCGCTCGCAAGTTGGCAAGATCGTCGCGGAAGGCTTTGACCGCAGCGTCGCTGGTGCCGGTCGTGCCCTCGGGGAACATGGCCAGCATCGCTTGTGCCGCATCGCGCAGGGCGGTTTCCAGCGGCGCACCATCCGCTTCGGTCGCGCCATAGACCTCGGTCACACGGGCGCAGGCGGTTTCGATCAACGCGGGATCGGTGCCGCTGTCACCAAGACCGCGCAGCAGGTCGATAGTCGACAGCACCTTGGCGCGGAACCCATCCTCCAGCGTGTCACCCGTGCCAAAGCTGGCGGCGTAGCCGAAGCGTTCGGGGTCTTTCATCACCGGCCCCAACTCGTCGCAATGGGCAAGCGACTGGCGGATAAGAAGATCGCGTTCGGCATCGGATAGGTGACGCGGCTGCGGCGAGGCACCTGCGGCGAAGGCGTGTTCGGTCAGAACCCTCAGGCCAAGCCCGTGGATGGTCGAGACATAGGCCCGTTCCACAGCCAGTGCCTGATCGATCATACCTGCGTCCAGAAGGCTGGCGCGGATGCGTTCGCGCAGTTCTCCCGCTGCGGCTTCGGTGAAGGTAACTGCGAGGATGCGGTCGGGGCGCACCTCGCCCGCCTCGACCCATGTCTTCAGCGTTTCCTTGATGCGGTGCGTTTTGCCCGCACCTGCGCCGGCGGGAACGATGGTCAAGGTCATTCTTCCGGCTCCGTCAGAAAAGCTGCGACAAGGGGATTGTCCTGCAGCGCATAGGGGGTGAGCTTCGCCGTCTTGGCAAAGAAGTCCGCGTCGGCGGTGCTATTGAGGCGGATGGTGCCCGCGCCGACCTCGGCCAGCCGTTCGGCCAGCTGTTCCAGCGCGTGTTCCGAGATGTCGTTGCCGATGGCCTCCATCCGCGACTGGCGCGGGGACAGGCCGTGATGCAGCACCCCGCTGTCGCGCAGCAGATGATAGGCGACGCCGGGCGTTGAGCCCTGCAGGGCGTCCAACCCGTCGCCTTCGGACCGGATCGGGCGCATCAGCATGTCGCGGTAAAGGCCCAGTTGCAGGTCCCAGCCAGCCTCCATCCGGCCCCGCCGAGTTCGCGTGCCAGAGGATTTGTGATCCACGATCAGCATCTGCCCATCGCCAAGCCGGACGATGCAATCGGCATAGCCGCGGATGGTGATGCCGTGCGCCTCGCCGTGCAGACGGATCTCGGTGGCAAGGATCGTCGCGTCCTCGGCTGCCAGAAGATCGCGCCAGTTGGTAGCGGCGCGCAGGATCTCGCGGTGCAGGGTTTCACGTTCAAGCGCCCATGCGGGGGCGAGCATGAAGGCGGCATTGGCGCGGATCGCGTCGTCCAGATGCGCGGTGACGCCGGAGGCGATGGTGTCCGCCTCGGGGACGGGGCCGGCGGGAAACAGCTTTTCCAGAACGTGATGCGCGATGTTGCCGCGTGTCATGATGTCGAGCCCGTCCGGCTCCCAAGCGCAATCCTCGGCGCCCGTTTCCTTCAGCAGCCAGGCCAGCGGGCTGACCAGCAGCGTCTCCAGCCGCGAGGGGGATTGCGGGATCGCTGCGCCATCCTCTGACATGCGGAGACGTAAAAGGTCGTGTGGCAGGCGGATCGGGGCAGCGGGGATGGTCAGAGCGGTCGGACGCTGGACGATGCCCCGCGCGGCGCAGGGCCAGGCGGCGGTGGTTTGCAGGTCGATCACTTGGGCGGGCACGGTGCGGGCGACCAGCGACAGGCCGGTCGAAGGGTGCAGACGCGTCCCGTTCCCCGCGCGATAGGGTTGCAGGAAAGTTATCGTTTCGGATGCCGCGCAAAGCTGTCGGTGGAACAGGTCCAGTGCGCGGGACAAGTGTGCGGCTCGGCCGGTCATGTCGATGCCGATGGCCGCGATCTGTGAAAGCTCGCTGTCGAGGAAGAAGGGATCGTTCGGTGCGGGGGCGGGATATGCGCCCTCGGCAAAGCCCGCGACGATCAGGTGGCGGACAGGGCGCCACGGCAATTCGTTGGCCTGCATGAGGGCCACGCCCTCGACATGGCGCAGGGGATCGGGGGAGGTGGCGGCACCCGGTGCGGCATCGCGTATCATCGCCTCCCAATCCAGCGGATCGGCGATCTGCACGGTGCGGATGCGAGCCTTCAACGCTGTCACATGGGCTTTCATCGCGGGCGCGTCGGTCAGGCTGTCAGCAAGCATGTTCAGCTTGACTCGCAGCTGTGCCGCGCTGGTCACGGGGCGGAGTTCCGAATGCAGGCGCGCGCCGCGCTCCGTCAGCGTCTCGTGTGCGCGGCGGCGGTGTCCTGCCATCAGTTCCTTGGCCAGCAGATCGCCAGTGCCAACGGGCCAAGGCATCAGCGGCGAGGCATAGAGGCTGGCGCGCGCCATTGTCGGAGCCAGCGGGCGCAGGGTCAGAAGGGCGTGCAGGAGCGTCTCGCCCGCAATGTCGCGGGTGGCGGCGCCGGTCTGGCCGGTGAGTGGAACACCGGCAGCGGCAAAGGCACGGACCATATGCGCCGGATCGCCCGGCAGCAGCACGGCGATGTCCTGTGGCGCGGCACCGGCAGCGATCAAAGCCTGTGCGCGGGCGGCGGCGAAATCCGCTTGTTGGGCGGTATCGCGCAGGCCGTAGAACGCCAGCGAGCCATCATTCGCCCGCCGTTCCGTTGCGGTCAGTAATGTGCGTTGCAGGTGCCCGAGGCTGCCCGGATGCGTCGGCTGCAGTTCGACATGCGGCAGGCTGCCGTGATGCGCGATCAGACGGGCCTTCAGTGCCCGCTCCACCGCGCTGGCATGGGGGGCGGGGGCGTCGATGATCGGCAGCGGTTCCAGATACGCATCCGTTTCCAGCACGTGGCGGATCGCCCAAAGATCTTCGGGCAGGGCGTCGCCCAAGGAGCGCCAGATGCGAAGAAGCGCCTCCAGATGATCACGCGCGCGAGAAGGGGGCAGGCGCGACAGGTCGGCGTCGGGGCGTAGCGTCGGGCTTGCTTCCATCAACCGCCGAAACGCGCGCTCCACCGCTGTCTGCGTCTCCAACGGCGCGACCTCGAGGCTGGCCGACCACGGCGTGTCGATACCTGCCAGCTGAACCGAGAAGGGAAGGGGGCGCGGTGCCAGATACACTTCGGCCAGAAGGGCGGGTGTGACGGGGCGGATCGCGCCGCTGAATGGATGGCGGGTCAGGAGAGGGAAAAGGCTCATACGCTGCTCGGAAAACTTCTTCTGCTCAGAGGGCTGAAATATCTCGGTCAGGGGAGGCGGGGCCGCGCCTTACTGTATCAGTGTTTTGCTGCGGATTTTCGGCCGCCTGCGCTGAGGGGTTGTGATCGTAACGGTGAACCTTGCATCCGGCCAGAACAGGCGCCCCTCGCAAAACTCCAGCGCCTCCGGAGTGCAGACGAAGGTGAGCAACTTGAGCTTCGGCATTTCCGATATTGCGTTCCAGAACGCCTGGACATGGTCATCGTCAAATGCGTGGCCGGTGACATAGATTATCAGAACCTCGGCGTTTGTCAGCAGGGTCAAGCCGTGCCAATCCATGAAAACGTCGGACTGCAGGTATGCTTCGGTGATGAATGGAGCGAAGCTGCACCCTTCGAGATCGCAAATGTCGAGCCACGGCTGCGGTTTTAAGCTGCCTCGGTGGGGACCGATGGTGATTTTCGGTTTGGCAGCCGAAATCCACTCATCCACTGTGCCGCAAGGGGTAGCGATTAATGTGATCGCACCTATCGGCGCCAGAAGGGCCGTGAGATCCTCGCTGTCGATGTCGTGACGTTCCATGTCAAATGACCTCTATCAAAGTTATGCCTTCAAAACGGTTCGTCGGAGTGCCGATGCAATTATCCGCCAGCCAGCCATCGGTAATGATTTCGGTGAAATTGCGGTAGGGCGTTCCGACGCCCCGCTCGTGCGAGCCAATGTTGAAATCAGGCGGAGCCATTACATAGGGCACATCAAAGCCGCGGTGTTTGCCATAGGCGTGAAGAAGGGCCTTGCGGCCATCCTCGTGCGTCATCTGCAGCATGGCGTAGTCGTCGCGGATCATATCCTCCAGCGCGAGCCGCGTCAGGGCTCGGGCCAGGATGACGTCGGCTGAAGCGGCTCCTTTCAATTCGCAGGCATAAAGCATCAGGTCATCTTCGCGAAACCACATGAAAGGTCGGTGCTTGCCCCATGTCACGCGAATACGGTGTTGGGCCCATCGAGGATCGGGGACCCCTACGAAATGGGCGGTGAAGCCGTCATCTGCGTCTTCGCGCACATTGAGCCACGGGCAAGGCAGACCGGGATCGTCCGGTCGCCCCGGATAGGCCATGTCGGCATGGATCAACTGGCCGCCGAGCTTACGCGTAAGGCGAAGACCCATCGCCTCCAGTTTGCGTTGGATCTCGAGCATATCCTGATCGTTCATCGCGCCAAAGCGGGTCAACGGACCGTCGTGGTTGTTGCCGCCTTCAAGTTCCCAATAAAAATCGCGTGTAAGTTGTTCCCAACCGCCGGGATAGCGATCGCGCAGGCGATCGGTGCGAACGATCAGGTTCAGGAATTCAAGGCGGATCATATGCGGCTCCTTTTGCAAGGATGACAATACTGTCGACGGGCGACAGTTTTGGTCATGCCGCAAGGAAGGCGATAGGCTGGTCCGCCTCACGCGCTTGGCGCAGATAGTCGATGCCGCGTGTTCCGTTGCCTTGCAAAGTGCTTGCGATGGAGATTTGGCCCGCGAGCGAGATAACACCGCCCCGAATGCCGTCGCACAGGGTTTGCGCCTGCGCCCGTGCATCCTGGCCGTGCTGGCGCGCGACAAGGCGGGCAAGGGCGTCGGGACTGAGAATCTCCAGAAGTGTCATGTGTTCTTGCAGGCAAAGATCGGCGTAATCTTCGGCCACCTTCAGCTCGTCTGCGGCGAACAAGGCCTGAATACCCGCCTCCTGACAAAGCCTGATCGCGGCCGCGAGGGTCCAAAGGCGGTCGAGCTGTTCCACCGGGATCGAGTCCACGCCGGCAAGGTCGGCCTCGCGCCGGAAATGCACGTCGAGCTTTGCGGCACTTCGCGACAAGCCAACCTGCAGTTGTTCAGCAACGCGCTGGGGATCGCGACGGCTGGTCAGGCTATCGACATTGCGTAGGTCGGCAGACACTTCGGCAAGGATTTGCTTCAGGTCGTCGCCGCGACGGTCGGCGGTAATCTGACCGATGGCTGCCGCGATCTCGTCCAGTCGGCTTTCGATCCCGCGTAGCTTTGCGGCCATCAGCGCGAATCCAGCGACAGAGACACCGATGCCCAGGCCCGACAATGCGAGTGTGCCGTATTGCAGACCCTGCATCAGCACCATTCCCTCTTTCAGCGCAGCAACGCCTTGGCGCAGGTGTTCGTTCTGCACCACCGATACGAGGCCAAGTGGCGTGAACCCGTTTATTGCGGCGCCGCCAAGTTGGCTCAAAAGCTGGTTCATCATGCCGGTCTGTTGCACATGTCCAAGGATCTGGCCCGTAGCAGTGTCCTTGATGATGGCGCCAAACAACTCCGCGCCACCGTTGTCGATTGCCAGTTTCAGCAATGGTGGAGTTTCGTAAAGCAGCATCAGGCGATTTCCAGTTCCGTTTGCCCGGCCTTGAGCACGAGAGCTTGCGTGTCGTTCAAAAAACATCGCGCGGAAGGTGGCTGCCCGTCGCCGAAGATGACGGTTCGCGCATGTGCCTTTAGCCGGTCTTCAAGGTGTTTGCGCGTGCGGTTGTTGGCGCGGCCGAGCACGCCAGATCCGGTAAGGGAAAGCGCGGCAAGCGCTGCGCCTCCTGCCAGAAGAATGGGTGTGCTGATCGTAGTGCCGATTAAGAGGAACGGAATCGTGGCGACCGTTGCGTATGATACTACCGCCGGCACGGCAACGACGGACGCTGCGATCAGTCCCACACCAGCCAAGGCTGGCAGCGCCGTCATCGCGTGATCGCCAAGACTGTTGACTGGAAGCGTTGCCATGATCTGCACCAAGGCGTCTTCGGCCCGAGTGGCGGCTATGCGGGCTTGTTCCTCGACCCATGGGGCGATCAGTGCGTGGGCAAGCGGCGTGATATCGTAATGTGCCTGTGCGACCTGCCAGAGCCAAAGGTCTGCCACCTGTTTCTCAATCGCGCTCTCAAGCGCGGGCCAGGCGGCGTTAAACTGGGCAGTGATCGCCGAAAGTTGGGCGTCGCGCCATGCCAGAAGGCCGAGCCGCGCTTCGATGACAGAAAGGTCGAATGCCATTAACAACTCGTGATTAAATCTTCCTTGGTATCGCCGGTGCGTTTGCGGCAGGCAAATAAATTCGCGCGTCAACGCGACATTTTCGGACATAGTGAATTTTGAGCCAATTGCCGCGCCTCTCGTACCCCAACTGTAGTGGGCAGGGGGTGACAAATGGCAAACTGGTACACGGCCGATACGCATTTTGGGGATGACGGTATAAGGCGGTTCTTCGAGCGCCCGTTCAGGTCTGTTGAAGCGATGGATGCGGCAATGGCGAAGACAATCTCTGCGTGTATAAGCGCTGACGACGACCTATGGATCATCGGCGATTTTGCTTTGGAGGGGACAGGGCCCGCCATTTTCGACCGCCTTCCCGGTTCGCAAACATCTCGTGCGTGGCAATCACGATGCTCCGTCGACCGAGGCCCTCGGCTGGGCCAGCATCCATGATCTGGTGGAGGTCGAGGACAACGGGCAGAGGTTCGTCCTGTGTCACTACCCGCTTCTGACTTGGAATGATGCCCGCAATGGTTCGATGAACCTCTTCGGTCACGTCCATACGAATTGGCTGGGGGCGGACAACCAAGTAAACGTGGGCGTAGACTGCTGGGATTTTAGGCCCACAGGATCCAGAGACGTGCTGCTGCGATCGGCACGTATGCCAGAGAACGAAAGGTGGCGAGAGGTCGAGCAGATCGCCTGAAGTATGCTTACACCATCCGTCATGTATTGGTCTCATCGGAAATCGCGCAGCGCTGACGGTCTCCCATGCTGCGACGACGCAATCACTGAGTATGACCATTTCTGGCATACGTGCCGTTCAAACATAAATTTATCGTATTTAACGTGATGGGCGCCATCTGATGAATTGACAGTATCTATATAGATCGCATTCCGGCGGGAAGGTCTTTCAGTTTGATGTAGCGTTTGCTGCGCAACGAAAAAACTGATGACATGAGGAAAGGTCAGTTCAGGCTGATGCAGCTCGTCGATAGACTGCAGATTGAACACTTCGCTCATTTCGATCGACAGATCGAGATGGTACAACAGGGGGTTGCCGAAGTGCTGCATCTGCGCGACTGGTTGGTCGCATGCAGACCTGCGGTGGGCTCGATGGTCAAACTTGATAGAATAAGACGATGTTTAGGTTCCAGTATCTTTCCGGCTTGCTTCTGAGCCGCACCTCAGACAGTTGCCCGGAGACGATCTGTAACCGTCCTCGTGGGGCGCGGGACGGCTTCGTCGTCGGTTTGGCAAAGGAGGCTACTTGGGGCGGAGGCGCGAGGATAGCTGTGACCATGGGTAACGCCTTTCGTCTGGAAGCTACGGCTCTGGATCCCGCTCTTTCTCGATTCGCTGAAGATCAACAACTTCTGACACCGACCTGTCGCCTACGCGCGCTCTTTGTGCTTGGTGGGGATCGTGTTCCGGTATTGAACTGCGAAGCTTGAGCAAATGATTTACCCCACCGAAAACTATCGGATGTCGTTCAGCGTTGGTGGACTAATGCTAAACGAGAGTGTCGCACTGGTCCGGCATTGCCGCGTAGGGGAGACTTGGCCGACCGCGCGGGTGAGCCACTCCCCTGAAATCGGACAGTGACGGA
>NZ_SMYN01000080.1 GCF_004959935.1 Falsirhodobacter xinxiangensis | reverse complement strand
AGACGGTGCCGCCCACCATCACCTCTCCAATCCCGACCGGGTCGGCATAGGATTTCGCATCGCTCATACGACCGCGCATATAGGGGTCGAGCGAGAGGTAAAGCGTCTCCAGCAGCAACTCGCCGTCCTTCGGTTTGGGCAGATCCGTTGTTTCGACGCGGAAGTCGGTGGGCTTCGGACGTCCTTTGGGACGGCGTGCGAGGACGATACGCTTGGTCTGGGTCATGGAAGGGCTCCGGCTGTTCACTCGCAAAACCAACGCGGGCTTCGCCGCAGGGTTCACTTGTCATGGAAACTTGATCGCGCCGGATCGCGCATCAGTCTTG
>NZ_SMYN01000008.1 GCF_004959935.1 Falsirhodobacter xinxiangensis | reverse complement strand
GAGCCTCTGCTTGATGTCCTGAGGTTGCATGTTGTGACCCTTGTCCTGCGGTTCCTGTGATGTGGATACCCTACTTCCCTGACGGCCGTCAACAACTTGTATTATGTGTTTGATGCAATCTGGGTGTCGTGCACAACAAACACTGTATCGCCGAGGCAGATTTTTCCGTTGCGGCGCTTGGTTGACCCTGTATTGGCGGCCTGTATGATAGGTTCAATCACGGAACCGAGGAGATATCCAGTGAAGCGACTTCTGATCACCGGCGCGGCGGGCGGGCTTGGCAGCGTGATGCGCCAGCGCCTTGCCTCGCGTGCCGAGATCCTGCGCCTGTCCGACATCGGCGACATGGGCGAAGCCGCCCCGAACGAGGAGATCGTGACCTGCGATCTGGGCGATGCGGCCGCGGTGGACCGGCTGGTCGAAGGCTGCGACGCCATCATCCACCTTGGCGGCGTGTCGGTCGAACGGCCGTTCGACCAGATCCTGAACGGCAACATCGTCGGGATGTATAACCTTTACGAGGCGGCGCGGGCGCATGGCCATCCGCGCATCCTGTTCGCCAGTTCCAACCACACGGTCGGATTCTATCGTCAGGACGAACAGATCGACGTGACTGCCCCGATGCGCCCGGACGGTCTTTACGGTGTGTCCAAATGCTTCGGCGAGGCGCTTGCGCGGCTGTATTTCGACAAGTTCGGGCAGGAAACGGCCATCCTCCGCATCGGGTCGTGCTTCCCCGAGCCGAAGAACCACCGGATGCTGTCCACCTGGCTGTCCTATGACGATTTCGAATCGCTGGTGGACCGGGTGCTGGAAACGCCGATGCTGGGCTGCCCGATCATCTGGGGCATGTCGGACAATGATTCGTCGTGGTGGGACAACAGCCACGCGAAATATCTTGGCTGGAAGCCGAAGGACAACGCAGAAGGTTTCCGCGCCGCACTGGAACAATCGGTCGAACGCCCCGCGCCGGACCATCCGAACGCCATCTTCATGGGTGGGCCCTTCACGCAGGACCCGATCTTCAAATGAAAAAAGGGGCCCCGCGGGGCCCCTTGTCGTTCAGCGGTTCTTCGTGACCGTCTCGAACCGCGTGATCCACGGGTTCACGACCAGCCCTTCGACATCGTCGCGATAGGCGGCGGTATCGACCACTTCGGAGAACGGCAGGATCGAGGGGACCACGTCTTCGATATAGACCTGAATTTCCTCGTAATCCTTGGTCTGCTGCGCGTCGTCCTGCTCCAGCAGCGCATCCACGATCATCGTGTTCAGCTTCTCGTCATAGAAGCTGGTGCGCCATGCCTGATAGTTGGTCAGCCCAGCCTCGTCCGAGTTGTCGGGGTTGTAGGCCATCGACCGCAGGTTCGAATCCGGGTGCGGCTGCTGGCCGCCGCCGCCGCGACCGACGATCAGCTCGAAGTTCCGCTCGCGCATCGCGCCATAGATCTGGTCGCCCGAACCGGTGATGATCTCGGCCTGAATGCCCGCTTGGGCCAGCGTCGCCTGAATCGCGGTGGCGATGTTCAGGAAGGGCGGTTCGGACAGGGCGCGCAGGGTGACGCGCATCCCCGATTCGAACCCGGCTTCGGCCAGCAGCGCCTTGGCCTTTTCCACGTCCAGCTTGTAGCCCGGATCGGGCAGCAGCCCCATCACGCCAGACGACAGCGGGCGCTGGTGCGGCACGCCATAGAAGGGCATGACGGCGGTGTTGATGCCGTCGTAATCGATCAGGTAACGCAGCGCCTCGCGCACCTTGGCATTGGCGAAACGTTCGTCCTTCATCGACACGGCAAGGTAATAGAAGCCCGCGCCGGGGGTGGTTTCGACCTCGATCCCGTCGGTGTTCGACAGCGCCTGAAGATCGGCGGCCAGCAGCGCATAGGCCACGTCGATGTCGCCGCGTTCCAGTTGCAGGCGCTGCGATTGCGATTCCGGCAGGTGGCGGATCAGCACGCGGCGCATCGCCGGTTCCTCGCCCCAGTATTCGTCGTTGCGGTCAAGGATGACATATTCGTTCGACCGCCACTCGCGCAGGTTATAGGCCGACGATCCCGCCGAGTTGGTCTTCAGCCATGCCGCGCCCAGATCGCCGTTCGTTTCGTTCTCCAGCGCCAGCTTGCTGTCGATGATCGAACCGGGGCCGGCTTGCGACAGAACCATCATGATGAAGTTCGGATCGTCCGCCTGCGGCAGGTTGATGCGGAAGGTCTGCGGGTCGATCACCTCGAACGAGGCGTCGGCGTTGTCGGCGTTGAAGCCGCGCGTCTTGAGGAACGATGCCTGCGCAAGGTTGATCGTCATCAGCCGTTTGAACGACCAAGCCACATCCTCGGCGGTGAATTCGTTGCCCGAGGCGAAGGTCACGCCTTCGCGCAGGTGGAACGTGATCGAGGAGCGGTCCTCGGCGATCTCCCAGCTTTCGGCAAGGCGCGGCAGGAATTCCGTGCGCTTTTCCGGGTTGGGGACGATCAGGTTGTCATAGACGCTGGTCAGAACCTGCACCGCGTCGCGCCCGGTGATCCCGGCAGGGTCGAGCGTCAGGATGTTGGTCATCGACAGGGCGATGACCAACTGGTTATCCGGCGTTTCCGCCAGTGCGGGACGGCCTGTCGTCAGGCAAAGGCCCAGCGCGACGGCAGCGACCGTGGAAAGAAGATGTTTCATAGTGCCTCCCGAAACCGCGGCCCGAGCGGGGGCCGCGTTGGCGTTCAGAAAGCCAGATATGATAGCATCTGTCAATTATCATATAAGTTGGGACACGACCGGGGCAAGCGCGCGGCCCAAGGCTGCCGTGGCCGGCGCATCCAGATGCACGCCATCCAGCGGCGATGCCTTGGCCGCGCTGCCGCCGTCGAAGAAGGCGCAGCCGGTTTCCGCGGCCAGCGCCGCATAAAGGGGCGCGATGGCCTCTGCCTCGGCGATGGAGCGGCCTTGGGCGGGGCCGCCGGTCGCGGTGTTCACGCAGGCGGGCGGGGCGACGATCAGGACCTTCGGGCGGCCTTCCTTGAACGGATAGGTCTGCACGATCTGGACAAGACGGCGCATCCCGGCCACCGCGCCCAGCGCCGTGCCGCACAGGAACGGTTTCAGATCGTTCGTCCCCAGCATGATGATGACCAGATCCAGCGGCTGATGCGCGCCAAGCGCCGTCGGCAGATCGCGCGCGCCGCTGCGCAGGGTCGGCCCGGTCGGGTCGTCATAGACGGTGGTGCGCCCGCCAAGACCGTCGGCAGTCACGCGGGCGCGGCCCGCCAGCGCCTCGGCCAGCGTGTTCGGCCAGCGCGCCTCGAACGGATGGCGCGGCCCGCCCGCCGGATCGGCGCCCCAGGTCAGGCTGTCGCCGAATGCGAGGATTTCCTTCATACGATGTCCTTTTCGATCACGATGGGTTCCGGCAGGCCGCGGATGCCGAGGTTCAGTGCGACCGTGCGGCCATCGTCGTTCTGCGGGTTTTCGCCAGCGATGCTGGTGACATAGATGGTTTCCAGATCCGCGCCCCCGAAGGCGATCTTGGTCGGGCGGGTCATCGGCACGGGGACGCGGCGTTCGATGGCGCCGTCCGGGTCCAGCCGCAAAAGCTGCGCCGCACCGATGGCGGCGCACCAGTAGAACCCTTCGGCATCGACGCAGCCGCCATCGGGGCGACCTTCCTCCGGGGTCAGGGTGCGGAAGACGCGGCGATTGGAAATCTCGCCCGTTTCGGGGTCGTGATCAAACCGCCAGATCGTCGCCACCGCCGCCCAGGAATCGGACATATACATCGTGCGGTCGTCGGCGCTGAAGGCCAGCCCGTTGCCGACATGCAGCCCGTCCAGCAGTTGCACCGGGCCGCCGGGGTCCAGCCGGTGCAGCGCGGCCAGCGGCTGGTCCGGCGGGCCCGCGACGCTGGCGGCGAAGAAACGCCCCCCGCGCGACACCGCGCCGTCGTTCAGCCGGTTCGCCGGGCGGTCCGGTTCCGGCGCGGACAGAAAGCGCGTTGATCCGTCTGCCGGATCGAACAGCGCGAAGCCGGTCTTCAGCCCAAGGATCAGCCTGCCGCGATCCGTCAGCGCGATGGGGCCGACCGGCTGGTCCAGCTGCCAGCTGTGCAGCGCCCCGTCGAAGCGGTGCAGGCGCATCCCGGTGATGTCCACCCACCACAGGCTGGATGTCGCGGCGCACCAGAGCGGGCTTTCCCCCGTTCCGGACCGATGCGGATGAATGGCTGTCATGCGTCCCCCAGTGTTTCATCCCATCATATGAGTCGCGACGACGATGCCAAGCCGCTTGATCCCCCGCGCGATCCGGGCGAGGAGTGGGAACCCACCCCGGAGGCGCGCATGAAACCCATCTTTGTCCTGAACGGCCCGAACCTGAACCTTCTGGGCAAGCGCGAGCCGGAGATCTATGGCGCCGAGACGCTGGCCGATGTCGAGCGCGACTGCGTGGCGCTGGCGGCGGAACTGGGCCACAGCCTGCGGTTCCTGCAATCGAACTGGGAAGGGCAGATCGTGGACTGGGTCCACGAGGCACGGGACGAAGGTGCGGCCATCGTCATCAACCCCGCCGCGCTGACCCATACTTCGGTCGCGGTGCTGGATGCGCTGAATGCCTTCGATGGCCCGGTGATCGAGGTCCACATCTCGAATGTGCACAAGCGCGAGGCGTTTCGGCACCATTCCTATGTTTCGCTGCGGGCGGATGGGGTGATCGCGGGGCTTGGAACCGAAGGATACCGTCTGGCACTGCGGCGCGTCGCCACGCTGCTGGCCGGCTGATCGCATCTTGCGCGGCCAGCGTGCCGGCCGCGCCCGAAAGCTTCTGCGGCTAGTTCCGCGTCGAATCCCCGTGGCGTTCGGCCAGCGCCTCGATGTCTTCAAGACTGCCGGGATGCGGCTTGTGCGTGGCACGGTTCCAGATCCACGTCGCGAGCCACAACACCACCCCGATCGCCAGAAGCCATGCGGCGACGCGGTATTGCCCCATCTGCGCCGGGCTTCGCGCCCACGGCCCGACAAGGAAGGCGCAGGTCGCGGCCCCCAGCCAAGGCAGCGCGGCGGGCGTGCGGAAGTGGTCATGCTTCACCGGCACGCGGCGCAGCACCAGAAGCGAGATGTTGACGACCGTGAACACGCCCAGCAGCAGAAGCGAGGTCGTCCCGCCCAGAAGGCTGACGGCCGGCGTGTCGGACCGCGTCACCACGAAATAGATCAGCCCGAAGGCAAGCGCCGTGGTGAACAGGATCGCGACCCAAGGCGTGCGGCGCTGGTGATCGATAAGGCCCAACGCGTGGGGCAGAACCCTTTGGCGGGCAAGGCCATACAGAAGGCGGCTGGCCATCATCATGTTGATCAGCGCCGAATTTGCGACCGCGAACATGCCGATGAACGGGAAGATCGTGTCGAAGGGCAGGTTCGGCGCCCCCGCCCGCACCACCTGCGTCAGCGCCGATCCCTTGGACGGGTCCGACAGATCGCCCACCGGCACAAGCGCCACGGCGGTGATCGACACCAGCACATAGATGACGCCGGTGATCCCCAGACCCGTCAGCATGATCTTGGGGAAGATGCGGACCGGGTCCTTCACCTCCTCGGCCATGTTGACGGAATCCTCGAAGCCGACCATGGCGAAGAAGGCCAGCGCGGTCGCCGCCGACAGCGACATGAAGGCGCTTTTCTCCTCGGACGAGGTGAAGACCATCACTTCGGAGAAATCGGCCCGCCCTTGGCTCATCGCCCAGAAGCCGATGAAGATGATCATCAAAAGGCCCGTCAGCTCCACGCAGGTCAGCACCACGTTGGCCTTGACGCTTTCGCCCACGCCGCGAAAGTTGATCGCCGCCACCAGCGCCATGAACCCAAGCGCGATCAGAAGGATACCGCTGCCGCCATCGGCAAAGCCGAAGCCGAAGCCGTCGTTCATGAACCCCGCGAAGGCGTTCGATGCGGTCGAGGCGGATGTGATCCCCGAGCACATGACGGTGAAGGCCACGAGGAAGGTCAGGAAATGGATGCCGAAGGCCCGGTGGGCATAAAGCGCCGCCCCCGCCGCCTGCGGGTATCGCGTGACCAGTTCCAGATAGGACAGCGCCGTGATGGTCGCGACGATGAACGCCACGAGGAACGGCGCCCAGGCCGCGCCCCCCACCTCGCCCGCCACGGTGCCGGTCAGGGCATAGACGCCGGTGCCAAGGATGTCGCCCACGATAAACAGAAGCAGCAGTTTCGGGCCCATGACCCGTTGCAGTTCAGGCTGGCCGGATGTTCCGGTCTGCGGCTGGTGTGTCCCCGCCATCAGTGCCTCCCTCGGTTGATCCTCTTTCAGGAAGTGGAGCCAGCCCCCGGCTTGGCAAGTGGGGGTTTCCGTTGCTGGGGAAGTCGTTGATAAAAGGCGCATCCCCGATTCCCGCGTGGTGGAGACGAGACGTCTGCATGAAGGCTGCATTCCAACGCCATGCCCTGACCCCCATCGTCGCATTTGCCGGGCTTGGGGCGTTCCTTGGGCTGGGCCTGCCGCTGCCGTTCCTGTTCGGGCCGATGGCGGCCTGCCTGATCGCGGCGCTGGTCGGCCTGCCGCTGCGGGGGCTTGGTCAGATCTCGGTCGCGGCGCGCAGCGTGCTTGGGATCGCCATCGGCACGTCCATCACCTCGGCACTGCTGATGAAGCTGCCGACGATGGCGATGTCGGTGATGCTGGTGCCGGTCTATATTTGCGCCATCGCCCTGATCGGGGTGCCGTTCTTTCGCCGCGTCTGCGGGTTCGATCCGATCACGTCCTTCTATGCCGCGATGCCGGGCGGTGCGGCGGACATGACCATCTTCGGGCAGGAGGCCGGGGCGAACGTGCGCCAGCTTTCCCTGGTCCATGTGACGCGGATGCTGGTGATCATGACGGTCGCGCCCATCGTGCTGTCGCAGCTGTATGGCGTGACGCTGACCAACCCGGTGGGCGCGCCTGCATCCGATCTGCCGTGGCACGAAATGGCGATCATGGCGGTGGTCGCGGTCGTCGGCTGGAAGCTGGCCGAAAAGGTGGGGCTGTTCGGCGCGGCGATCATGGGGCCGCTGTTCCTGTCGATGGCGCTGTCGCTGGGGGGCGTGCTGCACATGCGCCCCCCGCGCGAGGCGCTTCTGGCGGCGCAGTTCCTGATCGGGACCGGCATCGGTGTCAGCTATGTCGGGGTGACGCTGCGCGAATTGCGGCACACGGTCATGTCGGGCGCGGCCTTCGTGCTGATCCTCGCCTGTCTGGCGGCAGCGTTCACCGAGCTTGTGACCCTGACCGGCCTTGCCCCGCCGGTCGAAGGCTTCCTTGCCTTCGCCCCCGGCGGACAGGCCGAGATGACCATGCTGGCCATCATCGCGGGGGCCGATCTGGGCTTTGTGGTGGTGCACCATCTGGTGCGGATCTTCATCGTCATCCTTGGCGCGCCGATCGCCGCGCGCTGGATGACCCGTCAGTCCTCGTAGATCATCCGCCGCGTCATGCCGCCGTCCAGCGTCAGGGTCTGCCCGTTCATGAACCCCGCCCCGGCCAGATAGAGGACGGCATCCGCCACATCCTCGGGGCGGCCGACGCGGCCTGCGGGGTGTTGGGCGTGGTCGATGGGGCGCAGGCCACCCTCGGCCGCAACCCAGCCCGGCGCGATGGCATTCACGCGGATGCGCGGGCCAAGGCTGATGGACAGCGCATGGGTCAGCGCCGCCTGACCACCCTTGGATGCGGCATAGGCCTCGGTCCCCGGTTCGGACATGACGGCGCGGGTAGAGGTCATGTTGACGATGCTGCCCCCCTGCCGGATCAGCGGCACGGCGGCGCGCGTCATCAGGAAGGTGCCGGTCAGATGGCTGTCCACGATCCGTCGCCAACGCTCCAGCGACAGATCGGCGATGGGGCCGGTATCGGGGTTCGCGATCCCGGCATTGTTCACCAGAAGATCCACCCCGCTCCACCCGAGTTCGGCAAAGGCGTCGGCGACCGAAGATTCATCCCCGACATCGCAGCGCACATGCCGCGCCTTGGCCGATGTGGGTTGCAGATCGAAGGATGCGACCTGCCACCCCGCATCTGCAAGCGCCGCGCAGATCGCGGTGCCGATCAGCCCCGCGCCGCCCGTGACGATGGCCTTTTTCATGTCACAATTCCCGTGCGGGGACGGGCTCTATCCCGTTCAGCACGTGGTGAAGCGCCGTCTCGACCGTCTCGGCACTGTAGGGTTTTCGCAGGAAAAGGCTGGTCAGCCCCATGCTCTCCAGCTCCGCCGCCTCGTATCCCGAGGCGATGACCGTGGGGACATTGGCGCAGCGCAGCGCGTCGATCACGGGGCTGGCGGACGATCCGCCCAGATTGGCGTCCACGATCGCGGCATCCGGGGGGGCGGAAAGATCGCCAAGGATCGACAGCGCCTGATCGACCGACGCTGCAGGACCGATCACGCTGTAGCCCATATCCTCGATCATCGCTTCAAGATCCATGGCGATAAGGGCCTCGTCTTCGACGAGCAACAGGCGGAGCGGTTCAGTCTTCAGCAATGGGCGCCGTCCTTTCAAGCGGAAAGGAGATGCGGCAGGTGACGCCTTGCGGCGCAAAATCCAGCTTCATGTCTCCGCCCAACTCGCGGGCGACGCTGGCAAGCATCCTGCCTCCAAACCCCTTTCGGGTCGGCGGAATAACTTCGGGACCGCCACTTTCGTTCCACGCAAGATGCAGGTTGCAGTCGTTCTGCATCCAAGACAGCGTGATCTTGCCCGAGGGCGTTGAAAGCGCGCCGTATTTCGTGGCGTTGGTGGCAAGTTCGTGCAGCGCCATCGCAAGCGAGATGCTGGCATTCGGCGGCACGCGCAGCGCCGGGCCGTCCATCCTGATCCGCCGCGTGCCGTGGGCGAAGCTGTCCAGCACCGACATCGCCAATTCGCGCAGGTCCGACCCGCCCCAGTGATCCTGCGTCAGAAGACCATGCGCGCGGGCAAGCGCGGCAAGGCGCTGGCTGAAGGCTTCGGTGAACGCCTCGGGGTCGGGGGTGGTGCGCAGGGTCTGGCGGCAGATGGACTGCACCACCGCCAGCATGTTCTTCACCCGGTGGTTCAATTCGGCCACCATCAGTTCCCGCTCGTCCGTGTGACGTTTGCGGACGGTCACGTCCTGGAACACGATGGCCAGACGGGTCGTCCCCACGCGCGAGATGCCGACCTCGAACCAGCGGCCAAGGGGCTTGGCCCAAAGCTCGCGCCGTTCGCTCGCGCCGCCTTTCAGCACCCGTTCGGCCAGTTCGAACCACGGATCGTCCAGATGCGGCGCGATTTCCGACAGGCGCCGCCCGACCGGATCGCTGCGCACAAGACGGCGCGCGGCAGGGTTGGCGTCGTGGATCAGGATATCCGCAGGCCCGCTGCCCAGCCCGTGCAGGGGTTCGGCCAGCAGGTATCCTTCGTCCATCGCATCGAACAGCCCGCGATAGCGCGCCTCGCTTTCGCGCAGCCGCTCCTCGATCTCGCGCCGGGCGCTGATATCGACGAAGCTGAGCACGACGCCTTCGATCTTGCCCCCCACGGTCAGATAGGGGCGCAGCCGCATCATCAGCCATCGCCCGTCGCGGGTGGACACCTCGGCCTCGATCGGGGCGTGGTCGCGCAGAACGCGGGCGGCATCGCCTTCGACCCCGTCGAGGTTCAGCTTGTGCGTGAAATCCGAGATCGGGCGTCCGATGTCGCTGTCGGTCACGCTGAACAGACGTTCGACCGCCGGGGTCAGCATCTTGATCCGCAGATCGGTGTCGAGGAACAGCGTGCCGATTTCCGTCGCGTTGATCAGGTTTTGAAGGTCGCTATGCGCTGCCGCGATGGTGTCGAGCTTGCTTTCAAGCTCTCCGTTCACGGTGGAAAGCTCCTCGTTGATCAGCTGGAGTTCCTCCTTGCTGGTTTCCAGCTCCTCGGCGGTCAGGCGGTATTCTTCGTTGATGGACTGGAGTTCTTCGTTCGCGACGCGCAGTTCCTGGATCGCGCCCTCGTGTTCGCGGCGGCTGGCGCCGAGCCGTTCCTGCGTGGTGCGAAGTTCCTCCTCGATGCGCCGCAGACGGTCGTCGCCCTCCGACCCGGTGCCCGGCTCGGCGTCGGTCGTGGAGTGGACGGCGCCCGCATCCATGAACAGGACCAGCGCCTGCGGGGCGATGCGGTCGTCGCCGGTCAGCGGGGCGACATGCATGATGACGCGGCGCGTCGCGCTTTCGAACTGCACGTTGACCGGCAGAGTCAGCGTCGGCTCGCGTGCGGCAAGGGCGCGGTCCAGCGCGCGGCGCAGCTCCGCCCGCAGCTCCGGGCGCACCAATTCGGGCAGAAGGATGCTGATGGGGCCTTCGGGGGGCTGGATGTAACGGCCCGCATTCTTGGACAGGTTCAGGACGCGCTGCTCCTCGTCCACAAGGGCGCTGGGCGGGGCGACTTCCTCCAGCGCGATCTTGTGGGCGACGGGCGGGGGCGATCCGGTGCGGTCGCGCCCTTCGGCGGGCAGGCGGGGGAAGATGGTCGGGCGATGTTCGCGCGGCTGCTGTGTCAGCAATTCGACCCCCCGCACGGCGCGGGGGCGGGCCTTGAACACCCGCGCCTCGCGGTCCTGCGCGTGGAACAATTCGGGCGTGGTGTCGATGCTTTCGGCCGACCCGAGGAACAGGAACCCCCCCGGCCGCAGGGCATAGTGGAACAGCGACAGAAGCTGGCGCTGCATGTCCCGTTCCAGATAGATCAGCAGGTTGCGGCAGGTCACCATGTCCAGATGCATGAAGGGGGGGTCCTTCAGCGCGCTGTGATGGGCGAACAGCACCATGTCGCGCAATTCCTTGCGGATGCGGTAATGGGTGCCGTCATCGACGAAGAAGCGCCGCAGCCGGTGTTCGGTCACGTCGCCGTCGATGGTCTTGGGGTATCGACCCTCGCGCGCGGTGGCCAGCGCCGCTTCGTCCAGATCGGTGGCGAAGATCTGGATCGAGGGCGAGACCTGACGCCGCTCGGCCTCCTCCAGCAACATGATGGCAAGGCTGTAGGCTTCCTCGCCCGTGGCACAGCCGGCGGACCAGATGCGCAAGGTGCCCTCGTCCTCAAGGCTGTCGAACAGGGCGCCGATCGCCTCGCTGCCCAGCGCATCGAACGCGGCGGGGTCGCGGAAGAAGGCGGTGACCGAAATCAGCAGATCCCCGAACAGGTCATGCGCCTCCTCGGGGTTGTCGCGCAGATAGTCGTGATAGGCGGCCAGCGTATCGACGCGCGTGACCTGCATCCGCCGCATCACGCGCCGCATCACAGTCGCGCGTTTATAGGACGAAAAGTCGTGCCCGGTGCGCGAACGCAGGAAGCTGACGATCCGGCGCAGGTCTTCCTCGGCCTCCTCCTCCTCGATCTGCTGGATGGCCTTCTTGCTGCGCGCGACCTCGGCCACGCGTTCGACGATGCGCGGGATCGGTTCGATGAAGTCGGCCACGCCCGTCGCGATGGCGCTGCGGGGCATCATGCCGTATTCGGCCTCTTGCGGGTCTTGGACAAGGATGACGCCGCCCGCCTCCTTGACCTTGCGCACGCCAAGCGCGCCGTCGGAATTGGCCCCGCTCAGCACCACGGCCATTCCGTCGCCCCGGCCCGTGGCGGCGGAATGGAAGAAGCCGTCGATGGGCGCGCGTTTGCCGCGCGGTTCGGTGAATGGCAGTGCCCTGATCGCGTTGCCATCGATGATCAGCTCGCGGTCGGGCGGGATGACATAGACGTGGTTCGCCTCCAGCACCATGTCGTCATCGACCTGAAACACCGGCATCCGGGTGCGGCGGGCGATGATCTCGCCAAGCTGGCTGTCATGTTCGGGCGACAGGTGGACGATGACGACATAGGCCAGCCCAAGCTGGTCATCGATACGGCCGAAGAAATCCTGAAGCGCATGAATGCCGCCCGCAGACGCCCCGATCGAGCAGAGCGGGACAATGGGGAGCGGCCGCACTTTCGCCTTGGTCATCGCAATTCGCCTTCCTCGCCGCTTGTTGACCAATCGGTAACAGTCTTTTGCACTCGTGCGGAAGGGTCATTCGGTCTTTTCGGCCCGCGACCGCCGACGCGATCGGGCTTGATCGGGCGTTGATTTTGCCCAAGGCTGGCCTATGGATCGGGTGTCACATCATTGTCTTGTTCATCGCGCATGCGGATCGGCAAGGCTTGTTCCAAGAAGGGAGATTCGGGATGACTGGCTTCAACAGGCGTGGAGTGCTGAAAGGCGGCGCGGCGGCGGCAGGGCTTTCGCTGGCGGCCCCGTTCATCGCCCGCCGCGCGATGGCGCAGGGCGGCACGGTGAACATCTTCGCATGGGCGGGGTATCTGAACGACGAGATTCTGGGCGCGTTCCAGAAGGCGACCGGGATCACCCCGAACTTCACGCCCTATGGCACCAATGACGAATTGCTGAACCAGCTTCGTGCCAACAATGGCGGCGGGTTCGACCTGATCTGGCCGACGGTGGACCGGGTTCCGAACTATGTCGAATACGGGCTGATCCAGCCGCTGGACGAAGGCAAGATCGAGGTTGCCAAGGTTCTGCCCAGCGCGTGGGAAAACTCGGTCAACCTTGGCGCGGTCGTGGATGGCAAGCGTTACCAGGTGCCGACCGATTGGGGCACCGAGGCCGTGGCCTTCGACCGGGACCAGATGCCGCTGGAATATGGCACCGCCTCCTATGGCGACATCTGGGGCGAGCAGTCTGCGGGCCTTGCCACCGTCCGCGCCCATTCCAGCCTTGTTGGCCTTGGCTTGTGGCTGGAGGCCGAGGGCAAGCTGCCGCGCCCGCTTCTGGACGCGTTCAAGACGCCGGAAGCGCAGATCGAGATCTTCGACGTGATCGTGGCCGAGGCCATCGCGCGCAAGGGCAACATCATCCAGTTCTGGAACAACGAGAACGAGGCGCAGGGCGCGTTCCGCGTGAACGGCGCGGCTGTCGGCCAGACGTGGGATTCCACCGCCGCCGCGCTGGCCCGCGAAGGGCTGCCGGTCGGGTTCATCGCGCCGAAGGAAGGCGCGCTGGCTTGGATGGAGGGTCTGTCGATCCCGGCCGGGGCTGCGAACCTCGACGCGGCCTATGCCTTCATCAACTGGTTCCTGACGCCCGAAGCGGGGGCGATGTATACCAACGCCACCTCGATCAACTCCACCGCCGTGGGGTCGGCGGAGCTGACCTCGGACGAGGCGAAGGCCTTCTTTGCCGCCGCCTATCCCGATGATGCGCTTCAGAAACTTTGGTGGTGGCCGATCCAGGAAAGCTGGTATGTCACCAAGCGCAACGAGTATCAGGACCGTTTTCTTTCGGCCTGACCTGACAGGGGCGGGGATGACCCGCCCCCAACCATACGGGGGATGAATGTCGCATTCGGTGGAACTGTCCGGCATCGGCATGACGTTCGGCACGACCCGCGCGGTCGCGGACGTGAATTTCAAGGTCGAGCCGGGGGAGTTCTTTTCGATCCTCGGGCCATCGGGCTGCGGCAAGACGACGATCCTGCGGATGATCGCGGGGTTCATCCACCCGACCGAGGGAACCGTGCGGATCGGCGGCGAGGATATGGCGGGGCGCGGGCCGAACCAGCGCCCGACCGCGATGATCTTCCAGTCGCTGGCGCTGTTCCCGCTGATGCCGGTCTGGGAAAACATCGCCTTCGGGCTGGAGGCGCGGGGCGTCGGCAAGGCAGAGCGCCGCAAGAAGGCGGACGATCTGCTGCGCCTGATCGCGCTGGAAGGTTACGGCGACCGGATGCCGGGCGAGTTGTCGGGCGGACAGCGGCAGCGCGTGGCCATCGCGCGGGCGCTGGCGGTGGAACCGGGCGTTCTGCTGCTGGACGAACCGCTGTCGGCGCTGGATCTGAAACTGCGCCAGCACATGCGGGCGGAACTGCGCGCCTTGCAGAAACGCACGGGCGTCACCTTCATCTATATCACGCATGACCAGTCCGAGGCGCTTGCCATGTCGGACCGCGTCGCGGTGATGAGCGCGGGCGTCTTGCAGCAAGTGGCGACCCCGCGCGAATTGTATGAGAACCCCGCCACCCCCTTCGTCGCCCGTTTCGTGGGCGAGACGAATGCGATCAAGGGTCGCGTCACGGCCTCCGAAGGCGGGATCGTCACGCTGGACACGCCGATGGGTGCGCTGCGCGGGCGGGGGACGGCACAGGCCGGGCAGGGGGCGACGCTGTTCGTCCGTCCCGAGGCGCTGATCCCCGGCGGCGGCACGCTGGCCGCGCAGATCGACCGCGTGGATTTCGAGGGCGCCTTCGCGCTGGTCCATGGCCGCCTGCCGGATGGCAGCGCGCTGACCGCTTCGGTCGGCAGCACCGATCTGGCCCGCGCCCCCGCGCCGGGGGCCGAGGCCAGCTTCGGCTTCGCCCCCGAACATGCCGTGGTGCTGGCCGATGCGTGAGCTTTACACCCGGTTCGGCGGCGGGCTGGCGACGGTGTTCCTGACGCTGGTGCTGCTGTGGGTCGCGGCGATGATCGTCGCGCCGAACATCATGATGCTGGATTACGCGCTGCGGCCCAACCTGCCGCCCGCCGAACTGGGCGGGCCTCGGGACGTCCGGTCGCTGGACAACATCATGTATCTGGCGAACGAGGCGACGCACCGCGCGATCTTCTTCAAGACCGTCTGGGCAAGCGCGCTGGTGGCGGCGGTCACGCTGGTTGTCTGCTATCCCATCGCCTATTGGCTGGCGCAGAACGCGACGCCCCGGCAGCTTGGCATCGCGCTTTTGCTGCTGATCATCCCGTTCTTCATCAACGAGGTGCTGCGGACGCTGGCATGGTTCATCCTGCTGGCCTTTCGGGGGCCGCTGAACGCGGTGCTGCAATGGGCGGGGATGATCGACCGGCCGATCCGGTGGCAGGGCGATGGCGGCGTGCTGGCGGGGATGGTCTATGCCTATATCCTGTTCATGCTGCTGCCGATCTACAACGCCATCGAAAGCCTTGAGAAAGCGCAGATCGACGCAGCACGCGATCTGGGCGCGAAGCCGTGGCGCATCCACTGGCGGGTGGTGATCCCGCATGCCAAGGCCGGGATCGCGACGGGCTGCGTCTTCACCTTCATGCTGGCGGCGGGGTCCTATGTCGCGCCCGCGCTGCTGGGATCGCCCGGAAGCCGATGGTTCACCGAGGTGATCTATAACTGGTTCTTCGAAGGCGGGGACTGGAACCGGGGCGCGGCCTATGCGCTGGTGCTGCTGGTGCTGTGTCTGGCGGTGGTGCTGATCACCTTGCGGCTGTTCCGCGTCAATCTGGCGGATGTGGCGAAATGATCCAGCGCGCGTTTTTCATCTTCTACCTCGCCTGTTTCGCGGTGTTCATGTTCGCGCCCTTGCTGGTGATGGGGGCGGCGGCGTTCAACACCAGCCGCTTTCCCACCGTGATCCCGTGGCAGGGCACGACGCTGGATTGGTTCCGCGCGATGTGGGCCGATGCCGCGATGTGGCACGCGCTGTGGACCTCGGCGATCATTGCGGTGGCGGTGGTCGTGGTGGCGCTGCCCATCGGCACGGCGGCGGCGCTGGTGCTGACCTCGCTTCATGCGCGGGCACGCAGTTTCGCCTATGCGGTCATGGTCTCGCCCTTGCTGACGCCGGGGGTGGTGATCGGGATCGCGACGCTGATCCTGTGGCGGCAGGTGGGGGTCGGGGGCGGCCTTGCGCTGATCGTCGTGGCGCAGGTCAGCTTCATCAGCTGCTATGTCATGCTGATGGTGATCGCGCGGCTGCAACGGTTCGACCGCACGCAAGAGGAGGCGGCGCTGGGCCTTGGCGCCTCGCGCGGGATGGTGTTCCGCCGGGTGCTGCTGCCCTTCCTGCGGCCCGCGCTGGTCGCGGCAGGGGGGCTGGCCGTGCTGCAGAGCATCGAGAACTACAACACGACCCTGTTCGTGCGCGGGTTCGAAACGCCCCTGACCGTGTTCATCGCGACCAAGGTGCGGACGGGTCTGACCCCGGCGGTGAACGCGCTGGCACTGGTGATGATCGCGGCGGCGGTGATCGGCGCGATCATCTGGGAAATCCGGCGGCGCGCGCGTTAGGCGGCGCGGGCCTTCGTTTCCTCCTTGGCGTCGGCCAGCACGCGCATGGCCGCGGCCGCACCGCCCGACTGGTGCGGCACGCCCGCAAGGGCCAGCCCCATCTCCACCCCCGACAGCGCGCCCATCAGGGTCAACTCGTTCGTTTCGCCCAAGTGGCCGATGCGGAACACCTTGCCCGCCAGTTTCGACAGACCCGCGCCCAGCGACATGTTGAAGTTTTCCAGCACCATCTTGCGGAAGGCGTCGGCGTCATGGCCGTCGGGCATCAGCACCGTGGTCAGGATGGGGGAATATTCCTTCGGCTCCTGACACAGAATCTCCAGCCCCCAGCCCTGAACGGCGGCGCGGGTGGCGAGGGCAAGGCGCTGGTGGCGGGCGAAGACCTGCGGCAGACCTTCCTCCAGCAGCATGGCGATGGCCTCGCGCAGACCGTAAAGCAGCGTCGTCGCGGGGGTATAGGGGAAGAAGCCGGTGGCGTTGGGCTTCAGCATCTCCTCCCAATCCCAATAGGAGCGGGGCATCCCGCCCGCCTTGGACGCCGCCAGCGCCTTGTCGGAAATGGCGGTGAAGCCAAGGCCGGGCGGCAGCATAAGCCCCTTCTGCGAACAGCTTACCGTGACGTCCACGCCCCATTCCTCGTGCCGGTAATCGGCGGACCCCAGCGACGAGATCGTATCCACCAGCAGAAGCGCCGGGTGGCCGGCGGCGTCGATGGCGCGGCGAATCTCGGCGATGCGGCTGGTCACCCCGGTCGAGGTTTCGTTATGCACGACCGCGACGGCCTTGATCTCGTGCGCCTTGTCTTCGCGCAGTCGCGCCTCGATGGTGGCGGGATCGACGCCGCGCCGCCATGTGCCCGGGACGAATTCGACGTTCAGGCCCAGCCTGCGCGCCATGTTGTTCCACAATGTCGCGAAATGCCCGGTTTCGACCATCAGCACCTTGTCGCCTTGCGAGAGGGTGTTGACGATGGCCGCCTCCCACGCGCCGGTGCCGGAGGAAGGGTAGATGACGACGGGGCCGGAGGTCTGGAACACGGCCTTGCAGCCTTCCAGCACCTCTTGCCCCAGTTTCTGGAACTCCGGCCCGCGATGGTCCAGAACCGGCATGTCCATCGCGCGCATGATCCGTTCCGGCACCGGGCTCGGCCCCGGGATTTGCAGGAAATGGCGGCCTGTGGTCATGGTATCCTCCCTCTCAAGGCCGCTCCTCCGGCCGATCAAGGGTCATTTTGCATTCACTTTGCGTTCAATAGCAAGCGATTTGGTTTCGATCATGTATTCAAAGAGGGGATTGTGGCTTCCCCTGCCGGCGCGAAACCGGCTATATTGATGATGAATTCTGGAGGGATAGACATGGATCGCCCGGCGACCCTGCATGGGGAAATCCTGACGCGTCTTCGCGATCATCTGGTCGAAGGGGGCGTGCCGGATGGGGCGCGAATCCCCGAAAAGGACCTGTGCGAGCTGTTCGGCATATCGCGCACCCCGCTGCGCGAGGCGCTGAAGGTGCTGGCTGCCGAGGGGCTGGTGGAGCTTTTGCCGAATCGCGGCGCGCGCATGAAGGCACTGAGCGTGCGCGACATCAGCGAATTGTTCGACCTGATGGGCGGGCTGGAGGCGCTGGCGGGGCGTCTGGCCTGCGAAAACATAACGGATGCCGAGGTTTCTGCCATCGAGGCGCTGCATACCGAGATGTATGGCCATTACCTGCGCGGCAATCGGCATGGCTACTTTGCCTGCAACCAGCAGATCCATGAACACATCCTGATGGCGGCGCAGAATCAGGCGCTGGCCGCGAATGCCCATGCCGTCATGGGCCGCATCCGGCGCGTGCGTTTTGCCGCCAACCTTGATGATCGGGGCGAGCGGTGGAGTGCGGCGGTGAGGGAGCATGAGCTGATCCTCGATGCGCTGCGCCGCCGTGCCGGGGCGGAGCTTGCCACGATATTGTTCAACCACTTGCGCAGCAAGAAGCTGGCTGTCCTGCGCAATATCGAGGCGGGCGAAGCGCCTGAACCCCGGCAGAAGCAGGTAACTGTCACATAAATATTGAATGCAATCCTGAAAGGGTCTACACCTGTCTTTAATGCCGATGGATGAGTGGAGGCAGCCGCCGGCAGCACCTTTGGGAGGAGGGAGCAGCATGTTCAGACCTGCAATCGCGCTGGTTGCCTTGGCGTCGGGTATCGGCCCCGTCATGGCGTGGGAACCGACACGACCGATCGAGATCGTGGTCCCGTTCAGCCCCGGCGGCGCATCGGACCAGATGGCACGGACCATCCAGGGCATCATCCAGAAGAACAGTTTCACCAAGGCGCCCATCGTCGTCGTCAACAAGCCCGCCGCCGCAGGGGCCGAGGCGATGATGGACATCAAAAGCTCGGCCGGCGATCCGCAGAAGCTGCTGACCACCTCGACCGGGGTGTTTCTGACGCCGATGACGACCAAGCTGGATCTGGCATGGACGGATTACACCCCCGTCGCGATGCTGGCCGAGGATGCCTTCGCGCTTTGGGTCAACGCGGGGGCGCCCTATCAATCCGCGCAGGATTTCGTGGAGGCGGCCAAGGCTTCGGGCGCGCCGCTGAAGGTTGGCGGCACCGGGTCCAAACGCGAGGATCAGCTGATCGCGCTGGGCGTGAACAAGGCCGCCGGGATCAACACGATCTATATCCCGCATACCGGGGGCGGGCAGGCGTCGACCCAGCTTGCGGGCCAGCATCTGGACGCCACCACCAACAACCCCGCCGAGGAGGTCGCGAACTGGCGCGGCGGCGCGACCCGTCCGCTTTGCGTCTTTTCCGCCGAAGCCCTGCCTTACACCGAAAAGGTGACCGAGGATGAAAGCTGGCACGACATTCCGACCTGCGCCTCGCAGGGTCTGGACGTTCAATACCAGATGCTGCGCGGCATCTTCCTGCCGGGCGGCGTGACGCCGGAACAGCAGGCCTATTACGTCGATCTGTTCACCAAGGTTTCGGAAACCGACGAATGGAAGGAATACCTCGAACGCAGCGCGCTGCTGCCGGAATTCCGGGCGGGCGAGGATTTCGTGACCTATCTTCAGGGCGAGGAAGAAAAGCACCGCGCCATGCTGAGCGACGCGGGCTTCCTCGTCCAGTAACCGACCTTTCCCCGATGGCCGCAAGAACGACCCGGATCGCCGGGCCGGGAGGATGAGATGACGGCAATGGACAGCAACGAAGACTTCGACGAGGCGGTCGTCCGGCCCGCCGAACTGGACCCCGAAGCGGACGTTCCCGGAATTTCGCGCCGCACGATGGAAATCTGCATCTCGGGGGTTCTGGTCGTTCTGGGCGCGATGGTGCTGGTGGACAGCTATGGCATCGGGGCGGGATGGTCCGAAGGGCTGGGGCCGGAAAGCGGATATTTCCCGTCCCGTGTCGGCTGGATCTTCCTTGCGCTGTCGGTGCTGGTGCTGGTGCAGGCCATCCGCCGCCCCTCGGACGAGGTGTTCGTGACCGTGCCGCAGCTTTTGCAGGTGGTGCGGGTGCTGGTGCCGCTGGCCGTCTATGTCGCGCTGATCGCGCCCTTGGGCATCTATGTCGCCTCGGCGCTGTTCATCGCGGGGTTCATGATGATCGTCGGCGGGTCGCGGTGGGTCACGGTTCTGGCCACCGCGATCCTGCTGCCGCTGCTGGCCTTCTGGGTGTTCGAATTGCAGTTTCAGGTGCCGCTTCCGAAAGGGCCGCTTGAAACCGCCCTCGGGTATTGAGGGGGGATCATGGAAAACTTTCAGGCACTGATGCAGGGGTTCGAACTTGCCCTGTCGATGCACAACATCCTTTACATGATCCTTGGCGTGCTCCTGGGCATCGTCGTGGGGGTGCTGCCGGGCTTGGGCGGTCCGAACGGGGTTGCGATCCTTCTGCCGCTGACCTTCGGGATGGACCCGACATCGGCGATCATCCTTCTCTCCTCGATCTACTGGGGGGCGCTGTTCGGCGGGGCGATCACGTCGATCCTGTTCAACATCCCGGGCGAGGCGTGGTCCGTCGCGACCACCTTCGACGGATACCCCATGGCCCAGCAGGGCCGCGCGGGCGAGGCGCTGACCGCGGCTTTCTCCGCATCCTTCATCGGGGCGATCTGCGGCGTGCTGCTGATCACGCTGGTCGCGCCGCTGGTCGCCAGTTTCGCGCTGCGCTTCGGCCCGGCTGAATTCTTCGCGGTTTACCTTTTGACCTTCTGTTCCTTCATCGGCATGGGGCGGGAAAACCGGGGCAAGATCGGCATCTCGCTTTGCATCGGGTTTCTGCTGGCGGCGGTCGGGATGGACTCCATCTCGGGCGACATGCGGATGACCTGGGGCAGCGGAGAGCTGATGCGCGGCTTCGACTTCCTTGTCGTCGTGATCGGGCTGTTCGGCGTGTCGGAAATCCTGATGACGGTCGAGGAGGGGCTGGAGTTCAAGGGCAAGAACGCCCGCATCCAGATGACCGTGGTGCTGAAGACATGGGCGCAGATGCCGCGCCATTTCGTGACGCTGGTGCGCTCTTGCGCTGTGGGGATGTGGATGGGCGTGACGCCGGGCGGGGCGATCGCCGCGTCCTTCATGGGCTACGGCCTGGCGCGCCGGTTTTCCCGCAACGGCCGCAACTTCGGCAAGGGCGAGATGGAGGGCGTGCTGGCCCCCGAAACGGCGGCCCATGCGGCGGGCACCTCGGCGCTGCTGCCGATGCTGTCCTTGGGCATTCCGGGATCGGCCACGGCCGCGGTGCTGCTGGGCGGGCTGATGATCTGGGGGCTGCAACCGGGGCCGCTTTTGTTCGTCGAACAGAAGGATTTCGTGTGGGGCCTGATCGCGTCGATGTATCTGGGCAACCTTGCGGGGCTGATCATCGTGCTTCTGACGGTGCCGCTGTTCGCCGCGATCATGCGCGTGCCCTTCGGCATGGTCGCGCCGCTGATCCTGATGGTCTGCGCCATCGGGGCCTATACCATCGCCAATTCCATCTTCGACATCTGGCTGATGCTGGGCTTCGGCATCGTGGGATACGTGTTCAAGAAGCTGGACTACCCGCTGGCGCCGATGGTTCTGGCGCTGGTCCTTGGCGACCGGGCCGAGGAGGCGTTCCGCATGGCGATGCTGGGGTCCGGCGGCGATGTCGGGGTGTTTGCCGCCAATGGCCTCGTGTCCACCCTGATCGTGCTTGCGCTGACGCTGCTGCTGTGGGGGCCGATTTCGGACCTGCTGGCAAAGATGCGCGGCAAGATGGCCACCGAGTAAGAAAGGCAGCCATGAACATCTCCGCCCCCCCGCCCGCCGCCCGCGCCATGGCCAAGGGCCGCGCCTTCGGCCAGGCCCTGTCCGCCGCGATGGAGGGAGAGGTCCGCACCGACGCCTTCACCCGCGGGCGCTATGCCACCGACGCCTCGATCTATCAGATCATGCCCAAGGCGGTGGCCTTCCCGAAATCCGAGGACGACATCGCCGCCGCCCTGCGCATCGCCGCCGACCATGACGTGCCGGTGATCGCGCGGGGGGGCGGCACGTCGCAGAACGGCCAGCCCATCGGAAGCGGTCTGGTGCTGGACTTCTCGCGCGCGTTCGGGGGCGTGACGGATTACGACCCGGCGGCGCGGACGGTGCGGGTGCGGCCCGGCACGGTGCTGGACACGCTGAACGGGTTTCTGAAGAAGGACGGGCTGTTCTTTCCGGTGGAGCCGTCCACCGCCACCCGCTGCACCCTTGGCGGGATGGTCGGCAACAATTCGTCCGGTGCGCGATCGCTGCGCTTCGGCAAGACGGTGGACAATATCCTGTCCATCGACGGGCTGCTGCACGACGGCGAACGGTTCCACCTTGGCACCAATGCGCCGCAGGGGCGGATGCGCGCGGCGATGGGCCGCCTGACCGCCCTTGCCCGCAGCCACCGGGCCGAGATCGGGGCGATCTTTCCCAAGGTCCAGCGCCGCGTCGGGGGCTACAACCTTGACGAATTGCTGCCCGATGTGCCGAACCCTTCGCATTTGCTGGTCGGGTCCGAAGGCACGCTGGCGCTGTCCACCGGCATCACGCTGCAACTGTCCACCCTGCCGACGCACCGCGTGATGGGCGTGTGCCATTTCCCCAGCTTCCGCTCGGCGATGGAGACGACGCGCCATCTGGTCGATCTTGGCCCCGTGGCGGTGGAACTGGTGGACAACAACGTGCTGGTGCTGGGCGCCGACATCCCGCTGTTCGTGAAAACGCTGGGCGACATCACGCGGGGGCAGCCGAACTGTCTTTTGCTGGTGGAGTTCGCGGGCGACGATCTGGACGCGCTGCGCCGCGATCTGAAACGGCTGGACGAATGCATGTCCGATCACGGCTTCCCGGATGCGGTGGTCGAGGTGGTCGAACCCGCCCGCCAGAAACCCGTGTGGGAGGTGCGCGAGGCCTGCCTGAACATCATGATGTCGATGAAGGGCGAGGGGAAGCCCGTCTCGTTCATCGAAGACTGTGCCGTCCCGCTGGAGCATCTGGCCGATTACACCGACGCGGTGACGGACCTGTTCGCGCGGCATGACACGGTGGGGACGTGGTATGCCCATGCCTCGGTCGGGTGTCTGCATGTGCGCCCGATCCTGAACATGAAGACCGCAGAGGGCGCGGCGAAGATGCGCGCCATCGCGGACGAGACGGCCGATCTGGTGCGCCGCTTCAAGGGCAGCTTCTCGGGCGAGCATGGCGATGGCATCTCCCGCTCGGAATATATCGAGCCGCTGTTCGGATCGAAGCTGACCCGCGCGTTCGAGACGGTGAAGGACACGTTCGACCCCGAAAACCGCCTGAACCCCGGCAAGATCGTGCGCCCGTTGCGGATGGACGACCGCAGCCTGATGCGGTTCAAACCGGGCTATGCCGTGGATCACAAACCCGCGCTGGACTGGTCGGATTGGGGCGGTTTCGGCGGCGCGGTCGAGATGTGCAACAACAACGGCACCTGCCGCAAGCTGGCGGGCGGCACCATGTGCCCCTCCTATCGCGCGACCAAGGACGAGCAGCATGTGACGCGGGGCCGAGCGAACACGCTGCGGCTGGCGATCTCGGGGCAGCTCGGGCCGGACGCCTTCACCTCGCCCGAGATGAAGCAGACGATGGATCTGTGCGTGTCCTGCAAGGGCTGCAAGCGCGATTGCCCGACGGGGGTGGACATGGCGCGGATGAAGGTGGAATTCCTGCACCACTATCACGCAAAGCACGGGCTGCCCTGGCGCGAGTGGCTGGTCGCCCACCTGCCACGCTATGCCCCTTTCGCCGCGCGGATCGCGCCGATCCTGAACCTGCGCGACCGCATCCCGGCGCTGGCGCGGCTGTCGGAACGGATGCTGGGCTTTTCGGCAGAGCGAACCTTGCCCAAATGGCGCAGGCCGTGGCGCGAAGGCGCGGGCGCGGCGCAGGTGGTGGGCGACGGGCGCGATCTGGTTCTGTTCGGCGACACGTTCAACCGATATTTCGAACGTGAGAACCTTGAGGCCGCCGAGCGGGTGCTGATCGCCGCCGGATACCGGCTGCACCGCGTTCCGGTCTCGCGGCCGCTGTGCTGCGGTCGGACCTATCTTTCGGCGGGGCAGGTGGACGCCGCGCGGGCCGAAGCGAAGCGCAGCCTCGACGCGCTGCGCCCGCTGGTGGAAGCCGGGGCGCGGGTCGTGGGGCTGGAGCCGTCCTGCATCATGACCTTCCGCGACGAGATGACGGCCCTGCTGCCGGACACTGATTTCATCCACGGCAAGGCGTTGCTGTTCGAAGAATTGCTGGCCGCCGACAAGCCCGACCTGCCGCTGGCCGACCAGCAGGGCCGCGTCGCGCATGTCCACGGCCATTGCCACCAGAAGGCCTTCGACGCCATGGGCGCGGTCGAAACCGTGCTGCGATCCGTGCCGGGGCTGGACGTGCGGATGATCGAAAGTTCCTGCTGCGGCATGTCGGGCGCCTTCGGCTATGCCGCCGAGAATATCGAGGTGTCCAAAGCGATGGGAGAGTTGTCGCTGCTGCCCGCCGTGCGCAAGGCGGCGGTGGGCGATCTGGTCGTGGCCGACGGCACAAGCTGCCGCCACCAGATCCATGACGGGGCGGGACGGGATGCGATTCACGTCGCGCGGGTGCTGGAGGGCGCGCTGCGCGGCGGCTGAGGGCGCCGGAACCCCATTCCGGCATCGCTCCTGCGGGGAGGCAGGAGCAGGGAGGGAAGACCGAAATGTCGCGAATGATGATATCCGCGCTGCTTGCGGCGACGGCCCTGGGAACGCCTGCGATGGCGAAAGATTACTTCCTTGCCAGCGGACGCTGGGACAATGTGGTGCTGGTCATCGACCTTGAACGCGCGATGGACCCGGCCAATGACGGAACGCCGAACGCGGTGGTGAACCGTCTGCGCGTGACCCCCGATATCGAGGTGGATGGCGAGACGCAGATCGCATCCGGCCAGCCGATCATCGTGACGATCGCGCCGGATCACAAACGGGCCTATATCTCCAACCATTCCGGCGCGACGCCCGCTTTGCTGGCCGAGGAGTTCCAGCACGGCCATGCCGGATCGGTCACGGTGGTGGACCTGACCCGCGCACTGGACCCCGAGGCCAACGAGACGCTGCACGCGGTGGAAGGCTGGATCGCCAGCGAAGGCTTCGGCGCGACCGGCTTTGCGCTTCTGCCCGATGGCAAGCACGGCGCGCTGGCCCATGCCGAGGCCGAGGGGATCGAGGATGGCGGCCATCACATCAACATCGTCGATCTGGCGGCGGGCCGCGTGATCCACAAGGTCGAACAGGCGGTCGGCACCGATGGCTGCCCCCCGGCCGAGCTGCCGAAATCGGCCCCCGACGAACGCTTCGGCTGCTTTCCCGACAGCAACGGCGTCACGGCCTCGCCCCTTGGCGGGCCGCAGGGGCTGATCTTCACCGCAAATGGCGGCACGAACGACGTGTCGGTGATCGACATCGCCAAGGCCGTCGCGGGCGAGCCGGGGGCCGAGATCGGCCGCGTCCCGGTCGAGGCGGGGGGCTTCGGGATCACCACCTCGCCCGATGGCACCTTGGTCGCACAAGCCTCGCGCGAGAATCCGAAGGATGGCAAAGAGGCGAACACCATTTCCATCATCGACGTGGAAAAAGCGGGGCAGGACCCGGCCACGTCCGAGGTCGCGCGCATCCGCGTCGGCACCGACGATCCGGCGGAACCCTCGCGCCCCTTCGTTGCTGCCTTCACCCCGGACGGCACGCGCATCGTGACCACCAACTTCCGCACCAACAATATCGACATCATCGACGTCGCCAAGGCGCTGGCGGGCGAGGATGCGACCATCGCCCGCATCCCGCTATCGACCGGATCGGACGACCCTTCGCGCCCGCGCGGGGTGGCGATCACGCCCGACAATCGCTTTGCCGCGATCACCGGCGCGCCGCCCAAGAACGGGCATAATTCCAGCATGGTCTGGATCGTGGATCTGGAAACCCACGAGGTGAAGGGCCGCGTGACCGAGATCGGGTCCGAAAGCTATATGATCGGCCATTTCGCGGCGGAATAGGCTTCAGGGGGCAGGTTCGTGGATCTGCCCCTCGGCCACCAGTTCCGCGAACAGCCCGCCCTTGGCGACCAGTTCGGCGAAACGCCCCTGTTCCACGATGCGCCCGCCATCCATCACCAGAATGCGGTCGGCATCCGCCACGGTCGAAAGCCGGTGCGCGATGATCAGCGTCGTGCGGTTCGCCCGCAGCGCATCGATGGCGCGCTTGATCCGTGCCTCGGTCGCGGGGTCCAGCGCGGATGTCGCCTCGTCCAGAATCAGGACCGGCGCGTTCTTCAGCACCGCGCGGGCGATGGCCAGCCGTTGCCGTTCGCCACCCGACAAAGCGGTGCCCCGCTCGCCGATGACGAAGCCGTAGCCGCCGGGTTTGCGGGCGATGAAATCGGCGGCCTCGGCCCGCAGGGCGGCGTCGGCCACCTCGGCATCGCTGGCGCCGGGGCGGCCCACGCGGATATTCTCCGCGATCGAGCGCGAGAACAGCCCCGCCTCCTGAAACACCACCGCCGTCGCGTCGCGCAGCGAGGCCAGCGTCGTGGCCGCGACGTCCTGCCCGTCGATCTCGATCACCCCGGCATCGGGCGCGCGCAGGCGTTGCAACAGCGCCAGCGTCGTCGTCTTGCCCGACCCGGTGGGGCCGACCAGCGCGACCGTCTCGCCGGGCCTTGCCTCGAAGTCGATGTCGAAGACGCCCTGATCCGACCCCGGAAAGCGGTAACTGACCCCGCGATACCGCACATGCCCGCGCACCGGCTGGGGCAGGGCGCGCGCGCCGGGGGTGTCCGCCACCTCTCCCTGTGCGTCCAGCAGGGCGAAGAAGTTGCGCAGCGTCGGCGTCTGGCGGAAGATCGCGTTCACGAACCCGGCAAGGCGGTCAAGCTGGCCGATCATCAGCCCGGCGAAGGCGGCGAAGGACACGATCTCGCCCACCGTGATTTCGCCCGCCTGCGCCAGCAGCGCGCCGGTGGCAAAGACGATGACCATGGTGATCGTCGCCGCCGTCCGCGTCAGCACCGACAGCACGCCCCACCATGTCAGCACCGGGTATTGCGCGCGCAGAAGGTTTTCCGTCAGCGTGCCCAGCGCCTCCATCTCCAGCCGCAGGCGGGCATAGGATTGCACGACGGTCACGTTGCCGATCACGTCGCCCACGCGCCCGAACAGGCTGCCGGAATGCGCCTCCACCTCGGCCTGTCCGGCGCGGGTCTTGCGGATGACGAAGGTGTTCAGCGCGAAATACACGGCGCCAAGCCCCGCCAGCACCGCCGTCATCCGCGCATCGAGACTGAGCGCCGTGGGGATCAGCAGGATCAGTCCCGTGATCGCCGTCAACTGCTCGCGCAGCGCCGAAAGCATCAGCCCGAACAGCGCGTCGCTTCCGGCCAGCAGGGTGCGGATGACGGTGCCGGACCCCTTTTCGGCGTGATAGGACACCGGCAGCGTGATCGCGCGGGAAAACGCCTCGGACATGGATGCAAGCCGTGTGCGATGCGCCAGCCGGTCCGAGGCGATGGCCGTCACGGCTGATGCGGCGATCCCGACCAGCCCGAACAGCGCCCACAGCGCGATCACCCCAAACGCACCCGACCCGGTGGCCAGCGTATCGACCATCCGCCCGAAAAGGATCGGTTCCGCCAGCTGCACGCAGGCGACCAGCACGCCCGACCCGGCCAGCGATCCGGCCAGCCACCGTTCGCGGCGCAACTGGCCGATGGCGCGAAGATAGACCTGAAGGGTCGAGAGTTGGCTCATGGGCGGCAGTCTGTCGGGCCGCCGCCCCAAGTCAAGCGCCTACATCCAGCCGGGCAGGACGAAGGCCGCCCATGCCAGCAGCGGACCCGCCGCCACGATCAGCGCGCTATAGATCAGCAGCGTGCGGAAGAAGCGGTCCTTGTCGACATTCTGCGCATTGGCGACGACCAGCGCGCCGTTGGTCGAAAAGGGCGACACGTCCACGATGGTGGAGGACACCGCCAGCGCCGCGATCATGCCGGGGGTTCCCACGTCGCCCGTCATCAGGAACGGCACCGCCAGCGGAATGGTCGCGCCCAGAACGCCGACCGAGGATGCGAAGGCCGACACGATCCCGCCGATATAGCACAGCAGAAGCGCGACCAGCAGCGGCACGGCCAAGGATGCGACCCCGTTCGCGACATAATCGATGGCCCCCGCTTCCTCCAGCACGCCGACATAGGTGATGACGCCTGCGATCAGCAGCACCGTGGACCACGCGACCTTGTCGATCGCGCCCTTCTGTCCGCGCGGGCAGACCAGCGCCAGCACCACCGCGACGCACATCGCAACCAGCCCGACGTTCAGGCTGAAGACCAGCGCCAGCACCGCCAGCGAGCCAAGGCCGATCATCGTCAGCGTCTGTTCCATGTCGGGCCGCCCCGAGGGCTGCACCTCGGCCAGTTCGCGCGTGCGATCATGCAGATCGGCGGCCTCGTGCCCGCCATGGCCGCGGATGTCCACCGATACGCCCGGGCCGAAGGCGCTGCCATTGCCGTTCGCCGCAATCCGCGCGCCGCGATGCCCGCCCAGCACGAAGAAGGCGATGGCCGCGATGGCAAGGTTGAAGATCAGGCTGGCAAGGAACAGCGACATCTCGTTCCCCGGCAGCCCTGCGCGTTCGACCACCTGATTGGTGATGCCGCCATAGATGCTGATCGGGGAAAAGCCGCCGCCCTGCGCGCCGTGGATCACCATGATCCCCATCAGCAGCGGGTTGATCGCGTATTGCATGGCGAAGCGCAGCGCGATGGGTGCGATGATCGCCACTGCCGCCGGGCTGACAGCGCCGATCGACGTCAGCAGCGCCGCCACCCCGAACATCACCCACGGGATCGCCGAGATCCGCCCCCGCACCGCGCGCACGCAGGCTTGGACCAGCCAATCCACGGTGCCGTTGTTCTGCGCGATGCCGAACAGGTATGTGATCCCGACCAGCGTGACGAACAGATCGCCCGGAAAGCCGCCAAGGATGTCGTTCGCGCTCATCCCGACAAAGATCGTGCCGATCAGGAAGGCGAAGGCAAAGCCCAGCGCCCCCATGTTGATCGGCAGGGCGGTGGCGATGACGAACATCACCCCAAGGCCCAGTATGGTTGCCATCTGTGCGGACATATTCCCCTCCCTTTGCCCCGGCCTCCCAACCGGGGGTGTGTGTCTCAGTCGTCGAACCTCAGGTATCTGGCCAGCGCGGTTCCGGCGTTCAGCATGTGCTCGCGCATGACGCGGGCGGCCTCGTCCGGTTCGCCCCGCGTCATGGCGCGCAGGATGGCGCCGTGCTCGGCATGGGACGTGGCCAGCCGGTCCGGGTATCGCAGCTGCGTGCGGCGGAACGGCAGAAGGCGCGCGCGCAGGGCCAGCGCCTGTTCGACCAGAAACCCGTTATGCGTCGCGTGATACAGCCCTTCGTGGAACGACAGGTTGAACTCGTCATAGGCGGCGAAATCGCCGGTATCGGCTGCGGCGCGGGATGCATCGTGCAGGTCGGTCAGCTTTGCCCGCTCGGCCCCGGTGATGCGGTGGGTGGCGATGCGCACGCACATCACCTCGATCTCGGCGGTGACCTCGAACATCTCCAGAAGTCGGGGCAGGGTCATCGGCAGGACGACCGCGCCCTTGCGGGGGCGAATCTCGATCAGGCCCGCCGCTTCGACCTGACGCAGCGCCTCGCGCACGGGGGTGCGGGATGCGCCGAAGGTTTCGGCCAGCGAGGATTCGTCCAGCACCGTCCCGGGTGCCAGAACGCCGGTCGAGATGTCGTCCATCAGCGACAGACGGATGCGTTCGCTCAGCGGGCCTTCCGGTTCGGACATGCTCATGCTCCTTCGGCGTCCTTATGTATGCACACAGCAATCAGCGGCGGTCAATAAAATACATAGTTGATTGGCGAGGGGTGTTTGCAATACGCTGACCCAGAACAGCGGAGGGTGCGCGATGAAGGAATGGAACCGCCTTGGCCAGAACCGCGCCGCGCGGATGGACCGTGCTGCGGGCCTTGCGCGCGGCAAGCTCGTGGCCCCCGGCGATATCGGTGCGCTGCTGACGCGGGTGATCGAACCGGGCGACCGGGTCTGCATCGAAGGGAACAACCAGAAACAGGCGGACTTTCTGGCCAAGGCGCTGGCGGCGTTGGACCCGGCGGATGTGCATGGTCTGCATATCGTGCAATCGGTGCTGGCCTTGCCCAGCCATCTGGACGTGTTCGAAAAGGGCGTCGCGTCGAAGCTGGACTTTTCCTTCTCTGGCCCGCAGGCGGCGCGTCTGGCAAGGCTGCTTTCCTCGGGGCAGTTGAAGATCGGCGCGATCCACACCTATCTGGAATTGTTCGGGCGCTATTTCACCGACCTGACCCCGCGCGTCAGCCTTGTCTGTGCGGCGGCGGCGGATCGCAACGGCAACCTCTATACCGGCGGCAATACCGAGGATACGCCGGTGATCGTCGAGGCGACGGCCTTCCGCCGCGGCATCGTCATCGCGCAGGTGAACGAGATCGTGGACGCGGTGCCGCGCGTGGACATCCCCGGCGATTGGGTCGATTTCGTCGTCCAATCCCCGAAACCGCATTACATCGAGCCGCTGTTCACCCGCGATCCAGCGCAGATTTCGGAAATTCAGGTGCTGATGGCGATGATGGCCATCAAGGGCATCTATGCCGAATACGGGGTGAGGCGGCTGAACCACGGCATCGGCTTCGACACGGCGGCGATCGAGCTGTTGCTGCCGACCTATGCCGAAAGCCTTGGCCTGCGCGGCAAGATCGCAACCCATTGGGCGCTGAACCCCCACCCCGCGCTGATCCCGGCGATCGAGGCGGGATTCGTCGAAAGCGTGCATTCCTTCGGGTCGGAACTGGGGATGGAGGACTATATCCGCGCCCGCCCCGACGTGTTCTTCACCGGGCCGGACGGGTCCATGCGGTCGAACCGGGCGCTGTCGCAGACGGCGGGGCTCTATGCCTGCGACATGTTCATCGGATCGACCCTTCAGATCGACTTGCAGGGCAACAGTTCGACCGCGACGCTGGGCCGGATCGCGGGGTTCGGCGGTGCACCAAACATGGGGTCGGACGCGCGGGGGCGGCGACACGGAACCGAGCCTTGGCTGCGCGCGGGGCGCGAGGCGGGGCAGGACGGATTCCGCGGCCGCAAGCTGGTCGTGCAGATGGTCGAGACGTTCCGCGAACACATGGCCCCCGCCTTCGTGGACCGTCTGGACGCGTGGGAACTGGCCGATCAGGCGGGGCTCGATCTGCCGCCGGTGATGATCTATGGCGACGACGTTACCCATATCCTGACCGAAGAAGGCATCGCCAACCTGCTGCTGTGCCGCACCCCCGAAGAACGCGAACAGGCGATCCGGGGCGTTGCGGGCTATACCCCCGTGGGGCTGGCGCGTGACAAGCGGGCGGTGGAAAACCTGCGTGACCGGGGCGTGATCCGCCGCCCCGCCGATATCGGGATCGACCCGAAACTGGCGACGCGCGATCTTCTGGCGGCGAAGTCGATGAAGGACCTCGTCCGGGCATCGGGCGGGCTTTACGATCCCCCCGCGAAATTCAGGAGCTGGTGATGGAACGGCTGGAGTATGAATTCGACGGCGGCGCGCCGGTGGCCCCGCGCAACCGCCCCACGCTGACCGGGGTTCTGGGGTCGGGCAACCTTGAGGTGCTGGTGGAGCCCGCCGACCTTGGCGGGCGCGTCCGGGTCGAGGTGCAGACGGCAGCGGTCGGTTTCGGCGCGATCTGGCAGGCGGTGCTGGCCGATGTCTTTGCGCGTTGGCAGGTGGGCGACATCCGCGTGTCGATCAACGATGCGGGCGCGACGCCCGCCGTGGTCGCGCTGCGGCTGGATCAGGCGCTTTCGGATCATACGGGGGGCGGCGCATGACCAGTTGGCTTGAAGCCACCGCGCGGGAACGGATCGCCGGGCTGCTCGATCCCGGCAGCTTCACCGAATTCGTCCCGCCCGAGGCGCGGATCACCAGCCCGCATCTGGCGCAGCTGAATCAGCCCGCCGCCTTCGACGATGGCGTGGCCGTGGGACGCGGCACGCTGGAGGGCGCGCCAATGCTGATCGCGGCGCAGGAGGGCGCGTTCATGGGCGGCGCGGTGGGCGAGGTGCATGGCGCCAAGATCACCGGCCTGCTGGAACGCGCTTTGGACGAACGCGCGCCTGTGCTGCTGTTGCTGGAATCCGGTGGCGTGCGGCTGCACGAGGCGAATGCGGGCCTGATCGCGGTGTCGGAAATCATGCGCGCGATCCTTGCCCTGCGCGGTGCGGGCGTTCCGGTGATCGTGCTGAACGGCGGGCGCGTGGGCGTCTTCGGCGGCATGGGCATCGCCACCTGCCTGTGCGACCGGCTGATCATGTCCGAAGATGCCCGCCTTGGCCTGTCCGGCCCCGAGGTGATCGAGACGACGATGGGGGTCGAGGAGTTCGACGCCGCCGACCGCGCGCTGGTCTGGCGCGTCACCGGCGGCAAGAACCGCGCGATCTTCGGCGAGGCGGTTCTGGTCCCGGACGACATCGCCGCCTTCCGCGCCGCGATCCGGCTGGACCCGGTGCCGCTGGATGTCGAAGCGGAACATGCCCTGCTCGGCGCGCGTCTGGACCGCTTCGGCGCCGCCGAGGATGCGTTGGACATCTGGGCCGACCTTGGCATCGAAACCCCCGCGCGCCTGCCGCTTCTGGACACGGACGATTTCCTTTCCGCCATCGAAGGAAAACTTGCATGAAGATCGACGATCTGCTGCCACAGCTTTTTCCGAACGGGCATGACATCGCCTTCGACGGCGACTATTTCGCCGGACCCGCGGGCGATGTGGCTGTCATCGGCACCCGCGACCGCGCTGCCATCGGGGCCGCCCTGTCGCACCGCATGGCGGGCGAGGTGCTGCGCATCTGCCGCGATCATCCGGGCCGCCCGATCCTGCTGCTGGTCGATACGCTGGGCCAGAAGATGAGCCGCCGGGACGAAACGATCTGCCTGAACGCCTATATCGCGCATCTGGCCAAATGCCTGGATCATGCGCGGGGGCGTGGCCACAGGATCATCGGTCTGGTCTATGGCGAGGCGGTCAGCGCGGGCTTCCTGTCGTCGTCCATGCTGGCCGATGCCTGTTACGCGCTGCCCGAAGCCGAGGTGAAGGTGATGAACCTGCCCGCCATGTCGCGCGTGACCAAGATCCCGCTGGAGCGGCTGGAGGAGTTGTCGCAGAGCTCGGCCGTCTTCGCACCGGGGGTGGAGAATTACATCGCGATGGGCGCTGTGCGCGGGATCTGGGAAGGCGATCTGGCTGCCTGTCTGGAAAGGGCGCTGGCCGAGGACCCCGGCCCCGACACCCGCCGCACCCTGGGCGAGCAGCGCGGCGGGCGCACCCTTGCGCGCCGGGTGTCTGCCGACGTGCGCGGCGATGCGGCCTGACCGCCACAGCTTCGCCCGCGTGTCGGGACCGCTTCCGGGCGAGGCGGGCGATTGGGCGGCGGCGGGGCGGTGGTTCGTCGTCGCCGCCTCGCATCCCGGCGACGATCCGGGCACGGTGCGGCTGGGCCTTGCCACGCCCGACAAACGGCGCATCGGGCTGCACCTGCCGCTGGACCGCCTGACCGACCTGCGCCCCCCGCCCGGTCTGGACGAGATCGACCACGCCCCATGGGCAGATCGCCTGACGCAGCTTCGCGCCATCGGGGCGATGCGAGTCTATGGCTCGGCGGCATGGCAGGCGCTGACGGGGCTGCCATACCTGCGGGCGGGGTCGGATCTGGACCTGCTGATCGCCGATCCCGCGCTGGTCCCGGCGGTGCTGGCCTTGCCGCAAATCCCGCGTCTGGATGGCGAGGTGCTGCTGCCGGACGGTCGCGCGGTGGCCTTGCGCGAATACGGCGCGGCGCGGCGCATCGTCAAAGGCCATGGCGGCCCCTGGCTGGAGGCGGCATGACCCGCCAGCTTCCCATCGCCGGGGTCAGCATCGGACGCGCCGCCATCCGCGCCCTCCATGCCGAGGTGATGCTGCATCCCAAACCCGGCCTCGTCAGCCCGGTGGACAATGGCGCGCATCGGGACATGGACATCGGCACCTTCATGCGCAGCCTGTTCGCCCTGCGCGGATATTTCGTCGCGATCTCGACCGCGACGGATTTTCCGCAAATGCAGCGCCTTGGCATCGAGGCCGAGGCGCGGATGATGGCGGCCACGGGCGGCGTCAACACGCATCGGGGCGCGATCTTCAGCCTTGGGCTTCTGGCGGCGGCTGCGGGACGGATGACATCGCCGACCCCCGATGCCGTCTGCATGGCCGTCGCCCACAACTGGGGCGACGCGCTGCGGGCCATGCCGGCGCGCGCCAGCAACGGAACCGCCGCAATCCGCCGCCACGGGGCGACCGGTGCACGGATTCACGCGGCGGAGGGGTTTCCGCATCTGCGCCATGTCGTCCTGCCCGCGATGAAGGCAGGTCCGGTGCAGGCGCTGTTCGCCTCGATGGCGGTGCTGGAGGATACCAACCTTCTGCACCGGGGCGGGGCGGCGGGGCTGGCCCATGTGCAATCCGGCGCGCGCGCGTTCCTTGCGGCGGGCGGGGTTCATGCCCACGACTGGCGCGCACGGGCCGCGGCGCTGCACCGAAGCTGCGTCGCGCGGAACCTCTCGCCCGGCGGATCGGCGGACATGCTGGCCTGCGCTATGTTCCTGCGAAGCATCTGCTGATGCTGGGCCTGCTGTTTCCCGGCCAGTCCGCCCAAGGGGCCGAGGCGCTGCGAAGGCTGCTGCCCTATCCCGAAGCGGCCCCGGTCTTCGCGGCACTGGAACAGGTGGTCGGATTGCCGCTGGACGGCATCCTGAACGCGGGCGACCGGCTGTTCGAAAACGCCCTGGCCCAGCCGCTGGTCTGCGCGCTGGAACTGGCGGCGGCAGCGGTGCTGGACCCCGAGGCCGAGGTCTGCGCGGGTTACAGCATCGGCGAGCTTGCCGCCTATGGCTTCGCCGGATCGCTGACGGTGCCCGAGGTGCTGCGTCTGGCGCGCGTCCGGGCCGAGGCGATGGACGCGGCATCGGACCTGCCGCAAAGGATGGTGGCGGTGCGGGGGGTCGTGCCAGTGCTGCCCGATGGCGTGCATGTCGCGATCCGCAACGGCGCCGACCGGGTGGTGCTGGCCGGAGAGGCGAGCGCCGCCGATGCTGCCTGCGAGCGTCTTGCCGCGATGGGCGCGTCGGTCACGCCCTTGCAGGTGCGCGTCGCCTCGCACACGCCCTTGATGGCCCCCGCGATGCCTGTGTTTCGCCGCGCGCTGGAGGCTGCGGACTTCCGCGCCCCGGCACGCCGCGTTCTGGCGGGCATCGACGGCGCGCCCGTCCTGTCGCGGGACCGCGCCATCGACACGCTGTCTCGCCAGCTTTGCCAGACCGTCGAATGGGAGGCCTGCATGATCGGTCTGGAGGAAAGCGGCTGCACGGCGGCGGTGGAATTGCCGCCGGGAAGTAATCTTTCCAGAATGCTGCGCGATCGGGGAATGACCGCACGCGCGCTGGACGAATTCCAGACCCTTGAAGGTGCGGATGGCTGGATTGGCCGGCATTGAATTGCCGCATTGATTAATAAAATCGCTTGCCTGAAAAATCTGAATCGCGCAAAATTGATGTAATCGTTTGCATGGTGAATCGAGGAGGATTCGCGATGCGGGCATTCAAGGATCGGGTTCAAGCGAACAGCTGCGTAATCGCCTGAATATGCTGGCAAACCCTGTTTGCCGCAGGGTTTTCGATTGCGTCTTTCGCTTCGGCAAAGTGTTAACAACCGGAGGAGGAAAATAATGACCATTTCTGAATATGGCCTAATGGCCGTTGCCGCGACATTCGCCTTTGGCGGACAGATGGCGCAGGCCGCCACGGTGGATCTGCCCATCGGCGTGCAGCTTTATACCCTGCGCGATGCGGGCACCGTCGAGGAACGTCTGGCAGCAGTCGAACGCGCCGGGATCAAATATGTCGAAACCGCAGGTGCATTGGGCGCGACCGGCGAAGACGCCCGCGCGCTGCTGGAAAGCTATGGGCTGAGCGCGATTTCCGCGCATGTCGGGCTGTCGGAACTGCGCGACAATCTGGATGACGTGATCGCCTACAACAAGGCCATCGGCAACGATACCATCGTTTTGCCGAACGTGCCGGGCCGTCCGACCGATGCGGCGGGCTGGGCGACGCTGGGCGCGGAACTGGGCGGCATCGCGAACACGCTGGACGATGCCGGGATGCGCCTTGCCTATCACAACCACGCATGGGAGCTGGAGGAGTTCGACGGCCGCACCGCGCTGGAGATCCTGCTGGAATCCGCAGGCCCGCTGGTCAAGGCGCAGCTGGACCTTGCCTGGGCGCATGTCGCAGGGGTGGACCCGGTCGAGATGCTGAACAAGCTGGCCGGGCAGGTGATCTCGGTCCACGCCAAGGATGTCGCGACCGAGCCGGGGCCGACCACGGGCGGCACCCCGCCCGCCATGTTCGCCGCCGTGGGCGAGGGCGTTCTGGACTGGTCCGCGATCCTGCCTGCCGCGGAACTGGCCGGGGTCGAATGGTATATCATCGAACATGACTTCCCGCCGAATGCCGAGAACGTCATCACCGTCAGCAACCAGTTCCTGACCGGCCAGCTCGCGCCCCCGGCCCCCGTGCCGCTGCCCGCCAGCCTGCCGCTGCTGGCAGCGGGCCTTGTCGCGTTCGGCCTGATCCGCCGCCGCGCCGCCTGACGACGGCTGGCCGCGCAATCAAATATCAATGCGCGGCCACTTCCGGTCATTATCTTCCCGCAAAGACCCCTGCGGCATTGCAATCCGGTCCGCTGTCGCGTTAAGGCATCCGCCGGGACAAAGGGGAAGGGACATCCGATGAAGCATTTCCACGCCGCCATGCTGTTTGCCGCATTGGCCGCGCCGGCCACCGCGCAAGAGATCAAGATCGGCTATGCGCTGGCCACCGACAGCCACTATGGCGCAGGCGCGCAAGCGTTCGAGAAATCCCTGACCGAGAGCCTTGGCGACCAGTTCACTTTCCGCCACTTCCCGTCCTCCGGTCTGGGGGGCGAGCGCGAGGTGCTGGAAGGGCTGCAGCTTGGCACGGTCGAAATGACCATCGCATCCGACGGCACGCTGGCGAATTTCGTGCCCGAAGTGGGCGTTCTGGGCGTGCCGTTCCTGCTGCGCGACAAGGCACATGCCCGCACCGTGCTGGATGGCGAGATCGGCGACGAGATGCTGGCCAAGTTCGAAACCGCAGGGCTGCACGCGCTGGCTTGGGGCGAGCAGGGCTTTCGCCACATCACCTCCAACCGCGGCGCGGTCGAAACGCCCGCCGACCTTGCGGGGCTGAAGATCCGCACGATGGAAAACCCGGTCCATCTGGAGGCGTTCCGCGCCCTTGGCGCCGCCCCGACCCCGATGGCATGGCCCGAGGTGATCGGCGCGCTGGAACAGGGCGCCATCGACGGTCAGGAAAACCCGCTGTCGGTCATCGTTTCCGCCAAGCTGGCCGAGGTGCAGGATTACCTGACGCTGGACGGTCACGTTTATTCCTCGACCATCATCCTTGTCTCCCCGATCTTCTGGGACGGGCTGGACGACGCGCAGAAGGCCGCGTTCGAAAAGGCCGCCGATGACGCGGTCGTCGCGATGCGCGCCTATGTCGACGATGTGGACACTTCGGGCGTCGCGGCGCTGCGTGAAGGCGGCATGGAAGTGAACGAGCTGTCCCCCGAACAGAAAGCCGTCTTCCGCGACGCGCTGGCCGAACCCTACAAGGCTTACGAGGCGCAGTTCGGCAAGGATCTGATGGACCGCATCCAGGCGGTTCAATAACCCATGCGCCGGATCGAGAATGCCTTCGTGACCCTGAACGGGGCGGTGCTGGTCATCGGCCTGATGGCGATGTGCCTCATCCTTGGCTGGAACGTGGCGGGCCGGTATCTGACCGGCAATTCGCTGACATGGGCCGACGAGGTTGCGCGGTATTCGATGATCTGGCTCACCTTCCTTGGCAGCGGGCTTGCGCTGCGCGAGGGGGCGCATGCCGCCATCACCAACGCGCAGGACGCGCTGCCGGGAACGGGTCAGCGGGTGCTGCGCGGGGCGATCCTGCTGGTGCTGTTCGGCTTCTTCGCCTTCATGGTCTGGGTCGGCCTCGATTACATGGGCCGGATGTCGGTGCAGAAATCGGCGGCGCTTCAGGTGCCGATGAAATGGATCTATGCCGCGATGCCCACGGGGTTCGTGCTGATGATCGTCCACCTTGCCCTGATCGCGCCGGATTACCTGCGCGCGGGCCTTCAACAATCGGACGAGGCCGCCCTTGGCTGAGATCATGATCGCGACCTTTCTGATCCTGTTGATCATGGGGGTTCCGGTGGCCTTCGGGCTTGCCATTTCCGCCTTTGCCGCCGTCGCCATCGTCGGGAAATACCCGATGGTCGTCGTGGTGAAAGAGATGTTCACCGGCCTCGACAGCTTTCCGCTGCTGGCGGTGCCGTTCTTCATTCTTGCGGCGGAGATCATGTCCACGGGCGCGATTTCCCGCATGCTGCTGCGGTTCGCGTCGCAATTCGTCGGGCATTTCCGCGGGGGTCTGGGCTACGCCAACGTGCTGACCGGGACGCTGTTCGCGGGGATTTCGGGATCGGCGCTGGCATCGGCTGCCGGGCCGGGCGCGATGATGGCCCGGATGATGGAGCGTAGCGGTTATTCCAAGGCCTATGCCGGGGCGCTGACGATTTCGGTGGCGGTGGTCGATCCGATCATCCCGCCGTCGATCACCATGATCATCTATGCGCTGCAGGACCGCAACGTGTCGGTCGGATCGCTGTTCATGGCGGGTCTGCTGCCGGGGCTGCTGATTGCCGCGCTGATCGCCGGGGTGAACTGGTGGATCAGCCGCAAGCGCGACTATCGCAGTCTGGAACCCCGCCCGCCCGCCGGGCAGATGGTGCGCAACACGGTGGCGGCGCTTCCGGCGCTGGCGCTGATCGTGCTGATCGTCGGCGGTATCCGCGCGGGGCTGTTCACCCCGACCGAGGCTTCGGTCGTCGCCGTCTTCTATGCCGTGATCGCCAGCGCCTTCATCTATCGCGGGTTCTCGTTCCGCGATCTTTGGGGGGCGTGCCTGCGGTCGGCCATCATGTCGGTGGCGGTGCTGATGATCCTTGCCGCCGCCCGCGCCTTTGCATGGGTGCTGATCATCGAAGGCATTCCGCAGGCGATGGCGGACAGCGTGATCGCGATGAACCTGTCGCCCATCGCGTTCCTTCTGATGGTGAACCTGTTGCTGCTGGCCTTCGGGATGTTCATGGACCCACTGCCCGGGGTGATGATCCTCGTGCCGATCCTTGCGCCCATCGCCTACAGCCTCGGGATCGCGCCGGACCATTTCGCCATCGTGGTGATCGTGAACCTGACCTTCGGGCTGATGACGCCGCCGGTGGGGCAGTTGATCTTCGTCGTCGCCTCGGCCACGAAACAGCGGCCCTCGGCGCTGATCCGGGAAATGCCGCCCTTCTTCCTTGCGGCGATGGTGGCGCTTTTGATCCTGACCTTCGTGCCGTGGCTGTCCACATGGTTGCCGCAGGTCAGCGGTTTCGCGCGATAGGGTTGAAAGCCGCCTCCCAAGCCCGCACAAAGGGCGCAACATGGGAGGCAGCATGAACAGGCGTTTCGTCTTGACGGCAATCGCGGCGGCGGGGGTTTCGGCCTGCGCCCCGCGTCTTACGGGAACCGCTTCGGTGGCCAGCGATCTGCAGCCGATCGCGGATGGCGGCTATGACGCATGGGTGCGGGCCTTCCGTCCGCGCGCGGCGGCGGCAGGGATTTCGGACCGCACCTTCGACGCGGCCTTCCGTTCGGCCGGGTTCATCCCCGGCGTCGTCACGCGCGACCGCAGCCAGCCCGAATCTTCGCGCACGCTGGAGGATTACCTGTCCATCGCCGTATCGGACGAACGGGTGGCCAAGGGCCGCGCCGCCTTTGCCCGGCACCGCACGACGCTGACCGCGCTGGAGGCGCGCTATGGCGTGGACGCTTCCATCATCGCGGCGGTTTGGGGGCTGGAGAGCTTTTACGGCGAACGGCGGGGCGATGTGCCGGTGATCTCCGCCACCTCGACGCTGGCTTACGAAGGGCGCCGCGCGAGCTTTTTCGAGAACCAGCTGATCGCCGCGCTTCGCATCCTGCAGAACGGCGACATCACGGCGGATCGGATGGTGGGAAGCTGGGCCGGGGCGATGGGGCATACGCAGTTCATCCCCACCTCCTATCTGGCCTATGCGGTGGACTATACCGGGGACGGGCGGCGCGACATCTGGTCGGATGATCCGTCGGACGCGCTGGCCTCGACCGCCGCCTACCTTGCGCGCAGCGGTTGGACGCGGGGGCAGCCCTGGGGGCGCGAATCCGCGGACGGCCCCTTGCAGCCGCAGGCGGGCGGGCCGCGTTTCACCGTCACCGGCAATTTCCGGGCGATCAAACGCTACAACAACTCGGACCTCTATGCGATCGGGGTGGGGCATCTGGCGGACCGGATCGCAGGGGGCGGCCCGCTGCGCGGCAGCTTCCCGCCCGATGCGAACGGGTTGACCAAGAACGACCGCATCCGCCTGCAACAACGGCTGACGGCGCGCGGTTTCGACACCGGCGGCGCGGATGGCGTTCTGGGCCGCAAGTCTGAATCGGCGATCCGCGCCTATCAGACCAGCACGGGGCAGGCGGCGACGGGCATCCCCTCGCCTGCGCTTCTTGCCGCACTTGGCTGACTTGCGCGAATCGCGGGCGCAAGGCTGAATGGGCGGGCAGGTTCAACCGGAGTGATCGCGATGCGTGCTCGACTGACGACTGCCTTCCTTGCCTTGTCCATGTCCACCGCCCATGCGGCGACCGTCATCACCTTTGACGATCTGCCCGTCGGTGACACGGTTCCCGCCACATATACCGAAAGCGGCGTCACCGTCGCGGGCAGCCCCGGCTCCTATACCCGCGCCGGGGCGGTTCATATGGACGATGGCGGCACCTTCTATGCCAAGACCATCCAGATCACGACGGGCGCTGCGTTCAGCGCGCTGGGCGTCGATATCTTCGGCCTTGGCCAGAACAGCTTCGTCTTCGACGACGATCTGGGCGAGGTCGTCGGGGTCCCACACGAAAACGTCTTCATCAAGGGCTTCCTGGGCGGCAGCCTTGTGGCCGAGCTGAGCTTTTCGACCGGCCTCGCCACCGCACTGACGCAGGTGCGCTTCGACAGCAGCTTCGCCGATATCGACCTGCTGACGGTGACGGCGGATTCGGTGCTGCTGCCGGGGATGGAGTGTTTCGAATACCCCTGCGGCCATTTCGATCTGGACAATCTGATCGTCGGCGCGGTGGGCGAGGAGCTTGCGCCCGTGCCGCTGCCCGCCTCGGGGTGGATGCTGCTGGCGGGGGTTGCGGCGCTGGGCCTGCGGCTCAGGTCCAGCCGTTCTGTTCGGCGATCCGCCGATACAGGTCCATCGCGCCGTCGTTCCGGGCGATCTCCTGCTTGATCAGCCCGATCATCATCAGGTTTTCTTCCTGCGCCTCAAGGGTGTCCAGCTGCTCGCGCTCCAGCCCCAAGGTGAAGATCTTCTTCAGGATGAACTCTTTCATGATGCCCCGCCGCTGACTGCAACACCCGAACAGGCGCGCGCGCCCTGTGGTTCCCTTCAGCGGCGGGTGATGCCTTCGACCGGCGGCATGGGGGCGGGCTGGGTCACCAGTTCCGGCCTGCGCCGTTCATAGAAGGCATTCCCGCCCGTGGTGACGGTGTAATGCATGTTGTTGTATCCGGCGCGATAGGATGCGGCGTGGAAGAACTGCGCGCTGCCGACCAGCGGATGACGCTCGCCCCGCAGGACGGATGTCGCCGCCTCTCGGGTCAAGCGCTTCGACCGGGCCTCGGTCATGTCGCGCGACATGACGCCGGGCGCGAACTGCCCCTTCTGCGCCACGACGCCGCAAACGCTGCCGGGATAGCGGCCCGATTCCACGCGGTTCATCACGACGCTGCCCACGGCGACCATCCCGTCGCGGCTGGAGCGGTTGCTTTCGAAATACATGGCGCGCTCCATGCAATCCAGCTCGCTATGCCGCTGTCCGCAGGCCGCCAGCAGCGCAAGTCCAAGAAGCATCGCCGGAATTTTCATGTCGCCCTCGCCCGTTTTCGTCCGTTCTACCCGACGGCGGGGCACGATCACAACCGGCTTGACCGGGGCGCTGCCGCGTGCGACGCATTCGGGATTGCGACAGGGGCGCTTGGAGAGATCCGGGCTGAGAAGAACCCTTTGAACCTGAACCGGATAATGCCGGCGGAGGGAGGCGCGCGAAAACGGCGGGGCCAGTCCTGCCGCGTTCCGTCCTCCGACCCCCGGCGCATGGAGGACACGATGGGATTTACCCAAGACCTTGCGCGGCAGACGGCGGAGTTGCGCGCCCGCATCCATGACATGCCCTTCAACCGCGAACTTGCGGCGGGCAGCCTGTCTGCCGACGTCTTTCGCGGCTATATCGTGCAGGATGCGCATTACCTCGAAGGGTTCGCGCGGGCGCTGGCGGCGGTGGCGGCAAAGGCCCCCGGCCCGGAGGAGATCGCCCAGCTTGCCGGCTCCTCCCATGGCGCGATCAAGGCCGAACGGACGCTTCATGCGCATTACATGGCGCTGTTCGGCGTCAGCGATGCCCAGTTCCGCAATGCCGAGACGTCGGCGGCCTGCGACCACTACGTCTCGTTCCTGCTGCGGGTGGCGTTGGTCGGTGATTTCGCCGAAGGGGTGGCGGCGCTGCTGCCCTGTTTCTGGATCTATCGCGACGTGGGGCAGCGCATCGCGGCGGATGCAAAGCCGGACAACCCCTTCGCTGCATGGATCGACACCTATGCCAGCGAGGAGTTCAACCAGGGGGTCGAGCGGATGCTGGCATTGACCGACCGGGTGGGCGCGGCGGCGGATGCGGCCTCACGCGATCGGATGCACCGCGCCTTTGCCCGGTCCTGCTGGCACGAATGGCAGTTCTGGGACAGCGCCTATCACCGCAGGGGCTGGCCGATCGCCTCCTGAAGCCGCAGGACCGCCGCCTGCCGCGCGCCAGCGTCCAGATCGGGCCATTCGGGCGTGCCCGCAGGCAGGAAGCCCTGCCGGATCAGCGCATCCCGAAGCGCGGGGCGATCCGGTTCGAAGAAGGTCAGGTTCGGATTGCGGCTGCCCTCCACCGCGGTGACGCCGGTGAATGCCGGCAGGCGCAGCACGGGCGCACCGAGGAATCGTTCCAGACTGTCGCAGATCTGGCCGAAGCTGGGCGCATCGCGCCGCCGGATCACCGCGACGCGGCACGCCTCGGGCGCGGCGAAGGACAGAAGGTGCAGCGGGCTGCCCTCGGTCGCGACGACGTGGGTGGCGGCGCGGAACATCGCCACCTGCCGGGCAAGGTCGTGATCCTCGGGGCGGATCACCTGATATCCGGCAGCGGCGAACAGCGCCTCCACGCCCGGCTCGTCAAGGATCGCGCCGCGCCGGGCGGGCTGGCCGGACCGGGTGATGTAGATGCGCGCCGCGCCATCCGGGGCCACATGCGCCAGCCTGCCGCGCAGGAACGCCCGCACCTCGGGCCGCGCGCCCAGCAGGTCCCCCGCGCCGAAGCCCTGTTCGGGAATGACCAGATCGTCACAGGCCGAAGGCTGCGTCACGACCCGCACCGGGGGCAGGCCCATCACCTTGGCCAAGGGCGCAAAGCCCTTCGCCACCCGCCGCGCCTTGTCGAAGGGACGGGCGAAGAACACGATCCCCTGCACGCGCTCCACCCGGTCCAGCGCCCATAGCCGCGCGGTCGCCTCGCACAGCATGTGGCCGAAATGCCCCGACAGCACCCCGCCGAACAGCCATCGGCCCTCCAGCCGCTCTGTCGCCGCCGCCACCGCCGGAAACACCGTGGCAGGGACCGTCGCGCTATCGCTGAAGCACAGGCTTTCCGGCACCGGCGCGCCGTCTGCATCGAAGACGCCGCAGGGCTGCGGACGCTCCGGTCCGGCGGGCGGCACCAGAAGCGCATTCGGCACGATGCGCCAGCGGGTGCCCAGCGGCAGGTCCGGATCGTGGGGAAGGGTCTGGGGTTGCATGGTTTCTCCGTCGCTCGCCCGATCAGACCTGCCCTTGCGCGGATGTCCAGCCCCAATGTCGCGGTTGATCGCCCCCGCGGCATCGGACATACGCAAGGGCATGAAACGAGGACGCAGGAAAAAAGCCGGCACCCGCGAATGGTTGGCCGCGATCGTGATGGTCGCGGGCCTGTTCGCCCTGACCGGAGAGGAGCGCTGGCTGGACGAGCTGCGCGGGTTGCTGCCCGCTGCTGCGGCGTCGAACGAGGTTGCGGGCACGGCGTCGGTCATCGACGGTGATACGCTGGACATCCACGGCACCCGCGTCCGTCTGCACGGGATCGACGCGCCCGAGGGGCGGCAGACCTGCGGCGCGCGCGGGCGCACATGGCGCTGCGGGCAGCAGGCGGCACTGGCGCTGTCGGACCGGATCGGCCGCGCGCCCGTCACCTGCCGCCAGCGCGATGTGGACCGTTATGGCCGCGTGGTCGCCACCTGCTATCAGGGCGATCTGAACCTGAATGCGTGGATGGTGCGTCAGGGCTGGGCCGTCGCCTATCGCCAATACGGGCGCGATTACATCCCGGACGAGGAGGCGGCCAAGGCGGCGGGGCGCGGCGTGTGGTCCGGGCCGTTCTTGATGCCGTGGGACTGGCGGCGAAGGCAGGGATGATGTCGCGACTTCTGATCATGGCGGGGATCATCGGCGGTGCCGCGGGCTATATGCTGCTTGGGCCGGAGTTCCGCGAGGGCCATTCGATGCAGGAACAGATCGCGCTGGGCCTTCTGGGCATCCTGATGATCTGCACGCTGTTCGGCATGAAAATCACGACCATCTTCGGTATCCTGTTCCGGCTGGTGGTGATCGCGCTGATCTGGCGCTGCATCGAAATGGTGCTGCGCGTGGTCCGCCTGCGCTGAGCCTTGCCGGATGGCAATCTTTGCCATATAGTCTTGCAAGGAGGCCGCCCATGTCCACGATGAACGTATCCCTGCCCGAACCGATGAAAGCCTGGGTCGAGGCGCGGGCCCGCACCGGGCGGTTTGCCAATTCCAGCGATTACGTCCGCGACCTGATCCGCCGCGATCAGGCCCGGCAGGATGCCGTCGCCAGCCTGCAATCGGCATTGGACGAGGCATTGGCCAGCGGCACCCCCGCGCCGTTCGACGTGGACGGCTTCCTTGCGGAACGCCGTGGCTGATTACCTGCTGACGCCCAAGGCCCGGCAGGATATGGAGGCGATCTGGGATACCGGCGTCCAGCGTTGGGGCAGGGCGCATGCCGACCGCCACATCCGCACCCTTGCCGCGACCTTTGCGCTGATCGCGGATTTCCCCGAACTCGCCCCGCTGCGCGACGAGTTCAGCCCGCCCATCCGCATCCACCCGCACGGGGCGCATCTGGTGCTGTATCATCAGGACGGGGGCGTGGTGATCCTGCGCGTGCTGCACGGACGGCAGGACCTTCTGGCGGCGCTGGAAGAAGGCGCTTGACCGCCGCGCGCGGCTGCGGCACGTCACCCCTTGCGAGATGGTTTCCGGGGGTCGCGCCCCCCGAATTAAAAGGGAACGCGGTGCAAATCCGCGACTGCCCCCGCAACTGTAAGCGGCGAGCGACCCCCGAACGCCACTGGTGCCCCGGCACCGGGAAGGCGGGGCAAGCATCGACCCGCGAGTCAGGAGACCTGCCATCCCGGCCTGAACCGCAACCGGACGTGGGGTCCGCCAAGGGATGAACGAAATGAACGCAACGGCACGCATCGTGTCGCGCCTTTGGATGGCCGTCATGGCATCCGGCACGGGCGCATTCGCCGGGGATTACCCCGTCACCATCGAAAACTGCGGCAACAGCCTGCAATTCGACGCAGCGCCCGAACGGGCGATCGGCCTTGGCCAGAACAGCACCGAGATCCTGCTGATGCTTGGCCTTGCGGATCGCATCGCGGGCAGCGCCATCTGGGTGTCGCCCGTGCTGCCCGAACTGGCCGAGGCCGAGGCGAAGGTCCCGCGCATTTCGGACACGACGCCGGGGTTCGAGGCGGTCGTCTCGCGCGATCCCGATCTGCTGGCGGTGCAGTTCGCAAGCTCGGTCGGGCCGGACGGGCGCATCGGCACGCCCGAGCAATTCGCCGATCTGGGCATCCCGACCTATGTCTCGCCCACCAACTGCGACACGGATACGCGCGGCAATGGCGATGGCAGCCGCGCGCGGCTTTACTCCAACGCGCTGCTTTACACCGAGGTGGCAGAGCTTTCGCGCATCTTTGGCATCCCGGATCGCGGCGATGCGCTGGTGGCACAGATGACCGCGCGCGAGGATGCGGTCCGCAGCCGTGCGGCGGAGGGGGTCTCGATCCTCTACTGGTTCTCCTCGCCCGAGGTGGCTGGGGATGCGTGGGTCGCGGGCAAGAACGGCGCACCCGCCTATGTCAACAGCCTGCTGGGCGCCGAAAACGTCATCGACAGCGAGGAGGAATGGCCGCTGGTCGGGTGGGAAACCATCGCCGCGCTGGACCCGACCGTGATCGTGATCGGCACGATGGACCGGCGCAACCAGCCCGCCGACGATCCGGCGGTGAAGCGCGATTTCCTGGCCACCGACCCCGTCGCGCGCGAACTGACGGCGGTGCAAAAGGGCCGGATCGTCGAGATGGACGCGCAGGCGATGAACCCGACCCTGCGCACCGTGCAGGGGGCCGAGGTGCTGGCCCGCGCGCTGGGCGAATTCGGCCTTTTGAAGTGAGCGGTCTGCGCCTGCTGGTCGGCGCGGCGGCGGTGCTGTCCGCGCTGCTGGTCGCCATCGCGCTGGCCGTCGGGATCGGCGAGATGCCGATCGCGCCCGCGACCACGCTGGCCGCCGTCACCAACCGCATCGGCCTGACCGAGATCCCCCTGCGCCGGATCGAGGAGGCGGTGATCTGGGATTACCGCCTGTCGCGCGCCTTGCTGGCCGCCTTGTGCGGCGCGGGGCTGGCGCTGTCGGGGGCGATCCTGCAATCGCTGCTGCGCAACCCCTTGGCCGAACCCTATGTGCTGGGCATATCGGCGGGGGCGTCCACGGGTGCGGTGTCGGTGATGCTGCTGGGTCTTGGCGCGGGCACCGTCACGCTGTCCTTGGGCGCATTCGCCGGGGCGCTGGTGGCCTTCGTCTTCGTGATCCTGCTGGCGGGAACGGGGCAGGCGGCGGACCGCACCATCCTTGCCGGGGTGGCGGCGTCGCAGCTTTTCAACGCGCTGACCTCGTGGATCGTGTCCACATCGGCCGATGCCGAACAGGTCCGCAGCGTGATGTTCTGGCTGCTGGGCAGCTTTGCCGGGGTGCGCTGGCCGGATGTGTGGCTGGCCAGCGGCGTGGTCGCGGCGGGGCTGGCGGTCTGCATCGCCCATGCCCGCGCGCTGGACGCCTTCACCTTCGGCGAGGATGCGGCCCGCTCGCTGGGCATCGACGTGCGGCGGGTGCGGGCGGTGCTTCTGGCCGTGACCGCGCTGATGACGGCGACGATGGTCAGCATCGTGGGCGCCATCGGTTTCGTCGGGCTGGTGATCCCCCATGCCGCGCGGTTCGTGGTGGGGCCGGGGCACCGGCGGCTACTGCCCGCGACGGCGTTGACGGGGGCGCTGTTCATGGTGCTGGCCGACATCGCCTCGCGCCTTGTCATCGCGCCGCAGATCCTGCCGGTGGGGGTGGTGACGGCGCTGGTGGGGGTGCCGTTCTTCTCGGTCATCCTTTACCGCGCGCGGAGGGCGGCATGAGCATCGCGGCAACCGACATCAGCTGGGCCTCGGGCGGCGAGGCCATCGTGCAGGGCGTCACGCTGGAGGTGCGCGAGGGCGAGACGTTCGGCCTTCTGGGTCCGAACGGGTCGGGCAAATCCTCGCTTCTGCGGGTGCTGGCGGGGCTGCGTGTGCCGCAATCGGGGCAGGTGGCGCTGGACGGGGCGGACCTGCGGGCGATGGCCCCCCGCCGCATCGCCCGGCGCATCGCGGTGGTGGAACAGCACGCCGCGACCGACATCGCCATTTCGGTGATCGAGGTCGTGCGCCTTGGCCGCACCCCGCATCACGGCATCCTGTCGGGCTGGACGGCAGAGGACGACCGGATCGTGGAAAAGGCGCTGGCGCGCGTGGATCTTGGCCACCGCCGCAACCAGCCCTTCCACACCCTGTCCGGGGGCGAGCGCCAGCGCGTCCAGCTTGCCCGCGCCTTGGCCCAGAATCCGACCCACCTGATATTGGACGAGCCGACGAACCATCTGGACATCCAGCACCAGCTTGAAATCCTGGCGCTGGTGCAGGCGCTTCCGATCACCAGCATCGTCGCGCTGCACGATCTGAACCTTGCGGCGATGTTCTGCGACCGGCTGGGCGTGATGAAGGCGGGGCGGCTGATCGCCTGCGGCGCGCCCGAGGATGTGCTGTCGGCGGCGATGATCGCCGATGTGTTCGGGGTGCGCGCCCATGTCGCGCCATCGGCCCATCACGGGCGGGTGCATGTGCAGTTCCTGCGTTGACAGCGCGCAGGTCAGCGTCGATTTTGCACAGATGGACCCGACGTTGATGAACGATTTGGCACGGCCCGTGCTGGACTGGCTGGACGTCGCCGGGATCGCGGTCTTCGCGGTGTCCGGCGCGCTGGCGGCGGCGCAGGCGCGCCAGACGCTGGTGACCTTCGCCTTCTTCGCCGCGATCACCGGGATCGGGGGCGGGACGCTGCGCGATCTTCTGATGGGCGCGCCGGTGTTCTGGATGCACGACCCGGTCTGGATCGCGACCTGCCTGATCGTCGCTGTGCTGGTCTGGATGACGCCGCGCGGGCTTTGGCCGAACCGGGCCGTCGAATGGTTCGATGCGGCGGGGCTGGCGGCCTATTCCGTCTATGGCTCGGCCAAGGCGCTGGCCTTCGGCATCCCGCCGTTGCCCGCCGCGATCATGGGCGTGGTGACGGCCTGCGCGGGGGGCATCTTTCGCGATGTGCTGGCCGGCGTGCCGTCCATCATCATCCGGCCCGAGATCTATGTGACCGCCGCCGCCGCCGCTTCGGCCAGTTTCGTCGCGCTGACGGTGCTTGGTTGCCCGCTGCTGCTGGCCGCCCCGGCCTCGGCGCTGGCGGGTTTCGTGCTGCGGGCGCTGGCAATCCTGCGCGGCCTGTCGCTTCCGGCCTATCGCGGCTGAGCGATCCTTGCCAATCTGCACCGCGCAGGATGGAGGAATGGAATGCGGAACGGTGGTCGGTTGCTGGTCGAAAGCCTTGTCGGGCTTGGCGCGAAAAAGGCGTTCGGGGTTCCGGGCGAAAGCTATCTTGCGGTGCTGGACGCGCTGCACGACACCGCGGGGGCGCTGGATTACGTCCTCTGCCGGCACGAGGGGGGCGCGTCCTTCATGGCGGCGGCTTGGGGCAAGCTGACGGGACAGCCGGGCATCTGCTTCGTCACGCGCGGGCCGGGGGCGACCAATGCCTCGATCGGGGTGCATACGGCGATGCAGGATTCGGTGCCGATGATCCTGTTCATCGGGCAGGTCGCAACGGATCAGCAGGGGCGCGAGGCGTTTCAGGAAATCGACTACCGCGCCATGTTCGGCGGCGTTGCGAAATGGGCGGTTCAGATCGACCATGCCCACCGCATCCCCGAGATCCTGTCGCGCGCATGGTCGTTGGCGCTGTCCGGGCGCCCCGGCCCCGTGGTGGTGGCGCTGCCCGAGGATATGCTGATGTCGGCGACGGATGCCGCCCCGCTGACCGCCGCGCCGCGTATCGTGCCGCCCGCCCCTTCCGCCGCCAGCGTGGCCGAGACGCTGGACCTGCTGCGGGGGGCGTCGCGCCCGCTGATCCTGACCGGCGGCGCGCCGTGGTCAGGGGCGGCCCGCGCCGCGCTTCAGGATTTCGCAGAGCGATCCGACATCCCGGTCGTCGCCGCCTTTCGCTATCAGGACCAGTTCGACAATCGATCGCCCATGTTCGCGGGCGAGGCGGGCGTGGGCATGATCCCGCATGTGAAGGCGCTGATCCGCAACGCCGACGTCATCCTCGCGCTGAACATCCGCTTTGGCGAGATGACGACCGATGCGTGGCAGTTGCTGGACGTGCCGCATCCGGCGCAGCGCATCATCCATGTCCACCCCTCGGCCGACGAGATCGGCAAGATATACGTCCCGACCCTTGGCATCCACGCCGGCGCCGAAGCGTTGGCAACCGCGCTGACGCCGGTTGCCGGGCCGTGGGCCGAGTGGCGCGAAAAGGCGCGGGCCGGGTTCGAGGCCAGCTTCGACGCCCCGCCGCAGCCCGGCCCCGTGGACATGGTCGAGGTGACGCGCCACCTGCGCGAGGTGCTGCCCGAAGACGTGGTGCTGACCAACGGCGCCGGCAACTTTGCCGTCTGGCCGAACAAGTTCTTCAGCTTCGGCCCCCACCAGCGCCTGCTGGCCCCGCAATCGGGCGCGATGGGCTATGGGCTGCCCGCCGCCATCGCGGCCCGGATCGAGAACCCGGACCGCGTCGCCGTCTGCTTTGCGGGCGACGGCGATTTCCAGATGAACTGCCCCGAATTGGGAACGGCGATGCAGATGGGCGCCTGTCCGATCGTGTTGATCCTGAACAACGGCACCTATGGCACCATCCGCGCGCATCAGGAGCGCACCTTTCCGGCTCGGGTCAGCGGCACCGATTTGCAGAACCCCGACTTTGCCCTGCTGGCGCGGGCCTATGGCATCCATGCCGAACGGGTCGAGCGCACGACGGATTTCGCCGCCGCCTTCGACCGTGCGCTGGCCTCGCCGAACGGGGCGGTGCTTGACCTTGCCATCGCCGCCGAAGCACTGACCCCGCGGCAGACCCTGTCCCAAATGCGCGCGGCGGCGCAGGAAAGGCTGAAGACCACCTGATCATGCCGGAGAGGCACGAGGGTGGCGATCATGGACGTCGCGACAGAGCCCGGTTCACTGCTGCATCAATACCGCCTGGATGTCCCGGCCAAAGTCATCCAGCCCGCGGTCACCCTCGTGATACTTCACGATCCGCCCTTCGCGATCCACCAGAACCGAGGTCGGCCAATACCGCGTGCGATAGGCCTGCCATGTGCGATAGCGGTTGTCCTGCACCACCGGATAGGCGATGCCGTGCCGCATCACGGCATCCTGCACGGCGCCAAGGTCACGCTCGAACGGGAATTCGGGGGTGTGGACGCCGACGATGACCAGCCCGTTCGCGGCCATCTCGTCGTGCCATTTCGTCAGATAGGGCAGGGTGTTGACGCAGTTGACGCAGCCGAAGGTCCAGAAGTCCACCAGCACGACCTTGCCGCGCAGATCCGCCATCGTCAGCGGGTCGGAGTTGATCCAATTCTCCAGCCCTTCGAATTCCGGCGCAAGCTCGGACGGGTTCGCGGCCAGCGCCGGTAGGACGGGCAGGGCAAGCGTGGCGGCGATCAGGCCGCGTCGGGTGATACCGGTCATGGAAAGCTCCTGGGTCAAAGGCCGGCGCGGCCTTGGGGATAAAGGGCGGTCAGGCGCGAGACGATGATCGTGTCATATCCGGTCCAGATGGCGGCCGCGGACAGGATCATCAGGACGCCGAAGACCCGCTGCAACGTGTGGGTGTGACGCGCAAGGACGCGAACGCGGCTGGTTGCCGCCTGCCCGCCATAGGCGATCAGCAGCATCGGGATGGCGCAGCCCAGCGCATAGGCCAGCAGCAATATCAGCGAACTTGCCCAATCCGGCGATGTCGCGACGAAGACGAGGATCGAGGCGAGCACCGGCCCCGCGCAGGGCGCCCAGACCAGCCCCAGCCCGGCGCCCAGCGCCAGCGCGCCCAGCAGACCTTCGCGATTGCCGTTTCCGGCCAGCGAGGGCAGCCGTGCGGTGATGCGCGCCATCGGCGCAGGCCAAAGCATGAAGATGCCGAACAGCCCGATCAGAACCGCCGATCCAAGGCGCAGGTCCAGCGCCGACAGACCGGCAAGCCGGGTGAAGAAGCTGAAGATCAACGTGAAGGCGCTGAAGGCCAGCACGAACCCGGACACGATGAACAAAGGCCGCAGCGGCGACCGCTTCCCGATCGACGCGCCAAGCAGGATGGGCAGCATGGGCAGGATGCAGGGCGCCGCGATGGTCAGAAGACCGGCGGCGAAGGCGAAGCCAAGGCTTACGGGCATGATCGTCCTCGGGGCGGGGGGCAGGACGCGGCGGGGGTGCCGCGTCCTTGGGGGGCGTCACATCGGGGGTTTGATCCCGTTCGATTCCGCGATGACGCGGTTGGTGGACAGGGTGCCGTCCTCGGCCTGCATCGCGATGATGAACACGTCCGCGCCGGGGGCCAGCAGAGCGGCATCGCCGGGCCCGAAGGAGATGACGGGCGCGTCGTCGGGGATGGTCATGGTCACATTTTCATCGCCATAGTTCAGCGTGATCTGCCCGCCATCGTTGATGGTGGTGACACCGCTGATGGTCGCGTTCGTCATCACGCTGTCGGGCGCGGCATCCCACGGGCGCTGGCCCTCGTTCTGTCCGGCCATCGCGGCAGGCAGGATCGAAACCTGAAGCGCCGTCAGCCCGCCGTTTCCGTCCGGCACGGCCGTGGTCGATACGGCATCGCCCACGGCGATATCGGCGGGCGCGCGCGGGATCATGCTGACGATCTCCAGCGCCTCGGGGACGGCAAGATCGACGACTTCGCCGGTGCGTGCGGCGATGCGCAGCGTGCCGGGGGCGAAGGATTCGACCTCTCCGCGCAGCGGGACGGGGCGGGGCTGTGCCAGTGCCGGCAGGGCGGCAGCGACGAGGAGGGCGGCAAGGATCGGGGTCTTCATCCGGATTTCCCTTTCATGGCGAGGATCGCAGTTCGATTGATACATAGCGTCGCGATACCTCGCAACACAAAGTAACAATCTGTCGTTCAATTCACCCAGTCGTGAAACGCCGCCTCATGCGCGCGGTCGGTCACCAGCGCCGCGACGAAATCCGGCCAGGGGGCAAAGGTAGAAAGATGCCAGAAACGCGGTTTCGGCTGCGTCAAAAGTATCCGGCAGCGCGCGCGCCCGACCGGCACCACGACTTGCGCAGCGTCCAGCGCCAACCCGTATCCCGTTGCCTTCAGCGCAGCCTCTTTGCACACCCAGCGAAGAAGCAGGTCTTCGCACCCACGTATCCGCTCGGCGGGGGACAGCTGCGCGGCAAGCCAGTCCGTTCTGCGCCCAAGGACCTGCTCCAGATCCGCGCCGACGATGCCGGATGCGGCAACGGCGACCAGCGCCCTGTTGCCGGTATGGCTGACGGAAAACGGAACATGCGGGATGCTTTCGGGCCGATGTCCCGCAGGCTGCATGATGGGAACAGCGGCCGGACACATCCCGATCCGCTGCCCGAGTATTCCGCGCAGGGCGCTGCGGCATGCCGCGAAATGTTGCGCATCGGCGGGTCGCATGAAACCCGCGGCGCGGTCTCTCTCCTCGCCGCTGAGCCAATCGTGGCGCGCTGGACGGTCCAGTGCGACGCGCCACAGATGCACATGCATCATGCGATGCGCAGCCCCAGTTCCTGAATGGTTCGCCGTGCATCCGGGCAATCGATGCCCGTTACCGTGACCGCCCCGTCCGCGCCCAGGGACAGCGCCCCGTCGAACTCCGGCAAGGCCGTCCGCAACGCATGCTGCGCCGCCATCCGCCGCAACTCTACGCGGAAGACCTTGCCCACGCGGGTCAGCGGCAGTTCCGGCACCACGATGATATGCGCAGGCCGTGCGTGGGGTTCGGCCAGCCTTTGCCGCAGGTGTTCCCCGATCGCTTCGGGGTCGGACGCCCTGCCTTCGTGAAGGGTCACGAACAGCGCCGGCACCTCGCCCGCATAGCGGTCGGGCATGGCGACGGCGGCGCAGGTGGCGATGGCGGGGTGGCTTCCGGCAGCCTCCTCGATGACCGACGGGTCGATGTTGTTGCCGGACCGGATGATGATGTCCTTGGCGCGTCCGGTGACGGCAAGCGTGCCATCCACGCCCAGCACGCCCATGTCGCCGGTCACGAGCCAACCATCCGCAAGGCCGCCGCCGTCCAGATAGCCGCCGAAGACCTGCGGCCCGCGCAGCGCGATGACGCCCGCCCCGCCGTTGACGGGCGCGCCCGCACCGTTTTCACCGTATTCGAGGATGCGCAGTTCGGTCTGCGGCGCGGGGCGTCCGACGGTCGCATAATCGGGAGACACACCAAGCGGCGCGGTCGCGATCAGGCCGGCTGCCTCGGTCATGCCATAGATGGTGTGAATCGGCAGACCGAACATGCCTTCGAATTGCGCGGCGGCGATGGCGGGCATCGGCGCGCCGCCGGTGGCGCAGAACCGGACGGACGAGATGTCCGCGCCCTTCAGCGGAATGTCCAGTAGCGCGACGAGCGAGCTGGGAATGCCGCCGATGATCGTCGGGCGGGCGTGTTCGACGATTTCCCAATGTCGGGCAAGGACCAGCGGGCTGCGCAGCCCCGCCTCCGAGAACATCTGCACCTCGGCTCCGGCCAGAAGCGGCGCGGTCAGCAGCAGGTTCGATCCCGCGACATGGAACAGCGGCAGCGCGTTCACGATGCGCGTTCCGGGCCCGAGCGCCCAGGCGGACGACAGGCCCGATGCCGCCGCAAGCAGGTTCCGATGCGTCAGCGGCACGATTTTGGGCCGTCCGGTCGTGCCTGCGGTGTTGAACAGCGCGGCCAGATCGTCCGCCTGCGGCTCCGCCCCCTGAAGTTCGGTCGGATGCGTGCGAAGCAGATCGCGCAGCGCATGCGCGCCGGTCGGGGCCGAAGCGCGGTCCGTCGCGATCCGCGCGCGAACGTCTGGGGCCGCCGCCTCCAGCCGGGACCAGACCCCCTGCGCGCCGCCCGCCCCATGCGCCACGGCGATATCGGCACCCGCCGCGGCCATCGCGGCGGCGATTTCATCCGGCGCAAGGAAATGGTTGATCGGATTCGCGCGGCCCGCGACCTCGGCGGCCAGAAGCGCGATCACCCCGTCGATCGTGGACGGGATCAGCAGCGAGACGACCGGACGTTCCTTGCCCGACAGGGTGCGATAGGCATTGGCCAGCGCGACCACGCGCTCCAAAAGCTGGCCATAGGTCACGATGCTTGGGGCGCTGCCCTCGAAATCCAGCTCGGCCGGATCGACGAAACGCAGGGCGGTTGCCTCGGGATGCGCCGCCGCGCCCGCGCGAAGGATCGAAAGGATCGTGTCAGTCATGAAGCGCGCCATAGACGATGTTGCGAAAACCGAAGCGCAGGTGGTTCCGCGCAGTGGGGGCGGCGGCCATCAGGATGGCGACGATGTCCTGCTCGCGGTCGATCGTGAAGGTGGTGCCGTTCAACCCCGACCAGTTGACGTCGCCGGTGCTGCCCGCCACGATCGCACCGCCATCGCCCAGCCGCACGGCAAAGCCGAGGCCGAAGCCGTATCCCGGTCCCGTGAATCCCTCCGGCCCGCCCGCCATTCCGGCGATATGGTCGGACATCATCAGACGCAGGCTGGCGGGCGACAGGATGCGCACGCCGTCCAACTCGCCATCTTCCAGCACCATCCGGGCAAAGCGCAGATAGTCGCTGGCCGTCGAAACCAGCCCGCCGCCGCCGCTCAGATATGCCTCGCCGCGGGGCTGCTGGACGCGCATCCAGCCTTCGGTGAAGGGCTTCATCGGATCGCCCCGCGGCACCTCGGCCAGACGCGGCACATCGGCGGCATCGACGGCGAAGCCGGTGCTGTCCATGCCCAGCGGGTCGAAGATCCGGCGGTCCAGCACGGCGTCCAGCCTTTCGCCCTCGATCCGTTCGACGATGAAGCCCAGAAGATCGACGCCAAGACTGTATTCGAATCGCGTGCCCGGCTGGAACGCCAGCGGAAGCGCGGCAAGGCGGGACAGCATCTCGCCTTCGGTCATGTCGGTGCGGACCTGTTCCAGATCGGCCGCGGCATAGCGTTCGCGCAAAGCAGGGTCGGCGGCCCCGAACGCGCTGTAGGTGAACCCGCCGCTGTGACGCATCAGGTCTTGCACCGTGGGCTGGCGGGCGGGATCGCTGCCATCGGCCATCTTCAGCCCGGCCAGTTCCGGCAGGAAGGTCGCGATCGGTGCATCCAGCGCCAGCCGCCCTTCCTCGACCAGCATCATCGCGGCGACCGACACGACGGGCTTGGTCATCGACGCGATGCGGAACAGATCGTCCGCCTGCATCTGCCGCGCGGCGCCCGCATCCGATGTGCCATAGGCTTGCAGCAGGACCACATCGTCATCCTGCGCGGCCAGCGCGACGGCACCGTTGATGCGGCCGGCCTCGATCTCGGATTCCATGAACGCGCCCATGCGTGCGGACAGCAGATCGCGGTCCAGCGTTTCAGCGGCCAGAGGCAGCGGCAACAGCGCAAGCGCGGCGATACGGACAAGGTTCATTGCAGGCTTCTCCATTTGTCGTCTTCGCGCACCACGCGGCCAAGCTGTTCAAGCCGGATCAGGACCGCCTCGACCGTGCGTTCGGCAATGCTGCGCGTTTGGGGACCAAGGTTGCTGTAGCTGCGCTCGACCACTTCGGACGTGGCGGCGGGGCGGTCGGCGATCAGCGTCCAGAGGCTGCGTTCACGTTCCGCCATCTGCACCATCAGCGCATCGAGGAACCGCCGCGTGCCGCGCACCTGCGGGCCGTGACCGGGCAGGAAGGTGCGGCAGCGCAGATCGGCAAGGCGCGAAAGACTGTCGTGATACTGCGCGGCGCAGCCGTCGGGGGCCAGAACCGAGGTCGGCGCCCAGCCAAGGACGTGATCGCCCGTAAAGGCCACGTCGCCCATCACGAAACACAGATGGTCGCGCGAATGGCCCGGAGTCTCTACGACGGTCATGCCGTCGATCGTGTCGCCGTCGAACAGCACCGTGTCGATGTCATAGCGCGCCTTGGGGCAGGCCGCGCCCGGTGCCGCCGCGACCGTTGCTCCGGTCCGTTCGACCAGCGGCGCGACGCCTGCGACGTGATCCTCATGCGCGTGGGTCAGCAGGATGCGGTCCACGCGGCCATCCGCCGCCGCGATGACGGCGTCGATATGGGCATCGTCGGCGGGGCCGGGATCGATCACGCTGTGGCCGACGATATAGGTGTTGGTGCCGTGATAGGTCATCGGCCCCGGATTTGGCGCGACCAGCCGAAGGATGCTGTCCGTGACGCGAAGCGGCGTGCCGCGCGGCGGTTCGGTTTCGGATATGAACATGTGCCCTCCGGCTGGTCGGGTTTCAGAAGCTGCGGCGCAGGGTGATCAGCACTTCGGTCCGGCGCGTCTCGTTCACGTTGGTGGTGATGGGGAAGCTGCCGAAACGCGATTCCAGCACCCGCCCGTCATAGGACAGATCGTCCAGCAGGCGGACATGACGCAGCTCGGCCGACAGGGTCAGCCCTTGGGCGGAGGGCACGTCCCAGGATGCGCCCACCATGATCTGCGCGGCAGGCGAGGTGTCGTGCGTGTCATGGCCGACACGTTCGCCGGGGACATAGCTGATCGTGTCGTTCCACGCGACGCGGCTGATCCCGACACCGCCACCCAGATAGGGGCGGATCGGCCCCTGCACGGTGTGGAAATCATACAGCGCGTTCACAAAGACCGATGTCTGGCCGTAATGCCCGTCGGTCGCCGCATCCTTCAGCGCGCCCGCGGTGGTCAGATCGAAATTCGCGCGGCGATAGGTCAGCTCCAGCTCGGTCCGCCAGCCGTTGCCGAAGCCCCAACCGGCAGCGATCCCGGCGCCATAGCCGGTGTCGGTGGACAGACGCCCCCCCGGCTGCGGGCCGAAGCCGGTGTCGACATCCTCGATCTTCTGCTCGTCGATGGCCGAGATGGCGGCATGGCCCGAGACGTAGAACCCGCTGACGGGATCGGCCAGCGCGGGGGCGGCGGTCAGGGTCAGGGCTGCGATGGTGCGAAGGAACATGATCGGCCTCATTCGTGCGACAGGATGCCGACGGCCATCGCGGAACCCAGCATCTGGTGCACGCGCGCGGTCGGGTATTCGGGGGTCAGGTAGACGAAGCTTTCGAAGTCGCAGAGGTCCTCCTCGACCAGCAGGCAGGCCTCGGTGGCGTTGGTCAGCCCGAAGCCCGCGCCGTTGCGCTGCATGTCCTTGACGAAATCGTCGAAGCTCCAGCGGATGAGGGTGAACGATCCGTCGTCGATCCGGTCCAGCATCGCGTCGAACGTGTCGTTGTAGTATTCCGACAGGCGCGTGCCGCGCGCCGCCGCCTCGGGGCCGAAGGCCAGCAGCGCGGGCGATGCGCCGACGTCGATGAAATCGGGGGCGAAGACGGTGACGGCACCGGCATCCACGATGCGTTTCGTCTGGGTTTCGATGCCCGCGACGGCATCGTCCAGGATCTTGGTCGCGGTCGCGTCATCCATCTCCATCACGGCCTTGATGACGTCATTGCCGCCGATGAACATGAAATACAGCGCCGCCGGGTCGGCCTTGCCGCCGTTGCGTTCAAGGAAGGCATCCACCTGTGCGGGCAGATCATGCGGCCCGGTGCCGCCCGCCAGCGCGTCGGCGACGGCAAAGTTGGTGCCGCCCTGCTCGCCGATCAGGTGCAGCGAGGGTTCGGCCTCGTGCCCCATCCAGCGGGCCAGTTCCTCGACCGCGACGGGACCGTTGGTGGACCGATTGTTCACGAAGGGCGCGGGCAGGTCGGTTCCGGCCTCGGCATGGAAATTGCCGGTGTCGGACAGCGCACCGCTGAAGGCGACCAGCTGCGAATAGCGTTCGGCATCGGCGGTGCCGGCCCATGCGGCAAGCAGAAGGGCGGGGGCGTAACGGATCATCGTGCGGTCTCCTTGAAGGCGCTGCGCATCTGCGCGGTCACGTGGGGGGTGTTGTTTGCGGACAGCATGGTCAGGTGGGTGCCGGGCACGGCATGGGCGTCGCAGCCGGTGCGGGTCAGCCCGGCCCAGCCCAGCGTTCCCGCCGCATCATCGGCGGCGGAATAGTCGTAGTCGGGGTGATGGTCCCCGGCGCGGATCAGGGTGATCGGCGCGTCGATCCCGCCTGCCGCGGCATAGCGGGCGCGGCTGGCGGCCTGGAACACGGCCACGAAGCCGCGCAGGTGGTCGGCGGCGGCAGCGGCTGGCAGCAGCCCCGCATCGGCGATCCTTGCGGCGGCGGCGGCCAGCGGATCGCCCGCGACACGCAATTCGGCGGCGTCGATGGTCAGCGGCACTTCGGCGCTTTCGGCCAGCACCTCGGACACCTTGGCCAGCCAATCGGCATCGTCGGTATCGGGGCGCTCGATCTCGTTCAGCCCGTGACCCAAGGGGGCGGGGGCGTCCATGATGACCAGCCGTTCCACCGCCTCGCCCGCCGCTTCCAGCCTGCGGGCGATCTCGAACGCGACGATCCCGCCGAAACAGTGACCGGCAAGGCGATAGGGGCCCTGTGGCTGGCGGATGCGGATCGCCTCCAGCGCCTCGGCGGCCACGGCCTCGACGCTGTCATGGGGCGTGTGGGCGCCATCGGTTCCGCGAAGCTGGACGCCGACGAAGGGCAGGTCCATCCCCTTGGCCATGTTCTGGTAATACAGCGTGCTGCCCCCGCCGCCCGCCACGCAGAACAGCGGCGTGCCGCTGCCGCGGTTCATGGGCACCAGCGGCTGGAAGCCGGCATCCGCGCCGATCGCCTCGGCCATGGCTGCGATGGTCGGGTTGCGCATCAGAAGCGCGGTGGGCAGCTTCATCCCGAAGGCCGCCCCCGCCTCGGACACCAGATGCACGGCCAGAAGCGATTGGCCGCCCAGACGGAAGAAGTCGTCGTTCACGCCCACGGGCGCGATGCCCAGCACCTTTTCCCAGATCGGTTGCAGCAGTGCCTCGGCTTCGGTGCGGGGGGCGACGAAAGTCTCGGCCTCGTCGCGCGCGTCCTGCGGTTCGGGCAGCAGGGCGTGGTTCACCTTGCCGTTGCCGTTCAGCGGCACCGCGTCGATACGCATGAACACCGATGGCAGCATATAGTCGGGCAGCGTCCGCGCCAGATGGGCGCGCAGATCGGCGTCGGTCGCATCGCCCACCACATAGGCGACAAGGCGGCGGCCCTGCACGGGATGGTCCTGCGCCACGGTGACGGCCGAGCGGATGTCGGGATGGCGGCACAGCGCGCCCTCGATCTCGCCGAGTTCGATCCGGAAGCCGCGGATCTTCACCTGTTTGTCGTTGCGGCCAAGGTATTCGATGTCGCCGTCGGGCAGGTGCCGCGCCAGATCGCTGGATTTGTAGTATTGCACTCCGTCCGGCCCGGTCACGAATTTTTCCGCCGTCAGGTCGGGGCGGCCCAGATAGCCGATGGCAAGACCGGGGCCCGAGACGTGGATTTCCCCCGCCGCGCCGATGGGCACCGGACGCAGGCGGTGGTCCAGAAGATCCAGCCGCAGATCGGGGATGGCGACACCGACGGTGCTGCGCGGGCGGCGCAGGTCGGCCTCGCGCATGATGCGGTATGAGGCGTGAACGGTGGTTTCGGTGATGCCATACATGTTGACGATCAGCGGGGATTCGTCGCCATGCCGCGCGACCCAAGGGCGCAGGCTTTGCAGATCCAGCGGCTCGCCCGCGAAGATGATCGCGCGCATGGCGAAACGTTCTGGGGCGGGGCGGGCGCCTTCCTCGGCGACGAACAGCTTGAAGGCGGACGGGCTCTGGTTCAGCACCGTCACCCCTTCGTCCCGCACCAGATCGACGAACAGCGCCGGGGATCGTGACACCACATAGGGCACCACCACCAGCCGCCCGCCATTGGTCAGCGCGCCCCACATCTCCCACACCGACACGTCGAAGGCGAAGGAGTGGAACAGCGGCCAGACATCCTCGGGGCCGAAGCGATACCAGCCTTCGGTGTTCAGGAACAGCCGCGCGACGTTGCGGTGCGACAGCTGCACACCCTTGGGCCGCCCGGTGGTGCCGGAGGTATACATGACATAGATGCGCCCGTCCAAATCGGCCAGCGGGGGCAGGTCGTCCTCTGGCCAATCGCCCGCGATCTCGCCACCCGGCAGCATCTCGATCAACTCGGCCCCGGCGGTGTCCACGACGCCTGCCTTGCCGGTCTGATGCACGATCAGCTTCGATGCGCTGTCGCCCATGATGTAGTTCACGCGGTCGGCGGGCAGCGTCGGGTCCAGCGGCAGATAGGCCGCGCCCGCCTTGAGGATGGCGAGGATGCCGACCACGATCTCGAAATCGCGGTCGGTGCACAGGCCGACCAGATCGTCCGGCCGCACGCCCGCCGCGATCAGCCGATGCGCCAGACGGTTCGCGCGGCGGTTAAGCTGGTCATAGGTCAGGTGCCGCCCCTCGCAGGTCAGGGCGATGGCGTCGGGGGTCCGGCGAACCTGCGCGGCAAAGGCGTCATGCACGCATTCGGTGGCCGGGATCGGTGCGGCGACGGGGGCGGTGAACCCCGCGATCAGCGCCAGCGAGGCGGCGCTGACGATGGGCAGATCGTCGATCGGTCGCGACGGATCGGCCACCAGACCCGCCAGCATCGCCGCAAAGTTTTCGGCCAGCCGTTCGATCGTGCCCGGCTGGAACAGGGCGGTGTCGTATTTCAGAACGCCGCGCAATGCGCCTGCAACCTCGAACATCTCCAGATCCAGATCGAACTGGCCGACCTGTTGCGGCAGATCGATATATTCCGCCCGCAGGCCCGCCCAATCGGCCTCGCCCGACATCAGTGCCATCGCGCCGCCGCCACGCTGGGCCTTCTGCATCACGAAGGACACCTGAAACAGCGGCGTCGTGCTGGGATCGCGGCGCAGGTTCATGCGTTCGACGATGGTGGGAAAGGGCAGCGCGTCATGGGCCAAAGCCTCCATCGCACCCGCATGGAGGGCGCGCAGGAAATCGACGGCAGCGGCGTTCGGGTCAATGTCGGCGATGACGACGACGGGGTTCACGAAATACCCGGCGATGTCGCCATCCTGCGGACCCCGTCCGGCGGAACGGGTGCCGACCGGGATCACCGACTGGCCCGACCAGCGCGACAGGAACATCTGCCACGCGCCCAGCATCAGGGTGAAGGGCGTCATGGACAGATCGCGCGCCAGATCGGTCAGGCGGGTGCTGAGCGATGCGTCCAGCGCAAAGCGATGCGCCGCCCCTTCGGACGCGCGCACCGGCGGGCGGGGCGCATCGAAGGGCAGGTCCAGCGCCGCCTTCGCAGGGGCAAGGCGCGCGGTCCACCATTCGGCATCCGCATCGCTGGCGGCGATCGCCGCCTCTTGCCGTTCGATATGCTGGACATAGGTGCCGCGCACCGGATGCAGCGCAGGCTCGCGCCCCGCCGCGAACGCCTCGTATGCGGTGCGGATTTCATCCGCGACCATCCACAGCGACCAGCCGTCGAAGACGATGTGGTGGATGGACAGCAACAGCGCGTGATCCTCGGGGCCGGTGGCGACCAGTTCGGGACGGAACAGCGCGTCGGTCTCCAGATCGAAGGGGCGGGCGGCGGCGGCGCGCAGCACCGTTTCGGCATCATCGGTCAGCGTCACGGGCAGATCGACCCGGCGATAGCCGCGGATGTCCTGCACCAGCGCGCCGTCCGCCTGCATGCGGAAGTTCGCCCGCAGCTGTTGATGGCGGTCCACCATCAGTTGCAGCGCGCGCAGCAGGGCGACCCGATCCAGCGTGCCGCGCAGGCGCAGTGCGAAGACGATGGTATAGGCGGGGTTGTCCGGCGCAGCCTGATGCAGGAACCACAGCGCCTGCTGCCCGCGCGACAGCGGATGGCTGGAGACCTGCCTTTCGCCCTTTTCGCGCAGAAGTCTTGCCAGAAGATCGCGCCGCGATCCGGCGTCAAGGATATCGAGATCGTTCATGTCATTCACCCGGAACTTCCAGAAGGGCGATCGAGCGTTCGATCTCCTCTGGGCTCATCTGTTCAAGGCGGGCCAGAAGCTCGCCCATGTCGGCGGTGCGGGGTGCCTCCTTAACGGGGGCGGGGGGTGGGGCGGTGTCGACCATCGCGGCCACGTTGCGGGCCAGCGCCGCGAAGGCGACGCCCTTCATCAGCTCCAGCGTCGGGACCTTCAGGCCCAGCCTGCGGTCGATCACGGCCTGAAGCTCCATCGCCATCAGCGAATCCACCCCCATGTTCAGAAGCGAGCGGTTGACGTCGATCGCATCGGCAGGCAGCCGCAGGACCGAACCGACCAGCTCGCGCAGCGTCGCTTCGACCAGCGCGGTGCGTTCTTCGGGGGTCATGTCGGCCAGCGACACGCCCTCGGCCTGCGCGGCGCTGCGTTCGGGAACAAGGTGGCGATAGCGGGGCGAGGCCGCCCATTTGCGATACGTCTCGCCCCACAGCGCCCAGTCCATCGGCGCGGCGGCAAGGTTGACGGGGTTCCAGCCAAGGATGCGGTCCAGCATCCCGATCGCTTCGGCCGGTTTCAACGACCCGACGCCGACGCGGGCGAAGTGTTTCTCGACCCCGTCGTGGCGGGCGGCCATCCCCACCTCGGCCAGTGCGCCAAGGTTGATGGCGATGCCGGGGCGGCCCGCAAGGCGGCGGTGGCGGACCAGAGCGTCAAGGAAGGTGTTCGCCGCGGCATAGGACCCCTGACCGGGGCTGCCCAGAAGCGAGGCGATGGACGAGATCGCGACGAAGGCATCCAGATCGTGGTCCAGCGTTGCCTGATGCAGGTTCCACGCGCCCAGCGCCTTGGGCTGCATCACACGGTCGATCTGCCCCGCGTTCAGCAGATAGACGGGCGCATCGTCAAGGATGCCCGCCGCGTGGAAGATGCCGCGCAGGTCCGGCCCTAGCGTTTCGACCATCTGTGCGACGGCCAGCGCATCGGCCATGTCCACCGCCAGCGGGATCGCCTTGCTGCCCAGCGCGGCGATCTGGTCCATCATCTCTTGCGCGCGGGGGGTGTCCGCGCCCTTGCGGCCCGCCAGCGCGATGGTGCCCGCGCCCTTGGCGGCCAGCCATTTCGCGATCTCGAACCCGAAGCCGCCGAAGCCGCCCGTGACCAGATATGTGCCGTCCGCGCGGATGACCGGCACGGGGGCCGAGCGCAGCAGGGACATTTCCGCCGCAGGGCCGGACTGGCCGATCACATGGCGCAGCGGCGCGCCCCGGCCTTGGACGAAGGTGCGGGGCAGCTTGCCCGCGATGCGACCCATCGCGTCGCCCAGCGAACAGATGCGAACCGCACGCGGATCGAGCCGCAAGAGCGTCAGGTCCGCCGGGATCGGCAGGTCCGCACCGCCAAGGTCCAGAACCGTGCCGCCTGCCATCGCCGGAAAAAGCGCCCGCGCCAGATCATCGGCCGCGGTCAGGCACAACAGGTCGATCCGCGGCAGGCTGCGGGCGGGTTGCAGGGCGCCCGGCACCTCGGCCAGCACCGCGCCGCGCAGGGTGGCGGCGACGGCCAGCGCGCGGGCCAGATCGCCACCCGCAGGATGGATGACCACCGTCTGCCCTTCCTCCAGCCCTGCGCGGGCCAGCATGGCATCCGCGATGGCGACCGGCAGCATCGCCAGCGTCTCGGCATCGTCCATGCCCTCGGGGGCGGTGACGGTTGCCTCGGGCTGCACATGCACGAAGCGGGGGGCGGCGCCGTCGTGGCGCAGCAGCACGCGCCGCCCGTCCGGTGTCAGGGCAAGGACATCGCTTGCGGTCGCGCTCTGGAAGGCGGCGATCACCTCGACCTCCATGCCGGTGCCGTGCTTGCGGCGGGCCAGCGCCTCGTCGGCGATCCGTGCGGCGGGGATGTGTTTCAGGCGGCGGACGAAGCGGGCATCGGCGGTCAGCACCACGTCATCCTCGTCCGTTGCCGACAGCAGTTCCGCCGACAGCCGGTCCTGCGTGGCGGCCGATCCGTCGATCTGGATCATGCGGATGTCCATGTCGGCATATTCGTTCGCCGCAACGCGCATCAGGCCCAGACGCGCCGCGCAGTCCAGTGCCACCGCCGAGGGTTGCCCCGCCCGCGTCGGCAGCACGAGGCTGTAGCGGCGGCGTTTGCCGTCCTGCGGCATCGACTGGAGCGTGGCAAGAAGATCGACCGCGCCTTGGGTGCCCACCGGGTCTTCGCCATGTTCCGACAGGGCGCGCAGGTCGATCACGTGATCGGCGTCCTGCATGGGCTGGCCGTCCTCGACGATGGCAAGCGCGATGCTGGCACCCAGAGCGGCGGCCAGCGCGCGGCCGTGGCCTTCGCGGTCCATCAGCAGCACCGCACCCGTCGCGGCGCTTCCGGCCGGAAGGTCCTGCCGTTCCATCTCGAAACGGGTGATCAGGTGATCGACATCCGCCTCGACATTGGCGCCAAGGCTGCGGGCATGGATACCGCCCAGTTCCACCAGCACGGTGCCGTCATCGGCCAGAAGGCGCAGGTCGGCCTGCATCTGGTGCGCGTCATGCGACACAAGCGTGCCATGCGCGGTGAATGTGCCATGCGGTCTGGCATGGACGACGATTTCCTCGATCCGCACGGGGACGTAGGCCACCGGGTCGCCGCTGTCGGGCAGCATCGAGATCAGCGCCTGAAAGCAGGCGTCCAGCAGCGCGGGATGCAGCACCTCGCCGCGCGGCTGCAGGCTGGCGGGGGTTTCGACGCGGGCCAGAACCTCGGTGCGGTCGTGGGACAGGTCGATCTGCGCGATGCCGCGGAAGGCGGGGCCGTATTGCAGCCCGCGCGCATCCATTCCGGCGTAATGCGCGGCGGTGCCGAAGCCTTGGGTGATGCGGGCGCGCAGGGCGGGCATGTCTTCGGCCAGCGGGGCGGGCATCTCGCGCGAGGATACGCGGCCCGTCGCGTGCAGCGTCCAGTCCGTGCCCGCCGTGCTGTGGATGGCGAAGCGGCGGCTGGCCGTGTCGAAGCCGGTCTGGATCGAAATCTCGTCCAGATCGCCGATCAGCAGGGCCTGGCTGAAGCTCAGGTCGGACAGGTGAAGCGGCCCTTGCAGCGCAGCGGCAAGTTCCAGCGCGATCTCGACATAGGCGGCGCCGGGCAGGACGGTGCTGCCCTCGACGCGGTGATCAAGCACATAGGCCATGCGGTTGCGGTTGAAGCTGGCGCGCCACAGCGGAGCGGGCGCGGATTGCGGCGCGCCCAGCAGCGTCGCCTCGTCCGGCGTGCCAAGGCGGTCGGCGCGTGCGGCGTCGCCCTCGCTCCAGAAGCTGCGGCGCTGCCACGGATAGGCGGGAAGCGGCACATAGCTGCCGGTGTCGAAGAACCGCGCCCAATCGACGACAACGCCCGCAACGTGAAGCTGGGCGATGCCGCGCAGGATGTTCTGGCGTTCCGGCTGGCCGCGGCGCAGGGTCATCGCGGTCACGCCTTCGACATTGGCATCCAGCAGGCATTCGCGCAGCGACCCGCCCAGGACCGGATGCGGGCCGACTTCAAGGAAGCATTCGTGACCGTCGTCGATCATCTCGCGCACCGTGTCGGCAAAGCGGACGCAGTCGCGGACGTTGTGGCGCCAGTATGCGGCGCCGAAATCCTCGTCCTCGGCCTGCATCGCGGTCACGGTGGAATAGAGCGGCAGCGTGGCGGGTTGCGGCGCGATGCCTTGCAGGCCAGCTTCCAACGGGTCCAGAAGCGGGTCCATGACCGGGCTGTGATAGGCGGTTTCGACCTGAAGCATCCGGTTGAAGATGCCGTCATCGGTCAGGCGGGCGGCGATGTCCTCCAGCGCGGCCGCGTCGCCCGCCAGCGTGATCGAGGCGGGGCCGTTCGCCGCGCCGATGGACACCAGCGCCTCGTGCCCGGCCAGATAGGAGGCGGCGGCGGCAGGCGACAGGCCCACGGCCAGCATCGCGCCCTGACCTGCGGTGGTCGCCTGAAGTTTCGCGCGCAGATGCGACACGCGCAGCGCATCCTCCAGCGACAGAACGCCCGCGGCATGGGCCGAGCTGACCTCGCCCACGCTATGCCCGACGACCGCAGCCGGATCGACACCCATCGAGCGGAGCAGATGCATCAGCGCCGTCTGGATCAGGAAATTGGCAGGCTGGGCGATCTCGGTCTTCGTCACGCGGCTTTCGGCTTCGGGGCGCGCAAGTTCGTCAAGGATGGACCAGCCCGAGATGCCCTTGAAACGCGCGTCGATCTCTTCTGCGGCAGCGCTGAAGACGGGGTCGGCGGCCAGAAGGTCACGCCCCATGCCCCACCATTGCGGGCCCATGCCGGTGAATACGAAAACGGGTGCCTCGCCCGAACGGCGCGCAAAGCCCTTCACGACATCGGGGTTTTCACGCCCTTCGACGAAATCGTCCAGCGCCGCGGCCGCGGCTTCGGCATCGGCCGCCACCACGACAAGGCGGTATTCATGCTGGCTGCGGCGGCGCGCGGCGGAATGGCACAGATCGGCGAAGTCCTGTGCGTCCAGCCCCGCAAGACGGTCGCGATAGCGCGCCGCCAGATCGCGCAGCGCATCGGTGCTGCGCGCCGAAATCAGCAGCAGCGTGCTGGGCGCTGCCGCGCGGGCGGGTGCCGCTGCGGTTTCCGGCGGCGCCTCCATGATCAGCGATGCGTTGGTGCCGCCATACCCGAACGAGTTGATCGCCGCGCGGCCCCGCTGGCCATTGGGCAAGGCGGGCAGGGGGGCAAGGGCGCGCGGCAGGTCGAGCCGCCATCCCGCCAGATCCAGCGCCGGGTTGACGGTTTCAAGATTGGCCACGGGCGGCACCATGCCTTTCTTCAGGCACAGGGCGGTCTTGATGACGGCGGCGATACCCGCCGCGGCTTCCAGATGGCCGATATTGGCCTTGACCGACCCGACAAGGCAGGGGTCCTGGCCCGCCTTGCGCGCCGATCCGAACACGCGGCCCAACGCGCGCAGCTCGATCGGATCGCCGATGGCGGTGCCGGTGCCATGCGCCTCGACATAGGTGATGCCTGCGGGGTCGATCTCCTCGCGTGTGCAGACGGCGCGGATCAGGTCGGCCTGCGCATCGCCGTTCGGCTGGGTGATGCCGTCGGTGCGCCCGTCCTGATTGACGCCGCTGCCGCGGATGACGGCGTGGATGCGGTCGCCCGCAGCCTGCGCATCGGAAAGGCGCTTGACCAGCACCATGCCCGCGCCTTCGCCGCGACCATAGCCGTCGGCCCGCGCATCGAAGCTTTTGGACCGCCCGTCACGCGACAGGAAGCCGCCCTTGCACATGGCGATCAGCGTCTCGGGCCGGAAGATCACGTTCACGCCGCCGACCATCACCAGATCGCATTCGCCGTGGCGCAGCGCCTGACATCCCTGATGCATGGCCACCAGCGACGACGAACAGGCGGTATCCAGCGTGAAACTCGGCCCGTGCAGGTCCAGAAGATAGGAGATGCGGTTCGACAGGATCGTTAGGGTCGAACTGACGGCGCTGTGCTGTCCGATGGCGTCGCGGCCAAGCGGGCTGAACTGCGTCAGCATCCCGTCGACCATGAAACCGCCGATGAAGACGCCGGTATTGCTGCCGCGCAGCTTGTCCGCCGGAATGCCCGCATCCTCGATCGCCTCGAATGCGACTTCCATCAGCAGGCGCTGCTGCGGGTCCAGATAGGCCGCCTCACGCGGGGACATGCCGAAATATTCCGCATCGAACGCATCCAGCGACTGTTCAAGGAACCCGCCGTGCCGCACGAATATCTTGCCGGGCGCCTCGGCGCGCGGGTCGTAGAACTTGTCGATGTCAAGCCGGTCAGCAGGAATCTCGCGGATGCCGTCGCGGCCCTCGGCCATCAGGGCCCAATAGTCGTCCAGCGTCGCAACCCCGCCCGGAAATCGGCATGCCATCCCGACGATGGCAAGGGGTTCGGACGGGGCGGGGCGGGGCGGTGAAGTCTTGGGCTGATACATTGCATTTCTCCTGCGGCGGGCCGTGCGAGATCGGCCCGAGAAGCGCGGGGCGCCTCGGATGACAAGACATGAGGGGGCCGGGCCCTAAGCCCGACGCCTCAATTTGGCGATGTGGGGAAGGCTGCCCTTAGAAAAGCTCTTTGGGCAGGCTCAGCGTTTTGAGGGATGTGACATAGGCGACGACAAGGTTCAGCAACCGCGCAAGGATGACGATGCAAACCGTGGCAAGCGCCGCGAAAGTGACCGAACCCAGACCATAGTTGGCAAGGCTCATGACGCTCGGTCCCGTCAGCACGAAGATGGAACCGATGATGGCAAGGGCGGACAGAAGGATGAGGACGGATGGCGCGGCGATGGTGACAAGGTCGCTTTTGGGGCCGTCGCCCATCCGGATGCGCGGAAAGAAACGGCTGCCCGAGATCAGCCCGACCGTCAACAGAAGCACGGCGATCAGGAAGGCATAGCGGTCGATGGCAAGCAGCGCATCGCCCCAGAAGGTGGATTGCAGGCTGTCGCGCCAGCCCGGTTCCAGAAAGAAGTTGCGCAGCCGCATCCCGACGAAGACGGCGATCATCGCGTAAAGGGCTGTGGAGCGCATGCGCTTCAGCCGCCATCCCACCACGGCGGTGCGATATTCGGCCACGAATGCAACGGGAGAGCCGAAACGCTCGATCGCGGCGCGGGCGGGGTCTTGAGCGTCTTCCGCCTCCAGGGCCGCTTCGGCAAGGTGGTCCATGATCTCCCACCGCAGCCTTTCGGCCATTTCACGGTCGGAAGACGCGGCTTCGGCAGTGCGGGTGGCGTATTCCTCTATAAGGCGGTTGCCGTACGCGGCTTCGTCAGCAGGGCGGTGATCACGTTCGCGAAGGAGTTCCATTGATCGCATCTCTCAGTAAGAGTTCGTCTTCCAAGATCGGTCAAAGTATAGGTTCGTCTTTTGCGCCCCGTCGGGGCCTGTTCCCACTCGCTTACGATCAGGCCCGCTTTTTCAAGCCTATGAAGCGCAGGATAGATGGTGCCTTCCGGCAGAGTGAGTGCGCCTTGGCTGCGTTGGCCGATTTCCTTGATGATCGCATAGCCATAGTGCGCGCCGCCTTCGACGACCGAAAGCACGACTGCATCAAGGTGGCCTTTGAGCATCTCCGGGTTCACAACACCCCCACTACCTTGTTGTTACAAATCCCGCATCGGCGGGAATCACACCGCGCGGCACAGGGGTTGCATAGCATACCTAGCTTCACATGGTATAGAATTTTTGTGATCGGTTCGTGATTTGGGTGTTCCGGCGGCATGAGGCCTTATCGGAACTCGTCCGGAATGTTGCGCGAGGCAGGGGGACATCCCACCCCGCCTTGATGGCTAACACCAGTAATCGCGCTTATGTAATTCACAGCGCCGCTTTGCGCGTCACCTTGATTTCGATGCACAGTGCAACAGGCGCATTTCAGGACTTGCGCAGCACGTCCCGCCATTCGGGGTGACGTTGGAATTGCGCTTTGGCGAAAGGGCAAAGCGGCACGATCTCGACCCGGTCGCGGCGCGCGTCCTCGACGGCTCGGCGCACCAATTGCTCGCCCACCTTGCGGCCGCGCAGAGCTGCGGGGACTCCGGTATGGTCTATGATGACGAGGTCGCTGCCGGCGCGGCTGTAGGTCATCTCGGCCTCGACACCGCCGACCGCCAGAAGGTAGCGCCCTTTCGTCGGACCATCCTCGCGCAGGATCGGCTCGGCAACCGGCTCGGCAGCGGTCGCATCGGGCCGACGCACGAAACGGGGGCGTCCTTGCGCGCATTCCAGCAGATCGCGGTCCCACGCGCCAAGATCGGTCGCCGCCTCGTAGGTCGATGTCAGGAACGCCAGAAGCGTCGCATCGGGATCGTCTGCCGACCGCACGGCATCGTATGGCAAAACGAACTCGGAAAGACCCTCGTGCCAGAAGGCGGCGTCGGGCTGGACCCTTGCCGCACGGAAGCCCCCCGGCGCCGGATAGGCGTAGGCATAGAAGGCCGGATAGTCGATGCCACCGCCCCCGGGCCAGAAGCCGGCGGACGAGACCTCCCGATCATAGGCCTCGCGTGCGACATCGTCGGGCAATGCGGGAATGCCAGCAGGATGCAGCGGCGCGCGGCGGCCGGAAAACCGCGTCACGGCCAGATCGAGCGCGCCCCAGAACAGATGGACCGGGCTGGACTTGCCAAGGAACGAGGTGCGGAACGTGTTGAAGACGCGGTCGATCCGCATGGTGGCCTGATGGAAGCGCCGCACCGCATCTCGGTCATAGGGACGGTCGCGGTGGTCTTCGGCGAAGGGCACGGGATGCGGCACTTCGTTCGGCAGGCCGTTGAACACGGGCGTGCCGCCAAGGTCGGAGACAAGTTCGACGAAGGCCGCATGAAACGCCGCCACCGTCATCGGCCCAAGCGCGAACGAGGCGGTCCGGCCCTCGCCATTCACGCCGACGACCCTGTGTTCGTGAAGATCGAACACGATCTCGATGCCCGGCCCGTCCGGGATGGGCGATGACGTCAGGCCCGTGGGCGTGACATAGAACGTCGCGTTCCACGAATGGTTCAGCCACGGCGAATGCGCCAGCCGGTATTTTCCCGCGATCTGCAGATAGAGATGCAGCGCGGAACATGTCTCGCGCCATCCCAGATAATCCAAGGTCGGCCAGGCCATTCCGTTCGCTCCCTATTCCGGCAGGGGGATGTGTTCGTCGCGGTCGTCCGGCGGCAGGTCGAACCGCCCCTTGCCCCAGTTCTGCGCGCGCCATTCGATCTTGGCCGCCTCGATCCGCTCGCGCGAGGAGGCGACGAAGTTCCACCAGATATAGCGCGGCCCGTTCAGCGTCGCGCCGCCAAGGATCATCAGCCGCGCACCGCGCTCGCCCGCCGCCACCGTGATCCGGTCGCCGGGGCGGAACACCATCATCTGCGGTGCTGCGAAATCCTGCCCCGCGATGGTGATCGAGCCGTCGACGATGTAGATGCCGCGATCCTCATGGTTGTCGGGCAAAGGCAACCGCGCGCCCGGCTCCAGCCGCACATCGGCATAGAAGGCCTCGGACAGCATCGTCGCCGGGGCGGACTTGCCATAGGCCGACCCGAGGATCAGCCGCAGCGAGATGCCGTGATCCTCGATCATCGGCAGCGTGTCTTCGCCGTGATGCTCGAAGCTGGGGGCGATGTCCTCGTGCGTCTCGGGCAGGGCCAGCCACGTCTGGATGCCGAACAGGCTGTTCGGCCCCTGCCGTGCCTCCGCCGAGGTGCGTTCCGAATGCGTCACTCCCCGCCCCGCAACCATCCAGTTCAGCGCGCCGGGGCGGATGACCTGATCGGCGCCGGTGCTGTCGCGGTGGTGGAAATCGCCGCGGAACAGATAGGTGACGGTGCCAAGCCCGATATGCGGATGGGGCCGCACGTCGATCCCCTGCCCCGTCAGAAGCTCGGCCGGTCCGGCCTGATCGAAGAAGATGAACGGCCCAACCATCTGCCGCTTCGGCGCAGGCAGCGCACGTCGGACCTCGAACCCGCCAAGGTCGCGGGCGCGCGGCACGATCAGCGTCTCGATGGCGTCCATGCCGACATCATCGGGGCAGCCGGGGTCAAGCGCGGGGTTCCAGCTCATGTCATCCTCCGTTTGCGCCATGTTGGCGGCTGCCGGGCGATGTGGATAGTCCCGCGATGCGCCCATCGGTGTCCCGGTTTGCGGAACGTCACAGCGCGGCGAATTCGGGGCTTTGCCTGAAATGTTCGGTCAGCAGTTCGGTCAGGATGCGCACCTTGCGCGCGGGATGCTGCCCCGGCGGGCGCACGACATAGGCCCCCGCCGCAGGGGGCGGATGGTCCGTCATGATCCGCACCAGCGCCCCCGAGGCGACATGCGCATGGGTCAGGCAATCGGGCAGCCACGCGATCCCCAGCCCCGCCACCGCCGCCGTCAGAAGCGCGTTGCCGTTGTCCGCCTTGAACCGCCCCTGCGGCTGGACCGTGACGGACTGGCCGCCCTCCATGAACTGCCACCCCTCGGTTCCGTGCATCAGCGCCTGATGGCCGGGAACGTCGGCGGGCACCTCTGGCGCGCCATGCGCTGCGATGTATTCGGGGCTGGCCAGCAGACTGCCGAAGATCGGCCCCACCCGTTTCGCCACCAATGCCGAGTCCGGCAGATACCCGACGCGGACCGCGCAATCGAACCCCTCTGCGATCAGATCGACGAAACGGTCGCTATAGGCGGTGTGTATCTGCAACTGCGGATGGGTCTGTGCCATCTTCGCCAGCGACGGCGCGAAATGCGTCGGCCCGAGCGTCAGCGGCATTGCCACGCGGAACCGTCCGCGCAATGCGCCGCTCGGCTGGATCGCCTCGCGCGCGGTGTCGATCTCGGCGCTGGCGCGGGCGGCATGGTCGCGAAAGGCGGCCCCCGCCTCGGTCAGTGCGGCGCCGCGCGTGCTGCGGGCCAGAAGCTGCACGCCCAACTCCGCCTCCAGCCGGTGCAGACGGCGGCTGACGATCGACTTCGACAGGCCCATCCGCCGCGCCGCCGCCGAAACGCCGCCCGCATCGGCCACCTCGACGAAGGTCTGCAAATCCTCGATGTCCATGGCGTTCCCCATTCTGCGACACAGCTTGCCCGCGCGCGGCACTATCGCACCGAAAACCCGAACGGCAAAGTGCAGGCGCAACCCCCGAGAAAGGATCCGACCATGACCTTCCGCAACGGCCTCTCCTCGCTTCTGCGCCCCGAGGATTCGGTGCTCGTGCTGATCGACCACCAGCCCTATCAGCTTGCCAACGTGAACAGCCACGAGCCGCAGATGGTGGTGAACAACACCACCGCGCTGGCCAAGGCGGCAAAGGCCTTCGGCGTGCCCACCATCCTGACCAGCGTGATCGCCGATCGCGGCGGATACCTGTTCCCGCAGATCACCGACGTGTTTCCGGGCCAAGAGGTGATCGACCGCACCTTCATCAACACGTGGGAGGACGCGGCGGTCGTGGACGCGGTCAAGGCCACGGGCCGCAAGCAGCTGATCATCGCCGGCCTCTGGACCGAGATCTGCGTCGCCATGCCCGTGATTCAGGCGCTTGGCGAGGGCTGGGACGTCACCGTGGTCACCGACGCCTCGGGCGCCGTATCGGTCGAGGCGCATGAGGTCGCGATCCAGCGCATGATCGCGGCGGGCGCGAACGTGATGACATGGCTGGCCGTGGCGGCGGAATGGCAGCGCGACTGGGCGCGGACCGAACACGCGGCCGAACTTGCGGACATCCTCAAGCACCATGCGGGCGGCAGCGGCATCGCCTTCCTGTGGGAACAGCAACTGCTGAACACCCCCATCCCCGGCTGACCCCCGCCATCTACCGACCAAACAGACGCGACAGGCCGGCGCCGGTCGTCTTCTTCACGACGAACGGCGCCAGCGCCACCTGCCGCTCGACCGCACGTCATCTGGGGCGCACCCCCAATATGCCGTCGCGGAACCGCAAGACGTAACCCGACAGGTCGCCGTCGCGATTGCCCGTGATGATGCCCAGATTCCGCGTCACCACCGGATCGACCAGTTCGACCGCGCGAAGCGTCGGGTGATCGGGGCGCGGGCAGTTCATGAGCGGCAGCGCGCTGACCCCCAACCCCGCATCGACCATACCGGCAACGGCAAGGAAATGGTTGAAATCCATCACCGTCTTCATCGAACGCCCATGTTCGCGCATGGCCGCATCCACCGCGAAACGGGTGCCGCTTCCGACATTGGCGCCGATGATGTCGTATTGAACCAGTTCGGCCCATGTGATCCTTGCCTGTGCCGCAAGCGGATGGTCGTGGCGCATCACGGCGTAGAAGGGGTCCTTGACGATCTCGGTGAAGGTCACGTCAAGCCCGCCATGCGGCAGAAAGCTGGACACGGCCAGATCCAGATCGCCGCGATGGACGGCGTTGAACAACCCCTCGGCGGCATCGTCCCGCACCGTCACCTCGACCTCGGGGAAATCGTTCCGGAACCGCGTCAACGCCTCGGGCAGATAGCTGACGACGGCAGAGGCAAGAAACCCCAGCCGTAGCTTTCGCGCGGGCGCCTTGCCGAAGTTCCGCACGCTGTCCACCGCTGTCTGCAAGGCGGGCAAGGCATCGGCAAGATGGCGGCGAAACTCGACCCCCTCGGCGGTCAGGGTCACGGCGCGGGTGGTGCGGAGAAACAGCGCCGCGCCCACATGTGCCTCCAGCAACGCGATATTCTGGCTGAGCGCCGGCTGCGACATGCCCATCCGGGCCGCCGCGATGCGAAACGAGCGCGCCTCGGCCAGCGCCATGAACGCTTCGAGGTGGCGGTTGGAGGGCAGCGGCATTGATCTACTTTGCTTATCAAATCATCCATTATTGCGATTTGTCTTATCTATCGCGCGGGAATAAGGCAACCGGGATGTCCAGTGGACAGACGTATACATTCATCACGGTGCCATCTTGAAACCCCATTCCCAAATCGCGCGGATGAACCGCCGTCAGCTTTTCCTGCTTGGAACGGCGGCGATGCTTGCCAACGCGATGCCTTCGTTCACATTCGCCGCCACGCAGGACATCGAATCCCGGTTCATGGGCGCATCGCAGCTGCTGGTGAACCACGATCTCAGCCCCGCGGTCGGTGCGCGCATCGCCGCGTTTGCGCAGGCCTCCTATCCCAACCTTGGCGACATGCTTGACCGGATCACCGAAACCGCAGCCGCACGGGGTGCAAGCCGGGTCGAGGATTTCTTCGACGCCATCCCCGAAGGAGAGCTGCGCGACTTCGCCTTCTGGGTGATCTCGGCGTGGTATACCGGATCGTCCTCCGGGGACCGGGATGCGACGCTGTTCACCTATGAAGAAGCGCTGCTTTACCAGCCGACCATCGACATGGTGCCGATCCCCACCTTCGGGTTTTCCGCGCCGAACGCATGGGGGAACGACCTTTACCCCCTGACCGACCTCCCCCGGTTCTAAGACAAGCAAAGCCAGTTATCATGACCAGCTCCTCCCAAGTCATCGTCGTCGGAACCGGCGTCGTCGGTTCCGTCATCGCCGAACATTGCCTCGATGCGGGGCTCGAAGTTCTGATGATCGAAGCCGGCCCGCGCGTGTCGCGCGCGCAGATCGTCGAGAATTACCGCAACCTGCCATTGGGCGCGAAGCCCGACGCCACCGCCTCCTACCCCCCCGCCGACTGGGCGCCGCACCCCTTTCACGGGCTGGAGCATCTGGAAAGCACCGGGCCGAACAAATACGATCCGACCTATATCCGTTACGCCGGGGGGTCGACCTGGCACTGGGCGGGCACCTCGTGGCGGCTGACGCCCGAGGACATGCAGCTGCGCTCGCGCTATGGGGTGGGCCGCGACTGGGCGTTCGATTATGAAACGATCGACCCCTATTACAACATGACCGAGCGCAAGCTGGGCATCTGCGGCCCCGCCGACCCCGCCGACCAATGGCCGGTGCGCACGCGGTCCATGCCCTATCCCATGCCGCACCTGCCTTTGTCGCAGGGCGAACGCAAATTCACCGAGGTGATGCGTGACAAGCTGGGCCTGCGGAACGTCCCGGTAGCACAGGCGCGCAATTCCGGCATGCCCTATGACGACCGCCCGGCCTGCTGCGCGAACAACAACTGCGTTCCAGTCTGCCCGGTGGGCGCGAAATACGACGCCGCCACCTCGCTGAACCGGCTGGAGGCAAAGGGCGCGACGATCCTTGAAAATTCCGTGGTGTATCGGGTCGAGACGGGCGAAGGAAACCGCATCGTCGCGGTCCATTACTATGACCGCGACAAGACCAGCCACCGCGTCACGGGCGAACATTTCGTCATCGCCTGCAACGGGGTCGAAACGCCGCGCCTGATGCTGATGTCGGCGGATGATCGGAACCCGAACGGGCTTGCGAACTCGTCCGATCAGGTGGGCCGCAACATGATGGACCACCCCCAGCAGGGCTATACCTTCACTACGGTCGAGCCTTATTGGCTGGGCGCAGGGCCGGTGGTGAACAGCGGGATCATGGAAACCTCGCAGGGGGATTTCCGCGCCGATCATGCCGCCGTCTATTTCCGGCTGAACAACTTCGCCCGCAACCGCGACATCGCCAAACGCGCCATGTCCAGCGGCAAGGTCGGCCGCGCGCTGGACGAGGAGATCCGCCGCCTGACCGCCACATCCCTGAACGTCGTCGCGGCGTTCGAGATGCTGCCCGATCCGAACAACCGCCTGACCCTGTCGGCGCAGAAAGACTGGCTGGGCCTGCCGCGCCCCAGCGTCTACTGGGACGTGGGCGATTACGTGCGCCGGTCATCGGCGGAATATTCGAACCCGCTGGCGCAGCGCATCGCCGAAGCGGTCGGCGCGACCGACTTCAAACCCGCCAGCCCCGAAAAGTTCAGCACGTCCAAACACATCATGGGCGGGACGATCATGGGCAACGATCCCGCGACATCGGTCGTGGATCGCCATTCGCGCACGCATGATCACGCCAACCTCTATCTGCCCGGCGGCGGCGCGATGGCCAGCACGGCCTGCGGCAACAGCACCATCACCATGACCGCGATGGCCTTCATGGCCGCCGAGGCGCTGGTGTCCGAGGCGAAGGGAGCATGACCATGAAAACCGCCCTCGCCTTCTTCGCCCTGTCCGCAAGCATGGCCGCCGCGCAGACTTTCCCCGACGATCTGGTGGAGCGCGGCCGCTATGTCGCGACCGCATCGGATTGCGTGGCCTGCCATACCGGCCCCGAGGACAAGCCCTTCGGCGGCAACCACCGCATCGCATCGCCGGTGGGCGACATCTGGGCGGGCAACATCACGCCCTCGACCACCCACGGCATCGGCAACTACACCGAACAGCAATTCGCGGATGCGGTCCGGCGCGGCATCCGTGCCGATGGCGCGAACCTTTATCCGGCCATGCCCTATACCGCCTTCGCCAAGATCACGGACGAGGATATCCACGCGCTTTACGCCTATTTCATGCAAGGCGTAGCCCCCATCGACGAGCCGAGCCAGCAGACAACGCTGGAATTCCCGTTCAACCTGCGTTTCTCGATGATCGGCTGGAACCTGATGTTCCGCGACACGGCGGTGCATCGGGACGATCCGGCGAAGTCGGCGGAATGGAACCGCGGCGCCTATCTGGCCGAGGGTCCGGGCCATTGTTCGACCTGCCACACCCCGCGCGGCATGCTGATGCAAGAGGATGGCAGTCTACATCTGGCGGGCGCACAGGTCGGCCCGTGGTTCGCGCCGAACATCACCTCGGACAAGGACGCCGGCATCGGAAGCTGGCAGAAGGACGAGATCGTCGCCTATCTGGCCACCGGCCGCGCCGAGGGTAAATCCCAGGCGGGCGGCAGCATGGCCGAAGCTGTCTCGCACAGCTTCTCCAAGCTGACGAAGGACGATCTGGGCGCGATCGCCACCTATATCATGGACGTGCCCGCAATCGGCGGCCCGGCCCGTTTCGGACAGGGGGAGGCCGGAAACCTGACGGCAAGCTTCCGCGGGATCGAAAGCCCCGACCTGTCCGATCCGGGCAAGGGCGCGCAAATCTATTCCGCCAACTGCGCATCCTGCCACGGTTATGACGGGCAAGGGACCCAGGACCAGTATTACCCCAGCCTGTTCCACAACTCCGACACCTCGGGCGCGGGCGTGAACAACTTCGTCGCGGCGGTGCTGAACGGCGTCGATCGCAAGACCGAAGAAGGCCATGTCTTCATGCCCCCCTTCGGCACGCAGCCGAACGCGTTCAATTCGCTGGACGATGGTCAGATCGCGTTGCTTGCGAACTATGCCGTGGCGCAGTTCGGCGACGGGCAGATGACGGTCGCCGCCGAAGACGTCGCGATGATCCGTGCGGGCGGTCCGACGTCGAACATGGTGCGCAACGTGCGCATCCTGATGGCGGCGGCTGGCGTCCTCGTGCTGATCGGCACAGTGGTCTTCCTGCGCCGCCGCAAGACCGCGTGACATCGGGCGGCCCGGTCCCCCGGGATCGGGCCGCCGCAAATTCAGGCGTTGCGGCTCCAATCGGCATACCACGCGTCGAAAAGCCGAAGCTGCGCCTCGGCATAGCCGCGCTGGCTGTCGGACAGTGCGTCCGTCTCGTTGAAATGCAGCGCATATTCCGGCGCGCCTTTCAGCACCATCATGTGCTTGTAGAACAGCACGAGGTCCGGGCCTTCGTCGAAGGACGACAGCACCGCCAAGGCCGCTTCCAGTTCCAGCGCAAGACGCCGGGCCTTGGCATCGCCGCCCGCCGCCGCCTGCGACAGCGCGACGAGGTGCTGAACCTCCTTGGGCAGCACGTTGCCGATCCCGGTGATCGCCCCGGTGGCGCCGCAGTTGACGAAACCGTGGAAGACGGCGGTATCGACCCCCACCATCAGCGACACGTCATCGTCCTGGCTCGTGATATTCTCGGCGGCATAGCGCATGTCGGCGGGGCCGCCGAATTCCTTGAACCCGACAAGGTTCGGATGTTCGGCCCGCAGCGCAAAGAACAGGTCCGCCCGCGTGACGAAGCCGTAATAGGGGCTGTTGTAGATGACGGCGGGCACGTCCGGCGCGGCGGCGAGGATCGCCTTGAAATGCGCGCGCTGGGCGGTGGCCGAAGGGCCGCGCGACAACACGCGCGGGATCACCATCAGCCCCTTGGCGCCGACGCTTGCGGCATGGGCGGCAAGGGCGACCGCGCTGGCGGTATTGACCGCCCCCGTCCCGACGATCACCGGAACGCCGGCGGCGACAAGGCGTGCGACACCCTCCATCCGCTGATCATCCGTCAGAAGCGGCCAGTCGCCCATCGAACCGCAATAGACGACGGCGGACATGCCTTGGGCGATCAGATCCTGCCCCTTGGCGACCAGCGCGTCGAAGTCGGGACGGCGGTCCGCGGTGCATGGGGTCATCAGCGCCGGGATGCACCCGGAAAAGATCTCGGCCTTCATGGTCACTCCCTTGGCTGTTTTTCTTTACCCCGAATATATGCGTTGTATTTTTCTTGTCGACTCAAATTTGCAGCTCCAGCGAATGCCGTCGATCCCGCGCGATAAGCGACTGGATCTGTTTGACGATCTGGTCGGCATGTTCCGTCGCCACCCGATCCGCGCCCGCGATATCGCCCGCCTCGATCACCGAAATGATCTCGTCATGCTGATCGACATATCGGCGGGGAAGGCGATCACCATAGGAGGAATAGTAGATGCGCAGGATGCGCCGCCCCTCGTCCAGAAGGCGGCAGAACAGCCCGCTGTAATACGGGTTGCGCCCCGCATCCGCGATCGCGGCGTGGAAGTCGCGGTTGGTCGCGATCATGGCGCGGGCATCCTGCGCCTCGACCGCGGCGGCGAAGGCCACCTGATGGTCGCGGATGACCTCCAGGTCCGCCTCGGTCCGGTATTCGGCGGCCAGCCGTGTCGTCACGCGATACATCAGCGTCAGCGCGTCGAAGAAAGTGTGCATGTTCAGAAAGTCGATGTTCGACACGATGGTGGATCGGTTCGGCAATGTCGTGACCAGCCCTTCGGCGGCCAGCCGGACCAGCGCCTCGCGGATGGGGGTGCGCGACATCGACAGCCGCTCGGCCAGCTGGATCTCGTCGATCGGGCTGCCGGGTGGCAGGACGAGGTTCAGGATGTCGTCGCGAAGGATGGAATGGACAAGCCGCACCCCGTCGCCACGTTTTCGTTCGGTCACATCGGTCATCGCGGTTCCTTTCAGACGTCAGACGGCAGCAAGCCCAAGATCGTGCAGCCGGTCGAGTTCGGCGCGCTCCTCATCGTTCAGGGCGATGCCATCCGCCAGCGCCTTCGCCCGCGCGGCGAAACGGCGTTGCGAGGGAAGGCGCGCGCCCTGCCCCAGAATCGCATCGAACAGCACCTCGGCGCGTGCAAAGGGATCGCCCGGACGCCCAGCAGCAAAGCGTTCGGGACTGAAGGCGATCACCAGCTCTCCGTGTTTGGGCAGCAGCGACATGCCGCCCAGATCGGCCCGCGCCTCGGGGCTGGTCATATCGCCGATCATCACCCCGGCCAGCAGTTCGATCATGGTGGAAATGGCAGACCCCTTGTGGCCACCGAAGGGCAGCATCGCGCCTTCCAGCGCCTGTTCGGGATCGGTGGTCGGCTGGCCATCGGGATCGACGGCCCAACCCTCGGGCAGCACCTTGCCCGCGCGGCGGTGCAGTTCGATCTCTCCGCGCGCCGCGACGCTTGTGGCGAAGTCAAAGACATAGGGGTCCGCGCCCGGACGCGGCCAGCCGAAGGCGATGGGATTGGTGCCCAGCAGCGCCGCCGTCCCGCCCGCAGGCGCCACGCTGGCATAGCTGGGGCACATGGCCAGCCCCGCGACGCCCAGATCGGTCAACGCCTCCACCTCGGGCCAGAGGGCCGAGAAATGCGTGCAGTCGTTGATGACCAGCGCGGCCATGCCCAGCGTCCTGGCCCGTTCCGCCAGCGCGGGCGCGCCCAGTTCGAACCCGGCGCAGGAGAACCCGCCATTGGCATCTACCCGCAGGATGGCCGATCCGTCATCGGTCAGCACCGGCGCCGCCATCGGATCCACCTTGCCCGCCTTGACCGTCCGCAGGCAGCCGGCGATGCGATAGATGCCATGCGACTTGCAGGCGTCCCGTTCCCCCGCCACGATGGTGCGTGCTATCGCCGCCGCCTGATCGGGCAGAAGCCCCGCGCGGACGAATATCTGCGTGACCGTCCGTGTCAGCGCCTCGACTGCGATTCGCATCCGTTCCTCCTCCGGCCAAGTTAAATCCCAGAAATATACATACAGTATTTTTGTTGATTCACGAAAGAGTCGGCTCCATACTTTTGGAACAAAAGGTCGCTCGAATGACCGCGAACAGGGAGAATCACCATGAAGACCGCCGTCACGGCAGGGCTGTTTGCCGCCACATGCCTTACCGCCGCCGCCCATGCCGATGCGCTGGATGACATCATCTCGTCGGGCACGCTGCGCTGCGCGGTCGTGCTGGATTTCCCGCCCATGGGCTCGCGCGACGAGGCGAACAACCCCATCGGCTTCGACGTCGATTACTGCAACGACCTTGCCGCCGCCTTGGGGGTCGAGGCCGAGATCGTCGAGACGCCCTTCCCCGAACGCATCCCCGCACTGATGTCGGGCCGCGTCGATGTCGGCGTCGCGTCCACCTCGGACACGCTGGAGCGGGCGAAGACGGTCGGCATGACCATCCCCTATTTCGCGTTCCAGATGGCGGTGACGGCGAATGACGCATCCGGCATCACATCGTTCGAGGATATGAAGGGCAAGACCGTCGGCGCGACCGCAGGCACATACGAGGCGATCGCGCTGGAGGAGCAGGTGAAGGAATGGGGCGAGGGCACCTTCCGCCCCTATCAGACGCAGGCCGACGTGTTCCTCGCGCTCAGCCAAGGGCAGCTTGATGCGACGGTTTCGACATCCACCGTGGCGCAGGCCAACGTCAAGACCGGCAACTTCCCCGGCATCTCCGTCGTGGGGAACGCGCCGTTCGACACCGATTACGTCGCCCTGTTCGCCATGCGCGAGGAATACGGCCTGATCAATTTCCTGAACCTGTTCATCAACCAGCAGGTCCGCACCGGGCGCTATGCCGAGTTGTATGAGAAATGGGTCGGCGGCGACCTGCCCGACCTGACCGTGGGCGGCACCTACCGCTGACGCCCCTGCGGCGGCATCCGTGCCGCCGCATTCCCCAGACGTGGGCCTGTCATGTTCAACTATACCTTCCGCTGGAATCAGGCGTTCAATGCGCTGCCCCGGCTTCTCGAAGGCGCTTTGGTCACGCTGGAGATCGCGCTGCTGTCGATGCTGATCGGCATCGTCATCGCGATCCTGCTGACCGGGTTCCGCCTGTCGGGCAATGCGCTGCTGTCCGCCATCGCCCGCACATGGGTCGAGGTGGCGCGCAACACGCCCGCGCTGTTCCAGATCTATATGGCGCATTTCGGGCTGGGCGCGTTCGGCATCCATCTCAGCCCCTATACCTCGCTTCTGGCCGGGATCGCGTTCAACAACGCAGGTTATCTGGCCGAGAATTTCCGCGGCGCGTTGAAGGCCATTCCCGACACGCAGACCCGGTCGGCGCGGTCGCTGGGCATGCCCGCGATACAGGCGTTCCGGCTGATCGTCATGCCGCAGATGCTGCGGATCGCGTTTCTTCCGGCGACGAACCAGATGGTCTGGGCGATCCTGATGACCTCGCTGGGCGTCACGGTGGGGATGAACACCGACCTTGCGGGCATCACGCAAGAGCTGAACGCGCGGTCTTTCCGCACCTTCGAATTCTTCGCCATGGCTGCCGTGATCTATTACCTGATCGCCAAGGCCGTCACGCTGGCCGCCCGCGCGCTGGCATGGCGCATGTTCCGGTATTGAGGGAGAGCCACGATGTTCGACACAGCCCTCACATGGAACGACATGGCCTTTCTGGCCCAAGGCGCGTGGATGACGCTGATGGTCACCGCCGTCGCGGTGGTCGCGGGCACGGTCATGGGGATCGTCTTTGGCGTGCTGCGCTATCAGGCGGGACCGTATTGGTCGCTGCCGCTGACCTTCGTTCTGGACATCTTCCGGTCCGTCCCGCTGCTCATCCAGCTTGTGCTGGGCAATGCGTTCCAGTCCATCGCGCGGCTGGGCTGGGACCCGTTCACCACGTCCTGCGTGATCCTGTCGCTCTATACCGCCGCCTATTGCACCGAGATCGTGCGCGGCGGGATAGAGGCGGTGCCCCCCACCACCCGCCGCGCGGCACGCTCGCTTGGCATGACATGGCGGCAGGACATGATGCACATCGTGGCCCCTCTTGCGACACGCGTGTCGCTGCCCGCATGGATCGGCCTGACGCTGGGCGTTCTGAAGGATTCCTCGCTGGTCCTCTGGCTCGGCCTGATCGAGCTTCTGCGCGCGTCGCAGATCCTCGTGACGCGGCTGCAAGAGCCGCTGTTCATCCTGCTGATCTGCGGTGCGATCTATTTCCTCATCAGCTTCCCCATCGCCCGTCTTGGCGGTTATCTTGAAAAACGGTGGTCCCCCAATGATTGAGATCCACGACGTCCGCAAATCCTTCGGCCCGCTGGAGGTTCTGAAGGGGATCGACCTGACCGTGAACAAGGGCGAGGTTCTGACCGTGATCGGCGGATCGGGGTCCGGCAAGTCCACGCTGCTGACCTGCATCAACGGGCTGGAGCCGATCGATTCCGGCCGCATCCTGATCGACGGGACCGAGGTTCACGCCAAATCCACCGACCTGAACAAGCTGCGCCGCAAGGTGGGCATCGTGTTCCAGCAATGGAACGCGTTCCCGCACCTGACCGTGCTGGAAAACGTGATGCTGGCCCCGCGCAAGGTGCTGGGCATCCCCAAGGCGGATGCGCGGGCCATCGCGGTGAAGCAGCTTTCGCATGTCGGGCTGGGGGAAAAGCTGGACGTCTATCCTTCGCGCCTGTCGGGGGGACAGCAGCAGCGAATGGCCATCGCGCGGGCGCTGGCGATGTCGCCCGACTACATGCTGTTCGACGAGGTGACATCCGCGCTGGACCCGCAGCTGGTGGGCGAGGTGCTGGACACGCTGCGGATGCTGGCCCGCGAAGGCATGACCATGATCTGCGTCACGCACGAGATGAAGTTCGCGCGCGAGGTGTCGGACCGCGTCGCCTTCTTCCATCAGGGCGTGATGATGGAGATAGCGCCCCCGGCCGAATTCTTCGGCAACCCGCAAACGCCGGAACTGCAGAAGTTCCTGTCGGCCACGCACTGACATGGACGCCATCGTCATCGGCGCGGGGGTCGTCGGGCTGTCCTCGGCGCTGGCCTTGCAGGCGCGGGGGCTGCGGGTCATGGTGCTGGACCGCAGCGGCCCTGCGGCGGGGGCGTCGGCGGGCAATGCCGGGGCCTTCGCCTTCACCGACATCCTGCCGCTTGCCTCGCCGGGGATACTGCGCAAGGCGCCGGGCTGGCTGATCGACCCGCTGGGGCCGCTTTCGGTCCCGCCTGCCTATGCGCTGCGGATCGCGCCGTGGATGTATCGCTTCTGGCGGGCCTGCTCGCCCGCCCGCGTCGCGGCATCGACCGCCGCCCAGACAGCGCTGATGGACCTGTCGAAAGCCGAGTTGGAGCCGTTCCTGCGCGCCACCGGCACCCATCACATGCTGCGGCGCGACGGGAACCTTCAGGTCTATGAATCGCAGGCGGAACTGGACGCGTCCCTGCCCGGCTGGCAGGCCCGCGCCGATCACGGGATCGAATTCCAGCACATGCGCGCGGACGAGATGGCGGTGCTGCAACCGGGCCTTTCGCCGCGCTTCACGCATGGCACCTTCACCCCCGGCTGGTTTTCCATCGACGATCCGCGCCTTTTCACGCTGGCGCTGGCGGAACGCTTCACCGCCAATGGCGGCATCCTTCGGCAGGACGAGGTCACCGATCCGGCCAGCCTTCAGGCCCGCCACATCATCCTTGCCGCAGGCGCGCATTCCCACCGCCTCGCCCCCGAAAAGATCCCGCTGGAGACCGAGCGCGGCTACAACACCACCCTGCCCGCCGATGCGTTCGATCTGCGCCGCCAGATCACCTTCGGCGGCCACGGCTTCGTCATCTCGCGCCTCTCCACCGGCATCCGGGTCGGCGGCGCGGTTGAACTGGGCGGGCTGGAACGGCCGCCGAACTTCAAACGGGCCGAGGCGATGCTGAAAAAGGCCGCCGCCTTCCTGCCCGGTCTGCGCACCACGGGCGGCACGCAATGGATGGGGTTCCGCCCGTCCCTGCCCGACAGCCTGCCGGTCATCGGCCCGTCACGCGCCGATCCGCGCATCATCCATGCCTTCGGCCACGGCCATCTGGGTCTGACGCAGGCCGCAGGCACGGCGCGGCTGGTTGCCGATCTGGTCACCGGGGCCGCGCCCGCCATCGACATCACCCCCTTCTCGGCACAAAGGTTCTGACATGCCCACCCATACGTTTTCCTGCATCGACGGGCACACTTGCGGCAATCCCGTCCGGCTGGTGTCCGGCGGCGGGCCACGGCTTGACGGCGCGACGATGCTGGAGAAGCGCGCCCATTTCCTGCGCGAATTCGACTGGGTCCGCACCGGCCTGATGTATGAGCCGCGCGGGCATGACATGATGTCCGGCTCGATCCTCTATCCGCCGACGCGGCCCGATTGCGACGTGGCGGTGCTGTTCATCGAAACCTCGGGGTGTTTGCCGATGTGCGGGCACGGCACCATCGGCACGATCACCATGGCGATCGAAAACGGCCTCATCACCCCCCGCACGCCGGGCAAGCTGTCCATCGACGCCCCGGCGGGCAAGGTGGACATCACCTATCGCCAGGAAGGCCGCTTCGTCGAGGAGGTGCGCCTGACCAACGTGCCCGGATATCTGCATGCCGAAGGTCTGACCGCCGAGGTGGAGGGCTTGGGCGAGATCGTCGTCGATGTGGCTTATGGCGGCAATTTCTATGCCATCGTCGAGCCGCAGAAGAATTTCCGCGACATGGCCGATCATACGGCGGGGGAATTGGTCGGCTGGTCGCCGAAGCTGCGTGCGGCGCTGAACGCGAAATACGAATTCGTCCACCCCGAACACCCCGAAATCAACGGGCTGTCGCATATCCAGTGGACGGGCGCGCCGACGGTTCAGGGCGCCCATGCCCGCAACGCGGTGTTCTATGGCGAAAAGGCCATCGACCGTTCGCCCTGCGGCACCGGAACCTCGGCCCGGATGGCGCAGCTGGCGGCCAAGGGCAAGCTGGCGGTGGGCGACACGTTCATCCACGAATCCATCATCGGCAGCCTGTTCAACGGGCGCGTCGAGGCCGCCGCCACCGTCGGGGGCAAGCCCGCCATCATCCCTTCCATCGCCGGTTGGGCGCGGATGACCGGCTACAACACCATCTTCATCGACGACCGCGACCCCTTCGCGCATGGGTTAATCGTGAAATGACCGGGGTCGCGCTGGTTCCCGGCACCGCCTCCGGCCCGGTGATCGCCAGCGCCGAGGGGCTCAGCTTCTGGGGCGGGGTCGATCCGGCGACGGGGGTGGTGATCGACGCGCATCATCCGCTGCACGGGCGCTGCATCACCGGGGCGGTGCTGATGATGCCGACCAGCCGCGGCTCCTGCACCGGCAGCGGCGTGCTGCTGGATCTTGCGCTGACCGGCCGCGCCCCCGCCGCCCTGATCTTCCGCGAGGCCGAGGACATCCTGACCCTTGGCGCGCTGATCGCCGGGCGGATGTTCGACCGCGCCCTTCCCGTCCTGCGCCTTGGAGCCGCCGATTTCGACGCCATCGCCGCAAGCGGCCATGCCGCGATCACCCCCGGCCATGTGAACGGCATTCCCCTGACCGCGCCGCCCGCCGCGCTGGCCCTGACCGACCACGACCGCGCCCTGCTGGCCGCCCCCGCGACCCGGCTGGCGATGGAGGTGATCTGCACCATGGCCGCGAACCAGGGGGCCACCGCGCTGACCGATGTGACGCAGGCGCATATCGACGGCTGCATCTATGCCAGCCCCGCCAACCTGCGCTTTGCCGAGGCAATGGCCGATATGGGCGCGCAGGTCCGCATCCCGACGACGATGAACGCAATCTCGGTCGATCGAGCGAACTGGCAGGCGCAGGGCGTGCCGCCGGATTTCGGCATCCCCGCCAGCCGCCTTGCCGATGCCTATGTCCGCATGGGGGCGCGCCCGACCTTCACCTGCGCGCCCTATCTGCTGGACAGCGCGCCGGGCGCCGGAGAGTCGGTGGCATGGGCCGAATCCAACGCCGTCATCTATGCCAATTCCGTGCTTGGCGCGCGCACGGTGAAACATCCCGATTTTCTGGACCTGATGATCGCGCTGACGGGCCGCGCGCCGCTTTCGGGCGTCTATCTGACCGAAAACCGCCGCCCAGCGCGGATATTGGAGGTCGAGGCGCAGGAGCGCGATGATGCGTTCTGGCCGCTTCTGGGCTATGTTGCGGGGCTGAAATCGCCCGACCGCATCCCGCTGCTGCGCGGGATCGGCCATGCGACGCTGGACGGGCTGAAGGCGCTGTGCGCGGCCTTCGGCACCACTTCTGCAGCGCCGATGCTGCATGTCGAAGGCGCAACACCGGAGCCGCTGCCCCCGGCGGATGCCGACACGCAGCGGATCACCCGCGCCGACCTTGCCGCCGCGTGGCAGCAGTTCAACCGCGGGCCCGAGGCGGTCGATCTGGTGGCGCTGGGCAGTCCGCATTTCTCGATCACCGAATGCCGGGCGATGGCGGCGCTGGTCAGGGGTCGGCGGGCGACGGTCCGCACCATCGTCACCTGCGGGCGGGACGTGATCGCCGCCGCCCGCCACGACGGCACTCTGGCCGCGCTGGAGGCGTTCGGCGCGACCGTCATCCCCGACATCTGCTGGTGTTCCATCTCCGAACCCGTCTTCCCGCCCGAGGCGCGGTCGCTGATGACCAATTCCGGCAAATACGCCCATTACGCGCCGGGGCTGTCCGGCCGCGCCGTCCGCTTCGGCAGCCTTGCCGATTGCGTGACCGCCGCCGCCACCGGATCGGCACCGGGCCTGCCCGGCTGGCTTGGCTAAACCAGACCGCGGCAAATCAGCACCCCCCGGAGTTTGCGATTTTTCATATGCCGCATGAACGTCGCGCGGTGGGACCAGGCGCGATCTGCGCCGATCTTTGGAATGGAACGCGGCACCCTCGCCGTTACGCTGGTGTCATGAATTGACCCGCGAGGATACATGATCCGAATTCTTTTGACCTCTGCCGCCACCGCCCTGACGCTGTCGCACGCAGCCCTTGCCAGCGACGGCCCGCTGGTCACCGCGGAATGGCTGGAACAGAACCTCGATGCCGAAGGCATCAGCGTCATCGAGGTTTCGGTGAACCCCGGCGTCTATGAACGCGGCCACATTCCCGGCGCCACGAATGTGGTCTGGCACACGGATCTGGTCGATCCGGTGCGCCGCGACATCGCCTCGGGCGAGCGGATTCAGGAACTCCTGCGCGCGGCGGGCGTGAACGAGGATACGACCGTCATCCTCTACGGCGATACGAACAACTGGTTCGCCGCTTGGGGCGCATGGGTTCTGGACGTCTATGGCGTCCAGAACGTGAAGCTGCTGGATGGGGGTCGCAAGCTGTGGGAGGCGGAAGGCCGCGCGCTGGACACGGCGGCCCCCGCCCATCCCGAAGGCGCGATCACCGTCGCCGATGCGGATGCCACCAAGCGGGCCTTCATCGCGGATGTGGTCGCCGCGTCCGAGGGTGGCAGCGCCGACATCATCGACATCCGCTCTGCCGACGAGTTTTCCGGCAAGATCATCGCCCCCGAGGGGTTCAAGGAAACCGCGATCCGGGCAGGCCACGTGACCGGCGCGATCAACGTGCCCTGGGGGCAGGCGGTGCAGGAAGACGGCCGCTTCAAATCGCCCGAAGCGTTGAAGGCGCTGTATGCCGAGGCCGGGGTGGATGGATCGCGCCCCATCATCACCTATTGCCGTATCGGAGAGCGGTCGAGCCACACATGGTTCGCCCTGTCCAAGATCCTTGGCTATGACGTGCGCAACTATGACGGATCGTGGACGGAATACGGCAACGCCGTCGGCGTGCCTGTGACCAATGTCGCCGGGCTGGTCTGGACCGGGCAATAGGGCTTTGCGTGCCCGCCCCGCGCGGCGGGCACGGATCATTTCCGGACGGATCATGACGACCCGCAACGCATTCGCCGCCGCCCTTCTTGCGGCCCTCTTCTGCTCCATCTTCCTGCTGCTGCCGCAGCGCGATGCACTTGGACGGCCGCTTCCGCTCAGCTTTCTGCTGGGCGGCGCGTTCGGAGTGGTGCTTCAGCGCGGGCGGTTCTGTTTCTGGTGCAACTGGCGCGACCTGCTGGAAGGCCGCGGCAGCAATGGCGTCGCGGCGATCCTGATCGCGCTGATGGTCGGCAGCCTCGGATATGCCGCGATCTATGGCGCGTGGCTGCCGAACCCATCCTCGGGCCGCCTGCCGCCGGATGCCCATATCGGCCCAGCGTCGCTGACGCTCGCCCTCGGGGCAGCGGCGTTCGGGTTGGGCATGGCGCTTTCGGGGTCCTGCATCTCGGCCCACCTTTACCGGCTGGGCGAAGGATCGGCGGGATCGGTGATCAGCTTGGCCGGCGCCCTTCTGGGCTTCGGCCTTGGCTTTGTGTCGTGGAACACGCTGTATCTGTGGGATGTGCAGTCCAGCCGTCCCGTCTGGTTTCCAGCCTCCATCGGCCATGGCGGCTGGCTTGCGGTGCAGCTTGCGGCACTGGCGGCGCTGCTTTCATGGGCGATGCGCGGCTGGCAGAGCGCGCCCGCCGCATCGCCGTGGGAGGCCGTGTTTCGCCGCAGATGGCCCGCCCCGGTCTCGGGCATCCTGACCGGGCTGATCGCGACCATCGCCTATTTGCGCGTCGGCCCTCTGGGCGTCACCGCCGAGCTTGGATCGATCGCCCGGACGACCGGGACATGGGCCGGCCTGCTGCCCGAGGGTCTGATGGGGCTGGACGGGCTGGCGGGCTGCGCGACCGTGGTGAAGGAAGCAATCCTGTCGCGTAACGGCGTCTTCGTGGCGGGGCTCGTGCTGGCAAGCTTCGCCTCGGCCCGGTTGGCGGGGGATTGGGCGCCCACCCTGCCCCCGCGCGCCGCCATCCCGCGGCTGCTGATCGGCGGTGTGCTGATGGGGTGGGGCGCGATGGTGGGCCTTGGCTGCACGGTCGGCGTCATCCTGTCGGGCACGATGGCGGGATCGCTGTCCGGCCCGATCTTTGCCGCCGCCTGCATTGCCGGGGCAACGGGCGGCTGGCTCGTCATGCGCAGGCTATAGCCCCATCGCCTTCAGCTCCTGAAGCGGCGGGATCGTCTCGTACATGTGCGGATCGAGCCGGTCCCAGACGATGCCGCAGGTCGGCTTGTGCGGCGCCGCCACGGGGATCGTCCGCGTGGGCGTGAAGACCACGTCCATCACGGTGTCATAGACGTCGGGGGTCAGCGTCTCGGTCAGCAGTTGGCAATCATGCACCACGGCGGCGGCGGGGGTCGCGACGGTGATCCGCTGCAACTGATACAGCATCCCCCATTCGGCATCGAAGAAGCCGTGGCCCTTGCCGAACCGCACGCCTTCGGTGTTGATCGCGCCCGTCCCGGTGACCATGAAATCGACGGGGGGCAGGGTCGCGATCTCCATCAGGGTCAGCGGCTGGCCGATCCGCTCCATCCCGTCCAGCGTGGACGCATAAAGATACAGCGACGGATCGATCTTGGCCGGGTCCAGCAGCCAGAACCCGCGCTTGATGGAGTAGGTGGTCATCAGCACGATCTTGCCGTCCTGCAACGCGCGCAGGCGCAGGCGGTCAAGGCAGTTGTCCGGCGTGATGAAGATCAGCTTGGCATCGCGGTAATAGTCGTGGTCGATCAACCGGGCGACCGCCTCCTCGCCGCCGTCGAAATCCGCGATGAATTCGCCGAAGTCGAAATGGAAACGGCTGTCGGGAACGGCGACCTTGCGCAATTCGGACCAGACGCGGTTGCGCACCTCGGTCTTGTGCCGGTCGATCTCGGCAACGGTCATTTCGGTCATGTCGGTTCCTTCGCTTAGGCGGCGGTCGTCATGCCGAGCCGGGCAAGAACCCGGCGTTCGATCCAGACGACGACCTGATAGAAAAACACGGAAAGCAGCACGGACAGAACGGCGACCGTCCAGATCATCCCGTAATCGAGATATCCGCGCGACTGGTTCAAAAGGTTGCCCAGCCCCGTGCCGGTAGCCAGCCATTCGGCGGTCATCACCCCCAGCAGGGCGCGCGGCACCGCAAGACGCAGCGCGGCAAAGACATAGGGCGCGGATGCCGGGATCGACACGAGCCGCAGCACCGTCCAAGGGCTGGCACCATAGGCGCGCGGCACGTCCAGCGCCGACCGCGCCACCATCTGCAACCCTTGGGCCATGGTGACGAAGGCCGGAAAGAACGTGACCGACACCGTGATCCACAGGATGACCGACGGCCCGCGCCCGAAGATCAGCACCAGAAGCGGCGTCAGCGCGACCAGCGGCATCGTCTGCGTGACCAGCGCCACCGGCATGAAGGCCCGCACGATCCCGGGCCGCAGCACCGATCCAAGCGCCAGGGCAAAGGCGAAGCCGAGGCCCAGCGCGATCCCGACGGCGGTGATCGGCAGCGTCTGCGCCAGCGCGTCCAGAATCCGCTCGCCCGCCTTGTTCGGCAACATCAGGTAATCCACCAGCGCCATTGGTGTTTTCGCGATCATCGCGGGCGCGCCGCTGGCGGCGATCAGCCCCCACCAGACAGCGAAGGGCAGCAGCACCGACCCCGCCGCCAAGGCCGCGCGCTGCCACAGGGGCCTAGGCGCATCGCCCGCAGGCGGCGTCGCGGCAACCGTCACCGCCACGGTCGATGCCGTGACACGCGCCGCGATCATCGCGAAGACGGCATATCCGACCCCCGCCAGCACCGTCGCCGCCAGCCCGATCCCCCACAGCCGCGCCGGGTCCGCGCGACCAAGCGAGCCGATCAGATACGCGCCCAGCCCGAACCGCCCGCCGCCGCCGAACTCGGCCAGGATCGACCCCAGCACCGCCGCAGGGGCCGCGATCCGCAGCGCGCCAAGGATCTGCGGCACGGCGGACCGCAATTCCACCAGCCGCAAGGATGCCAGACGCCCGCCGCCATAGGCGCGGATCACGTCGCGCATCCTCGCATCGGCCTGCGTGATGCCGGTCACGGTCGCGGTCATGGTCACGAAATAGCAGCCCAGCGCCGCAAGGATCACCCGCGGCGTCATGCCCGTGGTCATCAGCGTCAGGATCGGCGCGATGGCGATGGCGGGCAGCGCAAAGATCGCAATGTTCACCCCCCGCGCCAGCCGCGCCGCGACCGGGGAGACGGCGAACAGCACCCCCGCCAGAACCGCGACCAGATTGCCGATCAGAAAACCGATTCCCGCCCCCTGCATCGTCGCCCAGACATGCATGGGATAATCGCCCCGATCCGCCCAGAACCGGATCGCGATGGCCGAAGGCGCCGGCAGCGCCCCGCCCGCGACCAGCGCCAGACGCCCGACCAGTTCCCACAAGGCCAGCGCAAGGATCGCCCTAATGGCCATCGAGCGCCCCTGCGATTTCGGCCTCCAGCGCGGCGAATTCGGGCGTGCCGAACAGCTCTGCCCGGCGCGGGCGCGGGAACGGGATGTCGATCACGCGCGCGATCCGCCCCGGACGGGCGGCCATCACCACCACGCGGTCGGCCAGAAAGATCGCCTCGTCGATGCCATGGGTGACCAGCAGCGTCGTCGTGCGGCTCTCCATCCAGATGCGCTGCAATTCGACATTCATCTGGCGGCGCAGGATCTGGTCCAGCGCGCCGAACGGCTCGTCCAGAAACAGCATCTCGGGGTCGTTGACCAGGGCGCGGGCGATGGCGACGCGCTGGCGCATGCCGCCCGAAAGCTCTCCCGGCAGGGCCTTTTCGAACCCGGTCAGCCCGACCAGCGCGATCAGTTCCGCGATGCGCGCGGCATCATGCGGACGGCGCAGCACATCGAAGGGCAGCGCGATGTTGTCCTCGACGCTGCGCCACGGCAGCAGCGCGGCGTCCTGAAACGCGATCCCGGTCAGCCCCTTGCGCGCCGCCTCGGCCGGGGACAGCCCCCCGACCGAGACGCGCCCCGCATCCGGCAGGTCCAGCCCGACCGCCAGCCGCAGAAGCGTGGATTTCCCGCAGCCCGAAGGACCGATCAGCGCGGTGAACGCCCCCGGAGCAACCTCCAGCGAGACGCCCGACAGCGCCGCGACCCTGCCGCCGCGCCCGTCGAAATGGCGCGAGACGCCGGAAAGGGACAGACCGACGGGCATCAGATTTCTTCAAGCAACGTGGTGTCGAAGTGATCGCGCGTGGCGGCGATGCCGACCTTGGCCAGCGCCTCGATATTGGCTGCGATCGCGTCTTCGGACATGGCGAAGATGCCGCCTTCGGCTTCGATCAGCGGTTTCTGCGCGGTGTTGAAGAACACCTCGTTGTCGATCTCGCGGCCCGTGCCTGCGAACCAGGTATCGGCCCATGTCGGCGGGTATTTCGCCGGATCGACCAGATTCTCCTCCCATCCCTTGCGGGATGCGCGCAGGAAGGCGACCAACTCGCCGCGCCGCGATGCCAGCACGTCTTCGGTCACGACCACCGTGTCGTTGAACACGGTATAGCCGTGGTCATACAGCAGGAAGGACGTCGCCTCCTCGCCCGCCAGCTTGATCGTATAGGGCACGTTGGTCGTGAAATCGACCGAGGCGTCGATCTCGCCCCGGATCAGCGGCGTCGGATCATAGGCATAGGGGACGATGGTCAGCTGATTGCGCGTGATGCCGTTCGCGGCCAGCATCGCCTCGACCGAGATGACGTTGACGGGCGGCACGGCCAGCGTCTTGCCGATCAGGTCCTTCGGCTCGTTGATCGGGGCCTTGGCCAGCGACACGATGCCCAGCGGGTTCTTCTGGTATTGCGCGCCGATGATCTTGAAAGGGGCACCCTGTTCCGTGATCGCCTTGATCGTGGTGTCGGGCGTCGTCAGCGTCAGATCCGCCCGCCCGGTGATGAGCGTGCTTTCCGGGATCACGTCCGGCCCGCCGGACAGATAGGTCAGATCCAGCCCCTCGGCGGTGTAATAGCCGTTGTCGGCGGCAAGGAAATAGCCCGCGAATTCCGCGTCGTTGATCCAGCTTGCCTGAAACGCGAAGGGCGTGGCCGCCCGCCCGCGCATCGGCATCAACGCGGCTGCACCCGCAAGGCCAAGGAAAAGGCGGCGGTCAAGGGAAAGGGTCATGGAAAGCTCCCGGCTTCGGTGTTCAGGCGATGCCCCGGTCCTGCGCCAATTCGCGCAGCGGGGGGATTGTGTCGATCATATCCGTGTCGATCCCGTCCCAGCGGACGCCGCGCGGCCTGCGGCCCTGCCGCGCCACGACGACCAACCGGGTCGGCGTCGCGATCAGGTCCACGGGCAGATCGCCGTCCGACAGGTGCAGAAGATCGTCCACAAGCTGCACGTCATGGGTGATGGCTGCGATCTTCGTGCGCTCGTCCACCAGACCCAGATGCGAAAAGATGCCCCATTCCAGATCGAGGAACGTATGCCCGCGGCCAAAGCGGATACCGTCCACCGACACCGCGGATGCGCCGGTCGCGACCAGTCCGATCCGCCCCATCGCCGCCAATGCGGCAAGGTCCAGCGGCCGGGCATGGCGTTCGATCACGTCCAGCGTCGCCAGATCCTCGGGGGCCAGGGCGGGCATCGCGGCGGGATCGACCAGCAGGAACCCCCGGCGCAGGTTGTAGCTGGCCATGAGGAAGCTGCGCCCTTCGCGGATCAGATGCGCGCGCAGGGCCAGCATCGCATTGTCGGGGGTGACGAAGCACAGCGCATCGGCCAGATGGGCGATCCGCCCCGTGGCGACGTCCGATCCTTGGAAATCGGGAACGAACTGTTCGAAATCCAAATGGAACCGGGCATCGGGCCGCGCGACGGGCGCAAGCCTGTCCCAGATGCGCTGGCGGATGAGGCGGGGATGCTGCATGGAATCGCTGTGTGGGGTTTCAGTGTTTCATTTCTATGAAACCAATGTTTCATCTTTGCAAGAGGGGTGCTAATCTTTTCCGGACGGAGGTGACCGATGGCATCAAGACTGGTCCTCAGGATTCAGGAAAACTACGACCGGCTGACGGCGGGCGAGCAGAAGCTGGCGCAGCTGATCCTTGACCGGCAGGACGACATCCTGACCTTTCCCGCGTCCGAGATCGCGCGGTTGGCGGGCGTGTCCAAGGCCACGGCGGCTCGGTTCTTTCAGCATCTGGGTTACAGCGATTTCAACGAGGTGAAGGCACAGGCGCGCGAGGAACGCGACCGCGCGGCACCGTATGAGATGTCGCTGGCGCAGTCGGGACAGGTCGCGATGGGCCGCACCATCGGCGCCCATCTGGAACTGGAGTTGAAGAACCTGACCCGCACCTTCGAGGAGATGCGCTCCGACACCCTTGCCGCCGCGACCGACCTGATCGCGGAAGCGCCGCGCATCTGGGTTCTGGGTCTGGGCCTCGATGAAGGGCTGGCGCGCTATGCCCGGCTGCAACTGGCGCGGCTGCGGCATGGGGTGCTGCTGCTGGGCATCGGGCAAAGCGCGCTGGCCGAAGAGCTGGCGATGCTTGGCCCGAAGGACGTGCTGCTGCTGATCACCCTGCCGCCCCACGCGGCGATGCTGAAGCCGCTGCTGTCCTATGCCCGCACCAGCCGGCTGTCGATCGTGACCTTGACAGATCGCGGGTCGCAGCTGGAGCTTCAGCGCCTGTCGGACGTGGTGCTGCCCTGCCATGTCGCCAGCTTCGGGCTTGGCCCATCGAATACGGCGCTGGCCAGCGTGATCCGGCTTCTGGCGCTCAGCTATGCCGCCAAGGCCGGGGCTTCGGCGCTCCAGCGCAGCGACATCATCGCGGCGATCAAGGAAGAGATCATGGACATGTCCTGATCACGCCTGCAATCCCGGCCGAAAGCCGCGGGCGGCCAGCGCGGCGGCGGCCGTGCGTGTGTTGACCCCAAGCGCACGCAACAGCGCCGAGACATGGACGCGGACGGTCGATGGCGAAATGCTCAGCCGCCGCGCGATGGTCTTGTTGGTGTGCCCCTCGACCAGCAGCTCCAGAACGTCGCGCTGACGGCCCGAAAGGCGCGCCAGCGCATCCTCGGGGCAAGGCGCGGCGACCTCGGCCTGCGGCGAGATCATGATGACCTGCGCATCCGGGTGCAGCTGTTCGATGATCTGGCGCATGTCGTCCTGAAAAGCGGGGTTGGCATTGGCGATAATGATCTTGGTGCGGATATCTTCCCCTTCGGCGTCGGGCGTCATCAAATCCTTCACGGGTGTCTCCTCTGGGCATCTGAAGAAAATAGACGTTTCGCAAAGATGCCCCGATTCCCCGCAAGGGGCAGCCCGGATCGCCCAAAACACGGGATCGAGGCGATTTTCTGCGTGTTTCGCGCCTTCGCCCTGCGCAAGTTCCCGCCGAAGATGGCGGGATTGGCGCCCGGACTAGGTCATCTGTCCAAGGGCTTACGCCACCCTGCCGAATAGGGAACCCGTCCGGTTCATGGCTTGATGTCCCCGGTCGCCTTCGAATGCGACCGGATGGAGAAAGCAATGAGCCATACCGAGATTACCGAACTGGAGCCGCGTCAGATCGACATGGTTTCGGGGGGCGCGCTGGACGGCATCTTCCCGCTGCCCTTCCCGCCGATCGCCCTGCCGCTGCCCCTGCCGCGGCTGCCTGCGCCGCTTCCGATCCCGCATCCGCGCCTGCCGCTGGTCTGAGCCATGCGGGACGACGAAACAACCTTGGTCGAACTGGACGCCGCACAGATCGAAACGGTCTCGGGCGGGCTGACGGGGCCGATCATTCCACCGATTTATCCGCCGATCCTCTGGGTGCTCCAGAAGCTCGCCGGATAAAGACCGCCCATCCGGGGCACAACCTGAAAGGAGGCATCATGCTTGCCGAAAACACCCAACTGAAACTGGTCGAAAACGAAGCCGAGCTGATCGAACTGGACAGCCTTGAAGTGGACGAAGTGTCGGGCGCGGTCATTCCCGTCGCCGTCGTCGCCGCCATCAAGATCGGCGCTGCGGTGACCGGCACGGCCGCCGTCGGCGCAGGCGTCGGGTTCGGCATCGGATACTGGGCCAACCGCGACTGACAGCGAAACACGGAGATTTGGGATGTCTATGCCAACGATAGTGGCCGTAGGGGGGCTGACGCTGGTGTTCTTCGTCGCCCTGTTCGGCGGCTACGGCGTCGGCTCGGATGCCGCCAAGCGCGACAACCTCGCGGACGCTCGGATCGAAAACCGCGAAAACTGAAGGAGACGACAAGATGAACGAGATGACCATTCACGAACTGGACAACGCAAACATCGACGCCGTTGCAGGGGGCGTGCTGCCCGCGCTGCCCATCGCATGGGGGATCGCCGCGGTCTTCACCGGGGCGGCGGCAGGCGGTGTCGCCTTCGGCTATGGCGTCGGCAAGGACCGGGCGGAACGCGACAACCGCAACGACTGACCGGGCGGGGCGCCACCGGGCGCCCCTTCCCCATTTCACGGGACACGGACATGAGCGACGATCGCAAACCCACGCCGCTGTTCCGCCAGCAGGCGGTGCAATACCAGTCCCGCGCGCTGGACGGCGAGGTGCTCTTGTCGCTGTCCATGCGGATGCGGGTTCTGATCGCGCTGGCGGTCGTCATCGTCATCGGTGCGGTGATCTTCGCCACCACCGCCACCTATGCCCGGATGGAAACGGTGCCGGGCTGGGTCGTGCCCGAGGGCGGGCTGATCCGCGTCACCGCCCGCAACGGCGGCGTGATCGAGGAATTGCCGATCCGCGAGGGCGACACCGTCGCCGCCGGGCAGTCCATGGCGAAACTGCGCCTGTCCTCGGATCTGGACACCGGCAATGTCGGCCAGATGCTGGAGACGCAGCTTCGCACCCAGATCGAGGCCGTCCGCGCCTCGGCCGAGGCGGAGCGGCAGAAGCTGATCGCCGAGGAGCAGGGCCTGCGGTCGCAGCGCGACGCGATGCAGCGCGAACTGGACCAGTCGCGGGGCCGGGTTTCGATGATGACCGAACGGGTGGACCTGATGCATTCCAACGCCGAACGCGTCCGCACGATTGCCGCGCGCGGATATGCCAGCACCAAAAGCGTCGAGGAAGCCGCGATGGCCGTGCTGGTCGCCGAACAGGAACTGGTCGACATCCGCGCCAGCGTCATGGCGATGGAACGCCAGATCGACCAGATCGACGCCGAACTTCATGTCCTGCCGATTTCCATCCGCGCCGCCGATGCGCAGGCCCGCGCCAGCCAGGCGCAGCTGGCCCAGCAGGGGACGGAAATGGCGGTGCAGAACACCTATCACGCGGGCGCGACCGTCGCGGGCCGCGTGGTCGCCGTGCCGGTCGCGCGGGGTCAGACCGTGGCCGCCCAGCAGGTGCTGGCCGTCGTCACCCCCGAAGGATCGACGCTGGAGGCGGAACTCTACGTCCCCTCCCGCTCTGCTGGGTTCATCACCGAAGGGCAGGAGGTGCAGTTGATGTATCAGGCCTTCCCCTATCAGAAATTCGGCGCGGCCGAGGGCGCTGTCCGCAGCGTCTCGCGCACCGTCCTTGCCCCGACCGAGGTCGCCATTCCCGGGCTGGAGGTGAACGAGCCGGTGTTCCGCGTGAAGGTCGAACTGGATCGCGATGCGGTCACCGCCTATGGGCAGGACATTCCGGTGCAGCCGGGGATGCTTCTGTCGGCCAGCATCGTGATCGACCGCCGCACGCTGGTCGAATGGCTGCTCGATCCGATCTATGCAGTGGGACGTCTGGGATGAGCATTGCCGAGCTGAACTTCATGGGCCGCCGCCGGCTGCCGGAAATCCGCGCGTCCGAATCCGCCGAATGCGGGCTTGCCTGCATGGCGATGGTCGGGCGGTATCACGGGCATGACATCGACCTGAACGGGCTGCGGCAGCAATTCTCGCTGTCCTTGACCGGGGCGACGCTGCGCAACCTGATGCAACTGGCAGAACAGTTGTCGCTGGCCCCGCGCGCGCTGCGGGTCGGGCTTCAGGCCCTGAAGGACGTGCGGCTTCCGGCGATCCTGCATTGGGACCTGAACCATTTCGTCGTGCTGAAATCCATCACCGCGAAACAGGCCGTCATCCACGACCCCGCCCGCGGCGCACGCACCCTGCCGCTGGAGGAATTCGCCAACCATTTCACCGGCGTCGTGCTGGAGGTGCAGCCCGCCGAACATTTCCAGAAGGCCGAGGCGAAGATCCCGGTCAAGCTGACCTCGCTCTGGTCCAAAACCGAAGGGATGGGCCGCGCGATCTTTCAGGTGCTGGCCCTGTCGCTGGTGTTCCAGATCGCGACCTTCGCCATGCCCTTCCACATCCAGCTTGTGGTGGACGAGGCGATCGGGCGGGCCGATGGCAGCCTTCTGACCGTGCTGGCGCTGGGCTTCGGCGCGCTGACCGTGATGCATGCCGCGCTGGAGGCGCTGCGCAACTGGGTGCTGCGGCTTCTGGGCTCGATGATGTCGTTTCAGATCGTCGGCAACATCGTGCGCCACCTGATGCGCCTGCCGGTGCCCTATTTCGAGAAACGCCATGTGGGCGACATCATGTCCCGCATTGAATCCACCAGCGCCATTCAGGATGCGCTGACGCGGGGCATGGTTTCCGCGATGGTGGACGGGCTGATGGCGGTGATCGCGGCGGGGGTGCTGTTCCTTTATTCGCCGATGCTGGCGGTGGTGGTGATCCTGTCGCTGCTGATGGTGCTGGGCCTTGGCTTCGCCTTCTATCCCGCGACCCGCGCCGCGACCGAGGAGAACATCGTCACGATGGCGTCGGAGCAGTCGCACCTGATCGAAACCGTCCGCGCTATGCCCACGATCAAGCTGATGGGCGGCGAGACGGAGCGAGAGGGCAAATGGCGCAACCGTTTCGCCTCGGTCATCAACGCCTCGGTCCGGGTCGGAAAATACGAGATCACGCTGCGGTTCCTGCAGAACGTGGTCATCGGCATCCAGACGGTGCTGGTCATCTATCTTGGCGCGCGGATGATCCTGAATGCCGAAGGCTTCTCGGTCGGGATGCTGATGGCGTTCCTGTCCTTCCGCCAGACCTTCAGCGACCGCGCGCAATCGCTGGTGGCCGAGGTGATGCAGTTCCGCCTGCTGAAGCTGCATCTGGAACGGCTGGGCGACATCGTCACCGCAGAGCCCGACGTGGCGCATGTTTCGGGGCGTCCGCAGCGCATGATCGACGTGAAGGGCGGGATCGACCTGCGCAGCGTGGATTTCCGCTATGGCGCCGGCTCGCCCTTGGTGCTGAAGGACGTGTCGCTGTCGATCGCGCCGGGGGATTTCGTCGCGATCACCGGCGCGTCGGGCGGTGGCAAGACCACGCTGGCGAAACTGCTTCTGGGCCTGCACCAGGCGGAATCCGGCCAGATCCTGCTGGACGGCCAGCCCGCCTCGCCGGAACTGTGGCGGGCATGGCGCGGCCAGATCGGCGTCGTGGCGCAGGACGATCAGCTTCTGTCCGGCAGCATCGCCGACAACATCGCCTTCTTCGACCCCGAGATGGACATGGAGCGTGTCGCCGCCGCCGCGATGGCTGCGCAGGTTCACGAGGATATCGCCCGGATGCCGATGCAATACCTGTCGCTGGTGGGCGACATGGGGTCGGCCCTGTCCGGCGGGCAGCGCCAGCGCGTGCTGCTGGCTCGCGCCCTCTACCGCCAGCCGCGCCTGTTGTTGCTGGACGAAGGCACCGCCAATCTGGACGAATCCACCGAGCGGGCGATCGCGGACCTCATCTCCTCGTTGCCCGTGACGCGCATCGTGATCGCGCACCGCCCGGCGCTGATCGAACGCGCCAGCCGCTGGCTGCGTGTGGGCGAGGGCCGGGTCGAGGAAATCCCCAAGCGCCCCAGCAAGGTGATCCACACGGCCTGAGGCTGCGGCGCGATTGACGCTGGCCTCGCCCCCGAAGGCGCGATCCGCGTCGGAACTGGTGGACGCGATGAAGGCCGATGGCACCGTCGCCGCCTCGTTCGCGCGGCACGGGCTGGCGCGATAACCCCTTCCCGCAACGCCCCGTCATCCCCATCTGAGGGCGATGGAAACCCTTGCAACGCTGCTGGAGGAGGTCCGCGCCTGCCATCGCTGTGCGGACCTGCCACTTGGCCCCCGCCCGATCCTCAGCATCGCGCCCGGCGCGCGCATCCTGATCGCCAGTCAGGCGCCGGGCACGAAGGCCCATGCGACGGGCATCCCCTTCGACGACGCCTCGGGCCGCCGGTTGCGCGAATGGCTGGGCGTGACGCCGGAGGTTTTCTACGATCCGTCCGGTTTCGCGATCCTGCCCCTGGGGCTGTGTTATCCCGGACGGCGGGCAGGCGGCGATGCCCCGCCCCGCCGCGAATGCGCGCCGATCTGGCGTGACCGGCTGTTGCGGCAGGCGACCGGCATCCGGCTGACGCTTCTGATCGGATCGCATGCGCAGAACCACGTGCTCGGGCCGGGGGTGATGACCGAACGGGTCCGCGATTTTCGTCGCCATCTGCCCGATGTCCTGCCGCTGCCGCATCCGTCATGGCGTTCGACCGGATGGATGCGCCGCAACCCGTGGTTCGAGGCAGAGGTGCTGCCCGCGCTGCAGGCACGGGTCCGCAACCTGCTTGAAACGCCGCCCGCCGCCCCCATATCTTGCGGATGATAGAGACTTACTGGGGGAATCCCGTCACCTTGATCGAAGGCCCCGACGGAGCTGCAAAATCCATCACCACGGTCGAACAGGCGCTTTTTCGCCTTGGAAAACGCTGGCCCGACCGCCGCGGTCCGAAGCATGGCGAAGCCGTCGCCTATGCGCGGGCGGCCCGCGAATGCCTGACCGATCCCGGCGCGGCACGGCTGGCCTTCATCGAGGCCGCGCGCGAGGCCGGATTCCGCCTTGCCTGAGGGTGCGCCGATCTGCCCCCTCTGCCAGCGGCCCATCCCGCCAGACGTTCCACAAAGCCTGCACCACCTGATCCCCCGCGCCAAAGGTGGCGCAAAGGGTCCGACCGTGCTGCTTCACCACATCTGCCACAAGGAAATCCACGCGGCGCTGGGCGAGACGGACCTCGCCCGCCGCTTCAACACCATCGAGGCGCTGCGCACCCATCCAAGACTGGCGGCGTTCATCCAATGGGTCGAACGCCGCCCGCCCGGCTTTCTGTCGCGCGTCCCGGGCGGCACCCGCAAGCGGCGTTAGACGGCGGGCAGCCCCAGCCGTTCGCGCAGCGTATGTTCGGCATAGCTGGTGCGGAACAGCCCGCGCGCCTGAAGCTCCGGCACGATCAGATCGACGAAATCATCCACCCCATCGGGCATCGAGGCCGGGATCACGTTGAACCCGTCCGCAGCCCCGCTTTCGAACCAGCGTTGCAGATCGTCCGCGATCTCGGCCGGCGATCCGACAAGGATGCGGTGCCCGTGCGAGGCGATGGCCAGCGCGGCCAGATCGCGCAGCGAGTAGTTCTCCTCGCGCGCCTTCTGCATCAGCATCTTCACCCGGCTTTGGCCATGCACGACCGCCGACGGCTCCGGCACCGGGCCGTCCGGGTCGTGGCCGGACAGATCGTATCCCCACCGGCCCGAAAGCTGGCGGATTCCGGCGGCGATGTCGGTATTGGCCTGCATCTGCGCGAATTTCTCGCGCGCATCACGCCCCGTCTTCGCGGTGATGACCATCACCCCCGGCATCACCAGCGGCAGGTGCCCGTCGGCACGCCCCGCCGCTGCCGCGTGCAAATCCGCCTTGTAGGCCAGCGCCTCGTCGATGGTGTCCTGCGCGGTGAAGGCGACATCCGACGCGCCCCCCGCCAGCTTGATCCCGTCGCCGGACGATCCGGCCTGAAAGATCACCGGATGCCCCTGCGGCGAACGCGACACGTTCAGCGGCCCGCGCACCGAATAGAATTCGCCCTTGTGGTCGATCGCATGGACCTTGTCGTAATCCACCATCACGCCGCGTTCGGCATCCAGCGCCAGCGCCCCCGGCTGCCAGCTGGCCCACAGCGCCTTGACCACCGACAGGTATTCCGTCGCGCGGGCATAGCGTTCGGCATGGGCGGCAAGGAAATCCTGCCCAAAATTCTGCGCCGCGACGTTGGACTGCGACGTGACCACGTTCCAGCCGACGCGCCCGCCGCTCATATGGTCGATCGAGGCCAGCATCCGCGCGACGTTGAACGGTTCGGAAAACGAGGTCGAGATGGTCGTGACCAGCCCGATCTTGCTGGTGGTCGCGGCGATGGCGGCCAGAAGGGTGATCGGCTCGAACCCGCCGGGGCGGCCCTGTTCGCCCTTCACCGGCCCGACAAGGCTGTCGGCAAGGAAGAACACGTCGAACAGCCCTTCCTCGGCCTTGCGGGCGGTGCGGACAGCCCAGGCCAGATCCTCGGGGTGGCCGGCCGCGCCGGGCATTCGCCAGCCGAAGGGATGACGGCCCAGCGGCAGGTGGAACAGCCCAAGGTGCATCTGTCTCATAATGTCTCCTCACGCCGACGAAAGCGGCTGTTGTCGGGGTCGGAATCGAGGATCGCGCCCAGCAGGCGGCGCGTGTAGTCATGCTGCGGGGCGCCGAAGACCGCATCGCGCGGGCCTTCCTCGACCACGCGGCCCTTCTGCATCACCGCCACCCGGTCGGATACGGAATAGATGCTGTCCAGCCCGTGCGCGATGAAGATCGTGGTCAGCCGGAATTCCGCCCGCAGCCGTTCCAGCAGCGCAAGGATGTCGGCCTGAACCGACACGTCCAGCGCGGAAACAGGCTCGTCGCAGATCAGAAGCCGGGGCTTCACGCTCAACGCGCGGGCGATGCCGACACGCTGGCGCTGTCCGCCCGAAAGCTCGTGCGGCAGCCGGTCGAACATCGCAGATCGCAGCCCCACCGTTTCCAGCAGGTCCGCCGCGCGGTCCCGCAGCGCCCCGCGCCGCATTCCCCTTGCGCGGAGTGGCTCCACGATGCTGTCGCCGATCCGCATACGGGGGTTGAGCGAGGAGAACGGGTCCTGAAACACCATCTGCAGATCGCTGTTGTCGGTGCTGGCGAACAGATCGCGCCCGTCGAACAGGGCCGTGCCGCTGTCCGGCCGCGCCAGCCCCGTGACGATCCGCGCCAGCGAGGATTTCCCCGACCCGGATTCGCCGACAAGGCCCAGCGTCTCGCCCTCGTTCACCATCAGCGAGACGTTGTCCAGCGCCAGCGTCCCCTGCCCCCGCCAGCCGGCGGAATAGCGTTTGGTGATGCCGCGCAATTCCAGCAGCGGCTTCGGCGCGGGCGGTGCGGGCTGGGCAAGCGACGCATCGCGCATCACCGCGGGAACCTTCGGCGCAAGGCGGATCAGGCGGCGGGTGTAATCATCCTCGGGGGCCTTGAACAAGCGGCCCACCGGCGCGGATTCCAATATCTCGCCGCCGCGCATCACGGCCACGCGGTCGGCCACCTGCGCCACGACCGACAGATCGTGGGTGATGAACAGCACCCCCACCCCGGTCTGCTCGGCTGTCTCCACGATCAGCTCCAGCACCTGCGCCTGCACGGAATTGTCCAGCGCGGTGGTCGGCTCGTCGGCCACCAGCAGCGACGGCTCGCCCGCCATGGCGATGGCCAGCATCACCCGCTGCCGCATCCCGCCCGAAAGCTGGTGCGGGTATTCGTCCAGCAGTTCCGCCGGGCGGGCCAGATGCATCCGCGCAAGCAGGTCCGCCGCCTCGGTCCGACGCTGGCGGCGGGGCATGCCGCGCTTGTATCGCAGCACCTCGCCGATCTGGTCGCCGATGGTCAGGACGGGGTTCAGCGACGACAGCGGTTCCTGGAACACGATGCCCACATCGGACCCGCGCAGGGCACGCCAGTCGCCCTCGGTCCGCAGGCCGCGCAGGTCGTGCCCGTTCAGCACCGCCTCATCCGCCGTGAACCGCGCCGTGGGTGGCAACAGGCCCAGCGTGGACAGCGCGGTCAGCGTCTTGCCGGACCCGGATTCGCCCACCAGCGCCACGATCTCGTTCCGGTGCACCTCCAGATCGACGCCGCGCACGAGGCTGCGGCCGCCGATCTCGATCCCGGCATTGCGATAACGAAGGACGGGACCGGTCATGGCAGCCTCGGGTCAAGATGGTCGCGCAGCCAGTCGCCCAGCAGGATGATCGAGAACACCGTCAGCGTCAGCGCGACGCCGGGGAAGGTGGACACCCACCAGCTTGTCGCCAGCACCTCGCGCCCCTCGGACAGCATCTGCCCCCAGGAAATCGCGGGCGGCTGGATGCCGAAGCCAAGGAAGGACAGCGAGCTTTCGGTCAGGATCACCGAGCCGACGTTCAACGTCGCGACCACCACGAAGGCGGGCAGGATGTTCGGCACGATATGGCGCAGCATCAGCGGAATCGTCCCGACCCGGCTGATGCGGGCGGCGGCGACGAAATCCATGTCCTTGACCCGCAGAACCTCGGCCCGGACGATGCGGGTATAGTTGACCCAGTTCGTCGCAGCGATCACCAGAACCAGCGGCGCGATCCCGGTTCCCGCGACCAGCGCCACGACCAGCATGAAAAGCATCGTCGGAATGGCGAGGATGGCATCCACGATCCGCATCAGCACGATGTCCACGATCCCGCCGCGCATCCCCGCGATCAGCCCCAGCACCATGCCGATCAGCCCCGACAGCGCCACCGCCGCCATCCCCACGATCAGCGAACTGCGCGCGCCATGGACGATACGGGCAAGGATGTCGCGCCCTTGGGCATCGGTGCCAAGCAGATGCGCCGGCACCCCGCCTTCGGCCCAGATCGGCGGCAGCAGGCGGATCGCAAGGCTGCGCCGGGTCGGGTTCGCGATGGGCAGCCAGTCGGCCAGCAGCGCCGCCAGCACGATCAGCGCCAGCAGCCCCGCCCCAAGCATCCCCGCCCGGCTGGACAGCAGCGCGCGAAAGAAGCCGGCACGCCGGGTTTCGGTCATATCGGTCACAGGCGGATCCTCGGGTCGATCAGCCGATACAGAAGATCGGTGATGAAATTGATCAGCAGCGTCATCACCGTGATCACGAGGATCGCGATCTGGATGACGGCCATGTCCTTGGTATAGATCGCCTGCACCACAAGCTGCCCCAGCCCCGGCCATGCGAACACGGTTTCGGTGATCAGCGCGCCGCCCAGAAGCGCGATCACGTTCAACGAGGTCATCGTGACCGCCGGGATCGCCGCGTTGCGCAGCGCGTGTTTCAGGACGATGACGGAAGACGGGATGCCCTTGGCGCGGGCGGTGCGGATGTAATCCTGCCCCAACGCCTCCAGCAGGCTGGCGCGGACCAGTTTCGCCAGATCGCCCGCAAATGCGGTGCCCAGCGTCACGGCTGGCAGGATCAGATGCGCGAAACTGCCGGCGCCCGATACCGGCAGCAGACGAAGCTGCACGCCGAAGATCAGGATCAGCATGATCCCGACCCAGAAGTTCGGCATCGCCTTGCTCAGCACCGCCATGCCGGACACGGCGAAATCGACCGGCGTGTTGCGGCGCAGGGCGGCGAAGATCCCCGCCGGAACCGCGATGACGATGGCGACCACCATCGCCCCCGCCGTCAGCAGCAGCGTTGCGGGCAGGCGTTCCAGCACCACGGGCAGGGCCGAAGTGCCATAGTAATAGGACTGCCCGAAATCGCCGCGCAGCAGGTTGCCCATGTATCGCAGGTATTGAACATGCGCAGGCTGGTCGAGCCCCCAAGCCGCCACAAGCCGCAGCCGGTCCGCTTCGGTCGCATCCTCGGGGATGAGCATGACCGTCGGATCGCCCGTCAGATAGACGAGGACGAAGACGATCAGCGACACGATATAGAGGACGGGCACGGCCTGAAGCACGAACCGCCCGAGGGCCCGTAGGATCATGCGAGGCGGACCTGCTCTGCCGGGATCATCTCGTCGAAGCGTCCGGGGAAGACGACCCGGTCGCTGACGCCATAGATGCCCTTGGGATAGAGGATACCGATCCGCACCCGCGCGTCGGTGATGATCTGCTGCGCCCGGCGCAGGATCGCGACGCGGTCCTCCTCGGTGGCGGCATCGCCCACCTCGCCGGACAGCTTTTCGAACTCGGCATCCGTCCAGTGCGGGTTGAAGCGTTCAAGCAGCCCAAGGTTCAGCAGGTGCGAGGCGTCGATATAGGACCCCATCCCCCACAGATAGATTTCCGCCAGCGAATCCGATTGCAGCCGGTCGTTCAGCACCGACCAGTCCAGAACCTCGATCCGGGCGTTCAGGCCGATGTCCTGAAGATAGCCCACGACGGCCTCGGCCACCTCGCGGTCCTTGACCCAGCGGCCCGACGGCGTGTTGACGACGATCTCGGCCCCCTCTGCGCCCGCTTCTTCGATCAGTTCGATGGCACGGTCGGGATCATAGGCGCCATCCGCCGACAGGTCGGGGTTGTAGCCCGGAATCTCCGGCGGATAGAGGCCGCGGGTCGGCGTGCCATAGCCTGCAAGGATGTATTGCGTGATTTCCTCGCGGTTGATGGCAAGGTCGATCGCCTCGCGCACGCGCGGATCATGGGTGACGAAGCCTTCCTCGTTGCGGACATGCAGCGCGAAGTTCCGCGCGATGTTGAACGAGGCGATGTCGGTCGCGCCGTTGCCGGTCACGCGCTCGATATCCTCGGGCGGGATGTTGGTCGCGATGTCCGCGCCGCCGGTCAGCAGTTCCGCCACGCGGGTCGAGGTTTCGGGAATCCCGCGGATCACGACCTGATTCCAATGCGGCGCGCCGCCCCACCAGTCGTCGTTCCGCTCCAGGATCAGCCGGTCGCCGCGCTGCCACCGCCCGAAACGATAAGCCCCGGTGCCGATGGGGCTTGCGAAGAACGCCTCGGCATCCGCAGCCGCCTCGAACGCATGTTTGGGGATGATGAGCGAGCCGTTCCCGACGAAAGCATGCAGCAGCAGCGGGTCGCGCCCGTCCGTCACCACTTCAAGCCGGTGCGGGCCAAGCACGTTCACTTCGGCGATGGTGTGGAATTTCGACGTGTTGCGCAGGCTGCTGTCGCCTTGGGTCCGCTCCACCGTGAACTTCACATCCTCGGCGGTGAAGGGCGTGCCGTCATGCCATTTCACGTCGTCGCGCAGATCGAAGGTCCAGCGGATCTGATCCTCCGTCTCCCATGACAGGGCGAGGTTCGGCTCGAAATGCATCTGGCCGTCGGTGAATTCCTTGCGCACCAGATAGTCGTAGATGTTGATCAGCGCGGATTCGGTCGAATTGTTGCCGTGGTTGGCGGGGTCCAGCGACAGGATGTCGTTGCTTTGCGCGATGGTCAGGACCTGCTGCGCCTGTGCCAGCGCAGCGCCGGCGAAGGGCACCGACAGCACGACCGGCGCAAGCGCCGAACTGCCCAGAAGGCGGAGAACGTTACGGCGTGTGGTCGTCATCTTCATCTCCCGATGTGCAGCGGATTCGGCGGGGCGGGGAACGGCGTTCCAGCGGGACGTCAGGCGGTAGACCATTTTTTCCCTTTCCAAGCCGAAGAAAGAACTTTATTTCACTGAGTGATCCTTGTATCATTGGATAAAACGCAACGCCGCATCTTGTCAACGAAGGTCGCCGAAATGGACGATATCGGAACGCCGCCCGCAGGGGTGCTGGATCGCGGGCTTTTGCTGCTGCACCTGTTCACGATGGACCGGAACCGGCTGCACCTGCGCGAATTGGCGGACCTTTCCAGACTGGACAAGGCGACCACGCTGCGTGCGCTCAAATCACTGGTGCAATGGGGGTTTCTGGAAAAGCACGCCGATGGCAGCTATTCTCCGGGACCGATGAACCTGCGGCTGGCGGCGATCTTCAAGGCGACGTCCTCGCTCGTGGCGCGGATCGAGCGCCCCTTGGACGCGATCGCCGAACGCACGGGACATTCGACGTCCTTCTTCATCCGGTCGGACGGCAACCGCGTCTGCCTTGCGCGAAGCCGCAGGCGGGCCGATTACGGTTATTTCGTGGATGTCGGCACCTCGGTCCCGCTGGATCACGGCGGATCGGCGGCGCGTGTGCTGTTGGCCCATACCAGCCCGCCGGACGATGCGACGCGCGCGATCCTGTCGGACGGCCATTCGATCACGCGCGGCGAACGGCTGCGGCATTTCGCGTCCATTTCCCTGCCGGTGCGTGAACTGGACGGAGCATTCCTTGGCGTTCTGACCATCGCCGGGGCCAACGATGCGCTGTCCGACGACGATCTGCTGGCCTGCAAGACGCTCGCGCGCGAGGAACTGTCGCGCGCGAGCTTCGGGGCTTAGGCGACCAGCGCCCCGGTCAGCAGCGCCCCCGCCATCAAGACAAGGCACAGAAGCGACGCCCATTTCAGCGTGAATCGCTGATGCGCGCCGAATTCGACCTTGGCCAGCCCGGTCAGAACATAGGCCGCAGCGACCAGCGGGCTGAGCATGTGGACCGGCTGCCCGATCAGCGACGCGCGGGCGATGACCTCGGGCGGGATGCCATAGGCGGATGCCGCCTGCGCCAGCACCGGAACCACCCCGAAATAGAATGCGTCGTTCGACAGAAAGAACGTGAACGGCGCGCTGATGACGGCGGTGATCAGGGCCAGATACGGCCCTGCCGCGTCCGGGATCATATACACCACGCTTTGCGCCAGCGCATCGGTCATGCCCGTGCCCGACAGGATGCCGGTAAAGACCCCCGCGCCGAACACGACCGCCACCACGGCCAGAACGCTGCCTGCATGGGATTCGATCCGCTCGCGCTGGGCGATCACGTCGGGGAAGTTCACGGTCATCGCGATGACGAAACCCAGCATGAAGATCAGCGACAGCGGCATCACGTGCAGGATCAGCCCGATCATCACGGCAATGGTCAGCGCCGCGTTGAACGCCTGAAGCGCCGGGCCGCGGGTGACGACGGCGCGGGTGGCGGCGTTGGTCACGGCCTCCACCTCGGCTTCGGCCTCGGCACCGTCGAAGGTGATGCGGCCAAGGCGCTTGCGCTCGCGCAGGCCGAAGAACATGGCGATCGCGATCGCCCCCGCGCAGGCCATCAGCATCGCCGGGATCAGCGGCACGAACACCTGTGAGGCGTCCAGATCCAGCGCCGCCATCACCCGCGCGGTCGGCCCGCCCCATGGCGCGATGTTGATGATGCTGTTGGGCATGACCGTCACCGCCGGCAGGATCAACGGGTTGATGCCCAGCCGCCGGTGCAGCGGCAACATCGCGGTGACGCACAGAAGATACGTCGTGCTGCCATCCCCATCCAGAGAGATGATCATCGACAGGATGGTCGATCCCACGATCACCCGCAGCGGATCGCCATGGCATACCCGCACCACGAACCGCACCAGCGGATCGAACAGCCCCACGTCGATCATCAGCCCGAAATACAGGATCGCGAACAACAGCAGAACCGCCGTGGGCGCGATCTTGGTCACGCCCTCGATCACCATGTCGGGGACCTGCGGGCCGAAGCCGCCGATCACCGCGAACAGGATCGGCACGGAAATCAGCGCGATCAACGCCGACATGCGGTTGGTCATGATGGCGGCCATGAAGACCGTGATCATGGAATAGGCTAGAACGGTAAGCAAACGACCTCCTCGGCGCCGCCCGCATCGGGGCGCCCTCGTCTTTGTCTGGCTGTGGAAATGGCTAGAAGCCGCGGCTTCTGATCGTCTCGGCGCGGGCGGCGACGTGGTCGGTCAGCGCGGCGCCGGTCAATGGCAAGGGGATCATGTGCCGCGCGCGCAGGGCGGCGGCATATCCGGGCGATGCAAGGGCGCGGTCGAAGGTATCGACCCACCAGCGGTAATCGGCATCGCTGACGTCGGGGCCGACATACAGGCCACGCATCACGGGCCAGACGATGTCGTATCCCTGCTCTCGGGCCGTGGGCACCTGCGCCAGCGCGCCGGGCAGGCGATCCTCGGCATAGACGGCCAGCATCCGCAGATCCGCGCCCGCATCCATGCGCGCCTGCGTCTGGCTCACATCGCTCATGCAGACCTGCACATGGCCGCCCAGAAGCGCGGCGACGCAATCGCCCCCGCCCTCGAACGAGACGAAGCGGACGAGGCGGACATCGACCCCGGCATGTTCGGCGGTCTGACGCGCGCGCACCCAGTCGCGCCCTTCGATCGTGCCGCTGCCGCCGAAGGCGATCGCGCGCGGTGCCTCGCGCAGCGCCGCCATCAGCTGGCCCAGATCCTGCCACGGCGCATCGCCGCGCACCACGACGGCGCCGTGATCCTGCCCCAGGGACGCGACCCAGCGGACATCCTGCCAGCCGTGATCGCCGTATTTGCCGATGGCCAGATTGTGAAGCGAGCCTTCGGAGAAGGCGACGAGGGTGTTCCCCTCGGCCCGCCGACTGCCGGTGAACGTGTTGAAGGCGACCGCCCCCACCCCGCCCGGCATCCGTTCGATCCGCATTCCGTCGGGCGCCGCGCCAATCTCGGCCAGCGCCTGAAGCGCCAGTTCGCAGGTGATCTGAAAGCCGCCATTGGGTTCGGACGGCACGATGCAGGCCGGGTCCGACGGCTGCGCACGCACCGCGCCGGCCAGCATCAGGCCAAGAAGAAAGATGATGATACGCAAATCCACCCCTCCCCCAAGGCGCCCGCTATCCTGACCGCGACAGATATACGAACGGACCTGTCAGCAGGCTTTCAAAACCGCCGCGCGGCGAAATTACATCGGCAGCACGATTTCCGCCACCAGCCCGCCGCCGTCCAGATTGCGGACGGCAAAGCTGCCCCCATGCCCTTCGGCAATCGCCGAGACGACCGCAAGGCCAAGGCCCGATCCCGTGCCCTCGTTGCCGAAGAACCGATCGCCCACCCGCCCCATCTGCGCGGCATTCATCCCCGGCCCCTGATCGGCCACCGCGATACGCAGCGGACCCGTCTGCACCGAAACCGTCACCGTGCCGCCCTTGGGCGAGACGCGAATGGCATTGTCCAGAAGGTTGCTGACCGCCTCGAACAACAGCGCCTCGGATGCGCGCACGGTCGCGCCGCCGTCCGGCAGGTCCAGCGCCAGGTCGATCCGCTTGCGCCGCGCGGCGGGCAGGTGCATCCGCGCCAATTCAGTGATCATCGGGCCAAGGGCGACAGGCACCCGCGCGCCGCCTTCCTGGGCAAAGTTGCGGGCGCGGGCAAGGCTCAGGAACAGATCGGTCGTCCGCCCCGCTCGGTCGGCAATGCCGCGCATCGCCTCCAGCGTCCGTCGCGGGTCTTCGGCACGCAGGGCGTGGTCGATCTGGGTCCGCAGCACCGCGATGGGCGTCTTCAACTGGTGCGAGGCGTCGTCAAGGAACTGCCGCTGCACCGCCGCCTGCCGCGAATGGCGGTCCAGCAGACGGTTGAACGCGTCTATCAGCGGGCGCGTCTCTCGTGGCAGGCCCGCCGTGGCGACGGGGGACAGATCGTCGGGCGCGCGGCGGTCGAACCCCGCCCGCAGCGCCACGAGCGGGCGCAGCGCGAACCGCAGCCCCGCGATCAGCAGCACGATCACCGCGCCGACGAAGGCGACGTTCAGGATCGCGGCGTCGCGCAGGATGCCCTGCCGGAACGCAGCGCGCGAGGCGGTGCTTTCGGCCACCTCCACCAGCACGCTTTCCGGCCCCGCCCCGCCATAAAGCGGCGAAGGCAGGCGGCTGCGATAGGCGCCGACCCGCACCGGCAGGCCCAGATATTCCTCGTTGTAGAACCTGAACGCCCCTTCGGCCACCGGGGGCGGATCGGGCAGGAACGTATCCCCGATCATCACCAGCCCATCCTCGGTGGACACGCGGAAATAGACCTCTCCCGCCGCCGTCAGCTCGAAACTTTCGAACAGGGGATAGGGGAGCTCCACGCTCAGCCCTCCGCCTTCGGTGGAAATGTTCATCTCGATCGCGCGGATCGCCCCGGCAAGCGAGCGGTCATAGGCGCGGTCGGCCAGACGGCTGGCGGTGGACACGGCCAGAAACATCGCGCCGCCCACCAGCACCGCCAGCGCGGGCGCGATCCACCACAAAAGCGCGCGCGTCAGCGACCGTTCACTCATCCACGCGATCTTCGAGGAAATAGCCAAGCCCGCGCAGGGTCACGATGCCCACGCTCGACCCTTCCAGCCGTTTGCGCAGGCGATAGATCATCACCTCCACCGCCTCCAGCTGCATGTCGTCCTCGGCCCCCACCAGACGGTCGAGGATGTCCTGCTTCGACATCGGCTCGCCCACGCGCTGGATCAGGATGCGCAGAACGGCATGTTCGCGCGGGGTCAGCAGCAGCGGCTGGCCATCCAGCGTGAACCGCTGCGCCGGATGGTTGAACACCAGCGGCCCGCAGTCATAGACGCCATGCCCATGCCCCCGGCTGCGGCGGACCAGCGCGACCAGACGCGCCTCCAGCTCCTCGACCGCGAAGGGCTTGGGCAGGAAATCATCCGCCCCCGCATGCAGCAATGCCACCCGTTCGGGCAGTTCGTGCCGCGCGGTCGCGACGATCACCGGCGTCGTGTCGCCCTGCTCGCGCAGACGGGCCAGAAGCGCCGCGCCGCCCAGCCCGGGCAGGCCCAGATCAAGGATGATCGCATCGAACCCCCCGCCCGCGGCGCGGGTCAGGGCGCGCGCGCCGTCTTCCTCCCATTCGGCCATGAGCCCGCGCTGTTCCAGCGAGCGGACTAGCCATTCCGCCAGATCCTGGTCGTCCTCGATCAGCAAAAGCCGCATCGCAATCCTCCGCCGCCTTGTCTTCATGGCAGACGCGCGTCCCGTCAACCCTTCCGCCCGCCGCGCACGGCTTCTATCATGGGGGCGGCATCAAGGGGGCGGGCGATGGAACTCAAATGGCTGGAGGATTTCCTGTCGCTGGCCGAAACGCGCAGCTTCTCCCGCTCGGCCGAGGCGCGGAACGTCACGCAATCGGCCTTCAGCCGCCGCATCCGGTCGCTGGAGGTGTGGCTGGGCGCGGACCTGTTCGACCGCGGCACCTATCCCGTCACGCTGACCGCCGATGGCCGCGCCTTCCGCGAGGCGGCGGAGGAGATCGTGCGCCTGACCTATCAGACCCGTGCCAGCCTTGGCGGGCGCAAGGACGGGGGCCGCCCCGCAACCGTCGCGATCACCGCGCTGCACACGCTGACGGTCACGTTCCTGCCGCGCTGGCTGAACCAGATCCGCGCGCTGATGGGCGACATTCCCAGCCGGGTGCTGCCCGAAAATTACACCATCTGCATTCAGGCGCTGGTCGAGGGCGGGTATGACCTGATGCTGACCTTCCACCATCCCAGCGTGCCGGTGCCGCTGAACCCGTCGCGCTTTCCCTTTCTGACGGTGGGCGAGGATCGTCTGGTCGCCGTGGCCGACCCCGCGCGCATCCCGTATTGGCGCGCCGGCGGTGCGCGCCTGCCGATGCTGCAATATTCCAAGGGATCTTTCCTTGGGCTGCTGTCGTCGCTGGCGCAGGGGCAACCGGGCGCGCCTGAAACCTATATCGCGCATATCAACGAAAACTCGATGGCCGAGGCGCTTAAGTTCATGGCGTTGGAGGGGCACGGCATCGCATGGCTGCCCAAATCGCTGGTCGAAGCGGACATCGCGGCAGGACGGCTGGAGGTGGTCGCCCCCGAGCTGCCGATGGAGATACGCCTTTACCGCGACGCCGAACGCGGGCGCGGGCTGCTGGAAAAGGTCTGGGCGGCGGCGGCCCGGAACTATGCGCAAACGGAATAACCCAGAACGCAACAGCATTGGCGGTCCGGCGGCACTGGACCTATGTCTTCCTTCGTGACCATTTCGAAGGAAATCACGATGTCATCCCCCGACGCCGCCATCGAACCTCTCCGCACCCGGATCGAGCATGATTTGATCGGCGACCGCGACGTTCCCCAGGCCGTCTATTACGGCGTCCACACCCTGCGGGCCGTAGAGAACTTCCCGATCTCGGGCCAGCGCCTGCTGGACACGCCGGACCTGATCGTCGCCCTTGCCGCGATCAAGGAAGCCGCAGCCGAGGCGAACATGGAGCTTGGGCTTCTGGACGAGCCGCGCGGCAACGCCATCGTCGCCGCCTGCCGCGAAATCCGCGCTGGCGCGCTGCGCGATCAGTTCGTCGTGGACCTGATCCAGGGCGGCGCGGGCACCTCCACCAACATGAACGCCAACGAAGTCATCGCCAACCGCGCGCTGGAACTCATGGGCCATCAGCGGGGCGACTATCGCCACCTGCACCCGAACGAACATGTGAACCTTGGCCAATCGACCAACGACGTCTATCCCACCGCGCTGAAACTGGCGGCATGGGTCGGCATCGCGCGGCTGGTTTCCGCGATGGGCAGCCTGCGCGACGCCTTCGCCGGCAAATCCGCCGAATTCGCCGACGTTCTGAAGATGGGCCGCACGCAGCTTCAGGACGCCGTTCCGATGACGCTGGGACAGGAATTCGGCACCTATGCGCTGATGCTGTCCGAGGATGAATCCCGCCTGACCGAAGCCGTCCAGCTGATCCGCGAGATCAACCTTGGCGCCACCGCCATCGGCACCGGCATCACCGCCCACCCCGATTACGCCGCGACCGTGCGCGCGAAACTGTCGGCCATCGTGGGGGTGGAGCTTGTAACCTCGCCCGATCTGATCGAAGCGACGCAGGATTGCGGCGCCTTCGTGCAGCTTTCGGGCGTGCTGAAACGCGTTGCGGTCAAGCTGTCCAAGACCTGCAATGACCTGCGCCTTCTGTCCTCCGGCCCCCGCGCCGGGTTCAACGAGATAAACCTGCCCGCGCGTCAGGCGGGATCGTCGATCATGCCCGGCAAGGTGAACCCGGTGATCCCCGAGGTGGTGAACCAGGTCGCGTTCGAAGTGATCGGCAACGACGTCACCATCACCATGGCCGCCGAGGCGGGCCAGCTTCAGCTGAATGCGTTCGAGCCGATCATCTTCTACTCTCTCGCACGGTCCATCGCCCACCTGACCGCCGCCTGCCGGACGCTGGAGGTGCATTGCGTGCGCGGCATCACCGCCAACCGCGAACGCCTGCGCGAGATGGTCGAGCAGTCCATCGGCATCGTCACCGCGCTGAACCCCTATATCGGCTATCGTCACGCGACCGACATCGCGCTGGAGGCCCACCAGACCGGGCGCGGCGTGTATGAGCTGGTGCTGGAAAAGGGTCTGATGCCGAAAGAGCAGCTGGACGCCGTGCTGCGCCCGGAAATGCTGACCCGGCCGCAGCCGATCATCCCCAAGATCTGACGAAAGCGCCGCCCCCACCGGGGCGGCACATCTTCAATACGCGGCGGTGAAGCGCGCGCGGGGGTGGCGGTGCTGCTCCAGCTCGTCCACCATCGCGATGGCGAAGTCGGCAAAGCTGATGCTGCTGTCGCCCTTGTCATTCACGACCAGCCTGTCGGTGCCCAGCCGGAACACCCCCGTGCGCGGCCCTTCGAAGATCAGGGCGGCGGGGGAAAAGAAGGTCCAGTCGATCTGCGTCTCGGCCCGCAGGTCTTGCAGAAACGCGACGCCCTTCTGCGCAAAGGCACGCCATTCCTCGGGGAAGTCCGGCGTATCGATCAGCCGCGTGCCATCCGCGACCTGAAGACTGCCTGCGCCGCCCGTCACCAGAAGCCGTGGCACGCCCGCCTCGCGCAGCGCAGCAAGGATCGTGCTGGCCGGGATGTCGTGATGCAGCGCGCTGATCACCGCATCCGATCCCGCGATCAGCCCGGCCAGCGCCCCGGCATCCGACGCATCCCCCGCCACCGCCGTGACCCCTGCCGGAACGCTTCCGGGGTGGCGGGCGATGGCCCGCACCTCATGCCCCCGGCGGGCCAGTTCCTGCACGATCTCCGACCCGGCGCGACCGCTTGCACCCAATACTGCGACTTTCATATCCCGGCTCCTTGTGGTAACTGATGGTTACTTGGATCACATCGGATACCGGCCATGCAAGACGGCACCTGCACCCTACAAGGTCACCCCGAGGTGACCGCCCGCCATGGCGATGTCTTTGCCGCCGATTGCCCGACGCGGCAGCTTCTGGACCGCATCGGCGACAAATGGAGCGTCCTGATCCTGACCCTTCTGGGCGGGCAGGATCTGCGCCACAACGCCCTGAAGCGCCGCATCCAAGGCATATCGCAAAAGATGCTGAGCCAGACGCTGCGGTCGCTGGAACGCGACGGGCTGGTCACGCGCCACGTCCGCCCCACCGTCCCGGTCGAGGTCGAATACCGCATTACCCCGCTGGGTCGCGGCCTTCTGGATGCGCTGCGCCTGATGATCGACTGGGCCGAGGCGAAGATGCCCGAGGTCGCCGCCGCGCAGGCGGCCTATGACCGGCGTTAGTCGAAGGCGGCAAGGATCGGGCACGGTCCCGACGCCTGCCGCGCACAGCAATCGGCCAGCCGGTGCAGCGCAGCCCGCGCCTGCGTCAGTTCCGCGATCTGCCGGTCCAGCGCGCCCAGCCGTGCCGCCGCCAATTCGCGCGCCCGCGCATGGTCATGGCCCGAATCCAGCGCCAGCAACTCGCGGATCTCCTCCAGCGTGAAGCCCGCGCCTTGGGCCTTGCGGATGAACAGCAGGCGGCGCAGGTCGGCGGCGGAATACCGGCGCACCCCTTCCGCATCCGGCACCGCCAGCAGCCCCCTGCGTTGATAGAAACGGACGGTTTCCACCCCGACGCCGCCCGCTTGCGCGAAAGCACCGATTTTCATGCTTGACTCCGTACCATGGTCCGGAAGTTATACCCGTGCCGAGGCAACATCGGCAATCCCATGACAGACAGAACCGCCACCATCTTTCGCACGCTTTCCTGCCCGCACGGGATGAAGGCGAAACACCTGCTGCGCCGCAAAGGCTACCGGGTGGAGGATCGGCACCTGACCACCCGCCCGCAGGTGGATGCGTTCAAGGCCGAACACGGCGTCGCGACGGTGCCGCAGGTCTTCATCGGCGGCACGCGGATCGGCGGCATTGACGATCTGCGTCGTCATTTCGGCCTGCGCCCGGCCAACCGCTATCGCCCGGTGATCGCGCTGTTCGCGATGACGGCGCTGATGGCGCTTGCCGCCAGCCATGCCGCGTTCGGCAGCGCCCTGACCCTGCGCGCCGCCGAATGGTTCGTCGCCTTCAGCATGGTGGCGCTGGCGCTGATCAAGCTTCAGAACCTCGACGGGTTCGCGACGATGTTCCTGAACTACGACCTGCTGGCGCGGCGGTGGGTGCCTTACGCCTATGCCTATCCCTTTGCCGAAGGGCTGGCCGGGGTGCTGATGATCGCGGGGGTGCTGACATGGCTGTCGGCGCCATTGGCACTGGTCATCGGCACGATCGGGGCGGTGTCGGTGCTGAAGGCGGTCTATATCGACCGGCGCGACCTGAAATGCGCCTGCGTCGGCGGGTCCAGCACGGTCCCGCTCGGGTTCCTGTCGCTGACCGAAAACGTGATGATGGTGGCGATGGCCGGCTGGATGCTGGCCACCGCGCATTGATCATTGCGGCAGCGCGCCGCAGAAGCCCCCAACCGCCGCCGTGCCGGAGCCGAGCGCCAGCATCGGCGGCGCGCGATAGGGGTTCAGATCGGACGTCGCGTGGTCGAACAGGATCAGCAGCCCAAGCAGCGCGAGGGCCAAGGGGGCGGTGGTGCGGCGCGTCATGCCCGACCCTCCAACCCAAGGGCGGGGCGCAAACGCACGCCCACGAACGATCCCGCGAACCCGGCGGCGAACCAGACCCAGCCATGCAGGCTCCCGGTCGAGATGCCGGAGAAGAACGCCCCCACATTGCAGCCGAAGGCAAGGCGCGAGGAATAGCCCAGCACCAGCCCCGCCACCGCCGTCGCGATCCATGCCCGCAGCGGCAGCTTCGGCAGCGCCTGCCCCAGCCCCCGCCAGCTTGCGATCAGGAACGCGCCGCCGATCAGGCCAAGGTTGGTCAGCGTGGTCACGTCGGTCAGGATGCTTGCCTGCAACCGCGCGGCATTGCCCGGCGCAGCCCAGAAGGGCGACCCCGACAGGTCCGCCCCAAGCGCAACCGCCCCCTTCGCCGCCCACAGCCCAAGGCCATAGACGACGCCCCAAGGCTGCCCCGACACGACCAGATTGCCCACCGCCAGTGCCGCGACCAAGGCTGCCGCCAGCACCAGCCGCCCCGGCACCCGCCGCGTGCCCGGCGCGGCCAGGGCCAGCACGACCACCGCCACCGCCGCCAGAAGGCCCAGCGTCAGCATCAGCCCGCCCGTCCCCTCCAGCACCAGAACGGGCAGCGCGCCCAGCCCCGTCCACCACATCAGATGATAGGCCCCCGCGAAGCTGCCGATGGCAAAGAAGGGCAGTGCCAGCAGCCCGACCGGATTGCCGCTTCCGGCATTGACCAGCGTGCCCGACCCGCAGCCCAGCACAACCTGCATCGCCGCGCCGAAGACGAAGGCGCCCCCCGCCATCGCCCAGCCGATGGGAGCCGCCGCGCCGCCGATCTCGCCCGGATGGGCGGCGATCAGCGGGAACGCCGCCACCGCCACCAGCCCGATCGCCAGAAGCTGCGCCAGTATGCCCCCCGGTTCGCGCCGCAGGATCATCGCCCGCCACGGCCCAGCAAAGCCGAAGCGCAGCCCCTCCAGCACCATGCCGAAGCCGAGGCCGATGGCCAGCAGCAGCCCGAACCGCGCCCCCGCGAACAGCGCGACGGCCAGCACCGCCGCCAGCGCCCCCGCGATCAAAGCCGGACGCGCCAGCGCCGGACTTGCCACCACTGCCGTCATCAATTCCCCCGGATCTGGTTCACGAGGTTCTGCAGCAGCCCCGGCGTGTTCGCCATCTCGTTCCCCTGCTGCGACCAGCCTACGACGGAATCGGGATAGAGTTTCACGTTCGGCACCCCGGCCAGTTCCGACAGCGCGAACCATTCGGTCGCAGCCCAATGGCCGGTGTTGCAGAAGGCCACGACCTCCTCGCCGTCCTTCAGGCCCAGACCGTTCGCGACGCGGGCGGCACCGGCGGCGTCCAGCACCTCGGTCGGGCCGCTGAACCAGACGGAGTGTTCGACGCTTTCCGCCCCCGGCAGCGTGCCGGGCTTGGTGGCGGCGGGGTGCGACTGCTGCCCCTGATAGAATGCGACGGGCCGCGCATCCAGCAGCCGCGCCGGACGCTGGCCGCCGACGATCTGCGCCACCTCGTCACCCTTGGCCAGCCAGCGGTCGGAAAACTCGATGTTGATGTCGGATGGCACCGGCTCGACCGCCCGCGTCTCCAGCGGCAGGCCGGCATCGGCCCAGGCCGCCATCCCGCCATTCAGGATCGACAGATGCTCCAGCCCCGAGGATTTCAGCGTCCAATAGACCCGCGCCGCCGATCCGAAATCGGAATCGTCCTTGCCCTGATGCACGATCACGATGGGGCGGTCGGTGGTGACGCCCAAGGACCGCAGCGTCGCCTCCAGCTGATCCTCGGGCACCAGCGCGCCGGGGTTTTCGGCCGGGCCGCGGAACAGCGCATAGGGGGCGGCGACCGCCCCTGCGATATGGCCCTGCCCGTAAGCTTCGCCGCGGATGTCCAGCACCAGCGGCTGGTCTGCGCTTTGCACCTCCGCCGGGGTCACCAGCGGGCCAAGATCGGCGGCAAATGCCGCGCCGGACGAAAGAAGCATCGCCCCAAGGGTGAGGATCTTCATGTCATCTCTCCTTCATGTCTGCGCCCGGCATCGCACCGGGGACCGCGCTTGGCAAGGGAACCTTGCGCCGCCCTTCCGGTTGCACCCCAAAGCAAGGAAAGGAAAACAGATGCGACTTCAGCTTGCCGCGACGGCGATCCTTCTGGCTTTGGGCGGTGCGGCCCATGCGCAGGAACAGCCCGCGCCCCCTCCCCCGCCGCCGCCCGAAACCCAGCCGGAGCCGGAGGTGGAACAGCCTCCCGCCCCGAACGAGGAAGGCGCCGGACGCGGCAGTTCCGGCCAGCCCGAGGCCGCGCCGATGTCGCCGCCGGACGAGGATTCAGACGGCTGACACCCGCAGATACATGGCCCCCGAAAGCATCTCGCCGGGGGCCAGCACATCCATCTGCGGCAGGGTCGGCCGGTTGACCGCATCGGGCAGATGGCTCACCGGCTCGACGCAGATCGCGTCGCGATGGGCGGGGTTGAACACATGCAGATACCGCAACGCCCCGTCCGCCTGCATGTCCAGCACCGCACCCGGCCAGAGAATGCGCGCTTGGCCATCCCATCCGGTGAAACAACCATCCAGATACGGGGGCGTATCGCCCGCGGTAAATTCCGGATAATCCCGGCGTTCCGGCAGCGGCAGTCCCCTTTCGTCGCGCAAATGCGCCCCGCCCGACGCGAAGACCAGCCGCGTTCCCTTGGGCCGGAAGAACCATGGATGCAGACCGATGCCGAACGGCATTTCCGCATCTCCGGTGTTGTGCAACGAAAGGCTTATTGCGATCCCGCCGGGCGTGACCTCGATGCGTTGTTCGATCCGAAACGGCCAGTTGCCGCCCCAGTCCAGCACGAACACCCCTTCGCCCGCCACCCGCCACGGACGGTCGCGCACGAAGCCATGCACGGCCATCCCTTCGTCCGGGCTGTTCAACGGCAGTTGCCGGTCCCGCCCCCGCCAGCTGAACCACCCATCCGCAATCCGGTTCGCAAAGGGCGCCATCACGAAACACCCCGACTTCATCGCCGGCCACCCTTCGGGCGGCACGAGGATCGGCCGGCCCCTCCATTCGGCGCGCAGGATGCTCGCGCCCCGTTCCGGCGCAACCTCCAGCCGATAATCGCCCGCCTCAAGCCACATCAGACGGCCAGCGTCACTTCGCCGATCCGTTCGATCGCCGCGACAAGCCGCTGGCCCGGCGCGACCGGCATCGGCCCGATACGCGATCCGGTGATGACGAACTGCCCCGCCCGCAGCCCGATCCCCCGGCGCGAGGCGTGGTTCGCCAGCCAGACCAGCGCCTGCACCGTCTGCTGCACCGTCGCATTCCCCGAGGCGGTCGCAATCGGCCCATCGCCCACCAGCGAGACGTTCAGCGCGGTGAAATCCAGATCCAGCCAATCCGACACGCCCGACCCGATGACGACGCCGCCGCTGCTGGCGCGGTCGGCCAGAACGGAAACCTTCTCGGCCTCCTTCCGGCTGACGAAGCGCGACTCGATCACCTCGATCGCGGCATAGGCGGGGCCAAGCGCGGCCAGAACCTCGGCCTCGTCATAATCGCCCTCGCGCGGGGGAAGGTCGGTGTCGATGCGGATGGCGATTTCCACCTCGATCTCGGGCGCGCGCAGATGGGGCGGCAGGCTGCCCTCGATCACCATGTCGTCCGAAAGCGGCGAGGTTTGCAGCGGCCCCGGCGCGCGGATCGCGGCGACCTTCCACGCGGCGACGGGCAGATCGCCCAGAACCGCATCCTGAATGGCATAGGCCTGCGCCTCGTCCGTCGGCACCAACCCGTCGGGCAGGCGGTCAAGCTTGTCGCCGGTTTCGGCACGGCGCAGCAGTTCGGCGGCTTGGATCGCGATGTCTGACATGTTTCCCCCCTCTTGTCAGACGCGAGAAAACAGCGCCAGCCGCGCCCATGCAAGATCAAAAGCCGGTGACGAGCCGGATCGGGCTGCCGTCGGAAAAGCGCGACAAGCGGAAATCATGCGGATCGACCAGCGGCGCGGCACCAGTGACCAGATCGGCCATCAGCCGCCCCGCCGCGGGGCCGATCCCGAATCCATGGCCCGACAACCCGGTCGCGATGAAGAATCCCGGCACCGCATCCACGCCCGAGATCACCGGGACCGCATCCGGCGTCGCGTCGATATATCCCGCCCAACGCTGCGCCACCTGCGCCTGCCCGAAGACCGGAAAGGCGGTGCGCAGGTTTTTCAGCACGCGGTCCAGAATCGCGCGGTTCGGTTCGGGGTCCAGCACGCGGCACGCCTCGAACGGGGTCGCGCCGTCCAGCGTCCAGCGCGTCGCCATCCGCGCCTCGTCCAGAAACTCCCGCCCGATGCGCAGTTTGAGCGACCGCCATTCATGCCGCAGCGCGGGCAGGAAAGGCAGCGCGTAACGGAACGTCTTCGGCACGATGTTCACCACGTTCTCGTGCCCGGAGGCGATGGTGTATCCGCCGTCCTGCCGCTTGCGGATGGCGAACCCCATCGCCCAGATCGTGTGCTCCGGCCCGTCCAGCGGCGCAGTCCGCATGACCGAATTCAGCACCTTGAGCTGTGGCAGATCCACCCCGAGGTTCCCCGCGAACAGGTTCGACCATGCCCCGCCCGCCAGCACCACCGCGCCGCAGCGGATCGCCCCGCGTTCCGTCACGACGCCGCTGACCTTGCCGCCAGCGGTCTCGATCCCCCGCACAGCGCAGCCGGTCAGCAGATGCGCGCCGCGCGCCCGCGCCGCTTCGGCAATCGCGGGCGCCGCCTTCTGCGGCTCGGCCCGCCCATCCTCGGGGGTATAGAGCGCGCCCTTCGGCACCATCGTCCCGCCCGGATTCATGGCCGCGAACTCCGCCCCCGAGATCATGCGCGTCCCAAGACCCCGGCCCGCGACATTGCCGACCCAGCCTTCGTGATCCGCGAAATCCCGATCCGTCATGCAGGTGAACATGATCCCCGCGCGGGTATATCCGACGTCGCGCCCCACCCGTTCGGCCATGCCGGACCACATCCGCAACGCCTCGGCCATCAGCGGCACCTCGCGCGGGTCGCGGCGGGTGATGCGCACCCAGCCCCAGTTGCGGCTGGACTGCTCGCCCGCGATCACGCCCTTTTCGCACAGCGCGACGCGCAGCCCGCTTTCGGCCAGTTCCAGCGCCGTGGACGTGCCGATGATCCCACCGCCGATGACCACCACATCGACCTCGGGCGGCAGCGCCGCGTCGCCGTGAACGGGAACGACCTCGGGTCCGGGCATGGCAAGGCTCCTTCATGCGGGGGATCATTCCTGCTATCGCGACCATCAGCCAAAGACAACGGGAAGCCCGTGGTGAGCCAGACACCGTTCGACGACGACGATCCGCGCATCGCGCATAACCGCGTGTGGTTCAACCTTGCCCGCATCCAGCGCAGCATCGCCCCCCGCATCGCCCGCGCGCTGGAGGCCATCGGGATCGAAGATCCGATCTGGTACGAGATCCTGCTGGAGGTCGAACGCGCCGGTCCGGGCGGATTGCGGATGGCCGAACTGGAGGGGCGCCTGTTCTTGCCGCAATACGCCCTGTCGCGCCACGTCTCGCGCCTGTCTGCCGCCGGGTTCCTGCGCAGCGATCCGCGCCCCGGATCGGGCCGTGCCCGACAGCTTTATCTGACGCCCGAAGCCATGGGGCTGCACGACCGCATCTGGCCCGCCTATATGGAGGCGATCCAGACCGAATTCGCCCACCGCCTGACGGTGGACGAGGCCTATGATCTGTCGCGGTTGCTGATCCGCCTCTACCCCTAGGGGTTACTCTGCCGGAACGCCCACCGGCCCCTTGGCATCGCGCTTCGGCGCGGTCCGGTGATGCGTTGCGTAAAGCGTCAGCCCGACGAAGGCGAGCCCGCCCACGAGGTTCCCGGCCACGGTCGGGATCTCGTTCCAGATCAGGTAATCCATCACCGAAAAATCGCCGCCCAGCAGGATGCCCGAGGGGAACAGGAACATGTTCACCACCGAATGTTCGAAGGCCATGGCAAAGAACAGCATGATCGGCATCCACATCCCGATGACCTTGCCCGACACGCTGGTGGACATCATCGCCGCCACGACCCCCGTGGACACCATCCAGTTGCAAAGCACGCCGCGGATGAACAGCGTCAGCATCCCCGCCGCGCCGTGATCGGCATAGCCGACGGTGCGCGAATGGCCGATTTCGCCGATCTTCTGGCCGACGGCATCGGGCGCCTGCGAGAAGCCATAGGTGAAGACGATGGCCATCATCACCGCCACCGTGAACGCCCCGGCGAAATTGCCGACGAACACAAGGCTCCAGTTCCGCAGCATCCCCCGCATCGTCACGCCGGGCCGCTTGTCGATCAGCGCCAGCGGAACCAGCGTGAATACCCCGGTCAAAAGATCGAAGCCCATCAGGTAAAGCATGCAGAACCCGACCGGGAACAGGATCGCGCCGATGATCGGCACGCCCGTCTGCACCGTGACTGTGACGGCGAACACCGCCGCCAGCGCAAGGATCGCCCCGGCCATATAGGCGCGGATCACCGTATCGCGGGTGGACATGAAGACTTTCGCCTCGCCGGCGTCGATCATCCGGGTCACGAAATCCGAGGGTGGGACATAGGCCATTGGCATTCCTCCTGCCGTGATGGCTGCAAGGAGGGGGTCCACATGGCGCAGCGGTGGGAAAACCCTCCTTGCAGCGCCATTGCCGTGATGGCCGCGCCGTTGCGGCCCATAGGCAATCCGTGGAATCGCGAGCCCGCCCGTGGCAAGCCGCACCGCGCAGTCCCCGGCAAGGGAACGCCCCGCCGCCGCAAAATTGGGCAGAACCGCCCGCAATCTGCACGGCAACGGGCAGAGGGCGGAAAATCCCGGCGCAAGCCCCGCCCGCGATTGCCCCCGCCCGCCCGGCATGGCCACCAGAGGTCAGCCCCTTTTGCGGAACCCCGGATGAAACGTCTTTCCATCGTGCTTGTCGAAAAGCTTCCCGAACGCGCCGCCCTGATCGCCGAGGCGCTGGGCCGCGACCACGACCTGACCGTCATCGACACTGACAAGGGCCTTGCCCGCCGGATCGCCGACCTTGCGCCGGATCTGGTGCTGATCGACCTTGCCAACCCGTCGCGCGACGTGCTGGAGGAGTTGAGCCTCGCGTCATCGCCGATGGAGCGGCCCGTTGCGATGTTCGTGGACCGGTCTGACCAGGGCCTGACCCGCGCCGCGATCGAGGCGGGGGTGTCCGCCTATGTCGTGGACGGGCTGCGGGCGGAACGGATCACCCCGATCCTCGACGCCGCCATCGCGCGGTTCCACATGTTCCAGCGCATCCGGGCCGAACTTGCCGCCACCCGCGCCGCGCTGGAGGAACGCAAGATCATCGACCGCGCCAAGGGCATCCTGATGAAAGCCAAGGGGATCGGCGAGGACGAGGCCTATGCACTGATGCGGCGCGGCGCGATGGACCAGAAACGCAAGATCATCGACATGGCCCAAGCCATCATCACCGCGGCGGAGCTGCTGAAATGAGCCTGACGCCCGTTTCCGCCGGGTTCCTGCCCTTGGTCGATGCCGCCCCCTTCATCATCGCGCGCGAGCTGGGCTTCGCGGCCGAAGAAGGGTTGGACCTGTCCCTGACCCGCGCCCCGTCATGGTCCGCGCTGCGCGATCTGCTGGCCTTCGGGTCGGTGGATGCCGCCCATATGCTGTCCGCCGTGCCGGTCGCGGCCAGCCTTGGCATCGGCGGCATCCGCATGCCCATCGACGCGCTGATGATGACCTCGCAAGGGGGCGAGATGCTGGCCGTGTCGCGCCCCGTCGCGCGCCGGATGCGCGATGCGGGATATGGGTTCGATTTCGCCGACGTGCCCGCCGCCCGCGCGGCGCTGGGCGCGGAACGCCTGCGCATCGGCATCCCCTTCGCGCTGTCGCTGCATGTGGAACTGTTGCGCCGCGCCTTCGGCGATGCGCTGGACCTGCGCACCGTTCCCCCGCCGCAAATGGCCGAGGCGCTGGACGCGGGCGAGATCGACGCCTTCATCGTGGGCGAGCCGTGGGCGTCGATGGCGGTGGAACGCGGCAAGGCGGAACTGCTGCTGCCCGGCACCGCCATCTGGCGCGGCGCGCCGGAAAAGGTGCTGGCCATGCGCCGCGACCGGGCCGAGGGCGCCCCCGATCTGACCGCGCGGCTGATGCGTGCGGTCTGGCGGTCCTGCCGCTGGCTGGAACACCCCGCCAACCGTCTGCCCGCTTCCGAAATCCTCGCCCGGCATATCGACGTCCCGCCCGAGGTGATCGAGCGCATCATGGCCCACCGCCTCGTCATCTCGCCCGAGGGGGAAGAACGCCGCGCGCCGCAGTTCCTGCAATTCTTCGACGGCTGCGCGACATTCCCCTGGCGCAGTCAGGCGACTTGGATCGGCACGCGCCTGGCCGCGCGGCACGGGCTGGACATCGCCGCCGCCCGAGACACCGCCATGTCGGTGTTTCGCACCGACCTGTATCGCCGGAACCTCGGCCCTGCGGGCGCGGACCTGCCCGCCGCATCCTCGCGGCTGGAGGGCGCGGTGACGGAACCCAGCCTACATCCCGCCGCCGCCGGGCGCGTGATGCTGCTGCCCGATCCATTCTTCGACGGCGCAGTTTTCGACCCCGACGAGTTGCCTGCCCCGCTTTCCCCCCCATGGGCCGGATCGAGACCGCTGACGTGATCCTTGTCCGCTGGGCTGCGCCTGCTATGGTGGGGGAATGGAAGATGCAACGCTCCTCGATCACCTGCTGACCGCGCTGGAACGGGATGTCCTGCCGCTGACGGAAAAAGGCGTCGCGGCAGGCAACAAGATCTTCGGCGCCGCGCTGCTGGACAAGCGCACGGGCGCCACGATCCTTGCCGGGACCAATAACGAGACGGAGAACCCGCTTTGGCATGGCGAGGTTCATACGATCAAGCTGTTCCACGAGATGCCCAGCCATCCCGATCCCAGGGACCTGATCTTCCTGTCCACGCACGAGCCGTGTTCGATGTGCCTGTCCGCGATCACATGGGCGGGGTTCGACAACTTCTTCTATTTCTTCAGCCACGAGGATTCGCGCGACGCCTTCGCGATCCCGCATGACCTGAAGATATTGCAGGAGGTCTTCACCCTTCCCCCCGGCGGATATCGCAAGCAGAACGCCTTCTGGACCGCGCGGTCCATCCCCGAGATGATCCGCACGCCCGACGACGCCGCCCGCGCGACCCGTATCCGCGCCGAATACGACCGCCTGTCGGATCTTTACCAACAGGGCAAATCGGCGAACGACATCCCGCTGAATTAATCGGGCGCGTTCAGTTCCAGACTGCCGCCACGCAGGTTGAACGCCTCCAGCCGCGCCCCGCCCGAGGGATAGGCCAGCACCGTCATGCTGCCCGGCCCAACCGGAATGATGCGCGAGGGTGCCAGCTCCAGCGCCGCATCCAGCGCGGCGCGGATCACGCCGCCGTGGCAGATCAGAACCGCCGTCCGCTCTGCCGCCGCCAGCGCATCGCGCATCGCCAGCGCGACGCGGGCGCGGAACACGGCCCAGGTCTCGGCGCCTTCGGGAACGAACTGCCCCGCGCGCCACGCCTGATATTCGCCCGCATCCAGCGCCGCGATTTCGCGCCCCGACCAGTCGCCCAGATCCTGTTCGCGCAGCCGAGGCTCGGGCCGCGCATCCACGCCCAACAGCAGGGCCGTTTCTGCCGCGCGCTTCAGGTCCGACGAAACCGCCAGATCGGGGGCGAGCCCGCCCACCATCGGCGCCAGCGCCCGCGCCTGCCCCCGCCCCCGGTCGTTCAGGGCGATGTCCGTCTGCCCCTGCAACCGGCGCAGCGCGTTCCATTCGGTTTCCCCATGACGGACAAGAACAAGACGTTTCAAACGGGTCTTCCTTCGATATCGAAAATCGCCGCAGGTGCGGCAGGCAGCATCAGATGCACGGTCGGGGGCAAGGCCCCGAAGGCGGGGGCCACGACCGACAGGCGCATCCCCTCGGCCCGGACGGTCACCAGCCGCCGCCCGACCATCGGGATCGCCTCGACCAGTTCGGCCTGAACGGTGCGCGGTCCGGGTTCGGCCAGCGACATATCCTCGGCCCGGACCATGGCATGACCCGTCGCGCCGCGCAGGGCGGCATCCGGCATCCGCGCGAACCACGACCCATCCCGCACCGGGATCAGGTTGGCGGGCGGCGTGCCGACAAACCCTGCGACAAAGGCCGATGCAGGCCGCGCCAACAGATCCTCGGGCGTGCCGAACTGTTCGACGCGGCCCGCCCGCATCACGGCGACATGGCTGGCCAGCGTCATCGCCTCGGTCTGGTCATGCGTGACATAGACGGCGGTCGCGCCGGTCATGCGGTGGATGCGCGCGATCTCGTGCCGCATCTCCACCCGCAGCGTGGCGTCGAGGTTCGACAAAGGCTCGTCGAACAGCATGTATTTCGGCCGCGCGGCGATCATCCGCGCCAAGGCCACGCGCTGCTGCTGCCCGCCCGAAATCTCGGACGGATAGCGGGCCGCGAGCGCGCCCAGCCCCATCATCTCCAACGCCTCGGCCACCAGGGCTGCGCGGCCATGCACCCGGCCCACCTTCAGCGGCCACTCCACATTCCCCGCCACCGTCATATGCGGCCAAAGGGCATAGGATTGGAACACCAGCCCCGCCCCGCGTTTCTCTGGCGGCATCGACATGCGCCCATCGGCCACCAAGCGCCCGCCGAACCGGATCGCGCCGCTGCTTGGTGCCTCCAGCCCCGCAAGCATCCGCAGCATCGTGCTTTTGCCGCAGCCCGAAGGGCCAAGCAGCACCAGAAAGCCGCCCTCGGGCACCTGAAGCGACACATCCTCGACGGCAAAGGCGGTATCGAACCGCTTGGTCAGGTTTTCAATCGAAATCATTTCCCGCGCCCCTTCAGCGCATTCGCCAGCACCGTCGCCAGCACCGAAATCAGCAGGATCAGCAGCGTCACCGCATTGGCGAACTGATGAAACCCGTCCGAGGCATAGCGGTAGGACAGCACCGAAAGCACCGGCACCTGCGGCGTATAAAGCAGCACGACGATAGCCAGATCGCCGATCACGTTGACGAAGGCCAGAAGCGCCCCCGCGATCATCCCCTTGGACGCCAGCGGCAGGGTGATCGCGAACAGCCGCCGAACGAACCCCGCGCCGGTCATCCGCGCCGCCTCGTCCACATCGCCGGAAATCTGCGCGACCGTCGCCCGACCCGTCTGCACCGCAAAGGGCAGCGTCGCCGCCACCAGCGCCAGCGCCAGCAGCCACGGCGTGCCATACAGCGCCGGGAACGGGCCGATCGGCGCGCCATACAGCGCGATATAGGCCGCGCCGAACGCGATTCCCGGCAGCAGCATCGGCAGGAACGCCAGTTGCGACACCGCCTCGGTCAGCACCGGAATGCGCTTGCCGTTCAGCACCACCGCCGCCAGCAGCCCGATCAGAACCGACACGACTGCCACCCCCACGCCCAGCGCCAGCGTCATCCACAGCGCGGTCATCAGCTGCGGGTTGCGGAAGATGCCCGCCTGCCCGCGCGCAAACCCCGGATCGGATGCGCCGATCCAGAAATGCAGCGTCCAGTTCGAAAACAGCGCCGAGCCCTGCGGAGCCAGAGACGCCGCCACCAGCAGGATGATCGGCAGCACGGTCGTCACGAAACACAGGCCAAGCGCCAGCGCACAGAGCGGACCGCGCGCGCCGCCCAAAGCCATCCGCTTCGCCCGCGCGCCCTTGCCGCCGATGGTCGCGAAACTGCGCCGCCCCGCCAGCAGCCGGTTGCCCGCGCCCAGAAACACCGCCGACACGACGATCAGCAGCATCGCAAGGATATACCCCCGCTCGGTCTGCCCGATCTCGACCATGCCGAACAGGCGGGTGGACAGCGTCTGCATCCGCACCGGCAGACCCAGCAAGGCCGGCGCGGCAAAGTTCGACACCCCCGCCGCAAAGGCCAGCGATCCGCCCGCCAGAAGCGCCGGCGTCACCATCGGCAACACGATCCCGAACACGATCCGCCTGCGGGACGCACCCGCCATCTGCCCCGCCTCCACCACATCGCCGTTCAGCGAGGCCAGCGAGGCGGCCACCACCGTGAAAGCCAGCGCGAAATATTGCGAGATCAGCACGAATGCCGTCGGCACCATGCCCCATGCCAGCCAGTCGGGCACGGACATCCCCCACCCTTCCAGCATCCCGACGCTGCCGCCCGCGCGGCTGTTTCGGAACAGGCTGCCCCAGGCCAGCGCGGTGGCAAAGCTGGGGATCATGAACGGCAAGGTCGCCAGCACCCCAAGCGTGCGGCGGAACGGAACATCCGTCATCACCACCAGCCAGGCAAGGAACCCCCCGATCAGAACCGAACCCACCGCCGTCGCCAGCCCAAGGATCATCGTGTTCTTCAAGGGCAGCCACGTCAGGTTGCGCGACAGGTTCGAGGCCAGAACCTCCCGCCATGCCGCGCTGCCCAACGTGTCGATGACGATGGTCGTCAGCGGTGCCGCAACCAGCACCGCCAGGATGGCCAAGACCCCGAAAGTCAGCCCAAAGCCACGAGGAAGCGCGAACATTTACTGCAGCGTCAGGATCAGGTCGGCCACTTCGGCGCGGATCTTCGCGGTTTCCGCCGCGTCGATGGTCCAGCCGTTGAAATCGTCCAGCGGGATCGCATCGGGGTGCGGCGCGATGTCGGTGCGCGTGGCCCAGTCACCCGCGACATAGAAGGGTTTGAACCCGTCTCCGCCCGTCTCGGTATCGTCGCCCATCATGAAGTCGATGGCCAGACGCGCCGCCGCCGGGTTTGCCGCCTTGGGGTTCACGGCCAGCAGCGCCGGGAACACGATCCCGTTCGCCGGGGCCACCTCGTTCGCGACTTGCAGCGCCCAGCCCTCGTCCTCGTTGTCGCGGCGGTCGGAATAGGAGGTGAAGCCGATCGGCGCCGCCTCCTGTCCCTTGGCGCCGATCGCGGCGTTCACGTCGTCGGTCGATCCGACCAGCACCAGATCGTTGGCGAACAGATCGGCGATGAAGCGTTTACCCGCATCTTCGCCCTCGGGCAGCGCCTCGCCGAACTCGGTCTGGTATGCCGCCGCCATTTCGTCCTTGCGCAGCACGATTTCCGTCATCAGGTCCAGATAGTCGCCCCGTTGAAGCGGATCGACCATGATCACCTTGCCTGCCCATTCGGGCTTCGTCAGGTCCCACAGGTTGTCCACCGGCGCGCCGTCGGGATAGGTTTCCTCGTTGTACATCAGAACCTTGGTGGACAGGCGCTGCGCCAGAAGCGGCGATTGCAGCGCCTCGGGCACCAGTTCGGCCACGCGCGGCGGCACATATTGCGCGACCAGCCCTTCGGCGAACAGCTCCGTCAGCACCACCGGCGCGTCGGAAATGTAGACGACATCGGCCCCGGCGATCCCCGCACCCGCCTCGGACTTGATCCGCGCGATCTGCTCGGTCGAGGACATGTCGAAGCTGACCATGTCGATGCCGGGATAGGCGGCTTCGAACGCCGCTTCGACCCGGCCGATCCGGCTGGTGAAGGCATAGACGGTCACCGTGCCCTCGGCCTGCGCCAGCGGAAGAAGGTCTGCGGCGGGCATGGTGTCCAGATCCTGCGCCCAGGCGGGCACGGTCATGGCAAGCGTGGCAAGAAGCGGCAGAAAACGCATGTGATTCCCCAAGGGCTGCTGTGTTCGTGCCAGCAGTAGCCTCGACTTGCAACATTTACATGACATGCAAGCTATCTTGCAAAACTGTTTTCGAAGTTTTCGATCAGGCTGCCCAAGCGGTCCAGCGGCTCCATCGCTGCCCCCTGCCCCGCCGCGCCAAGCGCAAGGATCAGCGCGTTCGTCACCACCATCGGCACCGTCAACGTCTGGAAACCGCCCGCCACCCCCGATCGCGGCGCGGCCAGCAAAAGCTGTGGCGCGGGCCGAAGCTGCGCGCCGACCGTGTCGGAAATCGTCAGCGTCGCCGCCCCCACCTCATCCGCCAGCCGCAAAAGCGGCGCATATCCCTGCGGCTGTCGCCGGAACGCAAAGGCCAGCAGCGCATCCCCCGCCCGCATCGGCAGCGCCTGTTCGGCCAGATCGCGCGCATTGCCGCGCAGGCTGCGCGTGTCGATCCCCATGCGCCGCATCCGCCGTTCCGCCATGTCGGCCAGCGAGGTTGCATGTCCATGCGCGAACACGAACACCCGCCGCCCGTGCAGCAGTGCCGCCGCCTCGGCGATCGCGTGGTCGGTCACATGATCCGATACCGAGGCAAGGGCCGCCATCTCGCTTGCCACCAGATGCGCCAGATGATCGCCCTCTGCCGCCTCCAGCGTCAGCGACAGCCGATCCGCCGGTTCGCTCCGCTGGACATATTCCTGCCGCAGCGCGTCGCGAAAGGCGGCATAGCCCGAAAATCCAAGCTTGCGGGCAAGGCGCGAAGTCGTCGCCTCGTGCACCCCGACCCGGCCCGCGAATTCGGCGGATGTGACCAGCGCGATCTCTCGTGGCACGCGCATCAGCTCGCTGACCAGCCGCGTCTCGCTGGGGGTCAGCGCATCCGACTGCGCCTGTATCCGCGCGACCATGCGCCCCGACATGCCGTCCATCATCCAGCCCTTTCCGGAACCTGTGCGGGCGCAGCTAGGGCAATCGCGCAGCCATTGGCAAGCGCCCGCGTCGCACCCGGCGATTGCACGCCGACCGAACTTATCGCCGCCCGACCCGTTTCCCCATGCCAACCACAAAGGAGCCGCCGATGACCGCCCCGGATTACACCCTTTATTACTGGCCCGTCCCGTTCCGGGGCGAATTCATCCGCGCCATCCTTGCCCATCAGGGCGCGACCGTGACCGAACCCGACAGCGATGCCATCGGCGCGATGATGGCCGCAGCCCCGCAGGATCAGCCGACGCCGCACATGGCCCCGCCGATGCTGGTCCACAATCCGACGGGCAAGGCGATGGCGCAGATGCCGGCCATCTGCCTCTGGCTGGGCCAGACCTTCGATCTGCTGCCCAAGGACGCCGCCCCCGCGCTCCGGATCGTCTGCAATGCCAACGACGTGCTGGACGAGATGACGCTGGATGGCGGCAAGCAGATGTGGACGCGGCAAAGCTGGACGGACTACCTGCCCCGGCTCCGGCGCTGGATGCAGATATGGGAACACGGCCCGATGCCCGATCCGCTGTCGCAGATCGTCACCGCCACGCTGTGGGGCACGATGACCGACCGGCTGCCCGACCTGCGACCGCTGCTGGAGGCCGAGGCCCCCGCCACCACCGATCTGACAGACCGCCTGCGCGCCCAGCCCAACCTTGCCGCGCAGGCAGCGGACAGCCGCAAAAGGTTCGGCGCCGCATGGTGCGACGGCAAGATCGAGGAGTCGTTGCGGAATGTGGTGAGCACAACCTGAGCTTGAATTTCGCCGCGCCAATTACATCCTATTCGCGAGCGCCGAAACTCTCGCGGGGGCAGGGATTGGACGTCATCGACGCAAACGAACAGGATGCAAGCAGCGTCACCGATCGGGTTAGGATCTGGGAGGTCAGCCAGGAAATGCTGATGGTCGCGGATCTGAACGGCGTCTGGACGAATGTGAACCCCGCATGGGAACGCGTCACCGGCTGGACCCGCGAGGAACTGATCGGCCGCACGTCCGAATGGATCGAACATCCGGACGATGTCGCCGCCACCCGGAAACAGATCGAGGACCTTGCCGCCGGGGAGAAGACGCTGGCATTCGAAAACCGGATGCGGGCCAAGGACGGCAGCTACCGCCACCTTGCATGGCACGCGGTCCCGTCGGGCGATCACCTCTATTGATCTGCCCGGGACGTGACCGAGGAACGCTGCCGCGCAAGCGCCCTGCGGGATGCGCAGGCCAGTCTGCGCCAAGCCCAGAAGATGGAAGCCGTCGGCCAGTTGACCGGCGGCATCGCGCATGACTTCAACAACCTGATCGGCGGCATCTCGGGGCTGGTGGATCTGGCCCGCACCCGCATCGTGCAGCAGAAACCGCAGGATGCCACATCGCTTCTGGACGCGGCAGAGGCCGCCATCGACAAAGCCGCCGCACTGACGCACCGGCTTCTGGCATTCTCGCGCAAGCAGACGCTGCAACCCAAGCAGATGAATGTCGCGCGGCAGATCGAAGGCTTCCTCGACCTGATCCGCCGCTCCATCGGGCCGACGATGAATGTCGAGTTCACCTGCGAATGCCCGGCGCTCACCATCTTCGCCGATGACAACCAGTTCGAGAATGCGTTGCTGAACCTGTGCCTGAACGCGCGCGATGCCATGCCGCGCGGTGGGACGATCACCATCACCTCGCATCGCGAAACCTCGGCCCAGGCGTCGGATGACGAACAATACGTCGCCATCTCGGTCGCCGATACCGGCATCGGGATGACCGCCGACGTCGCCGAACGCGCGATCGAGCCGTTCTTCACCACCAAGCCGGTCGGGGCCGGAACGGGGCTTGGCCTGTCGATGGCCTATGGCTTCGTCGAACAATCGGGCGGCACGCTGTCCATCACCTCGCAGCCCGGCAGCGGCACCTGCGTGCAGATGCTGTTCCCCGCCGGACCGCTGCCCGCCCAAAGCGAGGCGAGCCCTGCGAAGCCGGGCTTGCCGCACCGTGCGAGCGTCTGGTGCTGATCATCGACGACGAGCCGGTGATGCGCATGATCCTGACCACCGTCCTGCGCGATGCCGGATACCGCACGATCGAGGCGGGCGACGGTCCCGCGGGCCTTGCCCTCCTCGCCTCTCACCCGCAGATCATGATGCTGGTTTCCGATATCGGGCTCCCCAATGGCATGTCGGGGCTGGACGTCGCGCTGGCGGCAAGGGCGCTGCGGCCCGGCCTGCCGATCTTGCACGTCACCGGATACGCACCCGACGATGTGGCGCAGCGCGGAACGTTGGTCGAAGGCGCGGCGATCCTGTCCAAACCGTTCAGGAATGCAGCCCTCGTCGCCGCGGTGGAATCGGTGCTGGAGGCCAAGTCATAGCGGCAGCGGCGGATAGGCGATCCCCCGGAACGGCGGAAAATCGGCGTAACGCCCCGCGCGATCGGCGGGCGGCACATCGCCGGGCCGGTGGATGCGCCGCCGCGGCCCGATCCACGACGATATCCGCTTCTCGGGCTGCTCTCGCCAGCCAAGGTTGAACGCGGCGCGTTTGGGAAAGAACGTGATGGCGTGAAACTCAAGATGGTCGAACATCCACCACGCAAGGTCCAGCCAGTCCCGACCCCGCTCATACTGGTCCGCGAACCACGGGATCACGACGCTGGCGCAGGCCCCGCAGCGCCCCGCCGCATCGCGCTGGTCCCAGATGTGATCCGCCCGGCTGGCCGCATTCGACGCACAGCCCAACCCGTGTTCCGAGCCATGGGCGTTCACCGCAGGCGCGCGATAGGCCGACCGGATGGCAATCGGCCCGAAGGTTTCGACCAGCGGGTCCAGAAGCTCGCCCGCCAGCATCCGTTCGGTATGAAGCGCAAGGTCCGGATCGTCCGGGATATTGGGGATGCCGTGGAAATTGCCGATCTCGGAGCACAGGAAATCGCGCATGAAGAAATGGCGCGAAAGCCGCTCGCGACCCAAAGCCTCCAGACCGCGAACGCTGCCGGGTTTTCGCATCCTTCCTCCTTTTGGACGAAGCTTACCTCTCCCCTGCCACTTGGGGCAATGAAGCGGGCCGTGCGCAACGGAAATGCACTGGTGATGAAATAACTTCCACGGCCCGCCTGTCTGCCTTTCGGTGACGATTCGAGTTATGCCGCCCCGGTGCGACAAAAACGGTCATCCCCCTGCCATTGCGTCAAAATCACCACTTTTGACATCCGTCCCGCCGTGTTTAGGTATTCGTGTAGTGTCCTTTTCGTAACGAGTGCCATGAACGTCTCCTCCTCCCACGGGCGCGCCTCGGCGTTTCCCGCCCCGACCCTTCATTTCGCGAACGGCTCCACCCCGTTCGACGTGGTCATCGCCACCCGCAACCGCCCCGAGGCGCTGCACCTGTCGCTGCCCCTGCTGATCGCGCAATCCGAACGGGCGCAGCGGATCGTGGTGATCGACAGCTCGGACAATCCGGACCCGGTGCAGCAGGTCATCGCGCAACAGGGCGTGCCGATCGCCTATGAACACAGCGCGCGCGGGCTGACGCATCAGCGCAACCTTGGCCTGCGCCACGTCACCGCCCCCGTCGTATTCTTTCCCGACGACGATTCGCTCTGCCATCCCGGCACGACCGAAGCGATGATGCGCGTCTACAGCCGCGATCCCGACCATCGCATCGCCGGGGTCTGCGCGGCCAATGCACCCGAATCGCCGATCCGCACCGAAGGTTACGACATGCAGCGCGACCACCGGCGCGCAGCGCGGCACATGTCGCTGCGCAACCGCGTGGAAAAGCGCGTGACCGACCTGAACCCGTTCCTTGCGCTGGCCCGGGTCTTGCAGCGCCCCCATCCCGTGCCCGACTGGCTGGCGCAGGAAGATGCGGTTCCGGTCGAATGGATGACCGGGTTCCGCATGTCCTTCCGCACCGATGCCATCATAGATGACGGGTTCGAGGAGACGTTTCGCGGCTACGGCCTTTACGAAGACATCGACGCCAGCTTCAAGGCGATGCGCCACGGCCTGCTGGTCGGTGCGAACAGGGCGCGCATCCATCATCACCGCTTTCCCGGCGGGCGGCCCGATCCGTTCAACTTCGCGCTGATGACGGTGTTGAACCGCGCATTCGTCATGGCCCGCCATTCACATGGCCACCCCGAGGCGCGGATGCTTCGGCGCAAGACGCGGAACTATGCCCTTGCCCGAATGGGGATGCTGGTGCCCAAGCTGTCCTCGCGCAGCGCCCGCGCGGGGTTCCGCGGAACCCGCACCGCACTGGGCGCCATCGACGCCCTGTTCGACGCGCCGCCCGCAGATCTGACCCGCACCTATGCCGCGCTGCACGACCGGCTGTTGACATGAAATGGGCGCTTGCGCTTCTGGCGGTGCTGGCGCTGTGGCAGCTGGCCCGCTACGGCGCGTTTGCCCCCACGGCGGCGCAGACCCGGCCCGTGTCACCCGCGCCGATCATCACCCTGTTCGGTGCCAGCAATTTCAGCCGCCCGCCGCTGGCGGACGAAATTCGCGCCCTGACAGGATGCGAAGTGCGGGTGATCGCAAAGGCGGGAGCGAACAGCGATTGGGCGCTGACCCGCCCCGATGCGTTTGATGCGGGCGGCCTTGTCATCATCGCCTTCACCGGCAACGACGCGGCGCTGCACCGGGGCGTTCCGCTGTCCCGCAGCGTGGCGAACCACCGCGAGCTGCTGGCCCGCGCGCAGCGGGGCGGTGCATCGGTGGCGCATGTGATCGGCGGGCCGCGATTTCACGGCCCGCGCGGATGGGTGCGACCCGGCGCGCGGGCCTATGCGGCGGCGGTCGCGGCGCTGCCGGGCGGCGTGATCGACGAAGGCCGCCACCTGCCCGAAGGGAACGCGATGCCGGACGGGCTGCACACCTCGCCCGAGGCCGCCCGCCACATCGCCCGCGCCTATGCCGAGGCGATCAGGCCGTGCTGCCCCCATCCACGGTCAGGATTGTGCCCGTGACGCGTTCGGCCTCGTCGCCCAGCAAATAGACGACGGCGGCGGCGGCATCCTCGGGTCGGGCAAGACCCAAGGGCGCGCGGCGGCGGATCGAGGTCATCTGCGCCTCGCCCAGACCCTCGGTCATCTCGGTTTCCATATATCCCGGCGCGACGCAGTTCACGGTGATGCCGCGCTTGCCCAGCTCGCGCGACAGCGACCGGGTCATCCCCTCCAGCCCGGCCTTCGACGCGGCATAGGCCGCCAGCCCGTTGAACCCGGTCGATGCAATGATCGACGAGATGTTGACGATCCGCCCCGCCCGCGCCGTCAGCATCCCGCGCGAGGCGTATTTCGCCAGGATCAGCGGCGCTGTCAGGTTAACGGCCAGAACCTTTTCGATGTCGGTGCGGTGCATGGTCGCCAGAACGCCGTCCATCCCCATCCCGGCATTGTTGACCAGCCCCCAAAGCGGCCCGTGCCGATCCGTCACGCCCCGGACCATATCGGGGATCGCGTCCAGATCGCCCACGTCGAAGGCGATGAATTCGGCGGCATTCGGATAGGCCTCGCACAGCGCGGCAAAGCCCCCTGCCCCTCGGCTCAGGCCGATGACCCGATACCCCCGGCGCAGCAGCAGATCGGCGGTCGCAAGGCCAAGCCCACGCGACACGCCGGTGATCATAACGGTTTTCATGTCAGCTCCTGACGATCTTGCCGGCGGCGTTCACATGGAACTCCTCGACGAAACGGATGATGGCGGGGACCGCCTCGCGCACCAGCGCGGCGCGGCTGGCGGTCTGGATGCGCGCGCGGGCGGCGTCGGGATCGGCCCCCTCGGCCAGTTTGACCTCGGCCATGACCAGCGCCCCGGTCACAGGGCTGCGCTTGGCCGAAACCTTGGCCATGACGACATCCGGAACGGACAGCAGTACGCTTTCCACCGCCTCGGGATAGACCTTGACGCCGCCGATGTTCATCATGCCGTTCTCGCGGCCCAGAAAGCGCACGCGGTCGCCGTCCCGTTCCACCCGGTCGCCGGAATCGATGCCGTGCAGCCACAGCACACCGCCTTCGATCCGGATGTCGCCCGTCAGGTAATCCGCCGGAAACCCCTCGCGCCCATCCTTGACGGAAAAGCCCACCCCCGCCTCGGTCGAGGCATAGATATGCGTCAGCCGCGCGTCTGGAAACGCCGCTGCCAGCGCGCTCAGCGTGGGCTGGTCGGCGATCTCGCCCCCCAGCGTGATCTGGCGCAGGCCCTGGGGCCGTTCGGGCAACATCAGCACCCGCCGCCACCATGTCGGCGTTGCCGAAAGATGGGTGCATCCCGCCAGCGCCGCGACCTGCTGCGCCGGACTGCCCTGCGCGACCACCAGCCGTCCGCCCCCGATCAGCGCCTGAAGAACCACCTGCAACCCGGCGAACCGCGTCGGGTCATAGATCAGTCCCCAAACCGCATCCGGGTGCGGACGCACGCTGCGCGCAAGCGAGGCAAGCGTATGCGGCACGATCTTGGGCATCCCGGTGGTGCCCGAGGTGGTCATCAGCCACTCCGTCTCGACCTCCGGCGCCGAGGCCGGGCCGGAGGGAAGCCGCGCGATATCCGCATCGGTCAGGATGCGCGAACACCCCGCCTGCTCGGCCAGCGCCACCGCGGTTTCAGCCGGCAGCGCGTGCGACAGCAGCAGGATCGCGCCCACCCGCCCGTCCAGCGCGCAAAGCCCCCGGATCAGGATCAGCGGATCGCGCACCATCAGCGCCACCCGTGCCGCTGGAACCGACCCTGCCACGGCGCGCAAGTCTTCGGGCGCCAACCCCTCGACGGTGGCGCCTGGTGCAATCGACTGCGAAAGGATCATGCCGCCGGCCGGAACTTTTCGTAGAAGGCGACGAATTCGGCAAAGGTCTGCGGATAATAGGCGTCCTGCGAAATCGTGAAAGGATCGTATCCCAGCTCATCCTCCAGCGAGGAGACGAAGATCGCAAAGCCAAGGCTGTCCAGCCCGGTATTCAGCAGCACGGTATCTGCCGAAAGCTCCGGCGGGGGCGAGGTCTTTTCGCTGGCCCAGACCGAGTTGAAAACGGATTTGATGGAATTTTCGAGCATGATGATACCTTTTACTTGACCGGCGCCGCGTTGCCCTTGTCCAGGCGAATGCCCCACGGGCCGGTGACGATATTGCTTTCGACGATCTTGGCGGGATTGCCCATCACGACGCAGTTCGACGGAATGTCGCGCCCCACCACCGAATTGGCCGTGATGATGACGGAATCGCCGATGGTGACACCCGGCAGAACGACCGCCCCGAACCCGAGGAAGCAATTCTTGCCGATGTGAACATTCACATGGCGGCGGTTGATGAAGTCATGCGTCAGCACGGACGCATTGGAAGTGATCGCGGTGTAATCGCCGATATTGACGCCGGCCGGGAAAGTGCGATCCAGCTTGGCCCCGCGCGAAATGCGGACCCCTTCGCCGATGTTCATGCCATAGATACGGCGGTACTTGAACGCCGAACCCGGCAGGATGACATTGCGGAACAGAAAGGTTCGCACCTTCGCAACGATCGACATAAGAAACTCCTGAAACTGGCTACGTATTGCAATGCACTGAAGCTGGATATTCGGCAGCTTTCTGCTTGAAAAGATTTAATTTCTCCGCTGCGCGATCTTCACATTCTGGGAAAGCGGTCTGGCCCTTTTGCGAATGCTGCGTTGCAGAACGCGAATGTCCTTTCCTTGGTGCACTCACGGGAGACTATCCCCCTTGCGGTGACAAAAACGGTCACCCGCGGGATAAAATCGTCAAGTCATTGATAATGATGCACTTTTGTTGGAAATTGCCAATTGGCAACTATCCGCGGCGGCTTTCCAGAAACTGATCGAACGCGACCCGCAGCGCATCTTCCGAAAGCGTCTCCGCAAATTCCAGCGTGACCTTGCCGCCCTTGCGCGTCATCCGCACGCCGCTTTCGTGGATGTTGCGGCGAAAGACCTGTGCCGGCTTGGCGCGTTTCGGCGTCGCCGCGGCGGCCTTCAGTCGCGCCAGGACCTGCGCCGCCGGGATCGGAGCGCCCTCCCCTGCCCGCGCCGCGCCCTGCTCTTTCGCCAGATTCGCGGCGACATCCATGACCGCGCCTTGCGTCTTCGGATCGGCCAGCAGCGGTTTCAGCACCCGCGCATGAAGCTCCCTGATCTCGCGCAACGAAGCATAGGCCTGGATGATCTCCTCGGGCAGCCGCGCCAGTTGCAGATAGCGCGAGAGCCAACCTTCGGACACTTCCAGCCGCTCGGCCATAGCCTTCTGGCGGCCACCGTAATAGGCCTCCAGCGCCTGCGCATAGTCGCGAGCGCGTTCGTAATCCGAGATGTCCTCGCGGTCCCGGTTTTCGATATCGGCCAGACGGAAGGCTTCTTCGTCGGTCAGGTTGCGAACGTCGATCAGGTAACGAAATTGCGGGTAATTGTTCGCGCGCAGCCAGGACACCGCAAAGTGCCGCCGCGCGCCGCAGATGACCTCATACCCCTCGCCCTTGCGGCGGACGATGGCGGGAAATTCCTGCCGCCCCTGCGCCTTCATCGAGCTGATCAGGTCGGCGCAGTTCTGTTCCGTCAGCAGCGCATATTCGCGGTTGTGCCGTTCCCACATGACGCATTGCGCCGGGTCCACCCAACGCAGCACCTTCTCCTCGCGCTCGCCCGTCTCGGCCAATGCGTTCGACCGTTTCAGGAAACGCGCCCCCGCCTTTTCTTCTGGCGCGGCGGCAGGCTCGAAACCCTTGAGGATGTCGTCGATGGCGTCGTGACGTTTGCTCACAGCAGTCCCTCCTTGCGAAGCGCCTTGTGATGGCTGGGCCAGGTCTTGCGCGCCAGAAGCTCCACCTCGCGCCCCACCGCGTCCAGATAGGCGCGGCAGCGTTTGTGCGTTTCGGTTCTGGTCGCCGGCCCGGTCAGCTCATACACCGTGGACAGGTTCGCGGTTGCGTTGTCGATCTCGGCACTGTCTTTCAACGTGGCTTGCAGCATGTCCTGCGGAAAGACCGCGTCCATCATCCGCTTGATCGCCAAGTGCGCCGATTTCTGGTCGTTCATCTTTGACGCAAGAATTTTAACAAAACTATACTCGCGCGCACCCCCGTGCTGCGCCAGCTCCGACAACGTCGCCTCCATCATCTTCAGGAAATGCGCGGTGGAGGCGAAATCGATGTTGTTCGGCGGCGCCGGGATCAGCAGCGCATTGGCCGCCCGCAGCACCGAAAGCGAAAGCATCCCGAGCGCCGGCGGCGGGTCCAGCAGGATCACGTCGAACTGGTCCGCGATGCTTTCGACCCCGTCGCGCAGACGGTCCAGTATGAAGGTCGGCTCGCGCGCCATCCGCGCCGCGAACTCGTATTCCGCGTCATAGAGCCCCAGATTCGCCGGGATCAGCGCAATTCCGGGCCAATACGTCGCCCGCAGCGCATAGTGGAGCGTCTTCGGCCCGCCATGGCGCAGGAAGGGATAGAGCGTGTCCTCCTCCTCGTCGACATCCACATCCGGGTTCATCCCGAACATCGCCGTGGTCGAGGCCTGGCTATCGCAATCGATTACGCAAACCCGGTATCCGCGCAGCGCGAAATACTGCGCCAGATGGCACACGACGGTCGACTTCCCGACACCGCCCTTGAAGTTCTGCACCGCCATGACCAGCGCGGGATCATCCGCCGCCCGATGCGGAAGCGTGCCGAAAACCTCGCGCATCCGGTTTACTTGCGACAGGGTATATCCCGTTCTGCGCTGCGTTTCGCTGTCCTTGTCCGGCTCCGGCAGCCGTCCATCGCCTTCGGCGTCGCGAATGGCTTTCTCGGTCCGTCCAACCATCTCGGCCGCTGTCCGGACGTTGAAGCGCAGATCCAGCCGCTTTTCGTGACCCGGGGAGAAGACCCGCTCGCGCAGACGTTCGATCACTGTGCTGGCGCGCCGGGTCAGTTGCGTCAATTCGCCAAGGGTGACGGGGGGAAGGACAGGGGTCATGATGCCTCGAAGACTTGCGCTTGCTATCATGCGACATGCGACGCTCGGCGTAAAGTTCGGAAAAAACGCGGTGATGCTGAAAAAGCCGGAAGTTGCGAATCTGGGTCGTCAGGTGCGTATCTGTGAAGCCGAATCGCAGGTCGGGGCATCCAATTTGTAAGGCTAGAGGGTCCGTTTCTGCCTTCCAGTGGAAAACAATGAAAAACCCTTGTTCTGGATTCTAGAAGATTCTTTGTTCGCCAAAGGTAAGTATTCGAGATCATGAGACAATAATCCGCATTTCTTACAAGTCGGGTGCCAATCCTTACGGTTCGGGCGGGTTCGCCTTACGAATCGGGGCGATTCTCCTTACGCTTCGGGATGCCTCGAAAGCTTACGTATCGGGCGTGGTCGAACCTGAAAGGAGCGCGGCAAGAAAAGCCATTTGAAACCAGCATGTTGCCAAGTGGTGCCGCGCGGTTCGATAACTTATCCCTTACCTTTTGGGTGCTGACATCGCGACGCTACCCGAATCCCTTGAAAACTTACCCCCGTCGGCCTACAAAAGTAAGAGTTTTGAGGTAAGGACATGGCCGAGAAATCCTATCGAACGATCGAAGCCCGGCCCAATGCCGAAAGTCTCATCAAACCCGGCGAGCTGGTCGACCTGATCGAGGTGACGCCACTGACGCTGAACGACCGCCGAATCTACAACCAGCTTCTGGAGAATGCGTGGGAGGCGATCGACAAACCCGTCAGCCATGTCATCGCGAAATCGGCGCTGCGCGGATCGCACAACTCCAACGACCGGATTGGCGAGAGTATCGAACGCTTGATGTCCGCCATCGTCAAGGTCGCCGTGACATGGGACGGTGAATCCGCAATCGAACGCGTTCAGCTTCTGGGCGGCAACGTCGAGGCGAACCGCGCCGATGGGCTGTTCGAATACGAAATCCCCGCACGACTTCGCCGTATCATCGGCAACTCCACCGTCTTCGCGCGCCTTCAGCGCGAGGTGATGTTCGCGCTTTCCTCGAAATACGCATTGACACTTTACGAGATGGTTCAGAAACGCGGCAACCTTCGTTGGCGCAGTTCCGAGAAGTTCGCGCTTGAGGCACTTCGCGGCGTTCTGGGCGTGCCGAAGGGCAAGCTGACCTCATGGTCCAACCTGAAGCTTCGCGCCATCGATCCGGCGGTTGCCGAGGTTAATGCATTGTCCGATTTCATGGTCGCCATTGATCCGATCAAGACGGGGCGCAGCGTGACCCATGTCGAACTGCGCTGGTGGCGCAAGGATGACGAAGCAGCAGGTGCCGCCGACCGGGCGCTGCAATATTCCAAGGTCGGCCGCAAAGTCCGCGCCGAGGAACGCGCCGCGCCGCAGGGCAGGGCGCGGCCCTCCTGGCTCGACGCGCGCGGGCAGGCCCTTCGCACCGAAACCTACGAGACTGCCCGGATGCGCCATTCCGGCTATGACATCTATTTCGTCGAAGGCGAATGGCGCGCATGGGCCGCCGGAAAGCCCGAGGCTGCCGACCCCGACAAGGCCTATCTCGCGTTCTTCCGCAAATATGCCGAGGCCAATCCCCTATAATTGCCAATTGGCAATTTTGCAAAAAAACCTTTTAATACAGATGGATATGCAGATATCCGCGCTGCGGGAAATCGAACCTGTCCTGCCGAAAACCCACGCTGGCGCAGGGCGGCAAGCGCGACAGCGATTGCGCGCGGATCGATGGCTCCCCCCTTCACGGGGGGAGGTTGAGGGCCGCGCCCCCCCCTATCCAAGCCGGGTGACCAGCTTCGTCTCCAGATAGGCGTCGACAGCTTCCGAGCCGCCCTCGGTGCCGTAACCGGAATCGCGGATGCCGCCAAAGGGCAGTTCCGGCAGCGCGAGGCCAAGATGGTTGATCGACAGCATCCCCGCCTCGACCTCGTTGCCAAGCCGCGTCGCCGTCGCGCCCGATCCGGTGAAGGCATAGGCGGCAAGGCCGAAGGGCAGGCGGTTCGCCTCCACGATGGCGTCATCCAGATGCGAGAAGCGGTTGATGACCGCGACCGGGCCAAAGGGTTCCTCGTTCATGATCCGCGCTTCGGTCGGCACGTCCGCAAGGACGGTCGGCTCGAAGAACCAGCCCGTATTGCCGATGCGCCGCCCGCCGGTCAGCAGCTTGCCGCCGTGATCCACCGCGTCGTTCACCAATGCTTCCAGCGCCGGGATGCGGCGGTCATTGGCAAGCGGGCCCATCTCCGTATCGGCATCCATGCCCGCGCCGACCTTCAACGCCTTGGCGGCGGCGGTGAAGCCCTCGGTAAAATGCTCGAACGCGGCATCTTCGATCAGGAAACGGGTGGGCGAGACGCAGACCTGCCCGGCGTTCCGGAACTTGTGCGTCGCCATCAACTCGACCGCCTTGGCGATGTCGGCATCCGCGGTGACGATGACCGGGGCGTGTCCGCCCAACTCCATCGTGGCGCGCTTCATGTGCTGTCCGGCAAGGCCCGCCAGCATCTTGCCGATGGGGGTCGATCCGGTGAACGAGATCTTGCGGATCGTCGGATGCGGAATCAGATATTCCGAAACCTCGGCCGGAATGCCATAGACGAGGTTCACGACCCCGGCGGGGACACCTGCATCGACGAAACAGCGGATCAGCGCGGCGGGCGATGCCGGGGTCTCCTCGGGCGCCTTGACGATGATCGAGCAGCCCGTCGCCAGCGCCGCCGACAGCTTTCGCACCACCTGGTTGATCGGGAAGTTCCACGGCGTGAACGCGGCGACCGGCCCGACCGGCAGCTTCAGCGTCATCTGGATGACGCCGGGGGCGCGGGCGGGGATGATCTGGCCATAGGTGCGGCGCGCTTCCTCGGCGAACCAGTCGATCGTGTCGGCGGCGCCAAGGGTTTCCATCTTGGCTTGCGCCAGCGGCTTGCCCTGTTCCAGCGTCATGATCGGCGCGATGGCATCGGCCCGCTCGCGCAGCAGTTCGGCGGCCTTGCGCATGATCTTGGCCCGCTCGAAAGCGGACGTGTCCTTCCAGACCGCAAAGCCTTTTTCGACGGCGGCGAGGGCTGCGTCCAGATCCACCGTCGAGGCATGTGCCACCGTGCCGATCTCTGCGCCCGTCGCAGGGTTCAGGACGGGGATCGTCTTGCCCGAACGGGCGGCGCGCCATTCGCCGTCGATCAAGAGCTGGGTGTTGGGATAATCGGTCATGGCTGCCTCCGGGATGCCGTTATGCGGGTCTGATCTATGGGCCGGGCCGCACGGGTTCCAGAGGGCGGCCCGGAACTTCCGCCGCCGGGCGCTGTTTTCCAGACATCACGATCACAAGGAGGAAACCCATGGACCATTCGAAACATATTCGTCTGAATGCGGCAGAGTTGACCGAAGACAAGCTGATGGGCGCGACCGTCTATGGCGCCGAGAACGAGAAGGTCGGCACCGTCTCGCACATGCACGGCATGGGGACCGGGGCCGAGGTCATCATCGACGTCGGCGGCTTTCTGGGCATTGGCGCGAAGCCGGTCGCGGTTCCGGTCAGCCAACTGGACTTCATGTATGACGAAGGCGGCGAGGTTCACGCCGTCACATCATGGACGAAGGACGACCTGAAACATCTGCCGGAACATCATCACTGATGCGCGGGGATCGCGGCCAGCCTCGCCGCCTGTTCGCGGATGTCGGGGATGGCCGTGATCTCCCAGAACGCCGCGCGTGAGACGGGGCCAAGCGCGAGGATGCGGTCCACCGGATTGCCGTTCGCATCGATTAGGCGGCAATCGAGACCGACATCCAGCCCGATCCGCAACGGGTCCATCCGTGCGACCCCTTGCGCCAGCAGCCCGCGGATCAGCGGGCTGCCATGCGATTCCAGATCGCGCAGGATGCCCCGGCAATCGATGATCCGCGCAGCGGGCAGCGTTTCCTGCGTTCCATCGGCAAGGCGCATATGTGCGATGCGGGTGCCGTTTTCCCGCGTGACATGGCTGAACGTTCCGCGCCGGATGACTAATTGGCGGCGCGTCAGCGCATCCAGCACGGTCTCCCACGAGGCTGGCGGAATGCGGTGGCGATGGACGCCCCACCACGAGGCGGCGTGGCGCATGAAGCGGCGGCGATGATCGGTGGACATCGCGCGCCACAGGCTGTGGGCATGGGGGCGGATGCTGTCGATGGCGTCGCGCCACGATCCGCCGTTCGCCTCGGCCTCGCGGGCAAGGCCGCGGGCCCAATGCAGAAGCGCGCTCACCTCGGCCCCAAGCGGTGGATCGACCGGGCGGGGGCGGGGCAGGGCGTGACCGTGGGCCAGTGGCAAGAGGCCGTGGCGCGACAGCGAAACGATTTCCCCCCGGTGCCCGGCCTTCAGCAATGACAGCGTCTGGTCGATCATGCTGAGCCCGGAGCCGACGATCAGCACCCGCCCGTCGCGGTCCACGTCGCCATCGAAGCTCCATGCGCTGTCGAGGTCGGGCTGCGGATCGGGAACGGCATGGCCGGTGGCAAGGATCGCGCGGTCGGCACGAATGGCTTCGCCCGAGGCGAGCGTGGCACTGACGCCCGCGCCTTCTAGGTCGAGCGAGGTGATTTCCCCCCGGCGGATCACGAGGCGGTCGTCATCCTGCCACGGGGCAAGAAGATCACTCATGTAATCGCCATAGGTGGAGCGGCTGACGAAGCCGTTGGGGCCGGGATCGGTGCCGCGCGCGATCAGCCAGTCGTGGAAATGGTGAGGGCGGTCGGGAAACGCGCTCATGTTATGGACGCGGGTGTTCAGGATGTGATCGGGATCGGTGGTGGAATAGGCGATGCCGCAGCCCAGCAGATCGCCCTTTTCCACCAGCGTGACGCGCGTTCCGCCTTGCAACAGCAGATGGGCCGCCATCAGCACGCCGCTGGCGCCGCCGCCGATGACGAGGATATGGGATGCGGGGGAGGGCAGGTCCTTCATGCGTTCATCCTCGGTTCTTCGGCATCAACGATTGGCAATGGAAAATGATCCGGAAAGAATATCGATCAAGTTGGTCGTGATAAGTAAAGGATGGGCCGGGGCTGGGCGCATTTCAAGGGAATTTCATTCCGCATGGGGCGATGCGCGTGGAAACATCTTCTGCGAATGCGGCGCTGGCCGGAATGGCGGCCCTGTCGGAAGCCTGTATGATGGCTTTCTTGATCTTGCCAGACCTTTGCCGCATGACTTTGGCGCGATAGTCGGGAATCGGAGGGAATCATGCAAATCGTGGATGAACGGGATGTGCGGCGTGAGGAACCTGTGCCGCATGGACGCATCGGGATGTCGACCGCCTGGCGGCTGACGGCGGATGTGCCGCGGCGGACGATGGAATTTCGTCGCCGCGCGCTGCACAAAGGCGCGGCGATCGGTCTGCATTTGATCGACCATGACGAAGTTTACTATGTGATTTCAGGGCGTGGCGAAGTGGTGGCCGATGGCGTGCGCCACGTGCTGGAGCCGGGGATGATGGCCTATCTTTATACCGGCGAGGAGGTCGGGATATGGCAGATGGGGGAGGAGGAGCTGAACATGATCGTTTCCTATCCACTGGCCGGGAATTGACAGACGCATCTTCGTATGACAAGCATTGAATACATGTATGACAGGACTGCGCGGCAGGCTTGCGTGCCGGGGAGGTAAATTTGCGAAGATCGAAAATCGCCCGCTGGGGTCTGTTCCCGGCTGCGGGAGAGGCGCCGGCCCCGAGGCGCAAGCTGAATCTGCGGCCCATCGGCGCGCAGCTTTTCACCGTTGGCGTGACGTTGTTCGGGCTGCTCGTCCTGACCTTCGTGATCGGGCGCATGATGCCCGCCGATCCGGTCCGCGCCATCGTGGGCGAGGATGCGACGCGCGAGACATACGAGATGGTGTTCCGCCAGCTTGGCCTCGACCGGCCGATCTGGGAGCAGTTCTTCATCTATCTGCGCGATGTGCTGACGGGGAACTTCGGCTTGTCCATCCGCACCGGCCAGCCGGTGATCCAGGACATCCTGCACGTTCTGCCCGCCACCATCGAGCTTGCGACCTTCGCCATCATCATCGGCGCGACCCTGGGCGTCACGCTGGGTGTGATCGCCGCCGTGAACAAGGACCGCTGGCCGGATCATCTGGTGCGCGTGTTCAGCCTGATGGGCCATTCGATGCCCATCTTCTGGACCGGGATGATCGGTCTTTTGCTGTTCTATGCCTATTTCGGCTGGGTCGGCGGGTCGGGCCGGATGGAGTCCTTCTATATCGGCCTCGTCGATGACGTGACCGGGTTCCTGCTGATCGATTCGATCATTGCGGGCGATTGGGAAGTGTTCTGGTCGGCGGTGAACCACCTGATCCTGCCGGCGTCGATCCTCGGCTATTCGTCTTCGGCCTATATCACGCGGATGACGCGCAGCTTCATGCTGGATCAGATCAATCAGGAATACATCACCACCGCCCGCGTGAAGGGGCTGTCGTCCCGCCAGACCATCTGGCGCCACGCCTTCCTGAACATCCGCGTGCAGCTGGTGACGATCGTGGCGCTGGCCTATGGGTCCTTGCTGGAAGGCGCGGTGCTGATCGAGACGGTCTTTGCGTGGCCGGGCTTCGGGCAATACCTGACGTCGAACCTGCTGATCGGGGACATGAACGCGGTGATGACCTGCGTTCTGATCGTGGGCGTGATCTTCATCGCGCTGAACCTGATCTCCGACATGCTCTACCGCATTTTCGATCCGAGGACGCGATGACCGCACAGATTGCAAAATCCTCCATTCCCGGCCCCATGCAGGCGCTCTGGAACATCGTCCGCTTCCTGCTGAAAAGCCCGACCTCGGCTTTCGGTCTGATCGTGATCGCGGTTCTGGTGATCGTGGCATTGCTGGCGCCGTGGATCGCGACGCATGACCCTTACGCGCAGGATCTGCAGAACGTGTTGCAGGCCCCCGGCGGGGCGCATCTGTTCGGCACGGACGAGCTTGGCCGCGACATCTTCAGCCGCATCGTCTGGGGCACGCGGATCACGCTGACGATCATCTTCCTCGTCTCCATCGTGGTGGGGCCGATCGGTTTGGCGGTGGGGACGACCTCCGGCTATATCGGCGGCAAGTTCGACACGGTGATGATGCGGATCACGGACATCTTCCTGTCCTTCCCGTCGCTGATCCTTTCGCTGGCCTTCGTGGCCGCACTTGGGCCAAGCCTGAACAACGCCATCATCGCGATCGCGCTGACCTCGTGGCCGCCGATCGCACGCTTGGCTCGGGCCGAAACGCTGACCTTCCGCAGTGCCGATTACGTCGCGGCGGCGCGGCTGCAAGGCGCATCGACCGGGCGGATCATCTTCAAATCCATCGTGCCGATGTGCTTGCCGTCGGTGCTGATCCGCATCACGCTGAACATGGCGACGGTGATCCTGACCGCAGCCGGGCTTGGCTTCCTTGGCCTTGGCGCGCAGCCGCCGATGCCGGAATGGGGCGCGATGATCGCGATGGGCCGCCGTTACATGATCGACAGCTGGTGGCTGGTGACCTTCCCCGGCATCGCGATCCTGTGCGTCAGCCTTGCCTTCAACCTTTTGGGCGACGGTCTGCGCGACGCGCTGGACCCCAAGCAGATGAACCGGAAGTAAGGGCCATGAGCGATACCATTCTGGATGTGAAGAAGCTGTGCGTCAGCTATCGCGGCGAGGGCGGTTACAACCACGCGGTCCGCAATGTCAGCTTCACGCTGGGACGCGAAAAGCTGGGCATCGTGGGCGAATCCGGTTCCGGCAAATCCACCGTCGGCCGGGCGCTGCTGCGCCTGCTGCCCACGGCCGAGATCACCGCCGACACGCTGCGGTTCGAGGAACTGGACGTTCTGAAGCTGCGCGAGAAGGAGATGCTGAAGGTGCGCGGGCGTCGGATGTCGATGATCCTGCAGGACCCGAAGTTTTCGCTGAACCCGATCCGCCGCGTGGGCGAACAGGTGTCCGAGGCGTATCTGACGCATTTCAAATGCACCAAGGCCGAGGCACGGGCCAAGGCGATTTCGATGCTGGAAGCCGTGCAGATCCGCGACTGCGAACGGGTCTATGACCTTTACCCGCACGAGGTGTCGGGCGGGATGGGCCAGCGCATCATGATCGCGATGATGCTGCTGACCGACCCCGATCTGGTGATCGCGGACGAGCCGACCAGCGCGTTGGACGTGACGGTGCGGCTGCAGGTGCTGAACATCCTCGACAAGCTGGTCAGCGATCGGGGGATCGGGCTGATCATGATCTCGCACGACCTCAATCTGGTGCGGAACTTCTGCGACCGGGTGCTGATCATGTATGCCGGGCAGGTGGTCGAAAGCCTGAAAGCGTCGGAGCTGCATCTGGCGCAGCACCCCTATACCCAGGGCCTGCTGGCCGCGCAGCCGCGCATCGGCGGCGGACGCGGGCGGCTTTCGGTGCTGAACCGCCGGCCCGAATGGAAAGAACCGATCGAGGTGCAGGCATGAAGTCGGTCGATATCAGGAACCTGTCGATCACGCTGGGTCATGGCGCCAAGGCGGTGAAGATCCTGCCCGACGTGTCCTTCAGCGTGGCGAAAGGCGAATGCTTCGGGCTGGTCGGCGAATCCGGTTCGGGCAAGTCCACCATCCTGCGCTGCATGTCGCTGCTGCTGACCCAGTGGGACGGCAAGATCACCATCGGCGGCAAGGATGTGCGCCAGATGCCGCTGATCGAACGCTGCCGGACGCTCCAGATGGTGTTTCAGGACCCCTATGGCTCGCTTCACCCGCGCCAGTCGGTGCGCACGGTGCTGCACGAGCCGCTGCGGATCCACGGCATGGACAACCGGCAAGAACGGATGGAACGCGCGATCACCGAGGTCGGCCTGCCGGTCGATTTCCTTGACCGCTATCCGCACCAGCTTTCGGGCGGGCAGCGCCAGCGCGTCGCCATCGCCCGCGCGCTGATCCTGGAGCCGTCGGTCCTGCTGCTGGACGAGCCGACAAGCGCGCTGGACGTGTCGGTCCAGGCCGAGATCCTGAACCTGCTGTCCGATCTGCGGGCCAAACGCGGCTTCACCTATATCATGGTCAGCCATGATCTGGCCGTCGTTGATTACATGTGCGACCGTTTCGCCGTGATGCAGGCGGGCGAGATCGTGGAGATCCTCGACCGCGAGGCGCTGGACGGGAACAAGGCGACGAAGCCCTATGCCCGGCAGCTGATCGAAGCGTCGCTGGAATATGACAGCGCCGTCTGAGGCGATGCTGCCCTTTCTGGCTGCAAGGCTGGAAAGGGCGCAGTCATTGGCGTTCCAGCCGCCCTTTACCCAATGGCAGACGCGGGTGCGCCAAGTGTGGCAGGCGTCTTTGCCGCAGGGCGAGACCGTTCTGCAGGGTGACAGGCTCCGGCACGTCACGGGCGATGTGGGCGAATTCATCCTGATGCGCCCCGAGGGCGAAGGCCCCCATCCCGCAATCATGTTGCTGCACGATCATGGCGGGCGCTTCGATATCGGTTGGCGCAAGATGGTGTCGGGGCAAGGCAGCGACGCCGCGCTTTACGAAGGCCGGCATCTGGCGGATTGGCTGGTCGCGCGCGGCTATGCCGTGCTGTGCCATGACGCGCTTGGCTGGGGGTCGCGTTTTGCGGGCGGCTATGACGAACAGCAGGCATTGGCGGCGCAGGCGATGCAGGCCGGCTGGTCGCTGGCCGGGATCACCGCTGCCGAGGATCTGGGCTGTGCCGAATGGCTGGCGCGGCAGCCGGGGATCGACCCGGCCCGGATCGGCGCAATGGGATTCTCCTTCGGCGGCTTTCGCGCATGGCAGCTTGCGGCGCTTTGCCCGCGTGTTCGCGCGACCGTCAGCATTGGCTGGATGGGATTTCGTGCCGATCTGCTGCGCGATGGCACGCTGGTAAAGGGTCAGTCAGCCTTCCATACGCTGCATCCGTTTCTGGATGCCGAGTACCCGGACCTCGCGGCTTTGGCTTGCGACCGTCCGCTCTACCTGCGCGTCGGCGACGCGGATCGCCACTTCCCGCACCCCGAGGCTGCTTTCGACCGCATCCGCCAGATCGCTTCGGTCGATGCGGCCACATTCGCGGGCGCGCATGTCTTTCCATTGGTGCAACAGGAAATGGCGGTCGATTTTCTCGACCGCCACCTGCGCTGAGGCCGCCACTGCGGCCCGGCCCGAGCGGGGGCTCGACGCCCCCCCGAGGGCCGTTTACGCCGTCGTCAGGTTGTTTTCGATGAACTCGAAGTTGATATCCTCGCCGATGCCCGGACGGTCGGACACGTGGACATAGCCATCCGCATCCATCGGGTCCGACAGCTGGTTCAGGTAATCATGCCCGTCGTCATATTCGAGGAAGGGGTGCAGCAGACCGCGCTCATACCAGCGGCAGTTCTTCGACGCGGCCACGACCATCAGGTTCATCGCCGTGTTGCCGTGGACTTCGCAATCCATGCCGAAGGCTTCGGCCAGACGCATCGTCTTCAGCGCCGGGGTGATGCCGCCCACGTCGTTCACGCCGGTGCGCAGGATGTCCACGGCGCCCGAGGTGATCCATTCCGCCCGGTGCCAGTGCTTGCCGCCCATGCTTTCCGGGCCAAGCACCGGAATGTCCAGATTGTCCGCCAGCCATTTGTAGGAGGACATGGACTGCTCGTCCATCGACTCCTCGATCCAGTCGAAGCCCAGCTTTTCAAGCCCGCGGCCCAGCTCCAGCGAATCGACGCGGCTATACCAGTGGAAGGCGTCGATCATCAGGTGGATGTCCGGCCCGACCGCCTCGCGCACGGCGGCGCAGGCTTTCAGGTCCATCTTCACGTTCGGCGCCCACGACACCGGCGGCATCCAGGTGTGCAGCTTGATGCCCTTGTAGCCGCGTTTCACCAGCGTTTCGGCGAAACGGCCGTAATCTTCCGGCGTCGCCAGACCGCCCTCAAGCTCGTCGCCGCACATGATCGAACCATAGGCGCGGACCTTGTCGCGATACGCGCCGATCAGCTTGTGCACCGGCTGGTTCAGCGTGCGGCCCGCAAGGTCCCACAGCGCCACGTCCACGGCGGCCAGCGTGCGGTCGGTCAGCTGCGCCGCCGATCCGCGCTGCCAATGCGCCAGATCCTGCCACAGCCGTTCGCGGTCGCGGTGGTCCTGCCCGATCAGCACCTTTTTGACGAATTTCTCGATCAGGTGGGGGCGGACGATTTCCGGCGCGGTGAAGGAATGGCCCTCGTGCCCATCCTCGGTGCGGATGGTCAGGATCGCCTGCTTGACCTTGTGCGCCGGGCCGGGATGGGCGTGGCCCGCGCTGTCGGAATGGCGGCGGGTCGTGGTGTTGAAGATGCGGACCGAAACGTCGGTGATAATCATGGTCGGGTCTTTCTTACAGCTTCGGGAGGCCGAACAGGTCTTCGGGGTTTTCGACAAGCGCCTTGTGCATCGCGGATTCGGACGGGAACCACGACAGCACGGTATCGGTCAGCGCCGCGTCGTCGGGATATTCCTCGGTCGTCTTGGCAAGGTTGTGCGGCCAGTTGGTGCCCCATACGATGCGTTCCGGCGCGTGGGCGGCAATGGCGCGGGCGGTTTCGGCAATGTCCTCATAGGGCGCGCCGGTCTTGGACGATTCATAGCAGCCCGCGAATTTGAACCATGCGTTGCCTTGATCGATCAGCCCTTTCAGCGCGTCCACATGTGCGGGCGTGATGCCGTCGAAGAACTTGCCGTGATGGTCCAGCATCCAGCGCGATTTCAGCTTTTGCAGCCGGGGCAGGTGGGTCAGCAGGTCGGACCCGTGGAACTGCACCGCCAGCGCCCAGCCCATGTCGGCGGCCAGCGCATCGACGCCTTCCAGCGCGTCAAGTCCGATGCCGCCGCCCGGCAGGTCCATGATCCGCGCGCCCACGATCCCGGCATCGGCCAACGATGTCAGCTCGGCCTTCGGCGTGTCGGGCGTGATGACGCAGACGCCGCGCGCCACGTCCCCCATTTCGCGCACACAGGCGACGAGGTTGGCGTTGTCGCGCTGATGCGCATTGCCTTGGGTGATGATGACGCGGTCGATCCCCAGCCATGCCATCAACTGGCGATATTCGGCGGGGCCGGGCAGGGTGCCACCGGGCAGCGGCGGGCCGCCATCCTGCGCGGGGTATCCGGGCAGATACATATGCATCTGCGCATCGACGGTGCCTTTGGGCAGACGGGTTTTCGGAGGCTCTCCGGTCAGCTTGCGGGTGATCGTCATGCGTCCTTCATCCTGTATTCCTTCAGTGCGTCGCGGTCGATCTCGATCCCCAGTCCCGGCGCGTCGGGAATGTGGACGATGCCGTTCTGATGTTCCAGCGGCGTCGTCGTCACGGCCTGCCGGAAGGGATTGTGCGTGCGGTCGAATTCAAGGATGGGGTCCAGCGGCCTGCCGCGCATCGGGTCGGGGGGCAGGGCGGCCATGAATTGCAGCGCGGCGGCGATCTGCACTGCCGTTCCCCAGACATGGGGGACGGTGCGGATGCCGTGCAGGCTGGCAAGATCCGCGATGCGTTTCGCTTCCGAGATGCCGCCGCAGCCGCACAGGTCGGGCTGGATGATATCGACCGCGCGGGTCTCGATCGGCTCTCGCATGCCCCAGCGGGTGTGCCACGTCTCGCCCCCGGCGACCGGGATGGGCTGGCGGGCGCGAACCTCGCGATAGGCGACAAGTTGTTCGGGGACGACGGGTTCCTCGAACCAGTCGATCTCGTATTCGGCAGCGGCTTGCCCGACGCGGATCGCCTCGGTCGCGGTATAGCCGTGGTTGGCGTCGATCATCAGGCGCATGTCCGGGCCGATGGCCTCGCGCACGGCGCGGATCACGCGCAGGTCTTCGGCAGGATCGAAGCCGATCTTGATCTTGCAGGCGTGGAACCCGGCGTCGCGGTGGCCTGCCATCTCGGCGGCGTTGTCCTCGATGCGGTCCACCCCGTCGCGCTTGAAGCTGCCCGTGGCATAGGCGCGGACCGACTCGCGGAAACGCCCGCCCAGGAGGGTGGAGATCGAAGCACCGAAATGCTTGCCCTTGATGTCCCACAGCGCGATGTCGATGCCGGACAGCGCGGTGATCGTCAGCCCGCGCTGGCCCTGATCGCGCAGCGCGTTATAGAGCGTGGCCCAGATCTTCTCGTGTTCCAGCGGGTTCTGGCCGATCAGCCAGTTCGCATATGTCGCCACGACGGCGGCATTGGCGCGGGCGGGGCCGAGGCATTCGCCCNGCCGTCTCAAGCCGGTGTTCCAGCAGGTGCGTGCGGACCGAGGCGATCTTCATCAGGCCGCCAGTTTGCGGCGGTAGGGGGCGATCAGCTTGTCCATCATCTCTTCTTCCTCGCGGGTCAGATCCGACAGCGGGCTGCGGACGGGGCCGGCGTTGAAGCCTTGCAGACGAACGCCGGCCTTGACGGCGGACACGGCATAGCCCTTGCGGCGGTTGCGGATCGCCATGAACGGATAGAAGAATTCGTTCAGGATACGCTCGCAATTCGCGCGGTCGTTTGCGCGCAGCGAGTTGTAGAATTCGATCGCCAGACCCGGCACGAAGTTGAACACCGCCGAGGAATAGGTGGTG
>NZ_SMYN01000079.1 GCF_004959935.1 Falsirhodobacter xinxiangensis | reverse complement strand
GATTGTGTTGAAAAACACCTGTTGATCGGCGGGCTGTGCCCTGATTCACTTCTTTGGCGGGATGGTGGAGGTGATCGGGATGATGGGATCGCGGCAAGTGGCGCAGGGCGCCTTGTTCTACGAGTTCTCCCTTGAGGATCATGTCCCGCAGGATCATCTGATCCGGGCCATCGACCGCTTCGTTGATCTGGATGGCATCCGCCAGCACCTCGCACCTTTCTACAGCAGCACCGGTCGGCCGTCCGTCGACCCTGAGTTGATGATCCGCATGCTGCTGATCGGCTATTGCTTCGGCATCCGGTCCGAGCGGCGGATATGCGAGGAGGTTCATCTGAACCTGGCCTACCGCTGGTTCTGCCGGCTGGATCTGAACACGGCG
>NZ_SMYN01000078.1 GCF_004959935.1 Falsirhodobacter xinxiangensis | reverse complement strand
TTTTAACCTGGACCACTCGGGTGGGGCTGATCACCCCTATGGTTGATTTGGCGACCCTCGGCCTGAAAATTGACTCCAGTCAAGCGGTAAACGCGGCGGGTGACCTCGACAAACTTACCGGCGCGGCAACTCGAACCGAGGGCGGTGTCGTGAAAGCGTTGCTGGCAGCAACCAAAGCGGTGAACGGGGCGACGGCGGCGGTCAACTCGTCCACTGGTGCGATTATGAAGGGTCTGGAGCAGATGCAGCGGCCCGCCGCGCAGGCTGCACGATCTTTTGACCAGATCCGGTCTAGCCTTGATCCGCTTTATTCGGCCAGCCAGCGTTACGCCACCGTGCAGCGCGAACTGGCCGACCTGCGCCGGGGCGGTTCTGTCTTCGACGGGCTGGTCGATACCGGCTTTGTCG
>NZ_SMYN01000077.1 GCF_004959935.1 Falsirhodobacter xinxiangensis | reverse complement strand
GATGACCTGGCATCTGCAAAACGAGGGGCACGGCGTGAACCAGAAGCGCATCCGGCGTCTGATGCGGCTCATGCGTTTGATGCCGATTTACCAGAAGCCCAACACCAGCAAGCCGCGAAAGGGTCACAAGACCTATCCCTATCTGCTGGACGGGCTACGGGTCGATCGCCCCGGTCAGGTCTGGTGCGCAGACATTACCTACCTGCCGATGCGGCGTGGCTTCCTGTATCTTGTCGCCATCATGGACTGGTTCACCCGAAAGGTGCTGGCGTGGCGGATATCGAACACGCTGGAAGCGGACTTCTGTGTCGAAGCGCTGAACGAGGCCATCCACCGCTTCGGCGCGCCGGGGATCATGAATACGGACCAAGGTTCACAGTTCACGTCCTTCGCCTGGACTGACCGCCTG
>NZ_SMYN01000076.1 GCF_004959935.1 Falsirhodobacter xinxiangensis | reverse complement strand
TTTTAACCTGGACCACTCGGGTGGGGCTGATCAGCAGGCCCTTCATCCAGCCAAGGTAGCTTTGCGGCAGGGACGGGATCTCGATGCTGGCGATATTGGCGAGCATCGACTTGCGGCAGGTGTCCGCGCTGTAGGGCATGCCGATACCGGCCTGCGAGCCGGTCTCAAAAATGGATATGGATAGCGGCTCGGAGTACTCGATCAGGCGCTGAAGGGTATAGATGCCGGTTGGGCCCATGCCGACGATCGCGATGTGTTGTGCCATTTCTGTCCCGAGCAAGCCGTGGCAGAAGAAGGTGATGTTGGAGGAGGAGGAGACAAGCGCAGGCGCGTGGCTTGTTCAGATACGGCCCGCTAATTTTTTGCCTCCGGCCGGCTTGCACCTGTGTAGCGCGATTGCGCGTGCTGCGACGGGAGGTTATCGTCGGAGTGACTTATCCCGCTTCCGCTGGACATTTGGGTTCGGGAGCGGAGAGCATGCT
>NZ_SMYN01000075.1 GCF_004959935.1 Falsirhodobacter xinxiangensis | reverse complement strand
TCGCGCGTTCCGGTGCCGACGGGCGCGATGACGGGTTCTGTGACCTCGGCATCGTAGGACGTGCCTGCCGTGGCGGGCGATGCGGCATAGGGGCTCGCCTCATACCCGCCCCAGCCCTCAGCACGCCAGCTTGCCTCGCGCTCTTCGAGGTTCACCGTGCCCTCGTCATCGAGGATATCGAGCGCAGTCTCGTAATTGGCTTGCGTCAGACCGGTCACAGCGACGAGGTAGCCGCCCCGCGACAGACCCTCGGCATAGGAATAGCGGTCCTCGTCTGGGAAGAAGAAGTCGCCAAGGCTCTCCCAAAAGCCTTTTTCCTTTTCCACGGTGCTTGTCGTGCTGGAGCCAATCTTGGCATCGCCTTCGATGATCCGGATCTGCTGGCTCGAAATGCCCGCCGCAACCAGCCGATCATGGGCATCCTGAGCGTCTGCGCGGCTGTCGAAAAGCGCAGAAACCGAGGTCGCGCTGCCGGTCGTGCTCGTCTCGTTGTCATAGCTCATCTTGGTCATCCTTGTGCTTGAT
>NZ_SMYN01000074.1 GCF_004959935.1 Falsirhodobacter xinxiangensis | reverse complement strand
CCGCCCAGATAGGTCAGACGGTCGCCCATCTTGGCCGTGATCTGACGCACGAGGCCGATATCGCCGGTGCCGTCCTTGAAGCCGATCAGGTTCGGGCATTCGTCGCACAGGCGCGCCAGCGTGTCGGCCTGCAGAACGGCGTTGTCGCGGTTATAGACCATGACGCCGATGTCGATCGACTGACAGATGCGCTTGACGTGCTCGTAGAGCCCTTCCTGCGGCGCGTCGATCAGGTAATGCGGCAGCAGGAGGATGCCGTCGGCGCCGACCTTCTGCACCGATTGCGCGATCTCGACCGCGATATCCGTGCCATAGCCGCAGCCGGAGACGATTGCGGTCTCGCCAGCAGCTTCCTTGGCGGCGGCGACGATCGGGGCGATCTCCTCGACCTTCAGCGAGAAGAACTCGCCCGTGCCGCCCGCGGCGAACAGCACCGGCGCGTCATAGCCCGACAGCCATTCGACCTGCGCCTTGTAGCTTTCGGGCGCAAATTTGCCGTTCGCATCGAAATGCGTGACGGGGAAGGACAGAAGGCCCGAACCGAGCCTCTGCTTGATGTCCTGAGGTTGCATGTT
>NZ_SMYN01000073.1 GCF_004959935.1 Falsirhodobacter xinxiangensis | reverse complement strand
GCGTATGTTCTCCGTTCCATGCTGTTCTCTCCTTTGCGAACTCCGTGATAGCCGTGGCGCGCCTAGATCGCGTCCGCGGCCATGTCTCTATCGTGCGGGGCGTCGAAGCGGGTGCCATGTCGCAGGATGCTCCAGGCGGTCCGAGCCAGTTTGTTCGCCAGCGCAATGGCCGCCTTGTTGTGGGGCATTCGGGCGACTGCAGCGCTCAACCAGGCGCCGAAGCGGAATGCGGGCCATCGGTGCGGGCGCATCATGATGACCTTCGCCGCCTGAACGAACAGCGTTCGCAAATACCTGCTGCCCCGTTTGCTGATCCGACCGAGGATGGTGCGTCCGCCGGTGCTGAACTGGCGTGGCACCAGCCCGACCCATGCCGCGAAGTCCCTGCCATGGGCAAAGGCCTCGCCCTTGCCGATCGCGGCGACCAGCGCGGTCGAAATCATCGGGCCGATGCCGGGGATTGTCATGATGTTCGCGCAATTCTCCTCGGCTCTGCTGACCTCCACAATCTCTGCCGAGATCGCGTCGATCCGATGGTCCAGCCACTGCCAGTCCGCGCGCAGGCCCGTCAGGATCATGCGCATCCTCG
>NZ_SMYN01000072.1 GCF_004959935.1 Falsirhodobacter xinxiangensis | reverse complement strand
CCCTTGTTGATGTCTTCGAGCCTGAGGGTGTGGGTGATCATCGGGTCGATCTCGATCTTGCCGTCCATATACCAGTCGACGATCTTCGGCACGTCCGTGCGGCCCCGCGCGCCGCCGAAGGCGGTGCCTTTCCACACCCGGCCGGTGACCAGCTGGAACGGGCGGGTCTGGATCTCGGCCCCGGCGGGCGCGACGCCGATCACCACCGACACGCCCCAGCCCCGGTGCGTGCATTCCAGCGCGTCGCGCATCACCTTCACATTGCCGGTGCAGTCGAACGAGTAATCCGCGCCGCCGATCTGGTCGAACGGCGTCTTGGTCAGCTCCACGATGTGCTGCACGATCCCGCCCTCGATCTTCGTCGGGTTGACGAAATGGGTCATGCCGAACCGCTCGCCCCATTCCTTGCGGTCGTCGTTCAGATCGACGCCGATGATCATGTCCGCCCCGGCCAGCTTCAGCCCCTGGATCACGTTGAGCCCGATCCCGCCCAGACCGAAGACCACCGCCTTCGCCCCGATCTCCACCTTGGCCGTGTTGATCACCGCGCCGATGCCGGTCGTCACGCCGCAGCCGATATAGCAGATCTTGTCGAAGGG
>NZ_SMYN01000071.1 GCF_004959935.1 Falsirhodobacter xinxiangensis | reverse complement strand
GGGATGTGCCGGCTGCTCCCCCAACCGTCGTGTTATCCTTGCGAGGATCACCGCATCGAAAGGAGTAGCAGCCATGCGAGTGAAGAAAGCAGGACAGCTTGAAGACCTCGCTGTTGTCGGCGTCGACATCGGCAAGGACACATTCCATCTGGTCGGGTTCGACCGCAGCGGTCAGTTGATCTTGCGTCAGCAAATCCGACGACAGGCGCTGACAGCGGTCTTTGACGGTCTTCCCCGCTGCATCGTTGGCATGGAGGCTTGCCTCAGCGCCCACTTCGTCAGCCGGGCGTTGCGCGGCATGGGCTTCGATCCTCGGATCATCCCGGCGATCTACGTGAAGCCGTTCAACAAGGGCCAAAAGAACGATTACAACGATGCCGAAGCCATCGCCGAGGCGGCCTTGCGACCAAACCTGCGGACCGTGTCGGAGAAGAGCCAGGACCAGCTCGACCTTCAGGCGTTGCATCGGGTGCGGGCGCGGCTGGTCTCGCGCCGCACCGCGACCATCAACCAGATCCGCGCGTTTCTGGTCGAACAGAATATCACTGTCCGTCCTGGACTTCGGGCACTAAACAACTCCTTCGATAGCATTATCGAGCAACGGCAAGACGAGATGTCACCGAGGATGCGCATGATCCTGACGGGCCTGCGCG
>NZ_SMYN01000070.1 GCF_004959935.1 Falsirhodobacter xinxiangensis | reverse complement strand
GCGCGTTGCTCGGTCGGGAGGTTGATGAAGGGGCTGGGGATCCAGGAGATTATCCGGGGTAAGCCGCACCGGACAACGATCCCGGACAGACCGGCACCGCCGCCGCTGGACAAGGTGAACCGCCAGTTCCGCGTGCCTGCGCCGAACATGCTCTGGGTCAGCGACTTCACCTATGTCGCTACCTGGAAGGGCTTTGCTTCGTTCGGAACATGCCCTCGGACCAATGGCGGGCAGTCCCTCACCTTTCGTCATCAACGCCTATGCCCGCAAGATCGTCGGCTGGCGCGTCAGCACCTCGGCGCATGCAGGCTTCGTTCTCGATGCCCTGGAGCAGGCCGTGCATGACCGGCGGCCGCCAAAGGCATGGGGCTGGTTCACCATTCGGACCGCGGCTCGCAATATTTGAGCATTCGCTACAGCGAACGGCTGGCGGAAGCGGGCATCGAGCCATCGGTCGGCAGTGTCGGCGACAGTTACGACAACGCGCTGTCCGAGACGATCAATGGGCTGTTCAAGGCAGAGGTCATCCATCGTCGCGGGCCTTGGCGCAGTTTCGAAGCGGTGGAATATGCCACGCTCGAATGGGTAGACTGGTTCAACACCGCCGCCTGCTGGAGCCGATAGGAAACATCCCGCCGAAGCCGAGGCCAACTTCTACGCTGCACTGGAAACTGAAGTCATGGCCGCGTAACCAACCGAAATTAGCCTCCGGCAAACCGGAGC
>NZ_SMYN01000007.1 GCF_004959935.1 Falsirhodobacter xinxiangensis | reverse complement strand
CGGGCAGCGCCAGCGCGTCGCCATCGCCCGCGCATTGGTGATGAAGCCCGAACTGGTCATCTGCGACGAGCCGACCTCGGCGCTGGATGCGTCGGTGCAAAGCCAGATCCTGAACCTGCTGATGGATCTGAAGGCGGAGTTGGGGCTGACCTATGTGTTCATCTCGCACAACCTGTCGGTGGTCGAACATCTGGTCGATCAGGTGGCCGTGATGTATCTGGGCCGGGTGGTCGAGGCGGGGACGACCGCGCAGGTCTTCGACGCGCCGCGCCACCCCTATACCCGCGCGCTGCTGCAATCGGCGCTGACCGTCGCACCGGGGGAGGGGGTGCCCGATATCGGCCTTGGCACGTCCTTTCCCAACCCGCTGAACCCGCCCCCCGGCTGCCCGTTCGAGCCGCGATGCCCGCGCGCGATGGCCGTCTGCAAGACGACCGTGCCGCAGCCCGTCGGCGCGGGCAGCGGGGCGGCGTGCCTGCTTGCCGAAGACTGGAAAGGTGCTGCATGAGCCGTGAAACCATCATCGCCGCCGCGCTGGACGTGCTGGCATCGGGCCGCTTCAAGGCCGATCTGGCGCGCCGGGTCGCGATGCCCACCGTCTCGCGCGAGGCGGCGCACAAGGCCGACCTTCAACGCTATATCGACGACGAACTGATCCCCGTCTTCGACCGTCTGGGCTTTGCCACCCGCATCTTCCGCCGCGACGCCGCGCCGGGCGCGTTCCTTCTGGCCAGCCGGATCGAGGATGCGGCCCTGCCGACCGTGCTGATGTACGGTCATGGCGACGTGGTCACGGGCGTTCCCGAACAATGGTCGGAGGGGCTGGCGCCGTTCACGATGACCGAACGGGACGGGCGCTGGTATGGCCGCGGCACCGCCGACAACAAGGGCCAGCATTCGGTCAACCTTGCCGCGCTGGAGGCGGTGCTGGCCCATGGCCCGCTTGGCTTCAACCTGAAATACCTGATGGAGATGGGCGAGGAATACGGATCGCCCGCCCTTGCCGAACTGATCGCGGACGAGGCCGAGGCCTTTGCCGCAGACATGCTGATCGCGTCCGACGGGCCGCGCATCGGGCTGGCACAGCCAACGATCTTTCTGGGCGCGCGCGGCGGCGTGAACATCCACCTGGAGGTGGTGGCCCGCGAAGGCTACCACCATTCCGGCAACTGGGGCGGGCTTCTGGCCAATCCGGGGGTGGAACTGTCCCACGCCATCGCCGCGCTGATCGGGCCGACGGGCGAATGTCTGGTCCCCGAACTGACCCCCGGCACCATACCCGATGACGTGCGCGCGGCGCTGGCCCGCTGCACCATCGAAACCGCGCCGGGCGATCCGGACCTTGACGCATGGTGGGGCGCGCCGGGGCTGAGCCAGGCCGAGCGCGTCTATGGCTGGTCCACGCTGGAGGTGATGGAGATCGAGGTCGGCAACATCGCCAAGCCGCTTTACGCCATTCCGCCATGGGCCAAGGCGCGGCTGCAACTGCGCCACCCGGTCGGCGTCGATACGGATGCGATCCTGCCCGCCATCCGCCGCAAGCTGGACGCGGCCGGGTTCCAGCGCGTGCAGATCGTGCCCGCCACCGACGCCTCCTTTCCCGCCAGCCGATCGGATCTGGACAATGAATGGGTGCGCTTCGTCGCCGCCTCGATCGAGCGGACGATGGGCACGCCGCCGGTGATCCTGCCGAATCTTGGCGGCTCGCTTCCGAACACGATCTTCACCGACACGCTGGGCCTGCCGACCATCTGGGTGCCGCATTCATATCCCGGATGCGGCCAGCACGGGGCGGACGAACACCTGCCCATCGCCATCGTGCGCGAAGGGCTGGCGATCATGGCGGGCATCTTCTGGGACTTGGGGCATCGCTGAATGGGCTACTTCCTCTACCACTCCATCGGCACATTTCCGGGCAAGGAGGCGGCGGTGAACGCGGCGCTGGCCGATTTCACCGCCCGCTGGTGCGCCAGCGACGACGGCCAATGGCCCGACGCGATGACCCGGCGCGGGCGCTTCATCGAAAGCTGGTCGCGCCTGATCGACGCCCCGCCTGCCACCCTGACGCTGGCCGAAAGCGTCACGGCGGCGCTTTATACGCTGATGCGCGGCATCCCCGAGGCGCGGCTGGCGGGGGGCGAGGTGCTGATCGCCGCCGATTGCTTTCCAAGCCTGCATTTCCTGCTGGCGGAACTGGGGCAGCGGATCGGCTTCACGCTGAAGACGGTGCAGCCGACGGGCGGGCGCGCCTATGTCACCGATGACGACATGGTGGCGGCATGGGGGCGCGACGTCCGGCTGGCGCTGCTGACATGGGTGACATCGACCGCATCGCATCGCTGCGATCTGGACCGGCTGATCGGTCACGGGCGGGCGATGGGCAGCCTCGTCGGCGTGGATATCACCCAAGGGGTCGGCATCCGGCCCTATGCCGCGGCGGCGGATTTCACAGTCGGATCGTCGCTGAAATGGCTGGCCGGCGTGTCCGGGGCCGGGGTGCTTCAGGTGATGCCCGGGCTTCTGGCCGAATGCAGCCCCGAGTTTCGCGGCTGGTGGAGCCAGTCGAACCCGTTCTCATGGGATCTGGGCGCCTTTGCCTTTGCCCCCGACGCGCGCCGGTTCGACAACGGAACGCCGAACGTGCTGCCCGCCGTCGCCAGCCAGCCGGGTCTGGACCATGTGCTGGCCACGGGAATCGAGGCGCTGGCCGCGCAGAACGCGGCGCGGGTGGATCAGCTTCTGGACGGGCTGCGGGGGCAGGGATTCGCCATCGTCTCGCCCACCGATGCGGCGATGCGGGGGGGCAGCGTGATGGTCACGGTGCCCGGCCAAGGTCTTGTGGACCGGCTGCGCGCGCGCGGCCTTCATGCCGACATGCGCGGCACGGTGCTGCGCCTGTCGCCGGGGTCGATCACCAGCGCGGACGACTGCGCGGCGCTTCTGGACGCGCTGCGATGCTGACCCCGATCACCAGCCGCCAGACCATCGCGACCGTGGTTTACGAACAGCTTCGCGCCGCGTTGATGGAGGGCAATTTCGAGGCGGGGTCCAGCTTTGCCATCTCGGAACTGGCGGAACGGTTCGGCACATCCAACACCCCCGTGCGCGAGGCGCTGCGCCGCCTGACGGACGAAGGCGCGCTGATGGAGGGCAAGTGGAACAGCGCCACGCTGCCCCCGCTCAGCGCCGCCGGCTATGACGAGCTGTGCCTTGCGCGGCAGGTGATCGAAGGCGGCGCGGCGGAACTGGCCTGCGGGCGGATGGACGCCGCATCGCTGGACACGCTTCGCGCCATTTCGGACGCGCATCAGTCCGCGCTGGTTTCGGGCCGGATCGAGGACATGCTGGCAGGCAACAAGGCCTTCCACTTCCACATCTATCGCGCCGCCGGAAGCGGCGTGCTGCTGGAGCAGATCGAGAACCTCTGGCTCCGCTCCGGCCCCTATACGCGCTTTCTGTCCGAAAAGATGCGCGAGGTGCTGAAGGCGGACATGACGCTCAGCTATGCCCGCCACCACGACCACATCCTGGCCGCGCTGGCCGCCCGCGATGCAGGCGCCGCCCGCCGCGCGATGATCGAGGATATCGCCGCCGTGCAATCCTGGATGTCGCGCTTTCTGTCCGAAACCTGATCCAGAAGGACATGTCATGTCGATCCTGAGAACGCTTTCCGTCGCCTTTGCCCTTGCCTTTGCCGCCCCGGCCTTTGCGCAGGATGTCCTGCGCGTCGGCGCCTATCCCGCGAACCCGCCATGGGAATACAAGAACGAATCCGGCGCCTTCGAAGGGTTCGAGGTGGACGTGGTGAACGAGATCGCGGCCCGCCTTGGCACGACCGCCGAATTTTCCGGTCTCGATTTCCGCGCGCTGTTCGTGGCGGCGGCCTCGCGCCGGGTGGACATGGTCATCTCGTCGCTGACCATCACGCCCGAACGGCTGCAATCGCAGTCCTTCACCCAGCCCTATGTCGCGGGCGCGCTGGGCATCGCGACCAAGGAAGGCGCAGGGATCGCCTCCGTCGAGGATCTGAAGGGCCGCCGCGTTGGGTCGATCGCGACGTCCTTCCCCGAAATCTGGGTGAAGGAGCGCGAGGCCGAACTGCAACTGGGCAGCTATTCCAGCTATGATTCCACCGCCAACATGCTGACCGACCTGCGCAGCGGGCGGATCGAGGCGGCCGTGAACGACGTGGTCGGCCTGCGCCACGCGATGACCCAGATCCCCGGCATCGCCGTCGCCGCCGAAGTGCCGACAGACGAGCGTTTCGCGATCATGATGCCGAAGGATTCGGACCTGCTTCCTGCGGTGAACGACGCCATATCGGCCATGAAGACCGACGGGACCATGGCGCGCCTGCACGAGAAATGGTTCGGCGTGGCCCCGGCCGAGGGCAGCCTGACGCTGACCCCCCTTCCGATCCCGACCGAGTGACGATGGAACTGATCGACATATTCTTCAACGTCGAGGTGATGGGGAAGGCCTTCCCCATCCTTCTGCGCGGGCTGGGCAACACGCTGCTTCTGGGGGCGGCGTCGATCGTGCTGGGCGGCATCGCCGGGGTGCTGGTGTGCCTTGTGCGGATGTATGCCGCGCGGCCCCTGCGGCTGCTGGCGACCGTCTATATCGACATCTTCCGCGCGATCCCGGTGCTGGTGCTGCTGATCCTGATCTATTACGCGCTGCCCTTCGTCGGCGTCGTGATGGGCGCATTCACGGCGGCGACGCTGGCGCTGTCGATGGTGCTGGCCGCCTATACCGCCGAGGTGATCCGCGCGGGGATCGAGGCGGTCCCGAAGGGCCAGTTCGAGGCGTCGGCCGCGCTTGGCCTGCCCTTCGTTCTGACGATGCGCAAGGTCGTGCTGCCGCAGGCGATCCGGCTCGTGATCCCGCCGCTGGCCTCCTATTCGGTGGCGATCATCAAGGACACGTCGCTGGCGTCGGTCGTGACGATGAACGATCTGCTGAAACAGGCGACCGACACGCAGGCGCTGTTCGCGAACCCGACGCCGCTGATCCTTGCTGCCGGCATCTATATCGCGATCCTTTGGCCGCTGGTGCGGTTCACCACATGGATCGAACGCCGCGCCAAGCTGAGCGCCACCCGCTGAGGGGCGGATGGCGCGAGGGTTCAGTTCGGGCGGGCCGTCTGCTCCAACGGACGCAAGAGCGCAGGGTCGGCCTTGTCCTTCAACGCAAGGTCGACAAAGCGCAGGCAGCAGACGCGCAGGAAGGACGTGAAGTTGCCCATGTCATGCCCTTCGTCGATGGATTCGTTGTAAAGCTGGTGCAGAAGCTGCGGCACGTTCATCTCGTCCCGCGCGGCGATCTGTTCCAGCACGGTCCAGAACATGGTCTCCAGCCGCACGCTGGTCACCATCCCGTCCATGCGGATGGACCGCGTCTGGCTTTCCCAAAGCTGCGGGTCGGCCCCGACGAAGACGCGGCACATCCTACAGGTTCCCCCGTTTCAATTCGCCCGCCAGATGGTCGGCCTGACGCATCGCCAGCGCCACGATGGTCAGCGTCGGGTTCGCCGCCGCCCCCGTCGTCATCTGCGATCCGTCCGAGATGAACAGGTTGGCCACCTCGTGCGCCCGCCCGTTGCGGTCGCACACGCCATCCTCGGGGCGGTCCGACATGCGGCAGGTGCCAAGGTTGTGGGTGGATGGATAGGGCGGGGTGCGGTGATGGCCGATGGCACCCACCGCGTCGTAAAGCTCTGCCGCCTTGCCGTATCCGTATTCGCGCATGGCGACGTCGTTGTCGTGATCGTCGAAATGAACGTTGGCGACGGGCAGGTCCAGATGGTCGCGCACCGTGGTCGAAAGCGTGATGCGGTTGTCTGCCTGCGGCATATCCTCGCCCACGATCCACATGCCTGCGGTGTTGGCATAGGAGGACATGATCCTTGCGAAATCCGGCCCCCATGCGCCGGGTTCGACGAAGGCCGCAAGAAAGGCCGGCCCAAGCGAGATCGTCTCCATATAGAACCCGCCCACGAACCCGCGCGAAGGGTCGTGGCGGGATTCGTCGGCGATCAGCCCCGCCATCGTCTCGCCCCGATACATGCGCACCGGCTTGTCGAAGCGGGCATAGACCGACCCCGTCAGATGGCGCATGTAGTTGCGGCCCACCTGATCCGACCCGTTGGCAAGACCATTGGGAAAGCGCGCGCTGTCCGACAGCAGAAGCAGCCGCGGCGTTTCGATCGAATTGCCCGCGACGCAGACGATCCGCGCCGATTGGCGGTGCAGGTTGCCGTCCTTGTCGGCATAGATCACCGCGTCCGCCTTGCCCGAGGCGTCATGCGTGATCCGCACGACATGGCTGTCGGGGCGCAGGTCCAGAAGGCCGGTCTCCAGCGCGCGGGGGATTTCCCGCACCATGATCGACCATTTCGCGCCGGACTTGTCGCCCTGAAAGTTGAACCCGTCCTGAATCGAGGCGGGCCGCCCGTCATAGGGCGCGGCATTGGTCGCATAGGGGCCGGTGGCATAGCGTTTATAGCCGATGCGCTCGGCCCCGTTGGCAAAGACCTTGTAGTTGTTGTTGGCCGGAAGCGCCGGGCGCCCCTGCCGGTGGGTCGATCCCATCGCCATCTCGGCCCGTTCATAGAACGGCTCCATCTCGGCCAGCGTGAGGGGCCAGTCCAGCAGGTTCGCGCCCTCGACATGGCCATAGGTGGACAGCGCCTTGAACTCGTGTTCCTTGAAACGCGGCGTCGCGCCGGACCAGTGGGTCGTGGTGCCGCCCACCGCCTTGACCAGCCACGCGGGCAACGAGGGGAAATCCCTGGCGATCCGCCACGATCCCGACGTGGTGCGCGGATCGAGCCATGCCATCTGGTTGAAGGCCTTCCATTCGTCGTTCTCGTAATCCTCGTTCTTGAGGTAGGGGCCGGCCTCCAGCACGACGCATTCGATGCCTTGCCGGGTCAGCTCATGCGCCAGCGTGCCGCCGCCCGCGCCCGATCCGATGATGACGACGGCGGGTTCGTCCAGTGCGATCCGTTTCATTGCTCGCCTCCGTCATATTCGTCGATGCGCGGATCGGGCAGCCAGTCCAGATCGTCGAAACCGCGGTTCACGTATCCGCCCTTGTCGAAGCTGGGCCCCTCATAGCCCAGATGCTCCCACACCTCGGGGTCGTCATAGAAGGCCAGCAGCGCCTTGCCCTGCACCTGCGTGAAGAAATCGGCGGCGGACATCTTGCGCAGATGGGCCAGCGCGGCATCATCGTCCATCGCCTCGAACCCTTCGTTCATCAGGTCCTGGATCGCGGCGGCAAAGGCGACCTGCCGCCCCGGCTTTTCGCAGGCCAGCGCCAGAACCGCCTCGGCGGCGCGGATATAGGGCGCGTCGGAAAGGCCGTCATGCGGGAACATCACCCGGATCATCCGCGCCAGCAGCTTGCGCGATCCCGATCCGCGTTCCAGCCCGATGGGAATGCCCCTGTATCCCCGTTCGGCCACCGTTTCCACGGCGACCGACGAGGCGCTGCCCGAGGGCGCGCTTCGCGTCAACTCCATTGGTCGTCCTCCCAAGAAGCGGCCCCTCCACAGGCCGCGAAATCGTCAATAGCGTCCGCCCGCCGTGATCACCTCGATCTGGTATCCGTCGGGATCGGCCACGAAGAAGAACCGCGTCAGCGTCTTTCCCTGATGCTTGAAATCCACCAGCTTGCGCGGGGCGAAGCCTTCGGCGGCAAGGCGCGCATGCTCGCCCTCCAGATCGTCCACGACGAAGGCGGCATGGCCGTAGCCGTCGCCGATGTCATAGGGTTCGCTCCGGCCCTTGTTGATGGTCAGTTCCAGTTCGAAGGTGTTTTCGGCATTGGACAGATAGACCAGCACGAAATCGTCGAATTCCAGCCGTTCCGCCACCTTCAGCCCGAAGGCCCGGTCATAGAACGCGACGGATCGCGCCTCGTCCAGAACCCGGATCATGCTGTGCACGAATCTTGCCATCGCTCTCCCCTCTGCTGCGTCATGGGGTGATGGTAGCGTGGAAACCGGCCGAGGGGTATTATGTCGCTACTACCCGAAAGCGCGCTCAGGCTTCGAGCGTCGCCTTCAGGAATTCGCGCGTGCGTTCTTCGGTGGGGTCGGTGAAGATTTCCTCGGGGGCGCCTTCCTCGCGGATGCGGCCCTGATCGAAGAACACCACGCGGTCCGACACTTCGCGGGCGAAACGCATCTCGTGCGTGACCAGAAGCATGGTCAGGTCGTGTTCTTCGGCCAGACGGCGGATGACGCCCAGAACCTCGCCCACCAGTTCGGGGTCCAGCGCGGATGTCGGCTCGTCGAACAGCAGGATCGACGGGCGCATGGCCAGCGCGCGGGCGATGGCGACGCGCTGCTGCTGGCCGCCCGAAAGCTGGTGGGGGAATTTCGACATATGCTCGGTCAGGCCGACCAGTTCCAGCAGCTCCTCGGCCCGCGCCTTGGCTTCGGCTTTGGGCAGGCCCAGCACGCGAACCGGCGCTTCGGTGATGTTGCGCAGGACGGTCATGTGGGGGAACAGGTTGAACTGCTGGAACACCATGCCCATTTCGCCGCGCTTCTTGCGCAGATGCGCCTCGGACGCCGGGGTGACGCCGTCGGCCTCGTGCCACAACGGCTCGCCGCCGACATGGACGACGCCGCCCTCGATCCCCTCCAGCGTCATCAGGATGCGCAGGACGGTGGATTTGCCCGAACCGGACGGGCCGATGATCGTCACCTTCTCGCCCCGGTTCACGGTGAAATTCAGGCGGTCCAGCACGGTGTGATCGCCGAAGCGTTTCACGACATTGTCGAAGCGGATGATCGGATCGCTCATTTCAGCGGTATCCCCTCTTTGGGAAGGTATGTGTCCAGCGCCCGCACCCCGGCAGAGGCAACCAGCGTCATGATCAGATAGATCGCGCCGACCATCGACAGCGGGATCAGGTAATCGAAGGTCCGGTCGCCGATGATGCGGGCGACGTTCAGCATCTCCAGCACGGTCACGACGGACAGCACCGGCACATCCTTCATGATCGACACGAGGTAGTTGCCCATCGCAGGCACGATGCGCGGGACGGCCTGCGGGATGACGATATGGGTGAATTTGCGCGTGGGCGGCAGGTTCAGCGCCAGCGCCGCCTCGTGCTGGCCGCGCGGCACGGCTTGCAGCCCGGCGCGATAGACCTCGGCGGTATAGGCGCTGTATTGCAGGCCCAGCGCCAGCGCGCCGGTCATGAAGGCGGGCAGCACGATCCCGTATTCGGGCAGCACGTAATACAGGAAGAACAGCTGCACCAGCAGCGGCGTGTCGCGCAGGAATTCGGTCACGACGGCGGCGGGCCATGCGATGACGCGCAGCGGCGCCGATTTCAGCACCGCCCAGACCAGCCCCAGAACCAGCGCCAGCGCGAATCCCAGAACGGCGGCCTGTATCGTCACCAACATCCCCGTCCCCAGCATCGGCAGGATCGACAGGGCGAAGGCCAGCGGACTGCTCAGGTCCCATTCAAATCCGAACAGCATGTCAGCTCCTGACCGGGCGCCAGCGGCCCACGGAATGTTCGATCCCCCGCATCATCGCCGTCAGCACCAGCGCCATGCCGAAATACATCGCCAGCAGCATGGAATAGACGGTGACGCTGTCCTGGGTGAAATTGCGGATCTGTTCGGCCCGGAAGGTCATGTCGCCAAGGCTGATGAGCGAGACGAGCGCCGTGTCCTTCAGGTTCTGCACCGCCAGATTGCCGAAGGACGGCATCATCTCGGGGATCGCCTGCGGGATCGTCACGCGGGCCAGCGTCTGGCGGGGGGTGAAGTTCAGCGCCAGCGCGGCCTCGTGCTGGCCGGTATGCACCGACTGGATCGCGCCGCGCACCACCTCGGCCCCATAGGCGCCGATGTTCAACGACAGCGCAAGGATGCCCGCAATGACCGGCGGGATGCGCAGATCCAGCCCCACCGCCTGACCCGCCAAGGGAAGCGCGAAATACAGCCAGAACAGCTGCACCAGCAGCGACGTGCCGCGAAACAGCTCGATATACGCGACCGAGACGGCGCGCAGGGCACCGTTCCGCGACAGCCGCCCCACGCCCGCCGCAAAGGCGAGGATCGCGCCCAGCAGTGTCGAGAACACCGTCAGGCGGATCGTGACCCATGCCCCCTCCAGCAGAGGGGGCAGGTATTCGGTCCAATGAACTTCCACCGGATCAGCCGCAAAGATCGGCTGTCGTGCGGTCCGACGATGCGGCCACATCCGCCTCGGTGAAGCCGTATCCGGTCACCGTCTCGGCCCATTCGGGGGTCTGCTTGATCTCGGCCAGCGCCTCGTTCACAGCATCGCGCAGCGCCTCGTTCCCCGAGGCGAAGGCGAACCCGCCCCAACTACGGATCGGCTCGCCATCCACGACCGGGTCGGTGAAGTTCGCGGCCAGTTCCACGGCGCGGCTTTGGTCCGCCAGCCCGGCAACGGTCAGACCCGTCGCGGCATAGGCATCGGCGCGGCCCGTAGACACGGTGGAAATCGCATCGGCGTTCGATCCGATCATCACCATGCTGGATTCCGGCACGCCAAGGCGCTGCATCATTTCCAGCTGGTCCGCGCCGGACATGATGGCGATCTTCAGGTCGGGGTTTTCGGCAAAGTCGGCATAGGTGTGCACGTCCTTCTCGTTCCCCGCCGCGACCAGCAGCCCTTCGCCATAGGAGGTGTTCGGTTCCGAGAACAGCACCTGATTGCAGCGGTCGGGCAGGATCGCCATTTCGGCGGCGACCATGTCGAACCGGTCGGCCTGAAGACCGGGGATCAGGGTGGAGAAGTTGGTGGTGACCCACTCGATGTTTTCCACGCCCAGCTTTTCGGCGACCAGTTTGGCCACGTCCGGCCCGGCACCCTGCGCCTCGCCATCGAAGCCGACGAAACCATAGGGGATCTCGTTCGCGACGGCGATGCGGATGGTGCCGCTTTGCTGGATCTGGTCGAGGCTGGCCGCTTGGGCGGTGCCGGCGGACAGCGCGAGGGCAATGAGGGCGATACGTGTCATTTGGTTTCCTTTCTCAGGCCGCGTGCAGGCGGCGCTCGGGGGCGCGTTCGACCAGTCCGCGGTGCATCGCGCGCAGGGCTGCGTCGTGCTGGTCGGGGTCGACGACGACTTGCAGATCGACCTTGCGCATCAGATCGTGGATGCCGCGCGGGGCGACCCCGGCCTCGGCCAGCGCATCCAGCGCGCGGGGCAGGATGCCGTCGCCAAGATCGCGCCCGATGGCCGACACCAGCGCGACCTTTTCCAGCGAGATGGCGGCATCGGGCCATGCGGCGGACAGATCATCCTCCACTTGCCGGATCGCGGACATGGACCCCTTGACGAAATGCGTGATCGTGTTCGCATTCGACGTTTTCGCCACGATCCAGACCCCGTGCCGTTTCAGCGCGTCCAGAATGCCCGCGTCGTAACCCTTGACGCCCAGCATGTCGGGGTCGTGAAACTCCAGCGCAAAGACGTCGCGCAGGCCGGTCACGATCTCGACCCCCGGCGTTGCGGGTTGCAGATCGGCGCGGATCAGGGTGCCGGCGTGGTCCGGTTCGAACGCGTTGCGCACGCGCAGGGGGATGCCCGCGCGGCGCAGGCTTTTGGCCGCGCCGGGATGGATCGCCTCCATCCCCAGATTGGAAAGCTGGTCGGCCACGTCGTAATTCGTCTGTCCGATGGTGCGCACCCCATCGACCACGCGCGGATCGGCCGAGGACAGGTGGAACTCCTTGTGGATCACGGCCTCGGCCGCGCCGGTGACGACGGCGATGCGGGCCAGCGTGATCTCGGAATACCCCCGGTCGTATCTGCGCATCAGCGACTCGCTGCACCGGGCATAGCCGGTGGCGATGGGCAATTCGCGTGCAAGGTCGATCCCGGCGAAGGCATCGGCGATCACCTCGTCCAGCGGCGCATCCCCGCTGCGGCACCAGCCCGTCAGATCCACGAACCGCGCGGCAACGCCGTGGCCGCGCAAAAGCAGCGCTGTGTTGAAGGCCGATTGCGCCTCGCCCAGCGATGCCAGCAGTTCGCGCACGGTCATCAGGTGCTGGTCCATCTGGAAATGCCCGAAGGAACACAGCCGCGACAGGTCCAGAAGGCAGGACCGCGCGCCCTCGACCCGTTCGCGGGCGAAGGCGTCGGCCTCGGCGGGATCGGCGAAGATGCCCGCGTTCACATCCAGCATCCGCGCCAGAACATCGTCCAGCGCCGCCTGCCAGTCGCCCTGCGCGGCGAAGGCGCCATAGACGCCGGGCGCGCCGGTCTTCTTCTGCTCCAGCAGCGCATCCGTCATCCCGGCATAGGCCGACACGCAGATGATCCGGCCATAGGGATCAGCGCGCAGAAGCACGCTGTCCAGAAGCTCTGCCGTCCGCGACATGGATGTGCCGCCGATCTTTTCGACCGTGTGCTCAGGCAAGGGCGCCACCACTGATCGCGATGGGGGCCTGCGGGTCGCGCGACGACAGGAAGGCCGGGCGCGGTGCCTTGGCGGCAAAGGGCTGCCCCACGCGGTTCGTCCATGCGTTATAGACGAAGAATGCGTTCGACCGGGGGAAGGGCGTGATATTGCCGTTCGATCCGTGCAGCGTGTTGCAGTCGAACAGAATCACCGTCCCCGCGCGGCCCGAGGCATAGTCGATCCCGTGCTGTTCGGCCATCTTCGACAGGCTTTCGGGCGACGGCACGCCGATCTCCTGCTTTTTCAAGGATGTCGCGTGGTTGTCGTCCGGCGTCTCGCCCGCGCAGGACACGAAGGTCTTGTGCGATCCGGGGATCAGCATCAGCGGCCCGTTCAGCGGCGAATTGTCCGTCAGCAGCACCGAGGCGGAAATCGCCCGCATCCGGGGCATGCCGTCTTCGGCGTGCCACGTCTCGAAATCGGAATGCCAATAGAACTCTTTCCCCGTGAAGCCGGGTTTGTAGTTCAGGCGCGACTGGTGCAGATACAGATCGTCATCCAGCAGGAAGCGGACCTTGCCCGCCACACGTTCGTCCGCCGCCAGACGCGCGAACAGGGCGTTCTGTTCGTCCAGACGGAAGACGGTGCGCACCTCGTCCGAATTGGGCTCGGTGATGACGTTTTCGGGGGCGATGCCGCCGCCCGTGCGCAGCGCGGAAGATTCGGCCTGAAGCGCGGCGACCTCGGCGTCCGAGAACATGCCCTCCAGCACCAGATACCCGTTCGCATCGAAGAATTCGGCCTGCTGGCGGGTGATCGGAGCCTTCTCGCTCCAGCCCTGCCAGACGGTCGGATCGTTGCGTTTCAGCCAGCGTTCGCGCGGCAGGCGGGTGGGGTAGTCGTCATGGGTCTGATCAAGCATGGGCTTCCTCCGGTGCGGGGGCATAGGAGCCGTCTTCACGGTGGACCTCCTGCCCGGTGACGGGGGGGTTGAAACAGCAGGCCAGCACCAGTTCGGTGCTCGCGCTCAGCCGGTGGCGGTCGTGCAGGTTCAGCGCATAGATCACGCCGGGGCGGATCGGATGGGTCTGGCCGGTCGCCAGATCCTCGATGCTGCCCTGGCCAGAGATACAGTAGACGCTTTCGAAATGGTGCTTGTATTCGAAGACGTGGCTGGTCCCGGCGGTGATGCGGGTGATGTGGAAGCTGAACCCCATCTTGTCACCTTCCAGCAGAAGGCGGGTGCTGTCCCAGCCATCGGCTGTCACGAGGCGGTCGGTCTTTCTTGCATCGTTCAGGTCGCGGACGATCATGTCTGTCTCCTTATTCGGCTGCGGTTTTCAGGGCGGTCATGCGGGCGGCGAAGGCGCGCTCCACGATGTCCAGCCCCTTGGCGAATTGCTCGCGCGGGATGGTCAGCGGGGCGAGGATCTTGACCACCTCGTCATGGCTGCCGGATGTTTCGATGATCAGGCCATGGCGGAAGCATTCGGCGCAGATCGCGGCGGCGGTTTCGCCATCGCCCGCGTCGATGCCCTGCATCATGCCGCGCCCGCGCAGGGTGAAGCCGCGGCGTTCGGCGATTTCCGTCAGGCGCTGGCCCAGATAGGCGGCGTTGTCCTCGGTCCGGCGCAGGAAGGCGTCATCGGCCCAGAACTTCTCCAGCGCGGCGCGGGCGGTGACGAAGGCGTGGTTGTTGCCGCGGAAGGTGCCGTTGTGTTCCGCCGGTTTCCAGATGTCGTGCTCGGGGCGGATCAGGGTGATGGCCAGCGGCAGGCCCATCCCTGACAGCGATTTCGCCATGGTCACGATGTCGGGCGACAGGCCCATCCCGTCGAAGGAAAAGAAGCCGCCCGTGCGCCCGCATCCGGCCTGGATGTCGTCGATGATGAACAGCGCGCCGTGTTTGCGGGCGATCGCCTCGATCTTGCGCAGCCATTCGGGGGAGGCTGCGTTCAGGCCGCCTTCGCCCTGCACCGTTTCCACGATGATCGCGGCAGGCGCGTCGATCCCGCCCGAGGGGTCCGAAAGCTGGCGGTCCAGCATTTCGGCGGTGCAAACGTCGCCGTGATAGCCGTCGAAGGCCGCGCGGGTCACGCCCGCCAGCGGCATCGCCGCGCCGCCTCGGTGCTTGCCGTTGCCCGTTGCCGCCAGTGCGCCCATCGTCACGCCGTGGAAGCCGTTGGTGAAGGCGATGATGTTGTGCCGCCCCGTCACCTTGCGGGCCAGTTTCATCGCGGCCTCGACCGCGTTGGCGCCGGTGGGGCCGGTGAACTGGACGCGATGGCCCATGCCGCGGGGGCGCAGGACGATCTTCTCGAACGCGGCAAGGAAGCGTTCCTTGGCATCGGTGAACATGTCCAGGCCATGCGCGATGCCGTCGCTGGCGATATAATCGATCAGCGCCCGCTTCAGGTCGGGATCGTTGTGGCCATAGTTCAGCGACGAGCAGCCTGACAGGAAATCGATATGCTCGCGGCCATCCTTGCCGAAGATGATCGCGCCCTCGGCCCGGTCGAACAGGCGCGGGAAGCTGCGGGAATAGGAACGCACACGGCTTTCGACGCGATCGAAGGTGGCGATGGTCATTGGGTATCTCCGGTTTGGAAAGGGCCGATGGTCACGCGCATTTCGCTGTCGTGACGGCCGCCAAGATGGGTTTCGCGGGAAAAATGCAGCTCGGACGCGATCGGGGCGCGAAGCTGGCGCGCAAGGCTGCGGAACAGCCCCCAGGATGGCGCATTGGCGCGGGTGATCGTGCATTCCAGATGGCGCAGATCGCGGCAATCGGGGCGCGCAAGGACCGATCCGATCATGCGCCGCGCCAGACCCTGTCCCCGCGCCTCGGGCGCCGTGCAGACCTGCCACACGAACAGCGTGTCGGGCCGCGCGGGGGGAACATAGGCCGACATCCAGCCCAGCGGCACGCCCGCGCGTTCGGCCAGCACGCAGGTGCCCGCGAAATCGGTGCATTGCAGCAGGTTGCAGTAAAGCGAGTTCGTATCCAGCGCGCCCGAGGCTTCGATCATCCGCCAGATGGCGGGGCCATCTTCGGCGCGTGGGGGGCGAAAGATCAGGCTGTCGGGGGGAAGGTTCACTCGGGTCTGTAGCACGGGTCCTGCAAGGTTGCTGCGGCTGTGCGATAAAGGTTAGTTAGTATATACTAAATGTCAAAGGAGTTTCTGGGAAAAATGGGCAAACCGTTGACCAAAGGAGGTTTTTTGCATGATATTGCTTAGGTCATGCGTAGGATTCTGGCGATTGGGTTCGCCCCAAGGGCCGGGTATCATGGGCGGATTCGCAACCCGATGGACACCGTGGAAGATCGCACCAAACTTGCTCTGACCGCGATGCGGCAGATCCTTCGCAGCACCGAAAACAGCAGCCGCGCCGTGATGCGCGAGACGGGGCTGACCGCCTCGCAGCTGATCTTCATGCATATTTTGGAAGAGGCGGGCGAGCAGACCGCGGGCGTCATCGCCGCGCGCATGGGCATCACACAGGCCACCGCGACCGTGCTGATCCACAAGCTGGAACAGTCGGGCGTCGTGCAGCGGCGCAAGGGCGCGCAGGATCGCCGCCAGTCGTGGCTGTCGCTGACCGATCACGGTCGCCAGCTTCTGACCATCGCGCCCGACGGCGTCCATGCCCGGTTCCACGACCGCTTTTCCGCGCTGGAGGATTGGGAGCAGACGCAGCTCGTCTCGTCGTTGCAACGCATCGCGGCGATGCTGGCCGATACGGTGGCGGACGAAGGGCCGGAGCCCGACCCTTCGCAGATCTGACGATCATTCGCCGTAGGGCACCCAGATGTTCTTGACCTGCGTGGCGCGGGACAGGAATGTCTTGCCCTGCGCTGCGGCCCAGTCGATGCCGCCCGGTCCGCACCATGTCTGCTTCAGGTTTCCGGCCGACGCCGCCTCGACCATCTTGCGGCCCTCGGGGGTGCCGAAATACCACAGCGCGTCCACGTCGTCATGTTCGGCCAGGGTCTTGGCCAGCAGGTCGCGTTCGCCCGTGACGATGTTGACGACGCCGCCCGGCACGTCCGACGTGTCCAGCACCTGATACAGATCCGTCGCCGCCAGCGGATGCGTCTGCGACGGCACGGCCACGACGCGGTTGCCCATCGCGATGGCGGGCAGCACCAGCGACACAAGGCCCAGCAGCGGTGCCGCCACCGGACACAGCACGCCGACCACGCCCAGCGGTTCGTGCATCGCCAGCGTAACATGCGCCGATTTGGTCTGGTGCACGGCGCCGTCGAATTTGTCGGCCTGTGCGGCATACCAGAAGATGCGGCGGATCGAGGCATCGACCTCGGCCTTCGCCGCCGCGCCCGACTGGCCGAAGCTGCGCAGACGTTCGGTGAATTCGGCGGCGCGGGCGGACAGGTTCTCGGCCAGGAAATACAGCACCTGCGCGCGGTTGTGGCCGGTCTGCGCCCCCCAGCCGGAGGCCTTGTGCGCCGCCTCGACCGCATTGCGGATGTCCTTGCGGCTGCCGACGCCCGCCATCCCCACGCCCGCGACGTTATAGGAATAGCCGCCGTCGGGCCGCGCCTGCTTGCCGCCGATATAGTTCTTGGCCGTCCGGTCGATCGCGCCGCCTGCGGTGGTCGCGGGCAGCGGGTCCAGCGCCGTCAACACTTCGGGGCGCGCCTTGGGGGCAGGGGTCGTCAGGTATGCGCCCATCCCCTCGCGCCCGCCTTCGCGCCCGAAGCCGCTTTCGCGATAGCCGCCAAAGCCCGCGCCCGCATCGAACAGGTTGGTCGAATTGACCCAGACCACGCCCGCCTTCACCTTGGCCGCGATATCGAGGCAGAGATTCACATTCTCCGACCACACCGACGCCGCAAGGCCGTAACGGGTGTTGTTGGCCAGCGCGACCGCATCCTCGGGCGTGCGGAAGGTGGTCAGGGTGACGACGGGGCCGAAGATCTCCTCGGTGGACAGGATCGAGGCGGGTTCGGCGATCGCCAACGTGGGCGGGAAGAAGCAGCCCTCGGGGGCGGTGCCCTGATGCAGGGTCGCGCCATCGGCGGCGCCTTGGGCGACCAGATCGCGGATGCGCTGCAACTGGACCGGATGGACGATGGCGCCGATATCGGTGGATTTGTCCAACGGATCGCCCGTCCGCAGCGTCTTCATCCGGCGGCGAAGCAGATCCTCGAACCGCCCGGCCACGGATTCCGCGACAAGGATGCGCGAGCCTGCACAGCAGACCTGACCCTGATTGAACCAGATCGCATCGACCACGCCTTCGACCGCCGCGTCCAGATCGGCATCGGCAAACACGATGAAGGGGGATTTGCCGCCCAGTTCCAGCGTCAGCGCCTTGCCCGACCCTGCGATCTGGCGGCGGATGATGCGCCCCACCTCGGTCGAGCCGGTGAAGGCCACCTTGTCCACCCCCTCGTGCCCGGTGATTGCCGCGCCCGTTTCGCCATCGCCGGTGACGATGTTCAGAACGCCCGCAGGCAGGCCGACCTCGCGCGCGATCTCGGCAAAGGCCAGCGCGGTCAGGGGGGTGTATTCGGCGGGCTTCAGCACCACCGTGTTGCCGGCGGCCAAGGCGGGCGCGACCTTCCACGCCAGCATCAGCAGCGGGAAGTTCCATGGGATCACCTGACCGCAGACGCCATGGGGCACGGCACCGGGAAATTCATCGGCAAGAATCTCGGCCCAGCCCGCGTGGTGATAGAAATGCCGGACGACCAGTGGGATGTCGATGTCGCGGCTTTCGCGGATCGGCTTGCCGTTGTCCATCGTCTCCAGCACCGCCAGAAGGCGGGCGTGCTGCTGGACATGGCGGGCCAGCGCATAAAGGTATCGCGCGCGTTCATGCCCCAAAAGCGCCGCCCATTTCGGCTGTGCCGCGCGGGCGGCCTTGACCGCCGCATCGACATCCGCCGCCGTGCCCTGGCTGACGCGGGCGATGGCGCCGCCCGTCGCGGGGTTCTGGACGGCGAAGGTCTCGCTCGGTTTGGTGAAGGCGCCGCCGATGAAATGGCCGAAGCCCGCGACGTTCCGGGCCAGCCATTCATTGGCGATGGCGGCATCTTCGGTCGCGGGGCCGTAGTCCATGGTCTTCAGGATATCCTTGATCGTGGTCATGTCCGTCCCCTTACGCGATCGCGTGGTGCGACGAGGCGGCGTAGCGGCCCGTCACGTGATGTTCCAGCTGGCGTTCGATGTCCGCCAGCATCGAGGAGGCGCCAAGGCGGAACAGGTCCGGCTCCAGCCAGTCGCGGCCCATCTCCTCGTTCATGAGGAATTGCCAGTTCAGCGCGTCCTTGGACGATTTCATCCCGCCCGCGGGCTTGAACCCGATGCGGTGGCCCGTGGCGTCGCCATAATCGCGCAACGCGCGCAGCATGATCAGGCTGACGGGCAGGGTGGCGTTCACGCCCTCTTTCCCCGTCGAGGTCTTGATGAAATCCGCGCCCGCCTGCATCGCCACCATCGACGCGGAATAGACGTTGCGCAGGGTCTGCAGATCGCCCGTCGCAAGGATCGCCTTCAGATGCGCCGCGCCGCACGCCTCGCGCATGGCGGCCACCTCGTCATACAGCGCGGACCAGTCGGCGCGCAGGGCGTGTTCGCGGGTGATGACGATGTCGATCTCGTCCGCGCCCTCGTCCACGGCATAGCGGATCTCCTCCAGCCGCAGGCGCAGGGGCATCAGGCCCGCGGGAAAGCCCGTGGCGACCGAGGCGACGGGAATCCCCGATCCCCGCAGCGCGCGCACCGCGTGGGGCACCATCGTGGGATAGACGCAGACCGCGCCGGTGGTCAGCGCGTCAAGGCCAAGCCCCTCCATGATCCGGGGGGCAAGGGGTTGGCGGGCCTTGGCGCAAAGACGCTTCACGCGGCCTTCGGTATCGTCGCCGGCAAGGGTGGTCAGGTCGATGCAGCGGATGGCGTTGACCAGCCACGCGGCCTGATACTCCTTTTTCACCGTCCGGCGGGACACCAGACTGGCGGCGCGGCGTTCGGCCCCGCTGCGGTTGACGGCATGGCCTTCGAACATCGCAAGATCCAGCGCGATGCCGGGATTGCGCGGATGGTTGGCCGGAACCGCCCCGTCGGCGGTGGGGCTATGAGGGGTTTCAGCGGTCATGGGCATGTTCCAGTGCAAAGGAGGCCGTTCCCTCATCGGTGACAAGGACGTTGATGAGGCCGGCCTGCAAGGCACCAAGCACGACCTCGTGTTTCTCGGGCCCGGCGGCGATGCCGACCACCCGGTCGCGGTTCTTCAGATCGGCCAGCGACAGGCCGATGGTGCGGGCGTCAAGATCGGGGTCCACGATGCGGCCCCGGCGGTCGATGAAACGGCCAAGGATGTCGCCCACCGCGCCCGCCCGCAGCAGCGCCCCCATCTCGGCCCGCAGGATATTCCCGGACCGCAGCAGCACGCTATCCTCGTTCAGCCCGCCAAGCGAGAAGGCAAGCATCTGCGCCGACCGCGCGATCTTCAGCACGTCCGCGACGATGCGGTCCTTTTCCAGCACCTCGCGCGTGAGGCGTTCGCCCACGATAGCGGGGACGGGCAGCGGGATGACGCGGCCATTGCCCTTCTGCGCGAAGATCTGCGCCACGTCGTTGTGATGGGCCGATCCGGGGATGGGCGCGACTGTGCCGTTGATCTGCACCACATCGACCCCGTCATTCCATTGCGGCGGCAGCCAATGCGCGACATTCGCCATCGTCCGCCCCCATGACACACCCACCGTGCGCGGGCGCGGCTTGACCGAAGCCAGATACTGCCCCGCCGCCTGCGCCACGTCGTCCTGACCCTGCGGCACGACGACGGCGTCGCGGATGCCGAACGCCTTCTGCAGCTCCGTCTCCAGCCCGGTGCGGCGCGCGGATCGCGGCACGATCTCGATCCGGACGACGCCCAGATCGCGGGCCTCTTGCAGCAGGCGGCTGACCTGCCAGCGGTTCAACCCGGTTTCCTGCGCGATTTCCACCAGCGATCGGTCCTGCTGATAGGCCATGCGGGCGATGTTCACCATCAGATGCCCGCGGCTTTCGTCCATGGGCAGGCGGGTGCCTTTCTCGCTCATTTCTTTCCTCCGGCCAGCCGATGCAGCAGTGGGGTCAGCACTTCGGTCGCGTCGCGGTAATCGTGCAGCATCGCGCGATAGCGGGCATGGCGGCCTGCATCCGGCAGCATCGGACGCGTCGGCCCGCGCAGGGCGGCCGCGGCGGTGGTCAGGTCGGGGAAAAGGCCCAGACCGACGGCGGATGCCACCGCGCATCCGACCAGCGAAAGGTTGTCATCCTCGGCGATCTCCACCGGCTTGCCGATGGCATCGACGGTGGCTTGCAGCCAAAGCGGGTTGCGCATGATCCCGCCCGCCATGACGATCCGGTCCACCCGGACGCCTTGCCGTTCCAGATCGAACACCACATTCGCCGCGCCCAGCGCGACCGAGGTGACCGCCGCGCGAAAGATCGCCGCGCGGTCATGCGACAGCGACAGGCCAAGGAACACGCCCCGCAGCCGCGCATCGCGATAAGGCGTGCGGTTGCCCATCCAGAAGTCCAGCGCCAGCAGCCCCGTCTCGTCCGGCTCCAGCCTTTCGGCGTCCCTTGCCAGCGCGGCGAAGCCCGCATCGTCCAGCCCGAAGATGTCCCGCGCCAGCCAGTTGAGGATCGACCCCGCCGAGACCTGACCCCCTTCGATCATCCGCTGCCCCGGCGTCAGCGCGTTGGGATAGGGGCCCCAGACCCCGGTGATGTCCGCGCCGTCATCGGGCACCTGCGTCAGATGGACGTTCGACGTCCCGCCGATCAGCAGCATCGACCCCGGCGTGACGGTATCGGCGCCGAAGGTGCCCATATGTGCGTCGATGCCGCCCTGCACGACGACCGGATTGCCGCGGATGCCAAGGTCGGCCGTCAACGGCCCGATGACACCGCCGATGTTAACGATCCTTTGCGGCAGGCGTTCTGCAAGGTCAGGCACCCCGAAGGCGGCATAAAGATCGGGGCAGAACCGCATGTTCCGGCTGTCGTAATTCCATTTGCAGGTCGCGTTCATCAGCGATCCGACCCACTGGCCCGTCAGCCGGAAGTTGATGTAGTCCAGCGCCTCGCAGATCACCTCGGTCCGCGCCCAGAGGTCAGGCGCGTTCCGGGCCAGCCACATCGCCTTGGGCACCAGCCATTCGACGGCATCGGACCCGCCGCTGGCCGCCATGACCGGATGATCCACCGCCGTGCTGGCAGCTTCGGTCGCGGCGCGGGCGTCCATCCACAGGATCGCGGGGGCAAGCACGGACCCGGCCTTGTCGCACATCACCACCGTGGATGCGAAGGTCGCCACCGAGATCGCCCGTATCTCGGGGTCGCCCGCCTTTGCCAGCACCTCGGGGATGATGGTCAGGATCGCCTGCCACCAGTCTTCGGGGTTCTGCTCGGCCCGGTCGGGCGGCAGGTGGCGGGTGGGATAGGGGGCCTCGGCCCGCGCGACGATGCGCCGGGCGGTCACGTCATAGACGCCCGCACGCGCCCCGTTGGTGCCGAAGTCCAACGAAAGGACTGCCATCTTCCCCTCCGGCTCTCAGGGCCGGAACAGCACTTTGGCGAAGTGCAGATCCTTGGCCGCGAACCTGTCGAAGATGCCCGGAAGTTCGGCCAGATCAAGATCGTGCGAGATCATGAACTCCCATTTCAGCTCTCCGGTCCCGAATTTTTCAAGCGTGGCGGTCCATTGCGGACCGGGAAAGGGCGCGCCGAAGCTGTTCCACGACCCGTGCAGCGAGATTTCCTGACGCAGCAGATACTGGAACGTCTTGTTCGACAACACCACATCCGGCACCGGAATGCCGATGAAGGCGACGTGGCCGCCCGGACCCGCCATCATCACCGCCCCGTTGATGGTGGGGTCCAGCCCGACCGCCTCGATCACCACATCGGCCTTGGCGGTGCTTTGCGCCAGATCCTTGGACAGAACGCAGATCGTGGCGCCCGCCTCGCGTGCCAGCGCCAGCTTTTCGCCCGACACGTCGACGGCGATCACGTCCTTGGCGCCCATGATCCGCATCCACTGGATTGCGAACAGCCCGATCGGTCCGCAGCCCATGACGCCGCCGGTCTGGCCCACCGTCAGCCCGCCCGCCTTCCAGATCGCGTGCAGCGCGATGGATGCGGGGTCGGTCATCGCTATGGCGCGCGGATCGACATGCTGCGGGGCCTTCAGCAGATTGCCGACCGGGATCGCGACATATTCCGCATAGGCCCCATCGCGGCGGCTGCCGAAGTAATCGTAATCCTTGCACCGCGAGAAGTTGCCCGTCCTGCATTCGTCGCAGCCGTGGCACGGGATCAGCGGCGGCACGGCGACCAATTCGCCCAAGGCCCAGCCTTCGACGCCGGCGCCCAGTTCGGTGATGTGGCCCGAAAATTCGTGGCCGGTGATCAGCGGCATCTTCCACGCGCCCTTGACCAGCATGCGTGGCAGGTCCGACCCGCAGACCCCGACCGAGGCGACACGAACGACGACCTCGCCCTCTCGCGCGGTGGGGATCGGGCGATCCTCCAGCCGGATGTCGCCGGGTGCATGAAGAACGATCGCCCGCATTTCTGATCCCTTTATGCGCATATGTGATCCATTATCACAAATGCATAGGGACCGGCGGCAAGATGTGTCAACGGAAATACTTGCGCGCCCGAAGGGGGCTTCGTGCTTTCAAATCTTAGATGGCGAGCGGCAGGGCGTGTTCGTGAACCCGCGCGATCTGAACGCGATCGGCGTTGCTGCGGGCGACCGGGTGGGTGTCGTCGGCCCTTCGGATGACGGGGAGGCGCGCGTGGCGCGCGGCCTCCGGCTGGTGCGGGCATATTGACCGTGTTGGATATGGGCATCGCGAAAGACGCCCGCAGCTTCGATTTCGCCCACGCCCTCGTGCCGCGCGAAGATGCGATCCTGGAGGAACGAGGTCTGATCGAGACGGCGCTGGATAAACGGGGGTCGTTCTCCCTTCCCCCCGCGCGTTCCGGGGTCACACGAAAGCGACCTTGCCGGAACTGCGTGAGCGCCTTGCAATGGATCATGGCGCTTGATTAGGTGCGGGCGCCGGCGTCCACTGCGTAAAAGGGGGAGGATAGGATGAGAGTCACCGCCCGCCATGTCGCGCAGGCCGCAGGAACGTCGCTGGCGGCGGTGTCGCGTGCCTTTTCGCCGAATGGGGCGATTTCCGAAGAAAAGCGTCAGCGCATCCTTCAGGCGTCCAAGGAACTTGGCTACGTCTCGCCCGCGGGACGGTCCATCAGCAATCTGGCGATGGGGTCGATCAGCCTCGTGGCGGGGGATCTGACCAACCCGTTCTATGTCTCGGCGCTGGAACTTCTGGCCCTTGGCCTGCACGAACGGGGCAAGCGGCTGATATTGCATACCATCCCGCCGGGCGGATCGGTCGATCTGGTGATGCAGCAGGTGCTGTCCTATCGCGCGGATGCCGCCATCGTCACATCGGCGCGGATGTCTTCGGAAATCGCGCGGACCTGCCGACGCGAAAGGATGCCGGTGGTGCTGCTGAACCGGGTTCAGCCGGATGCGGACATGGCGGCGGTCACCTGCGACAATTACAACGGCGCGCGGCTTGTCGCGGCGCATCTTGCCGGGACGGGGCGGCGGCGGATCGGGCATGTCACCGGGATGATCGACACCTCGACCCATATCGAGCGGAACCGCGGGTTCCTCGATCGTCTGGCCGAGGAGGGGCTGGCCCCTGCCGCCACGGTTTGCGGCGCGTTCACCTATAACGCGGCCCACGCGGCGATCGTCGCGCTGCTGCGGGACCGGCCCGATCTGGACGCGCTGTTCTGCGAAAACGACGTGATGGCATTGGCGGCGGTGGATGTGGCGCGGGCGTCGGGCCGCCGCGTGGGCGAGGATATCGCCATTCTGGGGTTCGACGACATCGCGCAGGCGGGTTGGGAATCCTATCGGCTGACGACCCTGCGCCAACCGATCCGGCGGATGGTGACCGCGACGCTCGACCTGGTCGACCGGTTGATCGCCGATCCCGAACAGGGCGCGATCCGGGTCATCCCCGGCCATCTGGTCATCCGCGCGACCGGCTGACATCGTCCAGAACGGCGGCGGCGGTCAGGATATGCGTGCGCATCACCGCCTGCGCGTAATCCGCGTCGCGGATGCGGAAGGCCATCAGAAGCATCCGGTGGTCGGAATCGCTGCGTTCGGCCTGCGCATTGCTGAAGCTGTGGAAGGTCAGCGTCAGCAGCGCGATATCCGCAAGCTGCATCGCGATCCGTTCGGCATGGACCAGCCCCGAGATGCGCAGGATCGTCTGGTGCAGCTCGCGGTTCAACTCGCTGCGCTGGGCGACGGCACCGGGCGCTTCCATGCGCGCGCAAAGCTGCTCCAGCCCGGCAAGCTGGCCGGTCGTGATCGTCTGCGCCGTGCGGGCGGCGGCCTGTCCTTCGATATCGGCGCGGATGGCAAAGCTGGAGCGGACCTCGGCCGGGTCCCACAGGCGCACGGCGGCCCCCGCATGGGGGCGCAGGTCGGTATAGCCGTCGGCGGACAGCTTGCGCAGCGCCTCGCGCACGGGGGTGCGGCTGACGCCAAGGTCGGCCGCGATGCCGGCCTCGCCCAGCCTTGCGCCCGGGCGCAGCGTTCCGGCAAGGATCTGGTCGCGGATATGGGCATAGACGCGTTCGGTCGCGGTCATTGCACCCCCTGAAAATATTTCACCGCGACGATAGCCGGTTGACGGATCGTATGCAATCGACCCAGTTTTCGGATCAACGCCCCCTGGGGGCGCGATATTTGTATGCAACTGGGGAGGAGAGCATGCAATTTACCCGTCGTTTCGCCATGGCGGCCCTTGGGGCTGCGGGGCTTGCGCCGCGCATGGCCTTTGCGCAGTCCGCCTATCCGGTGCGCAGGCTGACCATCGTCGTGCCCTTCGATGCGGGCGGTTCCGCAGACCGCATGGCGCGCGCCATATCCACGTTCCTGCCGATGGAGTTGGGCGACACGCCCGTCACCGTCGTCAACCGTCCGGGCGGATCGGGCGTGCTGGGCCACAGCTGGTTCATCCGCCAGCCGAATGACGGCTCCTATGCGCTCGTCTCGCCCGTGAACCCGTATCTGATCTCCAGCGTGCTGCGGGGGCAGGGCGGGCTGGAATGGGACGATTTCCACCACGTCAACGGCCAGTGGCAGGACTACTATGTCGTGCTGACCAACAAGGCGCAGCCCTATCAGTCGATGGCCGAGCTTCTGGCCGATATCAAGGCCAACCCCGGCAAGGTCAGCTGTGCAGTCATCCCCGGCGATGGGGGGCATCTGTCGGCGCTGATCCTGCTGGATGCGGCGGGCATCCCGCGCGATAACGTCAACTGGATCACCTATGACGGCGGCGGGCCGATGCGCACCGCCATCGCGGGCGATCAGGTGACGATGACCTTCATTTCCGCCCTTGGCAGCGACGTGATCGCCGATCAGGTGCGCCCGCTGGCCATCTATCGCACCGAGCCGGACGAGCTTTGGGGCGCGCCCACCATCAACGACTCTATCGCCGATCTGGGCATCGAGGTGCCAGTCATCGCCGCCGATCTGCGCACCTTCACCGTCCACAAATCCATGATGGAAGACCATCCCGAAACCTATGAGATGCTGGTCGCCGCCTATCGGCGGATGCTGGAGCGCGAGGATTTCACCAAGTTCATCACCGATGCCAAGATCGGCGGCGAATGGATGGGGCCGGAGGCGACGGCGGCCTCGCTTCAGGCCAGCTATGACATCTTTGCCGAACATGTGGACGAGCTATGAACCTGACAGCCAATCGGGCGGGCCATTTCGGCCTGCTGGCCGTGTTCGCCGCGTTCACCGTCTGGTTCGCGCTGGATGCGTGGCGGGCCGATCCGGGCATGGTCAACATGATCCTGATCGCGCCCGTGGCGGCGCTGACGCTGGCCATCGTGATCGCCGTCGCCGCCCATCTGGCGATGAACCCCGATGTGGATGCCGAAAGCCCGCGCGACGAGGATGACGACGGATCGCTGCGCGCCCGTTACGGCATCGCCATCGCCTGCGTGGTGCTGGCCGCCTATGTGCTGTCGCTGGAGGTGATCGGCTTCGATCTGGCGGGGATCATCTTCTGCGGACTGACCATGACGATGATGGGCCAGCGTGGCTGGGCCGGGATCGCCGTCTATTCGGCGGTGATGGGGCTCGCGCCCGTCTATGTGCTGGTGAACCTGATGGGTGTTCCGGTCAAGACCGTGTTCCTGGGGGGCTGAGATGTTCGATTTCGTGGCCATTTCGGATGGTTTCGCGCTGCTGTTCTCGACCCCTTCGGCGTGGATCGTGGCGGTGGCGGGGCTGGTGATCGGGCTGGTCTTCGGCGCGATTCCGGGGCTGTCGGTGCCGATCGCCATGGCGGTTTTCCTGCCGATGACGCTGTATATGGATTTCCTTCCGGCGATCCTGTTCCTGACCGCGATCTTCACCGGCGGCGGCTTCGGCTGCGCCATTCCGGCGATCCTGATGAATGTGCCCGGCACGTCGGCGGCGGTGGCGACCTGTTTCGACGGATACCCGATGGCGAAACAGGGGCTGCACAACCGCGCCTTGGGCATCGCGCTGATCGCATCCACCATCGGCACGGCCATCGGCTATGTCATGCTGTTCGCGATCCTGGAGCCGCTGTCGGGCTTCGTTCTGAAGATGGGCGCGCCGGAGTTGTTCCTCGTTGCGCTGACGGGCATTCTGCTGATCGGGCTGATGACCGACGGGCGCTTCTGGCGCGCCATCGCGGCGGGGGGCATCGGCGTTCTGTTGTCGCTGGTGGGGATGAGCTCGGCCGGGGTCGAGCGGGGCACCTTCGGGTCGATCCACCTGCTGGACGGGATCGACCCCAACGCCGCCATCATCGGCATCTTTGCCGCGTCGGAACTGTTCCGCATGGTCAAATCCGACTACATCGTGAAGGACGAAGCCGAACGGAAAGTGTCGATCCGCGAGATCGTCGAGGGCATCCTGTTCATCCGCAAGGTGCCGACGACGGTGCTGACCGGGTCGGCCATCGGCGCGGGCCTGGGCGTCATTCCCGGCATCGGATCGTCGATTGCGAACCTCGTGTCCTACAGCCTGACGAAACAGTTCTCCAAAGATCCCGACAGCTATGGCCGCGGCAATCCGAACGGGCTTGCCGCAGCCGAGGCGGCGAATTCGTCGTCCGAGGGCGGCTCGATGGTGGGCCTTCTGGCGCTTGGGATTCCGTCCAGCGCGGCGACGGCGATCATGCTGTCGGCCTTTGCCATGCACAACATCACCGGCGGGCCGCGGTTCATCGCGGACCAGAAGGATATCGTCTATGCCATCATTGCGGGCAGCATCGTGCAATCCATCCTGCTGGTGCTGGTCGGTCTGATGTTCATTCGCATCACGGTCTATATCGTGCGGGTTCCGCTGGCATGGCTTTTGCCGCCCATCGTGATCTGCACGGTGCTCGGGTCCTATGCGCTTTCCTCCAGCCTGAACGGGCCGGTGACGCTGGTGGCGTTCTCGATCCTTGGGGTGGTGATGAAACGCTATGGCTATTCGGTGGTGGCGACGGTGATCGGACTGCTTCTGGGCCTGATGATGGAGGGCAATCTTGTCCGCACATGGCAGCTTGGCGGCGGAAGCGTGATGCCGATGTTCGAGCGGCCGATATCGCTGACCATCATCGGGCTGATCCTTGGCGTGGGCGCACTTTGTTTCGCGGTGACGCGGAAACGCCCCGGATTGCTTGCTGCCGATGAATGATGTGGCAGAGTCGAACAATTATCCGCTTTGGCGGAAATTGATATGGACAAATTGGCGGATGGGCCCATAGCCTGTCCCCCAAGGGAGCCTGCAAGATGCCGCATGAATCCGTCTATAGCCACCGCGCCAAGCTCGGCCTCATCACCCCGCCGACCAATACTGTGAACGAGGCGGAATGGGCGCGCATGGTGCCGGAAGGCGTCACCGTCCATTCCCACCGCATGCCCCTGCACCACGGCGAGGGGGTGCTGGAGATGATCGCCGCCAATGTGGGCCTGCTTCGGCAGGCGGATGTGGATGTGGTCGCCTATGCCTGCACGGCGGGGTCGATGGTGACGCCGGCGCATGCGCTGCCCGACGCGGCGGGGCAGGCGACGGGGGCGCAGGTGGTCACGACCGCCGCCGCCATCGTCGATGCGCTGAACCACGTCTGCGCCGCGCGCATATCTGTCGCCACCCCCTATCACGACGCGCTGAACGCGTATGAGGTGGACTTTCTGGCCGATCACGGGGTCGAGGTTCTGGCCATCGCCGGGCTGGGCCTTGGCGCGAACGGTCCCGCCGATTACCCGCGGATCGCCCGCACGCCATTGGCACGGATCGAGGCGCTGGCGATGCAGGTCATCCGGCCGGGGGCCGAGGCGCTTTTGCTGACATGCACCGATTTTCCCACATTGCCCCTGATCCCCATGCTGGAGGATCGCCTGGGCATTCCCGTGCTGAGTTCCAACACCGCGACGTTCTGGGCCAGCCTGCGCCGCGCCGGGATCGACGATCCCGTGCCGCAGGCGGGTCGGCTTTTGGCCTGATGGTGCGGCGCGAACGAATTTTCACAATAAAAACAAAAGATCCAACACGGAGAGTAACGATGTATATGAAAGGCGCAGCCTTCGCTTTGGTCCTTGCGGCCGCCCCCGCATCCGCGCAGATGGTCGGCCTTGCCACCACCACGGGCGGGGCGACGGAACAGCTTGCGATGCACCTTGCCAAGGTGCTGTCGCAGGAAACCGACCTTGTGATCCGCCCGCAGGTGATGGCCAACACCTCGCAATACATCCCGCTGGTTAATCAGGGGCGGATCGAGTTCGGGATCGCCAACTTCCCGCAGGTCTCGCACGCGATGGACGGGATCGGCATGTCCGAGGGCAGCGCGAACCCCGACCTGCGCATGGTGGCGACGATGCTGCCGTTCAACGCGGGGCTTGTCGTGCCGGCAGACAGCGGGATCGAGACGCTGGCCGATCTTGCGGGCCGCAAGGTCCCGCAATTTCCGCCCAATTCGCTGGGCGCGTTCTTCTTCACCGCGTCGATGGAGACGGCGGGGGTTTCCTATGATGACGTGCAGGGGGTTCCGACATCGAACTTCGGCCAGCAGTTCAACAATGTGAAGGAAGGCATGACCGAGGTGACCATCGGGTCGGTCGGCGCGCAGTCGATCATGGATGTCGAGGCGAGTGTGGGCGAGGTGCGTTACCTGACCTTCAAGGAGGGCGACGAGGAGATCCTGTCGAAATACCTGCCCGGCACCAGCCTGAAGACATGGGGCGATCGCCCGGATGCGGCGGGCATTTCGCCCGAAACGATGGTGCTGTTCTATGACTACACCCTGTTCGCGCACAAGGACGTGCCGGACGAGATGGTCACGCAGGTGCTGGAGGCGCTGTATTCGAACCCAGAGGCGATGAAGACCGGCGGCGCGATGTGGAACGAATACGATCCCGCGCAGCTGGCCCGCGTCACCGTCCTGCCCTTCCACCCTGCTGCCGAGTCCTTCTTCAAGGACAAGGGCATCTGGCCCGCGAACTGAGGGCGCAAGAATGGAACAGGTTCGTTCGGCCCTTGCCGTCACCGTTCCCGTGCTGGCCGTGGGGTGGGTTCTGTCCATCCCGCAGCGCATGGGGCTCATGATCTTCCCCGAGCAGATGGCGGCGCTGATGCTGGGCATCTCGCTTGCGGTGTGTTTCCTGAAAAGCTTTCGGGTGCAGGACATGGTGCTGGCGGCGGTGTCGCTGGCGCTTGGGGTGCATGTGTTCATCCGGTTCCAGACCCTGTCCGAAGGGGCGTGGTCGCATCCGGTGGAATCGCTGGCGCTGGGCCTTGTCGTCACCGCCATAGTGATGGAGGGGCTGCGCCGCGTGATCGGCAATACGCTGATCGTGATCTTTGCGCTGCTGGTGCTGTATGCGGTGGCGGGGCATCTGGTGCCCGGCGCGCTTCAGGGCCGTTCGCAACCGCTGGAGGACGTGATCCGCTATGTCGGCACCGATTCATCCGCGACATGGGGACAATCGCTTCAGATCGCGGCCTTCGTCGTGGTGCTGTTCGTGCTGTTCGGATCGTTCCTGATGGGCACCGGCGGGTCCGAGTTCTTTGCCAGTGCCGCCGCGCGGTTTTCCGGCAAGGGGCCGGGCGGTCCGGCCAAGGTCGCGGTCACGGCTTCGGGGCTGACGGGGATGATTTCCGGCAGCGCGGTGTCGAACGTGATGACCACGGGGATCATCACCATCCCCGTCATGCGCCGCGCCGGATTTTCCGCCACCAACGCCGCCGCGATCGAGGCGGTCGCATCGACCGGCGGGCAGCTCATGCCGCCGATCATGGGCGCCGCTGCGTTCCTGATGGCCGAGTTCATGCAGGTGCCCTATTCCGCCGTGATGCTGGCGGCGACGCTGCCGGCGATCCTTTACTTCGTGTCGATCTATATTCAGGTCGATTTCATGTCGCGGCGCGACAACATGGGCGCGTCCGATCCGAACGACCGCCGCCCGATGATGGAGGTTCTGGCCAAGGGCTGGGTCAGCATCCTTGGCATCACCGTGCTGATGGGGTCGATCTTTGCGCTTGGCATGTCGGCGGAACGCGCAGTGGTCTGGGCGACGGTGTCGATCATGGTGGTTGCGCTGGCGGCCTGGGCGCTGCGGGTGAAACATGGCGGGATGGGGCCGCGCGCGATCCTTGCCGCGCTGATCGATGCGGGGAAATCCACCTGCGACGTGCTGCTGATCTGCGCCGCCGCGGGCATGATCATCGGGCTGATGACGCTGACGGGGCTTGGCTTCACGCTCAGCTATTACCTGATGAGCTTCGGGTCCGAGAGCACGTTCATCCTGCTGCTGCTGTCGGCCTTCATCGGGTTGGTTTTGGGGCTGGGCCTGCCGACGACGGCGGTCTATCTGCTGCTTGCGACGCTGATCGCGCCGGCGCTGGTGCAGCTGGGCATTCCGCCGATGTCGGCGCATATGTTCCTGCTGTATTACGGGATGCTGTCGATGATCACGCCGCCCATCGCCATCGTCGCCTATGCGGCGGCCAGCCTTGCGGGGGCCGACCAGCACAAGACCGGCATGGCCGCGTTCCGCTTCGGCTGGGCGTCGTATATCCTGCCGTTCTACTTCATCTACAAGCCGGGGCTGCTGATGGATACGTCGCTGCTGCAATCGGCCTATGTGTTCGGATCGACGATCGTATCGCTCGGGCTGATCACGGCGGCGATCCTTGGCTACGCACACAAGGCGCTTTCGGCGTCCGAGCGCGTGCTTTGGCTCGTTATCGGCGCGGCGGTGATCTTTCCGCTGGATACGCTGATGCCTGTCGGGGTGGAATATGCGGTGTCGGCCATGGCGTTCGGCCTTATGGTGCAACATATCGTCGCCGCACGGCGTCAGGGACAGGTGGTGATGCAATGAGGCATGTGATCGTCGCAGGCGGCAGCAGGGGGATCGGTGCGGCCTGTGCCGATCTGCTGCGCGAAAGGGGTGATCGGGTCAGCGTGCTGTCGCGCAGCAGCGGCGTGGATCTGCGCGACGCGGGTGCCGCCGAAGCCGCCATCCGGCGGGCCGAGGATGCGCATGGTCCGGCGGATGTGCTGATCTGCACGGCGGGGGCGGCGCGTCAGGCGCCCCTGGCCGATCTGACCGCCGCCGCGCTGCGCGAGGGGATGGAGGCGAAGTATTTCACCTATGTCCACGCGATCATGCCGGTGATTTCCGGCATGGCGGCGCGGGGGCGGGGCGTGATCGTGAACGTGATCGGCATGGGCGGCAAGGTCGCGTCGCCGACCCATCTTCCAGGCGGGTCGGCCAATGCGGCGCTGATGCTGCTGACGGTGGGGCTTGGCAATGCCTATGCCGGGCAGGGGGTGCGCGTGGTCGGGCTGAACCCCGGCCCCGTGGCGACGGACCGTTTCGGCGCGCTGGTCGCCGCCCGCGCCGCGAATGACGGCATCACCGACGCGGAGGCGCGGGCGCGCATCTCGGCCGCCTTCCCCGCGGGCCGCGTGCCAGAGCCGCGCGAGGTGGCCGAGGTCGCGGCCTTTCTTGCCAGCCCGGCGGCGGGGGCGATCAACGGCACCGTCATCGCATTGGACGGTGCCGCAACGCCGGTGATCTAGACCTGCGCGAACCGCTTTTCGAACTCCCACACGTCCTTGAACCCCAGAAGTTCGTTGAATTCCGAGAAGTCGTGCAGGTCGATGGCGGGCGATGTCTCGCCATTGGCCTTCAGGTCGGCATAGGCGGCACGCAGCGCCGCACCCATCGACAAAAAGCCGACGGCGGGGTGGATGGCGATGGCATAGCCCAGCTCCTTCAGCCGATCGGCGGACAGCAGCGGCGTGCGCCCGCCATTGACCATATTGGCGAACAGGGGGGCGTCGATCTCGGCGACGATCTGCGCCATCTCGGCCTCGGATTCCGGGGATTCCACGAAGACCACGTCGGCACCGGCGGCGGCGAAAGCGCGGCCCCGGCGGATCGCCTCATCCAGCCCCAGCCCGGTGCGCGCATCGGTGCGGGCGACGATCAGGAAATCGTCGCTGCGGCGGGCATCGACGGCGACCTCGATCTTGCGGACCATATCCTCCAGCGGGACGACGCGGCGGTTCGGGGTGTGGCCGCATTTCTTGGGAAACTCCTGATCCTCCAGCTGGATCGCGGAAACGCCGGCCTGTTCATACCCCTGCACGGTATGGCGCACGTTCAGAAGACCGCCATAGCCGGTATCGGCATCGGCGATGACGGGGGTGTTCGTGCGTTCGACGATGCGGGCGATGCGCCCGATCATGTCGCTGTAGGTGGCGATCCCCGCATCCGGCAGCCCCATATGCGAGGCGACCGTGCCATAGCCCGTCACATACAGCGCCGGAAAACCGATCCGGTCAGCGATCATGGCCGAGATCAATTCGAACACCCCCGGCGCCAGAACGAAATCGCCCTTGATCAGCGCGGCCTTCAATGCGGCATCTGCCATATCCATCCCTCCATAAACATTCGGTTCAATGCTACGAATACAGTGTGACTTGTCCATACCAAAAGGCGATATTCGGTTGTATATGGCCGTTCTCACACGTCTCGTGTAAGGGTGGGCCGTGCCAAAGGGGAATGACATGCAGGATCTGGTTCAGACAAATGGCGCGGAAGGTCCGCTCTATTCCCGCATCCACCGCGAACTGGGCGAACGCATCATGCGCGGCTCCTATCCCGTCGGCGCGCTGATGCCGACCGAGGTGGAGCTGGCCGCCGAATTCGGCACCAGCCGATCCACCATCCGCGAGGCGCTGCGCAGCCTGACCGAAGACGGCTATGTCGAACGCCGTCAGGGTATGGGCACCCGAGTCATCGCGTCCGAAATCAGCGCGGGGTATCACCAGTCGCTGAACTCGATCCACGAATTGCAGCAGATCGCGCTGGACACCTATATGGTGATCCTGTCGGACGAACAGGTGGCGCTGGACGATGCGCTGGCCCCCCGCGTCGGTGGCAAGACGGACGAGGTCTGGGCCAAGGTCAGCGGCATCCGCTGGACCGCGCCGGGCGGGCGGCCGATCTGCTTCATCGAAAGCTATGTCCCCGGACGGCTGGCCCATGTGGTGCCGGAATTTCACGGGTTGCAGGGGTCTTTCTTCGACCTGCTGGAACGTCGGTCGGGCGAGGCGGTGCGCGAGGTGCAGCAGGACATCCGCGCGGTGCAGATGCCGGTGCGGATCTCGCGCATGTTGGGATTGCCGGACGGGGCGCAGTCGCTTCAGCTTCTGCGCCGCTACATTACCGATCGTGGCACGCTGATCGCGTCGTGCAACTGGCATCCGGCGGATCAGATGACCTACCGGATGCAGATCAGGCGGGGGCGCGGCCCGCAGGATTAATGGTGGGACAGCAGTGATCCGAAGCCCTGCACCTTGTCCTGGATGCCGTTCATCCGCAGCGCGTGCCAATAGGTTGCGGTGTTGACGGCGATGACCGGCTTGTCCAACCAGAATTCGGCCATCGCGCCGACGCGGGCCATGGCAAGGTTGGTGCCCGCCTGAACGATCGCCTCGACCGACGGATCGTTCACCTCGATGATCGCGTCGCGCAGGGTCTGTTCGGTTTCATGCGCGATCAGCATGGGGCTTTTGCATTTCAGGCCTTTGACCGTCACGACCTCGTATCCGCAATCGGTGAAGAACTTGCGCACCTGTTCGTCGCCGATGGGCATATAGGGGGTGACGACGGCGATGCGCTTGACGCTGCCGAACTGGGCCAGCGCCTCGCGGCAGGCGTCCGAACCCATGGCGACGGGCATTCCCGCGCGTTCCTCGACCTGCGCCTTCAGGGTATCGGCACGTTCCTTGCCGTCCCAGAACGTCTCCGCCGACATGCCCATGATCAACGCGCCGGGCGAGCAGGTCTTGACCGCGTCGATGGCGTTCATCGTCTCGGCGCGGATGCGCATGACCAGCTCGTTGAAATCCTCGTCCGAGTGGACGGGATCGTCGGGGATCACGATGCGGGAAAAGTGGTTGGTGACCCCAACGGGGCGCATGTCGTCGAACTCGGGCTGGACCGAGGTGTTGGTGGACGGCGCGATCACGCCGAATTTCATGCGGTAGCCAAGGCTGTCGGTCATCGTGTTTCCTTCAGGCGACGTCTTCGAGGTCTTTGAGCGATTGCAGCATGGACGAGCCCATCAGATAGGCCTTGTGCCGCGCCGGATCGGCGGCGATGGCGCGCAGATCGTCATGGTGGCGGGCGCGGGCGGCGGGGTCGTTTTCCTGCATGATCTTGCGGTTGCGGATCGACTGTTGCTGGACGGTGTCGATGCAGACCTTGCGCCGCTGGCGTTCGTAGCGGCCCATTTCGGACAGGTCGGCGCCGTGCCAGATGCGGATCAGCTTTTCCGTCAGGTTCACCGCGTCATGGATGCCGCCGTTCATGCCCATCCCGCCCAGCGGGTTGTTCAGATGCGCCGCATCCCCGGCAAGGAAGGCGCGGCCCTTGACGTATTCCTTGGCCACCCGCTGATGCACGCGATAGGCGGTGGAATGCACGATGCCATATGCGCCGTCCTTGGGGCACAGCTTCTGCAGCCGCGCCTCCATCTTGGCGGGGTCCTTGATCTCGGCATCGGTCAGGTTCGGGTCGGTCGGCAGCAGCACGCGCCACAGGGTCGGCGTGCGCAGCAGCACCGCCCATTCGCTGGGGTCGGTGATATAGGCGATGGGGGCCAGATCCTCGATCGACCGGTTGAAGTCGTGTTCGGTGGACATGGACAGGAAAATCTCGGGGATGGTCAGCCCCTCGAACTCGATCCCCAGCGATTTGCGGGTGGCGCTGTGCGCGCCGTCGCAGCCGATAAGGTAGCGTCCACGGAAGGTTAGCGGCTCGCCCTCGTGTGTTGCGTGAACGGTGACGCCGACATCGTCCTGTTCGACCGAGGTGACGCGGGTGTGGTAATGGGTGTCCACCTTGTCGGTCTTGGCGAAACGGTCGCGCAGCGATTCCGCCAGCTTCCACTGTTCGCATTGCAGCCGGTAGGGATGGCGCGTCTCGCCCTTCAGGTGGCCAAGGTCGAATTCCGCCACGACGCCTTCGTTGCGGTCGCGGAATTGCCATGTGGGGCAGATCAGCCCGCGCGCCACCAGCTCGTCCGAGATGCCGAAACGGTCCAGCATGTCCAGCGTCGGCGGATGGAAGGTCGAGGCGCGCAGGTCTTTGGGCACCTCGTCATGCGCTTCGATGACGGTGACGGGGATATCCGCCTCGGCCAGGCACAGCGCAGCCACGAGGCCGACGGGACCGGCCCCCACGATTATGACGCGATCCATGCGCGTTACCCCCTGTTGGAAGGATATGTATATCTTATTTGGCTGTATCTTGCGAAATAGGTATCTACAAATCAATCGCAAATGCGACGCGCTGCAAAGTTTTCACCATGCCGCGCGATAGATGGCCAGCGCATCCGCCTGTGTCACGGGGCGGGGGTTGTTGACCAGCAGACGTTGCTGCTTCATCGCTTCGCCCGCCATGGTGTCCAGCGCGGTTTCGGGAATGTCCAGATCGCGCAAGCGGGTGGGCATGTTCAGGCGCCGGGTCAGCGCCTCGATGGCGGCGATGAAGGCATCGCAGCCGGAAATGCCCGGAAATGCGTCGGCGGCGATCTCGGCATAGGTTTGCGCCGCGACGGGGGCGTTGAACTTCAGCACCGACGGCAGCACCAGCGCGTTCGACAGGCCGTGCGGGATATGGAACATCCCGCCCAGCGGATAGGCCAGCGCGTGAACCGCCGCGACAGGCGAATTGGCGAAGGCCTGCCCGGCCAGCATCGAACCCAGCAGCATCGCCTCGCGCGCGGGAAGGTTCGCGCCGTCATGCACCGCCGTTTCGATATTCGCCCCCAGCAGGCGCAGCGCCTCGCGTGCCAGAAGGCGCGACATCGGGTTGTTGCGCGGGCTGGCCGAGGCATAGGCCTCGATCGCGTGAACCATGGCATCCACGCCCGTTGCCGCCGTGATCTGCGCCGGAAGGCCCAGCGTCAGTTCCGCATCCAGCACCGCCACATCCGGCAGCAGCAGCGCGCTGGAGACGCCGCGTTTTTCTGCGCCGACGGTGATGATCGCGACGGGCGTGACCTCGGACCCCGTTCCGGCGGTGGTGGGCACCAGCGCGAGCGGCAGGCGCGGGCCGGTGGCGTTGTCCACGCCCCAAGCGGCATCGACATCCTGCCCCGAGCCAAGCAGAAGCGCCGCCAGTTTCGCCACGTCCAGCGACGATCCGCCGCCGAAACCGATGACCGCCGCCGCATCGCGGCCCGCCGCGACCGCAGCCATCAGCGTGTCCAGCGAGGGGTCGGCCTCCACCGTGTCGAAAACCGTGACCGTCTTGCCCGCGGCGCGCAGCGCGTCGATGGCAGGCTCGGCCAGCCCCAGTCTGCGGATGCCGGGATCGGTGACGAACAGCACGGTATCGCCGGGCAGCGCGATCTGCGTGGCGGCACCGGGCCGGAAGATGATGGACGGGGTCGTGTTGAAGGTGAATGGCGGCATGGGTTCCTCCCTTGCCACCATTGTTCGCATCATTTTGGGCGTTACAAGCGCAAATGTTCGGTCAATATCCGGCCAGCCGTGGCAGGAACAGATACAGTTCGGGCCAGAAGATGACCGAGATCGTGACCCCGAACTGGATGGCGATATAGGGCCACGCCTCGCGCAGGATCTCGCCCACCTTCAACCCGGTCATGCCCGACATCAGGAACAAGAGCGCCCCCACCGGCGGCGTCAGCATCCCCACGATCAGCGTCAGGATGAAGACCAGCGCGAATTGCAGCGGGTCGATCCCATAGGACGTGGCCATCGGCGCAAAGATCGGCACCAGCATCACATAGGCCGCCGTCGATTCCATGAACATCCCGATCACGACCAGCATCAGGAAGACCAGGATCAGGAACACCGTCGGGTCCTCGGTGATGCCTTGCAGAAGCGTGCGCAGTTCGGTCGGCAGATGCGCGATGGACAGAAGGAACGTCACGGTCGAGGCGAAGGCGATGATCACCGTGACCACCCCCGTCGTGAACCCCGCATGCATCAGCGCCGCGCCGAAATCGGCGATCTTCAATTCCTTGGTATAGAACAGGCCCAGAAGCGCCGACAGGACGACCGCGATGGCCCCGCCCTCGGTCGCGGTGAAGGCCCCGCCCATGATGCCGCCGATGATGATGACCGGCAGCGCCAGCACCGGAAGCGCGCGCAGCCCCGAACGCAGCGCGACCTCCATGCGGAACGGCTGCCCGGTCAGGGGAAAGCCGCGCCGTTTGGCGGCAAAGAACACCCATGCGCACATCAGCACCGCGATGATGACGGCGGGCATGACGCCGCCGATGAACAGCGCGGGCAGCGACAGGTCCGGCCCCGCGATGGTGGCATAGACGATCATCGCCGTCGAAGGCGGCAGGATCGGGCCAAGGTTCCCCGTCGCCGCTATCAGCGCAGCGCCAAAGGGCCGCCCATAGCTGCGTCCCAGCGGACCCATCAGCGCCGACCCAAGCGCCGCCGCATCCGCCACCGCCGTTCCCGAAACCGAGGACAGCCCCAGCCCCGATCCGACCGTGACATAGCCAAGCCCGCCATGCACCCGCCCGATCAGCGTGTTGGCAAAGTCGATGGCGATGCGCACGATGCCGCCGCGCACCATCAACTCTCCCGCCAGCATGAAGAACGGGATCGCCAGAAGCGGAAAGGAGTTGATGGCGAACATCATCTTCGAGGCCATCATCTCGATCGGCAGGCCACTGGCCCAAAGCCCGATCAGCGCCGCGACGCCAAAAGCGAAGGCCAGCGGTATCCCCGCAAGGCAGGCGGCAAAGAAGGACAGGCAGATGACGGGGGTCATGGCAGGCTCTCCAACTGTTCGGACAGATCGCGCAGGGGGGGCGTTCCGCGCAGAAGCTGCGCCGTCAGATGCACGATCGACCATGCCGACCCGATCGCCAGCGGCCAGAAGAACGCCGCCGCCGTCAGCGGCAGGGTGTTCAGCGATTCATAGGACCGCGCGCCGATGCTGATCCATGCGCCCATGAACACGACGCCCATCAGAAGGATCGACAGCGCCGTGCCGATGCGGAAGACCAGCCGCCGCGCCACCTCGGGCAGGGCATCGGTCGGGCTGGTGATCGCGACGTGCAACCCCCGCGAGACGCCCAGCGGCATCATCAGAAAGCTCATCCACACAAACCCGAGGCGGCTGAGCTCCCCCGCAAAGACCAGCGAATGGCCCAGCAGATAGCGGCCGAACACGTCGGCGCTGGTCACGACCACCACCAGCGCCATCGCGGCGGCGATGCCCGCCATGAACAGCCGGTCCACATATCCAAGTGCGCGGTCCATCACTGCGCCTGTTCCAGCGCGTCAAGAAAGCCGTCCACCGTCGCATCGCCCAAGGATGCGCGCACTTCGGCCTCGACCGGGGCGGCGGCGGTGCGGAAGGCGGCGACCGCTTCGGGGGTCAGGGCGGTGATCTCCAGCCCCGCATCGGTCAGGATCTTGCGCTGGACGGCATCGTCGGCGGCGGCCTGTTCGCGTTGGGCAAGCGTTGCCAGTCGGCCCGCCTCCAGCACGGCGGCCTGATCCTCGGGGGACAGGCCCTCGAACACGCGGCGGCTGACGGCAAAGACCATCACGTCGAAGAAATGCCCGCTTTCGGTGATGTATTGCTGACCCGCATCGACCAGCCGCAGGTTGTTGATGACGGAATAGGGGTTCTCCTGCCCGTCCACGATCCCTTGGCTGAGCGCGGCGAACAGTTCCGACCCGTCGATGGTCGCGGGCGATGCGCCCAGCGTGCGGAAGGTGGCGATATGGACCGGATTGCTTTGCAGGCGGATCTTCAGACCCTCCAGATCCTCGGGGCTGGCGATGGGCCGGACGCTGTTGGTCAACTGGCGAAAGCCCAGCTCCATGAAGCCCAGGACGATCAGGCCCTTGTCCGCGAATTTCTCCTTCAGCCCTTCGCCGAAGGGGCCGTCGAACACGCGGAAGGCCGTTTCGCGGTCGGGAAAGACGAAGGGCATGTTCGACACGCCGATCTCCGGCACCTGCGAGTTGAAGAACGCCGAGGAGACATAGACGCCGAAGTTGATCCCGCTTTGCGCCTGATTGACCATTTCGGGGGCGGGGCCAAGTTCGCTGTTGGCGAAGATCGACACGGTATGGCCGGTCATCTCCTCCAGCTTCGGGGCGAAAACCTCGCGGATCGCGCGGGTGGACACGTGGTTGTCGCCAAAGCCCGATCCGAGGCGGAATTCGTCCGCAACGACCGGCGAGGCCAGAAGCGCGCAGGCGCAGATGATCTTGAGCATGATTTTCCCTGTCAGTTTTTTATGAGTTTCGCGGCGGATTCGCCGGCCAGCCGTCCCAGAACCACCGCCATCGCCAGACCCGCCGCAGGCAGATACCCGTCGCAGCCGGTGCCCGAGATGGAGCAGGCCGCGCCGCCCCCCGCGAACAGGTTGGGCAGGCGGCTGCCATTGGGGCGCAACACCTGCGCGCCGCCATCGACCATCAGCCCGCCTTGGGTGTGGAACAGCGCGCCCGTGGTGCGGATGGCATGAAGCGGCCCCGTCGCCAGCGGCGCGGATGCGGTGAAGTCGCGGCCGAAGGGGCAGGGGATCTCGCCCCGCACCATGCGGCGGCTGTCCTCCAGCGTTTCGGCCAAGGCGTCGGCGGGCACGCGGATCGCCTCGGCCAAGGCGGCGGCGTCCGGGGCGCTGCGAACCGCGCCAAGGCGGGCGAGGTCGGCAAATTCCGGCAGATGTTCGACCAGCGCGCGGCGGGCATCGTCGAAGACGATCCAGCCGAAACCCTCGGGCTGGCGCAGGATGTTCAGCGACTGGGCCGAGATGTCCTTGTTCTCGTTGGAGAACCGCTGCCCTTCGGCGTTGACGGTGATCCCGCCATGCATGACGACCTCGTAGTTGACGATGATGCCATAGGCATCGGCCAGCGCGCCGTAGCCTTGGAACGCATCCATGCAGCCGGTCGCGGCGCCAAGGGCCATGCCCCATTCGATGCCTTCGCCCTCGTTCCCCTCATGCCCGAAATAGCGGTAATAGGGTGCCTGCCCGAAATCGGGGATGTGTTTGCGCACCATGTCATGGTTCGCGCCGAACCCCGACGTCGCCAGCACCAGCGCCTTGCAGCCGATCGTCTCCTCGCTGCCGTCGGCGCGGCGCATCTTGACGCCGTTCACCTGACCATCCGCCCCGGCGAACACCTCGGTCACATGCGCGCCGGTCACCAGATCGCCGCCCGCCGCCGCCAGCGCGCGGATCAGCGCGCCGTGCAGTTCCTCGCCCGTGCGGCTGGGCACGCCATGCATCCGGTTCACCGAATGGCCGAAGAACCCCGCCCAGGATATGTTCAGCCGGAACGGGATGTCGTGCCGTTCGACCAGCCAGTCGATGGTCGCGCCGGAATGGTCGGCCATGGCGCGGGCGATGATGGGGTCGGCCTCGCCCTTGCTGCGGGCCATGATGTCGCGCAGGAACTGGTCCGCGCCATCCTCGATCCCCTGCGCCGCCTGAAGCTTCGATCCTGCCGCGCAGACATAGCCCTGCGACATCGAGGTGCTGCCGCGCGGCGTCTCGTCCCGTTCCAGCACCAGCACCTCGGCCCCGCCGTCGCGCGCGGCAAGCCCCGCGCAAAGCCCGGTGGCACCTGCGCCAACGACCAGCACCTCGACCTCGATATCATATGTTTGGGGGTTCATTGGACATGCCTTCTTGGGGCCGCGAAAGCGGGCGATACGTGGCGGTCGCGGCGGATCATTCATGGCCGGATGCGGCCCTGGCATCCGACCTTAGCGGCGGATGCGCGCACGGGTGCCAGAGTTTTTCTCAACTCCGCCCGGCAGTTTTTTGACATTTTGCCGCGGGGTGGCCGCGTGCCTTCATGGATGCCAGACCTCTGGCCCGCGCCGCCTCGCGGACCCTCCGGGCCTCTGCCTTGGAAAGGGAACAAGCTTGACCGACATGACGAACCCGCTGCCGTGGCTTGCCCGGCGCATCATCCGCACAGGCTATGACGACCTGCCGCAGAACGCGGTGGCGAAGGCCAAGACATTCCTGATCGACACCTATGGCGTCGGGGTTGCCGGGTCCGCCGGGTTCCGGCTGGACAGCATCATCAAGGTCGCCCAAAGCTGGGGCCGCGCCGACGAGGCCAGCGTCTGGGTCGGCGGCCAGCGCCTGCCCGCCGGGGCGGCGGCGTTCGTGAACGCCTATCAGATCCACTCGCTTGAATTCGACTGCGTGAACGAAGAGGCGGTGCTGCACCCCTTCGCCACGATCCTGTCGGCGGTCATGGCCTATGCCGAGCGGCGGTCGGCGCAGGGCTACCCGGTTTCGGGGCGCGATTTCCTGACGGCGGTGACGATGGGGGTCGATATGTCGATCTTCCTTGGCAAAGCCTCGGCGGGGCCGATCGCGTTCTTCCGCCCCGCGACGGCGGGCGGTTTCGGCGCGGTCGCGGCGATCGGCAAGCTGGAAGGCTTTGACGAGGACACGCTGATCCGCGCCTTCGGCAACCAATACGGCCAGACCAGCGGCACGCTTCAGCCGCATGTCGAAGGATCGCCCCTTCTGGGGATGCAGGTCGGCTTCAACGCTCGCGCGGCCATCGCGTCGTGCGATTTCGCGCGCGAGGGGATTTTGGGGCCAGCGGATGTGCTGACCGGCCAATACGGATACTTCCGCCTGTTCGAGAAGCCGGAGATCGACATTCCCTTCGCCATTTCGGAACTGGAGAAGCATTTCCAGATCGAGCGGATGGCGCACAAGCCCTATCCCTCGGGGCGGCTGACGCATGGGGTGGTGGACGGGCTGAAACGCCTGATCGCCGCGCATGGCTTCGCGCCCGACGACATCGCCGCCATCCATGCCGAAGTGCCGCAGCTGGTCGCCCGTCTGGTGGGCCGCCCCGACGTGCCGGACCCCGCGCCGAACTATGCCAAGCTGTGTCTGGCCTTCGTGGCGGGGACGTATCTGAATCACGGCGCGGTGGATGTGGAACATTTCATCGGCGAGGCGCTGCGCGATCCGCGCACGCATGACTTCGCATCCAAGGTCACGGTGTCGCAGACGGACAACCCCAGCCACAGCGCCATGTCGCCCTTGTCGGTGACGGTCACGCTGGCCTCGGGCGCGGTGCATCGGGTGGATATCACCGCCGTCTATGGCCATGCCGACAACCCGCTGACCGAGGCCGAGAATCTGGACAAGTTCTGGCGCTGCTGGCGGCGGGTCGGCGCGTTGACCGAGGCGCAGGGGCAAAAGCTGCTCGACACGGTCATGGGGGTCGAAACGCTGGCCGATGTTTCGGTGATCCCGCGGCTTCTGGTGGCCGATCCGGCGCTGCGGGTGGCGGTATGATCGACCGCATCGCCACGCTTTTCGCCCGGCTGGGCGGGCTGATGATCATGCTGATCGCGGTCGCCGTCGCGGTGGATGTGTTCACACGCAACATCTTCGGGCGCACGGTGCTGAACTCGTTCGAGATCAGCGCCTATCTGTTCGCCATCGCGATCAGCTTCGGGCTGTCCTTTACCGCGCTGTCGGGCGCGCATATCCGCGTGGACATCCTGCTTCCGCGCATGCCTGCGGTGCTGCGGCGGGCATTGGACTTCGCGGCGTTCCTGTCGATGGCGGCGATGGGCCTGTTCCTTGCATGGCATGGCGGGCTGCTGGCCATGGAAAGCCTTGAACGCGGCGTCGTGTCGGCCTCGGCTGCGGCGGTGCCTTTGGGCATTCCGCAGGCGATCTGGGCAGCGGGGTTCCTGATGTTTGCGCTGACCTCCTGCCTTCTGGCGGCGCGCCATGCCGCCTGCCTGATCGCGCGGGACGGCGATGCCGCCGACCGCATCGGCCGTTTCGGCGCCAATGAGGAAGCCGCCGAAGCAATCGATGACGCCCGCCAGATGGAGGCCTGAGGATGTTTCCCACCCTTATCACCGTCCTGTTCGGCCTTCTCGCCCTCGGCATTCCCGTCGCGGCGGTGCTGGTCATCGTCACGCTGGTTCTGGATCACAGCTTTTCGTTCTTCCCCGTCCTTCCGGTGGTGGGCGAGATGCTGTGGGGCGGATCGACCAGCTTCACCCTGATCGCGGTGCCGCTGTTCATCCTGACCGGAGAGTTGCTGCTGTCCTCCGGCATCGCGGCGGGAATGTTCATGGCCATCGACCGCTGGGTCCGGGTCATACCGGGCGGTCTGCTGCACACGATCATCGGGTCCAGCGCGCTGTTTTCGGCCACATCCGGATCGTCCGTGGCGACGGCGGCGACGATCAGCACCGTCGCCATCCCGCAGATGAAGGCCGGCGGATACGCGCCGCCGCTGTTCCTCGGCTCCATCGCGGCGGGCGGCACGCTGGGCATCCTGATCCCGCCGTCGATCAACATGATCATCTATGGCGTGCTGTCGGACCAGTCGATCGGGCAGCTTTACCTTGCCAGCTTCATCCCAGGACTGATGATGGCGCTGATCTTCTCGGTCATGGTCTTTGCGATGTGCAGGCTGGACCCCGCAAAGGGCGGTCGCCGCGAAGCCCCCGCGACATGGGCCGAAAAGATCGAATCCCTTCCCGCGCTGGTCCCGCCGCTGCTGCTGTTCGTGCTGATGGTCGGCTCCATCTATCTGGGCATCGCCACCCCGACCGAGGCCGCCGCGCTGGGCTTTCTGGCCGCGCTGGCGCTGGCGGCGTGGCGCAGGAAGCTGTCGATGGCGGTGCTGGTCCATGCGGCGGAACGCACGATGCGCACCACCTGCATGGTCATGCTGATCGTGCTGGCGGCGCAGCTTTTGAACTTCGTCATGGTGTCCATCGGGCTGGCAGACCAGATCAAGACCGCCGTCGCCGCGCTGAACGCGCCGCCGCTGGCGATCCTTGCGGCCATCGTCATCATCTACATGGTGCTTGGCTGCTTCATGGAGACGCTGTCGCTGATGATCGCGACGACGCCCATCGTGGTGCCGGTGATCGTCGGCATCGGATACGACCCCGTCTGGTTCGGCGTCGTCTTCATGATCCTGATCGAGATGGCGCTGATCACGCCGCCCATCGGCATGAACCTGTTCGTCGTCCAGTCCGTGCGCGGCGAGGGGAACTTCAACGATGTCGCCATGGGCGCGCTGCCCTTCGTGGGCGCGATGCTGGTCATAGTGATCCTGCTGATCGCGCTGCCCGATCTGGCGCTTTGGCTTCCCGATTTCGTGCGGGGATAGCCCGCCCACAAAGGAGACGACGTATGAGATACCTGACCCTTGCCGCGATCCTTGCGGCCCAGACCGCCGCTGCCCAGACCTTGCCGGAAACGCAGGTGAACGTGGTGGGCAACCTTGGCACCACCACGCAAAGCCGTCTGCTGGAGACGCCCTTCTGGACCGAAAAGGTGACAGAACTGTCGGACGGCGCGATCACCGCCCGCTTTCGCCCGATGAACGAGCTGGGGCTGAAAGGCCCCGAGATTTTCGGGATGGTTTCCAAAGGGGTGATGAACGTGGCCACCGGCGCGATGGGGCATCATTCGGGGCATGATCCGATCAACGACGGCAACGATCTGGCCGGGATGTCGTCGAATTTCGACGAGTTCGAAACCGCGACCCGCGCCTTCTTCCCGATCCTTGAAGCATATTATCGCGACAGGCTGGGGCTTCAGCTTCTGTCGCTGCATTCCTATCAGGCGCAGGTCGCCTATTGCGGCGTGCCGCTCACGGGGCTGGCCGATCTGCGCGGCAAGCGGGTGCGGACTTCGGGGGCGTCGCAGGCGGATTTCATCGCCTATCTGGGCGGATCGCCCGTGGACATGGCCTTTGGCGAGGTGCAGCAGGCGCTGGATCAGGGCGTGATCGACTGCGCCATCACCAGCACGGTCGGCGGCTATACCGCGCGCTGGTATGAAGGGTCGAGCCATATCCTCGATCTGCCGATCAACTTCGGCGCGGGGGCCACGGTCGCGAATGCGGGCTGGTTCGACGGCCTGGACCCTTCGGTGCAGACGTTCCTGAAGACGGAACTGGCCAGCCTGATGGACCAGATGTGGGACCAGAACCGGCGCGAGGATCGCGAGGGCATCGCCTGCAGCACTGCTGGCCCCTGTTCCCTGGGCGATCCGGCGGGGCTGGTTCTGGTGACGCCCACGCCCGAGGATCTGGCGCTTCAACAGCAGGCGTTCACCGAGGCGGTGCTGCCGGGGTGGCTGGCCCGCTGCGGCGACGATTGCGAGGGGGTCTATGAAAAGATGACCGCGACGAACTGAAAAAGTTTGCAAGCGCATGCAGACATTTGGAATCCCCCGGCTTGGGGGATTCCGCTTCAGCCGATTCCCCGCAAACAAACGAAGGATCGACCGCATCCCCGAAAGAAAATCCGGCACCGCGTCAACAAACGGTTGCCTGAACGCTTGCGTATTCATCACAATGGCAATGGGCGCACAGCCATGCGGCAGCAGCCGGCTTCCCCTGCGTGATGTGCCCCGTTGTTCTTTGCCGGACCGACTTCCTCCCCGTCAATTTTGTTTACCCCTGCGGAAAGGAATAGGCGATGCGGAAGCGAATCCCACTGAATGCCATCCGCGCTTTCGAGGCGGTGGCGCGCAATGCGTCCGTCGCCCGTGCGGCGGACGAACTTTGCGTGACCCCCACTGCCGTCAGCCACCAGATACGGCTGCTGGAGGAGTTTCTTCAGGCGGAACTGTTCCAGCGCAAGAACGGTCGGATGTTCCTGACGCCCGAAAGCTCGGCCAACCTGTCGGCGATTTCGCGCGCCCTGGACCTGATCGACGATGCCGTGATGGCCATGAACCGCAGCCCCGAGGAACGCGAGCGCAGCTTCACCGTCGCGGCCTCGGCTTCGGTTGCGTCCTTCTGGCTGATCCCCCGCATCGCCAGCTTTCTGGCCGAAGACCCCGATCTGGACCTGAACCTGTCCACCTTCCTGTCGCGCAAAGAGGCCGAGACGCGCGAATGCGACATCCGCATCTGCAACTGGCGCTGCCATCTGGACTGTCTGGTCGAACCCTTGGTCGAGGAGGAGATCCTGCCGGTCTGCGCCCCCTCGCTTGCCCAGCGTTACGACAACGATCACGCCGAGATATTGCGCCGCGGCCTTCTGGTGCATGTGGACCGGACGCAGATGGGATATGAGGGCGGCGATCATCCCGACTGGGCCAAGTATCTGGGCGAATACGGTATCCTGCGCCCCGACGTGATCCACGGCCCCCGGCTGAACCAGTCCGGCACCGCGATCGAGGCGGCGCGGGCCGGTGTCGGCGTGATCCTCGGCCGCTCGCTTCTGATCGAGGAGGCGCTGCGGCAGGGCGATCTGATCGCGGTGGGCGAATCCTTCCCGGCCCGAAGTTCGTATTTCATGCTGACGGCGCGGCAATCGGGCAGCCGCGCACGGTTCCAGAAATTCAAGGACTGGATGATCGAATCGGTGCGGCCCAATCCGCTGGTCCACGCGCTGTGAGGAAAAACTCAGCCCGCGCGTGAGGAAACTTCGCGCGCGCGGGCGACTGCTTTCTGCTCAGATTTCCATCAGGCGAAACGGAGGCTGGAATGAAAGTGGTGACGGCACGGACCATCGCGGCAGACATCAGGGACGGGCGGCGAAGCGCCCCGCAGATGGTCGAGGAGGCGCTGGCGACGATCGCCCGCATCGACCCGCAGGTGCAGGCGTTCGAATTCGTCGATCCGGCCATCGTGCGCGCGCAGGTGCGGCCGAATGGCGTGCTGGCGGGGGTGACGGTGGCGGTCAAGGATGTGATCGCAACGCGCGACATGCCGACCGGCCATGCCAACGCGCGTCACGCGGGCACGTGGACGGGCACGGACGCCGCCTGCATCGATACGCTGCGCAGCGCGGGCGCGGTGATCCTTGGCAAGACGGTCACGACCGAATTCGCAGCCACGGGGCGGGGCGGGCGCACGCGCAATCCGCACGATCTTGCGCGCTCTCCGGGTGGGTCGTCATCGGGTTCGGCGGCGGCGGTGGCGGCGGGGATGGCGATGCTTGCGGTCGGCTCGCAAACGGGCGGGTCGATGATCCGGCCCGCATCCTTTACCGGCATCTGGGGGTGGAAGCCGACATGGGGGACGATCTCGAACGAAGGGGTGAAGGCGTTTTCTGCCTCTTGCGACACGGTGGGGTTCTTTGCCCGTGCGGCAGACGATCTGGCCCTTCTGGCCGAGGTGTTCGATCTGGACCCCGCCCCGCGCCCCGCCACGCTGCACGGCCTGCGCATCGGGCTGTGCCGCACGCCGGCATGGCCGCGGGTCGAGCCGCCCATGCGCGCCGCCTTCGACCGGGCCGCGGCCATCCTGCGCCATGCCGGGGCCGGGGTGGAGTGCCTGACCCTTCCGCCCGCCTTCGGTGGCCTGCATGACGCCCAGATCCGCATCATGCTGCGCGAGGGGCGGATGGCATTCCTGAACGAATACCGTGCTGCGCCGGACCTGCATTCCGAATTCCGTGCGATGGTCGAAAATGCCCAGCACCTGACGCCGGACCAGATGCGCGCGGATTATGCGCTGGCCGACAGGTGCCGTGCCGCGCTGGACGATGTGCTGTCGGATTTCGATGCCATCATCGCCCCTTCGGCCTGTGGCGAGGCGCCGAAGGGGCTGGGCTGGACCGGCGATCCGTCGGTGAACGCGATGTGGACGCTGCTGGGTGTGCCGGTCGTGTCCGTGCCCGGTCTGACGGGCGTGACGGGCCTGCCGCTGGGCATCAGCGTCATCGCCCGCCGTTATGCGGACCGCAGCGCGATCCGCGTGGCCGAACTTGCCGGCGCGGCCTTTACAGCGGCTGGCGAGAGGTCATCCGCGGCATGACGTTGGCGATGAAATCGGGCACATCGGTGCTGAAATCCGGGAAGGTCAGGCACACGCCGTGCAGCCCGCTTGCCGCCAGCCGATCCAGATAGGCCGCAACCTTGTCATAGGACGCCGCGATGCAGGGGATCGACATGAAGGTCACGGTGGCCGGATCCAGCTTCAGGTAATCGGCGCGGTTCACATCCATACCGGATGCGCGCAGGAATTCCTGGATCGCGTCCTCGTCGCGATTGTTGAGGTAGGTCTGGCGCTCGGCCTCCGCCTCGGCATCGGTCGGGGCGGCGATGACGTTCAGCAGGGTATAGGACCGCACCTGCCGCCCATGCGACGCCGCCATCCCGCCGATCTTGTCCACCACGGCGGCAAGCTGTTCCGGGGTGTCGTTCATCCGGCCCACGAACGAGAAGTCCGACTGGCGCGAGACGAAATCCAACGCGCCATCGGACTGGCCCGCGCAGACGATCTTCAGCGGGTTGGCGGGTTTGGGTTCGGACCGGCAGGCCCCCAGCGTGAAATACTTGCCGTCGAAATCGACCTCCTCCTCGGACCAGAGGCGTTTGAGGATGGTCAGGTATTCATCCGCATATTCATATCGGTTGAGGTAGTAATCGTCATCCGACCACAGCCCCATCTGCGCATATTCGAACTTGTTCCAGCCCGCGACGATGTTGACGCCGAATCGCCCGCCTGCGACCTGATCGACCGTGGCCGCCATCTTGGCCAGCACCGCGGGGTTCACCGTCCGCACGGCGCAAGAGGCGAACAGCTTGATCCTGCTGGTTACCGCCGCCAGCGCCGACATCAGCGTGAAGCTTTCCAGCGCCGCGTCCCAGTGCCGCGTCTCGCCGCCGTAACCGCGCCATTTCACCTGCGAAAGCACGAAATCCATTCCGCCCGCTTCGGCCGCAAGCGTCACGTCGCGGTTCAATTCCCATGTCGGCTCGTTCTGCGGTGGCGTGCCCTTGGCAATGATCAGCCCCCCGCGCGTGCTGGGAAGAAACAGGCCAAGTTCCAGGTATCCGGTCATCGTTCGTCTCATTGATGATTGCGCATTCAACATCCGCGCAATTTGATCCCGCTGTCAAGAATGCTGTCACGGCCCGTTCATAAATGCATGAAAAACGGACGTTTATGCTTTTCACGCTTGGGGGCATGCAGGGCAGTTGACAAAAAACGGAAATGGGAAAACTCTGTTTGCAAGCGTATGCGAAATGCGCATCCAACATGTTCACCAGGGAAATCACCAATGCAGTCGACCTGCCGGATTACCGTCCTTGCGCTTGCCTCCACCTTCCTTGTTCCCTTTGCCGCCCATGCCGATCCCGTGGCCGAGGGGCTTGCCCGCGCGACCCAGATCGTCGAGGAGCATCGCGCCGTCCCGACGTTTCAGGCACCGGGCGAGTCGTTCGACATCCGGGCCGTCGCGGCTGGCAAGAAGATGCTTTCGATCCCCAACACCAGCTCCAACCAGTTCCTGAAGGGGATCATCCGGCGCGAGATCGAGGTGGGCAAGGAAATCGGCCTTGAAGTGCGCGAGTGGGAAAATCAGGGCCAGCCGAACCAGTGGGTGCAGGGCATCGAATATGCCATCGCCAACGACTTCGACATCGTGGACCTGATTTCCGGCGTAAATCCCGCCGTGATCGAACCGCAGCTGGAGGCGGCGAAGGCCGCGGGCGTGCAGGTCTTCACCTCGCATTTCTATGACCCGTCGCAAGAGGCGAACCCGCTGCTGGCGGGCGATCTGCCGTTCAGCTTCTATGGTCAGGGCTGGATCATGGGGAACTGGGCGATCCACAAGACCGAAGGCGCGGCGAACGTGATCGTCGTGAAATCGGACGAGGTGCCGCCGACCGAGCCCTTGGTGCGCGGCATCCGCGATGCGTTCGAACAGAACTGCCCCAACTGCACCATCCTGACCGAAATCAACGTCGGCATCACCGAATGGGGCACCAAGATCCAGCCCGCGGTTCAGGCGGCGCTTCTGTCCAACCCCACCGCCAACTATGTCTTTCCCATCTATGACAGCATGAGCCAATTCGTCGTGCCTGCGGTCGAACTGACCGGCCGGGGCGAGATGGTGAAGATCGCGACCGGCAACGGCACGCCCTTCGTTCTGGACTTCATCCGCGAAGGGCGGGTGGAGATGGATGTGGGCGAAAGCCTCGACTGGGTCGCGCGGGCGACGATCGACGGATACATGCGCAAGCTGGCCGGGCTGGAGATGCCCGAGGAACTGGCCGTCCCGCTGTATATCTTCGACGAGACGAACATCGAAACCGCCGGCACCCCCGCCGAGGCCAACAAGGGCTATGGCGATGAATATGTCGCAGGCTTCCACGAAAACTGGCAGCTGAAATGAGCGTCCCGGCGCTTCGCGTCAGCGGGATCGCCAAGACATTCGGGGGCGCCCGCGCGCTCAAGGGGATCAGCTTCGAAGTGGCGGCGGGCGAGGTTCACGGCCTTCTGGGCCAGAACGGGTGCGGAAAATCGACCTTCGTGAAGGTGCTGGCGGGGTTTCACGCCCCCGATCCCGGCGGCACGATCGAGGTGTTCGGCAAACCGCTGCCGTTCCCCATGCCCCCCGGCGCGTTCCGCGATTACCGCATGGCCTTCGTGCATCAGCATCTGGGGCTGGTGCCGACGCTGACGGTGCTGGAAAACCTGCGGGTGGCGTCGATCACCGCGCGCCGCGCCCGCGTCAACTGGCGCGAGGAACGCGCCGCCGCCCGCGCCACCTTTGCCCGGTTCGGCGTCTCGCTGGACCTGAACGCGCGCACGGGCAGCCTGTCGCAAACCGATCAGGCGCTTCTGGCGATCATGCGCGCCGCCGAGGATCTGCGCGGCGCGGACGGCCCCGGCCTGCTGATCCTGGACGAACCGACGCCGTTCCTGCCGAAAGAGGGCGTGGACCGGCTGTTCGCGCTGGTCCGGCAGGTGGTGGGGCATGGTGACAGCGTCATCTTCATCTCGCACGATATCGACGAGGTGCGCGAGATCACCGACCGCGCCACGATCCTGCGCGACGGGTTGGTCAGCGGCACCCTGACGACCAAGGGGTCCAGCCATGACGATTTCGTCGAAGGCATCATCGGCCGCCGCATCGCCCGCAGCGTCACCGCGCCCGCCGTCACGCGCGGCCGGACGCTTGCCCGCGTCACGGGCGTTGCGGAACCCGGCCTCGACATCCCCGCGCTGGAAGTGGCCGAGGGCGAGATCCTCGGCCTGACCGGGCTTTTGGGGTCGGGATACGAGCGCGTCCCGTATCTGATGTTCGGTGCGCGCGAAGCCACGGTGGGCGATCTGCACATGGGCGGGAAAACCACCCCGCTGCGTTCCATGACGCCGAAAGCGGCCATTGCGCAGAAGATGGCGCTGCTGCCCTCCGACCGTCCGGGCGCCAGCGGCGTTCCGGGGCTGAAGGTGCGCGACAACATGCTGCTGCTGGAGCTGGACGACTTCATGGGCCGGTTCGGGTTGAACCTGCGCGCCATGGGCCGCCGCGCATCCGCGCTTTCGGCCGAATACGAGGTGCGCCCCGCCAATCCCGACATGCGTCTGGGCCAGCTGAGCGGGGGGAACGCGCAGAAGGTTCTTCTGGCCAAATGGATGATCCGCAATCCCGATCTTCTGCTGCTGGACGAACCGACCCAAGGCGTCGATGTCGGCACCCGCCAGCAGATCTATCGCGTGATCCGCGATGCGGCGGCGCGGGGGGCGGGGGTGATCTGCGCCAGTTCCGACGCCGAACAGCTTGCCGATCTTTGCACGCGCGTTCTCATCTTTTCGCGCGGGCGTATCGCGGTCGAACTGACCGGCCAAGACATCACGAAAGACAGTATCGCAGAGGCCTGCTATGGACACTCCACTCTCGACGTCGCCTGAACGTCGGCGCTTCAACGTGGCGGATTTCACGGAACGGTTCGGGCTGGTTTTGGTCTGGATCGTCATGATCGCGGGTTTCGGCATCCTGCTTCCGGGCATCTTCCTGTCATGGATGAACTTTTCGATCATGTTCGCCACGCAAAGCCCCGGCGCGGTGCTGGCGCTGGCGCTGATCATTCCGCTGACGGCGGGGGATTACGATCTGTCGGTCGGCGCGACGTTGACGCTGTCGGCGGTGACGGTGGGGGTGCTGAACGCGGTCATGGGCCTGCCGCTGGGCGTGGCGGTTCTGGCGGCGCTGGCAGGCGGGGTCGCGGTCGGGCTGGTGAACGCATTCTTCATCGTCTATGTCCGCATCCCGTCGCTGGTCGTCACGCTTGGCACCACGTCGGTCATCACCGGGCTGGTGCAGTGGATGACGAATTCGTCCACCATCGGGGGGATTTCGCCGACATTGGTGAACATGGTCATGCGCGGGCGGCTGTTCGGCATCTCCTATGCGTTCTACTACGTCATCGCGATCGCTTTGGCGATCTGGTTGGTGTTCGAGTTCACGCCCTTGGGCCGCCGTATCCTGTTCGTGGGCCGCGGGCGCGAGGTTGCGCGCCTGTCCGGCATCGACGTGGGGCGGGTGCGGGTCGGCTGTCTTGTCGCCTCGGCGCTGCTGTCCTCGATCGGCGGGCTGGTCTATGCGGGGCTTCTGGGCGCGGCGGACCCGTTCTCGGGGCTGAACTTCCTGCTGCCGGCGTTCGCGGCGGCCTATCTGGGGGCGACGGCGATCATTCCGGGGCGGTTCAATCCGTGGGGGGCGGTCATCTCGGTCTATTTCCTTGCGACCGGCATCACGGGGCTGACGATGATGGGCATTCCGCTGTGGGTGACCAGCGTGTTCAACGGCGCGGCGCTGATCCTTGCCGTCACGGTTTCGCAATTCGTGCGCGGACGGCAGGAGACGGATATCGGATGAAGGTTCTTGTCACCGGCGCGGCAGGGTTCATCGGGCGCCACCTTTGCGCCCGGCTTGCGGGGCACGAGGTCGTCGCCACCGACATGGCGGATGCGCCCCATGTCCATGACGTCCGCGCCATCCCGCGCGAGCTGATGGCGGGCTGCGATGTGGTGATCCACGGCGGCGGCGTTTCCGGACCGATGGTTCTGGCCGATCGCCCGGCCGAGGTGATCGACATCAACGTGGCCGGCACCGCGCGTCTTCTGGAGATGGCGCGGGATCTGGGGGTGGGGCGGTTCATCGGCCTGTCGTCGGTTTCGGTCTATGGCGATGCGGACGGCATCGTGACCGAGGATGCCCCCCTGCGCGCCACCAACGCCTATGGCAGCAGCAAGGCCGCGGCCGACCTGTTGATCCGCACCTATGCCCGATATGGGCTGGACACGGTCGCGCTGCGGATCGGCTGGGCCTATGGTCCGGGGCGGGTGACGGATGCGCTGATCCAGCCCGTGGTGCGCGGCGAGCCGGTTGCGGCGGGTGGCGCGCACCCGCTGCAATTCGTGCATGTGGATGATGTGATCCGCGCGGTGCAGGCGGCGATGACGCGCGGCACGTCCGGCGCGGCCTATAACATCGACGGGGCCGAGGTGCTGACGGTGCAGCAGATCTGCGCCATGATCGCGGATGTTCCGGTGGGGCAGGGGCTGCTGCCGGGCGTGGACCTTCAGGGACCGATGGACCTTTCGGCAGCGGCCCGCGATCTGGGCTGGGCGCCGCAGGTTCCCTTCGCGGACGGGCTTGCGGATTGGGTCGCCGCGCTGAGGGCGGCATGACGTTCGCGGGCAAGACCGTCGTCGTCACCGGCGCGGGCAGCGGCATCGGGCTTGCGCTGACCTTGCAGCTTTGCGCCGCGGGGGCGCGGGTTCTGGCACTGGACCGCCGCTTTCCCGCCATGCCCGAAGGTGCCGAATGCCTTGCCACCAATGTCTGCGACATGGGCGAATTGGCCGAAGCCGCCCGTCACGTCCCCGACGGCGTGCACGGCATCGCGGCGATGGCCGGGATCGAGATGGGCGGGCGCATCGACGAGCTGGACATCGCCGCATGGCACCGCGTGTTCGAGGTCAACGTCTTCGGCACGGTTCGCACGATCCAGACCTTTCTGCCGGCGTTGCTGCGCCACAAGGGGTCCATCGTGCTGTGTTCTTCGCAACTGTCGCTGGCGGCTGCGCGGAACTGTCCGGCCTATGCCGCGTCCAAGGGGGCGATCAACACCCTTTGCCGCAGCCTTGCGGTGGACCACGCCGCAGAGGGCATCCGCGTGAACGCCGTCGCCCCCGGCGCGATCGAAACGCCCATGATGACCCGCGCCTTTCGCGGCCAGCCTGACTGCGTGCGCGCCGCGATCCGCGCAAGGCACGCGATGGGGCGGTTCGGCACGGCGGATGAAGCCGCCGCCGCCGCCGCCTTCCTGCTGGGCGACGGGGCCAGCTTCATCACCGGCGCCATCCTGCCGGTGGACGGGGGCTGGGCCGCAGCCTAATCCGCCGTCCAGCCGCCATCCAGCATCAGGGCACTGCCCGTCATCAGCCCCGCCGCGTCCGAGGCGAGGAAGACCGCCGCGCCCGCGACCTCGTCCACCTGCCCCAGACGGCCAAGCTTGATCTTGGACAGGACCGATGCGCGAAAGGCCTCGTCCTCGAAGAACGGTCTGGTCATCGGGGTTTCGATGAAGGTCGGGCAGATGGTGTTCACGCGGATGCCGTGGGGGCCAAGTTCGACCGCCAGCGCCTTGGTGAACCCTTCCAGCGCCCATTTCGACGCGCAGTAAAGCGTGCGGTTCGCCGCCCCCACATGCCCCATCTGCGAGGACATGTTGATGACCGACCCGCGCACCCCTTCGGCCACCATGCGCCGCGTCACCGCCTGCGCGGCAAAGATCGCGGCGCGGGTGTTCAGGCCCATGACGGCGTCGTAATCGTCCTCGGTCACTTCGGACAGCGGTTTGGGGCGGTTGGTGCCGGCATTGTTGACGAAGATGTCAAAGGCCGGGCGGTCGTTCATCAGCGCGGCAAAGCCGGCCACATCGGTCACATCGGCGACCAGCGCATGGCCGATGCCCTGCGCCGCCGCCTCGACCTCGTCCCGGCTGCGGGCGCAGAAGGTGACCTCTGCCCCCGCGTCCGCCATCGCGCGCCCGATGGCGAGGCCGATGCCACGGCCCGCCCCCGTCACCAGCGCGCGGCGACCGTCCAGCCGGAACATCATTCCGCCGCCACGCCGTAGGGCACGTTCCGCCCGCCATAACGGCGCACGCGGATGTTGCACTGTTCGGCATGGCCCACAAACCCTTCCAGCATGCACAGGCGCGAGCCATAGGCCCCGATCATCGCCGCCGCCTCGTCCGTGGTGATCCGCTGATAGCTGTGGGTCTTGAGGTATTTTCCAACCCAAAGCCCGCCGGTGTAACGCCCCGCCTTCTTGGTCGGCAGCGTGTGGTTGGTGCCGATCACCTTGTCGCCATTCGCGACGTTGGTCCGCGCCCCGAGGAACAGCGCGCCATAGCTGTGCATGTTATCCAGATACCAGTCGTCGCGGTCGGTCATCACCTGCACATGTTCGGAGGCGATGTCGTTGGCGACGGCCAGCATCTCGTCATGCGTGTCGCACAGGATGACCTCGCCGTAATCCTGCCAACTTTTGCGGGCCGTGTCGGCGGTGGGCAGGATCGCCAGCAGACGGTCGATCTCGGCCAGCGTGCCTTCCGCCAGCTTGCGGCTGTTCGTCAGCAGAACGGCGGGCGAGTTGTAGCCGTGTTCGGCCTGTCCCAGCAGGTCGGTCGCGCAAAGTTCGGCATCCACGGTGTCATCGGCGATGACCATGGTTTCGGTCGGCCCGGCGAACAGGTCGATCCCGACGCGGCCGTAAAGCTGGCGCTTCGCCTCGGCCACGAAGGCGTTGCCGGGGCCGACCAGCATATCGACGGGCTGGATCGTTTCGGTGCCGATCGCCATTGCGCCGATGGCCTGAATGCCGCCCAGCACATAGATTTCATGCGCGCCGGCCATGTGCATGGCGGCGATGACGGCCGGGTTCGGCTCGCCTTTGAAAGGCGGGGTCGCGGCGATGATGCGCGGCACGCCCGCGACGGCGGCGGTCAGCACCGACATATGGGCCGAGGCGACCATCGGGAACTTGCCCCCAGGAACATAGCAGCCGACCGACTGCACCGGGATGTTGCGATGGCCAAGGATCACGCCCGGAAGCGTCTCGACCTCGATATCCTGCATCGAATCCCGCTGCGCCTGCGCGAAATTGCGGACCTGTTCCTGCGCAAAGCGGATGTCTTCCAGATCGGAGGGCGACACGCGGGCGATCAGCGCGTCGATCTGGTCCTGCGACAGACGGAAGCTTACGGGGGTATAGCCGTCGAACTTCGCCGCCATCTCGCGGACGGCGGCATCGCCGCGGGCTTCGATATCGGCAAGGGCGGCTTCGACCGAATGGCGGACCTTGGCGTCGTCCTCGCTGCGGGCATCGCTGGGTTTTCCGGTCTTCAGGTATTGGACGGGCATGGCTTCCTCCTGTTGTCACGATCAATAAGAAGGACGCGCGCGAAGGCTCAAGCCCGCGCTTGCGGAATGAAATTATTTCATCTTGTGGCGCGAGGTTTGAATACGTATTCTGCGCTGCCCCAACGAAGGATTTCCCCATGAAGCCGATCATCGGACGCGTAACGTCGATGGATGTGGCCGCCCTTGCGGGTGTGTCGCAATCGGCGGTGTCGCGCGCCTTTACGCCCGGATCGTCGCTGTCGGCGGCCAAGCGCGAGCTGATCCTGTCGGCGGCGAAAAAGCTGAACTATGTGCCGAATTCCATCGCCTCCAGCCTGACGACGCGGCGCACGAACATGGTGGCGGTGATCCTGGGGAATCTGGACAACCCGTTCTATGTGCTGGTGTTGAAGGCGTTGGCGGCACGGCTGCAACAGCGCGGCACGCAGATCCTGACCTTCACGGTCGAAAACGGCGCCAGCAGCGACGACGCCTTGATGCGGGTGCTGCGCTATCAGGTGGACGGGATCATCCTGACCTCGGCGCAGCTTTCGACGCGGATGACCAGCATGTGCCATGATCGCGGCATTCCGGTGGTGCTGTTCAACCGTTACATCCCCGGCAGCGATGCGTCGGGCGTGCGCTGCGACAACGCGGCGGGCGGGCGGCTGATGGCGGATGCCTTGCTGAAGGCGGGGGCGCGCAGCTTTGCCGTGCTGAAGGGCGATCCCCGCGGCTCCACCAGCCAGGACCGCTTTCAGGGCTTTGCCGAACGGCTGTTGGAGGATGGCATCCCCCGATCCGCCATTCTGGAACTGGAGGGGCAGTCGATCTATCGCGGGGCCCATGCGGCGGTGCTTCGCGCGTTTCAGGACGAGGGGCGCAAGGTTCCCGACGCGATCTTCGGCATCAACGACACGATGGCGATGGGCGCGATGGACGCGCTGCGCGGCGTGATGGGCCTGCGCGTGCCGGATGACGTTATGATCGGCGGTTTCGACAATATCGACGAGGCCGACTACTGGCCCTACCGCCTGACCACCGTGCGCCAGCCCGCCGAGGAAATGGCGGACGAGACGCTGAAGCTTCTGGATCTGGACAATCCGGGGGCCGAGATTCAGCCGGGCATCGATATCAAGCTGCCCGGCGAACTGGTCTGGCGCGATTCGATCCCGCGCTAGCTGTCCTGCACCCGGCGGGCGGCAAGGATGCGCCCGTCGCGCCATGCCTGCCAGTCGGGGATCTCGTCCACCGGAAAGCGCGCGGCCATCTGGTCGTGGATGCTGTCGATCAGCGGCTGGTCCCAGTCGTAATCGGTGCGGGCATCCTCGCCCATCCTGCGCATCATGGGCCCAAGCTGGCCGACGAAGCCCTTGAACCCCGCCGTCGCGTTCAGATGCGCCGTGGCGAAGGGCCCGATCGACAGCCAGCGCAGCGCCAGCCCGTCGGTCATCACGCGGTCGATGTCTTCGGCCGTGCAGTAACCCTCGCCCACCAGATGCAGCGCCTCGGCCACCAGGGTGTATTGCAGCCGGTTCAAAAGAAAGCCGTCGATTTCCCGCGTCAGCGTCACGGGCTTCATGCCAAGGCTGTCCATGAACGCCCGCGACCGCGCCATCGCATCGTCCGAAGTCACGCCCGTGCCGCACAGCTCCACCAGCGGGATCAGCGACGGCGGGTTCACCGGATGCGCGACCAGCGCCCGTTCGGGCTGCGGGATATGCGTCATGAAGGTCGATCCCGGCAGCGCCGAGGTCGAGGACGCGATCACGCAATCCATCGGCGCATGGGCGGCGATCTCGGACATGACGGCGCGTTTGATCTCCGTATCCTCGCGCACGCTTTCCTGCACGTGGATCGCGCCCGCAACCGCTTCGGCGACCGAGGATGCGGCGCGGATGTCGCCCGAGACACCGAGCTGTTCCATCGTCCGCGCGATCAGCGGCAGCGCGACGGCCACCTGCGCGGGGTCGGCATCGTAAAGCGCGACCTCATGCCCCGCGCGGGCGAAGACGACGGCCCATGCGCGGCCGACATTGCCCGATCCGATACAGGCGACGCGGGCCATCAGCTTGCCTTCCGTGCCCAACGCTTCTCGAACTCCCACACCTCGGGGAAGCCGATAAGCTGGTTGAACTCGCCGAAATCGAACAGGTCTTGCGCGGGGGTCTGCGACGTGCCCATCGCCTTGAACGCCGCCAGCGCGTTGAAGGCGGCCTGCGCGGCGGCCAGCCCGGTCATCGCCGGATAGATCGCCATGCTGAAGCCGATCTCGCGAAGCGTGTTCACATCAAGGATCGGCGTCTTGCCGCCATCGGCCATATTGGCCAGCATCGGCGCGCGGATGCGGCGGCAGGCCTCGCGCATCTCGGCCTCGGATTCCAGGGCTTCAAGGAAGATCACGTCGGCCCCGGCCTCGGCAAAGGCAAGGCCGCGGGCCACGGCGCCCTCGAACCCTTCGATCTGCCGGCAGTCGGTGCGGGCGATGATGACCGTTTCGGGATTGCGCCGCGCCTCGCAGGCGACCTTGATCTTTTCCACCATGTCGATCACCGGCACCACGCGCTTGAAAGGCGTGTGGCCGCATTTCTTGGGAAATTCCTGATCCTCGATCTGGATGGCGGCGACCCCCGCCTCCTCGTATCCGCGCACGGTATGGTGGACGTTCAAAAGCCCGCCATAACCGGTATCGGCATCCGCGATGATGGCGGCATCGCTGGTCCGGCACAGCGTCGCGACGCGGTCCACCATCTGCGAATAGGTCACGATCCCCGCATCCGGCACACCATAGGCCGAGGCGGTCATCCAGTATCCGGTGGCATATCCGAACTCGATCCCCACCTTGTTGGCGACGACGGCGGTGATCATGTCGTGAAGGCCGGGGGCCGCCACGAATTTTCCAGCCGCCAGCGCGGCCTTCAGGCTGGGTTTGCTCATGCGTTCAATCCTGCAAGATAGGCGATTGTTTCGGCTTCGCTGACGACGTCGCCGTATTTCGCGTTCATGTCGAAAAGGTTGGCCTCGTGCGGGGCGGGGTGGCGGTCGCCCACAGCCTCGCGCGGGATGATCGGGATGAAGCCATGTGCGTTGGCTTCCACACAGGACGCGCGCACGCAGCCGGATGTGGAAACGCCGGTCAGGATCACGGTATCCACGCCCATCGTCACGAGCGTCGGTGCAAGCGATGTGCCGAAGAACGCGCTGGCATGTTGTTTGGAGATGACAAGCTCATCCTCGGCCGGCGCAAGTCCCGGCGCCCAGGCACCCCATTCGCCGCCCAGCCGGAAATGGCGCAGCGGCAGGGATTTTTGATAGAAGCGCCCGCCGTCCAGCGCCTTGGGATGATAGACGACATTGGTATAGATGACGGGAATGTCCGCCTTGCGCGCGGCGTCGCGCAGCCGGATCGCCGATTCCAGCGCGGAATCGCAATCGGCCCAAAGATCGCACCCTTTGTCGAAATAGCCGAGCACGAGATCGATCAGGATCAGCGCGGGCTTTTTGCCGAAGCCAAGCTTGCCGCCAAACGCACGGGCATAGTTTTCGCCAAGATCTTCGGTCATTCGGAACCTTCCTTGATGTCGTCGAAATGCGCGATCTGCTGCGCTGTCAGATAGAGCCACGGGCGGGCTGCCCGCTGCGCAGCCTCGAACGCCGCGATGTCGGCGGCATCGTCGCGCAGGATGGCCCCGACCTCGTCCAGCCCTTCCAGCAGGGACTGTTTGCGATGGGCGTCGATGTGGAACCCGATCTCGCCATCGGCAAGGATGATGCGCTGTTCGGGAAGGTCCACGGTGATCTGCTGCTGCGCCTCGGCCGCCGCCATGACGCGCGCATGCGCGTCCGGGGGCAGGACGATCGGCAGGACGCAGCTGCGAAAGCAGTTTGCGTGGAAAATCTCGCCGAAGCTGGTGCCGATGACGCAACGGATGCCGAAGTCGGCCAGCGCCCAGACCGCCTGTTCGCGGCTGGAGCCGGTGCCGAAATCGGGCCCGGTGACAAGGATTCTGGCACCATCCCAAGGCGGGGTGTCCAGCACGAACCCGCCCTTGGCGCGGCGTTCGTGAAACAGATGACGGCCCAGCCCGCGTTTTTCCAGCAGCAGAAGAAAGCGCGCGGGAAAGATCACGTCGGTGTCGATCTGGCCTTCGGGGAAGGGCGCGGCGATGGCGGTCAGGTGGATGAACGGTTCGATCATTGCAGCCCCCGCACGTCGCAAAGCCGGCCCGCGATGGCGGCGGCGGCGGCCATTTCCGGACTCATCAGATGGGTGCGCCCGCCTATCCCCTGCCGCCCCTCGAAGTTGCGGTTGGAGGTGGAGGCGCAGCGTTCGCCTTCGGACAATCGGTCGTCGTTCATGCCGACGCACATCGAACAGCCCGCATCGCGCCATTCGAAACCCGCATCGGTGAAGATACGGTCCAGCCCCTCGGCCTCGGCGGCGATGCGGACCTGCGCCGATCCGGGCACGGCCATCGCGCTGACGCCCTTCGCCACGCGCCTGCCGCGCAGGATGGTCGCGGCGCGTCGCAGATCCTCCAGACGGCCATTGGTGCAGGAGCCGATGAAGACGCGGTCGATGGCGATTTCCTCCAGCGGGGTTCCGGGGGCAAGGCCCATGTAATCGAGGCTGCGCCGCATCCGGGCCTGCCGCGCGGGATCGTCGACCTGCGCGGGGTCGGGAACGCGGCCCGTCACGGGCAGCGATTCCTCGGGGGTGGTGCCCCAGCTGACATGCGGCGCAAGCGTGGCGGCGTCGATCTCCACCTCGCGGTCGAAAACGGCACCGGGGTCGCTGTGCAGCAGCGCCCAATCGCGAAGCGCCGCGGGTTCGTCACCGGGCAGGGGCGACAGCGGACGCCCCCGCACCCAGTCCAGTGTCGTGGCGTCGGGCGCGATCAGACCGACACGGGCGCCCGCCTCGATCGTCATGTTGCAAAGCGTCATCCGCGCCTCCATCGACAGGGCGCGGATGGCAGGACCGGCATATTCGATCGCAAAGCCGATGCCTCCGCCCACCCCGATCCGCGCGATCAGCGAAAGGATGATATCCTTGACGGATACTCCGTCCGGCAGGGCGCCCGTCACGGTTACGCGCATGTTCCGCTGCCGCTTCTGACGCAGCACCTGGGTCGAGAATACGCATTCACATTCACTGGCGCCGATGCCGAATGCCAGCGCGCCGAAGGCGCCATGCGTGCTGGTATGGCTGTCGCCGCAGACGAGGGTGCATCCGGGCAGGGTGAACCCAAGCTCCGGCCCGATGACGTGGACGATCCCGTGCCGGCGGTCATTCATCGGAATATAGGGAATCGCGTGGATCGCCGTGTTCTCGCGCAGTCGCGCGACCTGTGCCGCGGCCAGCCCTTCGCGCAGCGTGACATGGCGATCCTTGGTGGGAACAGCATGATCTGCCACGGCAATATGCGCATCTGGCCGATGCAGGGCGCGCCCCGCCGCCGCCATTCCCGCGAAGGCCTGGGGCGAGGACACCTCCTGCACCAGATGACGGTCGATATACAGAAGATCTGTGCCATCCGCATATGTTTTGACCACATGCGCATCCCAGATCTTGTCGAAAAGGGTTCTTGCTGGAGGAAGAAGATCGGTCACGCGAAACCTCTTGCGTCGTGCTTGAGGATGAGACTAAGCTTCGTTGCAAGCGCATTCAACAATAAAATCCATAAGCCCCTGCGGCGGATGCGACCAAGACGGAATCAACAAGGGAGAACCGCCGATGAGGCTGGGTGTCGATGTCGGAGGGACGTTCACGGACCTTCTGCTGCATGACGAGGCGACGGGGCGGGTGTGGCAGGCGAAGACGCCCTCCACCCCGCAGGACCAATCCATCGGCGTGGCCGAAGGTGTGCGCCTGATCTGCGAAAAAGCCGGGATTTCCACCGCCGATCTGGACATGGTGCTGCACGGAACGACCGTGGCGACCAATGCCGTGCTGGAAGGGAAGGGCGCGCGCGTCGGGCTGCTGACGACCAAGGGTTTCGAATACGTGCTGCATCTGGCGAAAAGCTGGACGCCGGGGCCGCTGTTCGGCTGGATCGTGATGGACAAGCCGACCCCGCTGGCCACGCTGTCTGACACGCGCGGCATTCCCGAACGCGTCGCCGCCGATGGCCGCGTGATCGACGCGCTGGACACCGAGGCCGCGACCCGCGCCATCGACGATCTGTGCACCAGCGGGATCGAGGCGCTGACCATCTCGCTCATGCATTCCTATGCCAACCCGGACCATGAACGGCAGCTGCGCGAGATCGTGGCCGCGCGCCATCCGCATATTCCGGTGTCGCTGTCATCCGACATCCTGCCGGAGTTTCGTGAATACGACCGCACCATCACCACCGTGATGAACGACTACGTGCGCCCGATCATGACGCGCTATCTGGACCGGATCGAGGAACGGCTGGCGGCGAATGACGTGCGCTCGCATCTGCATATCGTGCGTTCGGACGGCGGGCTGATGTCGGCCAAGATGGCGGGCGACCGGCCGGTGCATACGGTGCTGTCGGGCCCGGCAGGGGGCGTCACATCGACCGTCATGGTGTCGCAGCGCACCGGGCACGATCTTCTGGCCTTCGACATGGGCGGCACCTCGACCGACGTTTCGGTGATCATCGACGGCAAGCCGACCATCTCGCGATCGACCGAGGTCGGCGCGTTCCCGGCCAAGGTGCCGACGCTGGACGTGCGTTCGGTCGGCGCGGGCGGCGGGTCCATCGCCGAGGTGGTCGATCTGACGCGATCCCTGCGCGTCGGGCCGCGCAGCGCGGGCGCACAGCCGGGGCCGGTCTGCTACAGCCGCGGCGGGACCGAGCCGACCGTTTCCGATGCCAACGCCGTTCTGGGCTATCTGCCGCCGGTGCTTCTGTCGGGGGCCATGTCGCTGGACATCGACGGTGCGCGCAAGGCCATCGCGGGCATCGGCGACAAGCTGGGCCTGTCGGTCGAGGACGCCGCCAAGGGCATCCTGCAGATCGCGAACGAGGTTATGCTGGGCGCGCTGCGTGTCATCACCGTGCAACGCGGCCTCGATCCGCGCGACTTCGGCATTCTGGCCTTCGGCGGCGCGGGCCCGCTGCACGCGAACGCGATGGCGGAACTCTTGGGCTGCTATCCTTGCGTCGTGCCGCCGAATCCGGGCGTTCTGTCGGCGCTGGGCTTCCTTGAATCCGAATTCAAGAACGAGTTCGTGCAGACCTTCATCCGATCCTCGCGCAACACCGAGCCGTCGATGATCTGGGACCGTTTCGCCGATCTGGCGACCCGTGCCCGCGCATGGCTGGACGAACAGCAGGTGGCCGAGGGCGACCGCCGCCTGATCTATTCGCTGGACCTGCGGTATGAGCAGCAGGGATACGAGGTGTCGGTGGAGGTGGACCCCGATCTGGTCGCAGGCCAAGGTGCGCTGGAGCCGATCTTCGACCAGTTCCACGGGCTGCACGAACGCATGTATGGCGTGCGCTTCCACGTTCCGGTGGAGATGGTGGCGCTGCGTGTCATCGCCGTCGGTGCGACCGCGCCGGTGGATGTGCAGACCCCGGCTGGCGGAGGCGATCCCGCCGCGGCGATCATCGAAACCCGCCCCGCTTATTTCGACGGCGCATGGATCGACACCCCCAACTATGACCGCGCGAAGCTGGCGGTCGGTGCCAAGGTCCAAGGCCCCGCCATCATTCGCCAATACGACAGCACGACCGTGCTGCTGCCCCGCCACACCGCCACCGTCGACCAGTTCGGCAACCTGATGATCTGGCCCGAGGAGGTCTGAGCCATGCAAGTAGATCCCATCACGCTCGACATCATCGAGAACGCCCTGAAGAACGCGCGGTTCGAGATGGACAACGTCGTCCTGCGCATCGCCCTGTCGCCCGCCGTGCGCGAACAGCACGACGAATTCCCCATGATCTGCAACCCCGCGGGGCAGATGATCGTGGGACAGTTCGGATCGTATATCCCTGCCGTGGTCGAAAAATTCGGCGGCGACATCAACGAAGGCGACGTCTTCGTCTGGAACGATCCCTATGCCTGCAAGGGCTCCATTTCGCACAACAACGACTGGTGCGTGATGATGCCGATCTTCCATGGCGGCATCCATGTCGGATTCAGTTCGATCTTCGGGCATATGACGGATGTGGGCGGCTCGGTCCCCGGCTCCATGCCCGCCAACGCCCGCACCATCTGGGAGGAAGGGCTGCGCGTGCCGCCCGTCCGCATCTATTCCAAGCATGTCCTGAACGACGGCGTGCTGGAGATCATGCTGAACAACTCGCGCACGCCCGACATGAACCGCGCCGACCTGATGGCGCTGATCGCGGGCTGCCGCACGGCGGGCAAACGGGTGGGCGAGCTGTGCGAACGGTTCGGGCACGAGACCTATCTGGCCGCCTGCGATCTTCTGATGCTGCGCACGCGCGACGCGATGAAGGTGATCATCGACCAGTATATCTCGGAAGATCCGGTGGAATTCGAGGATTACGTAGATGACGACGGCCTTGGAAACGGGCCATTCAAGATGAAGCTGTCGATCTATCGCCGAGGCGAGAAGGCGGTGTTCGATTTCACCGGCACCGACGATCAGGCCGAAGGGCCGATCAACTTCCACATCCACGAAGGCCTGTGCAAGCTGTTCTTCGGCGTCTACATGATCATGGCGTTCGATCCGTCAATCAACTTCAACGAAGGGTTCTATGACCTGTTCGAGGTGGTTCTGCCCGAAGGATCGCTGCTGAACCCGAAATTCCCTGCCGCGCTGTCGAACCGTCTGAACACGCATACGCGGTTCTTCGACTGTCAGGCCGGTGCCCTGGGCCAGCGCGCGCCGCACCTGTCGATGGCGGCGGGATACGGCACCTCGCCGCATTTCATCTTCACCGGCACGGATGGCGAGGGGCGGTATTTCCAGCTGATGGAGCTTTTGTTCGGCGGCGTTCCGGGCCGACCGCGCGGCGACGGGCTGGACGGGCATGCATGGTGGCCACTGTTTTCTGCGACCCCCATTGAGTATATCGAAAACTACTATCCCGTTCTGGTGGACAGCTATCGCCCGGTGCGGGATTCGGGCGGTGCGGGCCTTCATCGCGGCGGCGCGGGGATCGAGAAGGTTTACCGCGTGATGGAACCCGGAATGGTGTCGATCCACGACGACCGCGAGATCGTGCCGCCTTGGGGCATCAACGGCGGTCTGTTCGGCGGCACCTCGGAAAAGTGGATCTTGCGCGCGGGCGCCTCGGAACGCGAACGTATCCCGTCCAAGATCGACAATCTGGCCGTGCAGCCCGGCGATCGGATTATCTTCATCACCGCAGGTTCCGGCGGTTGGGGCGACCCTCTGGCCCGCGACCCGGCGCTGGTGGCGCGCGACGTTGCGCATGATCTCGTCTCTCGCCACCGGGCCGAACAGGATTACGGCGTGATCCTTGCCGAAGACGGTTCCGTCGCGCAGGCCGAAACGACCGCGCTTCGCGAGCGCGTCATCGGCAAACGGGGACAGCCCGAGCCTTTCTCGTTCGGCTTCGCACCGGCCGCCTGAGCCTGCATCCGTTCGGCTGGTGGGCAGGGCGAAACCTTGCCCACAATACGCCGCCCTTGGCGATCGGGAAATCGTCGTGGTTACATAACAACGCCTACACAAGTGGGTGCGCGCTGTTCGCCGCCGGTCACATCCCCGGCGCCGTCCTTCTGCCGCATGGCAAGATCACCCGCTCGAAGATGAGCGCATGGCCGGAGAGCGGGTTGTCGGCGTAAGGATCGAGTTTGCTTGGACGCTCCGGCACAACGAACTTTGGACCTGCACCGGTTTCGTTCCGATCGGGTGCTCATGCTATGTGGCCTTCTGTTCGAAAGCCACGAGTGATTTCCAGCGCAAGGCCGGTTCAGGCAATCTGGCACCTCTCTCATTACCACCGCAATCAGAATCAACGAACGGCTTTGGCTTTGTCCGATGAATGACCCTGCGCTTTATCCCGTCATGGCGGGTATGCCCGAGCACGAGGCGGTGGAAATGGCCATTAGCATGGCACGGGTGGCGCGCGATCATCACCCGGACATCGGCATTCTGACCAACGATCCGATCAGCGGCATCGGCGAGCGTCAGTTCGCCGCGACAGATGCGGCTGGCTCAGCCACTGACGTGGATGCAGTGGGGGTCAACTACTACCCGCACACCGCCCGGACGGTGCTTTCGAAGGTCCTGATCAAGACCTGACGCCGCTACGGCAAGCCGGTGATGGTCTCCGGGACAAGCTGGCATGAAATGAGGAATTGTCAGGGCGCGGGGTCAAGATCGCCGGGGTATGCTGGTGTCCGCCTTGGCATGCGCTCGCGAGCGCGCTGGAGCCATGGGCTGATCCGAAAGGATCTGCCGGTAAATCCTGCGCTATTTCGGCGGTGCCGCGAATGGCGGGGCTGTCCCAACCCTAGACGCTAACTGCACCTTTTCGTGCGAGTGGCCGCTTTGGAGAATGCGGCTTCGCAGCATCGACATCAGGCGAGCGGCGGTAATGGGCCGCCCCCCAAGCTCCGCTTTTCAGGGGAAGTTGGCCGCCCTAAAGCGAGGAGAATATGCCGAGTCGCTGGTGCCGGTGATGGCAAACGCAGTTGTCCCCGACGTGGACAAGGCAAGAGAACTCACCTCCACCAGAAGCGGTCGGATGTAGCATTCTATTCTCTCCGTGCGGCGACAGACGGTGGCAATCCTCCAAATATTCACGATCAACTCAGTCGAGATTGATATTCTTCTCTTTTGGCAGAAGTCTGTTCCCTCAGACAAGCAAGGACAGCATCCGATGCCACCCAAGTCGATCACCCTGGCGGGCATGGCCGCCACCCTGTTCTTCGCCGTCGGCGCTGGCGCAGAAGTGCCCGAAGGCACCAAATTGGTCGTCGCAGACCAGAGCGAGTTGATCCGCAATCTTTTGGAAGCGAGCGGCGAGGACGACAATCTTACCGCCGATGTGGAACTGCCGAACTTCGCCGGCGGCCCCGCCATTCTGGAGGCGATGCGCGCAGGTGCGCTCGACATCGCCTATGTCGGGGATACGCCGCCCATTCAGGCGCGTGCTTCGGGCACGCTGCTGCCCATCGTCGCCGCCGTCCAGCGCGAGAGGTCGGAATACCGGCTCGTGGCACGGCCGGGGCTGGAGATTTCGGACCTTGCCGATCTGCGCGGCAAGCGTATCAGCTATATCGAAGGGTCCGGCCGTCAGGTCTTTCTGGTCGAGGCGCTGAACCGCGCCGGGCTGACGCTGGACGACATCGAGAAGGTGCCGCTGCGCGTCGCCGATCTGCCCGACGCGATCCGCACCGGGTCCGTCGACGTTGCCGTGCTTCAGGAACCGCATGTGACCCGCCTGACCCAGCAGATCGGCGCCAGCGCTGTATCCGACCCCGAGGAACGCGACCTGCTGCCCGGAACCTGGTATATCTATGCACGCCCCGAGGCGCTGGCCGATCCCGCGAAACACGCCGCGATCGAGGAGTTCCTTGGCGCGGCGATCCGTGCCGCCACATGGAGCAACGAGAACCGCGAGGAGTGGGGCGATCACTATTATCGCGGGTTCCAGCGCATCACCGCCGATGACACCGCCGCGATCCTCGCCTCGCAGTCGCTGATGGAATTTCAGACCTCGGCCGAGGCGATCCCCCATCACCAGCGCCTGATCGACATTCTGGCGCAAGCGAACGAGTTGCCCGAAGCCTTCGACGCCGCCGGGTCGTTCGTGCCCGACTTCGACGCGGCGATCGAGGCGGCACGCTGACCCCCGGAGACAGGCCCATGAACGACATGACACCAGAACGCGAGTCCGTCGCCGCGTGGCAGTCGGACCGCCCCCAAAGGCGGCTTGCCCGGCTGACCCCTGCCAAGCTGCCGCGCGGCACGCGCCTGCTTGGCCCGTTGATCGTGCTTGCCCTGTGGGAAGGTGCATCGCAGCTTGGATTCCTGTCGCCCTATACGCTCGCGGCCCCGTCCACGGCCGTGGCGACCGGCATCGCGATGGTCGCCGACGGCACGCTTCTGCCGCATCTGGCGGCCTCGGCGGCGCGGGCCTATTCGGGGCTGCTGCTTGGGGTGATCGCGGGGCTTGTGCTGGCGCTCGCCTCCGGCCTGACGCGCACGGGAGAGATGCTGCTTGATGGGCTGGTGCAGGTGAAGCGCGCGGTGCCGACGCTGGCACTGATCCCGCTGGTGATCCTGTGGCTGGGCATCGGCGAGACGATGAAGGTCTTCCTGATCTTCACCGCCGTGCTCGTTCCCGTCTACATCAACACCCATGCGGCGCTGCGCGGGATCGACATGGGCCATGTGGAACTGGCGCGCACCTTGGGGCTGACGCGGGCAGAGTTCATCCGCAAGGTCGCGCTGCCGGGTGCGCTGCCGGGGTTCTTCGTCTCGCTCCGGCTTGCCGTGACGCTGTGCTGGACCTCGCTGGTGGTGCTGGAACTGATCAACACCCAGACCGGCATCGGATACCTGATGAACCGCGCGCGGGACTGGGGCCAGACCGACATCATCGTTGTGGGCATCTTCATCTATGCCGCCTTGGGCCTTTTGTCCGATGCGGTGGTTCGCGCCGTCGAGGCGCGCGCCCTGTCCTGGAGAAGGTCGATCGGATCATGACACCGCAAGATTTTAAAAGCCCCGTATCGATGCGCGGCCTGTCGCGCGCCTTCAAGGGCAAGACCGTCCTGCGCGACGTCACGCTCGACATTCCGCGCGGTCAGTTCGTGGCGCTGCTGGGCGAATCCGGGTCGGGCAAGACGACCTTGCTGCGGGCGCTGGCGGGCCTGGACGACGATGCCGAGATGGCGGGCAGCTATTCCGTGCCGCCGAACGTGTCAGTGCTGTTTCAGGACGCGCGCCTTCTGCCGTGGCTGCCCGTGATCGACAACCTGACGTTGGGCCTTCGCCATGACGGCGCGGAGACCGAAGCGCAGCAGATGCTGGACGCTGTCGGCATCGGTGACAAGGCCGCGGCCTGGCCCGGCACGCTGTCGGGCGGGCAGAAACAGCGGGCGGCGCTGGCGCGTTCGCTGCTGCGCAGCCCCGACCTGTTGCTGGCGGACGAACCCTTCGGCGCGCTGGACGCGCTGACGCGGCTGAAGATGCACGCGCTGCTGTTCCGATTGGTGGAACGCCGCCGCCCGACAGTCATACTGGTGACGCATGACGTGGACGAGGCGCTGCTTCTGGCGGATCGCATCCTCGTGCTGCGTGATGGCACCATCGCCGAGGATCACCGCGTCCCGTTGCCTCACCCCCGCCGCACGAGCCATCCCGATTTCGAACGTCTCCGCCTGTCGCTGCTGGGCAGCCTCGGCGTCGAGACCGACCTTGTCTGAGAGAGCAACATGACAAGACAGCTTCATCTGAACCTATTCCTCATGCCGCGCGGCCATCACGAAAGCGCATGGCGGCATCCGCGTTCGGCCCCGGAATCGCTGACGGACCTGCAGCTTTACGCCAAGGCCGCCCGGATCGCCGAGGATGCCAGACTGGACGCGGTGTTCCTTGCCGATGCGCTGGTCGCCCCGGCCAGCGGCGGGCTCGTCGCGTCGGGCGTGCTGGAGCCGATCACGCTTCTGTCCGCACTGGCGGCGGTGACGGACCGGATCGGCCTGATCGGCACAGCCTCGACCACCTACAGCCTGCCCTATACGCTGGCGCGTCAGTTCGCGACGTTGGACCATCTGTCGAACGGACGCGCAGGGTGGAACATCGTCACCTCATGGGCGCCGAACGCCGCGCTGAACTATGGCCTCGATGCCGAGCCATCGCATGGTGAACGTTACCGGATGGCCGCCGATTTCATGGATGCGATCGATGCGCTGTGGAGAAGCTGGCCTGCCGAGGCGCTGCTCGATGACCGCGCAGGCGGGCGATATTCCGATCCATCCCGTATCATCCCGGTCAACCATCGCGGCCCGTTCCACAGCACCAAGGGGCCGCTGAACGTGCCGGGCAGCCCGCAATCCCGCCCCGTCTATGTGCAGGCCGGGCAGTCCGAAGACGGGCGCGCCTTTGCCGCAGAATGGGCCGAGGTGATCTTTACCGCCCATCTGGGCAAGGACACCGCGCAGGGTTTCTATGCCGACATCAAGGCCCGCGCCGCCGCGCGCGGACGGCGGCGCGATGACGTCGTCGTGCTGCCGGGGATCAGCCCCGCCATCGGATCGACCCAAGCCGAGGCAGACCGGGTGTTCGAGGAGTTGGATGAGCTGACCAGCCCAGAAATCGGCCTGACGCGGTTGACGGCGCGGTTCGGCGGGCATGATTTCTCGGACGTTCCGCTCGATCGCCCGCTGCGGGTCGGCGATTTCCCCGACCCTTCGGCGGTCGAGGCGTCGAAAAGTCGCGCCATGGGCATCGCCGGGACCGCGCTTGCCGAAGGGCTGACCATGCGGCAGCTGCTGCAGAAACTTGCCGGGGCACGCGGGCATCTGGCCATCGCTGGCACGCCCGAACGCATCGCCGACGTGATCGAGGATTGGTTCACCTCCGGCGCCGCAGACGGGTTCAACGTGATGCCGCCGGTGATCTATGAGCAACTGGAACTGTTCACCGCCGAGGTGGTGCCGATCCTGCAAAAGCGGGGCCTGTTCCGCACCGAATACACTGGGCATACCCTGCGCGACCATTTCGGGCTGGCTCCGGTCGCACAATACCGCGCGCTTTCCGCGGCCGGCTGACATTTTACGGCGCGACGGCAAATGTCGCGAAAATCCCAGGACGGACCATCAGTGGCAGGAGTTTTGGAAAAGCCCGTGGCGATCAATCCCAACATCGGCGGCACAGTTCCGAATGATGCGTTCGCTGACCTGCTCGGGCTGCCGACGATCTGGGTGCCGCATTCTTATCCCGGCTGCAAACAGCACAGCCCGGCCGAACATTTGCCTGCAGATGATGGTCTCGCTATTCCGGGACTTTTCCGACACAGGTACGAAAGCCTGACTTGGCGCTACCATAAATGTCATCAAGGTCTGCATTCGGGGAACCTGCGTGCAGCATCGGCAAAGGTCGACCGCCGGCTATTTGCCTCGGGCAAGAAGGGTGACGAACTCAGACCGCTTTCCTCTAAATGCCGATGATGGCAGGGCGCCATCAGCTGCCCGCGCCGATGGATGAACAAGGGCGCTCGGAGGCGCCCTTTGACAATGTGCGACATTGCGATGCAGCAACGGAAAGAAGTTTCTGCTGTGCTGAAATGCTCGGTCTGATCGATGTGTCAGCTGCTGACGGCGTTCGCGACTTGTCAGACGGCAGGGGCAACCAACCATTGCTCTCCGCTGGACCAACCTGCATGCGATTAGAGCGGGTCGTTTGCGATGATCGCTGACGTCGGCTCGCTTCGGCGCTTCGGGAAATGCCGAAGGGTTCGAGCCCAGCATGAAGGAGTGATAGAAGCTGCCGGCCGCATGGTCCGACACGAAGCGCGGATCGAGCTTCGACTTGTCGATCACGGTGTAATCCAGCGGCTCCAGCAAGCCCTGCGCCCCGGCCTGCAAAGCATAGTCAAATTCGACTCGACCACGTCCTAGGTGGGGCCTTCCTGCAAGATGGCGGTGCCCGAGGCTAGGGAGAAGGGGTCGGCCCAGAATTCGGTCTGGGCGTCCTGCGTCGTGCCGCCCCAGCTGGTGAACATCATGTCCTGCGCCAGCGCAGGCGCGTATTTCATTTCCGCCTCCCTGAATGCGCCTCCTCAGCGCATGATGAACGGATCGGGTATTGGGTCATCCGAAGTCCGCAGCCAGACCGTCTTGACTGCGGTGTAATCCAGCACCGCCGCGATGCCGCCTTCGCGGCCATGCCCAGACAGGCCGTGCCCGCCAAAGGGCGCCACGGGCGATACGGCGCGGTAGGTGTTGATCCAGACGATCCCCGCCTTGATGCGCCGCACCATCCGGTGCGCGCGGGCCAGATCGCGGGTGAACACCCCCGAGGCCAGCCCGTATTGCGTGGAATTGGCCAGCGCGACGGCGTCTTCCTCGGTGTCGAAGGCGATGACGGACAGGACCGGACCGAACAGTTCGGTCCCGACGGCGGGCGCATCCGGCACGGCGGAACAATCGAGGATCGTCGGCGGGTAATAGAACCCCTGCCCCTCCGGCGTCTTGCCCCCCGTCACCAACGTCGCGCCCGCATCGACCGAGGCCGCGACAACCTCCTCGATCTTGGCGCGCTGGCGGGCGGTGCAGAGCGGGCCGACCTCTGTCGCCATGTCCTGCGGCGTGCCGATCGCCACGGCTTCGGCCTTCTTGGCCAGCAGTGCAAGGAAGCGGTCCTTCACCTCTGCCGCCACGATCAGACGCGAGCCTGCGACGCAGCTTTGCCCGGTCGCAGCGAAGATGCCCGCAATCTGCGCGTTGGCCGCGCTTTCCAGATCGGCATCTGCAAAGACGATAAAGGGCGACTTGCCCCCCAGTTCCAGCGATGCCGAGGCAAGGTTCTCGGCCGAGTTGCGGATGACGTGTCGTGCCGCATCCGGCCCGCCGGTGAAGGCGATGTGATCGACCAGCGGATGCGCGGTCAGGATCGCGCCGCAGCGCGGCCCGAAGCCCGTCAGAATGTTCACGACGCCCGGCGGGAAGCCAGCCTCGTGCACCAGCCGTGCGAATTCCAGAAGCGGCGCGGGCCCGTCCTCGGAAGCCTTCACCACGATGGTGCAGCCTGCCGCCAAAGCCGGGCCGATCTTCACCGCCGACAGGAAAAGCTGGCTGTTCCACGGCACGATGGCGGCGACGACGCCCTTCGGCTCGCGGCGCAGCCAGACCTCCATGTCGGGCTTGTCGATCGGCAGGTGCGCGCCTTCGATCTTGTCGGCCAGCCCGGCATAGTAGCGGTAGTATTCGGCGACATAGGCGATCTGGGCCGATGTCTCGCGGATGATCTTGCCGGTGTCGCGCGTCTCCAGTTCCGCCAGACGCGGCGCGGCCTCGGCGATCAGGTCGGCCAGCCGATACAGCAGCTTGCCGCGTGCCGATGCCGTCAGCCCCGCCCATTCGGGCGCATCGAACGCCCGGTGCGCGGCCGTGACGGCGCGGTCCACATCCCCCTCGCGCGCCTCGGGCATTTCTGCCCAAGGCTGCCCGGTCGCGGGGTCGAGGCTTTGGAACGTCGCCTCGGCATCGCTGAACGCGCCGTCGATATAGTGCTGGAACCGCTGCATCACTTGTCCTCGAACGCGGGCATCACCTCGGCGATGAATCGCTGCAGCGAGGCTTTCTTGCGCTCGAATGTCATGCCGGTGTCGATCCAGAACGCGAATTCGTCATATCCCAGATCCTCATAGGCCTTCAGGCGCGAGATCACTTCGGGCGCTTCGCCGATGACGCAGCCCTGACCCATCTTGTCCGCGCCGTAGTAGGTGTTCGCCGCGATCTCGTCATCCGTCAGCGGCTGGATCAGACCCTGGCTGACGGGACGTTCGTTTTTGAACCATGCACCGAAATAGTTGTAGAAGCGGTTCATCTCCTCGGCCCCGCGCTGGGCGTCGGCCTCGCTGTCCGCGACATAGGTGTGGCGCAGCAGCATGATCTTGGGGCGCGGGATGTCCGAATGCTTCTCGCACGCGGCGTTGAAGCGCTCCATCAGGCTGACGACTTCCTCGTCCGGCAGGTGAAGGGGCGTGACCTGCACGTTGCAGCCGTTGGCAACCGCAAATTCGTGGCTGTTCGGATCGCGGGCGGCAACCCAGATCGGCGGATGCGGTTTCTGGACCGGCATCGGCGCGGATGTGGTTGTCGGGAACTGCCAGAATTCGCCGTCATGGGCGTAATCGCCTTCCCACAGCCCTTTGATGGCCGGGATCAACTCCCGCATCTTCTGGCCTGCGTCCCATGGGTTCATGGCCCGGCTGAACGCGGTCGTATTCGAAGCTGTAGGCCCCGCGCGCGATGCCCAGATCCAGCCGCCCTTGCGTCACGAGGTCGGTCATCGCCGCCTCGCCCGCCAGTTTGATCGGGTGCCAGAACGGCGCGATCACGGTGCCGGTGCCAAGGCGCACGTTCCTGGTGCGCCGCGCAATGTCGACAAGGTTGATGAACGGATTCGGCGCGATGGTGAAGTTCATCCCATGATGTTCGCCCGTCCAGATCGCGTGCATCCCGCCTTCGTCGGCAATCTTGCACAGCTCGATCATCTGCTCATGAAGCGCGACCTGATCCTCGGCGGGGTCGGTGCGTTCCATGTGGATGAAAAGCGAAAACTTCATTGGCTGCCTCCCTTGACGAGCTGGCGCACGTCGCCCGCCGTCTCTGTTCCGAAGTAAGTTCCAAAGTTGCCAATCTGGGATTCTTCGGTAAACCGGGTCAGCATGATGCGAAGTGCGGAATCCGCGACGTCGCCCAGCGTGCAGTCGTCCAGCGCCACGAACGATCCTTTGACGGGAGTTCCGGTCGCGGCCTGGCACAGGAACGCGATGTGGCTTTGCCCGCGCTTGTCGTCGTCGAACACCGCATAGATGAACCCCGGCTGCACCGACAGGCCCGTCTTGGCCAGAAGATCCGCCAGCGCCGCACGCGCGCCATCCTTGCCCGCGATCCGCGAGGGCAGGGTCGAACCGCCGCCGGTGTCGTCCACCAGCAGCACAGCGCCCGCCTGTTCGATGATCGCGCTGACCACCACATCCGGGCCGACATCGGCGGCCTTGGCTCCGTTCGCCGCCTGCACATAGGCGCCGCGGAAATAGCCGAGGCCCGGCGCGGGCGTGTTTTCGAATTCCACCACGCGGCCGATCAGGATGGCATGGTCGCCCGCCTCGATCACGCGGTGCATGGTGCAGTCGAACCACGCGGCGGTGCCGTCGATCACGGGGCTGCCAGCGGGGCCGTGTTTCCAGTCGACGGTGGCGAAACGATCCTCGACCGGGCGGGCGAAGGTGTTGGACACATCCTTCTGCGCTTCGGACAGGATGTTGATCGCGAACCCCTTGGCCCGCGTCACGGCGTCATAGTTGCGCGAGGTCCGCGCGATCGACACCTGAAGCAGCGGCGGGTCCAGCGACACCGAGGCGAAGCTGTTGGCGGTGAAGCCCAGTGGCTGCCCGTTATTGTCGACTGTCACCACCGTCACGCCGGTCATGAACGCGCCGAACGCATCGCGCAGCGGGCGCAGCGCATCGGCACCGGAGACAGGACGTGCAAGCCAGTCGCGCATCGCCTCGGTCACCGTTTCGGGCGCGGTCAGGTTGACCATGTGCCGATGGTTCGGGACGATGAAGGCGCGTCCGCGCGGCGCGGCGCGGGCCATGGTTTCGGCCATGGCGGGGGTCGAGTTCGGGTCGAACTCTCCGGTCAGCACCAGCATCGGGCAGGCGATCTCGGCCAGCCGGTCGGCATAGACATCATCGCCCGACGCGAAGGCGGCATAGGCGGTGGCATATCCCTCGGGGCTGACATCGGCCAGAAGCTGCGAGGTCAGCGCCTTGGCGGCCTGATCGGCCCAGCTTTCCGAGAACCAGCGCGCCAGCGGGGCTTGCGGATCGGCAGGGGTGCCGTTGGCGGCGGCGGCCTGAATCGCGGTGGCGCGGGCGATGACGGCCTCGCGCGCTTCCTCGGTCCGGCGATGCACGCCGCAGACCAGCGCCACGCGCAGGATCAGGTCCGGATGATCGACCGCCAGCCCGCCCGCGATCAGGGATCCCATCGAATGCCCGGCAAGGTTCACCGGGCCGACATCCAGCGCACGGATCGCCTGCGCAGCCCAGGCCACGAAATCAACCAACCCCGCGCCCTGCGGCAGGGGGGACGACCCCCCATGCCCGGGCATGTCCAGCGCGATGACGCGGTGCGTTCCGGCCAGCGCCTCGATCTGCGGGCCCCATGCGGCGGACTGCATCCCGACCCCGTGGATCAGGACCAGCGGTTCGCCCTGCCCGGCTTCGCGATAGCTGAGGACGCCCTCAGACAGCGGCAGGGTTTTGGACGTCATGGCCAAGATCCTTCAGGTCCTGATAACGGTCGCCGATGCGGTGATGCGGACGCCCGCCATAGGACGCGCCGAGTGCCACGAGGATCTCGTCTTCCGCCGGAGCATCGGGAACCGAGAAGTTGATGGTCAGGTAATGCGAACGGCGGCCTTCGTCGTTCTTGTCCATCAGCGGGATCATAACGGGGGCGTTCGCGCCGCCACGGGTGTTGCAGAACGCCAGATAGGATTTCGCGCCGACCGCGGTGCGGTAGTGGTTGCCGAAACGCAGCGTGTGGATCAGGGCCGACGCGTGCTCGACCTCGCCGCCCAGGCCGACGACGGCGGATTTGCCGTAGCCTTCGACACGCTCGCCCGAACCGGCGTGGTCGATGATCATCTTGGTCAGCACTTCGCCCAGGATCGGGGCGACGCGGTGGATCTCGGGCTTCAGGTCTTCGACGAAGCCCTGACCGAACAACGGGTTCTTCACGATGGCGGTGGCCGCCACCATGACCAGCGGGGTCTGCGCCTCGCGTCCGCCCTCGATCAGGGTGGTTTCCACGTGGAGGAGGGTTTTTCGGATCAGAGCGCTCATTTCCGCGGACCTTTCAATGGACTTGCTGCCGCTCATGTTGGTATACCGTATGACAGGATGTCAAATACAAATCTTTCAGCAGCGAGGAAATCCATGCCCCACGGCGCTTATTGGATCGCCCATGTCACCGTCACGGACAGCGAGGCTTATGCGGAATATCAAAGGCTTGCACCCGCCGCCTTCGCCGCCCACGGGGCCGTGTTCCTGGCGCGCGGCGGCGGTGCCGAGACGCTGGAGGGGCCGGCGCTTGCCCGCCACGTCGTGATCGGATTCCCCTCGCTTGCCGCCGCCCGTGCCTGTTACGACAGCGCCGAATACACGGCTGCGCGGGCTGCCAGAGCCGGCGCCGCGCAAACCCATGTCGTCATCGTCGAGGCGCTGGCGCCTCCCCCATCCATCGGGTAACCTTGCATGATGTCCGATGCTGCCACCCCCCTTCTGCGTATAGATACGCCCCCCAAGACGCTGCGCGAAATGGTGCTGGAGCGGCTTCGTGCCGCGATCATCTCCGGCCATTTCAAATCGGGGGAACGGTTGATCGAACGCCCCCTGTGCGATTCGCTTGGCGTCAGCCGCACCGTCATCCGCGAGGCGATGCGCTATCTGGAGGCGGAGGGGCTGGTGGAGATCCAGTCCAATCGCGGTCCGGTGGTCGCGTCCATGGATTGGGACCGGGCCGCCCAGATCTACGAGATTCGCCGCCTGCTGGAAACGAACGCTGCCCGTGCCTGCGCCGAAAAGGCGGATGCCCGCGTGAAGACGGACCTTCGCCGGGCGCTCAAAGCTCTGGGCGCGGCATATGATGCGGGCGAGACGCGGCCTTTGTTCGACGCATCGACCGACTTCTATCAGACGATCTTCCTTGCCGCCGGTCACGACATGGCATGGGATATCGTGCAGCGCCTGAACAGCCGGATCAGCCGATTGCGCGCGATGACGCTGGCCACGACCGACCGGCACGTGTCGGGCTTTGCCCGCATGACCCAGATCGCCGAGGCCATCTGCGCGAACGATGCCGATGCCGCGGGCCGCGCCGTCGAAACCCACCTGTCCGAAGCTGCCGCCATCGCTCACCGTCTGCTGGCCTAGGCCAGCGTTCGTGCGAATTTGGCCATGGCCTCGCCGATGCGGGCGGTCACTTCGCCTCGCGCCTCGGCCACGGTCAGGGACAGGGCGACGGCGGCATTCGTGCCCGGTATCACGGCACCGATGCAGCACATGCCCTCGCGCACCTCGCCGGCATCCAGCGACCAGCCGCGCGTCATGGTTTCCATCAGATCCCGCCGCAGGGCGGGGATGGTGCGGACGCTGGCCGGGGTGATCGGCGGCGGCAGGGGCCGGGTCAGGAAGACATCCAGCGCGCTCGGCTCCATCGCGGCCAGAAGCGCCTTGCCCGTTGCGGTGAACACGGCGGGCAGGCGCATGCCAACGCGAAAGGTGATACCCAGCGGCGCCGCCGAATCGTGGCAGGCCTGATAGATGACCTCGGCCCCCTCCAGCACCGACAGGGTGACCGTATGGCGCGACAGCAGCGGGTCCGCGGCAAGGCCCCGGCGGAAATCGGCCCGCAGATCGCGCGGGACCGCCCAACGCGCCGCATGACCGCCAAGGTGAAAGCCGCCCGCCTCCTCGCGCAGCAGATCGAGCTGGCACAGTGTGTGGCATAGGGCGTGGGCGCTGCTTTTGGGTATCCCGGCCCTGCGGGCGATTTCGGACAGGCCAAGGCCCGGCTGGGCGGCGACAAGGTCCAGAATGGCGGCGGCGCGCAATACGGCGGGGACGGGCTTGGCGGTGTTCATCGTTGACGTCGGGACTTTCAGGCTGCTACCTGTTCTTCATACCGAACAGTGTTCGATATGTCGAACGATAATGAGGAGCCCTTCATGCTGTCCTTGAAAGACCCCGGCCTTCTGGTCGATACCTGCCTTGTGAATGGAAACTGGGTGCGCGCCGCCTCGACCGAGGTGATCGAGGTCACGAACCCCGCCGATGGATCGGTCGTCGGCACCGTCCCGAGCCTGTCGCCCGCCGAAGTCGAAGCCGCCATTGCGGCTGCCGAAGCGGCCTTCCCCGCATGGGCCAAGCGCCCGGCCAAGGAACGCAGCGCCATTCTGCGGAAGTGGTTCGACCTGATGATCGCCAATGCCGACGATCTGGCCGCGATCATGACCGCCGAACAAGGCAAACCTCTGGCCGAGGCGAAGGGAGAGATCACCTATGCCGCCAGCTTCATCGAATGGTTCGCCGAAGAAGCCAAACGCATCTATGGCGACACGATCCCCTCGCCGCAGGCAAACAGCCGCCTGACCGTGATCCGCCAGCCCATCGGCGTCACCGCAGCGATCACGCCGTGGAATTTCCCCGCCGCGATGATCACCCGCAAGGCCGCGCCGGCGCTCGCCTCGGGCTGCGTGATGATCGTTCGGCCCGCCGATCTGACGCCGCTGACCGCGCTGGCGCTGGGCGTTTTGGCCGAACGCGCGGGCGTTCCCGCGGGCGTTTTGCAGATCGTCACGGGCGAAAGCCGCCCCATCGGCAAGGTGCTGACCGATTCGGACGTGGTGCGGAAGCTCTCCTTCACCGGATCGACCGAGGTGGGCCGCGTGCTGATGTCGCAATGCGCGCCCACGATCAAACGCATGTCGCTGGAACTGGGCGGCAACGCGCCGTTCATCGTCTTTGACGATGCCGATCTGGATGCAGCCGTCGAAGGCGCGATGATCGCCAAATACCGCAACGCGGGCCAGACCTGCGTTTGCGCCAACCGCATCCTGGTGCAGCGCGGTATCTATGATGCTTTCGCCGATAAGCTGGCCGCCAAGGTCGCCGCGCTGAAGGTCGGCCCCGGCACCGAGGAAGGCGTGCAGATCGGCCCGATGATCGAGGAAAAGGGCATCGCCAAGGTCGAGGCGCATATCGCCGACGCGCTGTCCAAGGGGGCGAAGCTGGTCACCGGCGGCAAACGCTTGGGCGGGCTGCTTTTTCAGCCCGGCGTCCTGACCGGGGTGACCACCGACATGACCGTGACGCAGGAGGAGACCTTCGGCCCCCTCGCCCCGCTTTTCGCCTTCGACACCGAGGAAGAAGCGGTCGCGATGGCCAATGATACGATCTTCGGGCTGGCGGCCTATTTCTACACCCGCGATCATGCCCGCATGATCCGCGTCTCCGAGGCGCTGGAATACGGCATGGTCGGCCACAATACCGGCCTGATCTCGAACGAGGTCGCGCCCTTCGGCGGCGTCAAGCAATCCGGCCTTGGCCGCGAAGGGTCGAAATACGGCATCGAGGAATATCTGGAGATCAAATACATCTGCTCGGCCATCGGCTGATCTTGGCCCGGCGCGCGGCCTCCCCCTTGCATCTTTGCGATATACCCTATTATGGTATACCACGAGATGCCAAGGGGGGAGCCGCCGCATGTCCACGATCGAAGAAAACAGCGTCGGCTTCGTGCCGCTTGGCGAACGCCATGGCCGCGCGCATGACCTGTTCACCCTGTGGTTCACGACCAACATCGCGCCGCTTCCGATCGTGACCGGCGCGATGGCGGTGCAGGTGTTCGACCTGCCGCTTCTTTGGGCTGCGACGGCCATCATCTTCGGCAATATCGTCGGCGCGCTCATCCTTGGTGCCTGTTCGGCACAGGGTCCGCAGATGGGCCTGGCCCAGATGATCCAGAGCCGGGGCCAGTTCGGACGCTACGGCGCGCTGTTGGTCGTCGGCTTCGCGACGATCCTCTATCTGGGCTTCTTCACCTCCAACATCGTGCTGGCCGCGAAATCGGTGCATGCGTTGGTGCCTGCGGTGAACACACCGTCGGGGGCCGTGATCTCGGCGCTGGCGGCGGCGATCATCGCCATTCTGGGGTATCGCACGATCCATTATCTGAACCGTGTCGGCATGTGGTTCATGGGCATCGGCCTTGTGGCGGCGGGATACAACCTCGTGACCGCCCTGCCCGAAGGCATCTGGACCCAAGGCGAGGTCACGGTCTTCGGCTGGTTCTCGATGTTCTCGCTCGCAGCAGTGTGGCACCTGTCCTATGCCTGCTACACCTCGGATTATTCGCGATACCTGCCGCCCGAAGTCGGCATCCGCGCGCCCATGCTCGCCAGTTTCGGGGGCGCGGCGACGGGCACCTCGGCCTCGTTCATGCTGGGCGCGATCACTGTTGCCGGCGCACCCGCCGGTGCCGACGCGATGGAACTGGTCAGCGCCTCGGTCGGGGTTCTGGCACCGATCCTGCTGCTGCTCTTCATCCTGAACATCGTCACGCATAACGCGCTGAACATCTATGGCGCGGTGCTGTCGCTGATCACGGTGATCCAGACCTTCGCGGCCGATTGGCAACCGGCGAAGCGCGCGCGCATCGTCATGTCGGTTGCGGTTCTGTTGGGCTGCCTTGCGATGGCGACGCTGACCGCGGATTTCGTGCCGCGCTTCATCTCCTTTGTCATCGGGCTGATGATCGTGCTTGCGCCTTGGGCGACCATCAACATCCTGGACTTCTATTTCGTCAAACGTGGCCGCTACGATATCACGTCCTTCTTTCGCCACGATGGCGGAATCTACGGGCGGTTCGAGATGCGCGCTGCCGTCGCCTACTTCCTCGGGATTGCCTGCCAGATCCCGATGCTGAATACCCCGTTCTTTACCGGCCCCATTGCACAGGCGATGGGCGAGATCGACATCGGCTGGATCGTGGCGTTCGTCGTGACCGGAGCCGCCTACCTCGCGCTGGCGTCACCGGAGCGACGAGCCACCGTGCTCGCGGCCTCACCCTCGCAGCGGTAGGCCCCGACCCGCGCTGCGCTGCGCTGCACCTCCAGCTGCAGCGTGCCGCCCGGCCCGGCAAGGAACATGAGTATCGCGTGCAGAAAGACGATCAAACCGGCCATCTCAAGCGACTCTTCGACCGTGGCAAGGAAGCTATAGGCGATGTTGTCCCATCCGTTCGCGGCCCAAAGCCGGGCACCAATCATCTCGACCCCCAAGGCGCCACTGACATAAATCGCCGCGGACAGGACGAATAGCGTCGCGCTGCGTCTGGGAAGGGCAAGCAGGAACCGACTGAAGCCGATGCCCATTAAAAGCACGACTGCAGCCCCCGGAATGACCCAAGCGAATGCCAGAAAGCCACCGGTATTCACGATGGCACCCACAAGTTCGTTGAGACCCTCATGGATCTGCGCCGCCTCGTCATAAGCTAAAAGCAAGAAAAACGCCGAGAGCGAGAACCAGTGCCAGCGCCACCTGTCTTTGCCACCAAACGCGCAGGCCGCCGCCACCGCCAGCGCGCCCATATTCGCGAGCAGAAGAACGAAATTGAACAGGGTGGGAAGGTTCCGCTCCTCCTCGAACAAGAGCAGATCCGCAATCCGATGCAGCGTCGCGTTTCCGCTGCGATAGGTCATTGCGGTTCCGCAAAGGCTGAGAAACACGAGCAGAAGCAGAGCGACGCCAAGGATCAGGTCGATGCGGATGATTTTGATACTTGGGGAAAGGCGGGTTTGGGCAGAAGATTGAACCTGAGAACTCGTAAAATACGCAACCAACTTGGTCCTCCTCCATCGTGTTTTTTGCGCAGATGATTCCAGTCTAGCCTCGGGCGATTCGAAATGTAACAGAAATGTGACGATTTGAATGGGGCGATGGTGCGTCAGGAATTGGGATCGTGGAAGTCGCGGAGAGCGGCGCAGAGGTTTGATCGGCTTCGGTCTGCGACGCAGATCGTTCACCTTTGATCGAGGCCCGGGTTTCCGCCCGGCCCCATCTTCAAGCCGGGCTCGGCGACACCATCTGGTTTTGCGCCTTGACGGCCGCGTCCGACGCTGGCTCCCGCGCGCGGTGCATCCAAAGAGCCCGACCACATGGCAGATCAATGCCATCTGTCACCGGCCCAACAGCACGTCCCATCGAACATCAGCCGAAGTCTTCAGGCAGAAGCTGGTGGAAGGATACCTCACCCTGCCCTGAACCAAGCGGCGCGACGTCGCCCTTCGCGAGAAACCTCAAAGACGGGCAGGGTATATGCGGGCAAGACCCAAGACCGCGGCATGACGCAACGATTCAGGCTGGCCGGGCCCCGATCGCCTCGATCCCGGAGGTCACGATCCGCCCCAACAAAGCGGCATCGTGACTGATCGCAAGAATGCCGATGCCGTGCGAGGCCGCGAGGTCGGTCAGCGCCTTCCAGATCCGCGCCTGCGAGATGGGGTCGAGCGGTGCTGTGATCTCGTCCGCGATCAAGTAGCGCGGCCGGACGGTCAGGGCGCGCAGGATCGACACACGCTGAAGCTGGCCGCCCGACAGCTCATGCGGGAAACGCTCAAGCCAGTCCGGGTCTATGGACATCGCGGCGACGAGGTCCGGCTCCGGGCAGCCCGCCTCGGCCAGCACCCGCGCAACCCGCCAGCGCGGATTCATCGTGGCGAGTGGAGCCTGTGCAAGATACTGGACCGGATGCGCGCCTTTGCGCGGGATCGGCAGGCCATCCAGCAAAATTTGCCCCGCCCTGTGCGGATGCAGGCCCGCGAGCACCCGTCCAAGCGTCGTCTTGCCGCTGCCCGAGGGACCGCAAAGCCCCATGATCTTGCCCGGCGCGAGCCGCAGCGACAGGTCGCGGAACAGGTCGCGCCGGGCGACGCCTATGGTGACGCTGCGGGCTTCAAGCATCTGTCAAGAATGCGTTTTCCGGCAACGCCCGCCAAAGCGCGTGCGCATATGGAGAGGTCAATGCCATGCCGTCGCCCTTGAAATCGCGCGAGGATTCGAACCCGCACATATGCCCTTCATCAAGGATCATGACCCGATCCGCGACAGGCAGCGCGGGCATCAGGTCATGCGTGATCAGGATGACCGCCCCGCCACGATGGGCATGGGCCTGCAACAAGGCCAGCAGCCGATCGCGGTTCTCCGGGTCAAGACCGGCGGTGGGTTCGTCTGCGATCAGCAGATCGGGCTGCCCAACCCCGGCCAGCGCAAAAAGCGCACGGCGCGCCATGCCGCCGGAAAGCTGGCCGGGATAAAGGCGGCATGTCTCGGGGCCGAGGCCGAGGGTCTGCAGGTCCGGCACCTTCGCCGCGCCGGTCCGTCGCGCGGCCCAGCGTGTTTGCGCGCCAAGGCGAGCGAGTGGGTCGAGATGGCTCACCTGCTGCGCCATCAGCGCGATGCGGCGACCGCGCAACGACGCGGGATAAGGCGTCATCGACCGTCCGCGGAACGACATGGTGCCGCGCAACGTCGCATTCGGCGGCAGCAGTCCCAGCAGCGCATGGGCAAGCAGGCTCTTGCCAGCCCCCGAGCCGCCGATGACCGCCAGCACCTCCCCTTCGCAAAGATCAAAGCTGACGCCCGACAGGCGCGTCATCTCCTCTTGCCGCAGCAGGCCGGTGTAGCGGGAAAAGCCGATGCCAAGGTTTTCGACGTTCAGCATTGTGCCTCGCGCGGAGAGATCAGGCGGCGGGCGGCACTGCCCATCGCCTCGAAGGCAAGGACCATGCACAGAAGCATCGCGCCGGGAAAGAACGCCAACCACCAGCGCCCGGCGCTGATATGGCGCATCGCGTCGGACAGCATGACGCCGATGGCGGGCCGCGAGGGTTCCAGACCAAAGCCGAGAAACGTCAGACCCGCCTCGTGCAGGATGGCATGGGGGAACATCAACAGGAAGCCCACCAGCATCTGCGGCGCAAGATGCGGCAGGATGTGGCGGCGCAGGATAAAAAGGCGAGAGCGCCCAAGCGCGCGCGAGGTTTCGACATAGGGAGCGACCGAGACCTGCAGCAGTTCGGCGCGCAACAGGCGGGAAAGGCGCGGCCAGTGGCTGATCGCCACGGCAATGATCACCGCCGTGGTGCCACCGCCAAGCGAGAAGGACAGCAGGATCAGCAGCATCAGATGCGGCATCGCAAGCATCGCATCGGTGACGAAGCCCGCCACCCGGTCTGCCTGCCGCCCCAGACCGGAAACCATGGCCATGAATGTCGCCAGCAGGACCGAAAGCCCTGCGGCCATCAGCCCGACCCGAAGGCTGAGCGCCAGCCCGGTCACAGAGCGGGCGAGCATATCGCGGCCCATCTGGTCGGTGCCGAACGGATGCGACAGGGCGGGGGCAAGGTTGCGGGCGGTGAAATCGGCACTGGTGCCGGCCTCGACCAGCAACCGTGCCGACAGGGCGACGCCGGCGATCAGCGTGGCCGCAAGCCCGGCTGTCAGAAGTGCCGATTGTCGTCCGTTCATGCGCCCCCCATTCGCGGATCGACGCGGGCCTGAAGCAGATCCGCGATCCGGTTGCCGGTCGAGACGATCAGGGTCGTCAGCAGCGCAATCGCCAGCAGGAGCGGCAGGTCGCCCTTCATCCCCGCCTCTACCGTCGCGCGGCCAAGACCGGGCCAGGCAAAGACCTGTTCGGCAAGGATCGAGCCGCCGAAAATCTCGCCCACCGAAGCCATCGTCACCGTCAGCGCCGGAAGCGCCGCGTTGCGGATGCCGTGATGGATCACGATGTCCCAGGCCGTCGCACCCTGCGCGCGCGCCAGAAGGACGTAGTCGGATTGCAGCACCTCGATCAGCTTCACCCGTGTATGAAGCGCGATCTGCGCCACACCAAAGAGCGTCAGCGCGACAAGCGGCAAAATCAGGTGGTGGAGCTTTTGCCAAAGGCTCACCTGCCCCGGCGGCACCCCGATGGGGCCCGCGCAGCAGATCGGTGTCCAGCCAAGCCCGACCGAGAATGCCATCATCAGCAGCAGCGCCAGCCAGAATGTCGGTGTCGCGGCCAGCAGGTAGCAATAGACGCGGATCGTCCGGTCCACCCATGTTCCCGCCTGCGCTGCGGCCCAGCAGCCCAGCGCAAATCCGAAGATACCCGACAGCAGCCACGCCAATCCGGTCAGCGCCAGCGAGGCTTTGATGCGGTCGGCCATGACCTGCGCGACAGGGGCGTTGTAGCTGGTCGATTGGCCCAGATCCCCGCGCAGCACATGACCGGCCCAAGCCAGAAACTGTTCATGCGTCGGCCGGTCCAGCCCCCACGCAGCCGCGATCTGCGCCTTCTGCTCGGGCCCGACATGCGCGATGGCGGGGCCGAGATAGGCATCCACCGGATCGACCGGAGACGCCTTCATCAGCAGAAACACCGCCAGCGCCACCAGCGCCAAAAGCAGCGCCTGCCGCGCAAGATGGCGCAGGACACCCGCCACTTACGGGCAGGTCCAGCGCCAATCGGCGATGGTGGTGGTGATCGGCCAGCCATGGCCATGCGGCTCGATCTGGGTCTGGCCAAGGTCGAGGCAGTCGCTCACGAAATACACATGGTCGAGGTTGACGAGCCAGGCCCAGGCATTGTCGCCTTTCAGCCCATAGGTCGCGGCAGCTTCGGACCAGAAGGGAAACGACGCCTCCAGACTTTCGGCGCCCTGCGCCTGTTCGAAAAGCGCATCGACCTTGTGGTTCGCATAGTGGCTGGGATTGGCATATTCGGCGCCGCCCAGCCGTCCGGCGAACAGGCTGTAGAGCTGATAGGGCGAGTGGCTGCCAAAGCCGAAGACCACCGGCTCCGAATGCATCACCCGGCCGATCGCGTCCCAACTGCCGCCGACGGGCGTGGCGTCGATCCCAAGCGGGCGCAGCAGTTCGGCAGCGGTTTCGGCCAGCGCCATCCGGGTCGCATCCGAGGCCGGGTAGTGGATCGGAAACGCCGCGCGCAGCCCATCCTTTGCGCGGATACCGTCCGAACCGGCGGCCCATCCGGCCTGATCGAGCACTGTCTGTGCAGCCTCCAGATCATAGGCGACCGTATCGTCGCGTCCCGACCACGGCAGCCCGTCCGCCGGACCATAGGCCGGGGTTCCGTGGCCATGCAGCGCAACATCCACCACCAGATCGCGATCAAGCCCGAGGTTTATCGCCTGACGGATCGCCGGATCGGCCGTCACGGCATTGCCGATTACGCGCCCGCCGACCTCGTGCGGGGGCTGAAACGGCAGGCTGAGGCCGCGGTTGTCCACCGTCTTCACCGGCACCGCCCTGAACCCGGCGGGGACCGCATCGGCCATCTGCGCGGGAACCGACACCATCTGCACGGCACCGGCCTGCGCCGCCGCCAGCCCGGCATCCTCGCCGGTGAAAAGGAAAGTGATCTGCCCGAAGGGCGAGGGCGTGCCGTAATAATGCTCGTTCGGGGCGACGATCAGCTGTTCGCCCTCGGCCCATGACACCAGCTTGAACGGCCCGGACCCGATCGGCTTGCGACCATAATCGGGGCCGTAGCCTTGGGCAGGAACGATGCCCAGCGTGAAGAAAGCCTCGACGAAGGTGATCCATGGCCGGTCGAGCGTGATCCTGACGGTGCGGTCATCCACCGCCTCGACCGCGCTCATGACTTGCAGATCGACCGCCCCCGCGCTTTCGCGCGCCTTGGCAAAGGTGAAGGCGACGTCATGCGCCGTAAGCGGCGTTCCATCCGAAAAGCTCACGCCGTCGCGCAGGGTGATCGTCCAGACCCTGCGATCTTCGGACAGCTGCCAATCGGTCGCCAGATCCGCCTGCGTCGCAAGCTTCACATCGCGTTTCAGCAGGGTGGACTGAAACAGGGGATTGCCATACCCGCCCCAGCCCAGAAGCGGATCGAACCCCGTCTCCGGCTCTCCGCCGATGGCCAGCACCAGCTTTGGAACATCGGCCTGCGCGATCCCGGTGGCCAGAAGCAGCAGCGCGAACGAGCGGCGGAGGGTTTTCATGGCAGCCTCGGGATTGGTATGCGGAAATTCACAATTCGGCATATTCAGGGGATCGGTCGGCGCGCAACCCGTGCCTTGATCCCCGAACGTATAACAGGCAGTTTCAGCGCATAAATTCCGGGTTTGCCACCAGGGCTGCCCAAATTTTGACCAGACAGGCAGGAGCCGAAGATGCAGCGCGTGACCGTGACGCTTGATGACGAGCTGATGGCCGATCTTGACCGGGTCATGGCCGAGCGTGGCTATACCACCCGGTCCGAGGCGATCCGCGACCTTGCGCGCGCTGGCCTCACGCGCGCGCGGATCGAGGCGGCACCCGAAGCGCCCTGCGTCGCCGCGATGGTCTATACCTATGACCACAACTCGCGCGAGGTGTCGCGCAAGCTGACGGCGGCGCATCACGAACACCACGCTCTGGCGGTGTCATCGCTGCACGTGCATCTCGACCACGATACCTGTCTGGAAGTGTCGATCCTGAAGGGCAGCGTCGGCGAGGTTCGGCATTTCGCCGACCATCTGGTCGCGCAGCGCAAGATCCAGAACGGAGAGGTCGTGATCATCCCGACGACCGCACGCTAGGACCTGTCTTGTCCATCGCGGCGGTGGTGGTCATCCTGCTGCCGTTGAGGGGGGTTTGATGGAACATTACCAATACTGCATCATCGGCGGCGGCATCGTCGGCCTTGCGACGGCGGCGGAACTTGCACGGCGCGACCCAGCGGCCCGCATCCTGCTGCTGGAAAAGGAGGACCGCTTCGCCGCGCACCAGACCGGCCACAACAGCGGGGTGATCCATGCGGGCATCTACTACGCCCCCGGATCGCTGAAGGCGAAACTGTGCCGTGCAGGGGCCGAGGAGACCAAGCGTTTCGCCCGCGAGAACGGCATCCCGTTCGAGACCTGCGGCAAGCTTCTGGTCGCGACCACCCTGCCAGAGATGGAGCGGATGGAGGCGTTGAAGTCCCGCGCCGTCCAGAACGACATCGCCATGGAGGAGGTCTCGGAAACCCGCCTGCGCCAGATCGAGCCGAACATCGCAGGGCTGGGCGCGATCCTCGTGCCATCGACCGGGATCATCGATTATGGCCGGGTATGCGCGGCGCTTGCGCAGCGTTTGACCGAAGCGGGCGCGACCCTGCGGCGCGGGGCGCGCGTGCAACGCATCGACGAGGATGCCACCGGCGTCACCGTCGATTTCGGAGAAACCATCCGCGCCGACCGCGTCATCGCCTGTGCGGGTCTGCAATCGGACCGCGTGGCCCGCATGGCGGGGCTGGCGGCGACGCACCAGATCGTGCCGTTCCGGGGCGAATACTACACGCTGCCCGCGTCGAAATCGGGGATCGTGACGCATCTGATCTATCCGATCCCCGACCCGGACCTGCCCTTTCTTGGCATCCACCTGACGCGGATGATCGACGGGCGCGTGACGGTGGGGCCGAACGCGGTGCTGGGTTTCCACCGCGAGGGTTATGCCAAGGGCAGCGTCGCACCTGTTGATCTGGCCGCCATGCTGGCCTTCGGCGGCTTTTGGAAGATGGCGCGCAGGAACCTGCGTTCGGGCGTTACCGAGTTCCGCAATTCGCTTTCCCGCAAGGGCTATCTGGAACAGTGCCGGAAGTACTGCCCCTCGCTGACGGTGGATGATCTGGGCGCGCCGGGCGCAGGCATCCGCGCGCAGGCCGTGCTGGCCGACGGAACGCTGGTGCATGATTTCCTGTTTCTGGACAGCCCGCGCCAGCTGCATGTGTGCAACGCCCCCTCGCCCGCTGCGACATCGGCCATGCCCATCGCGCGGATGATCGTGGACCGGATCGAACAAACGGAGGCCGACGCGCTTCGACAAGGCGGTTGAACATGGACGCGCATTTGCCACATGCGATGCCCCGGATGATCTGCTATCGAGATCACTCACCCCCCTTGTCCTGCCGCCACCAATCAGGAACAGACCGATGATCGACTATCCTCCCGCCACCGAACTGCGCCGCAAGGGCGAATGGACCGATGCAGCCGACAAGGTGGTGCTGGATTATGACGCGCGGTTCCTGCGGCGCAAACGGCTGGTCTGCGCCTCGGGGCGTGGGGTGCTGGTGGATCTGGCGGCGACCGTCAGCCTTGATCACGGCGATGCGCTGGTCGCGGGCGACACGGTGATCGAGGTGGCGGCGGCGCTGGAGCCGGTGCTGGTCGTCACCGGCGATCTGGTGCGGCTGGCATGGCATATCGGCAACCGCCACACCCCTTGCCAGATCGAAGCGGACCGCCTGCTGATCCGCCGCGATCATGTGCTGGAAGGGATGCTCACCGGCCTTGGCGGCACGGTCCGTCCGGCGATGGAACGGTTCACGCCCGAAGGCGGGGCCTATGGTCACGGGCGGACGATGGGCCATGCCCACTGACCTTCTGAAACTGGTGCAATGGCTGTCCCCGGCCTTTCCGACCGGGGGCTATGCCTATTCGCACGGGTTGGAACAGGCGATCGCCGACGGCGCGGTGCATGACGCGGCCACCACTCAGGCGTGGATCGCGGACGTGCTGCGCCTCGGGGCGGGCTGGTCCGACGCGGTGCTGCTGGCCCATGCGCGGGGCGGCGCGGACCTGTGCGATGTCGCCCGCGCCCTCGCCCCCTCGGCCGAGCGTCTGCGCGAGACAGAGGAACAGGGCGCGGCCTTTGCCGCCACCGTCACCGCGCTTGGGGTGCCGGTGGACGCAGGCCCGTTGCCGCTGGCGGTCGGCACGGCGTCGCGGGGGCTGGATCTGCAAACCGAACAGTTGGTGGCGCTGTTCCTGCATGCCTTCGCCGCGAACCTGACCGCCTGCGCCACGCGCTTCGTGCCGCTGGGCCAGACGCAGGGGCAACGGGTGCTGGACGCGCTGCACCCGCTGATCGCCGATCTGGCGGCGCGGGCGGCCATCGCCCCGCTGGACGCCATTGCATCCGCCGCCGTCGCGGGCGACCTTGCGGCCATGCGCCACGAAACACTCGACGTCAGGATATTCAAGACATGAGCAACGGACCCCTTCGCATCGGCATCGGCGGCCCTGTCGGCGTCGGCAAGACGACGCTGACCGAAAAGCTGTGCGCCGCGCTGGCGGATCGCTGTTCCATGGCCGTCGTCACCAACGACATCTATACGCGCGAGGATGCGGATTATCTGATGCGCGCGCAGGTCCTGCCGTCCGAACGCATTCGCGGCGTGGAAACCGGCGGCTGCCCCCATACCGCGATCCGCGAGGATGCCTCGATCAACCTTGCCGCCATCGCGGACCTGCGCCGCAGCTTCCCCGATCTGGATCTGGTGCTGATCGAATCCGGGGGCGACAACCTCGCGGCGACCTTTTCGCCGGAGCTGGCGGATCTGACGATCTATGTCATCGACACGGCGGCGGGGCAGGACATTCCGCGCAAACGGGGTCCGGGGGTCACGCGGTCCGATCTGCTGGTGGTGAACAAGACCGACCTTGCCCCCCATGTCGGCGTCGATCTGGCGCTGCTGGAGCAGGACACCCGGACCGCACGCGGGGCGCGGCCCTATGTCATGGCAAAGCTGCGTCAGGCCGAGGGGATGGACGCCATCATCGACTTCCTCTGCCGCGAGGGTGGGCTGACCCTTCAGTAGAGGAAATACCGCTGCGCCAAAGGAAGCTCGGCCAGCGGCTCGCAGGTCAGGATTTCGCCATCCGCACGCACCTCATAGGTTTCGGGGTTCACCGAAATCTCGGGGCGGGCATTGTTCAGGATCATGTCGGCCTTGCCGATGCCGCGCGTGCCGATGACCGGAACCGTCTGCTTCTGCAGCCCCAGCTTGCCGCGCACGTCATCCTCCATCGCCGCCCCCGATACGAACGTGACCGAAGACGCCGTCCGCGCCCCGCCATAGGCCCCGAACATCGGGCGCGAATAGAAGGGCATCGCCGGGATCGACCCGTTCGGATCGCCCATCTGCGCCACCGCGATCATCCCGCCCAGCAGCACCATTTCCGGCTTGGTGCCGAAGAAGGCCGGCGACCACAGCACCAGATCGGCGCGTTTGCCTTCCTCGATGCTGCCGATGTGCTGCGAGATCCCGTGGCAGATCGCAGGGTTGATCGTGTATTTCGCGATGAAGCGGCGCACGCGGGCGTTGTCGTTCGGCCCCTCGGCGCCGCGTTGCAGCTTCATCTTGTGCGCGGTCTGCCATGTGCGGGTGATGACCTCGCCCACCCGGCCCATCGCCTGACTGTCGGATGACAGGATCGACAGCGCGCCCATGTCGTGCAGGATGTCTTCCGCCGCGATCGTCTCGCGCCGGATGCGGCTTTCGGCGAAGGCCACATCCTCGGGGATGGATCGGTCGAGGTGATGGCACACCATCAGCATGTCCAGATGCTCCTCCACCGTGTTGCGGGTGTAGGGCATGGTGGGGTTGGTGGAACTGGGGATGATATTGGCAGACCCCACCACCTTCAGGATGTCGGGCGCATGGCCGCCCCCCGCCCCTTCGGTGTGGAAGGCGTGGATCGTGCGGCCCTTGATGGCGGCCAGCGTGTTTTCGACAAAGCCGGATTCGTTCAGCGTGTCGGTGTGGATCATCACTTGCACATCCATCGCGTCCGCCACGGTCAGGCAGCAGTCGATGGCGGCGGGGGTGGTGCCCCAATCCTCGTGCAGCTTCAGGCCCACGACCCCGGCGCGGATCTGCTCCTCCAATCCCTCGGGGCGGCTGGCATTGCCTTTGCCGGTGAAGGCGAGGTTCATCGGGAACGCATCCGCCGCCATCAGCATCCGCGCGATGTGCCACGGCCCCGGCGTCACCGTGGTCGCCAGCGTGCCATGCGCCGGCCCCGTCCCGCCGCCCAGCATCGTCGTCATGCCGGAATGCAGCGCGTGGTCGATCTGCTCGGGGCAGATATAGTGGATGTGGCTGTCCATCCCGCCTGCCGTCAGGATCTTGCCCTCGCCCGCGATCACCTCGGTCCCCGGGCCGATGACGACATCGACGCCCGGCTGGGTGTCGGGGTTCCCGGCCTTGCCGATCTTGTGGATCAGCCCGTCCCGCAGACCGACATCGGCCTTGTAGATGCCCGAATGGTCCACGATCAGCGCATTGGTGATGACGGTGTCCACCGCGCCGCCCGCGCGCGTGATCTGGCTTTGGCCCATCCCGTCGCGGATTACCTTGCCGCCGCCGAACTTGACCTCCTCGCCATAGGTGGTCAGGTCGCGTTCAACCTCGATGATCAGGTCGGTATCGCCAAGTCGGACGCGGTCGCCCGTGGTCGGGCCGAACATGGCGGCATAGGTGCTGCGCGAAATCTCAACCGGCATCGAGCGCCCCCATCACCTGACCGTTGAAGCCCCAGACCTGCCGATCGCCCAGCAGCGGGACCAGCTGCACCTCGCGCCGCTGCCCCGGCTCGAACCGCACGGCGGTTCCGGCGGCGATGTCCAGCCGGTGGCCGCGGGCGGCGGCGCGGTCGAACTCCAGCCCAGGATTGGTTTCCGCGAAATGGTAATGCGAGCCGACCTGAACCGGGCGGTCGCCGGTATTCGCGACCATGATCGTGATTGCGGGGGCACCTTCGTTCAGCGCGATGGTGCCGGGGGCGGGAAAGACCTCTCCGGGGATCATGCGAACACCGCCGGCGGCGGGATCAGAACGGCGGTCGGGTATTTCATCGGAAAGCCTCAGCGGATGGGGTGGTGGACGGTGACAAGCTTGGTGCCGTCGGGGAAGGTCGCCTCGACCTGAATGGCGTGGATCATCTCGGGGATGCCGGGCATGCACTGGTCGGCGGTGATCACATGCGCGCCCGCCTCCATCAGATCGGCGACGGAGCGCCCGTCGCGCGCGCCCTCGACGACGAAATCGGTGATCAGGGCCATCGCCTCGGGGTGGTTCAGGCGCACCCCGCGTTCCAGCCGCCCGCGTGCCACCATGGCGGCAAGGCTGACCATCAGCTTGTCGCGTTCCCTCGGGCTCAGGTTCATCTCGCTTCCTTCATATCTGCCAGACCCTTGGCAGGGCCGCGTCGCGCAAGGCCCGCAGCAGCCGCGCCACCTGCCGTCGCAGCGGCCAGCCGTCCCCGGCCCGCATCCGCACCACCATCTTGCCGTCGAAGGCCGAGGCCGCAGCCTCCACCCCGTCATCCCCAAGCGCGGCGCGCGCCCGCGCCAGCGTATCTTCGGCGCCCGGTCCGACCATTGCAAGCGTCGCGATCGCCCGCGATCCCGCCAGCCCCGCAGGCCCCGCGTCCAGCGCCGCCTCGTCCAGCCGCAGCCATTCCAGCAGCGCGGGTCGCCCGTCCCGCCACACCTCGCGCCGGTCGGACAGGTGCAGCGAGCGCACCTGCTCTCCCATCGCGGCGCGGCCAAGGACCAGCATCTCCAGCATCAGGCATCCCGCGCCGGGGGCAAGGTCGATCCGCGTGACCCGGTCCACCCGCGCCCGGTCGTAAAGGATCGTTTCCTGCGGCAGCCAGTCCAGCCAGCCGTCCACCCGGTGCGTCACCCGCACCGTCGCGATGCCGCCGCCCGCATCATAGGCCCGCTCCGCCGTCTGGGTCGTTCCAACCGCGCGGCCCCGGACGTCCAGCGAAAGGTCCAGCCGGTCGCCGCCCGTCAGCCCGCCCGAGGTGTTCAGGAACACCACCTCCGGCGCGCCGTCCACGCGCGGCAGGATCGCCTTGGCCGATCCCTGCTGGCGCAGGTCCGTCAGCCGCATCCGCCCGCCTTTTGACGCAAGCGCCGCATGGGCGGCACCGCAGCTTCGTTCCAGCAGCATCGTCACACGGACACCGCGGCCTTCATGCGCTCGCGCCCCAGATCGTCGCGCATCCCCGCCACATCCACCGCGCCGCGTTTGAGGATATACACCCGGTCGGCAAGGTCGTAGGCGAAGTCGAAATACTGTTCCACCAGCACGATGGCGAGGTCGCCCCGGTCGCGCAGCAGCCGGATGACCCGGCCGATCTGCTGGATGATGTTGGGCTGAATCCCCTCGGTCGGTTCGTCCAGCAGCAAGAGTTTCGGCCGCATGATCATCGCCCGCGCGATGGCAAGCTGCTGCTGCTGCCCGCCGGACAGATCGCCGCCGCGCCGATTCGCCATGTCGCGCAGGACGGGGAACAGCTCATACACCTCCTCGGGGATGACATGGGGTTTGGGGCGGGTGGCGAAGGCCGTTTGCAGGTTTTCCGTCACGGTCAGCAGGGGAAAGATCATCCGCCCCTGCGGAACGACGGCGACGCCCTTGCGGGCCAGCGCCTCGGGGCGCAGCACGCCCAGATCCTCGCCGTCCAGCGTCACCTTGCCACCCGAACGCGGATGCGTCCCCGCGATGGCCTTCAGCAAGGATGTCTTGCCCATGCCGTTATTGCCCATGACGCAGGTGACCTCGCCCACCCGCGCCTCCATGTCGATGCCGTGCAGGATCTGGCTGCCGCCGTAATGCAGGGTCAGGTTTTCGACTTTCAGCATCATCCGCGCCCCAGATAGACGTCGATCACCTGCCGGTCGGCGGTGACGTGATCAAGCGAGCCTTCGGCCAGCACCGCCCCTTCGTGCAAGACGGTCACGCGGCAATCCAGCCGGCGCACGAATTCCATATCGTGTTCGACCACCACCACGGCGCGGGTCTGCGCCAGACGGGTCAGCAGGGTCGTGGTATGTTCGCGTTCCGCCAGCGTCATGCCCGCCGCCGGTTCGTCCACCAGCAGAAGGCGCGGTTCCTGCGCCAGCAGCATCCCGATCTCCAGCCACTGCTTCTGGCCGTGCGACAGCTCTCCCGCGATGCGGTGCAGATGGTCGGCAAGGCCGACCTCGGCCGCCAGTTCCACGACGCGGGCGTGGTGGCCGTCCGTCGCGCGAAACCGCAGCACGGCAAAGGGGTTGCGGGGCGCGCGCAGGGCCATCATCAGGTTGGCGCCGACGGTCTGATCTTCGAACACCGTGGGGCGCTGGAACTTGCGCCCGACGCCTGCGCGGGCGATCTGCGCCTCGGTCATCCGCAGAAGGGACCGGGGCGGGTCGCCGAAGATCACATCGCCGCTGTCGGGCCGGGTCTTGCCGGTCACGATGTCCATGAACGTCGTCTTGCCTGCGCCGTTCGGGCCGATCACCGCCCGCAGTTCCGCCGCCCCGATGGCGAAGGACAGGTTGTTGATCGCGCGGAACCCGTCGAAGCTGACGGAAATGCCGCGCACCTCCAGCAATGCGCTCATTTGAACAGCCCCCCGATGCCGCGGGGTGCCAGCAGCGTGACCAGCACGAACACAAGGCCCAGAAGCACCTGCCACCAATCCACCCAGTCGATGGTATAGAAGCCCAGCGGGATGGACGGCGCCCGCCCCCCGGTGAACCACGACGACAGGAGCGAGACGACCGCCGCCCCGATCACCGCGCCATACAGCCGCCCCCTGCCCCCGATCGCGACCCAGACGGCAAGATAGATCGAGGCGATGGGCATCATTTCCGCCGGGTTGATGATCCCGGCCTGCGGGTAATACAGCGCCCCCGCGATGGCGGCGATCACGGCGGTCAGGGTGAAGACGAACAGCTTGAACCCCTCCACCGGATAGCCGAGGAAGCGCACCCGCTGTTCATCGTCGCGGATCGCGCGGATGACCGACCCGAACTTGCCGCCCACCACCCAGGCCGCCAGCAGATACCCCGCGGCCAGCGCCAGCGCCGAGGCCCAGAACAGCCACAACGACGTCGCATCCTGCGAGGCAGACACCCCCGGCAGGTTCTGCAGCCCCGACAGCCCGTTATTGCCGCGCAGCCCGCTGTCGTTCTGGAACAGATGCAGCGCCAGTGCCAGCGTTCCGGCCTGCGTCAGGATCGACAGATACACGCCCGTCACCCGGCTGCGGAACGCCAGCCACGCAAACAGCCCTGCCAGCACGCCCGGCACCAGCACCACCAGCAGCAGTTGCAGCGGCAGGCTGTGTGCGAACCCCCAGACCCACGGAATGTCCGAAGTGCCGATGACGCCGAAGATCTGGTTGCCGATGCCCTGCCGTATCTCCTCGGGCGTGGCAGGAAGGGGCTGGCCGGACAGCGCCTCGATCACGATCGCCTCGGTCCGGGCATACATCAGCCACATCCCGATCATGTAACCGCCAAGCGCAAAGAACGCCATGTGCCCAAGGGACAGGATGCCGGCATAGCCCCAGACCAGATCCATCGCCACGGCGGCAAGGCACAGGCACAAGGTCATCCCAAGCGTCTTGACGAAAGAGGTGGAGATCATCCCCGCCCCCGCCATCACCGTGATCACGGCGACAAAGACGGCGAGCGCGGCGATGAAGATCACAGTCGAACGGCGCATGTCAGTCCCCCGCCGCGCGGCCCTTCAGGGCGATGATGCCCCTTGGCCGGAACTGGATGAAAATGATGATGAACAGGATCATGTAGGTCTGCGCCGCCAGCGTGTTGGACGGGTTCAACCACTCGATCCCCTTTTGCAGGAACCCGATCAGCGCGGCCCCGGCCAGCGTGCCGAAGATCGACCCGACGCCGCCCACGACCACGGTCATGAAGCTTTGCACGATGTATTGCTGCCCCAGTTCCGAGGTGACCTGCGCGAACAGGCCGATGGCGACACCCGCGATCCCGGCGATGCCGGAGCCGAGGCCGAAGGCCAGCATGTTGATCCGTCCGGGCGAGATGCCCATCGATGCCGCCATGGTGGGATTCTGCTGCACGGCCCGCACCTCCAGCCCCAGCCGGGTGCGGCGCATGATGAACAGGTAAAGCCCGAGGAACAGCAGCGCGAGCACGAAGATCGCGACACGGATCATGCTGACCTGCACGAGATCATTGATGACCAGCGATCCCGACAGCCAATCGGGCGCGGTCAGCGGGCGGGCCTGCGTGCCGAAGATGTTCTTGGCCAGTTGTTGCAGCATGATCGACACGCCGAAGGTCGCCAGCAGCGTCTCCAGCGGGCGTTTATACAGGTGCCGGATCACCAGCCGCTCCAGCGCGACGCCTGCGGCGAAAGTCACGAGGAAGGCCAGCGGCAGCGCGACCACCAGCGACAGGGTATAATCGGGCACGACCTGCTGCACGGCATAACCGGTATAGGCGCCCATCATGATGAATTCGCCATGCGCCATGTTGATGACCCGCATCACGCCGAAGGTGATCGCAAGGCCGATGGCGGCAAGGAAATAGATCGACGCCAGCGACAGCGCATCCAGCGCCAGATCCGCCGCCTGCATCGCGCCCACCCGCGTCGCAATGCCGTTCAGCGCCGCACGGGCGGCGTCGGTGACATCGGCGTTCGGCTCGGCATAGACATCGGCGAAGGTGGCGGAATCGAGGGCCGCGTCCACCTCGTCCTCGGTTGCGGCGGGGGGAACGGTGCCTGCCGCCTCCAGCGCGGAATAGGCGTCGTCGCGGGCGGCTTGGGTATTCAGGCTGGCAACGGCGATGCCTGCGACCTGCCCGTCCGCGATATTGGCGACCAGCGCCGCCTGCGCCGCGTCGCGCGTCAGCCTTGCGGGGGCAAGGCCCGCAGAGACCAGCAGATCATACGCCCCCTCGCGCCCCAGTTCGGATACGGGGATTTCGCGGGCGACGTTCCCCTCGGGCGGGCCGAGGGTGGCAACGCGTGTCGTCGCCAGCAGCGGGTTCAGCGCGGCACGCAGGTCCATGGACTGGTCCGCGCCAAAGCTCTCGATCGCGGCGACACGCGCGGCGGGATCGGGATCGAAGCGCAGCGTCAGCAGCCGTTCAAGCCGCGAAAGCGAAGGATCGGCGGCGCGGGCAAGCGCCCCGCGGATGGCGGGCAGATGTTCGGGCGCGGGATTGCGGGCTATCGCGTCGCGGGCCGCGCCCCTTGCTGCGGGGTCGGGATCGGTCAGCTGGAACGGCACGAGGGCCGAGGCGATCAGCCCCCGCACCCCCGCATTCGGTCGCAGCGGCTGCGCCTCCCCCTCCACCGGCTGTCCGGCAAGGTCCGACAGGGCATCGCCGTCCATGATGACGAAGGTGCCATCGTCCATCACGGCCAGCCGACGGTCGGCCCATGCGGCCAGAACGGTCGCCGCCGCCGGATCGCCGCTGGTCGCCAGCGCCTCGATCACCGGCGCGATGGTGGTGCGCGAGGGGCGCTCCACCTGATCGCGGTAGGTGTCCAGCACCGCGGCCGCATCCTGCGCGTGGGCGGGCAGTGCCAGCACCAGCGCCAGCAGAAGGAAGCGCATCATTCCCCGCATCCGCCGTCAGTAGTTCGACTTCTGCTGGATGCAGGTCTTGGTCTGGATGTTATACATCCCGCAGTCCAGCTCTGCCCAATCCGATTCCAGCACCGCCGAGTCCGGCAGGAAGTCGGTCCATGCGTCGCCCGGCACAGGTTCGGTCTGGCTGATGATGTCGAACTGGCCGTCGGCCCTGATCTCTCCGATCAGCACCGGCTTCGTCAGGTGGTGGTTGGGCAGCATGGTCGCGGTGCCGCCGGTCAGGTTCGGCACTTCCTGGCCATACATCGCCTCGCGCACGGCATCGACGTCGGTGGTGCCGGCCTTTTCGACCGCCTGCGTCCACATGGTGAAGCCGATCATCGTCGCTTCCATCGGGTCGTTCGTCACGCGGTTCGCGTCGCCGGTGAAGGCATGCCATTCCTCGATGAAGGCGGTGTTTTCGGGGGTGTCGGCGGATTCGAAGTAGTTCCACGCCGCCAGATGCCCGACAAGGTGCGCGGTATCGAGGCCGGACAACTCCTCCTCGCCCACGGAAAACGCGATGACCGGCAGATCCTCGGCCGACACGCCCGCCGCCGCCAGTTCCTTGTAGAAGCCGATATTGGCATCCCCGTTGATGGTGGAGATGACGCCGACCTGTTTCCCGTCAGCCCCAAGCGCCACCACGTCGGCGACGATCTTGGACCAGTCCGACTGGCCGAAGGGGGTGTAGTTGACGAAGATGTCGCCCTCCGCCACGCCCTTGTCGCCAAGGTAAGACGCAAGGATGTTGTTCGTCGTGCGCGGATAGACGTAGTCGGTGCCCAGAAGCGCGAATTTCTCGACCCCCAGTTCCTCCATCATGTAATCCACCGCCGGGATCGCCTGCTGGTTCGGGGCCGCGCCGGTATAGAAGACGTTCTTGGACGATTCCTCGCCCTCGTATTGCACGGGATAGAACATCAGCCCGTTCAGTTCCTCCAGCACCGGCAGGACGGATTTGCGGCTGACGCTGGTCCACGCGCCGAAGATCACGTCCACATCCGACACGGTCAGCAACTCGCGCGCTTTTTCGGCGAACAGCGGCCAGTCGGAGGCCGGATCGACGACCACCGCCTCCAGCGGGCGGCCAAGAACGCCGCCTGCCTTGTTCTGCCGGTCGACCAGCATCAGGACCGTGTCCTTCAGCGTCGTCTCCGAAATCGCCATCGTGCCCGACAGCGAATGCAGGACGCCGATCTTGATCGGCTCCCCCTCTGGGGCGGTCTGCGCCTGCGCCGCGCCCATCGACAGCGCAAGTCCCGCGCCGATCACCACTTTCCTGAACATCGTCATGACCCCATCCCTGCATCGCGGCCATCGTGCCGCTTCTTTGCCGTGATACGTCCGAGCCAGAACGGGGAGAACGGCGCATCGCACCACCGCCCCCCACCCGACGCGCTTTGCCTGCATTGGATGCGAGGATGGCCGTGATCGCATGAAATTTAGGCAGGTTGGCAATCGCCAGCGTCAAAGATCAGCACCGAAGGGCGGGGTTGCGCCATTCGGTGCATATAAAACCATCGCTCGCTCAAGCAGTGGTCTGACGGATGTGGTCACTCCGGGCAGATCGCTCCCGTGTCGATCCAGGCGCGCGTCAACTGGCCGAACAACTCCTGACTGCCGGGCGCGGGTTCGCGCCCTTCGCCGGGATGCCAGCCCCATCCGACCAGACCGTCATGGGCGTTATGTTCCCAAAGCGCCTCCAGCGTCTTGCCGCCGTTGCGTTCGGGGTCCTTGATCTGCTCGCATATCTCGCCCAGCGTCAGACCCTGCCAGCCCATCGACGCGGGGGCCAGCATCCACGGCTCGTGCCCGGGGATCGAGCCGGGGGCCGAGGCGAACTCGACGTTATCGGCGGAATGGCAGGTGTTGCAGTTCATCGCCGCCGCGCCGAAATCGGCCTCGCCACGGATGACCGGGGGCGAGTGGGGACGCATGTCGTCGCCTTGGGTCGGGCCGCCGGTGACCGGGTGGCAATTCAGGCAACGCGGATGGGTCAGGACCGCGCCCATCTCGGTGAACAATGCGGCGGATCGTTCGTTCTGGTCCGCGATGCTTTCGAAAAACTCCGGCCCGCGAAGCTCCTCTGCGCCAAGGGGCAGCGCCAGCATCAGTGCCGCCGTTTGGATCATCACCCTCATCGCCGCGCCCTCAGACATTGCTTTGCATGGGGAAGGGCAGTTCCGACGTCACCTGCCCGGTCAATGCGCGCCATGCGTTCGCCAGCGCGGGGCCGAGAGGCGGCACGCCCGGCTCTCCGACCCCGGTCGGATCGACGGAAGATCGGATGATCTCGACCTCGACGGCTGGCATCTCGTGGATGCGCAGCATGGGGTAATCGTGGAAGTTGCTTTGCTCGACCGCGCCGCCCGTGCCCAGCGAAACCTTGGAATACAGCGCGGTCGAGAGGGCATAGCCGATCCCGCCTTCCATCTGCGCGCGGATGATGTTGGGGTTGATCGCGATGCCGCAATCGACGGCGCACCAGACGCGGGTCGCGCGGGGGCGGCCGTCCCGCTCCTCCACCTCGACGATCTGGGCGACATAGCTGCCGAAGCTTTTGGCCCATGCGACGCCATAGGCACGCCCGTCCCGCAGCGGCCCCTGCCAATCCGCCATTCGGCCCACCGTCTCCAGCACGGCGCGTTCGCGGGTGGCTTCGGGTTTCAGCAAGTCGAGCCGCCCTTGCAGCGGGTCCTTGCCCGCCGCCTCCAGCACGCGATCAAGGAAGCTTTCGACCGCAAAGGCCGTGTGGGTATGCCCGACCGACCGCCACCACAGCACCGGCACCGGGCTTTGCATCTGTGCCCAGCCGATCCTGCGCGATCCGAAGGTATAGGGCAGCGCGTTCGACCCCTCGAACGACGTGGGATCGACGCCGCCCTGCATCATCGCCTCCATCGGGGTGCCGGTCATGATCGACTGGTTGGCGATGGAATTGGTCCATGCGGTGATGTTGCCCGCATCGTCGATGCCCGCCCGCAGACGGTGCACGGTCAGCGGGCGATAGTATCCGCCGTGGATGTCATCTTCGCGCGTCATCAGCATCTTGAAGGCACCGTCGCGGCCTGCGGCCTTCGCGATCTCGCCGATCTCCTGCGCGATATGGGCCGATCCCTGCGCGCGCCGTCCGAACGATCCGCCCGCAAGGATGACGTTGATGCGGACATCCTCGGGGGGCAGACCAAGCGCCTTGGCGGCGGTGGGGCGGTCGAAGGTCGGGAACTGGCAGCCGTACCAAAGCTCGGCCTTGCCGTCCTTCACCTCGATCACGGCATCCAGCGGCTCCATCGGGGCATGGGCAAGATAGGGGAAGCGTATCTCGTCCTCGATGATCTGCGTGGCGGCGGCGAAGCCTGCGTCGATGTCGCCTTCCTCCTCGACCGTCTGCCCGCCCGACTGGGCAGCGGCGCTGAAGTCGGCGAAGATCTCTGCCGTGCTTCGACGTTCGGCCTCCGCCGTATCCCACGTCACGTCCAGCGCGCGGCGGCCCTTGAGCGCGGCATAGGTCCCCCGCGCATAGACGGCGACCCCTGCCCCGATCCGGCGCACCATCTCCACCCCGGGCACGGCCAGCGCCGCCGCGTCGTCGAACGACACCAGCGTCGCGCCGAAGGCGGGCGGGCGGGCGACCAGAACGGTCAGCATCCCCTCGCGGTGGATGTCCATGGTGAACTGCGCGGTGCCGTCGGTCTTGGCCACCGTGTCCAGCTTGGGCCGGTCGGTGCCGATCAGGCGGAAGGCGGATGGGTCCTTCAAACGCGGCGCTTCGGGCATCGGCATCGTGGCGGCACGATCCGCCAGCGCCCCGAACCCCGAACGGCGATCCCCGTGCGAGATGACGCCCTCGGCCACCGCGATCTCACCCTCCGGCACGCCCCATTCGGCGGCGGCGGCGGCGACCAGCATCGCCCGCGCGGTTGCGCCGACCATCCGCATCTGGGTCCAGCTGTTCGCCATCGCGGTCGAACCGCCCGTCCCCTGCGCCCCGAAGGCGAGGTTGGCATAGAGGCTGTCATCCGCGGGCGCCCCTTCGGCCCGCATCTGGTCCCAGCTCGCGTCCAACTCCTCGGCGACCAGCGTGGCAAGGCCGGTATACGGGCCCTGCCCCATCTCCAGATGTTTCGACAGCACGGTCACGGTATCGTCCTCGCCGATCCGTAGAAACGCATTCGGCGCGATCACGGGGGCCGGTGCCTGCGCCCGCAGCCCGCGCGGCGCGATGAAGAAGGCCAGCGTCAACCCTGCCGCCCCCGCAAGCACCATGCGCCGCGAAGGCAGAAGCAGCGGCGCAGGTTGCAGGGCTTTGACGAACATGCTGCTCATGGCTCAAAGCTCCAGCGTGCGGGCGGCGTCGTGGATGGCGGCGCGGACACGGACATAGGTGGCGCAGCGGCAGACGTTGCCGGCCATCGCCGCATCGATCTCGGCATCGGTGGGCGCGCTGGCCGATTGCTGCAAAAGCGCGGTGGCGGACATGATCTGGCCCGACTGGCACCAGCCGCATTGCGGCACGTCGATCGCGACCCATGCGGCCTTCACGGCTTCGATCTCGGGTCCGGTCATGCCTTCGATTGTCGTGACCTCGCTGCCTTCGACCATCGACAGGGGTGTTACGCAGGACCTTCGCGGCATCCCGTTCAACATGACGGTGCAGGCGCCGCATTGCGCGACCCCGCAGCCGAACTTGGTTCCGGTAAGATGCAGGTCGTCGCGCAATGCCCAAAGCAAAGGAATGTCCGGGTCGATATCGAGCGTGACGTCCTGACCATTGACGATGAACTGGGTCATGCCTGGCCTCGTAAGCTGGGATGCAGAAAGGCTAGCACCCTCGCCCTTTCGGTCAAGGTTCGTCTTGCCGTTCGGCATCGCTGGACTGTGAGCGTTCGGGGGGATGACGGCGCGCGTTTCAACCCCATATCTGGACCTTACCCCTTTTCCTGCGTGGAGTGCCCATGAACGACACCCTACCGGCGGCGGATCGTTCGGGCGACCGTTACGCCCGCGAATTGGAACGGCATCTGGACTGGCTGGACACTTTCACAAGCAGCGCGCTGGGCGTGCTGGCGGCCGCGTCCGGGATCTATACCTATCTTGGCGTGCGCACTCTGCTGGATGATCCGGGGATCTGGACGACCTTTGCAGCGCTGTCCTATTCGATCGCGGTGTCGGTCGGGATCTTCGTGTTCTGGTCCTACATGCTGCGGCTGCTGCCCGCCGTCCGGACGGCAGCATCGCGCATGGGCCTTCTGCTGACGATGGCGCTGGGCTGCGTGGCCATCGTGGCGATGTCGTCATGGCTGAACGCGGCGGCACTGGCGGGCGGCGCGGCGGTCGAGACGCATATGGCGACCACGGTGCAGCAATATCAGGCCGCGCTTGAACGGGCGCATGCCAATTCCGTTGCGGGCCAATCGCTGTCGCGCGACGTCGCCCGCGTCCGGCAAAGCTTCGAGGATCTGTCCGAGCAAGAGGCGGGCGGCACGCTGTCGGGCTTTTCCGGCCGGGGGGCGGTCTTCCGCGTGCTGACGCAGAAAGGGTCCGAGCTTCAGGCGCTGGAGGACCAGATGACGGGCGTGGCCGAACCGATCGAGCAGGCCTTCGCCCAAGGCAACACCATCCTTGCCCGGATGCGCAGCCTGTCGGTCCAGCCCGGCGGGATCGAGGATCGCACGGTGCGTTTTTCCGAAGATGCGGTGCAGCTTTCCGGCCTGATCACCCAGCTTCGCCAGTTGAACCCCGCGCCGCTGGTCGCCCGCGCGGCGCAGGATCTGGCCGAGGCCGTCGTGCTGCCGGAACTGGACGGGTCCACCGCCGAAATGCGGGCGGGGCAGAACAGCACCATCACCTCGGTGCTGTCGCTGGTCGAACAGCGGGCGCAAACCCTGACCACGGCGGCCAACGAGGTGCTGGCCCTACCGCAGCCGTCCGAGGCGATCTACAAGCCGATGTCGGCGGCGGATGCGGTCATCGCCTATGCCGGGAATTTCGTGCCCGCCTGGGCCGGGGCCATCGCCATCGACCTTTTGCCCGCCGTTCTGGTCTTCATCATCATGGTCGTGCAGGCCGCGATCCGGTCAGGACGGGGCGAGACGCATTCCGACGACCGCATGACCGTGGGCGAATTGCGCGCGGCACTGGCGGCGGCGGAACTGCTGCGCCAGCCCGATCCGCCCGCAGATCCCCCCCGCGCCTTGATCCGTCCGGGGGAATAGGATGGCGTGGCTTTCCAGCCCACAGGGGGCGATCCGGGCCGTGTTCATCTCGCAGATGGTGCTGAGCGCGGCGATCATCGCGCTGGACCTGCGCGGATCACCCGGGAACGCCGCACCGGGATTGTTCGCCCCGCCCGCGCAGGGGCCGAGCGTTCGGCCCTATCGCCCCGACTTGCGCCCCGCAGCACCGGGTGCGCCCGCCATGCGGCCCATGCCGGAAAAGCTGGAATTCGCATCGGCGGACGGGGCCATCCGCATCACCGGCCAGATCGCCCCCGGCGATGCGGATCGTTTTGCCGGATGGCTGGATCAGCAGCGACCGCCAGAGACGCTGGTCACACTGGACAGCTCCGGCGGGTCGGTGTCGGACGCACTTGCCATCGGGCGCACGATCCGGGCGGCGGGCTTTTCGACCGAGGTCGCGGACGGCGCGGTCTGCCTGTCGGCCTGCCCCTACATACTGGCGGGCGGGTCGGAGCGCAGCGTCGCAGCGGGCGGCGTCGTCGGCGTCCACCAGCATTACTTCGGCGAGAATACGATCCTGCCGGCGTTCATGGCGGTGAAGGATGTGCAGCGCGGGCAAGCCAGCGTGATGGACTACCTGACCGAGATGGGCGTCGATCTGCGTCTGATGTCCCATGCGCTTCGCACCCCGCCCGAGGAGATCAACATCCTCGATCCCGCGTTGATGGAGGAGTTGAGGCTGGTCTCGCCCTGAAGACCGCACCTCGGCCCCCGCGGCGTGCGATCGGTGGTTGCCGCTCATTTCCAAGGGCGCCGAGGACTTTCGGCGAACAGCGTCGTGGCGCGCGGTAACGTCAGGACCCTTCCTTGGGAAGCAGGAAGGTCTTGATGTCGTCGAAGATTCCCGACCAGTCATCCGGCGCGATCTCTTTCAGGCCGAGATACCGAAGCGCGAACGCCCCTTCCGTCGCGAGGAACGCAAGGCGGGCGCGGCGGCCTTCGGGGGTGGTCAGGTCAAGATCGCTGGCGCGGCCCTCATACCATTCTCGCGTGGCCGCCATGAACTCGGGCGATTGCAGCAATCCGGTCATCAGCGATGCGGCCTTCGTCTCGGCCGGCTGCGCATCTTGGAACGTGGCGCCGACATGGGCGCGGATCACATCGACGGGCGTCGGGTCCGGCACGACCAGCTTGTCGAACAGCGCCTGATAGCTTGCCATCCACCGCGTGCAGATCGCGTCGATCAGCGCGGCCTTGCTGGCGAACGTATATTGGACACCGCCCTTGGTGACGCCCGCCGCCTTGGCCAATGCGTCGATGGTCAGCGCGGATGCGCCATGTTCGCGCACGATCCCCTCGGCCAGATCCAGCAGGTGATCGCGATCAATGGATTTCTGCCGCCCCATCTTCGTCCTTTTCATTCCATACGTATGGAATTATATCGCAGCGGTGATGAATGCAATCAGCAAAATGGGGCGTGACATGAACAGGCGTTGGCTGGTGCTGGCAGTGGTCTCCAGCGCGTTGCTTCTTATCGTGATCGACATGACGGTGCTGTATACCGCCCTGCCCCGGCTGACCGCCGGGCTTGGGGCGTCGCAGTCCCAGAAGCTGTGGATCGTCAACGCATATTCGCTGACCGTCGCCGGGCTTCTGCCCGCTTCGGGTGCGCTGGGCGACCGTTTCGGATCGCGCCGGATGTTCCTGTCAGGGCTGATCGTTTTCGGGCTCGCCTCGCTTCTTGCCGCTTTCGCGCCGGTGCCGCAGGTGCTGATCGCCGGGCGCGTCGCGTTGGCGATCGGGGCGGCGATGATGATGCCGGCGACGCTTGCCATCATCCGCCACACGTTCGAGGATGACGACGAACGCAGCTTCGCCATCGGCGTATGGGCGGCGGTCGCCTCGGGCGGTGCGGCCTTCGGCCCGATCCTTGGCGGTTTCCTTTTGGAATTCTTCTGGTGGGGATCGGTCTTCCTGATAAACGTGCCGATCGTTCTTGCGGCCTTCGTTGCGGGTTTCCTCGTTGTCGGGCGGCACGAGGGGGAGGGCAACCATCCGTTCAGCCTGATCGGATCGGTCCAGATCATGATCGGTCTGGTCGCGACGACGCTGGCGATGAAGGAGTTCGCCAAGCCCGAGCCGTCGCTTCCCATGGCGATTGCGGCGGCCGCGGTCGGGGCGGGCTTCATCGCGCTGTTCATCCGCGGGCAGCGGCGGTCGGCCCATCCGATGCTGGACCTGAAGGTTTTCGCCAACCCCGCCTTCAGCAGTGCCGTCATCGCCGCGCTGATCGCAGCGGCGGCGTTGATGGGACTGTCGCTGGCCATGACGCAGCGGTTCCAGCTGGTGCTGGGCATGTCGCCGCTGGAGGCCGGGCTGCAGCTTTTGCCGCTTCCGCTTGCGTCCTTCGTCGCCGGTCCGATCACGGGCCGCTTCATCGGCCGGGTCGGCAGCGGGCGGCTTCTGCCGGGCGGGATGATCGCCATTGCGCTGGGCGTCGGCATCTACATGATGGCCGTCCATTCGCTTCCGGTGCAGATCGCGGCGCTTGCGCTTGTGGGGGCGGGCGTGGGCATCACGATGACGACGGCCTCGGCGGCGATCCTGCACAACGCCCCGAAGGAAAGCGCGGGCACCGCCGCCTCGATCGAGGAGGTGTCCTACGAGCTGGGCGGCACGATGGGCGTCACGATCTTCGGCAGCATTCTCGCCGCCGTCTATACCCGGTCCTATGTTGCGCCGGTGGCGGGTGACGTCGGCCCCTCGGCGCAGGGCATAGACGAGGCGCTGCACCATGCCGCGAGCGCAGCGCCGACCGCGGCCCGCCAGCTGATGGGGGCGGCGGGCGCGGCCTTCGACAGCTCTTTCATGGCGGTGCTGGGCGTGGCGCTGGCCCTGCTGGCCCTTGGGGCCGCCGCGGTGATCGTGATGCAAAGAACAGCGGGGCCGAAATAGCGCCCCGCATGCGACAACAGCGCGCGCCGCAGAGGGCGGAACCGTAATCCGATTGTTACACGGCACCCCTAACGCGGTCGCATCTGTTCTCGTATCCCGGAGCCGCCGATGCGTTTTCTTGCCACCGTTTCCATTGCCGCGCTTTGCGCCCTGCCCGCCCTCGCCCAGGATTTCCCGCTCGACGCGCGCTATACCGACGCCGATGGGGACATGGTCGCCGACATCCCGAGCGATGCGGCGCAGCTGGTCGATCCCGAAACGCTGGTCTTCGCCTATACCCCGGTCGAAGATCCGGCCGTCTATGTCGATGTCTGGCAGGGGTTCCTCGACCATCTGGCCGAGGTGACGGGCAAGGACGTCGAATTCTTCCCGGTCCAGTCGAACGCCGCGCAATACGAGGCGCTGCGCGCGGGCCGTCTGCACATCGCGGGCGTGAACACCGGCGGCAACCCGATCGCCGTCGCCTGCTCGGGCTTCCGTCCCTTTGCCATGATGGCGCGCGAGGACGGCACCTTCGGGTATGAGATGGAGATCATCACCCACCCGGACAGCGGCATCGCCGAGGTTGCGGACCTCAAGGGCCGCACGCTGGCCTTCACGTCGGAAACCTCGAACTCGGGGTTCAAGGCACCGCAGGCGCTGCTGACGTCGCAATTCGATCTGGCGGCGGAACGCGACTACACGCCGGCTTTCTCGGGCGCGCATGACAATTCGATCCTTGGCGTCGCGAATGCCGATTACGACGCGGCGGCGGTTGCGAACTCGGTGCTGAAGCGGATGGTCGCGCGGGATGCGGTGGACGGCGATGCGCTGGTCACGATCTTCAAATCCGACACCTTCCCGACGACCGGCTATGGCATGGCGCATAACCTGACGCCGGAATTGCAGGACAAGATCAAGGAAGCCTTCTTCAGCTTCGACTGGGAAGGCTCGGCGCTGAAAGAAGAATTCGCCGCGCAGGGCGAGGATCGTTTCGTGCCGATCACCTTCAAGGACGACTGGAAGGTCATCCGCGAGATCGATGCCGCGCTTGGCGTCGAATACACCTGTTCCTGATCCGAAAGGCGGGGGCGGTGCGCCGCCCCCGACAGACCCATGCTGAGCGTCGAGAACCTCACCAAGACCTATCGGACCGGCGACAAGGCCCTGTCGGATGTAAGTTTCACCGTGCCTGCGGGGCAGGTCGTCGGCCTGATCGGGCCTTCGGGCGCGGGCAAATCCACGCTGATCCGCTGCGTCAACCGGCTGGTGGAGCCGTCATCGGGGTCTGTCCGGCTGAACGATGTGGACGTGACGCGTCTGGGCGCGCGCGATCTGCGCCGCGCCCGCCGCCGCATCGGCATGATCTTTCAGGAATATGCGCTGGTCGAACGGCTGACGGTGATGGAAAACGTGCTGTCTGGGCGGCTTGGCTATGTGCCGTTCTGGCGCAGTTTCACGCGTCGTTTTCCGCCGCAGGACATTCAGCGGGCCTTCGCGCTGCTGGACCGTGTGGGGCTGTCGGCCCATGCCGACAAGCGCGCCGACGCCCTGTCGGGCGGCCAGCGCCAGCGTGTCGGCATCGCCCGCGCGTTGGAGCAGGAGCCGGAGCTGCTGCTGATCGACGAGCCGACGGCCAGCCTCGACCCGCGCACCTCGCGCCAGATCATGCGGCTTATCACCGAGATCTGCCGCGAATCCGGTCTGCCCGCGATCATCAACATCCATGACGTCGTGCTGGCGCAGCAATTCACCGACCGCATCATCGGGCTGCAATCGGGGCGGGTCGTGTTCGACGGCGCGCCCTCCGCGCTGACCGACGATGTGCTGACCCGCATCTATGGGGCCGAGGATTGGAAGGCGATGCACAAGGCCGCCGCATGAGCCATCCAACCACGTGGCGCCGCCCGCCGCAGATCGTCAAATCCCGCTTCTGGCGCATCGCCCTGTCGCTTGGCGCGCTCGTCTATCTGACGCTGGCGCTGCAAAGCGTCGATGTGAACTGGACCCGCGTGGCCGAGGGGATGGAGCGCGGCCAGCGGTTCATCGCCGGATTCCTGACGCCCGATTTCACCACCCGCTGGCGCGACATCAGTCAAGGGCTGGTCGAAAGCCTGACGATGACGCTGACCTCCACAGTTGCCGGGATCGCCCTTTCGATCCCGGTCGGCATCGGGGCCGCGCGCAACATCGCCCCGCGGTGGCTGCACGCGATCTGCCGCAGCATCATCGCCGTCAGCCGATCCTTGCAGGAGATCATCGTCGCGATCTTCTTCGTCGCGCTGTTCGGATTCGGTGCCTTCGCGGGGTTCCTGACCCTGACCTTCGCCACCATCGGCTTCATCGGCAAGCTGCTTGCCGACGATATCGAGGAGATCGACGCCAAACAGGCCGAGGCGATCCGCGCGACGGGTGCATCATGGTGGCAACTGATCAACTATGGCGTCCAGCCGCAGGTGATGCCGCGCCTGATCGGGCTGTCGCTGTATCGGCTGGACATCAACTTTCGCGAAAGCGCGGTGATCGGAATCGTGGGCGCGGGGGGGATCGGCGGCACGCTGGACACCTCGTTGTCGCGTTATGAATATGGCAGTGCGGGCGCGATCCTGCTGATCATCATCGCCATCGTCATGGCATCGGAATATGCGTCCAGCCGAATGCGGGGATGGCTGAAATGAACTGGCAGCATCGCACCCCCCGCGCCCGCCTTGCGCTGTGGGGGTTCTGGTTCGCGACGGTCGCGCTGTTCGTCTGGTGCTGGGGCCTGATGACGGAACGCACGATGTGGGTGTTCGTCCAAGACGCCCCCCGCGCCGCCGCCGACATCGGCAGCCGCGCATGGCCCCCACGGTGGAGCTATATGGAGCAGCTTTGGCAGCCGCTTTGGGACACGCTGAACATCGCGACGCTTGGCACCTTGCTGGGTGTCGTCATGGCCGTGCCGCTGGCGTTTCTGGCCGCGTCGAACACCACGCCGTCGCGGCTGGTGCTGCGCCCGGCCGCGCTTTTGCTGATCGTGGCGTCGCGGTCGATCAACTCGTTGATCTGGGCGCTGCTGCTGGTGTCGATCCTTGGGCCGGGGCTGCTGGCGGGGATCATCGCCATCGCCTTCCGGTCGGTCGGCTTCGTCGGCAAACTGCTGTATGAGGCGATCGAGGAGACCGACGTCCGGCAGATCGAGGCCGTGACCGCCACCGGCGCCGGCCCCGCGCAGGTGCTGCACTACGCCATCGTGCCGCAGGTGCTGCCGACATTCCTTGGCATCAGCGTGTTCCGCTGGGACATCAACATCCGCGAAAGCGCGATCCTTGGGCTGGTGGGCGCGGGCGGCCTCGGGATGCAGCTTCAGGCCAGCCTGAACGTGCTGGCATGGCCGCAGGTGCTGATGATCTGCATTGTCATCCTTGGCACGGTGATTGCCAGCGAATGGGTATCGGGGAAGGTGAGGCGCGCGCTCATCTGAATGCACTGCCGTGCAAGATTGCCTATAATGGCGCGCGATATTTGTTGCACATGCGTGCAAAGTGTCGCGCGACTGTCACAGACCGCACGTAGCAAGCGCCGGACCACAACGGGACGGCCATGCAGACACCTTATTCCTCCCCCCTTCGGATGGCGCCTCTGCGCCGGGCATGGACGACCCTGTCGCAAGATCCGACCAATGCGATCGGGCTGTGTCTTGCGATCGTCTTTGCCTGTCTGATCCTTGCGCCCGTCGTGTCGATCCTTGCGAACCTGTTCGTCGTGCAGGTCGGCGACGCACGCCGCGCGGGGGCCGAGGTCGGGGGTCTGACGTTCTACTACCTCGACCGGGTTCTGCTGTCGCCGATGTCGCGACTGCTGTTCTGGCAACCGCTGGCCAATACGCTGGTGACGGCGGTATGCGCCATGGCGGCATCGCTGACGATCGGCTCGGTTCTTGCGTGGCTGCTGTTCCGCACGGACATGTGGGGGCGGCGCTGGTTCTCGACCGCGCTGATCGTGCCGTTCATGCTGCCAAGCTGGACCTTTGCGCTGGCATGGACGACCCTGTTCAAGAACCGCACCATCGGCGGCCAGCCCGGCTGGGCCGAGGCTGCTGGGTTCTCGCCCCCCGACTGGCTGTCCTACGGTCGCGTGCCGATCATTCTGATCCTGACGATCACCTATATCCCCATGGTCATCCTGCTGGTCGGGAATGCGCTGCGCCGTCTGGACGCCCAGCTTGAGGATTGCGCCCGCATCCTTGGCGCGGGGGCTGGGACGGTGGCGTGGCAGGTGGTGCTGCCGCTGATCCGGCCTGCGCTGATCTCTGCCTCGGTGCTGATCTTTGCCGATGCGATCGGCGAATTCGCGGTGCCCTATGTGCTTGGGCTGCCGGTTCAATACGATGTGCTTTCGACCTCTCTCTACCGCGCGATCTCGTCGCGGCAGACCGGGGCGGCGTCGGTGCTGGCGGGGGCGATCATGCTGATCGGCGTCATGTCCATCTGCATCGACCTTTACCTGATGCGCGAGGCGCGCCGCTTCGTGACCATCGGCGGCAAGGGCGCGATGGACCGGGTGCGAGCCCTTGGGCGCGGGCGGTATCTGGCGACGGGCGTCGCGGGCGGGTTCTTTGCCGTCGGCGTCGTGGTTCCGCTGGGCGTGCTGGCCCTGTCCACGATCACGCATATGCCGGGGCGGCTGGACTGGGGCAATTTCACGCTGGATTACTGGATCGGGCGCGATCTGGGCACGATCGCGCTCCGCGACGGGGTGCTGCTGTCGGCGGACCTTTGGGCGGCGGCGTGGAACAGTCTGCGGATCGTGGGGCTGGCGGCTTTGGCCTCGGGAGTGCTGGGGCTGCTGGTCGGCTATGTCGTCACGCGCACCGAATGGCGGGCGCTGTCGGTGTTCCTGCGGCAGATCGCGTTCATGCCCTATCTGGTGCCGGGGATCGCCTTTGCCGCCGCCTATCTGTCGCTGTTTGCGGTGCAGCGTGGGCCGATCCCGGCGCTGTATGGCACGCCGTGGATTCTGATGCTGGCGCTGATCGCGGATCAGATGCCCTTCGCCTCGCGATCCGGCATCGCGGCGATGACCCAGCTTGGCCGCGAGCCCGAGGAGGCCGCGCGCATCGCCGGTGCGGGCTGGTGGCGGCGCATGGTGTCCATCGTGGCACCGATCCAGAAGGGCGCGCTGGTCGCCGGGGTGCTGATGCCGTTCGTCGCGGGCATCAAGAGCGTCAGCCTGTTCGTGATATTGGCGGTGCCCGCGACGGACGTGCTGGCGACCTATTCGCTGCGGCTGGTCGATTACAACTACACGCAGGCGGCCAATGCGGTCGTCCTGATCATCGCCCTGATCGCTTGGGGCGGCACATGGGCTGTGCAGCGTCTGACGCGCACCGGCCTTGGCGACGGGATCGGAGGCTGACATGCCCGCAATCGAACTGACCGACATCACCAAATCCTATGGCGGCCCTGCGGCGGTCGGCGGCGTGACCCTGCGGGTCGAGGATGGCGATTTCATGTGCCTGCTGGGCCCGTCCGGCTGCGGCAAGACGACGATGCTGCGGATGCTGGCGGGGCTGGAGACGGCAACGGCGGGCCGCATCGCCATCGGGAACCGCGTGGTCGATTGCCCCGCGACGGGTGTGTTCGTCGGCCCGGAGAAGCGCAAGCTGGGGCTGGTGTTCCAAAGCTATGCCCTCTGGCCGCATATGACCGTGGCGCGGAACATCGAGTTCGGGCTGCGCCTGCGCAAGATCCCCGCCGCGCAGATGCGGGCCGAGGTGGCCGAGGTGATGGAAAAGCTGTCCATCGCCAAATACGCGGACCGCTATCCCAGCCAGCTTTCGGGCGGGCAGCAGCAGCGTGTGGCCTTGGCGCGGATGCTGGCGGTGCGCCCCGATGTTCTGCTGCTGGACGAGCCGCTGTCGAACCTCGACGCCGCGCTGCGCCTTGAAATGCGGGCCGAGCTGCGCCGCATCCACGAGGAGTTCCGCACCACCATCGTCTTCGTCACCCATGACCAGTGGGAGGCGATGACCCTTGCCACCCGCATCGCAGTTATGAAGGACGGGCTGCTGCAACAGGTCGGCACCCCCGACGACATCTATGCCCGCCCCGCGAACAGCTTCGTTGCGCGGTTCATCGGCAACCCGCCGATCAACATGATAGACGGCGCGGGCGATCTGGGCCGCAGCCTTGGCGGCGCCCCCCTGATCGGCCTGCGCCCCGAGGATATCCGCCTTGGCCACGGCCAGCCCGCCACCGTTCGGTCGGTCATGCCCACGGGCGGCAGCTGGATGGTGGAACTGGCGGTCGGGGTCGAACGGCTGCTGCATTCGACCCAAACCCGCCCCGACCTGCGCGCGGGCCAGCCTGTGCTGTGGTCGATCGCACCGGACCACCTTCACCACTTCGACATCAACGGCAGCCGTCTCCAACGGACGCCCCAGCTTTGCCATGCATGAGGGATACATGAAACGATTTGGCATCACCGTCTGCGCGCTTGCCCTGACCGGGACCGCGCAGGCACAGGACCTGCAAACGCTGATCGACGGCGCCAAGGGCGAGCCGCCGACCACCGTCCTGGCCGTCACCGGCAAGATCGTCGATCAGGCCGAGGCGTTCAGCGCCAAATACGGGCTGAACGTCACGGGCCGCAAGGTGAACGAGGCGGCGCAGGCCGACCTGCTGATCCGCGAGCATGAGGCGGGCAACATCCAGACCTCGGTCTCGCTTGCCGCCGATGCGGCGGTGATCGGCGCGGACCTGCTGGACAGGGGCATCGTGCAAAGCTGGGCCCCCGAGGATATCGACCTGCCGGACGCCGCCCGCGATCCGCTTGTCGTCGTCACCGATCCGCATGTCTGGGCCTATAACTCGGCCGCCTATGACGCCTGCCCCGTGGCGAATGTATGGGAACTGACGACGCCCGAATGGCAAAGGCGCGTCGCCATCATGGACCCGCTGGACAAGCCCAACTATGCCGATTGGTTCAACCAGCTTGAAACCAGCCACGACGCCGCGATGGCGGACGCCTATCGCGCGCAGTTCGGCACGGCCTTCGACGGGGAAAGCGCCACCGCCGCCTGGGTCGAGGCATTCGCCGCGAACGCCCCGCTGGTCGCCGATTCCACCGGCGTCGCCGAAGCGGTCGGGGCGGCGCAGGACGCCCCCTTCTTCGGCATGGTGTCGGTTGCGAAATTCCGCGACGCGGGGCTGGACTTTGCGATCTGCGACGGCATCGCGCCTTTCGCCGGCTGGCTCTATCCCGGGCTGGGGGTGATCGCCTCGGGGACGCCCAGCCCAAACACGGCCAAGCTGTTCATCCACTATCTGCTGACCGAGGAAGGCATCGCCCTGCAGGCCAAGGACGGCAAGATCCCCGCCGATCCCGCGATCGGCCTGCCAGCGGACGAGCCTTCGGGCCTGACCGACCGCCTGCCCCAGATGATGGTGTGGAACACCGCAAGCGCCGCCAGCGATCTGGAACGCCGTCAGGACTGGCAGGACCTTTGGCAAATCAACATCGCAGGACATTGATATGAAATACCTTCTTCTGACGACGCTTCTGGCCTCGCCCGTCGCGGCGCAGGACGCGCTGATCGAGGCTGCCCGCACCGAGCCGCCGCTGACCGTCTATGACAGCACCGGCAAGATCGTCGGCATGGCCGAAGCCTTTGCCGCGAAATACGGGCTGAAGGCCACCGGCACCAAGGCGAACGCGGTCCAGACGCTGGAAATCGTCGCGCGCGAGGCGCAGGCGGGGAACGTGCAGACCGACGTCGCGATCATCGCCGATGCCCCCGCCGTCATGGCCGAACTGATCCAGCCCGGCCATGCCACCTCCTATGCGCCGGACATGGAGATCCCCGAAATCTATCGAGATCCGCTGACGGTGGTGATGGCGCCGAACGTCTGGGCGTATAACACCGATCTGTTCGACACCTGCCCGATCACCAACATCTGGCAGCTGACCCTGCCGGAATGGCGGGGGCGCGTCGCGATGCAGGACCCGCTGGGCAAGCCGTCCTATACCGACTGGTTCAACCAGATGGCGACGCATGGCGACGATGCGATGGCCGCCGCGTATCAGGCGCAGTTCGGCCAGCCGATCGAGCGCGCGACCGAAGCCTGGGTCAAGGCGCTGGCCGCCAACGCGCCGCTGCTGACCGACAGCGATTCCGCCGCCGCCGATGCCGTGGGCGCGCCCGACCAGAAGGATGCGTTCATCGGCCTGATCTCGACCGCCAAGTTCCGCGACAATGCGGACGGGATGAAGCTGGGCCTGTGCGACACCGTCGGCCCGTGGGTCGGCTGGGGTTATCCGTCCATCGCGGTGATCGCGGCGGGCACCGACAGCCCGAACGCGGCCAAGCTGTTCCTGCATTACATCATGACCGGGGAAGGCATCGCCCCGCAGGCACAGGACGGCAAAATCTCGACCAACGCCGCCAACGCCCTGCCCGCGGACGAGCCGTCGGGCGTCGGCGCGGTGCAGGACCGCATCTTCGGCTATGACGCTGCGACGGCGATGGACGATTGGGACGCGCGTCAGGACTGGCAGGACCTTTGGGCCATGAGCCTGTCGCGCTGAAAATCCGGTGGGCCATCGCGGCCCGCCCCTCCTCTTTCCGGCAAGAACAAGAATGACAGATGAGATGACCGCCCGCGCCGCCTTTCTGCGCGAAATGGTCGGGCAAGCGGGCGAGATCGCCCTGCGCCATTTCCGCACCCGCCCGGCGGGCTTTGCGCTGAAGGGGCCGCAGGACCCGGTGACCGAGGCCGATACCGAAGTCGAACGCTTCATCCGCGCGCGGATCGCCCGCGACTGGCCCCAGGACGGGTTTCTGGGCGAGGAGACCGGGCGGACCGAGGGCGAGAACCTCTGGGTCGTGGACCCGATCGACGGCACCGACAACTTCGCGCGGGGTATCGCGCATTTCTGCGTTTCGATCGCCTTCGTCGCGGGGGGCAGGACACGGCTGGGTGTGATCCTGAACCCCGCCACCGGCGAGCTTTACGAGGCCGGGGCGGGCCGGGGCGCGACCAAGAATGGCGCTCCGATTTCGGTTTCGCCAAACCCGCCCGCACAGGCGGCGGTCGAACTGGGCTGGTCCACCCGCGTGCCGCGCGAAGCCTATCTGGCGGCGCAGACCGCGTTTCTGGATGCCGGCACCAATGTGCGCCGGCACGGGTCGGGTGCCCTCGCGCTGGCCTGGGTGGCCGAAGGGCGCACCGATGGCTATGCCGAACTGCACATGAACGCATGGGATGCGCTGGCCGGCCTGCTGCTGGTTGCCGAAGCGGGCGGCACGATCTGCACCGGCGCGGACCGGGCGCCGCAACTCTGGCATGGCGGTCCCGTCTTCGCCTCCAACCCGCTTCTTGCCCCGATCATGGAAAGGATCGCCTGATGTTCGATTTCCCCCGCCCGCCGATCAGCCTTGTCGAACGCCTGCCAGCATGGGGCGTGGACATCTATGTCGGGGACAGCCGCGCGCTCGCCTCGCCCGCGATCCTTGCAGATCATGGCGTCACGACGGTCGTGAACTGCGCGGTCAACCTTGACGTCAACATCGTGCCCGAAGGGGCGGACCACGCGCCCTTCCGCTATTACAAGATCGGGCTGATCGACGGGAACGGCAATCCGCTGGACCAGATGATCGGCGCCTATTTCATCCTGCGCGCGGCGCTGGATCAGGTGATGCCGGACCGCCCGACCTATCCCAACAAGGCGCGCGGCAACGTCATGGTGAACTGCCGCGGCGGACGATCGCGGTCGGTCACGCTGGTCGCCCTTTTCCTTCATCTGGAAATGCCGCAGGACTATCCCACGCTGGAGGCCGCCATCGACCATATCCGCGACCGGCGCGAACTGCGCCCCGAGGAATGGCACGAGACGCCCAAGCCCATGCTGATGGAAGCCGCCCGCCATGCGGTGCGCCAGGTCGAAAGGTTGCGATGAGCCGGAAATTCGCCAGCGCCGACGAGGTTGCCCAACTGGCCGGGGTATCGCGGTCCGCCGTCTCGCGCACCTTCACCGAAGGTGCCAGCGTCTCGGCCGAAACGCGGCGCAAGGTGATGGAGGCGGCGCGCGCGCTGAACTATCACGTCAACCATCTGGCGCGGGGGCTGTCGCAGACCGCATCGCGCCCCGTCTGCCTGATCGGATCGGACCTGCACGCGCCGTTCCAATCGGCGCTGCTGGCGGAATTGACCGCCCAGATCCAGACGGCCGGGCGCGCCACGCTGGTCATCAACACCTCGGCCGAGGCGGCAAGCGCCGAGGCCGCCTTGACGCAGGCGCTGCAATACCGCGCCAGCAGCATCGTCGTGATGTCCGGCAGCCCGCCCGAGGCGCTGGTCGGGTCCTGCATCGCCAGTGGCCAGCAGGTCATCCTGATCAATCGCAAGGGCACGGGCGGGGCCGCATCGCCGTCGCATGTGACCATCGATTACCGCCATGCCATGACCGAGGCCGCCGCCATGTTCGCCCGCGCCGGCTGCGGCAAAGTCGCGGTGATCGGATCGACCGCCGGCACGCCCAGCCTTCTGGCGCGCGAACGTGGCTTCGTCGAAGCCGCGCAGGCACAGGGGATGGAGGCACGGATCGTGAAGGCAGGACCGACCGCCTATGCCACGGGGGGCGACGCCGCGCGCATGACGCTTGGCGGTCAGGGGCGGCCCGACGGTGTGTTCTGCGTCACCGATCTGATCGCCTGCGGCTTCATGGATGCCGCGCGCCGCGACTTCGGCCTGCAGATCCCGCGCGATCTTTGCGTGCTCGGCTTCGACGATATCGCCGAGGCGGCATGGGGCGGTTACGATCTGACGACCTTCCGCCAACCACTGCCCGAAATCGCGGCGCGGGTGGTCGAACTGATCTCCGGGGCATCGTCCGAACGCGACAGCTTCCTCGAGGCGCTTCCGGTCTGGCGGTCCAGCATGCGCGGCTGAACGCGGATCGCGGTCATGGGCGCTGTGTCTGCGCCCATGACCAAAGGTGGCTAGTGCGCCGCCTGTGCGCGGAACGGTGCGATGTCCGCAGCCGCGACGGGGGGCGCGTCATTGCCCCAGGCCTGACGCAGGAAGGTTGCCAGCGCCGCGACTTCCTCGTCCGACAGACGGTCGGCATAGCCCTGCATCTTCAGCTTCATCGGGCGGTGTTCGGTGCTGGGCAGTTCGGCCCCGTGCAGGATCACGTTGGCAAGCCCGCCGATCTGCGGTGCGGTGACGATGGAGTTGTTCGCCAGCTCCGGAAAGATTTCCGCCGCGCCCTTGCCGTCAACGAAGTGGCAAGCCGAACAGTTGTCCAGATACAGCCGCGCGCCAAGGTCCAGATCGGTCGCCTCGGTCAGCATCGTTTCGGTCGTGGTTGCGGCCTCGGCCACGCTGGCGGTTTCCGGCGCGCCGTCCATCGTGCGCAGATAGGTCGCGATGGCCAGATTGTCCTCGTCCGTCAGGTGCTGGAGCGAATCGCGCACGACCAGCCCCATCTCGCCATTCGCCGCCGAATGGGCGTTGCGGCCGGTCGAAAGATAGGCCGCCATTTCTTCGACCGCCCAGACCTTTGGCGCGCTGCCGGGTCCGCGCAGGGCGGGGGCGTGCCAGCCGTCCACCTCGCCGCCGGTCAGATAGTTCGCGTCGGCCTTGGTGATGCCGTCCTGCGACATGAACGCGGTGCGCGGGCTGTGGCAGGCCGCGCAGTGACCCGCGCCGTCCACCAGATAGGCGCCGCGATCCTCGGGCGTGTCGCCGGAAACGGCGGGGCCCGCGTCATGCGACAGGGCCAGCCAGTTCCACGCGCGGATGCCGAAACGCATGTTGAAGGGGAAGGACAGCGCCGTCGCTTCGACCGCGTTGTTCACCGGCTGCACGTCTTCCATGAAATACTGATACAGCGCGCGGATGTCCTCCTCGGTCATCAGGCGGTAGTTTTCATAGGGCATCGCCGGATAGAGATGCGCGCGGTCGGCCCGGATGCCGTCGATCATCGCCGCCCGGAACTCGTCCAGAGAATAGCCGCCGATCCCGGTTTCGGGGTCGGGCGTGATGTTGGTGGACCAGATCGTGCCCATCGGCGAATGGATCGCGCGGCCCCCGGCAAAGGGCTGCCCCCCTTCGGCGGTGTGGCAGGCCATGCAGTCGCCCGCATACATGACATATTCGCCCGCCCCTTCGGGCGCGGTCCAGTCGGCGGGCAGGTCCGTCACGGCGGCGGTGCGCTGCACGGGAACGAAGACGAAGGCGGCAAGGCCCGCAGCGCCAAGAACGGCAGCGCCGCCGATCACGCGGAGAATGGTTTTCATCTCGCTCTCCTCAGACCAGCGGGCGGGGGTTGGACAGGTATTGCGTGCGGATCGCATGGGCGGTCCAATAGGCAAGCCCGCCGACCAGCCCCGTCGGGTTGTATTGCGTGTTCTGCACGAAGTTGCCCGCGCCCAGCGCAAAGACGTTGTGCTTATCCCATGCCTGCGAATAGCGGTTCACCACGCCCGTGGTCGGGGTGTCGGACATGATGTGCCCGCCGGTGTTGTGCGTCGTCTGATAGGGGCGGACGTCGTATTGCGCGCCTTCCTTCTTGAACGACGACTGCATCAGGTCGGGGTTCATCGACTGGGCCAGCGGCTCCATCTTCGACTTCATGAACTGCGTCTGGCGGATGTCGTTGGCGTTCCAGTTGAACGTCATCCGCATCAGCGGCCGCCCGTGCCGGTCGGTATAGGTCGGATCGAGGTCGAGGTGGTTCGTGGCATAGGACATGCACGAGCCGTGCGCGCCGATGGACATGGCATGGCCATACCATTCGCCCACCGCCTGCTTCCAGCCAGCGCCCCATGTCGGCGTGCCGGACGGCAGCGGCATCGACCGGATCGGCTGGCCGTTGGTCTGGCCCGACCGCCAATAGGCGCCGCCGATGAAGCCTTCGGCGCCATAGTCGATGTTGTTCATCCCGAAATCGTCGATGCAGAAGCCGTTGGCCCCGGTGCCGATGAACGGGTTGAAATGTTCGTCCTTGAAGAACATCGTGACGCCACCGTTCATCTGGTAGCCGTAGTTCTTGCCGGTCACACCCTCGCCCGTGCGCGCGTCATAGGGCTGGCCGATGCCCGACAGCAGCATCAGATGGACGTTGTTCAGCTGATAGGTCGCAAGGATCACGATGTCGGCGGGCTGGAACACTTCCTCGCCGGCCTTTTCGTCGAAATAGGTGACGCCCGTGGCGGTCTTGCCATCCGCGGCCATCTCCACCCGCAGCACCTCGGATTCAGTGCGATAGGTGAAGTTCGGATATTGCTTCAGCCGGTCCAGAATCGCCGTCTGCGGCGAGGATTTGGAATACTGGAAGCAGCCGTAGCGTTCGCAGAAGCCGCAGTGGTTGCACGGCCCCATTTGCATTCCGTATTCGTTGACATAGGCGCGCGAGGCGATGCCGCCGGGGCTGGGGAACGGATGGTATCCCGCAGCCTTCGCGGCTTCGGCGAATTTCGCGCCGTCCCAGGTGGAGGGCATGGCGGGCATCGGATATTCCTCGGACCGCCAGCCTTCGAACGGGTTGCCGCCCTCGCGCAGTTCGCCCTTGATGTTGCCCGCGGTGCCGGAAATCCCGGCCACACGTTCGAAACGGGCAAAGAACGGCTCCAGCTCGTCATAGGTGACGGGGTAATCGCCGATGGTCATGTCGGCGGGGATGATCCCCTCGCCCCAGTTTTCCGTGACATAGGAGCGCAGGCGCATCTCCTCGGCCTGCGGACGCCAGTTGAGGCCGTTCCAATGCGTGCCCGCCCCGCCGACGCCATTGCCCGGCAGGAACGAGCCGAGGCTGCGATAGGGCAGCGCGGTCTCGGATTCATTCCGGCGCACGGTCAGCGTCTGCTGGCTGGGCTTCTGCATCATCTTCAGACGGACGCCGAATTTCAGCTCGTCGATCATCTGCGGATACTGGAAATTCGGCACGGTGTCCTGATCGTGCCCGCGTTCCAGCGCAACGATCTCCAGCCCTTCCTGCGCCAGTTCGATTCCCATGATCGCGCCGGTCCAACCCAGGCCGACGATGACCACGTCCTTCTTTGCTTCCTGACGTGCCATTATGCGCGGTCTCCGCTGATCGATACGGGGCCGAGCGGATAGGCGATGTTGTGCCGTCCGACCCATTCCTTGTAGGCCGCCCGCGCGCCGGGAAAGCCGATATAGGCCCAAGCGGCCATGCCTGCGTTGCCGCCATAGATCGGGTCGGCGAAATAGCCTTCCTTGGTGTTCTGCAGCAGGATCTTGAAGAAATCGCGGATCTCGGGGGCAAGTTCGACCTCGCCTTCCTGCATCGCGGTCAGGACGGCGTCCTGCTGGTCCGGCGCAAGATCGGCGAAGATCGCGCCGTGGACTTCTTCGCACCATGCGTTCACGACCGGGATCGCCTCGCGGTAGATCTGCGCGGGGGTCAGCGGCGTCTGCCAGCCCAGAAGCGGGTCGGCGGCGGCGTTGTGCGGCCCCTGCATATACCAGTCCACAGCGGTGCCGAAATCGCCGGTCAATTCCCGGTCGATGAACACCGGGACAGCGGCTTCGATCGCGCCGGGGCCTTCGCCATCCGACGGGATCAGCCGCGCCGTCGCCGCCAGCACGAACGCCCATTCGACGTCCGAGAAATAGACCGGCTGGTATTGGTCAAGCTGGATCGGCGGGGCCGGCTGTGCGGTCGCGGCAAGGGCGAACCCGCTTATGGCGACCCCCGCGGCGGAAGCTTTCAAAAAGCTGCGGCGGCTGGGAAAGCCGGGAAGATCGGTCATATCTTGCTCCCTACCGGGCATGATCCCGGTCTCAGTGGCTGGGCGAGGCTGGCGGTTTCCCGCCGACGTCTTCTGCGCTCTTAGACCCCGCATACCGCCGTATGCAACCACAAAAGGGAATGTTCTTCCAGATTGCGGCCCCGGCGCAAAAATTCATTCCCGCGAAGGGCAGCGCCCTCGGCCGCTTTTCCCTGCTGTCACGGCATCGCGAATCGGCCGCCGCAATGCCGAATGCGCGCGGCCCCGCCGATCCCGGCCCGTGGCGCGCGGTGCAAGTTCCGCTCGTGACACTTCGCGCCGATATGTCCAGACTGGCCCGACCGCAGACCCAAACCCCATCGAGCGACATGACCCCAGAAGAACGCGAAGACCTTGAAGACATCGAGGCGTCGGTGACGCAGATCGCCACGCTTGTCCGCACCGCCGATGCGGATGCGAGCCTGTCGGCCGAAAACGCCGCGCGCATCGCCGACATCGCGGCCCAGACGCTCGGCCTCGTCGCCGACCTTCTGGCCGAGGCCGAAGACGACGATCTGGCCGAGGAACGGGTGGACACCCTGCGCGACCTGCTGGAGATCGCGACCACTTCCGACGCCACGGCGCGCCGGATTCTGGCGGGCCGTTCGCTGAACTGACGCGGGCACGCGGATGTGATTTCTTCCGCCGCGCTTCCATGCCATCTGTCGATCAGCCCTGCCAAGGAGTGCCGATGCGCCTTTGCCTTCTTTCCCTTGCCGTCTGTTCGTTCGGCCTTCCCGCGCTGGCGCAATTCGCCACGCTGCCGCCCGCAGGCACGCCCATGGGCTTTTCACCCGCGCAATGCAGCGCCCTGCAAGAGATCGAGAATGCCGTGGCGACCCGATCCGCGGGGGATATTGAACGGATCGGCGCCGCGATGGAGGCCAACCAGAACGCCGACCCGGCAGAGGTGGCGCGGATCTCGGGCCTGTCGGTGCCGACCGTGTCCACCATCGGCGCGCTTGGCCAGCAGGACGGGATGAGCTTTTCCTTGGTGTTCGGGTCGATGCTTCGGTATTACCACCCCGATCTGCTGGTCAAGGTGCTGCGCGAACGCGGCCCGCTTGGGCAGGTGCCCGATGTTTCGGGCAGCCCTTTCGGCATGACGCTTCTGGACGGTCTGATGAACACCGCGCAGCAAAGCTATCTGGCGCAGTGCCGCTGAACCGCGGTCAGGCGCGGATGCGGCGGATCGCGCCCATCCCCGCCAGTGCCGCACCAAGAAGCCAGATCGACGCGGGCAGCGGGACCGGCGCGGGGGCCTCGATCGTCTCGAACCGCAGGCCGTCCGCCGTGCCATCCGCGAAGCCGGCCCACGGCCCTTCGCTTCCGATGGGCGTCAGTTCCAGATATTTCTTCATCGCGGCATCGCCCTTCAATTCGATGTCCAGCCATGCGGTGATGAAGTGCTGCCCGACATTGTTCATGAACACGGTGTCCCAGACCGCGTCCGTGTAATGGCCCGACACGCCCGCCGCATAGCTTTCGATCGGCGCGGGGATCGTCGCGACGGTGTTGTGACCGCCACCGTCGAAGGTCAGCAGCGAACGATCGACCGAGGTTGCGCCCTCCCAGATCGCGCGCACGCCATTCTCGTATCCCGAGGTCGTGTCGGCGGACCCGGCGATGAACAGCATCGGAATCTCGATCCCGGCCAGCCCTTCGGCGTCCCAAAGCCCGTTTTTCATGCCCCAGGGGCCGATGGCCACCGCTGTCTTGACGCGCGGATCGGGCAGCGCCTCATGCGTGGGGCTGCCCTGCTGGTGGACGGCGACCGGGGGAGCAAAAGCGGTCGCAGCTTCGCTGACGCCGCCGCCTGCGGTCACGACCGCACCGTAGCCGCCCATCGAAAACCCGATCACGCCGGTATTGTCGGTGTCGATCCGCCCGGCCAGGCCCGAAGCCGCATCGCCGTTCAGCCGCGCCAGCTCGTCCACCACGAAAAGCTGGTCGAACGAGCGGTTCACCAGCGTCGAGGCAAGCCCCGTCTGTTTGCCATAGGTGGAATCGGTATGGTCGATGGCCGCGACGACATATCCCTTGGACGCAAGGTTTTCGGCCAGATGCGCCATCAGGAAACGGTTGCCCGGATAACCGTGGCTAAGCACGACCAGCGGCGAGTTGACGTCAGCGGCGGCGGCATCGCGAACGGCGCGGCCATGCAGCGTCGCCTCGGTCTTGCCGTCGCGCAGCAGCGTCTTGAACGAGGTGTCGCCCACCGCGCCTTGGACCGCCGGATACCACATCTCGACCGTCAGGGGGCGGTCATAGCGGGGCAGTTCGCCGGGGGCCGTGATGGACGCGACGTCGATCTGGTCCTTGTTCACGAATTCGAACTGCCGGACGCCGACGGCGTGGGCGCCATAGGCCGCCAGCGCCGGGGCATCGGGCGATTGCCCATCGACCCGGTTCTGCGCCGCAAGGGGCGTGGCGATCGCCGTGGCCAGCACGGCGGCGGTAAGGACGAAGCGTTTCATCGAAGATCCTGTGCGGGGTGTCATGTCATCACCCGCACGTAAGCTTCGATTAACCATTACGAGCGACAGGCCCGTGAAGTTATTGTAAACGCATGCCTTATGCCACCCGGTCCCAAAACGCCTTCCGGCGCCCGAACAGACGCCGCAACGCGGTGATGAAGGACAGGTGATCCGGGAAATCGCCGTAATCGGCAACTGCCGCATCCGCCACCGCGCAGGCCGCCAGATGATCGGCGGCCCTGCGGTCGGCGGCGACCGATCCGCTGCGCAAAAGCGCAAGGATGACCGCCCGCCGGATCAGGATGCCGGCAAGCGCATCCCTGCCCTCGATCGCTTCGGCATGGGCGATCAGATCGGGCTCGGTCCCGGCCAGCCGATCCGCCCTTGCGCGCACCAACGCCGCGGCGGCGGCAAGGTCGGGCCATTGGACGAAAAAGCGCAATGCGGCCTCGGTGTCGGGATGGGTCTGGGCAAGAATCCGTGCCTCGTCCTCTGCCTCGATATCGTCGAAATCCGGCAACAGGCGGAGATAGCGGCGCAAACGATCCGCGTCGGGCCGCCGCTGGAAACAGGCCCACAGAAACGCACGCAGCGCGTCCTTGCGCCCAAGCGCCTCAAGCGAGCGGATCAGGACGCCCGCCACCTCGGGCGTATCGGCCTCATCCATCGCGGCTTCGGCCAGGGCCAGCGCCTCCTCGGCGCGGCCCGCCGCAAGCAGGCGGGCACCGACATCGGCGGCAATCGCGGGCTGCGTCATCTGCGCGGGCGTGAAACCGGCGGCATAGCCATCGACATCGCCCTGCACATCGGCGATGTCGCGAAGCAGCCCCGCGACCCGCCGATCCGCAAAACTGCGCGCCGCCTTGCCCCGCCGCGCCCCAAGCGTGGCCACCGCCAGACTTCGCAGATGGGCAAGACCCTCCGCCCCAAGCGGCGCGGCAAGCGCCCGCACCGCGCCCGCAAAGGTATCGCCTCCATCCTCGCGCACGGCTTCGAACACGGTTTCCGCAAGCGCGACGGGCGCGACCGTCACATTTACCCCGATGCGCTCCACCGCGGCCATGACATCGGCAAAAGCCTCGGCCAGAATGTCGCCGCTGTCCTTGGTGCGGCGGAGCACGCCCGGCGCAAGATGCAGCAATTCCCACAGCAGATCGAACCCAAGGCCCGGATCGCCCGGCGCCACCCCCTGTTCGATCAGTGCGATCAGGCTGCGGATTTCCTTGGCAAAGGTCCGGTGTGTCTTGCGCGACAGATACCCCTTGGCCAGCCGGATCGACGCATAGCGTTTGCGGATGTCGCGTGCGACGTCCTCCGCCCCGCTATGCGCGCTCAACTCCAGCCGCAGACGTCGCTGCGCATCGGCGCGGCCCTTCGTCACCTCCAGCAGCAATTCGGCCAGCCGGTCGGGGCCAAGCGCCAGCAGGTTCTTCTTGTTCAACGCTTTGGCCAAGGGCAGCCCCTTACACGAGATCGGATCACCCTATCGCCGAACCCGCCCGCTTTGGCCAGACCGCCATCGCCCATGCGCCGGGCGATGGTCGGGCCGCGATCGGCGTCAGACCTGACGACGACGGCGTTTCAACAGCGCCAGAGCCGCCAGCCCCATCGGCAGAAGCGCGGCGCCCGCAGGCAGCGGAACCGGCGCGGGGGGCGTCGGTTCGGCGATGGTCTGGCTGATCGTGCCCGACCCGGAGGTGACGCGGAAATACATGAACAGACGCTCCGCCCCTTCCTTCAGATAGGCGATGGCGACCGGCGCCGTGACGGACGAGCGGTTGACCTTGTCGAACCACCCTTCGCCGAAGTTGTGGTTGAACGAGGACATCACCGTGTTGGTCGCAAGGTCCTTGGGCATGCAGGACCACGTGTTGTATTGGTTCGCCCCCGCCCCGCAGCCGCTGTCCGAAAAGGCATAGGTGAACGAGAACGAGCCGTCCTCGCTGATCGGATCGATCACCAGATCGGCCGATCCGGTCTGCCCCAGATCAAGCACGGCCCACTGGTTCTGGCGAAGTTCGAAATTCTGGATGGTTGCGGCGGAAGCGGCGGATGCGCCAGCGAAAACCGCAAGAGCGACGAAAGCTGCTCGGAACATGAAACACCTGATAAAAATGCGCCAGGGCGCGAAACACTAATACGGCGGCTATACGATCCCGATCGGCGCTTGTCCAGTGGCGCTCAGGGCAGGTTCGCGAAAGCCGTCATCAGCTTGCGTTCGGAGGTGGACAGATAGCTGTCCAGAAGATCCGCCGCCTCTGCCGGGGCGCCCTCCTCCAGCCGCTGCAATATCGCGAGGTTGAGCGCGATGTAGGGCTCGTGCAGATCCTCGGGGCTGCCCAGAAGGCCGAAGGCCAGCCGCATCTCGGCCACGATGCGGTCGAAGAAATCGGTCAGGCGCGGGCTGTCGGCCAGCGCGACGATGGCGGTGTGGAACTCCATGTTGGCGCTTCCGACGGTCCGCCAGTCGGCATCCGCGCGCGCCAACTCGGCGGCTTCGACGGCGGCGCGCATCCGCGCCACGGCCTGATGGCGCGGCCAGCCCTGTTTCAGCGCCGGAATCTCGACCATGCGCCGCACGCGATAGATGTCGTGGATCGTCGCCATCGTGGGCGTCGCCACGAACGCGCCCCGATTGGGTTCGTGGCGCAGCAGTCCGTCGCGGCCCAGCAGCCGGAAAACCTCGCGCAGGGTGTTGCGGGAAATGCCCAGCTCCTCGGACAGCCGGGCTTCGGGCAGCCGCTGGCCGGGCAGCAGCGCGCCGCCGATGATGCGCAGACGCAATGCACCCGCCATCTGTTCGACAAGACCGGAGGAGTTATCGTTCGTGGCCATGGTCATCCCTGCTGCGCGTCCCTGCTGATAGCCGGGAAACCGCCGCGATTCCATGGCATGTGTGACGATCGCACATCGGGGGCGAACGCCGGACGCGGAACCCGGCGTTCGATCGGTCAGAACTTCGCGCGTAGGGTCAGCTCCGCCGTGCGGTCCTCGCCATAGACCACGGTGTCGTAGAAGCCGGTGGTGGCATAGTATTTCTTGCGGGTCAGGTTGTTGACCGACAAGGTCAGCGACGTGTCGTCGTTCACGTCATAGGATGCCGACAGATCGAACACCGCGTGGCTGCCCTGATGGACGTTGGGCGTGTCCACATCGGTGAAGCTTTCCTCGATGCTGTCCGTGCCGCTTTGCCAGCGCATCGCGCCGCCCAGCGACAGACGGTCGGTAAGGTCGTATTCGGTGGCCAGTTTCAGCGAATGGCGCGGCTGGTCGGTGTAAAGCTCCTTGTCCGCGTTATCCTTGGACAGACGCCAGGTATATCCGGCCGAGATGTCCCAGCGGTCGGTGATCGCGCCAGCCGCCTCCAGTTCGAACCCGCGGGTGGTGGTGCCGTCGATGCTTTCATAGACCGAGCGGTTCTCCTCGGCGATATATTCGACGTAATTGGCGACGTCCTTCTGTTCGGTCTGGAAGATCGCCGCCGACACGAACAGGTTGCCGCCGAAGGGATCGCCCTTCACGCCCAGTTCGTAGTTGTAGCCATAGGTGGGGTCGAGGTAGTTGCGGTCGATGTCCTGCGACAGCGTCGGCTTGTAGATGCTGCTGATGCTGCCATAGGCGGTATAGACCGGGTTCAGATCATAGGTGAAGCCGACATAGGGCGTCACCTCGGCCGAGAATTTGTAGGAGGCCGTCGCCGGGCCGCCCGCGCTCGTCTCGCCGTCCCACCAGTTGACGCGCGCCCCGGCCAGCAGGGCCAGACTGTCCGTCACGTTGAACTGACCCGTGCCATAGATCGCATACTGACGGTGTTTGTTCGCGTCGACATAGGTCGGCGTATCGGACAGCTCCGGTGCAGGATAATTTCCATCCAAATTGCCGATATTCACATCAAAGATATCGGGCGGGTTCTTGCCGTACCCGTCATACCTTCCTTCGCCCCGCGACGCCATCGCGCCGAAGACGAACTGGTGCGTGCGACCGAAGGCGTCGAAATCGCCGTTCAGGATGGCGTTCAGGTTGTTCTGCTTGTAACCGCCGTCATAGCGGGTGCCGTATCCGGTCATCCCGTTGCCCGTCGCGCGGTCCGGCACGCCGGAAATCCACGCCAGCGTCGCGTCCATGTCGTTCTTCACATGGGTGAAGACCAGACGCCCGGTCCAGCCGTTCTGGAACACATGCTCCAGTGACGCATAGGCTTCGGTCCGTTCGGTATCGACCTTGGTCCAGTCGGTGCCAAGGGTCGCGCCCCAGTCCCAGTCGATCAATCCGCCATCGGCATAGAAGGGCGGCAGGCCGCCCCATGTCGCGCCGTCGCCCTTGGTCTTCTGATGCGTGACCCCGAAGCTGAGCGTCGTGCTGTCCGACAGGTCCACATCCAGCGCGCCGGACAGGATCTTCTTGTCCTTGTGGTATCCGTCCAGCGTGCCGTCGCGCCCGTCCAGCACGCCGATCAGCCGCCCGCGCACGGTTCCCGCCTCGTTCAGCGGGCGCGACAGGTCCAGCTCGATCCGCCCGCCCTTGGGCGACGCCAGCGACACCGCCAGTTCGTTCTGCGCGAAATCCAGCGGGCGCTTGCGGATGAAGTTGATCGACGCCCCCGGCTCGCCCGCGCCCTGCATCAGGCCGGTCGCGCCGCGCACGATCTCCACATGGTCATACAGCGCCATGTCGGGGTTGTTGTCGCCGAATTGCCAGACCCCGTCGCGCGGGATCGGCACGCCGTCATATTGATAGGCGTCGATCTGGAACCCGCGCGAATAATAGTTGATGCGGTCGGATTCATACGCCTGCACCGTGATGCCGGTCGCTGCGTTCATCACGCCCGAAATGGTGGTGATGTTGCGATCCTCCATCTGGGCATCGGTGATGACCGAGGTGGATTGCGGCGTTTCCTTCTGCGACAGCACGAGGCCCGTGGCGGACCGCATCCATTCGGTCGTCCAGCTTCCGGTGCCTTCGGTCGCGGTGCCGGGTGCGGCGGTCACGATGATCTGGTCCAGCGCCGTGGTATCGTCCTGCGCCAGCGCCATGCCCGCCGGGCAGATCGCCAGAAGCGCCATGGCGGTGCTGCGCCGCAGATATGTTCTCAGGGGGATACTCTTCATTTGCCAGCCTCACAATTTCGAAGGGGCTGGCGTCGGCTGGCACGGAGGGTGCTACCCCCCGCGGGGCGTCCACTTCAAGCGCGGCGCATCCGCCCCGGCCGAAAGCGGGGCGGATGCAACAGAAATGTCACAATGGCAGGCGTTCCAGATCGATGCGGACCACCGAGTCCAGCGCGCCCGCGACATGCTCCGGATGCGTCTCCTCGTGCGGGGCCTTGACCGTCGCGTAAAGCACCTGACCATCCTGCCCAAGCGCAAGGCTGTTGGGATGGGCAGGCAACGGCAGCCGTGCCTTGACCGCGTAATCGGCGGCGTCGATCACGACGATGCCGCCCGTGCCGTCCGGGTTTTCCCGGTCCGCCCCGCGATACGAGACATAGACCTCCTGCCGCGCGCCGTTGAACACCACGTCCAGCGTGCCAATCCCTGTCGGCGTCTGCGCCAGAACCTTGCCGCTTTCGATGTCGAAGACATAGAGCATCTGCTTGTTCGCATCCGCCGCGAACAGGCGCTGCCCTTCGACGTCGATGTCGAGGTTGACGAAGAAGTGCTGCGAATTGTCGCCTCCCGCTTCGGTCGTGTCCCCCGTCGCGATCCTGCGGACCGAGCGGCCGGTTTCCGCATCGATGACCGAGATTTCGTCCACGCCGCCGCCGCTGGCATAGAACAGCCCCGCCTTCGCGTCATAGGCGGCGCCCGCGGTCCACAGACCGGCATCGTCGATGCGATGCAGCAGCGTGTCCGCCTTGGTGTCCACGACCCAGATCACCCCGGTCTGGGACGGGCTGGTCACGAAGGCGCGCCCGCGTTCCTCGTCCAGCGCGATCATGCGGGTATGCTCGAACCCGCCCTCGGCCTCCTCGCGGCCAAGCTGGACCGCGCCGATGGGCAGCCCGCCCCGGGCGTCCATGATGCCCAGCGTGCCGTCCAGCGTGTGGCCGACGTAAAGCCGCCCCGCCGTGCGATCCAGCGCAAGGCCGAAGGCGCGGCGCGGAAGCTGGATCTGGCGGACCTGATGCAGATCGCCGTCGTCCAGCACGTGAATGTAACCCGGCGTGCCCGGCTCGAAACTGGGCGTCGCCGCGACGAAGATCTGCCCCAGTTCCGGGGCGTGGACGACCTCGTAGGCCCCGGCGACGATGTCCTGACGGGTCAGGGCGGGCGCGATCTGGGCGGCGGTCATCGGCGCTGGCTCCTCTGCATGGGCGGGAAGGGCGAGGGCAAGCAACGCGCAGATCGCAAGGGTGCGATATGTGTTCGGGATCTTCACTTTGGGGATGCTCCGTGGCCGGTGATGACGATCTGCTGGCATCGAACGGCTGGCGGCGCGGACAGCTTTAACCCGGCCGAGTGGCGGGGCGCAAGCGCGGGCGGGCGTTTCAGTCATGCCCGACAATCGGGCAGCGCGGCGCGAAATTGAACATCATGCACAAAATTGTTGAACAATGATCAAACTTATGTAGGTTCATTTCTTGCGCCGCCATCGGGGGAGGTTCCATTGGGGCGCGATCATTGCCTTCGATGGGAGAGTTCCGATGAGCAATATACCCTCTGCCGCCGCCGCTTCGGTGCGCGGCTCCTTCCTTGCCGCGATCTTCCTGATGGCAACCTCGGCCATCGGTCCGGGCTTCATCACCCAGACCGCGACCTTCACCGCCAAGTTGGGCGCGGCCTTCGCCTTCGCCATCCTCGCCTCGATCCTGATCGATTTCGTGGTGCAACTGAACATCTGGCGTATCACCGCGCTGACCCGCAAACGCGCCTCCGACACCGCGAACGAGGCGATCCCCGGCGCGGGCTATCTGCTGGCCGTCCTTGTCATCATCGGTGGTCTGGCCTTCAACGTCGGCAACATCGCCGGTGCGGGCCTTGGCTTCAACGCGATGATCGGCCTCGACCCCAAGGTCGGGGGCGCGATTTCCGCGCTGATGGCGATCGGGATCTTCCTGTCGAAGCGCGCGGGGCTGCTGCTGGACCGCATCATCATCTTCCTCGGCATCGGGATGATCGCGCTGACGATCTATGTCGCCGTCGTGTCGAACCCGCCGGTGGGCGAGGCGCTGCGCCAGACGATCCTGCCCGACGTGATCGATTTCGCCACCATCACCACCATCGTCGGCGGCACCGTGGGCGGCTACATCACCTATTCCGGCGCGCACCGCCTGATCGACAAAGGCCTGACCGGGCCGGAGCACCTTGCCGCCGTAACTCGCGCTGCGCTGACGGGCATCGCGGTGACAGGCCTGATGCGCTTCGTTCTGTTCCTTGCGATCCTTGGCGTCGTCGCCTCTGGTGTGACGCTGGATCTTGCCAGCCAGACCGCGAACCCGGCCGGGCAGGCCTTCGGCCATGCGGCCGGCGAGTTCGGCATCCGCATCTTTGGTCTTGTGTTCTGGGCGGCGGCGATCACCTCGGTCATCGGGGCGGCCTATACCTCGGTCAGCTTCATGCCGGTCTTCGCGCCCATGACCGACCGCCAGCGCGACATCGCGACGGTCATCTTCATCGCCGTGTCGCTGGCCGTCTATCTGGCGATGACGACGCCCCCGGCCGCGATCCTCGTCTTCGTCGGCGGTTTCAACGGGCTGATCCTGCCCATCGGCCTGTCGATCTTCACCTATATCGGCTTTGCGCGCTCGGACCTGATGGGCGGGCACCGCTACAACCGTCCGCTGCTGATCCTCAGCGCCATCGTCTGTGCGCTGACATGGTGGATGGGCTACAAATCCATCGGCAACATCTTCGCCTTCATCGGTTTGTAAGGAGGACATCATGCGCATCGACCTGAACAGCGATCTGGGTGAAAGCTTCGGCGCATGGCGGATGGGCGATGACGAGACGATGCTTGGCATCGTCTCCAGCGCCAACGTCGCCTGCGGGTTTCATGCGGGCGATCCGTCGGGCATCCGCGCCACGCTGGAACAGGCGGCGGCGCGGGGTGTCGTGGTCGGTGCGCATGTCTCCTATCCCGACAAGGTCGGTTTCGGGCGGCGCAACATGGACGTGACCTCGGCGGAACTGACCGCCGATGTCATCTATCAGATCGGCGCGCTGCAAGGGCTGGCGAAGGCGGCGGGCACCCGCGTCGCCTATGTCAAACCGCATGGCGCGCTTTACAACACCATCGCCGGGGATGCGCGTCAGGCCGATGCGGTGATCGCGGCGATGCTGGCGGTGGACCCGTCGCTGGCGATGCTGGCGCTGGCCGGGGCGCCCATCGTGGACCGCTGCCGCGCCGCAGGGCTGCCGGTGGTCGAGGAAGCCTTCGCCGACCGCGCCTATACCCCCCAAGGCACGCTTGTCTCGCGGCGGGAGCCGGGCGCGGTGCTGCACGATCCCGAGCTAGTCGCCGCGCGGATGCTGCGCCTTGCCACCGATGGGGTGATCGAGGCGATCGACGGATCGACCCTGCGCCTGCCTGCGCAAAGCATCTGCATCCACGGCGACAGCCCCGGCGCGGTGGCCATGGCGCAGCGCGTGCGCGAGGTGCTGGTGGCCGGCGGGGTGGAAATCCGGGGGTTCGCATGACCCCGGCCAAGGCCCGCGCCGCCTATCGCTCCGGCCTTGCCGCGCCCTCTGCCGGGGTGGCGCCGGGGTTCACGCAATGCAACATGATTTCTCTGCCCCGCGATTGGGCGTGGGATTTCCTGCTCTATGCCCAGCGCAACCCCAAACCCTGCCCCGTGCTGGACGTGACCGAGGCGGGCCGCTTCGACACCGCGCTGGCGGAAGGCGCGGACCTGCGCACCGACCTGCCGCTGTATCGCATCTGGCGTGACGGCAAGCTGGTGGAGGAGGTCGCGGATGCTGCCGCCCATTGGCAGGACGATCTGGTGACGTTCCTGATCGGCTGCTCCTTCACCTTCGAAACGCCGCTTCAGCAAGCGGGGATCGAGGTGCGGCACATCGCGGCGGGGTCGAACGTGCCGATGTATGCGACGAACCGCCCCTGCCGCCCCGCAGGCCGCCTGCAAGGGCCGATGGTCGTGTCGATGCGCCCGATCCCGGCGGACCGCGTGGCCGAGGCTGCGACCATCACCGCCCGCTATCCCGGCGTTCATGGCGCGCCCGTCCATATCGGCGATCCCGCCGGCCTTGGCATCAAGGACCTGCAACGCCCCGACTTCGGCGATCCGGTCGAAATCCGCGCGGGCGAGGTTCCGGTCTTCTGGGCCTGCGGCGTCACCCCTCAGGCCGCGGTCATGGCCTCGAACGTGCCGTTCGCGATCACCCATGCGCCGGGGCATATGTTCATAACCGACATCCCCGATCACAGGTGGCACGTATGAGCCTGACCTTCCTGCCCGTCGGCCCGCGCACGCTGCTGGTCGAACTGCCGGACCTGACCGAAACGCTGGTGCTGTTCGACGCGCTGCTTGCCCACCCGATCGACGGCGTGGCCGAGATCGTGCCCGCCGCCCGCACGCTGATGGTCCGCACCGATGCGGGCATGGCGGCGGATGGCGCGCTGGCCCGTGCGATCCTGAACCGTCGCCCCCCGCCCGGCACCGCGCCCTCCGAAAACACCGCCCCCCCGATCGAGCTTCCCGTCACCTATGACGGCGAGGATCTGGCCGAGGTGGCGAGTCTGATGCGCCTGTCACCGCCCGAGGTGATCGCCGCCCACAAGGCCGCGACGTGGCAGGTGGCCTTCGTCGGTTTCGCGCCCGGTTTCGCCTATATGACCTGCGACGATCCGCGCTTCGACATCCCGCGCCGGTCGTCGCCGCGCACGCGCATTCCGGCGGGGTCGGTGGCGCTGGCGGGCAAGTTCTCGGGCATCTATCCGCTGGAATCGCCGGGCGGCTGGCAGCTGATCGGGCGGACCGAGGTGCCGATGTTCGATCTGAACCGCAGCCCGCCCGCGCTTCTGGCGCCGGGGCAACGGGTGCGCTTTGTCGAACGCGCCGCGCCGGACCGGATCGCGACGCCAGTGGTGGCACCCGCGACCGCGGGGCTGAAAATCCTGTCCACCGCCTTTCCGATCACCGTGCAGGACGAAGGGCGGCCTGGTCAGGGCGGTCAGGGCGTTTCCGCCGCCGGGGCGCTGGATCTTGGTAGCCTTCGCGCCGCGAACCGCCGCCTTGGCAACCCGCCCGGCGCGGCGGTGCTGGAGATCACGCTTGGCCCCGTGCGGCTGACGGTGGACGAACCCGTGACCATCGCCATCGAAGGCGCCGCAACCGAGGCCAGCATCGACGGCACACCCGTGACACCGCACCTGTTCGCGCTGGACGCGGGCGAGGTGCTGACCCTGCCGCCGCCCGCGCGCGGGATGCGCAGCTATCTGGCCGTGCGCGGCGGGTTCGACATCGCCCCGGTGATGCAAAGCGCCTCGCGCGATACGCTGGCCCATATCGGGCCGGAGCCGCTGGTCGCAGGCGCGGTCCTGCCCTTGGCCCGCGCGGCGGCGGATGCGGTCGATCCCGCGCCCTCCGCCCCCCCTGCCCTGCCCGCGACGGGCGAGGTTGTGGAAATCCCCGTCACCCTCGGCCCCCGCACCGACTGGTTTGCGCCGGATCAGGTGGAACGGTTTCTGGGGCAGGACTGGGCCGTATCGCCCCTGTCGTCGCGCGTCGGGATGCGGCTGGAGGGCGAGGCGCTGACCCGCGACGCGCGCGAGCTGCCCTCCGAAGGGACCGAGACGGGCGCGATCCAGATCCCCCATTCCGGCCAGCCGGTGTTCTTTCTTGCCGACCATCCGCTGACCGGCGGCTATCCCGTCATCGCAACCGTGCGGCCCGAGGCGCTTGACCTCGCCGCCCAGATCCCCCCCGGCGCGCGTATCCGGTTCACAGCCGCCGCGCCCTTCGCCCCCATCACGCCGGAAGCCAAATGACCCTGTTCACCACCGCCCCCGACCCGCGCCCCATCCGCCGCATCCTGATTGCCAACCGTGGCGAGATCGCGCTGCGCATCATCCGCGCCTGCCGCGACGAGGGGATAGAATCCGTCGCCATCTATGCCGATGCCGACCGTGACGCGCTGTTCGCCCGCGCCGCCGATCAGGCCTTCGCGCTGGAGGGCGACAAGCCCGCCGACACCTATCTGAACGCCGAAAAGATCCTCGCCATCGCCGCGCGTGCGGGCGCGGATGCGGTCCACCCCGGCTATGGCTTCCTGTCCGAACGCGCCGAATTTGCCCAAGGAGTGATGGATGCGGGGCTGGCCTGGATCGGCCCCGACCCGCAGGTGATCGAGGCGCTGGGCGACAAGATCGAGGCCCGCCGCATCGCGGAATCCGTCGGCGCGCCGCTTGTTGCTGGATCGCCCGGCCCGGTCGATGCCGCACAGGCGCTGGCCTTCGCGCGCGAACACGGCCTGCCCATCGCCATCAAGGCCGCCCATGGCGGCGGCGGCCGCGGCATGAAGGTCGCATGGAAGCTGGAGGAGGTGGAGGAGCTGTTCCATTCCGCCACGCGCGAGGCTGTCACCGCCTTTGGCCGCGGCGAATGTTTCGTCGAACAGTTCCTGAACCGCCCCCGCCATATCGAGGCGCAGGTGCTGGCCGACCGCCACGGCACGGTCAAGGTTCTGGGCACCCGCGACTGCTCGCTCCAACGCCGCAACCAGAAGCTGGTCGAGGAAGCCCCCGCCCCCTTCCTTGAACCCGAACAGACGCAGCGCATTCTGGATTCGGCACGGGACATCTGCGCCAAGGCCGGTTACAGCGGCGCGGGCACGGTGGAATTCCTGCTGTCGGAAAACGGCACGCTATCGTTCCTTGAGGTGAACACCCGGCTTCAGGTCGAACATCCGGTGACCGAGGAAACCACCGGCATCGACCTTGTCCGCGCGATGATCCGCGTGGCGGCGGGCGCAAAACTTGCCGACGATAGCACCCCCGCCCCGCGCGGCCATTCGATCGAATTCCGCATCAACGCCGAAGATCCCGCCCGCGGCTTCCTGCCCACCCCCGGCGCGGTCACGCTGTTCGATGCGCCCTCCGGCCCTGGCGTGCGGATGGACAGCGGCATTGCCACCGGCGGCACGGTCGCGGCCAGCTTCGATTCCATGATGGCCAAGCTGATCGTCACCGGCGCGACCCGGACCGAAGCCCTTGCCCGCGCCAAACGCGCCTTGGCCGAATTTCGCATCGAGGGCGTCGCCTCGGTCATCCCGTTCCACCGCGCGGTGCTGAAACAGGCCGATTTCATCAACACCTTCCGCGTCCACACCCGCTGGATCGAGACGGATTTCGCCGAAACCCTGTCCGCCGAACTGGCCGCCCACCCGCGCGTCGCCGCCGCCGACCCCGCGCCCCTGCTGCGCATGGCGATCGAGATCGACGGCAAACGTCACGAGCTGGGCCTGCCGCAAGGGTTCCTGACCGCCGCGCCGCAATCCGCCGCCCCTACCCCGGTCGCGGCGGATGCCGATGCCGTCACCGCCCCCGTGGCCGGAACCCTGACGCTGTGGCAGGTCGAGGATGGCGCGGATGTGGCCGAAGGCGACGTCATCGCGGTGATGGAGGCGATGAAGATGGAAACGCGCATCGAAGCCCCCAAGGCGGGCCGTCTGAGCCGCCTTGCCGACACCGGCACCACGCTGGCCTATGGCGCCCCCATCGCGCGGATTTCCTGACCGCGCCGCGCCCGCCGCGGCATCAGCGCGGCGGGCACAGATTGAACACATATCCCGGCTCTCCGCGCCGCAGCAGCAGACGGTCGCGCAGGACGGTGCGCCGGGGCTGGTCGGGCAGCGCGCAAAGCTGATCGAAGGGCAGCCCGTCCTTGGGCGCGTCGTCATATTCGACATCGATGTGCCGATCGCCGTAATGCGCGCGATAGCTGCCGCATCCATCCCAGACGGCACATTCCTCGCTGATGACGAAATCGAAGCCCGCAGCGGGGCCATGCGCCGCAAGATCGGGCGCGTTCTTCTGCCCCGCCGCCAGTTTGAGATCATGCGCCACCGCGACAAGCTGCGACGCAAGGGCAAGATTGCCATCGAGGCTCAGCCCATTGAACCGGGTCCAGCTGTCCAGATTGTCGAATTCCACCGCATCGAACCCCGCCTCGGCGCAGCGCCGGATCGCCATGCCCACCGCCTCGACGATCCCGGCACGCGCAGCGGCTGTCGTGGTATCAAGCGCGTATTCATCCGGCCAGCCGGGGTCCGCCACCGGCTTTCCATCCGCGCGCAGCACGGATTGCGGGTGATGCGTCAGCCACCAGTCAAGCGCGCCCGGCTGGGTCTGGAACCCGTTCACATAGCAGATGTTGTAATGCCCCGGACTGGGCGCGTCGGTGCTGTCGCGCACCACGATCGCCACGCGCGGATCGGGGGGATAGCCGCCGCCAAGCTGGTAATCGACGCCGCCCTCGGGGGGCAGTGCCATGGATGCGGCGGGCGCGGCGCAAAGCGCAGCCGCAAGGGCGGCGGTCCGAAACGGTCCCGGCATGTGGTCTTGCCCCTTCGCGGTCTGGTGCCTTTGCCCGTGTATCAACATGACCGACGATGGCCACCGACGGAAGCCTTTACCTTGGCGGGGTTTGGATATACATTACTCACCGGGTATATCACAAAGGGATCAGTCATGCAGGTCGCCAAATGGGGAAATTCGCTGGCCGTCAGGCTGCCCGCGAAGCTGGTCGCCGAACTGGGCCTTCAGGCGGGGGACGAGATCGAGGTCGAGGTCGCGCGCGGGCGGCTGACCCTCGCGCGGCCCCGCTCCACGGACGAGATCCTGACCGACCTTGACCGCTTCCGCGGGCGTCTGCCTGCGGACTTTCGTTTCGACCGGGATGCGGCGAACGAAAGGTGAGAACGGCGATAGATACCAACGTCCTGCTTTATCTTCTGGACGATGGCCCGAAGGCTGCGACCGCCCGCGCGATCCTTGCGGAAGGCGGGATCATCAGCGTGCAGGTCCTGAACGAGATCACCACCGTCTGCCGCCGCAAGATCGGCATGGGCTGGGACGAATTGCGCGATCTTCTGGGGCTGGTGCGCGAACGGATGACGGTCGTGGACCTGACCGAAGCGGTGCATGACGTCGGAAGGGCGCTGGCCGAACGCTATCAGCTTTCGGTCTATGACGCGATGATCGTCGCCTCGGCGCTGGTCAACGGGTGCGACCGGCTGCTGTCCGAAGATATGCAGGACGGGCTGCTGATCGAGGGGCGGCTGAAGATCGAAAACCCCTTCGCGCGGGGCTGACGCTCAGAACTCGATCCATTCCGGGTCTTCCGCCACGTCCAGATCGGGCAGGTTCACGACCACCTCCTCGGTCCCGCTGCGGACCAGCGCGCAGTGCAGATCCTCGGTCTCGGACGCGTTCAACTCCTGATGCGGCATATAGGGCGGAACCAGCAGGAAAGACCCTGCCCCGGCCTTGGTGATGAATTCCAGCCGTTCGCCCCACCGCATCAGCGCCGTGCCCGAGATGACGTAGATCACGCTTTCCAGCGGCCCGTGATGATGCGCGCCCGTCACCTCGCCCGGGCGGATGTGGTTGGTGCCGGCCCAAAGCGCCGACGATCCGGTGCGCCCCCCCGATATGGCGACCTGACGGTTCATGCCCCGCGTCTCGGGCGTGGCGGCAGAGCGTTCGCGCGGGGCGACGACGCGGATGCCTTCGGTCTTCCAATCCTTGGGGGTGGTCATGGCGTCTTTCCTCCGAAACTTCCGCAGGGCGCCATCCTGCAGCATCGCAGGCCTGTCGATCAACACCAGCGCGCGCCGGATCAGACCCGGTGGGCCACCCCCGCCCCGCCCCCGCCCGGAGGACGGCGCACCGGGACCCCGGCACTGGTCAGCGCGGCGGCGACCGCCGTGCGCGCCGTCTCGTGATCCGCCTCGTGCTCCATCACCTCATAGCAGGCGCTGGTCGCGGCGCGGTATTCGGGGGTGTATCCCCAGGCCCAGTCCTCGGCAAGAAACACGATGGCCGCGCCGGTATCCTGAAGCACGACCGTCCGCCCGGTTTCGGGATGCGTAAAGATGATATCCTCTGCCCATGTTCGATGCATCGCACTCGTCCTACACAAACTGCCGGGGAGGCTGGACTATGAAATAGCCCAGACCCCGCGCCCATCAATTCCGCTCATGTCGATACAGGTCCAGGTTGAACCTTGCCGCGCCTGTGCTGTTCCCGATCCTTCCGGTGCCCGAGCCGATTCAGGAACATGCCCGGCCGCTTTCGGTTCATCGGACGAAGGAGGTCCCGAAATGGCAGATGCAAACCACAAGAAATTCGGCGCGACCCATCAGGGCAAAGGCGACGGCAGCGGGGCGATGGCCATCATCGAACCCGAGGATGTCGAGGATGGCGCCGTGCTGTCCAATCGCGACAAGTCTCAGGATGGCAAGGCGCGCGGGCAGGACGGCAAGGCCAACATGACGCAGCAGCGCCAGGACCACGCCGCGAACCGCGTCCCCAAGGACGAATGAGGGACCGGGCAGGCCCCCCTGCCCTTCCCTTCGCCGCCCAAAAGGCCGAAAATGGCCGTTCCGGCCGCCAAAACCACCCTCATCGCCCAAAAACCGCTTGCCCGAATCCGGAAAACCATCCACAGACTTACGGCAATAAGCAAATAACACGTGCCAAAGCGTAACACACGGCACGGACATGAGGGCAGAGATGAGGCGGCAGGAACGGATCGACGTTCTGGTGGGCGAGCATGCGGCGCGGCTGTCCGAACGGCTGCAACAGCATCGTGAACAGCTTTTCCCCCCGAATGCCAGCAAGGAATTGCGGAAATTCACGTCCGGAGAGGTCGCCGACCTGCTGGGCGTCAAGGATGCCTATCTGCGCAAGCTGCATCTGGATGGTCGCGGCCCCTCGCCCGAAACACGGGCCGGGGGGCGTCGCTATTACAGCCTGGCCGATGTGCAGGCGCTGCGCGAATTGCTGGAAAAGGGCACCAAGACGCCCGGCACCTATATTCCGGGGCGGCGCACGGGCGATCATCTTCAGGTCATCACCGTCATCAACTTCAAGGGCGGTTCGGGCAAGACCACGACCGCCGCGCATCTGGCGCAGAAGCTGGCGCTGGACGGATACCGCGTGCTGGCGATCGACCTCGATCCGCAGGCCAGCTTTTCGGCGCTGCACGGGTTCCAGCCCGAATTCGACCTGATCGACGGCGGCACGCTTTACGACGCGATCCGCTATGACGATCCGGTGCCGCTGGCCGATGTGATCCGCAAAAGCTATTTCCCGGGGCTGGACATCATTCCCGGCAACCTCGACCTTATGGAGTTCGAGCACGAGACCCCCCGCGCGCTGGCCGAACGGTCGGCTCAGTTCTTCTTTACCCGCGTCGGCGACAAGCTGGCCGAGGTGCAGGACGATTACGACGTGGTCGTGATCGACTGCCCGCCTCAGCTGGGATTCCTGACCATGTCCGCCCTGTCCGCCGCCACCGCCGTCCTTGTGACCGTGCATCCGCAGATGCTGGACGTGATGTCGATGTGCCAGTTCCTGCTCATGACCTCGAACCTTCTGGGTGTCGTGGCCGAGGCGGGCGGCAACATGAGCTATGACTGGCTGCGATACGTCGTGACCCGCTATGAACCGGGCGATGGGCCGCAGAACCAGATGGTCAGCTTCATGCGGTCGATGTTCGGCGAACATGTGCTGAACCACCCGGTGCTGAAATCCACCGCGATTTCGGACGCCGGCATCACCAAACAGACGCTTTACGAGGTGGAACGCACGCAGTTCACCCGGTCCACCTATGAGCGCGCGATGGAAAGCCTCAACGCCGTCAATGGCGAGATCGAGGCGCTGATCCAGACGGCCTGGGGCCGGAAAGGGGCGGTCTGATGGCACGCAAGGACCTGCTGAAGAACCTGCTTGGCGCACAGCCCCCCTCCCCTGCCCCGTCGGCCCCGCCGCGTCCGACGAAAGGCGCGATCGGGGCGGTCAGCCAATCCATCGCCGACCTGCGCAATCGTTCGGTGATCGAGGTCCCGCCCGACATGATCGACCACGCCGGCCTGCGCGACCGGATGGACGAGGACCCGGACGGCATCGCCGCGCTGGCGGACTCCATGCGCGAATACGGCCAGCAGGTGCCGGTGATGCTGCGCCATTCCCCGAATGTCGAAGGCCGCTACGAGATCGTCTATGGCCGCCGCCGCGTCGCCGCGATGAAGCTGCTGGGCCAGCCGGTCAAGGCGATGGTCCGGCAGCTGAACGACCGCGACCTGGTGATCGCCCAAGGTCAGGAAAACGCCGCCCGCAAGGATCTGTCCTTCATCGAAAAAGCGAATTTCGCCCGCAAGATGCGCGACGGCGGGTTCGAACGCAAGGTGATCTGCGACGCGCTTCACATCGATAAGACATTGATTTCGCGTATGCTTTCCATTGCCGATGGCATCCCCCCCGCCCTGCTGGATGCCATCGGCGCGGCACCGGGCATCGGGCGCGACCGCTGGCTGACGCTGGCAACGCGCGTCAAGGATATGGATGTGCAGTCACTGGTCGCCGCAGCGACGGGGGCCAATTCCGACGCCCGTTTCGACGCCGTGCTGGCGCATGTGACCGCCAAGCCCAAATCCACGCCGAAGCCGTCGCTGACCGGGGCCGATGGCCACCCGCTGGGTGATGTCAGCCGCAGCGCGCGGGCCACCACATTGACGTTTTCACGCGACAAGGCTGCCGGGTTCGACGACTGGCTGATCGCGAATATGGACGAGATTCACCGCAACTGGCTGGCCAGTCGCGAGGGATGACACAAGAACAACAACAACGGAGGCACGGACAGGACCCGCAAAAGAAAAAGCCCCCCAGGACATGACATCCCGAGAGGCCGTTTCGTCGATCTAAGCACTCGCACGTAACGCCTTAAGTTGACAGCTGTCAACACCCGTCTGTCCGACGGCACGATTTTTTGCACCCTCGTGAAAGCGGATGAAGCATATTTCCATGACGCCCTTCGGGCGGCATCCGGTGGCGGCTGGCCATCTGGAACGGCAATCGCTGGCCGAAGCACCCTGCCCTGCCGCAGCGGCGGACAAATGGGCGATCTTGCGCGACCTTGGCACCGCGCGGCGCGCCTTCGATGTTAGCGATCGCGATTTGATGGTGCTGCAGGCGCTACTGTCCTTCCTGCCCTCGCCCTATCTGTCGGCGGATGGGCCGACCATCGTCTTCCCATCGAACACCACGCTCGCGGACCGTGTGCATGGGATGCCGGAAAGCACGCTGCGCCGCCACATCGCCGCGCTGGTCGCCGCGGGGCTGCTGCTGCGCCATGACAGCCCGAACGGCAAACGATATGCCCGCCGGGATGCGTCCGGGCAGATCGCGCGCGCCTTCGGTTTCGACCTGCGACCCCTGCTGGTGCGCCGCGCGGAAATCGCTGCCGCCGCCACCCAAGCGCGTGCAGAGGCCGAAACGATCCGCTGTCTGCGCGAGGAGATCGCCCTGCACCTGCGCGACGCGATCCGCCTGCTGCCGGACGAGGCCGAACGCTGCCTTGCGATTCAACGTCAGTTGCGGCGCAAGCTTCCGCTGATCCAACTGCGCGAATTGCACCGCCAGACGGTGGATATGTCGGCGCAGGCGCAGACGCTCGTGCCCCCGCCCACAGAGATTTCGAGCGGCTTTGACAACCAGAATGAGCGGCACATACAGGATTCAAACAAACCACTCTCTGACTCTGAAAAAAGCGCCGAGACGATTGCTGTGCAAACCGTCCTGACCACATGCCCATCCGTTCGCGACTACAGCACCGATGCGATCACGACCTGGCAGCAGCTTGTCGCCGTGGCGGCGTTGATCTGCCCAATGATGGGGATCACGCAGGAAACCTGGCGCCACGCCTCGCAAAGAATGGGCGCAATGAATGCAGCCGCCACGGTGATCTGCATTCTGGAGCGGTTCGACCAGATTTCCCGCCCCGGCGCCTATCTGCGCGCCTTGGCGAAGAAGGATCGCTTCAGCGCGATCCCGATGCTTTCTGCGCTGGGCAAGTTGACAGCTGTCAACTCGGCGCATTAGCGGTCATGCCGTGGGAACCGTTCCGCCATCAATCACATATTCCGCGCCGGTGATGCTGCTTGCGCGGTCGGATGCCAGAAACGCGACCAGATCCGCGATTTCCTCCGGTTTCGCCGGTCGCCCCAACGGAATGCCGCCAAGCGATCGCATGATGATCGCCTTGCCGCCCTCATAATCGGTGCCCGCCTCGGCGGCGATGCGATGGGCGAAGCGGATCGACGCCTCGGTTTCGATCCAGCCGGGGGCGATGCGGTTGACCCGGATGCCTTTGGGGGAAAGCTCTTTCGACAGGCTCTTGCTGTAGACCGACAGCGCGGCCTTGGCAGCGGCATAGGCGGTCGTCGCTTCGGGCAAGGGCGTCAGACGCTGGATCGAGGTGACATGGATCACCGCGCCGCCCTCCGTCATCAACGGCACCAAGGCCCGATCCAAACGCAGCGCCGGGAACAGGTTCAGGTTCAATTCCCGTTCCCAATCCGCATCCGACAGCGCGGCAAACCCGCCAGCCGGCGCGGACGAGCCGCCCAGCATGTGGACGAGGATGTCCAGACCTCCCAGCCGGTCGCGCACCGCATCTGCCACATGCGCGCAGCCCTCGGACGTGGTCAGGTCGGCGGCGACGAAATCCGGGTGGGTCTGTGCCGTGCGGGCCGCAGTCACCACCCGTGCGCCCAGATCGCGCAGCAGGGCGACCGTCGCCGCGCCAGTACCCTGCGTGCCCCCGGTGACGAGCGCGCGCTTGCCTGTCAGGTCGATGAAGCTGCCCATCATCCGATCTCCAGCGCAGCGATGCGGTCGTTCTTCAACGTGAAGGCAAAACGGATACGGGCAGGGCTTCCGGGGAAATTGCCGCTGACCTTGGCGGTCACGGTCGTGCCGTCCAGCGACTCGGGCGTGACGGTGTGCTGGTAGCTGGCCTCGGCCTCCCGCCACCAGGCCAGGATTTCGGACGGGCCGCGATGTGTCGCGCCTTCGTCCTGCAGGATGGCATCCGCATCGAAGGCGGTAAAATCCGCGCGGAAGAAACGGTCGATCGGTTCGGGTAGGGTCATGATTGCTCTCCTTGACGTATGCCTTGGAATGTAGTCTGAACCTATCGTCGCGATAATCGGGACAATGCGGCATGCGATGATGACGGGAACGGGATAGTGCGGGATGCGGCGATCAGGGACTTGAAGGCCGTGCTGGCCGTTGCGCGGCGGCGTTCGTTCCGGGCGGCGGCGGCGGATCTGGACATGTCGACCACCGCGCTGTCGCACAGCATCGCGCGGCTGGAGGCGGGGCTGGGCGTGCGCCTGTTCCACCGCACGACGCGCAGCGTTTCGCTGACCGGGGCAGGGGACAGCTTCGTGGCGCAGATCGCCCCGGCGGTCGCCGATATCGACGATGCGATGGAGGTGGTGCGCGCGCAGCGGGACACGCCCGCGGGGATGCTGCGGATCAACGCCTCGCGCGTGGCGGGGTGCGAGGTGATCGGCCCGCTGGTGCTGGAATTCCTGCGCCGCTACCCCGAGATGCAGGTCGATCTGGTGACGGAGGAGCGGTTGGTCGACATCGTGGCCGAAGGGTTCGATCTGGGCATCCGTCCGGCGCATCTGGTGCCCAGCGACATGATCGCGCTGTCCCTTGGCCGCCCGCAACGCTATGCCGTCGTCGCCTCGCCGGATTATCTTCGCGCGCACCCGATGCCGCGGGTTCCGGCCGATCTGCTGGCCCATGAATGTATCCGCGTGCGCCTGCCCAACGGCACCCCCTTCCGCTGGCAGTTCGAGAGGGCAGGGGAGGTGCTGCACCTTGACGTGCGGGGCAGGCTGGTGCTGGACGAGGCCGACGTGGCGCGGCTGGCGGTGCTGGCGGGCGGCATGATCGGGTTTTTCGTCGAGGGCAGCGTCCTTGCAGACATCGCCGCCGGTCGCCTGATCCGGGTGCTGGAGGATTGGACGCCGCCGCGCCCCGGATTCAGCCTGTATTACGCGGGCCGCCGCAACCCCTCTGCGGGGATGGCGGCCTTCGTTGCGCTGGCGCGCGAAGTGGCGCGGGGCTAGGTCGCGACCTGCGCGTGCTGCACGACCGTCCAGTCCTCGTGCCCCTTGCGGCGATAGACCGAGGTGCAGGCCGCCGAAAAGCGCGTGTCGTCCTTGCGGGCCCTCACATGGTATCCGACGACGATCAGGCCTTCCTGCGGGCGCGACACGACGCGGTCCGAAAACTCCACATCGTCCCAATCGGGCGTGCCGCTGACGGCGCGCACCGCGTCATCCCCCCGCACGAGGTTCGGCGCATGGCTCAGTGCCATGACGCATTCGGGATCGACCTTTTCGTGATACCGATCTTCCGAGGTCTTCCAAAGGCTTTCCTCGAAGCTCCAAATCCGTTCGTCATCCATTCCGCTCTCCTTCTTCGGGTGCGGGGGCTGAACCGATCCGGGGGGCAGGTGTTCCCTCAGATCTGCGGAAGCCGCGGGTCCGTGAAATCGGCGATCGAAAACTCGGCGCCCGCTTGCCGCAATTCATCATCGCTCAGCGTGGTTGCGATGCCGATGGTGCGGATGCCGGCGGCGGTGGCGGCGCGGATGCCGGGGGTGGAATCCTCGAAGGCCAGCGCCTCGGACGCGGAGGCGCCAAGGCGGTCCAGCGCGGTCAGATAGGGCAGGGGGTCGGGCTTGGGGCGGTCCATCTCGTCGCCATGGACGATGGTGTCGAAGGCGCCGTGAAGGCCGATGGCGGCCAGCATGTGATCGACATTGGCGCGCGGCGCGTTGGTGACCAACGCCAGCCCGATCCCGGCGCGCCGGGCGGCGGCGATCAGGTCCGCCACCCCGGCCAGCGGGACCAGCTCGACCGCGTAATCGCGGAACAGCGCCTCCTTGCGGGACAGAAGTTCGGCATGGTCGTCGCGGTCCGGGAACAGATGGCGCCCCACCTCGGCATTGGACCGGCCCGAGATCTGGCTGCGATACAGCGCCTCGTCCATGTCCCGGCCATGTTCGCCCAGCAGGTGTTGCAGCGCGCGCAGGTGGATCGGGTCGGTATGGGTCAGCGTTCCGTCCAGATCGAAAAGCAGCGCCTTCATTCGCATGTCCCTTCATATGTCGCGCCCGGTTCAAGATCATGGGCGACGCCCCGGACCAGCAGCGGCACCGGGCCGTGATTGCCGTCATCGGCGTGGATGGTGATCCGCCCATGGTCCAATGTGACTGCGACCGCGTTCGAACGAAAGAGCACATGCGCGGAGATGCGCGAAAGGTGCGATTGCGGCGCGGGATCGACGATCAGCGCCTGCTCGCCCGGACGCAGGCCAAGGAAGATGCGCTGCACGATGTCGATGCTGGCCGCCATCGCGCCAAGGTGGATGCCCTTTTCGGTGCCGGAATGGCCGGTTTCGGCATCGTCGGGGTGAAGCGCGCCGCGAAAGATGCGCCACGCGTGGTCCGGCGCCAGCCGCGCCAGCGCCCCGGCATAGATCAGGTCCGACAGGCTGGAATCGTGGGAGGTGCGGTCAAGGTCGGCCTCGATCGTGCGGCGCAGGATGTCGGGCGGGGCAGGGTGGCCCATTGCGGCCAGAAGGTCCGACAACTCGTCCGGGGTGAACAGGTGGCCCAGCATGGCGAAGGTCGCCTGCTTTTGCGCCTGAAGGGCGTTGATGTCGCCGCCCTGCGCCTCGATGAACCAGTCCAGCCTTTCGCCGGGGTTGTCGCGCTCATGCGCCGCCATGTCGAAGGGGCGCAGGGTGCCGTATCGGTCGAAGGGCAGGAACCGCCCTTCGCCGTCGCGGACCAGATGCAGATGCGCGGCGACCTGCGCCCAGCGTTGCGCCTCGTCCGCGCCGATGGCCAGACGCGCGGTGACGGCATCGCGGTGGCAGGCGGGCAGGCGGTCCAGCGCCTTGGCGGCATGGATCAGCACCCAGGCGGCCATGACGTTGGTATAGGTCTCGTCATCCAGCCCCGGCTTTTCCGCGCCGGGATAGCGGGTGTGGAATTCATCCGGCCCGACCACGCCGCGGATGGTGAAACGCCCCTCGACCTCGGGATGCGGTGCCGCCAGCGAGGCCCACATCCGCGCGATCTCGACCATCAACTCGGCGCCATAGCTGGCCATGAAGTCGAAATCCCCGGTGGCGAGGAAATAGCGCCAGACGTTATGCGCGATGGCCGATCCGACGTGGAACTGATACCGCGTGTCGTCACGCATCCAGCGGCCGGATTTCGGGTTCTTCTGAAACGCGGGCGTTTCCTCGAAACCCACGGTGCCGCTGCGCCACGGGAACAGCGCGCCCGCCAGCCCGAAATCCCGCGCCCGGCGCCGCGCCGCATCCAGCCGCCGATGGCGATACAGAAGGGCCGAACGCACGACGTCGGGCAGGTGCAGGCTCAGGAACGACAGCGACAGCATGTCGTCCCAGAAGATGTGGCCGTGATACGCCTCCTGCCACCCGCGCGAGGGCAGGCCCGCATCTGACAGCGCCGCATGGGGGGACGCGGTTTGCAGCAGGTGGAACCCGTGCAGCGCAAGGGCGCGGGACAGTTCCGCGCCCTCGGCCTCCAGACGGCAGCGGCCCCAAAGCTGCGCCCAGGCGCGGATGTGATCCTCGCGCAGCACGGCATAGGGGCGCGCATCCTGCGCCGCCTCTGCCGCGGTCGGGCCGGGATCGCCGATGGCATGATCGCGCGAGGTGCAGGTGATACCGATCTTTTCGACGCAGAGGGTCGCGCCCATCGGCAGATCGACCTCCGTTCCCTCGACCGCCGCGCCGTCCAGCGTGATGGTCGTGCGGGCGGCGACGGCGATTTCCACATCGGTTCCAAGCGTGCGCGCGCGGCCCCCCGCCACGTTGCACAGCGCCTGCGGATCATAGCCGCCTTCGTCCGCGATCACGTTGCCGATGCCCGGATCGATGCCCGACCGGACCGTGACGCGCCCCGACCAGTCGATCGCGCGCAAGGTGGTGCGCAGCGCCCCAAGCCGCGCGGTCGCCATCGACACGAAGCGTTCCTCGTGAAATTCGCTTTGCCGCCCCAAGCCGTCGCGAAAGGTGACCCGCCGCGTCAGGACCGCCGCCCGCATGTCCAGTTCCTGACGATAGGACAGGATCTGCACCCGGTCGAAGGACAGCCACTCCTCGCCCAGACGGAATGACAGGTCCAGCCAGTTCGGCAGGTTCGCCAGCGAATCCGTGGCAACGTCCCGGCCTTCGACGCGCCCGGTCAGCCGGGCATAGCATCCGGCGCGGTAAAGGCCGGGGCGGTGGCAGGGGCCCGACCGCTCCTCGGGGGCGGAGGCGCGCATGTGCACAAACCCGTTGCCGATCGACAGCAGGGATTCGCGGCGAAGCTCGTCTTCGGGGTCGTAATGGTCGAAAGCGGTGACGAACGCATCGTCTTCGCAGCGGGGAAGGGGGGCGTATTGCAAGGATCACCGTGGGTTTCGAAGGGCTCGCAGGTCAATCCGCGATGCCGCCGGGGGTTCCGCGTTGCGACAAAAGGGGTCAGAACCCGCGAATGCCGCAGTCGCAAGAATGTGGGCGCGGCGGGGGTGACGCGGGGCGGGCCGGGTCTATCATCGGTGGCATGACCCTGACCGAATTGCGAAACATCGCCCTTGGGGCGACCGACTGGCTGCCGGACTGGCTTGCCACGGTGATCATCCTTCTGCTGTCGGCGCTGGTGGCGGCGATCGCCTATCGTTTCCTGTTCCGCATCCTGACGCGCATGGTGGCCGGGCGGGATCTGTTCTGGCGCTCGCTCGTGGATCGGGGCGCAAGGCCGCTGCGGCTGGTGATGATCATCATCGCGCTTGGCTTCGGCTCCGCCATCTCTCCGATCACGCCGGCCGAGGCGGCGGTGCTGCGCCAGTTGATGACGGTGGGGGTGATCGTCTGCATCGCGTGGATCGCCTATACCGCGCTTTACATCTGGACCACGATCCACATGCGGCGCTTCAAGCTGGATGCCGAAGACAACCTGCTGGCGCGCAAGCACATCACGCAGACCCGCATCCTGATGCGCGTGGCCAAGATCCTGATCGTCATCCTTGCCATCGCATCGGTGCTGATGACCTTCGATGCAGTGCGGCAATACGGCGTGTCGCTGCTGGCTTCGGCGGGGGCGGCGGGCATCGTCGCGGGCATCGCGTTGCAGCCGGTGCTGAAGAACCTGTTCGCCGGCATCCAGCTTGCCATCACCCAGCCGATCCGCATCGACGACGCGCTGATCGTCGAAGGCGAATGGGGCAATGTCGAGGAGATCACGTCGACCTATGTCGTGATCCGGGTATGGGACTGGCGGCGGCTGATCATCCCGCTGTCCTATTTCATCGAAAAGCCGTTCCAGAACTGGACGCGAGAGAATGCCGAGCTGATCGGCGTGGTGATGCTGTATCTGGATCACACCGCCCCCGTGGACCGCATCCGCGCCGAAGCCGAGCGGATCGCGCATGCCTCGGCGCTTTGGGATCGCAAGGTTTTCAACCTTGCCGTTACCGATTTCCGCGAAAGGGTGATGGAGGTGCGTGTCCTGATCTCGGCCCGCAACGCGCCGCGGGCCTTCGATCTGCGCTGCGAGATGCGCGAGAAGCTGATCGGCTTCATCCAGGCCGAACTGCCCGGCGCGCTGCCCCGCACCCGAGAGGAGATCCGCGCGCAATCGGTCGGGGCGCTGGCGGCGGACCTTGGCGAACGCGCGGGTTCGTGATCGCCGCACGGGTCATTTGTTACAGCAAGATGACATTTTCCCTCGATCATCCGGGCCTGCGCTGCTACCTCCCCGGCATCGAAGGGTATTGGATATGTTGAGACGCATTTGGACCGATTTCATCGCACCGATCCTGCGGCGTCCGTCGCAGTATCAGGTCGCCGCGCTGTGCTGGCGCAAGGCGGGCGATGAGGTCGAGGTGCTGCTCATCACCTCGCGCGAGACCAAGCGGTGGGTGCTGCCGAAAGGCTGGCCGATGCCGGACCGCGATGGCGGCGCCACCGCGATGCAGGAGGCGTGGGAGGAGGCCGGCATCCGCAGGGACGGCTCGCAGCCCGTGCTTGTCGGGCGCTACAGCTATCACAAGCGGCTGGAGGGCGACGTGCCGGTGCATACATTGGTCGATGTCTATGCCATACATGTTCCGGGGCTGGAGGACGTGTTTCCCGAAGCGGGCCAGCGCGAACGCAAGTGGTTTTCCTTTGCCGATGCGGCGCGGCTGGTGCAGGAGGCGGAACTCGCATCCCTGTTGCGGCGCGGCCCCGACCTGATCGGCATTTCTTCCTGACCTTTCCTTCTGCGGACGACACCATGACCGAACCGAACGACAGGCGGCGGCAAGAGCCGGCGTGGGACATCCTCGACCGCGATCTTGGCCGCATCTCGAGCGTCGAATATGCGACGTCGCACCTGTCGCAACCGCTGGTCGCGGTGGGGATGGCGATGGTCTTCGTGGCCCTTGCGGCGATCTGGGCCGCCGTCGCGACGGACGGATCGGGCAGCCTGATCGTCATCGTCGCCTCGGGGCTTGCCGCCTATCTGGCCATGAATATCGGCGCGAACGACGTGTCCAACAACATGGGCCCGGCGGTCGGGGCGAATGCGCTGACGATGACCGGCGCGCTGGTGCTGGCCGCGATCTGCGAGGCGGCGGGCGCGCTGATCGCGGGGGGCGACGTCGTCGATACCATCGCCACCGGCATCGTGGACCCCGGCAGCCTGGCGGACGGGCGCAGTTTCGTGATCGCGATGATGGCGGCGCTGCTGTCCTCGGCGCTGTGGCTGAACTTCGCCACATGGATCGGGGCGCCGGTTTCGACCACGCATACCATCGTGGGGGGCGTGGCGGGCGCCGGCATCGCCGCTGCGGGCCTTGGCGCGGTGAACTGGGCGGGCCTGTCGCTGATCGCCTTCAGCTGGATCGTGTCGCCCGTGGTGGGCGGCACGCTGGCGGCGTCGGTGCTTTGGGTCGTGCATCGGCTGGTCATCGACCGCGACGACAAGATCGCCGCCGCCCGCATCTGGGTGCCCGTGATGATCGCGGTGATGTGCTGGGCCTTCACGACATATCTTGCGGACAAGATCCTGAAGCATCTGTTCGACGTCTCGACGGGCAATGCGATGCTGATCGGGGTGGTCTGCGCCCTGCTGTCATGGGCGGCGGCGCGCACCTTTGTCGCGCGCCGGTCCGTCGGGCTGCGGGACCGCAACCGATCGCTGAAGGTGCTGTTCCAGCTGCCACTGGTGCTGTCTGCGGCGCTGATGAGCTTTGCGCATGGCGCCAACGACGTGTCGAACGCCGTCGGCCCGCTGGCGGCCATCGTGTCGATGTCGGGCACCGAAAGCGGCACCATCGCCGCCGCCATGCCGCTTTGGGTGATGGTGATCGGCGCGCTGGGCATCTCGGTCGGGTTGCTGCTGTTCGGCCCGCGCCTGATCCGCACGGTGGGCAGCCAGATCACCAAGCTGAATGCGATGCGGGCCTATTGCGTGGTGCTGGCGACGGCGGTGACGGTGATCGTCGCCAGCGGGCTGGGCCTGCCGGTCAGCACCACCCATATCGCGATCGGCGGCGTCTTCGGCGTCGGCTTCTTCCGCGAGGCGGTGGAGGCGCGCCGGATGCGGCACGGCGCCGCCCAGCCCATCCTCATGGCGGCCGAGGAGCGCGCGCGCCGCAAGCTGGTGCGCCGGTCGCATTTCATGACCATCGTGGCGGCGTGGATCATCACCGTGCCGATGACGGCGACCGCCTCGGCCATCCTGTTCCTGGTGCTGAATGCGGTCGGGGCGCTGCCCGCCACCGGCTGAAACCGGCTATACAGATCGTTAATATTCTTGGAATGTGGGGCAAGAGGTGCCTCACGGATCTGTCTATGAAACCCCCTCCCTTCAAGGAAGCTTTCGCGGAGGATTTCTTCATCCCGGGCATCGACCGGGGGATGGCGATCGCGCCGGGTCAGGACAGGCATCCGCAATCGACGCCCCCGATCAAGCTGCACGGCATGGCGCTGGCCAGCGATATCGAACAACGGTTGCGGCTTCTGGCCGAACTCGACGGCATCCGGCAAGGCATCTGGACATGGGGCGCGATGTTCCCCACCGTTCTGGCCGTCGCAGAGGATGTGGGCGTTCACGACAACTGCCTGTCGGTGATGGGGAAATATCTTCTCAGCGCCGGGGCCGCTCGGCGGGTGCGCACCCGCTATGCCAGATCCGGCCCCGAACAGGCGGGGCAGGAGGCCGCCGTCGCCCTGTCCGATCGTATCGCCGCCGCCGCCGACAAGACCGCGCATTTCCCGGTGGCCGAAGGCGATGACTGGCGCGCGCTGCCCCTCGTCATCGACGCGCGGAACCTGCACAACTATTACCATTTCGTCACGGAGACCTTTCCGCTTCTGACGCTGGTCGGGGGTCACGGGCTGTCGGGGCGGGTCGTGATCGTCACGCCCTCGGCCACCATCTTCGATTTCGTTCACGACATGATCGCCACATGGTTCCCCGAGATCCGGGATCGGGTCGATTTCGCACGGGGGCCGCTGGATCTGGACCGGGCGCTGGTCGCGTTCAACACGCGCGACTTCTGGCGGGATTTCCGGGCGCTTGCGCCGCGTGGCGGATCGCCAAGGGTGCCGGACATCCATTCCGTGCCGCGCAACAGCTTCGACGGCCCGGTCGGCGATCTTCGCAGCCATGTCCTTGGCCGCATCGACGCAGCGCCCGCGCCCGCCCGGCTTTACGTCAAGCGCCGATCCAAGCGCGTCCGCCGCATCGTGGGCGAGGCGTTGCTGGAGCCGCTTCTGGCCGATCTGGGGTTCAGGACGATCTTCTTCGAAGACATAAGCGCGCGCGAGCAGGCGCTTGCGGTGTCGCGCGCCGAATGCATCGTCAGCCTGCATGGCGCTGGGCTTGCCAACATGCTTTTCGCCCCGGCGGACTGTCTGGTGGTGGAGCTTTCGAACCTTCAGACCCTGCTGGGCCGTTTCGGCGATTTCAACCCGCTGGCGCTGGCGGCGGGTGTCCGATACCAGCACGTCTTTCTTGACCACGATCACCCCGATACCGCCGCCGTGCCGGATATCCCGTCGGACGGGCTGCGGGGCGTCAGCATGGGCGAATTCGAGGCCAGGGTCATCGCATCGCTGATCCGGGCCAAGCTGGATGCGGCGGGCCACACCCAAGCCATGGACCTGTGCCGCGCGGCGAACGAGACGGCGGAGGGGGCGGACGATCTGCTGACCTCGCACGAGGGCATCCTGTTCCACGAACCCGACTGGCATGTCTGGCGCGCGAATACCTTCTCTCGGATCGGGGACAAGGCGGGGGCATTGTGCCATCTGCGCCACGCGATGATCCTTGCGCCGGACCGGCTGCCCTTGCTGCGCCGCGTCGCGACGCTGGCACAGACCATGGACGACAGGCAGACCTTTCTGGAGGCGATCGCCGGGTTCATGCAAAAGGACCCCGTGAAGTGTCAGGAGTTCCTGCACCGCAACGACTACACCCTCATCTGACCGCCGGCGACGCGGCGATTGAACCGGCCCCCTTCGTTTGCCAAGCTGTGAAGGCCGACCGCGGCCGCGGCGGCCTTCAATGGGAGGGAGAAAGAATGACCGCATTCCTGATCGCCGAGGTGAAAGTCACGAACGACGCCTGGATTCCCGACTATGCCGCCCGCGTGCATGACATCGCGGCCAGGCATGGCGGGCGCTATCTGTCGCGCAGCGGCAGTATCGAGACGTTGGAAGGCGCCCCCACCGACGAGACGCTGATCGCGCTGATCCAGTTTCCCGATCGCGCCGCCGCCCATGCCTTTGCCAACGATCCGGAATACGCCCCCTTCGCCAAGGCGCGGCAGGACGGCTCGGTCAGCCATTTCCGCGTGATCGACGACACGGATCTGGCGGGTGCGATCCCCTATCTTCCCAAGCCCTGACCGGGCGCGCGGCGCTTTTCCAGCCGGATGTCACCATTGCCCAGATCCTGCTCGTTCGACCAGCCCAGGCGGCGATAGAAACCGGCGGCGCGCGTCGCCTTGCCGGTTTCCAGCCAGCACAGCGGGTGGCGTTCGAAAAGTTGGCGCTCGGCCAGTTCAACAAGGCGGCGGCCGATGCCCCTGCCTTCGTGGGACGGAAGCACGAAAGCCGCGAACAGCGCCCCTTCGACGGCGTCGATCATCGCGAACCCGATCACGCCGTCGCCGCCCACGGCGACCCAGGCGCATGGCCCTGCTGCGATCATGTCGGTGACCGATTGCGCGGTGATCCCCATCTTGGTCAATTCGGCCATCGTCAGGGCATTCTCGGTCACCGCAGTGCGGACATGGAAGATCGCTGTGACGTCCGAAGGCAGGGCCGGTCTGATTTCGATGTTCATGCTCGAGCCTTTAACCTGCACGGGGTCCGAAGCGCCAGCGGCTGGCGGAACCTGTCCAAAAAGACATGTCCGCTTTGACAACTTCTCCGACACGCGAATCTCTGCGATGAAATTCACGCGGATGAGAGATGTTCGCGCCTGATGCGCCTTGCCTGCCCCGTCCCTCAAGCGAGAAAGGGACATTTCCTGCCCGCGAAGACGTTCCGAGTTCTTTGTTTACCTGTTGATTGTTAACAAGTTACTTCGATTTACGAGTCGGTGCATTCCTAGTATTGCCGAATTTGGTGATACCAGCGGCGGCAGGCTTCCCCCTGTCGCCGCTTGTCTGCCGAACGCTGCCGCTCCAGACAATCGGGAACAAAAAAATGCCCTGCAGCTTTGGTGTCTTTGGACAGCATTGGAAAACGATTGCATGGACAAGGCATTGCTGGTCATGGTCGTCATAGGCGTCCTGTTGATCGTCATGACGGGGCTGGCCGCGACGCAATAGCGTAACGCGGCGATTGCGAGAATCGTTTTACAGGGTATGGTTGTTCCTATGCCCACAGGACCGGGCAGTTCTTATGGGGATCGGCCCATGTTTCCGCCACTCTTGATCCTGATCGAAACGACCGGCTTCGTCTTCGGACTGGCCGGTATCGGCATATGCGTCGCGCTTTTCATTCTGTCGCGCTGGTGAATGATCGCGGGCCTTGCCACGATTTCGCCCTAAGTATGGCTTTCCGCACATACTGGAGGGCACATGGCCGGATATCACAAACGCATCGACGAAGTGACTGCCGCCGCGCAGGAGATCATGGACGCCGAACGCGAGGCGCGGGACAGCAAGACGGCGCGATTGCGTGCCGCCCGCCTTGCCGCCGAATCCGCCCCGAAGACGAAGGACTGATCGTCACGCCGCCTTTTGCGCGGCGATGATCGATTCCAGTTCCGCCCGCTCGGCATCCGACAGTTTCGGAACGCCGGGCAGGCGCACCGCGCCCATGTCGGTGCCAAGGATGGCCAGCGCCTCCTTCACCACGGTCACGTTCGATCCGTTGCGGTAATGGGTGCGCAGCTCCTCGAACCCCGCGAAACGGTTGATCAGCTTGCGCGCCGCCGGGTAATCGCCCCGGACCAGCGCCGCATGCACCTGAAGCGAAACCTCGGGAAAGACGTTGACGAAGCCCGAGGTGAACCCCTGCGCGCCGATGGCATAGAAGGCGGGCGCCCAGGCTTCGGCCAGACCGCAGACCCAGATCGTGTCCAGATCCTCGGTCTGGCGGATCACGTCGGCCAGCAGCATCAGGTTGGTCGAGGCGTATTTGACCCCCGCGACATTCTCATGCGTGCCAAGACGGCGGAAATCATCGACCGAGAAGGTGTCGGTGCGGACATAGGCGATGACCGGGACGGTCGCCGCATCGGCCAGCGCAAGAAAGTAATCCACCTGCGCGCCGGGGCTGGCGAAGGGGTCCATCGGATGGTGGCTCATGATCGCGCCGCATCCGGCGGCGATGGCGTCGCGCGCCAGCGACTTCGCCTCGACCAGCGACCGGCCCACGGCGGCGCTGATCAGGGTGCGGCCCTCGGCGGCTTCGGCGGTGATGGCGTGGACGCGGCGGATTTCATCCAGCGACAGCGAAAAGAACTCGCCCGTATTGCCCGCCGCCATCAGGTTGTGGATGCCCGCATCCGCCAGCCGCCGGATCAGCGGCGTCAGCAGCCCCGCATCGATCTGCCCGTCCGGGCCATAGGGCGTGACCGGAACCCCGGAGATACCTTTGAGCGCCTGCCTGATCGTGTCCATTCGGGTCAGTCCTTTTCCTTGGAAAAAACGAGAGTGAGGAAGCTTTCGCCCGCGCGCAGGACGTGGGCCTTCATCGCCGCCTCGGCCCCGGCCGGATCGCGCGCGATCACGGCGGCGCCGACGGCGGAATGTTCGTCGAACGCCTGCTGTCGCTCGCGCGGGTCCATGTGGATCACCCGGCGCGCGCCGCTGTCATAGACGTCCTGCCGGTCGTTCAGCACGCGCAGGTAATTGGCCCGCGCGACGGACCGGATAAGGTCGTGGAACACCTCGTTCAGGCGGATCAGATCCTCGACCCCGCCATCGGCCGTCGCGCGGCGCATTTCGTCCAGCACCTGCTGCAAGGCGGGGATGTCGGCATCGGTGATCCGCTGGGCGGCCAGCCGGGCGATGGTGGATTCGATGGCGGCGCGGGCCAGGATCATCTCCTCGGCCCAGGCGTAATCGAAGCGCACGATGACACCGCTGCGTGGTTTGGTCAGCACCAGCCCGTCGGCTTCCAGTTGCCGCAACGCCTCCTTCACGGGCGTCGTGCTGACGCCAAGCTGCTGCGCAAGGCTGCGTTCGTTCAGCCGCGTGCCCGGCGCGTATTGGCCCGAAAGGATCGCCTGCCGCAGCGCCCGGTGGACATGTTCGCGCAGGCTGGCCGTCGCGATGGCGTCAAGCGGAACGAGGGTTGCCATGACAAATCTTTCGTTGACGGATGGGCGTTGTTGTGAAATCTGATATACCACATACCAGATGCTGTCGATTGGAAAACGGCATCCCGGGTCCTTGGGGGAGGAGACAACGATGCTACGACGTCAGTTTCTGGCGACCGCTGCCGCATGGCCGATGGTTGCCGTTTTGCCGAAACTCGCATGGGGCGCGACCCCGCAGGACCAGTTCGTCATCGCGACCAACATGACGACGATGCGCGGCGTCGATCCGCACGAGGCGAACCAGATCGAATCCATCGAGATCCTCGCCAACCTCTATGACCGGCTGGTCTATTTCGAACCCGACAACCTGACCGAACCCAAGCCGCAACTGGCGACCGAATGGACCGTGTCCGAGGATGGCCGCACCTTCACCTTCACCATCCGCGAGGGCGTCTCCTTCCATTCCGGCAATCCGCTGACGGCCGATGACGTGGCATGGTCGCTGCACCGGCTGGTCAAGCTGGGCCTGTCGCCCGCGATCGACCTGCGCCAATGGGGCTTCACCGACGAAAACGTCGAAACGCTGATCCGCGCCACCGACGAACGGACCGTCGTGATCGAAACGCCCGAGGTCTGGAACGAAAGCCTGATCCTCGGCTCGCTGGCCAGTTCGGGCTGTTCGGTCGTGGACCGCACATTGGCGCTGGAGCAGGAGCGCGACGGCGACATGGGCCGCGCCTTCATGCAGGCGGCGGATGCGGGGTCGGGGCCGTTCTCGCTGCGCAATTTCCGCCCGAACGACGTGCTGATGGCCGATGCCTATGCCGATTACTGGAACGGCGCGCCTGCGATGCGGCGGGTCATCATGCGGCACATGCCCGAATCCTCGGTCCAGCGGCTGCAACTGGAAGCGGGCGATCTGGACGTCGCGACGCGCCTGTCCTCGACCGATCTTGCGGGGTTCGAGGCGGCGGGCAGCATCGACATCCAGAAGGTGCCGGGCTTCGGGTTCTATTACATCGCGCTGAACCAGAAGGATGACATCCTGTCCCGCCCGCAGGTGCGCGAGGCGTTCCGTTACCTGATCGACTATGACGGGTTGGCCAATTCGATCATGCGGTATTACGGCGTGATGCGGCAGACGATCATCCCGACCGGGCTGCCGGGGGTGCTGGATCAGGCGCCCTACAAGCTGGACATCGAAAAGGCCAAATCGCTGCTGGCCGAGGCGGGGCTGCCGGACGGGTTCAGCAAGAACTGCTATCTGCCCGCAGGCACCCCCTATTTCGAATTCGCGCAGTCGCTTCAGGCCAATGCCGCCCAGGCGGGGATCAAACTGGAGCTGCTGGTCGGCGATTACCTTGGCAAGTTCCGCGAACGGACCACAGACATCTATTTCGCCCGCAGCGGCGAACGGCTGCCCGATCCGCATGCGATCCTGCAAAGCTATGCCTCCAACTCCGACAACAGCGACGGCGCACCGCTCAGCGGGCTCTTGGCGTGGCGGTCGGCCTGGGACGTGCCGCAGTCCTTGCAGGAAAAGGTGCGGGCCGCGGCGCGGGAAACCAATCCCGACACGCGATCCGAGATCTATGCCGCGCTGAACGAGGAATACCTGAACGCCTCGCCCGCGCTGATCACCTCGTTCGAACGGATCGACGTGAAGGCGGTCGCCGCGCGGGTCAGCGGATATGTCGGCCATCCGACATGGGTGACCCGCTGGGACAACGTGACCAAGGACGCGTAAGGTGGGCGCGGGGGGAATGGCGCTGGCGGGGGCGGGGCGCAAGCTCGCGACCTCGATCGGCGTGATCGCGACGACGCTGTTCGGGCTGCTGGCGCTGACCTTCATCATCGGGCGGATGGTTCCGGCCGATCCGGTGCTGGCGATCCTTGGCGATACGTTCGATCAGGCGGCCTATGACCGGGTGTATCAGTCGCTGGGGCTGGACCGGCCGCTGTATGTGCAGTTCTTCCAATACGTCCAGAACATCGTGCAGCTGGATTTCGGCCAGTCGAACGTGACCAAGAACATGGTCGCGTCCGATCTGGCGCGCGTGTTCCCGGCCACGCTGGAACTGGCGATCCTTGCCATCTTCATCGGCACCGTGCTGGGCGTGCCGCTTGGCATCGTGTCGGCGGTGCGGCGCGGAACATGGGTGGATCATCTAGGGCGCGTCGTCGGGCTTTTGGGCCATTCGACGCCGATCTTCTGGCTTGGGACCATGGTGATCCTGATCTTCTATGCCGGGCTGGGCTGGATACCCGGCGGCGGGCGGATCGACCTTTACAACGACGGGCTGGTCGATGGGCCGACCGGGATGCTGATCCTTGACGCCGCGCTGGCGGGGGAATGGGAGGTGTTCGCTTCCGCCATCCACCACATCCTCGCCCCCGCTTTGCTACTGGGATATGCCGCGATGGCGTATCTGAGCCGGATGAGCCGCAGCTTCATGCTGGAGCAACTGGGGCAGGAATACATCCTGACCGCGCGGGCCAAGGGGCTGGCGCAGCGCCCCATCGTCTGGAAACACGCCTTCCGCAACATCCGCGTGCAGCTTCTGACCGTGGTGACGCTGGCCTTCTGCGGCCTTCTGGACGGCGCCGTGCTGATCGAGACGGTGTTCGGCTGGCCGGGCCTTGGCCAATACCTGACGGCGGCGCTGTTCTATGCCGACATGAACGCGGTGCTGGGATCGGTGCTGCTGATCGGGCTGATCTCCATCGTGATCAACCTGCTGTCCGACATCGTTTACCGCTTCGTCGATCCGAGGACCCGCTGATGACCACCGTTCCGAAACTCCGCGCCTGGCTGCTGACCGAGGATTTCACCTCGGCCCGCCATGCCCGCGCGCATCAGGCCTATCTGTCGTGGCTGCGGTTCAGTTCGAACCCGCTGGCCTTCGGCGGGCTGGCGGTGATCGTGCTGCTGACGCTGATCGCGGCGCTGGCGCCCTTGGTCGCGACCTATGACCCGTTCGCGCAGGATTTCTCCCGCGCCTTGCAGGCCCCTTCCGCCGCGCATTGGTTCGGCACGGATGAACTTGGCCGCGACGTCTATTCCCGCCTTGTCTGGGGGGCGCGGACGACGCTTTACATCGCGATCCTCGTGACCGTGATCGTCGGGCCGATCGGCTTCGTCATCGGGGCGACGGCGGGGTATCTGGGGGGCTGGGTCGATACGGTGCTGATGCGGATCACCGACATCTTCCTCGCCTTTCCCAGCCTTGTTCTTGCGCTGGCCTTTTCCGCCGCCCTCGGGCCGGGGATCGAGAATGCGGTCATCGCCATCGCCCTGACCATCTGGCCACCGGTGGCGCGGCTGGTCCGGGCCGAAACGCTGACCTTCCGCCATTCCGACTTCGTGGTCGCGGCGGAACTGCAAGGCGCCTCCACCCCGCGCATCCTGTTTCGATACATCGTGCCGCTTTGCGCGCCGTCGGTCATCATCCGGCTGACGCTGAACATGGCGTCGATCATCCTGACGGCGGCGGGGCTTGGGTTCCTTGGCCTTGGGGCGCAGCCGCCGATGCCGGAATGGGGCGCGATGGCGGCGCAGGGGCGGCAATACCTGCTGGACGCATGGTGGCTGACGGCGGTGCCGGGCATCGCGATCCTGATCGTCAGCCTTGCCTTCAACCTGCTCGGCGATGGGCTGCGCGATATTCTGGACCCGAAACATGGCTGAACCCCTTTTGTCCGTGCGGAACCTGACGGTGGAATTTCCGTCGCTGCACCGCATCCGCCCCGCCGTCAGCGGCGTTAGCTTCGATCTGGGGCGCGAGAAGGTCGGCATCATCGGCGAAAGCGGGTCGGGCAAAAGCACCTGCGGGCGGGCGATCATGCGCCTGCATCCGGGGCGCACCCGCATCACGGCGGATCGGATGGCCTTCATGGGGCAGGACCTCTTGACCCTGCCGGAACGCCAGATGCGGGCCATCCGCGGCCACCGGATCGCGATGATCCTGCAGGACCCGAAATATTCGCTGAACCCGGTGATGACGGTGGGCGAGCAGATCGCCGAGACCGTGATCCTGCATGAACGCCTGCCGCGCCGCGCCGCCCGCCTGCGCGCGATGGAAATGCTGGAAAAGGTCCATATCCGCGATCCCGAACGGGTGATGCGCCTTTACCCGCACGAGGTGTCGGGCGGCATGGGCCAGCGGGTGATGATCTCGATGATGCTGATCGCGAAACCGGCGCTGATCATCGCGGACGAGCCGACCTCGGCGCTGGACGTGTCGGTGCGCCAGCAGGTGCTGGCCATTCTGGACGAACTGGTCACGGACAGCGACATGGGCCTTCTGTTCATCTCGCACGATCTGAACCTTGTGCGCAGCTTCTGCGACCGGGTGCTGATCATGTATGCGGGCCGCGTGGTGGAGGAGATCGCCGCCGCCGATCTGGACCGCGCCCAGCACCCCTATACGCGCGGGCTGCTGGAGGCGCTGCCCAGCCTGACCGAGCCCAAGGACCGGCTGGCCGTGTTGCGGCGCGATCCGGCATGGGAGGTGGGGGCATGATCGAAGTCAAGGACCTGCATGTCAGCTTCGGCGCCAACCATGTCGTGCGCGGCGTCGATATGACCGTGGCGGCGGGCGAATGTTTCGGGCTGGTGGGCGAATCCGGCTGCGGGAAATCCACCGTTCTGGGGGCCATCGCGGGGCGGGTAAAACGCTGGCAGGGCAGCATCACGGCGGCGGGGTCGGCGCTGCGCCCCGAACGGCGCACGCTGGCGCAGCTTCGGCTGCAACAGATGGTGTTTCAGGACCCGTTCGGCTCGCTCCACCCCCGGCACACGATCGGGCGCGCGCTGTCCGAACCGTTGGAGATCCACGGCATCGGCGATCGCGAAGCGCGGATCGAACAGGCGCTGGACCGCGTCGGCCTGCCGCGCCGCTTTCGCTTCCGCTATCCCCACCAGCTTTCGGGCGGGCAGCGCCAGCGCGTCGCCATCGCCCGCGCCCTGATCCTGGAGCCGAAGGTGCTGCTGCTGGACGAGCCGACCTCGGCGCTGGACGTGTCGATCCAGGCGGAAATCCTGAACCTGCTGAAGGATCTGCGCCAGCAGCAGGGGCTGACCTATGTGCTGGTCAGCCATGACATGGCGGTCGTTGCGCATCTAAGCGACCGGATCGCCGTGATGCAGAACGGCACCTTCGTCGAGGTCGCGCCGCGTGCGGCGATGATCTCGGGCGATCTGTCCCATCCCTATACCCGAATGCTGCGCGAGGGCAGCCTCGGATACCGTCCGACCGAAAAGGAAGCACTATGAAGATCGACCGGATGCGGGTGTTCATGACCCGCGACAAGGACCGCCCGCGCGTGATCGTGGCGCTGGACACCGATGACGGGCTGACGGGCTGGGGCGAATGCTACAACCACGGGCCGGATTTGGCGCTGCCGCCACTTCTGGATTACCTTTACGGCTTCATCGCGGGCAAGGACCCGACGCGGGTGGATTACCTCGTGAACTACATGATCCAGCAATGCCGCTTTCCGCCGGGGGCGCTTGGGCTGGCGGCGATTTCGGGGCTGGATCATTGCCTGTGGGATCTGGCGGCCAAGGCGGCGGGGGTTCCCGTCTATAAACTGCTGGGGGGCGAGGTCCGGGACCGCATCAAGGTCTATGCCGGCGTCTATACCGCGCCCGATGTGGGGGCGGCGAAAGAGGAGCTGGACCGGCTGCACGAGGGTTGGGGGTTTTCGGCCTTCAAGCTCAGCCCGTGGCGGGTCAACCTGCACGCCCATCGCTGGGGCGAGGTGGTGCGCGCATCCGCCGAATATTTCCGCGAGTTGCGTGAGACGGTGGATAACAGCTATGAGATCGCCTTCGACGCCCATGCCCAGATCTTCGACGTGCAGGCCGCGCGCACGCTTGGCAACGCGCTGGCCCCCTATGATCCCCTGTTCTTCGAAGAACCGCTGCGCCCCGAGAATATCGAGATCTATGGCGATCTGAAGCAGGGCCTCGCCTGTCCGCTGGCGACCGGAGAGTCGCTTTACAACCGCAACGAATTCCTGCGGCTGTTGCAGGTCAAGGGGGCGGACCTGATCCAGCCCGACATCTGCGTGGTGGGCGGCATCTCGGAAATGCGCCGCATCGCGACCTTGGCCGAGGCGCATTTCGTCGGCATCGCGCCGCACAACCCGATGGGGCCTCTGGCGACGGCGGTGAACGTGCATTTCTCCGCCGCGCAGCAGAACTTCCGCATTCTGGAATATCGTCTGCCGATCGGGCAGGTCTACAGCTATGGCGGAACGGATGTGCAGCGAACCGAGGCTTCGGCCCGCTATGTCGTCGATCCCTATCTGCCGAAGGACGGCTATCTGGAGCTGCGCCCCGACCGCCCCGGCTGGGGGGTGGAGATGGACGAGGCCGCGATGCAGGAAGACGGTTACATCCACTGGCAACGGCGGGTGCCGACGCGGCCCGACGGCTCCTACGCTTTCGCGTAGGGGCCGCGCGCTTCAGTGTTTCGCCCGCGCCACGATCTGCGTCGGGTTCACGAACCGCAGCGCGATCAAGAGCCAGATCAGCGACGTGACCATATAGATCACCGCCATCGCGTCGATCGACTGCACCGACCGCACCCCCGCCGCGAACACCGAATAATACAGCGAGACGACCAGCGTCTGGCTGGTCGGGCCGGCGGTCAGGAAGGTCAGCTCGAACATCGCCACGGTGCGGACCAGCACCAGCAGCATCGATGCAAGGATGCCGGGGATCAGCATCGGCAGCAGCACAAAGCGGAACAGCTTGAACGTGCCTGCGCCGAACACCCGCGCGGCGGCTTCGACCTTGGGGTCGATCTGTTCGATGAACGGGATCATCACAAGGATCACGAAGGGCACCGTCGGCACAAGGTTCGCCAGCACCACGCCCCAGAAGGTCCCCCCCACGCCGACCTTGTAAAGCACCGTCGCCAGCGGAATCCCGAAGGTGATCGGCGGCACCAGAAGCGGCAGCAGAAAGATCAGCAGCACGAACCGCTTGCCCGGAAAATCCCGCCGCGCCATGGCATAGGCCGCCGTGACGCCCAGCAGCCCCGACAGAAGCACCACCGTGAAGACGATCTGGAACGTGACCAGCAGCACGTGATCCAGCTGGAACTCCCGCCATGCGGCCAGATACCATTTCGTCGTCAGCGCCTCGGGCAGCCATGTGCCAAGCCAGCGCGTGCCGAAGGACGACACCACCACCGCCGCGATCACCGCCAGCACGTTCAGCACGAAGAACCCCGTCACCGCCCAGACAGCCGTGATCCAGAGCTTGGAGAGCAGAGAAGTATCGCGGATCATCGTCTCATCCTTTCCCGCCAGCGGTCGAGCCGCGATAGAACAGCGACCGCACGCCCAGCAGCGAGGCCACCACCAGAAGCTGCACCGCCGCCATGATCATCGCGATGGCCGAGGCCATGCTGTCGTCATATTGTTCGAACGCGGCCTGCGCGGCGGCGATGGAGATCACCCGCGTCGGCCCCGATGGCGCGCCCAGCAGCACGGCGGATGGAAACACCGCAAAGGCCTGCACGAAGGTCAGGCAGGCCGCCACCACCAGCCCCGGCACCAAGAGTGGCAGCATCACGAACCGGAACCGCTGCCAGCTGTTCGCGCCATGCGTCGCCGCCGCCCGTTCCAGCGCCGGGTCGATCCCGGTGATGTAGGACAGCGTCAAAAGGAACGTGAACGGGAACACGGTGATGACCAGCGACACCAGCACGCCCCAGTAGTTGTTGGTCAGCTTCAGCGGGTTGTCGATGAACCCGACCGCCATCAGCGTCCGGCTGAACCACCCCTGCGGGCCAAGGTAGTTCAGCAGCCCTTCGGCCACCAGAACCGTGCCCAGCGTCACCGGCAGCACCAATATCGTGGTCAGCAGCCGCTGCCGCTTCATCAGCCGCACGCGCATCGCGATGGGAACGGCCAGAAGGATGCTCAGCAGCGTGACCGGGATCGCGAGCCACAGCGTCGCGCCGATGGTCTTGTAAAGGTAGGGGTCCGAGAAGAACTTCGCGTAATTGGCCAGCGCGCCGCCGCCTTCCAGCGGGTTGAAGGACAGCACCAGCCCATACAGGAACGGATAGATGAACACCGCCACCACGAAGATCAGCGCGGGCAGGATCAGCAGCGTCACGCCGTCGATGCCGCGATTGGCAAGGCGCTGGCGCAGGCCGGGGGTCAGGTCATCCATGCGCGCCCCCGGCAAAGACCAGCGCCCGCGCCGGGTCGATCACCAGCGCGATGCGGCTGCCAAGCGCAAGGTGGCGCGGGCTGTGAAAGATCATCTCCATCCCGCTGTCCGTCCGGGCGGTGCCGACATGCTCGCGGCCGCGATATTCAATGGTCTCCACCGTCGCGGGCAGGCCATCGGTGCCAAGCGCCACATCGTCGCCCCGCGCGGCCAGTGTCGCAGCGTCGCCCACCGCCAGCGCATCCATCGCGCGGCCGGACAGTTCCGCGTCGCCCACGGCGATGAAGGCGGTGCCGCCTTCGATTCGCGTGACGCGGCCTGCGACCTTGTTGCGGAACCCCATGAATTCGGCCACGTCCAGATAGGCCGGGCTTTCGTATAATTCATGCGGCGGGCCGACCTGCCGGATGGACCCGTCGCGCAGAACGACGATGCGGTCGGCCAGCGACAGCGCCTCGTCCTGATCATGGGTGACATAGATCGTCGTCGCACCCAACTGGTTGTGGATGCGCCGGATCTCGGCCCGCATCTCCAGCCGCAGCTTGGCGTCAAGGTTCGACAGCGGCTCGTCCATCAGCACCAGTGGCGGTTCGATCACGATGGCGCGGGCGATGGCGACGCGCTGCTGCTGGCCGCCCGAAAGCTGGCCGGGCAGCTTGTCGCCCTGACCTTGCAGCCGAACCAGCGCCAGCGCGGCCTCGGCCCGGCGGGTCACTTCGGCGCTGGGCAGGCCGCGCATCTTCAGCCCGAAGCCCACGTTCTGCAGCACCGTCATATGCGGGAACAGGGCATAGTTCTGGAACACCATGCCGAAGCCCCGATCCTCGGGCTTGAGCTGGTCGATCCGCCGCCCGTCAAGGAAGATGCCGCCCCCCGTGGTGCCCAGAAGCCCCGCGATGCAGTTGAGCGCGGTGGACTTGCCGCAGCCCGACGGGCCGAGAAGGGCGATGAATTCGCCCTTCCCGACCGTGAGGTCGATTTCGTTCAGCGCGTTGAAAGCCCCGAACGACCGGCTCATCCGGTCGAGGCGAAGCTCGGTAAAAGATGCGGACATGCGCAGCTCCAATAAGGGGGGTCAGCCGGCGGCCACTTCCTCGTCCCAGCGGCGGAAGGCGGTCACGAGCGCGGCAGGTTCCAGCGGCAACTCGATCGGGTTGTTCGCGATCCAGTCCTCGTATTCGGGGCGTCCGAATTCGGCGATGATGTCCTGGCTGGATTGCGGCGCCATCGACAAGGGCACGTCCTTGACCGCCGGACCGGGATAGAAATAGCCCGCGTCATAGGAATAGGCCTGCTGTTCGGGCTGAAGCGCAAAAGTGATGAACTGCATCAGCGCGGCGATCTTTTCCTCGGACACGCCTTTGGGGATGGCGAAGTAATGCGCGTCGCAGACCCAGTGGAAGCCGTCCAGCTTGGCCACCATCGCTTCCTTTTGCACGACGCCAAGGGCGCGGGGGTTGATGTCCCAGCCGGTGGTGGTCACGGTCATGTCGCGCGTGCCCTCGCCCAGCTCCTTCATCAGCGCGCCGGTGCCCGCGGGATAGTATTCGATATGCTGGTGCAGCTCCTTCAAATAGGCCCACGTCTTGTCCCAGCCCTTCGCCGGGTCCTTGGGATCGGCATCGCCCAGAAGATAGGGCAGCCCCATCAGGAACGTGCGCCCCGGACCCGAATTCGCGGGCCGCGCATAGATGAACTTGCCGGGGTTTTCGCGCGCATAGGCCAGAAGCTCCTCGGCCGTGGTCGGCACCTTGGCCACCTTGTCCGGCATGTATTCCAGCAAGGGGCCCGAGGGGTAATAGGACACGACCACGCCCTTTCCTTGCCCCATCCCCTGCATCCGCCATGCCGGGTCCTGATAGATCGCCTGCAGATCCGGCAGCCCCGAATCCGGCAGCGCCATGATGTCGGTCCAGATATCGTCCGCCAGCCCCGCCGAAAGCGCGTCCGGGCCGATGATGACCAGATCGATATCCACCCGGTTCGCGCGTTGCTGCGCGCGGACCTTGCCGGGCAGTTCCGGGGCAGGGGCCTTGTTGAAGGTGAAGCGCGACACGACATCGGGATGCGCGGCGGCGAAGTTGTCGAAGATCGGCTGTGTCAGGGCAAGGTTGCCCGCCGCGTCGATGACGTTCAGCGCGACCGGCGATCCTTGCGCCCATGACATGCGCGGCAGGGCCAGCCCCGCCCCCGTAAGGGCGATGAAACTGCGACGTGAGACTTTGGGATTCATGGCTTACTCCTCCGGTTGCCATTGCCGCGCCCCCTCCCAAGGGCGGCGGGTCGTCAAAGATAGGCGGTGGACAGCGCCGGGATGAACGCGATCAGCAAAAGGCCGACGATCAGCGCGGCGATATAGGGCCAGATCGCGCCCATCGCCTCGTCCGGCGGGACGTTCCCGATCTTGCAGGCGATATAGAATCCGATGCCGATGGGCGGGGCCATCAGGCCGACATTCATCGCGGTCACCACCACCATCGAATAATGGATGTCGTTGATGCCCAGATTGGCGGCGATGGGGAACATGATCGGTGCCATCAGCACGATCGCGGGCAGCCCTTCCAGCACGCAGCCCAGAACCGCGAAGACGGCGATCGTCACCAGCATATAGGTGACCCAGCCCCCCGGCAGATCCGTCACCAGCCGCGCCATGTGGAAGGCAAAGCCGGTCTGCGTCAGCGCCCATGCCATCGCGGATGCGGCGCCAAGGATGATCAGGATCGCCCCCGACAGCGCCGCCGTTTCCACCAGCATCGACCACAGCCGCGCGGGTCTGATCCCGCCATACAGCACCATCCCGATCACCAGCGCATAGAGGACGGCCAGCGTGGACACCTCGGTCGCCGTCGCGATGCCGCCCCCAACGGCGGACCGGATCAGAAAGGGCAGCACCAGCGCCGGGGCCGCGATCACCGCCGCCCGCCCGATGACGCGCAACGGCGCACGGCGCACACCGTCCATCACCTCATGCCGCGCCTTCCAGCGGGCCAGCACCGCCAGCACCAGCAGAAGCACCATCGCGATCACGAAGCCCGAGGTGAACAGCCCCGCGATCGACACCCCCGCGACCGATCCCAGCACGATCAGCACGATGGACGGCGGCACGGTATCGGCCATCGCCGCCCCGGTCGCCAGCAGGGCGATCATCTCCTTCGGCTTGTGCCCGCGGCGTTTCATCTCGGGGAACAGGGCCGGGGCGACGGTGGCCATGTCCGACACCTTGGACCCCGAGATCCCCGACACCAGAAACAGCGACCCCAGCAGGACATAGGACATCCCCGCCTTCACATGCCCCAGCATCGAGGCCAGCAGCTCCACGATGGCGCGTCCCATCCCCGTCGCGTCCAGAATGCAGCCCAGCATCACGAAGATCGGCACCGACAGCAGCACGAGCGAGGACATCCCCTCGTCCATGCGCCCGACCAGAACCATCGTCGGCATGGATGTGGTGAAGGTCAGGAAGGTCAGCGCCCCAAGCCCGAAGCAGAAGGCGATGGGCACGCCAAGCGCCAGAAACAGCGCGACGAAGACGACGAGGAAGATGAAGATGTTGCCATAGCCAAGCCCCGGCAGCATGGGCGAGATCAGCCACAGCGCCAGCGCCGCCGCCGCCACGATGCCCACCGCCGCGCCCACTTCGGCCAAGGGTGCGGATCGCAGCGCATCGCGCGCCACCAGCACCAGCATCAGCGCCACGCCCACCGGCAAGGCGGCGGTGCGATAGCTGAGCGGAATGTTCAGCGCGGCAGAGGTGATGTAGGATTCCTCGACCATGTATTCCCATGCGGGATGCAGCATCGCCAGCAGGAACGCCCCCACCAGCACCAGCGCCAGCAGATGCGCGCGGCGGCCCAGCGCGGGCGGCAACTGGTTCACGAACAGCGTCAGGCGCAGATGTTCGGCCCGGTCCACCGCAATCGCGGCCCCCAGCATCGCCAGCCACAAAAAGCAGATCGACGACGCCTCATCCACCCAGATCAGGGGCGAGCCGAGCACATAGCGCGACACCACCCCCGCCAGCAAAAGCCCGATGATCGTGACCAGAAGCGCCGCCGCAGCCACTTCCACGGGCCGCATCAGCGCCGATCCCGCCTGCAATCCCGGCGTCGGTATCTCCTCCGCCTCGCTCAGCATCGTCATCACTCCCCCCCTTTCGCGCAGCCTCCCCGCCGCGCGCCGCTCAGCCCACAGGGGCTGGCAGATTTTCCCTGAACACCACCTCGATCCGCATCGGCGGCGGTTCGGCCACCGGGCGCCGCGCCAGCAGGTCGGCCATCAGCGTGCCGCATTGGCGCACCGTGTCGTCGGCGCTTTGGGTGATGACGGCCTCCATCGTGCCGTCCATCAGCAGCTTGCGCGTGTCGGCGGTCAGCCCGTGGCCGACGAAGACCACATCGCGTTCGCGCCGCGCGTCCCTCAGCGCCCGCGCCACCCCCGTCGCGCCGCCGCCGATGTTGTAGATGCCGGCCAGATCGGGGTGCTGGGTCAGAAGCACCCGCATCTGGCGTTGGTTCGTCGCCTCGTCGTCATGGCCTTCGCGCAGGCCGACGACCTCGATCTGCGGATACAATTCGCGCAGGATGTCCAGAAACCCCATCTCCCGTTCGCCATGCGCGCGATATCCAAGGCTACCCGCGATCATCGCCACCTTGGCCGGGCGCTGCGGGATGAAGCGGGCCAGAAGATAGCCCGCCATCCGCCCTGCCGCCCGGTTGTCCAGCCCGAAATACGCAGCCCGCCCCGCATTGGCGACGTCCGAGATCATCGTCGCGACCGGGATGCCGCGATGGGTCAGGTCGGCCACGGCCTCGCGCACCAGCGGGTGTTCGATGGCCATGAAGGCGATCCCATCCGCGTTCCTGCCGCAGCGGGTGATGGCCTTGGCCAAAGCCTCGGCGTCGAAGGCGCGCACGAACTCCACGCGCGGCTTCAGGCGCAGGCGTTCGAACCACGGGGTCAGCGCCACGATCCGGCGGCCAAGCTGCGCGATATAGCGGTTGCCGCCATCGGGCAGGATGAACGAGATCTGCCCCTTGGCCCCCACCTCCAGCGTGCGCTCGTCCGCCGGGTCCAGATACCCAAGCTCCGCCGCCGCCTTCAACACGCGCGAGGTGGTCAGCGACCGCACCCCCGCCCGCCCGTTCAGCACGCGGTCCACGGTGGCCGTGGACACTTCGGCCGCGCGGGCGACGTCGGATACTGTGGGGCGGCGGCGCGTGTCGGATTCCATCATTTCGCATCATAAAGAAGATTTGACTACATCAAGCCTAGGATGGATTTTGTGATTGGGGAAGATGTTTCTTTCAGGGAGGGAATGATGAAACTGAGCCGTCGCACCGCGCTTGGCGGGCTTGCCGCCGCACCGCTGGTCTTTTCGATCCCGCGTTTCGCCCATGCCGCAGAGATCACGCTGCGCTATGGCAACAACCTGCCGCTGAGCCATCCTTTGAACATCCGCGCCGCCGAAGCCGCCGAACGCATCGCGCGCGAAACCGATGGCCGGGCCGAGATGCTGATCTTTCCCGCCAACCAGCTTGGCGGCGACACGGACATGCTCTCGCAGGTCAGGAACGGCGCGCTGACCTTCTTCACGCCGTCGTCCTTGGTCATCGCGACGCTGGTGCCGACGGCGGCGATCAACGCGGTCGGCTTTGCGTTCAAGGATTACGATCAGGTCTGGGCCGCGATGGACGGCCCCGTCGGCGCCTATGTCCGCAAATCCATCGCCGATTCGCGCCTGCATACGCTGGAGACGATCTGGGACAACGGATTCCGCCAGATGACCACCAGCGGCGATCCCATCACCACCGCAGACTCCATGGCGGGGCTGAAGATCCGCGTGCCGGTCAGCCCGCTTTCGGTGTCGATGTTCTCGGGGCTGGGCGCGTCGCCTGCCAGCCTGCAATTCTCCGAAGTCTATACCGCGCTGCAGACCAAGGTGGTGGACGCGCAGGAAAACCCGCTGCCGATCATTCAGGTCGCCAAGCTGAACGAGGTGCAGACCTCCTGCGCGCTGACCAACCATATCTGGGACGGGTTCTGGTTCGTCGCCAATGGCCGCCAATGGTCGGGCATGCCCGAGGATGTGCAGGAGATCGTATCCCGCGCCATCAACGAGGCGGGGCTGCAGCAACGGGCCGACATCCGCGATCTGAACGCCTCGGTCCGGGCAAATCTGGAAGGCGCGGGGCTGGCCTTCAACGAGACCGACACCGACAGCTTCCGCGCCCGGCTGCGCGAGGTCGGCTTCTATGCCGAATGGCAGAAGACCTTCGGCGAGGAAGCCTGGGGCGCGCTGGAAGGCGTGGTGGGTTCGCTGACATGAGCGCCTTCTTCGGAACCATCCGGCAGGCGGGTTACGTCGTCGACGACATCGAAGCGGCGATGGACCACTGGACCCGCGTGCTGGGCGTCGGGCCGTTCTTCTACAAGGAACGCGTCCCGATCGAGAATTACCTCTATCGCGGTGAAAGCCACAGCCCCCACAATTCGGTGGCGCTGGCCAATTCCGGGCCTTTGCAGATCGAACTGATCCAGACCCGCAACGACGCGCCGTCGATGTATCGCGATTTCCGGGATGCGGGCCATCGCGGGCTTCAGCACGTCGCCTATTGGACCGAGGATTACGACGCCGACCTTGCCCGCCTGACCGCGCAGGGCTTCGCATCGGTCATGAGCGGCGAGGTCGGGGCGAACGGGCGTTTCGTCTATTTCGACACCGAATTCCACCCCGGCACGGTGATCGAGCTGTCCGAGGTGGCGGGGCCGAAGGGGCGCATGTTCGACATGATCCGCGAAGCCTCCGAAGGATGGGACGGCAGCGACCCCGTCCGCCCGTTCCCCGACCTGTCGCGGATCTGACCCATGATCGAGGCGCGATACATCGTCGAAACCCCGCTGGACCCCGAACGGGTCGCCGGGATCATGGCGGGCGAGCAGTCCTGCGGCACCTTTGTCCGGGTCGAGGGCGAAACCGACGCCCTGCGCGAACGCGCGGGGGCAAAGGTGCTGTCGGTGCGGGACATGGGGGGCTGCCCGCCGTCGCTGCACAGCGCGTGGCTGGCGCGCAAGGGGCATCGCGGCGCCTCGCACCGGGCCGAGGTGGTGATCGGATTCCCCGAGGCGAATGTCGGCGCGAATCTTGCCACGCTGGCCGCCACCGTCGCGGGCAACCTGTTCGATCTGGGCGAGGTGACGGGCCTGCGGCTGGAGGATGTCCGCGTGACCGAGGAATACCGCCGGCGGTTCCCGCTGCCCTCGCACGGGGTGGCGGGAACGCGGGCGGTGACGGGGGGGCAGGGGCCGCTGATCGGGTCGATCATCAAGCCCAACGTGGGGCTGCCCGCCGAGGAGATCGGGGCGCTGGCGGCGCGGCTTTGCGCGGCGGGGCTGGATTTCATCAAGGATGACGAGATCGCGGCCAATCCCGACCACGCGCCCATCGGTGCCCGCATCCGCGCCGTGATGGCCGCCGTGCGCCGCCACCGCGACCGGACGGGCAAACAGGTGATGGTCGCCTTCAACATCACCGACGAGACCGACGCGATGCGCCGCCATGCCGACCTGATCGAAGCCGAGGGCGGGTCCTGCGCGATGGTCAGCCTGAACTGGTGCGGGTTTTCGGCGGTGGAGACGCTCCGCCGTCACACGGGGCTGGCGATCCACGGGCATCGCAACGGCTACGGCGCGTTCTCGCGGCATCCGGCGCTTGGGATCGGGTTTGGGGCGTATCAGGTGCTTTGGCGGCTGGCGGGGGTGGATCACATGCATGTCCACGGCCTTGGCGGCAAATTCGCGCAAGAGGATGCCGAGGTCATCGCATCGGCCCGCGCCTGCCTGACACCGCTGGCGGAAGGCGACGACCGCGTGCTGCCCGCGTTTTCATCGGGGCAATGGGCGGGGACGGTGCCGCAAACCCATGCCGCCGCCGGAGCCGACCTGCTGTTCATGGCCGGCGGCGGCATCATGGCGCATCCGGGCGGGCCGGCGGCAGGGGTCGCCAGCATCCGCGACGCTTGGGACGCCGTGCTGCACGGTCAGACGCTGGAGGCGGCGAAAAGCGCCCCCTTGGCCGCGGCGCTGGATTTCTTCGGATGACGGCGGAATACGGCTGGTATGGCGACGATTTCACCGGCGCGACCGATACGCTGGCCAGCATCGCCCAGCGCGGGCGGCGGGCCTTTCTGTTCCTTGGCGTGCCCGGCGCGGCGCATCTGGCCGCGGTGCCGGATCTGGAGGCCATCGGCATCGCCGGGGCCGCGCGCACCATGCCCCCCGATGCAATGCGGGCCGAGCTTGCCCCCGTGGCCGCCTTCTTTCGGCAGGCGGGTGCCCGGCTGCTGCATTACAAATGCTGCTCCACCTTCGACAGCGGGGCGGGCATGGGCAACCTTGCCGTGGCGCTTGATGCGCTGCGGGGGTTTTCGGGCGATCCGCGGGCGGTGATCGTCGGTGGGCAGCCGTCCTTGGGGCGGTATTGCGCCTTCGGAAACCTGTTCGCCACCGCCGAGGGGCAGGTGCATCGGCTGGACCGCCACCCGACCATGGCCCATCACCCCGCGACGCCGATGGCCGAAGCCGACCTGACGCGCCATTTCGCCGCCATGGGGGCAAGGGTCGGTCTGGTCCCCTGGACCGAAATCGACCGGATCGCCGACCACTGGGACCGCGCAAATGGACCGCTGCTGGTGGATGTGCTGACGCCGAATCATCTGGACCGCATCGGTGCCTTCCTGCGCGGGCGGCGTTTGCTGGCCATCGGCGCAAGCAGCGTGGCCGAGGCGTTCTTTGCCGCCGCCCCGCAGGCCACGCGGACCGAAGGGATCGCCGGACCGGTGCTGGCGCTGGCGGGCAGCCTGTCAGCGAAGACGCGGGCACAGGTCGCGGCGGCGCAGCTTTACACCCATATCCCGCTGGACGCGCCCGATGTGGCGGGGCGCGCGGCGGACATCCTGCGGGGGGGCGGCAACGTGCTGCTGAACAGCGCGGCCATCGCCGCCGCGCCCGGCATCGCCGCCCATTGCGCGGCGCTGGTGGACCGCATCCTGCGCGCGGCCCCGGTGGGGCGTCTGGCGGTGGCGGGGGGCGATACGTCCAGCCGGGTGGTCATGGGGCTGGGGATCTGGGGGCTGGCGTTCCATTCGCGCATGGCCGACGGCGTTGCGGTCTGCACCACGCGCAGCGACGATCCCACGCGCGACCGGATGACGGTGCTGCTCAAGGGCGGGCAGATGGGGGATGACCGCCTGTTCGACCGTTTCGCCGCGCGGGCCGCTTGACAGGATGGCGGGGCGGGCAAAAGCTTCCTGCTCGGCCCGCCTGTCGCGCGCCGTCCTGTAACAAGTGAGGTGCTTCATGAGTTCGACTGCTGTCCGGCGTCGTCTGTCGACGCCCACCCTGATCCTTTCCATGCTTCTTCCCACCGCGCCGATGGCCGCGACGCTTTACCACGAAAAGGTGGTGATGCAGGGGCTGGCAAACCCCCGCGGCATGACCTTCGGCCCCAATGGCTGGCTTTACGTGGCCGAAGCCGGGGCGGGCGGCGATGGCCCCTCCATCGTGTCGGGCGATGGGCAGACCGTGTCCTTCGGTCTGACGGGCGGGGTCAGCCGTTACAAGGACGGCGTGCAGGAGAAGGTCGCGGACCTTCCCTCGCTGGCCCCCGAGGGCGGCTTCGGCGCGACCGGCGCGCATGACGTGGCCTTCGTGGACGGTACGATGCACGTCGCCATTGGCCTTGGGGCCGACCCCGCGCTGCGCGAGGATCTGGCCGCTGCGCCGGGTTCTGCGCTGCTGGGCCAGATCGTGACCCTGACCGGCGGCACCGCCACGCCCTTCGCCGACCTTGCCGGGTTCGAACTGGCGAACAACCCGGTGGGCGAGCCCGACAGCAACCCGTTCAGCCTTGTCGCCGTGGATGGCGGGCTGGTCGCCACCGATGCGGGCGGCAACGACGTGCTGACGATCGACGCCGAAGGGGCCATTGCGGTGAAGGCCGCGCTGCCCGAGGGCGAATGGCAGCCCGTTCCGACCGGGGCCGCCGCCGGGCCGGACGGCACCCTGCTGGTCGGGCAGTTGACCGGGTTTCCCTTCCCGGTGGGCGGTGCCAATGTCTTTTCCATAGACGAGGCGGGGCTGGTCGATGTCTTTGCCAGCGGGTTCACCAACCTGATCGACATCGCCTGGCATGACGGCACGCTGTTCGCGCTGGAATTCGATAGCGACAGCCTGCTTGGCCCGAACGCCACCGGATCGCTGTTCCAGATCGGCGCGGATGGCACCCGGACGCTGGCCTATGGCGGGCTGATCAACCCGTCGGGGCTGGCCATCGGGGCGAACGGGCATGTGTTCGTTGCCGAGAACGGCGTCTCGCCCACGGATGGGCGGGTGATCGAACTGGCGCCCGTGCCGCTTCCGGCCAGCCTGCCGCTGCTGGCCGGGGCGCTTGTCCTTGGGGCCGCCCTGTCGCGCAGGCGGCGATAGGTCCGGTCGCGTCTTCGGCGCCTACAGCGCGCCGAAGAAACGCTGCATCCGGTCCATCGCCTCGGTGATATGCGGGGTGGACAGCGATCCGAAGCAGACGCGCAGATGCCCTTCGCCCGCCGCGCCATAGAAGCTGCCCGCCTCCACCACCACGCCGGTTTCATCCAGCAGCCGTTCGGCCACGATCTGCGATCCCAGCCCCGTGCCCTTGATCGACGGGAAGGCATAGATCGTGCCCTCGGGCCAGGCACAGGTCACGCCCGCCATCTGGTTCAGCCGCGTCACCACGATGTCGCGCTTTTCGCGGTCCTCGGCGATCAGGCCCGCCAGCACGGCGGGATCGCCCGTGATCGCCGCCAGCGCGCCTTCCTGGATGAAGGTGTTCACGTGCGTGACGTCATTGGCGGTGATCTTCAGCAGGGCCGGGATCGCCCAGTCCGGCGCGGTCATGTATCCGATCCGCCAGCCATCCATCGCATAGCTTTTGGTGAAGGCGAACATGCTGACCGTGCGTTCCGCCATCCCCGGCAGCGTCGCGATGGAGATGTGTTTCGCGCCGTCGAACAGGATGTCCTTATACACCTCGTCCGCGATGACCAGCAGGTCGTGCTTGATCGCCAGATCGGCCAGCCCCTGCAATTCCTCGCGGCTATAGACGCGGCCCGTCGGGTTGCAGGGGTTGATCAGCACGATCATCTTGGTGCGCGCGGTGATCTTCGGTGCGATCAGCGCGGGGTCGATGCGGAAATCCTCGCCCAAGGGGGCCATGACGACCTTGCCGCCCGCCAGTTCGATCTTGCCGATATGCTGGGGGTAATACGGCTCCAGCAGGATCGCCTCGTCGCCATCGTCGATGAAGGCCATGATCGCGGCGTATGAGGCATGGGTCAGCCCGTTGGTCACGATGATCTGGTCGGTCGTCACCTCCATCGCGTTCTGGCGGGCCAGCTTCTCCTTCAGCGCCTGCCGCAGATGCAATTCGCCCGGCAGGTTGGAATAATGGACCTTGCCAGCGCGGATGGCGGCGATGGTCGCCTCCTTGATGTGATCGGGGGTGTCGGCATGGGGGCGGCCCAGTTCCATATGGATCAGGTCGCGCCCCGTCATCGCGGCGGCGCGTCCATACATACCGAAGGATTTCTTCGAGGTTCCGGTGATCCGTTTGGCCAGATGTTTCATGGGAGTGTTCCTGAGGTTCAAAGCGAATGGGAATGGTTCACGCGGCCCCAGCGGGCGGCCATGGCGATGGCGGCGCCGACGTCTTCGGGCAGCAGGAAGCGGTCGTGGACCAGCTGCTCGGACGCGGTGCGGATGGCGGCGGTATAGGCGTCCGCCGTGGCATAGCGGGTCAGAACCGGCACGCGCGGATCGCCGGTCAGGGCGGCCTCCTCCTCGGTTTCGGGGAAGGGGATGTAGCTGCCGCTCACGACCGCGACATCCACGCGCGCGGGCGGCACCCGGCCCGCCACGAAGCTGTTGCGGGCGGTGCGCGTCCAGATGCTGTTGGGCAGGGCGGCCATTTCATATCCTCTTGCCCGCAAACGATTCCGAATATATTGATCGTTTGATCAAACACAAGCAAAGATTTCAAGTGGCATTCGCCCGGGTTCGGTGCTGGATCTGGCGAACTTCACGGTTGGGGAGCCCCTTTGTGGATGGCCGCGCGCACCACGCCATAGCTTGCGCCCCACGCGTCGGTCATGTCGCAGCGGACATCCCACAATTCGGGAAAGAACCGATGGCGTGCCCCGGCTTCGAGGATCGCCACCGGCCGCCCCTTGAGCGAGCGCGACCCCATCCCGATCGAACGGTGGATCAGATAGACGTGCATGGCGCGGAACTTCTGGAACAGCTCGTCATATTCGATCAGCGCCTCGGCCACGGCATAGCTTTCGCCGTGATCGTAACGCGCGTCATAGATGTCCGCGACCGTCAGCCCGCGCCCGTCCAGATAGACGGCGCGGAACGTCTCCCACAGGTCGGGCGGCATCCGCAGCAGCACCTGAAACCCCGGCGATTCCTGCCCCGACCCGTTGCCAAGCTGCTTGCGCACCTCCTGGTATTCGCGGGGGGACATCGTCTCCAGCACGTCCAGCTGCTGGGTCATCAGGCGCATCAGGCGGTGGGCGCGGCCCATCAGCGTCACGACGCGGTGCGACGCGCCGATGGCCATGAAATCCCGCACATCCACCAGCGTATAGGCGATGAGCTTCATCCAAAGCTCCTCGACCTGATGGACGATCTGGAACTGCAATTCGTCGCCGTTGCACATGTCCGCCAGCGGCTTCTGGCAGTCCAGAAGGCGGTCCGCGGCAAGATAGACGCCATAGTCCAGCATCTTCGGCGTTTCGATCAGGCGGTGCCATTCGTCGCGGGTCATCTGTCATCCTTGCGCTGTGCTTGGTTGACCGATCATTCCACGTATCGCGGAAAACATTGTTCTGTCATCCTGCGGGTGGCAGTGTTTTCGGAAACGAATGGAACAGATACCGGATTTCGGGGGAACGATGGATAATGTGGACCTGAACCTGCTCTCGGCGCTGGAGGCGGATGCGCGTCAATCCTTCGCCGATCTGGCCGAGGGGCAGGGCATGTCGAAGACGCCGGTGTGGAAACGCATCAAGGCGCTGGAGGAGGCGGGCGTGGTGACGGGATATGCCGCGCTGCTGGACCCGGCCGCGCTGGGCTTCGGGATTGAGGCCTTCGTGCAGGTGACGCTGCATTTCGATGCCTCGGAACGGTTCGAAGCGGCGGTGCGCGCCCATGCCGCCATCTGGCGCTGCCACGCGACGACGGGGACCGGGGATTACCTGCTGCACATCCTTGCCGCCGACGTGAACGCGCTGGACCGTCTGCTGCGCCAGCAGATCGCGCGGATGCCCGGCGTGGCGCGGACCGAAACCGTCGTGGCGACGCGGGTGATCAAGGCGCGGCACTCGCTTGCCGGCGCGGCCAAGGCGCTGCGTCCCTAGGGTCGGAAGTTATGTATTTGATCAAACCGCCTCCCTGCGCTAAGGCCGGAGGGCAACCATCGGAGCTGTCATGGCCGTTTCCCCGCAAAAACAACTGAAACCCGTCGCCTCGCGCCGGACGGTGCAGGATCAGGTCTATGAACAATTGCGCGATGCCCTGATGTCCGGCGCGTTCGAGGCGCGCGAGACGTTCACCATCGCGTCGCTGTCCGAACGGTTCCAGACCTCGCACATGCCCGTGCGCGAGGCGCTGCGGCGGTTGGCGGCGGAAAACGCGCTGCGGATCGCCGCCTCGGGCACCGCCTTCGTTCCCGATCTGTCGCAGGAGGAGCTGGACGACATCAGCCGCGCCCGCGTCATCATCGAATGCGCGACGGCCGATCTGGCGCTGCCGAACCTGTCCAAGGCGGATCTTGCGACGCTGCAATCACTGATCGATCTGCACCGCGACACCGGCATCAGCGGCGACACCGTGGCGATGGCCGCAGCGAACCGGCAGTTCCACTTCCACATCTATGCCGCCGCGCAAAGCCCCGTTCTGATGAGCCAGATCGAGAATCTGTGGCTGCGGTCCGGCCCCTATGTTCGGTTCCTGTCGGACCAGATGGGCGACCTGCTGAAGACCGATTACCGCAGCGGCTTCACCCTGCATCACGAGGAGATGCTGGACGCGCTGCGCAAGGGGGATGCCCCGGCCTTTCGCAGCGCGGTCGAAGCGGACATCACCGCGACGCAGGATCTGCTGCATCAGTTCATGGGCGAACCTTCGGCCTGAACCCGAAGGTTCAGGCGAAGCTGGCCACCGTCTTCAGCGCGCCGTCCAGCGCCGTGCCCTTTTCGTCGGCCAGCGCGGCGGTGCGCAGGCGGCGCATCCAGTCCGCCGCGTCGGGCCGCCCCTGCAGCATCGGCAGGGCCGACATCACCCGGTCGAACTTGGACAGCCCCCGCGCATGGGTGTCGGAATAGCCCTTGATGAGCCGGCGGTTCGCCAGAACCTCGGCCGCCAGCGCGGGGTCGGGCTGTGCCAGCGCCGCGTCGAACCATGCGTTCACATGCGCCATCTCGGACCGATGCCGCAGAAGGCTGCGCCGCCACGGGCGCAGCGCACCGACGATCCAGAGCAGACCGAAGCCGCCGATGCTGTCGGTGCGGATGCGGCGGCCCTTGTCCAGATGGCGGGCATAGAACGCCTCGGCGCGTTTGCTGCGCTGAAGCCATGCGCCAAGGCGGGCGGGCAGGGTGGTCGTGAACTCCTCGAACCGGGGGTGGAAATATTCGGTGACGTGCAGGACCTGCCCCTCCTTCACGCGCGCCTCGGCGCGGACGCGGGACAGGCGGGCGGCGCGGGTCTTCAGGTCGGCCACGCGCAGGATATCGTCATAGCACAGCGCGTTCGCGGCATATTTCGCCGCCGGTTCCGCCAGCGCCGGATCGCGCGCCGCGGCCCGTTCGACCATGTCCAGATATTGCCGGCCGTAGGCAAGGTCCTGATAATCGGCCACCTTCTTCAGCCCCAGACCCGCCATGTCCCGCGCGGATTCGGGCAGGGCGGCCAGCCGGGCCTCCAGCGCCGCCCAATCCGCACGCAGCGCATCGGGCACGGTCAGGGTGCGGGCGGGGGGCTTCACGGCTTCGACCTTCGGCGCCTCGGCATCGCCCTTGGCCACATCGAAGGCCAGACCGAAGGCACGCAGCGACGCCTCGACCCCCTTGCCGGATTTGCGGATGATGTCCTCGTAGCTGTCGCGCGGGAAGGGCAGCGCGCCGGACCCGGCCAGCGCACCGAACAGGCTGGCCGAGATGACCGACCCGGCCTTGGTCGCCAGCGTTTCCATGTCGAAGGCGACCACGTGATCGGCGGCGATGCCCATGGCCTCCAGCACCTTGGCCCCATCGGCGCGCCCGTCGCCGGGGGCGATCTTTTCCGACACGGCGGCGATGCGGTGGGTGGATGCGATCAGCGTCGTGCGGCCCGGGGTCACGAACCCGCGCATCACCGCGCGCCCCGCCTCCATCAGTTCCGACGCGATCATGATGTCCACATCGCCTTCGGACGGGGACAGCGCGAAGACCGGGGTGCGGCCCGTGTCGCGGCACATCTCGACATAATAGACGGTGGCGCCGGTGCGCTGGGCGACGCCCGCGACGGACGTGGCCTGCGCGTGATAGCCGTTCGCCTCGGCCACGTCGATGATCCAGTTGGTCAGGACGCCGCCGCCCTGACCGCCGACGGCCAGAGCGGCCAGCGTGATGATGCGTTCGCCCTGCGGTCCGGGGGAACGGCGGGCGATGACGGGGGCTTGCATGTTCATGGCGGGCCTTCAGGCGAATGTAAGACGTTTGGCGTCGCGGCGGGCTTGCAGCCAGCCCATGATCCGGGCGGCGCGAGAGGCGCGGCGCGTCTCGGCGGGGGTGGGGTTCGACACGACCTCGGCCTGCCAGAAGCTGGGGCAGAGGACGGCGGCATCCGCCACCTCGCCACAGTTGCCGCAGCCGACGCAGGTCTGGTCGATATGCGCCACCGGGTCGTCGCGCAGCGGATCGCCCGTGTCCTTGACCGACAGGGATGGGCAGCCCGACAGCCGCATGCAGGCGTGATCGCCGGTGCAGATGTCCTCGTCCACGCCGAAACGGGGTTTGACGGTGCGCTTGCCGTCCTTGGTCGCCTTGGCCAGCAGCGGCTTTTCGCGGCGCTGGCGGTTCAGCATACATTCCGAGGATGCGACGATGACCTTCGGCCCTTCTTCCTTGCTGGTCAGTGCTTCCTTCAGCGTGTCGCGCATTTTGGTCACGTCATAGGTGCGGTCGATCTGGCGCACCCATTTCACGCCCATTCCGCGCACGGCGTCGCTGATCGGGTTGTTCGTCTTGCGGCTCTTGTTCTTGGCGCGGGACGACAACACATCCTGCCCCCCCGTGGCGGCGGCATAGTGGTTGTCCACGATCACGATCACGCCGTCATGCTTGTTGAACGAGGCGTTGCCGATGGATGACGTCAGCCCGTTATGCCAGAACCCGCCATCGCCGACAAAGCTGATCGACCGCTTGCCGTCCTTGTCGCGGTTTTGCAGCGCGGATGCGGATGCAGGGCCAAGGCCATAGCCCATCGTGGTCGATCCGATGTCGAAGGGCGGCATGATCGAAAACAGATGGCAGCCGATGTCGGAGGCGATGTGATGCTCGCCCAACTCCTGCTGCACCAGTTTCGTCGCGGCGAAGATGGGCCGTTCGGGGCAGCCGGTGCAGAAACCCGGCGGGCGGCCCGGAAGAACCTCGGCCAGGTTCGGGATCTCGGTCTGTTCCGGCTCGTTCGCCTTGGATTTGGCGGGCAGCAGCATGTTCGGCGCGTGGTCGCGCAGAAACGCCGCGATGCCGTCCACCAGCTTCTGGCCGGTGTATTCCCCCGCCATCGGCAGCGGCCCCTTGCCCATCAGCACCGTCTTGCGGCCTGCCTGATACAGCCTGTGGCCGATGGCTTGCTCGATGAAGTTCGGCTGCCCTTCCTCGACCACCAGCACCGCATCCTTGCCGTCGCAGAAGTCGAGGATCTGCCCGTCGCACAGCGGATAGACCGCGTTCAGGCACAGGATATGGATGTCCGTGTCGCCATAGATGTCGGCCAGCCCCAGACGGTTCAGCGCGCGGATCACGCCGTTATAGGTGCCGCCCTGCACGATCAGGCCGATCTTCGACGCGTCGTTGCCGAAGAATTCGTTGACGTTGTTTTCAAGCACATAGCGCACGGCATTGGGCCAGCGTTTCTCGACCTTCTCGGCCTCGTGCACGAAGACGGCGGGGGGCAGGACGATGCGGCCCAGATCGCGTTTCGGGTTCTCCAGCGCCTCGGACACGGTCATCTGCGGGCGCTGGTTGTCGGCGGCGGTGAAATGGCCGTGGACGTGGCAGGATTTCACCCGCATCTGCATCATCACGGGGGTGTTCGACGCCTCGGACAGGCGGAACCCATGCCCCACCGCCGCAACGATGGATGTCAGGTTCGGGCGCGGGTCCAAGAGCCACATCTGGCTTTTCATCGCGAAGGCATGGCTGCGTTCCTGCATGATGGACGAGCCCTCGCCGTAATCCTCGCCCAGGATCACCAGCGCGCCGCCCGTCACCCCGCCCGAGGCGAGGTTCGCCAAAGCGTCGGACGCCACGTTCGTGCCCACGGTCGATTTGAACGCGACCGCCCCGCGGATGGGATAGTTCACCGACGCCGCCAGCATCGCCGCCGCCGTCGCCTCGGATGCCGAGTTTTCGAAATGGACGCCGTATTCGCCGAGCAGGTCCTGCGCGTCCGAGAACACGTCCATCAGGTGGCTGATCGGCGATCCCTGATAGCCGCCGACATAGCCGACGCCGTTTTCCAGCAATGCCTTGGTGACGGCAAGGATACCCTCGCCGCGGAAGGTGCCGCCCGCGCCCATGCGCAGCTGCTCGACTTCCTTCTTGAATGACCGTTCTGCCATGGGGCTCTCCTCTGGCGTCAGAAATCGTGGTGGCGGATGCTGCCGAGTATCCGCGTCAGGGTTCGGGTGAAGGCCGCGCGTTCATCTTCGGGGATGGCGGCGAACAGCGCGGATTCGGCGCGCTGCATCGCGGGCCAGGCGCGGTCGTGGGCGGCGCGGCCGGCATCCGTCAGGTGGATGTGGCGCACGCGGCTGTCGGTCTCGCACGGCTCGCGCCGCACGAGGCCCGCCGCCTCCATCGCGTCAAGGGTGCGCGACAGGGTGGATTGCTTGATGACTGTCAGCACCGACAATTCGTTGATCGTGCGCGGACCCTGCTGCACCAGCACGGCAAGGGTCCGCATCTGTGGCACGCTCACCCCCTCGGCCGCCAAGGCATCGGCGACCCCCGCGTTATAGCGGGCCATGATGCGGTTCATCAGATAGGGGGCGAAGTCGCGCATCAGGCGGGAACCAGCGCCAGCGCGCGGATCGGGCTGCCGGTGCCGGCTTCGATCTTCAGGGGCGCGGCGATCAGGATCGCACCCTTGGGCGGCAGTTCCGACAGGTTGACCAGCGAGGCAAGGCCATAGCGGTTGTTCGCGTGCAGCAGGTTATGCGCGGGGAAGGGCGGCTCGAACCCGCCGGCTGCGCCGGCATCGGTGCCGATGCATTCGGTGCCCCAGCCCAGCACCTTCTTTTCCATCAGATAGCGGACGCAGTCGGCGGATGGGCCGGGGGTGTGCGGCCCGGTCTCGTCCGCGTTCAGATACAGCGCCTCGTCATGGTTGCGTTTGCACCAGTCGGTCCGCATCAAGACCCATTCGCCCGCGCCGATCTCGCCATGTTCGGCCTCCCACGCCTTGACGCCTTCGGCGGTCAGCAGGAAATCGGGGTTCTCGGCGGCCTGCGCGGAACAGTCGATGACGTTGGCGGGAGCGACGAAGTTCTGCGCGTCGATCGTGTCGGTCGCGCCGTCGGGATAATCGCGGCCCGTGATCCAATGGTGCGGCGCGTCGAAATGCGTGCCGGAATGTTCGCCCAGCTTCAGCCAGTTCCAGGCCCAGAACGGGCCGCGATCGCCGTATTTCGAAATCTGGTGGATCTCGATCGGGGGGGTGTCGTCGGCGATTTCGGGGGGCAGCTTCAGCAGCGGTGTCTTCGGGCCCAAGGTGGCGGTGCAATCGACGACGCGGATCTGGCCGGACGAAAGCGCGGTGGCAAGCTGGGTCAGTGTGGCTGGCATTCGTGAATCTCTCCCGTTGATGTTTCTTGTTTAAAAATATGCAAACGCATATTTCAGGGCCGATCAACCGATGTGCCGCTTTGTGCCGGGGTTTGATCAAATGCCGGGCAGATGGCGCGTCGGATGCCGATTGAAACAGCATCCTTGCATTTGATCAAACAATCAAGCGATTCATTTCGCCATGGGCAGAACCGCCGTCGCCTCGATCTCCACCTTGGCTTCGGCCTCCATCAGGGACACGACCTGCACCACCGCCATCGCGGGGAAATGACGCCCGATGACCCGGCGGTAATGCGCGCCGATCTCCTTCAGGCTGGACAGGTATTCGTCGCGGTCGGTGATATACCATGTCAGGCGCACCAGATGTTCCGGCCCCGCGCCCGCCTCGGCCAGCACGGCCACGATGTTTTCCAGCGTCTGCCCGAACTGGCCCGCAAGGTCGGCATGTTCGAACTCCTGCTGCTCGTTCCAGCCGATCAGCCCGCCCAGCGCGACGACGCGGCCCTCGGCGGCAAGCATGCCGTTGGCGTATCCCTTGGCCGGTTTCCAGCCTTCGGGGTTCAGGAATTGGTGGGGGGTCATGCGGGCTCCGTGGCAAGGTGGCGGGCAAGACCCGCGCGAAGATCGTCGGGCCAGGGCGCGGAACGCCCGGCGGTGAAGTCGTAATGCACCAGCGTTCCCGTGGCGGTGAACCGTGGCTGGTGGCAGGTGCAGATCAGGCGGTAATCGGCGGAACTGTTGCCGATGCGGGTCACCACCAGCGCGAAGTCGAGGCTGTCTTCAAGCCGCGACGGCGCGTGGAAATCCACCGCGATCCGCGCCGTGGGCACGCCGATGCCGCGCTTCATGTTCGCGCCGAACCCGAAGCCCAGCGCGTCGGTGAAGAACCGCTCGATCACCGAGGACACCATCTCGAAATAGCGGGGATAGAAGACGATCCCGGCCGGGTCGCAGTGCTGGAATTCGACGATGCGGGTCTGGCGGAAGGTCATGCGGGTTTCCGTATCGCCGAAAGCGTGTCGATGGCGGCGGCGATCTGCGCATCGTCCAGCCCGCCGAACAGCCGGTCGATCCAGTCGCGATGCGCGTCGGTCATGGCCCGGATCGCGCCCTCGCCCGCCGGGGTCAGCCGCACCTGCCACGCGCGCCGGTCGCCCGGGACGGGCAGGCGTTCGACCAGAGCGTCCTCGGCCAGCCGGTCCACCACGACGGTCACGTTGCCGTTGGACACCATCAGCTCTTTCGACAGGTCGGACAGGCGCAGCCCCTCGGGGTGGCGCGACAGCACGGCCAGCACGTCGAAGCGCGGCAGCGTCGTGTCGAAATCGACCCGCAGGCGTTCGCGCACCTCAAGCTCCACATGCCGCGTGGCCTTCAGCATGTTCAGCCAAAGGCGCAGCCTTTGACGCGAGGCGTCGGTCATGTTTCCCCCCCGGAGATGGCGATGGTCTGGCCCGTCACCATGCCCGATCCCGGCCCGCAGAGCCAGAGCACCGCCTGCGCCACATCGTCCGGATCGACCAGCTTTCCCATCGGGTTGGTCGTCAGCGCGGCGCGGGCCTCTGCCTCGGTCCGGCCGGTCTTTTCCATGATGCGGGCGATGGATGCGGCGGTCATCTCGGTTTCCATGAAGCCGGGGCAGACGGCGTTCACGGTGATGCCGCGCCCCGCCAGCTCCAGCGCCACGGATTTCACCATGCCCACGACAGCATGTTTCGCCGCCGCATAGGGCGCGACATAGGCATACCCCTTCAGCCCGGCGGTCGAGGCGATGGCGATCATCCGTCCGCCTTCGCCCATGGTGCGGGCGGCCTCGCGGAAGGTCAGGAAGGTACCGGTCACGTTCACGGCCAGCATCCGGTCCAGCGCGGCTTTGTCGGTCCGGACGAAGGGCGCGGATTCCGATGCGCCGGCATTGGCGATCACGATGTCGAACGGCCCGTGATCCGCGAACAGCGCCGCGATCTGCGCCTCGTCCGTCACGTCGCAGATGGCCGAGGTCATGCCCGGTGCGTCGATGGGCCTGCGCCCGCAGACCGTGACCGCGACGCCGCCATCGGCCAGCGCGCGGGCGATGACCGCCCCCGCGCCGCTGCCGCCGCCCGTGACCAGCGCGCGCCTCATGCCCGCGCCCGTTCGGCCAGCGTGTTCGCCTGACGGCGGCCCCCTTCATAGGGGGCGGGCCATGCCTGTTCGGTATCGCCCAAGGCCACCGCCGCGTGCAGCGTCCAGTAGGGGTCGGCCAGATGCGGGCGGGCCAGCAGCACCAGATCCGCACGCCCCGCCATCAGGATCGAATTCACGTGGTCGGGTTCATAGATATTGCCCGCCACCATGGTCGGCACGCCTAGCCCGTTGCGGATGCGATCGCTGAACGGGGCCTGGAACATGCGGCCATAGACGGGGCGCTCCGCCTTGTCCGTCTGCCCGGAGGACACGTTGATCGCATCCGCGCCCGCCGCGTGGAAGGCTTGGGCGATCAGCACGGCGTCCTCGGGGGTCACCCCGTCCTCGATCCAGTCATGGGCCGAGATGCGGACCGTCATCGGCTTGCCTGCGGGCCACGCGTCGCGCATCGCGTGGAACACCTCCAGCGGGTAGCGCAGGCGGTTTTCCAGACTGCCGCCATAGGCGTCATCGCGCCGGTTGGTGATGGGCGACAGGAACGAGGCGAGCAGATATCCGTGCGCCGCGTGCATTTCGATCATGTCGAAGCCCGCGCGGTCCGCCGATTGCACTGCCGCGACGAACTGCGCCTTTACCGAGTCCATGTCGGCGCGGTCCATCGCCCGTGGCGTCTGGCTTTGCGGCAGATAGGGCAGCGCCGAGGCCGAGATCAGCGGCCAGCCATCCTCGATCGGCAGGTCGATCCCGTCCCACGGCGCGCGCGTCGCGCCCTTGCGCCCCGCATGGCCGATCTGAGCGCAGATCCTGGCGTCCGTCTCGGTATGGACGAAGGCGGTCAGCCGCGCCCATGCGCGTTCCTGCGCCGGACCGATGCAGGGGCAGCCGGGGGTGATCCGCCCCTCGGGGGACACGCAGAGCATTTCGGTGAAGACCAGACCCGCGCCGCCCTTGGCGCGTTCGGCGTAATGGACGAAATGCCAGTCGGTCGGATTGCCGTCCACCGCCTTGTATTGCGCCATGGGGGACACGACGACGCGGTTCTTCAGCCGCATGTCGCGCAGGGCATAGGGGGCGAACATCGGGCGGCGGTCGCCGTTGCCGCCGGCGCTGCGCTGGAACCACGCCTCGGCCTCGGCCAGCCATTTCGGGTCGCGCTTGCGCAGGTTCTCGTGGCTGATGCGCTGGCTGCGGGTCAGCAGGGAGTAGTTGAACTGCACCATGTCCAGGCCAAGATACCGCTCCACATCCTCGAACCATTCGGTCGAATTGCGGGCGGCGGATTGCAGACGGATCACGTCCAGCTTCCGCTCTTCCTGATAGGCCGCAAGATCGCCGCCCGCATGCAGGTGGTTGGCCAGCGCGATGGCGCTTTCCAGCCCCAGCTTGGTGCCCGACCCGATCGAAAAATGCGCGGTGGCCGAGGCGTCGCCCAGCAGGACAACATTCTCGTGGTGCCATTTCTCGCAGATGACGCGGGGGAAGTTGATCCATGCCGAACCGCGGATGTGGTTCGCGTTGGTCATTAGCGCATGGCCGCCCAGATGCGCGGCGAAGACCCGTTCCAGCACGGCGATGCTTTCCTGCTGCGACATGGCGCCGAAGCCGAAGCCGTCATAGGTCTGCTGGCTGCATTCGGCGATGAAGGTCGCCGTATCCGCGTCGAACTGATAGGCATGCGCCCAGATCCAGCCGTGTTCGGTCTGCTCGAAGATGAAGGTGAAGGCGTCGTCGAACTTCTGTTTCGTGCCCAGCCAGACGAACTTGTTGGCGCGCATGTCCACCTCGGGGCGGAAGGCATCCTCGAACCGTGTTCGGGTGCGGCTGTTCAGACCGTCGGCCGCGACGACGATATCGTTCTCGGCGCGGATGCGGTCGAATTCGGCGTCGTCCACGTTGTGCTTGAAATGGATCGTGACGCCCAGTTCCCTTGCGCGCGCCTGAAGCAGCAGCAGAAGGCGCATCCGCCCGATGCCGCAGAACCCATGGCCCGAGGTCGTGATCTCCTCGGCCCCGCGGACGACGCGGATATCGTCCCAATAGGCGAAGCTTTCGCGGATCGTCGCGGCGGATGCCGGATCGTTCGTGGCCAGCGCGCCCAGCGTTTCGTCCGACAGCACGACGCCCCAGCCGAAGGTGTCATCCGGCGCGTTGCGTTCATAGATGGTGATCTCGTGGGCCTTGTCGCGCAGCATCATGCTGATCGCGAAATAAAGACCCGTTGGGCCGGCGCCCAAGACTGCGATTTTCATGGCATGGCTCGATCTGGGGAATTTGCCGCTTCAGATTTGCGCATCGCCAAAATCATTGCAAGCTTAAAACATATATGCTTGAACTATTCCATCAGGCGATGAGGAGGAGAGATCAGATGTCCCATGCAGTTCCGGTCGTGACCCGTGGCAGCGCCCTTGGGGGCGAGACGGCCCAGTCGGGCGATGCCGTGCGGCGCAGCGGCGTCAGCCCGCAGAACACGCCCGCAACGAAGATCTGGTTCGGCAAGGTTTCCAACGAGCCCGGCCACCGTTCGCCCCCGCACCACCACGCGGAATGCGAAACGGGGGGCTATGTGCTCAAGGGTCACGGGCGCATCTATTTCGGCGAGGGGTATCGCGAATTCGTCGATCTTTACGAAGGCGACTTCGTGTTCGTGCCACCCATGATGCCGCATGTGGAGGTGAACATGAGCACGACCGAGGAACTGGTCTGGCTGACCTGCCGCACGCCGGACAACCTGGTCGTCAATTTCGAGGATGTGCCGGACGATTCGCTGATCGGCTATCGCCGCGCATAAGGGGAAAAGATCATGAAGCTTGCACGTTACGGAGAGAAGGGGGCCGAGCGCCCCGCAGTGGTGGATGCCGATGGCCGCCTGCGCGATCTGTCGGCGCATGTGGACGACATCGCGGGCGCGGCCCTGTCCGCCGAAGGGCTGGCGAAGCTGGCGGCGATCGACCCCGCATCCCTGCCGCTGGTGGACGAGGGCGCACGCATCGGCGCCTGCGTCGGCCGGGTGGGCAAATACCTGTGCATCGGCCTGAACTATGCCGATCACGCCAAGGAAACCGGGAAAGAGCCGCCGCCCGAACCCGTCGTCTTCGCCAAGGCCGTTTCCGCCATCTGCGGGCCGAACGACGATGTGGAAATCCCGCGCGGGTCCGAAAAGGCCGATTGGGAGGTGGAGCTGGCCATCGTCATCGGCAAGCGCGCCAAATACGTGTCCGAAGCCGACGCGCTGGACCATGTCGCGGGTTACTGCCTTGCCAACGACGTGTCCGAACGCGCCTTCCAATCGGAACGCGGCGGGCAATGGACCAAGGGGAAAAGCCACGACACCTTCGGCCCCCTTGGCCCTTGGCTGGTAACGCGCGACGAAATTCCCGATCCGCAGAACATCGATTTGTGGCTGGATGTCGATGGCGTGCGCCGCCAGACGGGCAACACCCGCACGATGATCTTCGGCGTCGCGCATGTCGTCAGCTATCTGTCGCAGTTCATGACGTTGGAGCCGGGCGACGTGATCGCGACCGGAACGCCGCCGGGCGTGGGGCTGGGGATGAAACCGCCGGTCTTTCTGCGCGCGGGGCAGTGGATGACGCTTGGTGCCGCGGGGTTGGGCGAACAGTCGCAGCTGACGGTGCAGGCATGAGCGCGGCGGCCCTTCGCGCGGCGATGACCGACCTGTCGGGCCGCACCGCCATCGTCACGGGCGGCGCGCGCGGGCAGGGCGAGGCCGAGGTGCGGCTGCTGGTCGAATGCGGGGCGCGCGTGCTGATCTGCGACGTGCTGGACGAAGGCGCGGCGCTGGCCGAGGAGCTTGGCCAGCAATTCCTGAAGCTGGACGTCACCTCCGAGGCGGGCTGGGCCGAGGCTGCGGCGCGGGTAGAGGGTCGTCTGGACATTGTGGTCAACAACGCGGGAATCATCAACCGCAGCCTGATCGCGGACACATCGCCCGATGCGTGGCGGCGGGTGATCGACGTGAACCTGACGGGCGCGTTCCTTGGCATCCGCACCTGTGCGCCGCTGATGACGAACGGGGGCAGCATCATCAACATCTCGTCCAACAGCGCGTTTTCGGGGCATTACGATCCGGCCTATACCGCCAGCAAATGGGGTCTTCGCGGCCTGACGCGCAGCGCGGCGATGGAATATGCGGGCGCAGGCATCCGCGTGAACGCCATCTGTCCCGGACTGATCGTGACCGGGCTGAACGCCGATTCGCCGCATCTGGCACCCATGATCGGCATGACCCCGGCGGGCCGCAGCGGCACCCCGGACGAGGTGGCGCAGATGGTGCTGTATCTTGCCTCGGACGCGTCGAAATTCGTCACCGGCGAGGATTTCCTGATCGACGGCGGGTTCATCGCCGGGGCGGGATATCGCCGCGTGGCGGTGGAAACCGGAATCATCAAACAGGAGCCGTAATGCCCTTCACCATCCTCAAACCGATGCGGTTCGGCGATTGCGACCTGACCGGGATCGCCTATCACCCTGCATACCTGTCGATGCTGGTCGATGTGAACGAAGCGATGTTCGCATCCTTCGGCATCACGTGGCAGGAGATCATGTTCGAGCGGAAGCTGGGCCTGCCCACGGTCACGATGAACATCGAATTCTACAAACCCGCAGTTTATGGCGACGTGCTGGAATTCAACGTCAACGTCCGCAAGATCGGCAAAAGCTCGCTTGATCTGGAAACCGTCGTCACCGTGCGCGCAGAGCCGATCTGGAGCATCCGGCAGCGGATCGTCCTGACCTCGACCACCGATCACAAATCGCGCCCCTGGCCGGACGACATCCGCGCCGGGCTGGAGCGGTATCTGGAGGCGGCATGACCCCCGACATCATCGCGGTGCCGACCGTGGGCGACACGGCGGCAGGTGGCTTCGTCCTTGGCGGCTGGATCATGACGCAGATCGACCACGCGGCGGGGCGGGCGGGGCGGCTGTTCGCCGGCCCCTGCCTGATCCGCGCGATCCACGAGCTGTCCTTCCATGCCCCCCTTGCCGCCGGCGAGGACCTGTCGATCTTCGCCACCGTCGGCAAGACGGGCCGCACCTCGTTCCGGCTGGAGGTGGAGGCGGTGGCGCTGGATCGCACCGATGCCCGAAAAATCATCGCCACCGCCTCGATCACGATGATCTGCATAGACGATGCGGGCCAGCCCCGGCCGATCGCCGGCTGACATTCAAAGTTTCGCTTGCCATCCGGGCAGTGAAGCTGTCACAAATCGATTAAGATGTTTTTGATCAAATTACATCGCAATGACGCGGAACAACCGCGCGCTCACACACAACAGAGAGAGCCACGGATGATCAGATCCCTTCTCCTATCCGCCGGATTCGCCGCGCTGTGCAGCGGCGCGGCCCATGCGCAGGCAGCCGACAACACGCTGCGCTTCGCCTATAACCAGACGCTGGAAAGCCCGAATCCTTATTTCACCACGCTGCGTCTGGGCGTGATCGTCGGGCGGAACGTCTGGGACACGCTGGTCGCGCGTGGCGAGGACGGAGCGTTCCAGCCGCTGCTGGCCACCGAATGGACATGGGCCGACGACACCACGCTGGATCTGACCCTGCGCGAAGGCGTCACCTTTCACGATGGCAGCGCGCTCGACGCCGATGACGTGGTGGAAACGCTGACCTATGTGTCCACCCCCGCCAACGGCATCGTCTCGCAGCAGATCGCGGGCTGGATCGCCTCGGTCGAAAAGACGGGTCCGCTGTCGGTCCGCATCAAGGCGAAGGCACCGACCCCGGCGGCGATGGAATACCTGTCCACGCAGCTTGCGATCTTTCCCGCGGGCTATTTCACCGGGCCGCAGGGGCAGACGCAGACCGCGCTGCCGGTCGGCACCGGGCCATACCGGATCGACAGCTATGCCCCCGGTGGCGAATTGCGTCTTGCCCGCAACGAGGCTTATTTCGAAGGCAGCCCCAAGGCGGGCGCCAGCATCGACACGGTGTCGATCCGCATCGTGCCCGACATACAGACGCAGCTTGCCGATCTGATGTCCGGCGGGATCGATCTGGTCATGGGTCTGCCGCGCGACATGGCCGACCAGCTTGGCATGATGCCCGGCGTCAGCGTCGTCAGCGGCGAGACGATGCGCATCGTCTTTCTGCAGATGAACACGACCGAAACCGGCCCCGAGGCGCTGAAGGACGTCCGTGTGCGTCAGGCGATCAACCACGCCATCGACCGCAAGGCGATTTCGGAAAACCTGGTGGGGACCGGCAGCACCGTCATCGACGCCATCTGCTTTGCCGGCCAGTTCGGCTGCACGCAGGACGTGACCAGCTATGACTTCGACCCCGAAAAGGCGAAGGCGCTGCTGGCCGAGGCGGGCGTGTCCGGCCTGACCGTCTCGCTCGCCGCCTATCGCGAGCGGCACATCTCCGAGGCGATCATCAACTATCTGGCCGATGTCGGGATCGGCGTGAACCTGCAATTCATGCAGCCCGCCGCGATGCGCGATGCAATGCGCGCGCATCAGGTGGACATGATGCAGAACGCATGGGGCGCCTATTCCATGTTCGACGCCTCGGCCACCGCGCCCACCTATTTCGGCGGGATGCCCGACGACAACAACGGCGATCCCGAACTGAAGGCCCTGTTCGACGAGGCGGGCGTGACCATGGACGGCGAAAAGCGCAAGGAGCTTTACGCGGAAGGCTTCGCCCGCATCGCCGATCAGGCCTATGCCGTGCCGATGTTCACGCTGCCCATCTATTACGCCGGGACCGAGGGGCTGAGTTTCGAGACGCATCCCGACGAGATCCTGCGCTTCTGGGAAATGTCCTGGAACTGATGCCGCACCCCGGTGGCCCTTCGGTGCCGCCAAGGCAGACGGAGGCAATATGCTCATCTATATCCTGAAACGGCTGGGGCTGGCGCTGATCGTCGCGCTGACGGTCTCGGTCATCGCCTTCGCGCTGCTGCGCGCATCGGGCGACATCGCGACCGCGCTGGCGGGCGAGGGGGCGACCCCAGAAAGCATCGCCGTGATCCGGCAGACCTATGGGCTCGATCGTCCGATCCCGGTGCAATACCTGTCCTGGCTGTGGGACGTGGCGCGGGGCGATTTCGGCCAGTCCTATTTCTTTCGCACCGACGTGGCCGGACTGATCTTCGGCAAGATCGGCAACACGCTGATCCTTGGGGCCGCGTCGCTTGCCATCGCGCTGGCGCTGTCGATCCCGCTGGGCGTGCTGGCCGCGATCTATTCCGGGTCGATCATCGACCGCGCGGTGACGATGTTCTCGCTGATGGGGCAGGCGCTGCCATCGTTCTTTCTGGCGCTGGCGCTGATCATGGTGTTCGCGATCAACCTTCGCATGTTCCCGGCATCGGGGGCGGACAGCTGGCGCAACTTCGTGCTGCCCGCGCTGACCTTGGGATACTACATCACGCCGCCCTTCATGCGGCTGGTGCGCGCGGGGATGATCGACGCGCTGAACACCGATTACGTCCGCACCGCCCGCGCCAAGGGGCTGCCCGCCCGCCGCGTCGTCTTCAAGCACGCGCTGCGCAACGCGCTGGTGCCGGTGGTCGGTCTGGTGGCCGTTCAGCTTGGGCTGCTGATGGGCGGATCGGTCGTGGTGGAAAGCATCTTCGCGCTGGATGGGCTGGGATACCTTGCCTATCAAAGCATCAGCTATCGCGATTTCCCGGTGCTTCAGGGCGTCGTGCTGCTGCTTTCGCTGGCCTATGTCGTGCTGACGCTTCTGTCGGACATCATCAATGCGTGGCTCGATCCGCGCCTGAGGGCTGCGTGATGACCATCGCCATTTCCAAACCGTCGCGGCTGCTGCGTAACCCTTCGCTGGTGGTCGGGCTTGCCATCATCGCGGCGATGCTGTTCGTCGCCATCTTCGCGCCGCTGCTGGCCCCGCACGACCCCTATATGCAGGACATCACGCGCCGCGCCGTCCCCCCGGTCTGGTATGAGAAGGGGACGTGGGACAACATCCTCGGCACCGACCAGCTGGGGCGGGATTACCTGTCGCGGCTGATCTATGGCGCGCGGGTGTCGCTGCTGATCGGGTTCTCGGTCGTTGCGATCTCGGGCGTCATCGGCACCACGCTGGGGCTTCTGGCGGGATATTTCGGCGGGCGGGTCGATACGTTCGTGACCTTCATCGTCACCGTCCGGCTGGCCATGCCGGTGATCCTTGTGGCGCTGGCGGTGGTGGCGCTGTTTGGCGGCTCGATCTGGGTGGTGATCGCGGTGCTGGGCCTGTTGAAATGGGACCGTTTCGCCGTGGTCGTGCGGTCCACCACGCAGCAGATCCGGGCGCTGGACTATATCGCGTCGGCCCGGACGGCTGGGGCATCGACCGCCTGGGTCTTGCTGCGCGAGGTGCTGCCCAACATCGCCCCGCAGCTGATCGTCATCGCCACGATCGAGGTGGCATCCGCCATTCTGATGGAGGCGGCGCTGTCCTTCCTTGGCCTTGGCGTGCAGCCGCCGCTGCCCAGCTGGGGGCTGATGATCTCCGAGGCCAAGAGCTACATGTTCTTCAGCTTCTGGCTGATCGCCATTCCCGGCACGGCGCTGGCCACGCTGGTCTTCGCCATCAACCTTGCAGGCGACGGCCTGCGCGATCTGATCACACCGGAGAGAAGCTGATGACTGCGCCCCTCCTTTCCGTGCGCGACCTTCGCGTGGATTTGAAAACCCGGATCGGCACGCTGCACGCCGTGCGCGGCATATCCTTCGACGTCGCCCGCGGCGAGACGCTGTGCATCGTGGGCGAGTCCGGCTGCGGCAAGTCGATGACCTCGCTTGCGCTGATGGATTTGCTGCCGCGCGTGGCGAAACGGTCGGCCAGCGGGCTGACCTTCGACGGGCAGGACATGATGCGCCCGCGCGTCGCCGAAAAACTGCGCGGACGGCGCATGGCGATGATCTTTCAGGAACCGATGACGGCGCTGAACCCCGCCTTCACCATCGGCGACCAGATGGTCGAGGCGTATCTGTTCCATGTCGGCGGCAGCCGTGCGGCGGCGGTGGACCGTGCGGCGCAGATGCTGGAAAAGGTCGGCATCGGGTCCGCCAGATCGCGCCTTGGCCAATATCCGCACCAGCTTTCGGGCGGCCTGCGCCAGCGGGTGATGATCGCGATGGCGCTGATGACAGAGCCGGAACTGCTGATCGCGGACGAGCCGACGACGGCGCTGGACGTGACCATTCAGGCCCAGATCCTGCGGCTGCTGAAGGATCTGCAACGCGAACTGGGCCTTGCGATCATCTTCATCACGCATGACCTCGGCCTTGTGTCGCGCATCGCGGATCGGGTGGTGGTCATGTATGCCGGCGCCGTGGTCGAAGAAGGCAGCGCGGCCGAGATTTTCGAGGCGCCAGCCCACCCCTATACCTGCGCGCTGATCGACTGCATCCCGCAGCCCGGCAAGACCGAACGCGGCGCGCATCTGGGCACGATCCCCGGCGTCGTTCCGTCCCTGATCGGGCGGCAGGAGGGCTGCGCCTTCCGCGACCGCTGCGCGCTGTCCGAAGCCGTCTGCGCCCGGCCCGTGCCGGTGCGCGGCCATGGCAGCCACCACTGGGCCTGCATCCGCGAGGTGGCGGCATGAGCGTTCTTCTGGAAACCCAAGGGCTGACCCGCCGCTTTCAGGTCAGTCAGGGCATGTTCGCGCCGAAGGCCACGCTGCACGCGCTGAACGGCGTGGATCTGCGTCTGAACCGGGGCGAGGTGCTGGGCATCGTCGGCGAATCCGGCTGTGGAAAATCGACGCTGGCCAAGATCCTGCTGAACCTGCTGGCCCCGTCCGAAGGCAGCGTGCGTCTGGACGGGCGCGACATCGGCAGCATCGGGCGGCTGGAGTTCACCCGCCGCGTGCAGCCGGTGTTTCAGGACCCCTTCTCGTCCTTGAACCCGCGCAAGACCATCGCGGACATCGTGACCATGCCGCTGCGCGTCCACGCCATCGGGACCGAGGCCGAACGCCGCGCCCGCACGGCCCAGATCATGGACATGGTCGGCCTTCCCGCCCGTTTCGCCGAACGATACCCCAAAGAGCTGTCGGGCGGGCAGCGCCAGCGCGTCGCCATC
>NZ_SMYN01000069.1 GCF_004959935.1 Falsirhodobacter xinxiangensis | reverse complement strand
GTTGCCGAACAGTCCGGGTCGCCCAACGTAGATCGCCCCGTCCGGCATCCTCCAACCCTTGGCGCGGCTGCGCTGGATACGTTTCGGCATTTACAGGCCCTCCGTGTCGGGGATCAGCGCGGCGGGCGGGACGGGAAGAGGCATCCATGCCACCGCGCGTATGGCGCACTCCCAATTTGTGTCTCTAGGATGCGTTCGTTCGATCGGCAGAGAAACGTTGCCGTGGGCGATATACCATCCGGCATAGTCGCCTTCCTCCGATCGATCGGTGATGATCTCGTGCCATCCATTCGACAGCGCGGCCAAGACCGCCACCCCCTTCGGCATAGCGTTCATGTCCGTATGCCACGCCTGCGCCGGTGCGGGGGCGGGCATGGATAGGGCGGCGTCCAACTTGGCCAGTAATGCCATATGCTGGTTCACATGGACCCAGTTACCGCTCTCTGGCGGGTCGGCAGCCCATATTTCGCCGCCCGTGACAGTGACGCTGTGGAAGCGCGGCTCGCCGCCGAACGCAGCTTGGGGGTAGCCTGCTTTGTCGGTCATGCCTTCCCCTCCCCGGCCAGCGCCCTCTTGTGGTTGGAAACGCTGGAGTGGCTTAAGCCCAAGACTTCGGCCATTTTCCGGCACGACATGCCCGATGCGGCCAGTTCAAGAACCTGCTCGCAGGTGATCGCCACATGCTCGGCGCGGGTTATGAACCTGCCGATCTCAGCCATGCGGGCGACG
>NZ_SMYN01000068.1 GCF_004959935.1 Falsirhodobacter xinxiangensis | reverse complement strand
TGCGGTGGCTGCCATCGCCAGATCCGCGACGGTCTGCCCGCCCGCAGTCAGCAGACGGATGGTCCCGCCGTTCAGCAATGCGCCCATGCCGGAAACAGCCGCGTTGCGCGCGGCGGCAGAGAAGGTGGTCGCCATGTCAGGCTCCTATGGATTTGGGAATGGGTTGCGCGACTCGCGGTCGAGGCGCAGCGTGTGGGTCCGGAGGTTCCGGACGGGGCTGGTGGTTAGACGGTGGGAGGCGGGCCGCGGTGTGGGGACTGCGGACAGCCAGCCCCGGTCAGCGGTCGAATAGCGAAAGGGATAGGTTGTGCGCATTAGCAGAAAGGCGCAGGCTCACCGCACGGAGCGGATCCGGTCTGGTGATTTAACGAGTGCAGCCCGGGGTAGCCTCCTGCGGGCAATACCGGGTCCGCGAGGGAGCTACTCGTCCTTGNTGACGATGTCGAGCCGCCATTCCGCGCTGTGCGGATACCAAGGCGCGGTCAGCAGCGAGTATCGCGTCCGGTCATGCTCCGGAATGATCAGCCACAGCAGCCGCAGCACGAGGAACATGCCGTAAAGCAGCCCGATGCCGAACAGCGTATTGGGGATGCCCTTGCCGATCTCCTGCCGAATGACGATCGGCACGAAGGACCAATAGGCCATCCGCGCGCTGACGGCGGACGACAGCACCACGAAAGACGCGGCCAGATGCCAAACCGCCGTTCCATCCGGTCGCAGGAAGATCGGCAGGAAGCCCCGGATCACC
>NZ_SMYN01000067.1 GCF_004959935.1 Falsirhodobacter xinxiangensis | reverse complement strand
TGCGGTGGCTGCCATCGCCAGATCCGCGACGGTTTGTCCGCCCGCAGTCAGCAGACGGATAGTCCCGCCGTTCAGCAATGCGCCCATGCCGGAAACAGCCGCGTTGCGCGCGGCGGCAGAGAAGGTGGTCGCCATGTCAGGCTCCTATGGATTTGGGAATGGGTTGCGCGACTCGCGGTCGAGGCGCAGCGTGGGGGTCCGGAGGTTCCGGGCGGGGCTGGTGAGTAAACGGCGGGAGCAGGGGATGCGGGAAACCGCCGACGAACCTCTCGGTTCGGATCGCTATGTCGTGGTTAATAGCGCTGGATATGAAAGGTGGGCAGGTTGTCGGTAGCGGGCCCGGCTTGTCTTTGCGTCACGAGTGATGCCGACGGCGGCTAACCCTCATCACCGTTGGCGGTGCCGGGTCCGTCAGTAGTGTTATTCGTCCTTTNAGGTTCATGACGATGTCGAGCCGCCATTCCGCGCTGTGCGGATACCACGGCGCTGTCAGCAACGAGTAGCGGGTGCGGTCATGCTCCGGGATGATCAGCCACAGCAGCCGCAGCACGAGGAACATTCCGTAAAGCAGCCCGATGCCGAAGACCGTGTTGGGAATGCCCTTGCCGATCTCCTGCCGAATGACCATGGGCACGAAAGACCAATAGGCCATCCGCGCGCCGACGGCGGACGACAGCACGACGAAGGACGCGGCCAAATGCCAGACCGCCGTGCCATCGGGCCGCAGGAAGATCGGCAGGAAGCCCCGGATCACC
>NZ_SMYN01000066.1 GCF_004959935.1 Falsirhodobacter xinxiangensis | reverse complement strand
CGCCGATGCCGGCAAGATGTATTCCATGTCGCAAGAACTGTGGCAGGGCGGGCAGATCGACAAAGAGACTGCACCGCGCGCCGTCCGTGAGTATCTGGAAACTCTGGACGATGCCGCCTTCGGTGGAGCCAGCGAGGTGCGCCCGAAGTTCGTCTCCTGCAGCGATCCGGCCAGCCAATGGACCGCCGCCATGAACGCTCCCGCGATCTTTGCCTATTCCACCAACTATCTGATCGACACCGACCACGCGGTCATCGTGGATGTCGAGGCCAGTCGATCCATCCGCCAAGCCGAGGTTGGCGCGGCACGCACCATGATCGACCGCGCGAAGGACCGCTTCGATCTCCAACCGGAACGCCTGGCGGCTGACACCGCCTACGGTTCCGCAGAGATGCTGGCCTGGCTCGACGAGCGCGAGATTACCCAGCACATCCCAGTCTTCGACAAGACCGAACGCGCCGACGGAACCTTCCCGAACACCGTCTTCGCCTTCGATCCCGAAGCCAACGAATACACATGCCCTGGCGGCAACAAGCTCAAGAAATACTGGTGCGACATCGGCAAGGCCCGCCCCGCTTACGGCGCGGACGGCTTTCGCAAATACTATGCCAGCACGAAAGACTGTGGAGGCTGCGACCTCAAGGCCCGCTGCACGCCGAACCAGGCCACCCGCAAGATCTCCCGGCACCGCCATGAAGCTGTCCGCGACAAGGTCCGCGCCTTCGCGGGAACAAGTGCCTACCTCGAGAGCATGCGAAGGCGGAAGAAGGTCGAGATGCTCTTCGCCCACC
>NZ_SMYN01000065.1 GCF_004959935.1 Falsirhodobacter xinxiangensis | reverse complement strand
TAGGGTCCAGACTCATTGAGTTTCAGAGCCAGAACAAGACGGTTGCGGCGAGCATGATGGCTGAGAAGAAGGTTTCCGGGCACCGGTCGTATCGCGTGGCGACGCGCCGCCAGTCCTTGAGCCTGCCAAACATGATCTCGATGCGGTTGCGCCGTTTGTAGCGCCGCTTGTCATATTTGACGGCCCTCTTGCGGGACTTCCGACCGGGGATACAGACCTTTATCCCCTTGTCTTTTAAGGCATCTCTAAACCAATCAGCGTCATAGCCCCTGTCGGCCAGCAGCCACCCCGCCTTCGGTAGGCTACGCAGCAGCGCCGCCGCGCCCGTGTAATCGCTGACCTGGCCGGCCGACATGAAGAACCCGATCGGACGCCCCTTGGCATCGACAACGGCGTGCAGCTTGGTGTTCATACCGCCTTTCGTGCGCCCGATCTGACGCCCGCGCCCCCCTTTTTTACGCACAGGCTCGACGCCGTGCGGTGTGCTTTGAGGTAGGTGGCGTCGATCATGATCGTCTTGTGTTCGGCGCGCTCGGCGGCCAGACCGACCATCATCCGGGCAAAGACCCCGTTGTCGCTCCAGCGCTTCCACCGGTTGTAGAGGGTCTTGGCTGGTCCGTATTCCTTCGGAGCGTCGCACCAACGCAATCCATTGCGATTGATGAATATTATCCCGCTCAGCACGCGCCGGTCATCCACGCGTGGCTTCCCGTGGCTCTTCGGGAAGAAGGGTCGTAACCGCTCCATCTGGGCGTCGCTCAGCCAGAAAAGATTTCTCATCGATTAGCTCTCCTTGCGGAGCCTGAATCACGCCAGAGGCCTGAAATCAATGGGTCTGGAGCCTA
>NZ_SMYN01000064.1 GCF_004959935.1 Falsirhodobacter xinxiangensis | reverse complement strand
TGGCTCTGAAACTCAATGAGTCTGGACCCTAGCGTCGAAGTTCGCGGCTCCCATGCGGGAGGCGAAGTGTATAGCGAGGTCGTCTGGGCGGAACAGCGTTGTCGTGGCGCTATGAGAAAAAGCTCGGCATCAGGCTGGTGGCGCGGCACCGTGATGCGAACCGCAGTATATTTGAGTCAGGCGGCTGGAACTGTAGATCTAAGGGCAGGGTGCTTTCGCCCAGCCAACGAGCTGTTCGAGGCGTGCTCGGCGTCCGCCTCGATGGGCCAGCGGCGATGATTGCGAGCTCGCCGCAACCGACCCGCGGGTTGCGAGTGTGTTGGCCGCAACGGTTGCGGTTTGCGGTTTGTATCCGTTCTGGACCCCACCATCTTGGCCCGGACACAATGGCCCTCATGACTTGCTTGACCGATGCGCCATTCAGGCACATATTTAGCGCATATTCTGCTTACCATGGAGGGCGCTATGAGTGTTCGTATGAACCTGGTTTTGTCTGACGAACTAAACAGCGAGATCGATAAGATCGTCTCCGCCAGTGAGACGACCAAGTCCGAGATCATTCGTAAAGCACTGCAAATTTTTCTTGCAGCACAGGACGGCAAGAAGCAGGGCTTGAAGCTTGGCCTCGTAGACGGCCAGACACGCACTATGACCACAGAGTTTATCGGGCTGTGACCACTATTGACCTAAACGCTCGTCCCGCAGAGCACACAATCAACCTGAACGCGCCACCTCCGGGTCATAGCGTCTCCCTTAAGAAGGACGAACTGCCAGGAGAGGTTAAGGTTCGTCTATTCAAGGATGTGGTTTTGTTCATCTGCGCGATAATCGTCGTTGGCGCGCTTCTTTACTATGCTTTCGAACAGCTCAGGTCTCCGACATCGACTCCGGAAGAACGGCGATGGTCGCAATCTTTTCTCTCCGCAGGGATCGGGGCTTTGTTAGGGTCAGGATTCATAACCAGTAGATAACGGT
>NZ_SMYN01000063.1 GCF_004959935.1 Falsirhodobacter xinxiangensis | reverse complement strand
ATGGCAAAGGCAAAGTTTGAACGGACGAAACCGCACGTCAACATCGGCACGATCGGCCACGTTGACCACGGGAAGACGACTCTGACGGCAGCGATCACGAAATACTTCGGCGAATTCCGCGCCTACGACCAGATCGACGGTGCGCCGGAAGAGCGTGCACGCGGGATCACGATCTCGACCGCGCACGTTGAGTACGAGACCGAAGCGCGTCACTACGCCCACGTCGACTGCCCCGGCCACGCCGACTACGTCAAGAACATGATCACCGGTGCTGCGCAGATGGACGGCGCGATCCTGGTCGTGAACGCCGCTGACGGCCCGATGCCGCAAACGCGCGAGCACATCCTGCTGGGCCGTCAGGTCGGCATCCCCTACATGGTCGTCTACCTGAACAAGGTCGACCAGGTGGACGATCCGGAACTGCTGGAACTGGTCGAGATGGAAGTGCGCGAGCTGCTGTCCTCCTACGACTACCCGGGCGACGACATTCCGATCATCAAGGGTTCGGCTCTGGCCGCGATGAACGGTTCGGACAAGGAAATCGGCGAAGACTCGATCCGCGCGCTGCTGGCAGCCGTTGACGAATACATCCCGACCCCGGCCCGCGCTGTCGACCAGCCCTTCCTGATGCCGGTCGAAGACGTGTTCTCGATCTCGGGCCGCGGCACCGTTGCCACCGGCCGTATCGAGCGCGGCGTCGTGAAAGTCGGCGAAGAACTGGAAATCGTGGGTATCCGCGCTTCCAAGAAAACCGTCTGCACGGGCGTCGAGATGTTCCGCAAGCTGCTCGACTCGGGCGAGGCTGGCGACAACGTCGGTCTGCTGCTGCGCGGTGTCGACCGTGACGGTATCGAGCGCGGCCAGGTGCTGTGCAAGCCCGGCTCGGTGAAGCCGCACACGAAGTTCGAGGCAGAAGCCTACATCCTCACCAAAGAGGAAGGCGGCCGCCACACCCCGTTCTTCGCGAACTACCGTCCGCAGTTCTACTTCCGCACGACGGACGTGACCGGGACCGT
>NZ_SMYN01000062.1 GCF_004959935.1 Falsirhodobacter xinxiangensis | reverse complement strand
TGATCAGCCCCACCCGAGTGGTCCAGGTTAAAAGTTAGTGCATGACGGGCCTTTGGTCCATCGGGACGATGGTTTCCGGGGCTGGTGGGCGGTAGCCCAATGCGCTGTGTGGCCGTTTCGTGTTGTAATGCTTCCTCCATTGCTCAATCAGGATCTGGGCTTCACGGAGGCTGTAGAAGACCTCTCCGTTCAGCATTTCATCGCGAAAGCGGGCATTGAAGCTCTCGCAGTAGCCATTCTCCCAGGGCGATCCGGGCTCGATGTAGGCCGTTTTTGCGCCGACGGCGCTGATCCAGTCCCGAACAGCGAGGGCTATGAACTCCGGGCCATTGTCGGAACGAATGAAGGCTGGCACGCCGCGCAAGATGAACAGGTCGGTCAACGCGTCGATCACATCTGTTGAGTTCAACTTGCGCCGCACCCTGATCGTCAGGCATTCGCGGCTGAATTCATCAAGGATGTTCAGCGTTCGAAACACCTTGCCGTCATCGGTGCGGCAGTGAACGAAGTCATAGGACCAGACATGATCCCGGTATTGCGGTCGCAACCGGACGCAGGATCCGTCATTCAGCCAAAGTCGTCCTTTCTTCGGTTGTTTTATCGGCACCTTCAGCCCCTCCCGCCGCCATAGTCGCTCGACACGCTTGTCGTTCACCTGCCATCCGGCCTCCCGCAACAGAGCCCCAATCCGGCGATAGCCGTAGCGTCCATATTGCCGGGCCAACTCGGTCATGTCGGCGACCAAGCGATCTTCGTCCGCCCGCCCTCGTGGCACCCTGCGCTGTGTTGAGCGGTGTTGGCGCAGCACCTGGCAAGCGCGACGCTCGGAAACGCCCAGCTCACCCCGGACATGGTCAATGCAGGCCCGGCGGCGAGCAGGGCTCAGAAGTTTCCCCGAGCAGCCTCCATCAGGATCAGCTTGTCCAGCGTCAGATCCGAAACGGCGCGCCGGAGCCGGTCATTCTCCTGCTGAAGGCGCTTCAGTTCCTTCAACTGATCCACGCCCATCCCGCCGTATTGCTTGCGCCAGCGGTAATACGTCTGTTCGACAACGCCGATACGCCGGATCGCGTCCAGACGGGACAGACCTTGCCCCATCAGAACCTCAACCTGACGTAACTTCGAGACAATCTCTTCCGCCTTCGGTCGCTTGTTTGCCATTCTCGATCCTCCGTTTCCTAAACATAACGGCGGACCACTTCAGTGGGGGAGGATCAG
>NZ_SMYN01000061.1 GCF_004959935.1 Falsirhodobacter xinxiangensis | reverse complement strand
GTATATGGACTGCTGTTCAAGGCATCGTCGGAAACGGTGACGACCATCGCCGCCCATCCAAAGCGGTTGGGTGCGCGTGTCGGCATGACGGCGGTGCTGCACACCTGGGGCTCGGCGCTGACGCATCATCCCCACATCCACATGATCGTGCCGGGCGGCGGCCTGTCGCCAAGTGGCACCAGTTGGGTCGCCTGCAAACCTGGGTTCTTCCTGCATGTGCGCGTGCTGTCGCGGCTATTCCGGCGGCTCTTTCTGGACGGGCTGATGGGGCTGCATCGCGCAGGCGACCTGTCCTTCCACGGCGATCTTGCCGGACTTGCTGACGAGCGCGCCTTCGCCAGATGGCTTGCCCCGTTCCGCAAGACCGAATGGGTGGTTTACGCCAAACCGCCTTTCGGTGGCCCTGAGGCGGTGCTGGCCTACCTGAGCCGATACACCCACCGCGTCGCGATCTCCAACAGCCGCCTCGTCAGCGCCGACGCCGAGACCGTGGCCTTTCGCTGGAAGGATTACCGCATCAGGCATGGCGACCGGCAAAAAGTCATGCGCTTGGCTACGCCCGAGTTCATCCGCCGCTTTCTGATCCATGTCCTGCCCGACGGCTTCCACCGCATTCGCCACTACGGCCTGCTCGCCAGCGCCGCCCGCAAGGCCAACATCGCCCGCATCCGCGAGTTGCTCGGGCAGAGACCGATCGCGCAGGAACCCCAGGAGGTCGCCGAGACCGCCTCGCCCACCCTGCGCGAACCGTGCCCCTGCTGCGGCGGCCCGATGCGCATCATCGAGATCTTCAGGCGGGGACGGAAACCGAAATCGCGCGCGCCACCGAGGGAGCAGGCCGCATGACGAAACGCCCGTCATCGTCGAGAGAAATGCACCGCCACGAGACCGTAAGCCAGATCGCCCACGGCTTGCTTGGCGCCGAAATCGGCCCGAAAATGCATCTTCATCTGCTCCGACCGCGTCCCAAACCTGCGCTCCCGACCAAACGAGCGAGACGCCGTGGGCTCTCATCTTTCGCCAGACGGCGCCCGAACCCCGCCGTCGCCATATCGCGCAGCACGCTTTCCCCATAGACAGCACCCGGCCCCCCGCGGCTTCCACCTTGGGAGGATTTCCAACGCGGGCCGACCGAGCACCAAGCCCCACACTCACGCCGCGGCCCGCATCGAAAATCCTTCACCAAAGCGGACCTTCTTACACGGATGCTTTGTAACTATGTGAAGAGCAGTCCGGCTCAGAGTGGTCGACCTAGCGGGTGGCATGCTCAGTGGCCATGCCCCATACTTCTGAGCTACTCCCCGATCCTTGGACAGATTTC
>NZ_SMYN01000060.1 GCF_004959935.1 Falsirhodobacter xinxiangensis | reverse complement strand
TAGCAGGCTGCTGAAAAACTCCTGCCTCGACGCGCATCGCAGAACATGATTCACGGTGACCACTGCGGGGATGGAGGTGTCGATGCGTGGATCGGACAATGTGACGGGATCGTTGTTCAGCTACGTCGATCTCGAGGAGCGCATCCCGACGCGGCATCCGCTGCGCAAGATCAGGGCCGTCGTCAACGATGCGCTGCGCTCATTGGATGCCGAGTTCGACCGGCTCTACGCCGGAGAGGGCCGCCCCTCCATCGCGCCGGAACGCTTGATCCGGGCCAGCCTGCTGCAGATCCTCTACTCGATCCGGTCCGAGCGGCAGCTCATGGAGCAGATGGACTATAACCTGCTGTTCCGCTGGTTCGTGGGCCTCGGGATCGACGACGCGGTCTGGGTCCCCACGGTGTTCACGAAGAATCGTGACCGTCTGCTGACGACGAACATGTCCCGCAAGATCATGGCCGCCATTCTGGCGCATCGCGGGGTGGCACCACTGCTGTCGGGCGATCATTTCTCGGTAGACGGCACCCTAGTAAAGGCCTGGGCGTCAATGAAGAGCTTCCAGCCGAAGGAAAAGTCGATCTCCGACGGGGACGACGATCCGGACGATCCGCCAGATACCAATGCGACATTCACATCTTCCTCTGACCAGTCCATCGCCGAGCCTAACCCGATGACCCGCCCCACACGCCGCAACCGCAACGACGAAGTCGATTTCCGTGCTGAACGGCGGTCGAATGCGACCCACGCGTCGCGGACCGATCCAGAGGCCCGGCTCTTCAAGAAGTCACCTGGCACCGGGGCCATGTTGTGCTTCATGGGACATAGTTTGATGGAGAACCGCTCCGGCCTGATCGTGCAGGCGGAACTGACGCAAGCTGACGGGCACGCCGAGCGCCGTGCCGCCATCGACATGCTCCATCGCCATTCACCCGGATCGACCCGGCGCCTGACCTTGGCCGCAGACCGCGGCTACGACAGCGCCGACTTCATCGCCGAACTGCGCCAAATGGTGGTCACGCCACACGTCGCCCAGAAGTCCCGACACTCCGCCATCGACGGCAGAACCACCAGGCACTCCGGCTACGCCAAATCACAGCGGCGCCGGAAGAAGATCGAGGAACCATTCGGCTGGGTCAAAACCGTCGGCGGCATGGCGCAGACCCTGTATCGCGGCATCGAGCGCGTGCGCGCCCGCTTCACGCTGACAATGGCGGCGTGCAACCTCGCGAGACTGCCGAAACTGCTGGCGACCTGACCGGGGGAGCCGCAGTCAGGTCTGACTGCGCATGATCCAGGCCCACCTAGCATCCGCGTCGGGGAAAACCGTTCCTCATGCCGACCTTCTTCAGCACCCTG
>NZ_SMYN01000006.1 GCF_004959935.1 Falsirhodobacter xinxiangensis | reverse complement strand
TTTTTCAACACAATCTCCCATTAGCAGACATTCACATCATCCCGATTTTGTCTTCAACTGTTACAACAAATGCATCTAGTGCCCCACTCGTCTTTTCGAGTATAATAGTGTCGGCATGATTAGCCGCGAAGTCTGCGAGCCAAATCTTACATGCATCTTTTTGGGAATTTGTCCATGTTTTACCGCTTTCTAAAAATAGTTTTGAAAGAAGATCTGACCATTTTCCAGATTTTTTCCCTATAGGCTTTTTTGTAACGTCGACACCAAATTCGGAAAAGAAGCCATCTCGATAGACTTTTTTGTCGTATAAATCTTCCAGCTCGGACTCATCTTTTCCCGGATAGAATGATAGATTTACGTCAGCAATCTTCAGCGTCCTAGCTAAAACAGCTTTTTCGACCGCAAGTTTTCCAGCAGCGTCATTATCTATGAATGCCTGTATGTCACAAGCAGAAGATTTGTAAAATGATGCCTTCTGCGACAATGAGCTTGCGCCCCCCAGATGGTCTAGTGCAATGAGGCCACTGGCAATCGACCTGAGTTCCTTCTCTACGAGCCGACCAATAACTTCAGCCGCAGACGATGAAGTTCTGATTGCCGGTATATAGTGGAATCCAATTCTATCCGAAACGAATGAAGCGATTTTGGTTGATTTTCGATTGAGAGTAGCATGCCCTCTCCCAGGCTTCTGCACAGAAAGATCGAAGTGCGATTTACCAAACGACAGCAGGATTGGCAGCGTTCCATTTAAATTGCTCTTAATCCGCTGCGAAAATTCAGAGAATTCATCTTCATCCAGGCCAAATTCAAGCGTTATTCTAGCACATGAATCATCCTTCGCTTTTCCTTGCTTGTCGATTGGATAGTCCGAAGCCCAATCAAAACCCAGTTGGTGTCCCAACAGCGAAGGCCTTACTCTAACCATTCTTCCATCAGGCATTCTGCGAACTTGAGATACCCATGCTGAGAGCGCGTTCATGCCTAGCGCGAGAGCGTGTAGAATGTTCGACTTTCCTTCATTGTTTGCACCAACAAGTAATGAATAATTTTCAAGCTGTATTTTGCGGGCTGTGGTGATGCTACGATAATTCTCTACGGAAAAGGAAATCAGTTTCAATGGTAAAACCTTTGCATCGGAAGCGTTGACTAGCTTAACTGCTTAACGCATCAGATTTTCCTTCGAGGATCTATATGAGCCGATGCGTAAAAAATTGCGAAACTGTGCTCAGATGACCGCATATGTGTGTGCTAGTTCCGTGTCCAGGCGCGACGCTGACAAGCGGCCGCAATGGGGCTTAAGCGTTGTGACGAAGCCTTCAGCACGCTCTGTCGAATGACGGCTTTGGGGCTTTCGCGTTGCTGCGGGTTGAAATGGTAGTCGCTTCCCGAACGTCCTGTGTGGGGCTTTCGCGTCACTAAGACATGCCGCGAATGCCCTGTCCGACTTATGGACACACGACGGAACAGGCAGCTGCCCTCGCGTTCAGGCCGCGCGCGTGTCTGATGAGAGACACGTGCAGCCCAAGCTGCTCTCGCAATGCGGTGGCGAGGCTATTCCATATCTTTTCGCGCATAAGGCACAGGCGAGCCCTCCCGCCCGACGGCGGCGAGATAGACCGTCTCAGGCATGCCTGACGTCCACCCTCCTGACGTCGACACCACCACAATCGTCGCTTGGTGATCGGCAGGCACCGGTTCGATGCTCCGGGATACGCCAACGTCGCGAAGCGCCTTGTCCCTCACCCGTTCAGCATAGGCTTTCCGGGCAGCGTCCGAGCGCCGCTGATGCCAATAGATCAACCGCACCATCACGATCGCCAGCGTCGGCCCTCCGATCGCGCCGATGGCGATCGCGAACATCCAGTCGATCCATGTGAGCTCATGTCCCACCATGGCTGCGGGGCGCGCAGCCCCTTCGAGCCATTCAAAGAAGACACTGGCGATCAGGAAGGCGACTAGCAAAAAGGCCGCATTCATGGCCGTGCCTCCCGCTCGGTGGGAGCGCTGCATGACAGCATGCTCTTCAAATGCCCCGCGACTTTTGCTTCATCTCCGCCGTTCTGCAAGAACGACGCAGGTGACCCGCCGAACTCGTCGTGATGGCGGCCGAACCAGTCCACCGCCGCCCTGCTGCCGCCGAGCGCAAGCTCAGCCAACACGATAAGGTCGGCGCGCACCTCCACGTCAGCAACATAGTAGTGGCCAGGCCTGCTCTGCTCGCGGCGCTCGATCCTCTCGACGATGTCATCCCGCCGATACGGAATAGGAGCGGCATAGCGGTGTTTGACGGCCACCCAGATCTGTTCGGGCATGCCGCCCATCTTCAGGCCCGCGGACCTCGTGACATGGAAATCCCCGGGTTCGAACAAAAACCCCTCGCGGCTCAGAGCGCGACTAAGGTCGCGCTCGAACTGTTCCTTGCGTTTTGCCTCGGAGCGCTGACGCCAGAACAACCGCAGCTCCACAATCGCAAACAAGGCGAAGATGAGAATGCAGACGCCGAGGATCAGGAAGTATGGCCACTGCTCGATAATCATGGCCGCGCCTCCCCGCCAACATCGACGACCGTGGACAGGAAGCCCCGCAACTGCTCGTCCGCGACGATCCTCTGTTCGATCAGCGCAGTGGCCAGCGCATCCAGCGCGGGGCGGTTGGCCTCGAGGATGCGCAGCGCATGGTCCTCGGACCGGTCCAGAAGCAGCCGGACATGCGCCCGCATCTCCGCCGGCATCCGCAGCAGCGTCTCGGGCTCGTGCCTGCTGCCGAACCACATCGCGCCGGACGAGCCGAGCCCCAGGCTCAACTCCTCCCGCAGCGCAGTCCGCGTCGCCTGCGCGATGTCGCTGTCATTGGTGCCGGCAGCACTCGGCATCGGGGCGCCGTAGATCAGACGTTCGGCCGCCCGGCCCGCGAGATCGACCGCACGCAAACGGTGCATGTCCTCGGTTGTCTCCACCTGCGGCGCTTTCGTGACGCTGAAGAGCCCGCCCCGGTCTTCGAGCCGCACCGATGAAGGCTCCCCGACCTTCAGCGCCGCCGCAACCACGGCATGGCCCGCCTCGTGATACGCCGTCGCCTCCAGTGATGCGCGGGACAGGCTGTCGCCCGTGCCCCCGAGGGCCGCGATCAGATCCTCCTCGCAGATCGCGCGCTTCGCCCCGCGCGCAGAAGCTCGGGCATTGCGCACCGCCGCCGCGCAATCGGCACCGCTCTTGCCTTTGGCACGCACCGAGATCCGCTGCAGGTCCGCCTCCGGCAGATCATCGCCCAGATACTGGCGCAGGATGATCGCCAGATCGTCGCGTTCCGGCAGGCCGACATAGATCGATCGGTCGAACCTGCCCGCCCGCTTGATCGCCGGATCTAGCAGTTGCGGATGGTTGCAGGCGGCAAGGATCACGACCCCGTCGCGCTCGGCGATGCCATCGAGATGCGCGAGCAGCCCGTTAATCATCTTGATGTCATAGCTCTGATGCTGCGTGTTCCGGTTATCGCGCGAGCCGAAGCTGTCGATCTCGTCGATCCAGACCACGCAGGGCGCGTTGGCCTTTGCCTCGCGGAACGTCTTGTCCATCGCCTTCAGCGCATCGCCGAGGTGGCCGCATTGCTGCCAGGTCGTATAGTTGCCGCATTCGAGCGAAATGCTCGGTTCGCGTGCCATGGCGCGCGCGAGTTCCGTCTTGCCGGTGCCGGGCGGGCCGTAGAGCAGCAGGCCGCGGGTGACGTCAGCCCAAGGCAACTCGCCCCGCTTCCACGCCTGCAGATCCTCGACGATCTGCAGCGCGACCGTCTTCGCCTCGCCGAATCCGGCAAGTTCCGCAAGCCGCAGGCCGGACGAGACCTCCGGCGGCTTCTGCGCGAGTGTGCGCAGCGCCTTCACCGTGTCCCGCGCGGAGGCGGCGCGGAAGGTGGCGAGCAGCTCGAACTGCCCGATCCGGCCCAGAGCCTCGTCCGGCGGCAGCCGCCGGCGCAGCCGGTCCAGCTCCGGCCGCGGCGTGTCGGGATGCAGCAGCGCCAGCATCCACAGGATCAGCGTCCGGTCCGCCGGTTCCAGCGTCACGCGAACCGTCTCGGCCACCGCGACCGGGTCCGGGATCGTCTCCCCCTTCTCCATGGTCAACAGCACCGGATTGCGGCTGCTCAGGACCGAGGCGATCGAATGCCGCGGGTGCTTCTTGTGGTTCACCTCGCACATCTCGGCAGTGATGATCTGGAAGGGCTCGTTGACGTAGCGGTCGGTGCACATCCAGTCCGGCAGCAACGCGCCGCTGATCGCCCATTTGAACGACAGCTCCTCCGTGTCGCCGCCAACGACGATGGTCAGCGCGCTCGGCGCCGACATCGCGGCGAGCCGGTCCTCCGTGCGGATGGCACGGCACAGGCGCAGCAGCACATAGACCTGCTCCGCCGACATCCTCGGATGCTGGGCCGCGCCGAAGGCGGAGGGATGGATCGCACGATTGCCATAGACCTCGAAGGCCTTGCGCATCGCTTCGGCGACCTCGCCTGACACAAGGTCGGCCGCGGCATGCTCGGCGGTGTAAGCCGGATCGAGCGCGGCAGCCAGCTTCTCGGCATTCTGCCGCAGCAGGTTGCCCGCGACCTTGCTCATGGTGTTGCCTCGCAGCGTCGCCTCCAGAGCGGCGCGGAGAGCGAGATGGCTCCAATGCGCGTCGTAGCGGTGGCGCCGGTCGGATTTTGGTGTCGGTGTCCTGGTCATCGTCAGCGTTCCTTTGGCTGCCGGAAGCCGGAAATCTCCTGCTTCGCGGCGGATGGTGGTTCTCGGCGCAGCTCGGGGAGCCGGAGCGCGACGAGAACAATTCAGGAACGCTGGGGCGTAATCGCCGCGACCGTCAATCCAGGCGGCGGAAGCGCCAATGGGGCGGAGAAGGCCAAGAAGAGATTCAGGGAAAGCGCGGATGAAACCGCTGTATTTGTTGGATATTGTGAATCGTCTGAGGGGCAAAGGGCGTTAATGGTGACGTGAAAGGGCGTCAAAAGGTGGGAAAAGGGTGATTTATGCTGCGTTCCATACAGGGACGGGTGGAAACCCACCCACCCCTTACCGAACTTGTCACGTTTCCCACCCCTCTCTCCCACAAAACTGACACTATCCTGACAACTACCCCCACGGGCCTGTTGCAGAGAGAACTGGCGAGGCGCCCAATCGGGGGAAGTCAGATCTAGGGAGGATACGATGACTTACCTTCGCCTTGCAGGCCTTTCGGTCGGCGCGCTTTGTGCGGCGAGTGCGGCATTTGCTCAAGGATACCCCGAACGGCAGATCACGATGGTCGTGCCCTTCGCGGCGGGCGGTCCGACCGATACGGTGGCGCGGCTGGTGGCCGAGAAGATGGGGACGGACCTCGGCACGCAGATCATCATCGAAAACCTTGGCGGCGCGGGGGGCACGCTTGGTGCTTCGCAGGTGGCCGAGGCGGAGGCCGATGGATATACCGTCCTTCTGCACCACATCGGCATGGCCACGAGCGAGACGCTTTATCGCAACCTCGCCTATGACACGCTGAACGCGTTCGAATATGTCGGCCTCGTGACCGAAGTTCCGATGACGGTGCTGGCCCGCAATGATTTCGAGCCGGCGGATATGGCCGCCTTCATCGAATATGTGAAGGCGAATGGCGACAGCCTGACACTGGCCAATGCCGGGATCGGGGCCGCGTCGCACCTGTGCGGGATGCTGCTGATGCAGGCGCTGGAGGTGCCGCTGGTGACCGTGCCCTACAAGGGAACCGGCCCGGCGATGACCGACCTTCTGGGCGGGCAGGTCGATATCATGTGCGACCAGACGACCAACACCACCAAGCAGATCCAAGGTGCAACGGTGAAGGCCTATGCGGTGACGACGCCCGAACGGTTGGAGTTGTTCCCCGACCTTCCGACGGTCGCCGAGGCCGGCATTCCGGCAGCCGAGGTTTCCATCTGGCACGGGATCTATACCCCCAAGGGCACCCCGGCCGAGGTGAACGAAGCACTGTCGGCTTCGCTGCAAAAGGCGCTGGCGGACCCCGGCATCGTGAAGGCTTTCGCTGATCTGGGCACCACTCCCTCGCCCGCCGAGGATGCGACCCCCGCCGCACTGAAGGAGAAGCTGGAGACCGAGATCGCCCGTTGGAAGCCGGTGATCGAAGCCGCTGGCGTCTACGCCGACTGATGACCCCGCCCGCCGCCTGTGCGGCGGGCGTTTCAAGGGGGAGGGTTCAATGAAAACCGAAATCGACAAGGGCGATGCCATCGCGGGCATCCTGTTCATACTGGCGGGGTTGTTCTTCGCCTATCAATCGCTTGGGATGGAGCTTGGCACCTCGCTGCGCATGGGGCCGGGATATTTCCCGCTGGTATTGGCGGGGGTGCTGATCCTGCTGGGCGTCACCGTCATGGTCAAGGCGGTGCGGAACGAGGCTGAGCCGATCGGCCCGCTTGCCATCCGCGGGATACTGCTGATCCTGCCCGCCCCGATCTTCTTCGGGCTGACGGTGCGGGGGCTGGGCTTCGTCGTGTCGCTGTTCCTGACGGCGTTGATCGCCGCCTTCGCCTCTCGCAAGATGAAGCCGCATTACGCGGTTCTGCTCGCGGTGCTGGTCACGATCTTCTCGACGCTGGTTTTCAGCTATGCGCTCGGTCTGCCGTTCCAGCGGTTCGGCCCGTGGCTGCGGTTCTGAGGGGGCAGAGATGGACTTTCTTTCAAACCTCGCCCTTGGCTTCGCCACGGCTACCTCGTTCGCGAACCTGGGGTTCTGCCTTATCGGCGTGATCCTCGGAACGCTGGTCGGCGTGCTGCCGGGCATCGGCGCAACGGCGACCATCGCGATGCTGCTGCCGATTACCTTCCAGCTTGAACCCGTATCGTCGCTGATCATGCTGGCGGGGATTTATTACGGCGCGCAATATGGCGGCTCGACCACGGCGATCCTGATCAACATGCCGGGGGAAAGCTCCTCGGCGGTGACGGCGATCGACGGCTACCAGCTGGCGCGCAGGGGCAAGGCGGGGACGGCGCTGGCCGTGGCCGCGCTCGGCTCGTTCTTCGCCGGGTCGGTCTCGACCTTCCTCGTGGCCATCTTCGCCCCGCCGCTGACGGTCGTTGCGCTGAAATTCGGCGCGGCAGAGTATTTCTCGTTGATGGTGCTGGGCCTCGTCAGTTCGGTCGCGCTGGCGCATGGCTCGATCCTGAAGGCGCTGGCGATGGTGGTGCTGGGGCTTCTGCTGGGCCTTGTCGGGACCGACATCTATTCCGGCACGCCGCGTTTCATCATGGGCATTCGCGAATATGCGGATGGGCTGAACTTCGTCGCCGTGGCGGTGGGGGTATTCGGGATCGCGGAGATCCTGCGGAACCTCGAATCCGAGCAGACACGCGAGGTGATGAAGACCAACGTCCGAAACCTCTGGCCCTCGCGCGAGGATTTCAAGCGGATGGTCGCGCCGGTGCTGCGGGGGACGGCGCTTGGATCGGCGCTGGGCATCCTGCCCGGGGGCGGCGCGATCCTTGCGTCCTTTGCCAGCTATACGGTGGAAAAGCGCATCTCGAAGAACCCGCAGGAATTCGGGCGCGGCGCGATCGAAGGGGTGGCGGGGCCTGAATCTGCCAACAACGCAGGGGCGCAGACCTCGTTCATTCCACTGCTGACGCTGGGCATTCCGGCGAACCCGGTCATGGCGCTGATGGTCGGCGCGATGATCATCCAAGGCATCGTGCCGGGGCCGAACGTGGCCACCGAACAGCCCGCGCTGTTCTGGGGGATCATCGCCAGCATGTGGATCGGCAACCTGATGCTGATCGTGCTGAACCTGCCGCTGATCGGGCTGTGGGTGAAGCTGCTGACGGTGCCGTATTACGTGCTGTTCCCGATCATCATGGCCTTCTGCTCCATCGGGGTCTACTCGGTGCGCTCGAACGTCTATGATCTCTATGCCGTCGCCGCATTCGGGCTTTTGGGATATGTCATGCTGAAGCTGCGCTGCGAGCCTGCGCCGCTGCTTCTGGGCTTCGTTCTCGGCCCGCTGCTGGAGGAGAACCTGCGCCGCGCCATGATCCTGTCGCGCGGCGATCCGGCAACTTTCGCCACCCGCCCGATCAGCGCCGGATTGCTGCTTCTGTCACTGGTGGTTCTGATCGTCGTGTTCCTGCCGCAGGTGCGTAAAAAACGCGACGAGGTCTTCGTCGAAGACAACTGAAACATGTATCGGCGGGGTTCCGCGCATCCCCGCCGGTCGTTGTTGATCCATTAACCCTTTCCGTGGTGTCTGCCTGTCAACCGGACAAAACGGATTTGGGACAGAATGAAGGTCAAGAGCTGGATCGGCGGCATCGCCATTTCTTGCGCAATGGCGCTTGGTGCCCATGCGTCGACGGGCGATCATTCCAACGATCCCATCGTCGTAGCTGCCGTCAGCCCTGCCGAGCTTCAACGGGCAACCCATGACGCCACGCGTCAGGTTCAGGGCAAAAGCCGCATCTGGTGCGTGCCCTTCGCCCGCCTCGTCTCGGGGGTGGAGATTCGTGGCAATGCCAATACGTGGTGGAACCAGGCAGGCAATGAGTATCCGCGCGGCCATACCCCGATCACGGGGGCGGTCCTGAACTTCCGTTCCTCAAAGGCGATGCCCATGGGCCATGTCGCCGTCGTGGCGGAAGTGGTGGACTCCCGCACCATCAAGGTGGTGCAGGCCAACTGGACGCGCAACCGCATCACCGTGGATGCGGTGATCGACGTCTCGCCCCGCAATGACTGGTCGCAGGTGCGCGTGGACAACGGTGGCAGCTTCGGTCGGGTGAACCCGGCCTATGGCTTCATCTATCGTCCCGCCGAAACGCTGGCCAGCAACTGACGCCTATTTCGCAGCGCGAAAACGGGCGGGCACCCGGCACCTTCGCGGCACTGGCTTGGCGGTTCCTTACCGAACTCATCCACTGGCCCCATACCGTCCCATCGCTGACTTTGCCCTTCGCGCCCAACCGTCCTAACCGCCGCGCGTCGTCTTCGGTCAGCACTGCCCCGCAAGCCGCCCTGACCTGCCGCGGTCAGTCGCCTGGTCATAACGAGGGTCGGCCGGTTTGAGATTGGTGGTCGGCGGGTGGCCTGATGGCCAGCGCGTCGGGCGCGGAGCCATCGTGTAGCCCAAGCATCCAGCGTGCATCGAGCGGCGTCAGATTTCCGAGCGAGAGGTGCGGCCTGACTACGTTATAGTAGCGCCATACGGCGAATCTTGCGGCGGGGATCGTCGAGGCTGTCGGAAATCTCCTCGTTTAGCCGTGCATCGCGCAGGCGTTGAAGCTTTCGATCAGGGCGATCTGAACCGCTCGGAGTTTGCCGAGGGCTGATTTTCGTTGGTTGCGCAGGCGTGGGTTCGCCCTGGGAGTTGTCCTCGGCTTCCGCCGGTGGGATGTTCCCGATGGGCTCCAGCCAGGGGTGGTTGTTGAACCAGTCGACCCATCCCAATGTGGCGTATTCGACCGCTTCGGAGCTGCGACCTGGTCCGCGGCGGTGGACGACCTCAGCGTTGAAGATACCGTTGATCGTCTCGGCTGTCGCATCGTCATGGTTGCCCGAACGCTGCCGACCCGGAGGTCGCTACCCGCTTCGGCCCAGCGTTCGGTGTAGCGCAACTGCCTGCGCGTGTAACCAAGCGGCGACATATTGATGAAGCTTCCGTGTCGGCCTGCTTTGCTTTCGCGCGATTTACGTATAAATCCCGGCACTCCTCAGTAGCCGCCGATGAGTTTTCCGGACCATACCAGCCTGCACAGCGCCGCAGGAGTGCAGGCGATCCGCGGCGCCGGCGTCGTGATGTTGGTTGCGGCATGGGCGCTGAGCCTGCATGCGCCCGTCAGGATCAGCTGGGAAAACGGTCTGCTGGAGAATGCGCAAGTCGCCGTCCTGATCGCGGCGGCGTTCCTGTCGGCGTTTTTGTATCGCCGGGACGATGCTGGTGTGCGGCGGCTCTGGATCGCGGCGGGTGTGCTCTGGATCATCCTCGTCGCGCGCGAGTTGAGCTGGGGCGCGGTGTTCCTCGATCCGGTGGGCATGACGCATTACGGGCCAAGCTTTTCATCGTCGCTGCTCTGGTATCGGCCCGCCGTGACACCGATCGTGGCCCTTGCCCTGATCGTGGCCGTTATCGCCTTTGCGACCTCTGACCCGATTGCGGCATTCAAGCGTGCGTGGCGGCACGGCAGCCTGCCGCTGTTCGACTTCTTCGCTTTCGCCGCGGCGATGCTGATCTCGACCGCGTCCGAGGGGCATATGGGGCTCGACCTTGGCGCTTGGCCGGGGGACCATCAGATCCTCGAAGAAGCGGTCGAACTTGCGGCTTATATCTTTCTGCTTTCGGGGCAGTTGAAACTGGCGGGCGGCGTTCCCGATCGAGAATAATCTTCTGCCGGCCTGCAAGGACTCGCTGCGCGGCTTCGTATACATATCGACATGCCAAGACCAAGCCGCGAAATCCTGACCCATATGCCCCGCCTGCGCCGCTATGCCATCGTGCTGACGCGTGACGAGGGCATGGCAGAAGATCTTTTGCAGGAAGCGTTCCTGCGTGCCCATGAGCGTCAGGCCAGTCTGGATCGCAAAAGGCCCTTGCTCGGCTGGCTTCTGTCGATCCTGCACAATGCGTTCATCGACGGCACCCGCGCCCGGAATGCGCGCGAACGGCGCGAGGCGGATTACGCCGCATTGCTGGAGCCGCAGGCTTCGGGGATGCAGGAGGAGGCGTTGCGCTTGTCCCAGCTTCGGTCCGCATTCTTCCGACTGCCGGACGACCAGCGCGAGGCGCTTCATCTGATCGCCGTCGAAGAGTTGAGCTACGTCGAGGCGGCGGCGCTGCTGCACGTTCCGCAGGGGACGCTGATGGCCCGGGTCAGCCGTGCCCGCGCGACCTTGCGTGCCTTCGAGGCGGGCGAGAAGACCAACCTGCGCTTGATCGGAGGCAAGGATGCCGGCTGATGTGAACCGCGACGATCTGGACGCTTATGTCGATGGCCAGCTCGACCCTTGGCAGCGCATGGCGGTCGAAGGATGGCTGGCCCTCCATCCGGCCGAGGCGGCGCGTGTCATGGACGAACTGCGCCTGAAGGCAGAGTTGAAGCTGGCGCTGGGCTTGCCCGGGGGCAGGGTGGGCGACGGTCAGCGCGCAAAGGAACTCGGGCGGGCCCTGGCGCCGCGCTGGTTCGGGCTTGGCGTTCCGGCGATGGCGGCGGCGGCGTCGATTTTCGCGCTGTGGATCGCCTTCGGGCCGGTCGGCGTGCGCGAGGGGTTCGCTGCGCCGCCCCCGCCACCCTTCGTCGAAAGTGCGCTGGCGGCGCGGGAAGCCAGCCTGCTGCGCCTGTCGATGGCCTCGCAGCCCGAGGCCGAGTTCGATCCGGTAGAAATCCGCGCGCTGACCGGCCTAGTCGCACCCGGCATCCCGGACGAATGGGTGCCTCGCGACGCTCAGATATTTCCCTCGCCGCAGGGCCCAGGGCTGGAGATGATCTTCGACACCCCTCATCAGGGCCGCATGTCGTTGTTTCTTGTCCGCACAGCTGGGGCCGACGGTTTCGGATCGACCAGTTTCGAAGATCTGAACCTCGCGTGGTTCATAGATGGCGGGATCGCCCATGTCCTTGGGTCGCACGCCCCGGCCGACACCCTGATCGCCGCCGCCGAACTGCTGCGATCGTCCAGATGAGGGGCCGCTATGGACCGGTACGACCGGAGGGCGAGACGCGGCTGCGGACCCGCGATGCATCCGCGAGACCGTCGCACGCCAGCCCTTGCCCCCATGACATGACGCAGACCGTCAGGCAGGAACAGGCCCTCAAGCGCATCGAAACTCTGACGGCTGTAATCGCGTGCAAGAGCCGGGCCGATCTGGGTAACGCCATGGCGGGGATGTCCCTAGGCGGCTTCGAGGATTTCGATGACGAGGGCGAATGAAAGACGTAATTTCCGATGACCACCCGCCCTCCGGGGCGTCGGAGGAAGACCGAAGTCGCCTCCCGCTTTCCGACCTGCTGGACCGTTTCGCTGCCGAGGGGCGCGATCGTGTCAGCCTGTCCGATCTCATCCACTGGTTCGGCAGCCGGGCGACGCAGGCGCTGCTGCTGATCTTCGGGATACTGAACATCCTGCCCAACCCGCCCGGATCGTCTGCGGTGCTGGGCCTGCCGATGCTTTATCTGTCCGTCGCGCTTATCCGCGACAGGGGGCCGGTCTTTCCGCAGGCGATCCTGCGGCGCAGCTTTTCGGGCAGCCTGTTCGCCGCCATCGCCACCCGCGCGACCCCGGTGCTGCGACGGTTCGAGCGGATCATGCATCCGCGCTTCGAACCTGTGACCGAAGGGGTGGCATCGCGCGTCACCGGCGGGCTGTGCCTGGTCCTTGCCTTCATCCTCGTCCTGCCGATCCCGCTGGGAAACATCCCGCCCGCCGCATGCATCTGCGTGCTGGCGCTGGCTGCCATCGCCCGCGACGGGATCTGGGTGTTGATCGGCTGGGCGGCCTCGGTCCTTTGCATCGTCCTGCTTTCGGGCGCGACGATCGCGACGCTTCACTTCATCGCGCAGTTCTTCCTGCGCCTGTCCTCATAGGAGACCGCCGTGCTTTTCGAATGGATGTCCGATCCCGCCGCGTGGGCTGGCCTTGCCACGCTGATCGTGCTGGAGATCGTGCTGGGCATCGACAACCTCGTGTTCATCGCCGTGCTGGCGGACAAGCTGCCGCCGCACCAGCGCGACAAGGCGCGGATGATCGGCCTGACGCTGGCGCTGGTCATGCGGCTGGGCCTTCTGGCCTCCGTCGCATGGATCGTGACGCTGACCGAGCCATTGTTCAGCATCTTCGGGCATCCCTTCTCGGGGCGCGACCTGATCCTGATCTTCGGGGGCCTGTTCCTCTTGTTCAAAGGCACGATGGAGCTGCACGAGCGTCTGGAAGGCGCGTCCCACCACAAGCAAGCCAACCCCGTCCACGCCGTCTTCTGGCAGTTGCTCGTGCAGATCGTGGTGCTGGATGCGGTCTTCTCGCTCGACAGCGTCATCACTGCGGTGGGAATGGTCGAACATCTGTCTGTGATGATGATCGCCGTCATCGTCGCCGTGGGCGTCATGATGCTGTCGGCAAAACCGTTGATGGCATTCGTGTCGCGCCACCCGACCGTGGTGATCCTGTGCCTCGGCTTTCTGATGATGATCGGTTTCTCGCTTATCACCGAGGGTTTCGGCTTCCACATCCCGAAGGGCTATCTCTATGCCGCCATCGGCTTCTCGGTCGGGATCGAGGCGTTGAACCAGATTGCCCGCCGCAACCGCGAACGGGTGCTGACCACGGGCGATCTGCGCGACCGCACCGCCGGGGCGGTCCTGCGGATGCTGGGCGGCGCGCGGGGCGAGGACCTTGGCGGAGCCGCCGATACGATGGCCAAGCAGGTCGAGGAGCAGTCGATCTTTGGCCGCGAGGAGAAGGACATGATCCGTTCCGTCCTGACACTGGCCGACCGCCCCGCAACATCGGTGATGACCCCCCGGAACGAGATCGACTGGCTGGACCTGAACGCGGACGAGGATACCTTGCGCGAGCAGATCCTGATCCAAGGCCATTCGCGCTTCCTTCTGGCGCGCGGCGGCTTGGAGAACTTCGTCGGTGCCGCGCTGGCCAAGGACCTTCTGCGCGATTTGCTGACGGCAGGCAGGATCGACCTTGCCAACTCCGTCCGCGAACCTTTGATCGTGCATGAAAGCCTGAATGTGGTGCGCCTGATGGAACAGCTTCGCACCTCTCCCGTGCAGCTTGCCGTCATCCCGGACGAATTCGGCGCGTTGGAGGGTATCGCAACGCCGACCGACATCCTGGAGGCCATCGCAGGCGACTTCCCGGAGGAGGGAGAGGAGCCGTTGCTGGCCGAGCAGGCCGAAGACGGGTCTTGGCACTTCAGCGGCTGGATCGACATCCGCCGCGCGGGTGACCTGCTGGAGACGGACTTCAGAGACGAGGCCGAACGCTATTCCACGCTGGCAGGTTATGTCCTGTGGTCGCTGGGACGCCTGCCGGAGACCGGTGAGGCGGTGATCATCGGCGAATGGACCTTCGAGATCGAAAAGATCGAGAACCGGGCGATCGAGATGTTGAGGGCACGGCGGATCGCGGCCTAGGGACTATGAGAGGGGGCGACGCCGCCCCCCTGTGCCAATCGGGTTGCGGCCAGCCTTGATCAATTCCGTGCCGGCAGCGCCCGTTAGCTCGCGATGGAGGGTCCTGGATTTTCCGGGGCTCGGCCCCGACCTCCGCTTTGCCGATCACGGCGGGGCGCCGTCAGCATCCGGTTGTCGCCCCGAACCTCCCTGATCGGCCTTGGATCGCACCTCTGACCGGCCGGAGAACGAGAGTTCTTTCCCCGTGCCTGTCGGGGCGGAACCAGCGCGCCGGGCGATGGCAAAACAGGAAAGGCTTCTATCGCTCTGAGCCTGACCGAAGACGTAGACTTTCGATCCGAAGCGCCTGTGCGCGCCTTTGAAACGAAGGATCAGAACTTGTCTTCCTTACGCCTCTCGTCGGATGTCGGCGGCACTTTTACCGATATCGTTCTTCAAGAAGGCGATAGCCGTTGGACCGCAAAGGTCCTCACGACCCCCGCCGCTCCCGAAAAGGGGGTGATGCAGGGCGTGGCCGAAATCCTCGCGCTTGCCGGGCGGAGCCTTCGGGATGTCGCAAGCTTCGTGCACGGAACCACCCTTGCCACCAATGCGATCATCGAACGCCGTGGCGCGAGGACGGCGCTTTTGACCACGAAAGGCTTTCGCGACGTTCTGGAGATCGGGACCGAAAGCCGTTACGATCAATACGAACTGGCGCTGGATCGTCCTGCCCCGCTTGTCGCGCGTCCTCTGCGGCTGACGGTGGCGGAACGTATCGACGCGCGCGGCAAGGTGCTTTTGCCGCTTGATGAGCCTGCGCTGCATGCGATTGCGGAGCGGGCGAGGGCGGAGCGTGTCGAGAGCCTCGCCATCGCGTTCCTGCATGCCTATGCCAATCCAAAGCATGAGCAGCGCGCGGGCGAAATCCTGCGGGCGATGGTGCCCGGTCTGGCGATCTCGCTTTCGTCGGACGTCTGCCCCGAGATTCGCGAATATGAACGTATCTCGACGACGGTCGCGAATGCCTATGTCCAGCCTTTGATCGACGGATATCTGGGGCGGCTTCAACAGGAACTGCGCGAAAGGGGCTTTGTCGGAACGCTTGCGCTGATCACTTCGGGCGGGGGGCTGACCTCCATCGAAACGGCGCGGGCGTTTCCCGTGCGGCTGGTCGAATCCGGTCCGGCGGGCGGGGCGGTCTTTGCTGCAGAGGTTGCCGCGCGGCTGGACGAGCGGCGCGTCATCGCATTCGATATGGGCGGCACCACCGCCAAGGTCAGCCTGATCCGCGACTTCCGCACGGAATCCGCCCGCCTGTTCGAGGTGGACCGCGCCGCCAGGTTCCTCAAAGGGTCGGGCCTGCCGCTGCGTATTCCGGTGATCGAATTGGTCGAGATCGGCGCGGGCGGCGGATCGCTGGCCGGTGTGGATCATCTGGGCCGCATCGGCGTCGGGCCGGAAAGCGCGTCCTCGGTGCCCGGTCCCGCCTCCTATGGACTTGGAGGCGCTCGTCCTGCTGTCACGGATGCCGATGTGGCGCTGGGCCTGATCCGGCCCGATGGTTTCGCCGGGGGGGCAATCACGCTCGATCCCGAAAAGGCGCGGGCGGCATTGCGCGAAGCGATCGGCGCGCCGCTGGGCTTGGATGACGAAACCGCCGCCCATGCGGTCTATGAGGTGGTGTGCGAGAATATGGCCAGCGCCGCCCGGGCGCATACGGTGGAACGGGGCGTCGATGCCTCGGATCATACCATGATCGCATTCGGCGGCGCGGCCCCGCTGCATGTCGCCCGCGTGGCCGAGAAGATCGGCGTGCCGCGGGTGATCATCCCCTCCAACGCTGGTGTCGGCTCGGCTGTCGGCTTCCTTGCCGCGCCCGTCGCGCTGGAGATCGTCCGCAGCGCATATCAGCGGCTGGACCGGTTCGATCCCGTCGCCGCAACCGCGGTGCTGGACGAGGTCGGCCGCGAGATCCGCGCATGGGTCGAACCCGCATCCCAAGGCGCGCCCACGCAGGAGACGCGGATTGCCTTCATGCGCTATGTCGGCCAAGGGCACGAGATCGCCGTTTCCCTGCCGCTGCGCGCGCTGACGGACGCCGATGGCGATGCGATCCGCGCCGAATACGAGGCGACTTACGAGGCCCATTTCGGGCGCCGCATCCCGAATGCCGCCATCGAAATCCTGGCGTGGTCCGTCAGCGCGGCGACGGCACAGGACCGCCCCAAGGCCATCGCGCCGGTCACGACCCGCATCCCAGCCCGCCCCGGCGGCAGCACCCGCATCTTCGACGGGCGCGCGGGCGCATGGCGCGACGTCCATCTTTACGACAGGGCGGCGCTTTCCCCCGGTTCGACCCTGTCCGGCCCCGCCCTTATCGCCGAGGCCGAGACCACCACCTTCGTCACCGCCGCCTTCGACGCATGGATCGACGCGGCAGGCTCCATCGTCCTCGACCGCAAGGGAGCAGCAGCATGACATTTCACGGCAAGATCGGACTGATCGACCGCCAGATCATGTGGAACCGCCTACTGGCCGTTGTCGAGGAACAGGCGCAGGTTCTGCAGCGCACCGCCTTTTCCACCATCGTGCGCGAATCCGGCGATCTTGCGGCGGGCGTGTTCGACGCGCAGGGGCGGATGCTGGCGCAAGCCGTGACCGGCACACCGGGTCACATCAACTCCATGGCGCTGGCGGTCGGACATGTCATCGCGCATCACCCGCTGCACACGATGAAACCCGGGGATGTATTCATTCATAACGATCCGTGGATGGGCACCGGGCACACCAACGATATCTCGGTCACGACACCCTGCTTCGCCGGGGACCGCCTGATCGGGTTCGCCGCCTGCAACAGCCATGTGCTGGACATCGGCGGGATGGCGGACTGGACCTCCTCGACCGACGTGTTCATGGAGGGGCTGTATCTGCCCATCGTGCGCCTTGTCCGCGAAGGCGTGGTGGACGAGACGCTGATGGCCGTGATCCGCGCCAATACGCGTCAGCCGGTCGAAACCATCGGCGACGTCTATTCCCTGCTGAACTGCAACGAAATCGCCTGCCGCCGCCTGCGCGAGATGATGGAGGAGTTCAGCCTGACCGAGCTGGACGAGCTGGCGGAACACATCATCGAAACCTCGCGCCAAGGCGTGCTGAAGAAGATCGCGGCGCTTCCCAAGGGCACGTGGCGGTCCGAGATCGCGTTGGATGGCATGGACGAGCCGATCGTGCTGAAGGCGGCGCTGACCATCGCCGATGACGGCATCCATGTCGATTACTCCGGCTCGGCCCCGATGACGAAGCGGAACTTCAACGTGCCGTTCTGCTATACGCTGGCCTATACCAGCTATGCCCTTGGCGTCGCGGTCATCAAGGACATCCCGAACAATGCCGGATCGCTTGCGCCGCGCACGGCCTTTGCGCCCGAAGGGTCGATCCTGAACGCGCTTAAGCCTGCGGCGGTGATCTCGCGCGCGCAGATGGGGTTGATGCTGCCCGACCTGATCTTCGGCTGCCTGCGTCAGGCGATCCCGGACCGCATCCCGGCCGAAGGGGCGGGCGTTCTGTGGAACATCAACGCCCGCGGCCCCCGCACCAGCCCGCCGGTCTTCGGTGATGAGTTCCGGGTCGGCGTCGTCACCACCGGCGGCATGGGCGCGTTGCCCTTCCGCGACGGGCTGTCGGCCACCGGCTTTCCCAGCGGTGTGCGCGGGGGCTCGGTCGAGATTTTCGAGAGCATGTCCACCGTCACCGTCTGGCGCAAGGAATACCGGCAGGACAGCGGCGGCCCCGGTCAGCATCGCGGCGGCCTTGGCCAGATCATCGAGATCGAGAACGGCATCCCCGAGACGTTCATCTTCGGCAACAACCTCGAACGGCTGCGCTTTCCACCGCGCGGGGCAGCGGGCGGGCATGACGGAGCCTTGGGCAGCGTTCGGGCCGCGACCCGCGATCTGACGGTGAAGCAGCTTCACGACATCGCGCCCGGCGAACGGCTGGTCCTGCAATCGCCCGGCGGCGGGGGCATGGGCGATCCGCGAGAGCGCGACCGCGCTGCCGTGCGCCGCGATCTGGAAAACGAACTCATCTCGGCCCAGGCGGCACGGGACATCTATGGATACGAGCCATGAAAAGACGCGACCTTCTTGCCGGACTCGCCGGACTTCCGCTGACCGCCCTTCTGCCGCGCATCGCGCTGGCGGCGGGGGGTGGCGGCACCGTCACAGCCGTCGCGGCCACCGAAACGCCGGTGCTTCTGGCGTTCGTCAACACCTCCAGCACGATCTGGTCGGCCAAGACCACCGAAGGGCTGCTGGAATTCGATCACGACCTGACCCCGCGCCCGCTTCTGGCCGCCGAATGGGATGTGGCCGAGGACGGGTTGACCTATACCTTCAGGTTGCGGCAGGGCGTCAAATGGCATGACGGGAATGATTTCACCGCCGATGACGTGACATTCTCGCTGGAGACGATGAAGCGCCTGCACCCGCGCAACCGTTCCACCTTCGCGCATATCACCGCGTTCGAGGCGCCGGACCCGCATACCGTCATCCTGCGGCTGGAAAAGCCGACGCCGTTCCTGCTGACCGCGCTGTCATCGGGCGAGTCCCCCATCGTGCCGAAGCATCTTTACGCCGAGGATGCGGACCCGCTGACCCATCCCAACAACACCGCGCCCATCGGCACCGGTCCCTATGTCTTCAAGGAATGGGTGCGCGGCAGCCACCTGATCTTCGACCGCAATCCGAACTATTGGGACGCCGACCTGCCGCGCGTGGACCGGCTGGTGGTGCGCTTCATCACCGATGCCGCGGCCCGCACCATTGCGTTCGAAACGGGCGACGTCGATATCGGCGTGCGCACCCCCGTTCCCTTCCGCGATCTGGAGGGGCTGGAGGATTTGGAGCATATCGTGCTGGAGCCGCAGGGCTACACCTATTCTCCGCCCAATATCACCATCGTCGAGGCGAACCTGCGCGATCCGATCCTGTCGGACCTGCGCGTGCGCCAAGCCATCGCCCATTCCATCGACCGCGAGGCGCTGGCCAAGATCGTCTTCTATGGCCGCGCGACGCCCTCGGCCTCCGCCGTGGTTCCCTATCACAAGGACTTCCATCTGGCCGATCCCAGCCCCTATGCGCTGGATTTGGGCGCGGCAAAGGCCCTTCTGGCCGAGGCGGGGCATCCGGACGGCGTGACCCTGACGCTGGACTACACCAGCGAGGATCAGCGACTGGTGGGCGAGTTCCTGCGCGCCTCGCTGTCCCGCGCGGGCATCGCGCTGGAGCTGCGCGGGCAGGACATGGGCACCCTGATCGCCCGCATCTATGGCGATCAGGCGTATCAACTGCACCTCGCCTCGATCTCCAACCTGTTCGACCCACAGGTGGGGGTTCAGCGGCTGTATTGGTCCAAGAACATCATCAAGGGCGTCGCATTCTCGAACGGCACCGGATACCAGAACCCCGAAGTGGACGCGCTGCTGGAAGCCGCCGCGACCAGCACCGACCGCGCCGCCCGGATTGAGGCGTGGCACGAGGTCCAGCGCATCGTCGCGCGCGACGTGCCGAACTTCCCTCTTGTCGCACCGACATGGCTGACCATCGCCAACACCCGGATCGAGGGGCACACCTCCGGGGCCGAAGGGGCCTATGACGGATCGCTGCGCCGTCTGGCCGTGCGCGCATGATCCGGCGCGCTGCCCTTCACGCGATCCCGACGATGGTGGGGGTCGTGATCGTCAGCTTTCTGATGCTGCACCTGATGCCCGGCGACGCGGTGGACGCGCTGGCGGGCATATCCGGCGGAGCATCGGCGGAAACGGTGGCGGCGATGCGGTCGGCATATGGGCTTGACGATCCGCTGGGCGTGCAGCTTGCGCGCTATGCCGCGGGGGTGTTCACATTGGATTTCGGGCATTCCATCAGCTATGGCGCGCCGGTCTTTGATGTAATCGTGGACCGCTTGCCCGCCACGCTGCTGCTGGCGGCCACAGCGTTCACCATCGCGTTGGTGATCGGGGTCGCGGCAGGCTGGGCGATGGCGGTCTTTGCGGACCGCTGGCAGGACCGCACGCTTTCGGCAGGGGTGCTGTTCCTCTATTCCGCGCCCAGCTTCTGGGTCGGGTTGATGGCGATCGTGGTGTTTTCGGCCAAGCTGAACCTGTTCCCGCTGGGCGGAGCCGAGACCATCGGCGCCGACCTGACCGGCTGGGCACTGGTGGCGGATCGGCTTCATCACCTGATCCTTCCGGCTTCGGCGCTGGCAGCCTTCTTCGTTGCCATCTATGCCCGCCTGACCCGTGCCGCCATGCTGGAGGTGCTGCACCAGGACTTCATCCGCACCGCCCGGGCCAAAGGGCTGCATCCCCTGCGCCTGCAATTCCGCCATGGCCTTCGCAATGCGCTGATCCCGGTCGTCACGATGGCGGGGCTGCATTTCGGCAATCTCGTCGGCGGCGCGGTCGTGGTCGAGACGGTGTTCAACTGGCCCGGCCTTGGCCGTCTGACGATGGGGGCGCTTGCCTCGCGCGATATCAGCGTGCTGCTGGGCATCTTGCTGATGACATCGGTGGTGGTGATCGCGGCGAACATCCTGATCGACTGGCTGGTCGCACGGCTTGATCCGAGGGTTTCGGCATGACGGTCATCGACCACCCCCTGCGCGCGCGACCCAAACGCCGGCCCTTGCGCGATCCGTTTCTTCTGCTTCCGCTTCTGGTGCTGCTGGCCGTTGCGGTCATGGCGATCAGCGCGCCATGGCTCTTTCCCGGTGATCCGCTGGACATGGTCGCGATGCCCTACCTCTGGCCGCTGGATGATCCTGCGTTTCCGCTGGGGACGGACTCGCTCGGGCGCGATCTGACGGCGGGGCTGTTCCACGGCGCGCGGGCGACATTGCTGGTCGGGATTTCCTCTGCCGCGCTGTGCCTCGGTTTCGGCACGCTGATCGGGGCGGCGGCGGGGTATCTTGGCGGCAGGACCGACCTGATCCTGATGCGCGTGACCGAGATTTTCCAGACCATGCCGACGATGCTGCTGGTCATCGTGCTGCTGGCGATCAGCGACCCGTCGCTGACGCTGATCGTGGTCGCAATCGGTCTGGCCTCCTGGCCCATGGTTGCGCGGTTGGCGCGCGCGGAATTCATCACCCTGCGTCACCGCGATTTCGTGCTGGCGGCCCGCGCGCTTGGCTACGGCCCGTTCCGCATCGTGTTCATCGAGATTTTGCCCAACGCGCTGCCAACGCTCATCGTCGCGACATCGGTGCTGATCGCCAACGGCATCCTGATCGAAAGCGCGGTATCCTTCCTCAACCTTGGCGATGCGAATACCGTCACCTGGGGCAGCCTGATCGGGGCAGGGCGCACGCAAATCCGCACCGAATGGTATCTGTCGGCCATTCCCGGCATCGCGATCATCCTGACCGTCCTTGCGGTGAACTTCCTGGGCGATCGCCTGACCCGCATCCTGAACCCGAGGCTCCGCGCATGACCCTTCTGAAGATCGAAAACCTTGGCGTCCGCTTCGGCGATCACGATGCCGTCGCGGGGCTGGACCTGTCGCTGGCAAAGGGCGAGGCCGTCGCGCTGGTGGGTGAAAGCGGTTGTGGCAAGTCCACGACCGCCCTTTCGGTGATGCGGCTTCTGCCACCGGCGGCCAGGCTGCGGGGCCGTGTGCTTCTGGACGGGACCGACCTGCTTTCGCTGTCCGAGCCGCAGATGCGGCGGGTGCGCGGCAACCGCATCTCGATGATCTTTCAGGAACCGATGACCTCGCTCAATCCGGTGCACAGCATCGGCGCGCAGATCGTCGAGGCGATCCGCCAGCACGCGGATATCGACAAGCCCGCCGCGCGCAAACGGGCGCTGGAACTGCTGGATATGGTCCATATGCCGGACAGCGCCCGCCGGATCGACGATTTCCCGCATGAATTTTCCGGCGGACAGCGCCAGCGCGTGATGATTGCCATGGCGATAGCCTCCCGCCCCGAACTGATGATCGCGGACGAGCCGACGACGGCGCTGGACGCCACGATCCAGCACCAGATCCTTTCGCTTCTGGACGAGCTTCGGCGCGAACTGGGGATGGGCCTGCTGCTGATCAGCCACGATCTGTCTGTCGTCTCGCGCTGGACCGATCGCGCCGTGATCATGCATCACGGCCAGCATATGGAAGAACTTGCGGCGAAGGATCTGTTCACCAGCGGCCATCACCCTTACACGCGCGGGCTGGTCTCGGCGTCGCTCCGGCTCGATCGGGATCAGCATTACCGCAGCTCGCGTCTGCCGGAGATCCGGGTCACGCGCGATGCGGGCGATTATGCCTTCAGCGTGGTCCGGCGCCCGGCGCCCGTCGCCGCTGTGCCGGATGACGGGATCGCCCTGCGGACGCATGATCTGACCGTCACTTACAAGACCGCGCGGGGGCCGGTCACGGCGCTTGACGGCGTGTCGGTCGCGATCCCCAAAGGCGGCACCCTTGGCCTCGTCGGGGAATCCGGCAGCGGCAAATCGACCTTGGCGCGGGCGCTGACACAGCTTGTCACCGCAACCTCGGGGCGGATCGAGCTGGACGGGCAGGACGTGACCCATCCGCGCGGCGCGGCGCTGCGCGATCTGCGCCGGCGGGTGCAGATGGTGTTTCAGGACCCGTATGCCTCGCTGAACCCTCGCCATTCGGTCGGCTATATCCTTGAAACGCCGCTGGCTGTGCATGACGGCCTTGGCTCGGCGGAACGCGCGAAGAAGGTGCGGCAAGTGCTGGATCAGGTCGGGCTGCCCGCCGCCGCCGCAGACCGGATGCCCCACGAATTCTCGGGCGGGCAGCGCCAGCGTATCGGGATCGCCCGCGCGCTTGTCATGCGGCCTTCGGTCTTGATCTGCGACGAGCCGGTCTCGGCGCTGGACGTCTCGGTTCAGGCGACGATCCTGAACCTGTTGTCGGACCTGAAGGCGGAGCTTGGCTTTTCCTGCCTGTTCATCTCGCACGATCTTGCGGTGGTGCAATTCGTCTCGGACCGCGTGGTCGTCATGCGAAACGCCCGCGTGGTCGAAGAGAACGATCACCTGTCGATTTGGAGGCGACCGCAGACCGACTATACCCGCGGGCTGATCGCTGCCGCGAGCGGATGACCTGCCCATCGTCGCGAAGGAGGCCTAGGCCAGCGCACACGAGGCTGTCAGCGGGCTTGTCATCAGTCTGGGCATTGCGGCAACCGCGCTTGTTGCTGGCGGAGGTGACGGTCGGCAGTTCAAGAAGGCGCGATCTGGGCCGCATGGTTGGGATTCGTTTCGGCAGTGCATTCAATCGGGGGCAAGCAGACCCTGATGGGCATCAGCGAGCGTGGAAACCGTCACGTGCGGCGGCTGATCCCACGGCGCGAGATCATGCCTTCTGCATCTCAACCGCGCAAACCACGCCTTGGGAGGCTGGCACAGTGGCCCGGATTGTCTGGGCCATCCTGACCGAGCCCGGCAATGTCCATGTGCAGTCGAAAGGCGCAGCTGCGAGCTGACCTCCTCGCAGCAGAACCAATTGCAGGGGACGTGATAACCAAACGGTTGATCGACCACGGGTAAGCCACGCGCGAAAAAATGACTGTATCCCGCGCTACTAAACTGGAACCTGAGGGGCGGATGTCGAGCATCTGATCGGCCAATAACCGCTTCAGCTCGGAATTCTCATCCGTGACCGCGTCCAGCCGTTTGGCCCCGGACGCCGTCATCACGGAATACTTCGCCTTCCAAGCATAGAAGGTGCCCTCAGAGGTCAGCACACTTTGCGTCTGTCTTGTGCTCATTCAGAATGCCAATGATCTTCGGGGCCCGAGCCCGCACGCACGGCAATGTCGGATGGCAGGTGGGGCCAGAGAAGAACGGGCTTCCCGAAATGCCGCCGTGCTTGAGCGCGCAGAAGAATGGGATGAAGATCGTTCATCTTGCGCGACCCCTACAGTGGCGTGTCGCAGTCATGATTGGCTGGCAAAGGGGTCGGGACGCGATCAACATGCTGAAGACCCGACTCTAAACACCGCAAAATTCGATTTGGATGCACCTGCGTCCAAAAACATAAAAGTTCCTTAACGCTTTGACCGAGCTACAATTTCGTGCGTCAGAACGCAGTACGATCTGACGGCCTTTAACCAGTAATCGGAGAAATCCTCATGAAGCTATACACCGCTCTTTTGGGCAGTGCAGTGTCCGTATTTGTTGCAAGCGCGGCTTCGGCGGCGACGGTCCCTTCGGGCGCAACGGGGTATGCGCTGGGCAATAACGGCACCACTCTGGTGACCATGCAAGACCTGAACACGCCCGGCATAGCCACCGGACAGGCAATCACCGACGCCTCGGGCGCGCGCGTTTCGCTAAGCTCTCTGGCGTTCCGGCCATCGAACAGATCCATGTATGGATACAGCGACGTGAATGATACGGTCTATACGGTCGACGTCGCCTCGGGCATCGCAACTGCGGTCGTTACTGCGGGCGCTGCCGAGCGGACCTCGACCGACTCGCTCGGCTTTGATTTCAACAACGTTCTGGATGCTGCACGGATCGTCACCACCGCGGACGAGAACCGCGTTTTCTTCCCCAAGAACACCCCACCCAATATTGCAGGTGAAGCCGCCGGGATCATGGATCTGGCCTATGCGGCCGGTGACGTGAACGAGGGCAACGACCCGTCTGTTTTCGCCAATGCCTATACCAACGCGGTCGCCAATCCGACGGCGAACGTGCAGTTCGTGCTGGATAGCCAGTGGGACTCGCTGGCGATCCTTGCCAACAATGCCGGCACGCTGACCACGATCGGCAGCCTGTTCGTCGACGGCAAGGCGTTCGACTTCACCAGCGCAGGTGGCTTCGACATCCTGTCGCTGGCCGAGGGCGACAATCAGGCGCTGGCGCTGCTGTCGACCGGATTCTCCACCGGCCTTTACCAGATCGACCTGACCGCCGATGCCTTGGGCAGGGTGAACGCCTATCTTATCAGTGACGCGCCTTCGGATTTCGGTGCGTTGGACGGGTTTGCCGTCGCCTCGCCCGCGCCGGTGCCGCTGCCGGCCGGGATCGTCCTGCTGGGCACGGGCCTCATTGCTGTCGCAGGTCTGTCGCGTCGCCGCAAAGCTGCCTGACGGATGGAGGCGGGCGATCCGCCCGCCTCGCCCTTTGCGCAGGCAAGACGTCCATGGTCCGAATGAGGCAGGTCCGGCCGTTCGGATTCGTGATCATCGGCGAGTGCGTTCGCAGATTTCCTCGACCTTGCGAACTTCATCCTGCGGGTGATTGGCGAATGTGCGGGCCCATCGCTGTTCGGCAACGGCAACGGCGCCTTCTCGCTTGGCTGGACGGACCCCTATGCCGTCGCCCCCGTTCCGCTTCCGGCCCCGGCGCTGCTTTCGGCCATTGGCCTGCTGGCGATGCGGACACGTCACCGCCAAACGTAACGACACGGAAATGCGAATGGGAAAGCCGGGGCAGTTCTTGCCGCGGCTTGTTGCTTTTGACCGATGGAAACAGCCGACGATGCGGGCGAGTCCGCAATCGCTCTTGCAGTTCCATCCCGATCGGCCATGGTCTGCCAACCGAACGGCGTTCCTGGGGCAAGCGTGTTATGGGCAACTGGCAAGAAGTTTTCGGTGCCGTGGCTGCACGCGTCTCCGGCATCGGCTTGATCGTCGGCACCTTTTTCATGGCGGCATCTTTGACCCCCAGCCTCATCCCGCGCAGCGATCTGGTGCAGGGGGTTCTTGCGGGGGTCAGCTTCACAGCGGGCTATGGCATCGCGCTGCTTCTGAAATGGCTGTGGCTCTATGTCCAGCTGCCGGTGCCGGGGGCATGGCTGTCGCGCAAGCTTTTCGTCGTGTCGGGGTCGCTTTGCGTGCTGACGGCGGCAACGTTCCTTGTCAAGGCGGCGGACTGGCAGAATGCGATCCGCGAGGCGATGGGCATCGCGCCCGTTCCGACCGCGCTGCCGATCCTGATCGGGGCGATCGCCGCGGGAACGGCGATCATCCTCGTCGGGTCCGGCAAGCTTCTGGGTATCCTGTGGCAGCGCGTCTCGCTGCGGCTTGGGCGCTATGTCCGGCCCCGTCTGGCGCGGATCATCGGGCTTGCGCTGGTGCTGGGCATCGTGACTTTTCTTGGCAACGGCGTTCTGTTCAGCGGTTTCCTTCGCATCGCCGACAGTTCCGCGCAGGCGCTGGATGCGGTGATCGAGCCGGATCTGGCCGCGCCCGCCGATCCCATGTCCACGGGCAGCGCCGCGTCCCTGATCTCGTGGGAGGATCTGGGGCGCGAGGGTCGCAACTTCATCGGCGGCGCGATCCGTGCGGATCGTATCCGGCAGGTGACCGGACTGGAGGCGATCGACCCTGTGCGCGTCTATGTCGGCCTGAATGCCGCCGAGGAACCGGCGGAGCGTGCCGCTTTGGCCGTGGCAGAGCTGGAGCGCATCGGTGGGTTCGATCGCAGCCATCTGGTGATCGCCATGCCCACGGGCACCGGCTGGATGGACCCCGCCGCGTTCGAAACGCTGGAATATCTGCAACGTGGCGATGTCGCGACGTTGGCGATCCAGTATTCCTATCTGCAAAGCTGGCTGTCGCTGCTGGTAGAGCCGGAATATTCGACCGAAGCGGGCCGCGCGCTGTTCAGCGCGGTTTATACGCGGTGGAAACAGCTGCCCGAGGCGACGCGCCCGGAACTGTTCCTTTATGGCCTGAGCCTTGGCGCCTACAGCTCGCAGCAATCGATGCGGCTGCACGAGATCATCGACGAGCCGGTCTCGGGCGCGCTTTGGGTCGGCCCGCCCTTCGTCAGCCCGCTTTGGCAGACGCTGACAGCGGAACGCGAACCCGGATCACCGGCATGGCTGCCAAAGTTGGATCAGGGGCAGATGGTGCGGTTCACGAATGGCACGGATGGGCTGGACGGCGCCGCGGAATGGGGGCGGATGCGGATCGTGTATCTGCAATATGCCAGCGATCCGATCGTATTCTTCAGATCCGACAGCGCGTTTCGCAAACCCGATTGGATGGAGGAACCGCGCGGTCCCGACGTTTCCCGCGAACTGCGCTGGTATCCGATCATCAGCTTTCTTCAGCAGGGCTTCGACATGGCCATCGCATTGGCCGTCCCGATGGGTCACGGGCATCTCTATGCCTTCACCGACCATATCGCGCCATGGATGGAAGTGATGCCACCGCAGGGTTGGGAGCCGTCCGACATTTCCCGGCTGCGCGCGCATCTTCAGACGCGGAACGACTAATCGTTGACAAGGGCATTTCCCGCCATCACGGTGACGTGACCGAGTGGGAGATATGGAATGTGCCGTGTCTGCTTCGAAACCGCGCCCGGAAAACTGCAGTTCTGCCATTGCGGAAGCCCCGATACCCTTGCTGCGATGCGCCGGATCGAAGCGGATATCTCCCGCCGCCAGATGATCGGCGGAATGGCGGCGGTCGTGGGTATGTTCGCGGGGTTCGGCCTTGCTCCGGTCCGCGCGCAGGCGGCCGGGCGGCCTCTGCTTCTGACCAATCTGCGGTTCTTCGACGGCCATGATCCGGTGCTGAAAAGCGGCATGGACATTCTGATCGACGGTGACCGCATCGCGGCGCTTCCGGCTGTGGGGCAGGGCCCGGCCGATGCAGAACGGATCGATTGCGGCGGCCGCACCGTCATCCCCGGCCTGATCGACAGCCATTGGCACACGACGCTGGCCGCCATCAGCCAGATCGCCGCGCTGACGCAGGATATCGGCTTCGTTCACCTGATGGCCGGCAAGGAAGCGGGCGATACGCTGATGCGCGGCTTCACCACCGTGCGTGACGTGGGCGGCCCGGCCTTTGGCTTGCAGGCGGCGGTGGATCGCGGCGTGGTGACGGGGCCGCGTATCTTTCCGTCCGGGGCGATCCTGTCGCAAACCTCGGGGCACGGCGATTTCCGGTTCCAGAACAGTCTTCCGATGATGCCTTCGGACCCGGCGGATTACGCCACGCGCCAAGGGATGACCGCATTGGCCGATGGCGCGCCCGAAGTTCTGCGGCGCACGCGCGAGCAGTTGATGAAGGGCGCGAGCCAGATCAAGATCTCGGCAGGGGGCGGCGTCGCCTCGGCCTATGATCCGCTGGAATCGCTTCAGTTCACCGAGGCCGAGATGCGCGCCGCCGTTGATGCCGCCAGCGATTGGGGCACTTATGTCTGCGCGCATGTCTATACCTCGGCAGGCATTCGGCGCTGCATCACGGCGGGGGTGCGGTCGATCGAACATGGGCAGTTGGCGGACGAGGACACCGTGCGCATGATGGCCGACAATGGAACCTGGTGGTCGATCCAGCCCTTCCTTGCCGACAAGGACGCCAATACCTACACCGATCCCAAGGCCGTCGCCGCGCAGCGGACCGTGGCCGAGGGCACGGTTCGCGCCTTCGAGTTCGCCGAAAAGCACGGTGTGAACTGGGCCTTCGGCACCGATATCCTTTACGGCGGTGGCGAGGCGCAGGGGCGGCGGGCGATCTGCTGGCGCTTTCGGGTGCCCGCGCGCCCTATGACGGGCGGTTGGGTGTGGTGGCCGAAGGGGCGCTGGCCGATCTGCTGGTCATCGACGGCGATGCCGAAGCGAGCCTCGATTGGGTCACCGACACGGCGAACCTGCGGCTGATCATGAAAGGGGGCCGCGTGTTCAAGGATACGCTGGGGGCGGCGCCATGATCCGGACCTGCGCATTGCTGCTTGTCACGGCCCTGCCCGCAGCGGCGCAGGACTGGTCGGCGCAGGTCACGCCCTATGTCTGGGGGGTTGGTCTTGGCGGCGACATCACCCCGTTCACCGGCGCGCCGGGCATCTCTTTCGACAAGTCGATTTCCGAAGTCATCGAGGATTCCGACGGCGCGTTCTTCCTGTCGGGCTTGGTGCGGCGCGAACGGGTCGTGTTCATGGGCGATCTCAGCTGGTCGTCGTCATCCCGCGCGGGTCGCGTGGGGCCCGGCTTCCCGGCCGAGGGAAAGCTGACGCAGCGCTCGATCACGCTTCTGGGCGGCTGGCGGGTGGTGACCAACGACGAACTGACGCTGGACGCACTTGCCGGAGCGCGGGCATGGAGCATCGACGGCAGCGTGACAAGCGTGCTGCGGGCATCGGTCAGCAAGGATTTCGTGGACCCCATCGTCGCATTGCGCGCCAATTTCGCCTTGGCCCCGCAATGGTCCGCAATTCTCTACGCCGATGTCGGCGGCTTCGGCGTCGGCTCCGAAAACACCAGCCAGATCCTTGCCACCGTCAATTATCAGGCAAGCGAGCGCCTCTGGCTATCCGTCGGCTATCGCCAGCTCGCCGTCGATTACCGCAGCGGCGGCACCGATCTGGACGTGATCGTGGCCGGTCCCCTTCTGGGGGCGACATGGCGGTTCTGATGCCTGACACGAACGAAAAAGGACCAATGATGCGCCTGACACTCCTGATGCTCCCGATCCTTGCGGCGCTTGCCGCTTGTGCCGAACAAGGAACCTCCGAACCCGTTCGCATCCTGAAAAGCGATGGGGAGCAGGTCGTCATCCGTGGCCTGATCGACGCCACCCGCACCACCCCGCCGCCAAGGTATGACACGCTGGCAGCGGCGGAATGTGCGAAATCCGGCAAGACCGCGTCACTGGTCTCCATGACGCAAGCGTCCACATTCGCGTTCGACGTCACCTACAGGTGCGCAGGCTGAGCCGAAGGGCCCCGGCCCGCGCCATCCCTTCACGCCTTGCGCTCGGGCCGATGCGATGCCACAGAACCCGACGAATTTCGTAGGGGATGCGATGTGGCGACAGGCGAATGGCATGACAGCGCGGCGCGGTTCGGGCGGGCGTCGCGTATCCTTCACTGGGGCGCGGCGGTTCTTCTGCTGTGGCAGTTCCTCATCCTCGCCGGCTATGGGCTGACGGGCGGCTCGCCCCTGCTGGACCGGATCGCATCGTTTGGCCCGTCGCACGGTTCGGTCGGATTGATGCTGCTGGCGCTGACGCTGCCGCGTCTGATCTGGTCCTTGCGCCAGCGTGGCGGGCGCCCGCCGCTGGGCTGGCTGGCCCGCGCGTTCCACGCGGCGCTTTACGCAATCATGCTGGCGATCCCCCTGCTTGGGTTGCTGCGGGCCTATGGCTCGGGCAAGGGTTGGCATCATTGGGGCGTGCAGATCGTTCCCGAGACGGGCACGGAAATCCCGTGGATGATCCGCGCCGCCGACCTCGCCCATGGCGAGTTGGGCTGGGCGCTGCTGGCCATGATCGCAGGCCATGCCGGGATGGCCTGCTTCCACCAGTTCTGGATGCGCGACCGGGTCTTGTCGCGGATGGTGGGGCCGATCAGGGACTGACCGATCAGGTCAGCACCTTGCGAAGTTCCGCCTGTATCACCCGAAGCGCGCCCAGATACCGCTCGGCCAGATCCTCGACCCTTGCCTGAGTCGCCGGAAGGCCAAGGTTCATCGCCGCAACGACGCGCCCATGCGAGTCCATCAGCGGCACGGCGATGGAGCGCAGGCCGATTTCCACCTCCTGATCGATCAGCGCATAGCCGTCCGCCCGCGCGGCCGCGATGCGGGCCATCACGGCGTCAGGGTCGGTCAACGTGTGGGGGGTGCGGGCCGCGAGGATGCCAAGACGCGACCGCGCTTCGGTTTCGGGAAGGGCAGCCAGCAAGACCCGGCCCATCGAGGTGCAGAAGGCCGGCAGGCGGCTGCCGGGCATCAACGCGATGGACATGACCTTTTTCTGCGCCGCTCGCGCGACATAGACGATCTCGCTGCGGTCGAGGATCGAGACGGACGAACTTTCGCCAACCATGTCCGACAGTTGATCGAGCCAAGGCTGCACTAGCCCCGGCAGCGGCATGGTGGCAAGGCAGGCGGTGCCAAGCCGAAGCACATGCGGCGTGAGGGTGAAGAATTTGCCGTCGAAGGCCGCATAGCCAAGCTCTGCCAGCGTCAGCAGACAGCGCCGCGCCGTTGCACGGTCAAGGTCTGCACGCGCCGCCGCCTCGGTGATCGTCAGGCGCGGCTTCTCCGCCGAAAACGCCTCGATCACTCGCAGTCCCTTGGCAAGACCACCCATCGTGTCGCGTTTTTCCATGCCATTCCTGTGCGAATAACGAACAAAGATAACATAGCGCACAAAAGCGTTGCAGTCCATCGGGGGCGGACCTAGCCATGATGCAACAAGGAGAAACATCATGGACAAGACGATCCCGTCCCTGGCCGCCGCTGTCGCGGATATTCCGGACGGCGCGACCCTGATGATCGGCGGCTTCGGTGGCTCCGGCGCACCGATCGAGCTGATCCACGCATTGATCGACCGTTTCCGCGCCACGGGCAGCCCGGCAAAGCTGACTGTCGTGAACAACAACGCGGGCAACGGGCGCATCGGCATCGCGGCGATGATCGACGCGGGGATGGTGGCCAAGATGGTCTGCTCGTTCCCACGCTCGTCCGATCCGCGCGCGTTCACCGAGGCCTATTTGGAGGGCCGCGTCGCGTTGGAGCTGGTGCCGCAAGGGACCTTGGCCGAACGCATCCGCGCGGGCGGGGCAGGGATTCCGGCTTTCTATACGCCGACCTCGTTCGGGACGGAACTGGCCGAAGGCAAACCCGTGGCCGAGTTCGACGGCAAGCCCTACGTGCAGGAACGATGGCTGAAGGCCGATTTTGCGCTGGTGAAAGGGCACCTCGGCGACACGATGGGCAACCTGACCTATCGCCTTGCCGCGCGGAACTTCAGCCCGTTGATGTGCATGGCCGCCGCCACGACCATCGCGCAGGTGTCCGAACTGGTGCAGCCGGGCGGGATCGACCCCGAACAGGTCGTCACCCCCGGCATCTTCGTGGACCATGTGGTCGAGGTGAAAAACCCGCAGCAGGAGGAAATCCTGATCCGCGAGGGGGCGGTGCATTGATGAAACTCTCCAACGCTCAGATCGCGTGGCGCGCGGCGCAGGACATCGCCGATGGCTCTTACGTGAACCTCGGGATCGGTTTCCCCGAAATGGTGGCGCGCTACAGCGTCGAGGGTCGCACGGTCGTCTATCACACCGAGAACGGGCTGCTGAACTTTGGCGAATCCCCGCGCGAAGGCGAGGAGGACTGGGACCTCATCAATGCCGGAAAGCGCGCCGTGACGCTGAAACCGGGCGCGTCCTTCTTCCACCATGCCGACAGTTTCGCGATGGTGCGGGGCGGGCATCTGGATGTGGCGATCCTTGGCGCCTATCAGGTGGCGCAGAATGGCGATCTGGCGAATTGGCGCGTGGGGTCCAAAGGCGTGCCTGCGGTGGGCGGCGCGATGGATCTGGTGCATGGCGCGAAGCAGGTCGCGGTCATCACCGAACATGTGACAAAGGATGGTCAACCGAAGCTGGTGGAGGCTTGCACCTTCCCGCTGACGGGGGTGGGCTGCGTCACCCGCGTCTATACCAGCCTTGCCGTGGTGGACATCGTGGAGGGCCGCTTCGTGCTGCGCGAGAAGCTGGCGGGTATGAGCCTTGACGAGTTGCAATCGCTGACCGGCGCGCCGCTGATTGCGGAGAACGTGGTCGATCTGAACGTGCCGGAGGTCTGAGCATGGACGTCTTCATCTGCGATTACATCCGCACGCCGATCGGGCGTTATGGCGGGGCGCTGTCGGGGGTCAGGGCAGACGATCTGGGGGCGATCCCGCTACGCGCGCTGATGACCCGCAACGCTGGCGTCGATTGGGGGGCGGTGGACGATNGACCCGCAACGCTGGCGTCGATTGGGGGGCGGTGGACGATGTGATCTTCGGCTGCGCCAATCAGGCGGGCGAGGACAACCGCAACGTCGCGCGCATGTCGGCGCTACTGGCGGGGCTGCCGGTGGGGGTCACGGGCACCACCATCAACCGTTTGTGTGGCTCGGGCATGGATGCGGTGCTGACGGCGGCGCGGGCGATCGCGGCGGGAGAGGCCGATCTGATGATCGCGGGCGGCGTGGAATCCATGTCCCGCGCGCCCTTCGTGATGCCGAAAGCCGAAAGCGCCTTTTCCCGCGCGGCGGAAATCCATGACACCACCATCGGCTGGCGTTTCGTGAACCCCGCGATGAAGGCGGCCTACGGCGTCGATTCCATGCCGCAGACCGGGCAGAACGTGGCCGACGACTTCGGCGTCTCCCGCGAGGCGCAGGACGCGATGGCGCTGGCCTCGCAGACAAAGGCGGCGGCTGCGCGCGACCGGTTGGCGCAGGAGATCACCACCGTCACCATCCCGCAGCGCAAGGGCGATCCGCTGGTCGTGACCGAGGACGAACATCCCCGCGCAACCACCGCCGAGGCGTTGGCCAAGCTGAAGCCGCTGTTTCCGAACGGCTCGGTCACGGCTGGGAACGCGTCGGGCGTGAACGACGGCGCGGCGGCGCTGATCCTTGCCAGCGCGGCGGCGGCGAAGAAGCACGGCCTGACCCCCATTGCGCGGGTCTTGGGCGGGGCTACGGCTGGCGTTGCACCGCGCATCATGGGCTTCGGCCCTGCGCCCGCATCGCAGAAGCTGATGGCGCGGCTTGGTCTGTCGCAGCAGGACTTCGCGGTGATCGAGCTGAACGAAGCTTTCGCGGCGCAGGGCATTGCGACCCTGCGGGCGTTGGGGATCGCCGACGACGACGCCCGCGTGAACCCGAACGGTGGTGCCATCGCGCTGGGCCACCCGCTGGGCATGTCCGGCGCGCGGATCACGGGGACGGCGGCCTTGCAGCTAACGCCGGGACAGAGGTCGCTGTCGACCATGTGCATCGGCGTCGGCCAAGGCATCGCCATCGCGCTGGAACGCGTCTGAAAGAGTGCCGCGCAAGCGGCACCCCCCTTCGTCACAGGAAGCGCGACACCGACGACCAGACTTGGTTCACCGCCAACGCCGCGAAGGCCGCTGCGCACAGCAGCAGAAGCAGGTTCGTGATCGGCCCGTTGCGCCATTCGCGCGGCACGCGGTCGGTGTTCAGGATCCACAGCAGCGTCACCGCCATGAACGGCATGAACAGCGCGCCCAGAACGCCATAGGCCAGGATCAGATAGACCGGCTGGCCGAAGAACAGCATCACCATCGGCGGGAAGGTCAGCCAGAAGACGTAGGCCTTGTAGTAGCTGCCGCCCGCCTTGCGGTCCTTGTGGTCGTGCGGCAGGCCCCGCACCTCGCCGGCGAAATCGGCGAACATCAGGCTGACGCCGTTCCACACCCCGATCAGCGAGCTCATGGAAGCGGCCCAGAAGCCGACGATGAACATGATGCCCATGAAACGGCCGTAGCGTTCGGTCAGAACGCCCGCCAGATCGACCATGCCCTGATCGCCCGACCCGATCGCGATGCCCGCCGAATACAGCAGTTCCGCCCCGACGATCAGCGTCGCCACCACGAAGATGCCGGTCACCAGATACGCGATCTGGTTGTCCAGCCGCATCACGCGCATGAATCGCGGCGTGTCCCAGCCCTTTTCGCGCAGCCAATAGCCATAGGCGGCCAGCGTGATCGTGCCGCCAACGCCGCCAGCCACGCTCAGGACGTTGATCATCGCGCCTTCGGGAATGATCGGGACAAGGCCGCTCAGCACTTCGCCAAGGTTCGGCACCGTCATCGCGGCGGCGGCCAGCACCGTCACGAACATCAGAAGCACGAAGAAGGTCAGCACCTTTTCGAACAGGTCATAGCGCCCGGACCAGACCAGCACGAGTCCCAGAAGACCCGAGATGATGCCCCAGACTGCCACGCTCAGCTGCGGGAACAGCGAATAGAGCGCAAGCCCCGTGCCCGCCATCGCCGCCGCGCCATAGACGAAGCCCCAGATGACGATATACGGCCCGAAATAGACGCTCGTCCATTTCCCGAGGCTCCTCCACCCCTCGAAGATGGTATTGCCGGTGGCGAGGGTGTAGCGGCCCGCACCTTCGACCAGCACGACCTTCATGATGCAGCCGATCACGACCGACCACAGCAGCGCATATCCGTATTTGCTTCCCGCGACCGTGGTGGCGATCAGATCCGCCGCCCCCACGCCCGTCGCGGCCACGACGAGGCCGGGGCCGACGATGTTCCACTTCGGCTCCCCTTGCGAATGTCCTGTCATATGTCCTCCATTCCTTCTACGCGTGCTTCTGAAGGCATCGGGCCGTAATTACCAGTCTTTCCGGCCGTTCGGGACCAGATCGCGCGCCAGCCGAAGGATCAGCGTCGCGGCGGGGCCGGCTGTGTCGTCCTCGCGCCGTGTGATGCCCACGGGGCCGGACAGGAACCCCGCGCCAAGCGGTCTTGCGATCATCTCGGCCCGCATCACCTCGGGGCGGATCACCCCGCCCGAGATCAGCCATGCCGCGTCCGAAGCCAGCACTAGGCTGCGCCCGATCTCGGGCGAGACCGTCTCGAACGCGGGGCGCAGCTTGCCGTGGCCCTGAAGCGCGATCCAGTCGTCCACCGCGCGGCGTATGATCGCGCCCTCTGGCGGCAGGATCATCGGCAGGCGGGTCAGAAGCTGCACAGGATCGGCGCTTGCCATCGGATGGCCTGCGCGCAGGGCGATCACCACCTCCTCGTCATAAAGATGGGTGAAGGACAGGCCCGCGATGTCCGCCGCCGCGGGCATCCGTCCGATCATCAGGTCGATCCCCCCGCCGCGCAGAAGCCCGAGCAGATAGTCATGCGCCCCCGTGATCATCGTCAGCACCGTTTCGGGGCGTGCGGCGCGGAATTCCAGTGCCAGCGCGGGGAACAGGCGGCGGGCGGCGGTGGGCAGCACGCCAAGTCGAAGCTTGCGCGGGGCGGTGCCGGGATGAACGGCGGCGGCGGCCGCTTCGAGCAGGTGGACCGCCTCGGCGGCGTGACGGCGAAAGGCGGTGCCCGCCTCGGTCAGCGTCAGGCGGCGGCCCTGCCGCTGGAACAGCGGTTTGCCCAGCAGCGTCTCCAGTTCGGCCAGCGTACGCGACAGGGCGGGCTGCGTAAGCCCCTGCGCCCGCGCGACGGCAGACAGATTCCCCTCGGCCGCGATGGCAAGAAATGTTCGGACGTGCCGCAGCTTGATCGCGGGATGCATAGCAAAACCATTATACTTGGGCCGTCATTTTGCATTATTCGCAGATTTTCCGATATGCAATATTATGGATGGAGGAACTGCCATGGAAATCCTTTTGCGCCCTTGGGGGGGCATGCACTACGCCGTCCAGGGTGCCGAGGATGGGCCGACGGTGGTGTTCGTCAATTCACTGGGCACGGACCTGCGTGTCTGGGACGCGCTTGTGCCGCTGTTGCCAAAAGGCCTGCGTCTGCTGCGTTTCGACAAGCGCGGGCACGGATTGTCCGAACTGGGCCCGGCAGAGGGGATCGTGGGATTTGCCGACGATGCAATCGCCCTGCTGGAGGCCGAGGCGCGGGGGCCGGTCGTCATGGTCGGCCTGTCCATCGGCGGGCTGATCGCGCAGGAGGTTGCCGCGCGCCATCCGCTTGCCGGTCTGGTGCTGTCGAACACGGCGGCCAGGCTGGGGACGGCCGAGGGATGGACCGCGCGCATCGACGCGATCCGCGAGGGCGGCATGGCGCAGATCGCCGATGGTGTGATGGACCGCTGGTTTTCTCCCGCCTTCACCGCGCGTTCGCCGTGGCGGCGGATGATGGAATGCACCGACTCCGAAGGATACATCGCCGCCTGCCGCGCACTGGCCGAGGCCGACCTGACGGAACGAACGCGGGGGCTGCGCCTGCCGGCGCTGGTCATCGCGGGCGATGCGGATGGTGCCTCGCCCCCGGGCGTCGTTGAAGCGGCGGCTGATCTGATCCCCGGCGCCGCGTTCCACCTGATCCCGTCAGGTCACCTGCCGCCGGTCGAGGCGCCGGAGGCGATGGCCGCGATCCTGAACCCCTTCCTGCAAAGGTGTCTGCATGTCTGAGATTTACGAAACCGGCATGGCCACCCGCCGCCGCGTGCTGGGCGATGCGCATGTGGACCGCGCCGAGGCGGCGAAGTCGGACCTTGATGCGCCGTTCCAGACCCTGATCACCGAGGCGGCATGGGGCCACGTCTGGTCGCGCGACACGATCACCCCGCGCGAGCGGTCCATGCTGACGATCGCGCTGCTTGCGGGGCTGGGGAACGATCACGAACTGGCCATGCATGTGCGCGCGACCCGCAACACCGGCGCATCTGCGGATGACATCATGGAGGCGCTGTTGCACGTCGCCATCTATGCCGGCGTGCCGCGCGCCAATCATGCGATCAAGATAGCCAAGCAAACCCTTGCCGAGATGGAAGCCAAGGAATGAGCCAGATCAAGCCCGCCATGGGCCATCCAGCCGGAGGGCGAAACGATGCCCGAAACCCGTTGATCGCCCGCGACCGGGACTGGCATCCCGCGCCCCTCGCGCCGGGTTACAAGACATCCGTGACCCGCGCGCCGCAGCGCCCGCTGGTCGCGATGCCGACCACGCTGTCGGAACAGACCGGCCCAGCCTTCGGCCACGGGCTGATCGGCGAACTGGACAACAACCTGATCCTGAACTTCACCGGCCAACCCGCCATCGGCGAGCGGATCATCGTGCATGGCCGCGTGACCGACGAGAATGGGCGCGGCGTTTCCGGCACGCTGGTCGAAGCGTGGCAGGCCAACGCGGGCGGGCGTTACCGTCACAAGAAGGACGGCTATCTTGCGCCGCTGGACCCCAATTTCGGCGGTTGCGGGCGCACGATCACGGCAGAAGACGGCAGCTACGAATTCCTGACCATCCGCCCCGGCGCCTATCCGTGGCCGAACCGGGTGAACGACTGGCGGCCGATGCACATCCACCTGTCGCTGTTCGGCTCGGGCTTCGGCCAGCGGCTGATCACCCAGCTCTACTTCGAGGGTGATCCACTGATCGCGCGCTGCCCCATCGTCCATACCATCGGTCAGGACAAGGCGATCCAATCGCTGATCGCGCCTTTGGACATGAACCGGGCGATCCCGATGGACTGCCTTGCCTATCGCTTCGACGTGGTGCTGCGTGGTCGCCGTCAGACCGTGTTCGAAAACCGCATGGAGGGGATGTGATGTATCCCAAGGAAACGCCCTCGCAGACCGCGGGGCCTTATGTCCATATCGGGCTGACGCCGAACTTCGTCGGCATCCATGGCATCTATGATCAGGATCTGGGCGCATCCCCCATCGCGGATGGCGCCAAGGGAGAGGTCGTGACCATCACCGGAACCGTGCGCGACGGGGCGGGCATGGTGATGCGCGATGCGCTGATCGAGACATGGCAGGCGGATGCGGCGGGGATCTATCCGTCGAACGATCCGCGCGGCGTGGCTGACCCGAACGTGTCTGGCTGGGCCCGGATCGTGGCGGATTTCGACAGCGGCGAATGGACCCTGCGGACCGTGAAGCCGGGCCGGGTCCCCGCGCCGGACGGTCGGCTCATGGCGCCGCATATCTCGCTTTGGATCGTGGCGCGGGGGATCAATATCGGCCTTCAGACGCGGCTCCATTTCGAGGATGCGGATAACGACGGCTGCCCCGTTCTGGCACGGATCGAACAAAGCGATCGGGTGGCAACGCTGATGGCGAAGAAGACCGGGCCTTCCGACTACCGCTTCAACATCATATTGCAAGGGATCGGCGAAACCGTCTTCTTCGATCTGTAAAGGAGCTCTCCATGCCCGCCCATCCCGCCGACAGCGCCATCTATCGCGGCCTTCTGGGCGACGAGGAGACGGCGCGCCTGTTCTCGGACAGTTCCGAAATTCGCGCCATGCTGCTGGTCTGGGGCGCGCTTGCGAAGGCGCAGGGCGATCTGGGCGTGATCCCTGCGGATGCCGCCGCCTTCATCGAACGCAGCACGCGGGAGGCGGTGATCGACCCCTTGGGGCTGGCGGATGCAACGGCGGTGAACGGGGTTCCGGTTCCCGCGCTGGTCGCCGCGTTTCGCAAGGCGATGGAAGCGCCGGACCTTTCGCAATACCTGCATTGGGGTACGACGAGTCAGGACATCATGGACACCGCCCTTGCGCTGCGGCTGCGGCGGGTGATGGCGTTGTGGGACGACCGGCTGGGCGCGCTGATCGCCTCGCTAGCGCGGCTGGCCGATGCCCATGCCGATTTGCCGATGGCAGCGCGGACCTACGGGCAGGCGGCGACGCCGACGACGTTCGGGGCTGTCGTTGCCGGGTGGGGCCATCCGCTTCTGCGCCATCGCCAGCGCCTGTCCGAACTGCGGTCGGGGTTGGCTGTCTCGCTCTCGGGGGCGGCGGGGACATTGTCGGCCATGGCCGAGGGGCCGAAGGTCCGGGCCGCGATGGCTGCCTCGCTGGGTCTGCGCGATCCGGAGCACAGCTGGCATTCCGACCGTTCGCCCATCGTGGATCTCGCCGCGTGGATGGCCGCTGTGACGGCATCGCTGGGCAAGATCGGCCAGGACCTCATCCTGTCGGCGCAGACCGGCATTTCCGAGGTGGCGGTCGAAGGGGCGGGTGCATCGTCCACCATGCCGCAAAAGCAGAACCCGGTTGCGCCGTCGGTGCTGGTCGCACTGGCGCGGCTCGTCGCGGCGGGATCGGGCGCGGTCACCGGGGCGGCGGTCCATGCCCAACAGCGCGACGGGTCGGCCTGGTTCGTCGAATGGCTGACTCTGCCGTCGATGGCGATTGCGACGGGTCGATCCTTGGCATTGGCGCGGGATGTGGCGGATCGAGTCCGCCCCGACGCATCCGCGATGCAGCGCGGGCTTTCACAGGATTGCGGCCTGATCATGGCCGAGGCGGCCAGCTTCGTCCTTGCCCGCCAGTTGGGCCGTGTGGAGGCGCAGGCCAGCGTCAAGACCCTGTCGAAAGAGGCGCTGGCGCTGGGCTTGCCGCTGACCGACCTCTTGGCCCGTGACTTTCCGCAGACGGACTGGTCCGCCGCATTGGGCGGAAGCATGTCCGGCACCGCAGCCGACGACGCCCGCGCCTTCGCTGCCCTCGCACGGACGGGCTGAGCCTACGGGATCATCCCGTCGCGAACCGCAGCGCGGGATTCATAATCTTGCGGTTATCAAGATGGCCCGACTTTGCATTTCCCATTCATGTATCGGCATGTCATCCAAGATACCGGAGGTGGACCGGCGCGCCGGTCGGGGGTGGAGATAAGCGGTGCTCCCCGGACATCGCGGTCCCGGCCTCCATCTGTGGAGGATGAATGACATGACGACGAGTTACGATGCCGCAGGCCCTGCCAAGGCATCCTGGGTGACGACGCTGTGCTGGATCGCGGTGGTGCTGGACGGGTTCGATCTGGTGGTGCTGGGCGCCCTGATCCCGACGCTGACCAATCCCGAAGCACCCTTCATCACCAATGCCGAAGCGACCTTCATCTCGACCATCGGTCTGGTGGGGATGACGTTTGGGGCGCTGTCGATCGGCGCGGCCACGGACCGGATCGGCCGCCGCCGTGCGCTGATCTGGGCCGTCGCGGCGTTTTCGGTGCTGACGCTGCTGTGCGGTCTGGCGCAGAACGCATTCCAGCTTGGGCTGTTCCGGTTCCTTGCGGGCTTCGGTCTGGGCGGCTGCCTTCCGACGGCCATCGCCATGGTGACCGAGTTTTCCAAAGGGCAGGCGGGAAAGGCCTCGACGCGGGTGATGACCGGCTATCACGTGGGCGCGGTTGCGACGGCGGTGCTGGGTCTCGTGCTGCTGCCCAGCCTTGGCTGGCGCAGCATGTTCGTTGCGGGCGCGCTTCCGGGGCTGGTCCTCGTGCCGCTGATGATGCGGCATCTGGCGGAAAGCCCGGCCTATCTTCTGTCGCAGGGCCGCCGGGCCGAGGCCGAGGCAATCGCCCGTCAGCACGGCATCGCGCTGGTGGAACCCGTCGCGGGGGCGCCCAAGGCGTCGATCGGTACGTTGTTCGAGGGGGGCTATCTGCGCACCACGCTTGCGATCTGGGTCACGTCCTTCATGGGGCTGCTGCTGGTCTATGCGCTGAACAGCTGGCTTCCGGCGCTGATGGTCGCTGCCGATTACGGGCTGGAACGCGGGCTTTGGCTGCTCTTGCTTCTGAATGCCGGGGCGATCTGCGGGCTTCTGGTGGCGGGACAGGTGGGCGACCGCGTGGGGCTGAAACCCGCCGCCGTCGCGTGGTTCGCCGCGGGTGCGGTGCTGCTGGCGATCCTGTCGTGGAAGATGCCGGTGGCGCTGCTGTATCCGATGGTGTTCCTGACCGGATGCTTCGTCTTTTCAGCACAGGTTCTGGTCTATGCCTTCACTGCCGCCTCGCACCCCGCCGGAGTTCGCGCGACGGCAATCGGGATGTCCGCAGGCGTCGGGCGGCTTGGCGCGATCGCCGGCCCGCTGATCGGCGGGACGCTGGTCGGCATGGGCATCGGCCATCCGTGGGGCTTCTACGTCTTTGCCGCCGTCGGCCTGATCGGCGCGATCGCGATGAGCGCGGCAGTCATGCACAAGGCCTGACTGCCGCCATGCCCTAGAACGGCAGACCGACATAGTTGCGTGCCATCGTCTCTTGCGCCGATGGCACGTCGCGCAACATATGCAGCTCGGTTTCCTGAATGCGCTGGTCGAACGTGCTCTGGTCTGGGAAGCGGTGGAGGATCGACGTCATCCACCAGCTGAAGCGCATCGCCGCCCAGACCCGTTTCAGCGCCCGGTCCGAGTAATGCTCGACCCCCGACATGTCGCCGCTTTGCGCGGCGACAAGCGCCTCGTACAGATAGTGGACGTCGGAAACCGCAAGATTCAACCCCTTGGCCCCGGTGGGCGGGACGATATGCGCCGCATCGCCGACAAGGAACAGCCGCCCCCACCGCATTGGCTCGGACACGAAACTGCGCAGCGGGGCGATGGATTTCTCGATCGAGGTGCCGGTCTCCAACGCGGCGGCGACATCGGCGGGCAGGCGGGCGCGAAGCTCGTCCCAGAACGCGGCGTCGGACCAATCTTCGACCTTGTCGGTCAGCGGCACCTGAATGTAATAGCGCGACAGCGCGTCGTTGCGCATCGAGGCCAACGCGAAGCCGCGCGGGTGGTTGGCGTAGACCAGTTCGTCCGCCGCGGGTTTCGTGCGCGACAGGATACCCAGCCAGCCGAAGGGATAGACGCGCTCGAATTCCTTGCGCACGGTTTCAGGGATGGTCTTGCGACTGACGCCGTGAAAGCCATCGCACCCCGCGATCCAGTCGCAGTCCAGCCGATGCGATTGGCCATCCTTGGTGAAGGTCACATGCGGGTTGCCCGTTTCGACGTCATGCAGGACCACGTCCGACACCTCGTGCAGGATGGTCGCGCCGATGGCGTCCTGCGCTTCGTAAAGATCGCGCGTCATCTCGGTCTGGCCATAGACCATCACCTCGCGCCCGCAAGCCTCGGTGAAATCCACGCGAAAACGCCCTTCCGCCGTGGACAGATAGCAGCCGTGATGGGGGTGGCCCTCCTTTTCCATCCGCGCGCCGCAGCCGGCTTCATGCAACATCCGCACGGTGCCTTGTTCCAGCACGCCCGCACGGATGCGAGACAGCACATGGGCGCGCGTTTGCCGCTCCAGCACGACGGTCGCAATGCCTGCGCGGTTCAGAAGCTGCGACAAAAGCAGACCGGACGGCCCGCCGCCGATGATTGCGACCTGCGTTTTCATGGTATCCTCCCAATTCCTCGGGGGGCAGGATGCCAGCGGCGCGCGCGACAGGATATGGACGCAGCGGTCAAAGAATAGCACTTTTCGAACATGACGATCCCGACCTTCGATCTCTATGGCGAGCATTCGGCCTTTCCCGATCTGCTGCATTGCGAAACCATCAACGACCGCGCCGCACTGCACGATTGGCAGATCGGGGTGCATCGCCATGCCGACCTGCACCAGTTCTTCCTGCTGACTGGTGGGCGCGCGGAAATGACCGTGGATGCCGAGACGCGGGTGCTGGAGCTTCCCGCCATCGCCAGCGTTCCGCGCAACGCGGTCCACGGGTTCCGTTTCGCCCAAGGCACACGGGGGTATGTGGTGACGCTGCCCGTCTCGGCCTTCCCGCAGATCTTCGGCGATGACAGCGAGATTGCCGCCCGCCTGATGACATGGGGCGCGGCGGTGGCGGACGCGCCGATCCGCGACACGGTGGAGGCCTTGGCGCAGGAACATCGCGGCGCCGGTTTCGCGCGCCTGACCCTGCTGACCGGTCTGACGCTTCGGCTGGCGGCTCTGGTGGCGCGGCAGATGGACGGGCCGCAGACGCATCCCTATGCGCGGCGGATGGCGGCGCTGGATGCGCTGATCCGTGCGCGGCTTCGCAGCCGTTGGCGGGTGGCCGACTATGCCGCGGCGCTGGGCATGACGCCGACGCATCTGAGCCGGGTGACGCGGGCCGAGACGGGGCTGTCCGCTTCGGCCTATATCGAGCGGCACCTGTTCCAGGAGGCACGCCGCCTTCTGGCCTATACCCGCGCCAGCACGGCAGAGATCGGCTGGATGCTCGGGTTCGAGGATGCCAGCTATTTTTCGCGCGCGTTTCGCCGTCATTGCGGGATGCCGCCCAATGCCTATCGGCGGCAGTTCCTGCGCGACTAGGCGCGCCGACTATACGTTTGCGGCCAGCCAGTCGGCGAACAGCCGCGCCTTGGCCGAGGCGTGCGGATGGACCTGCATGGTGAATGCGGAATGGGACGGGACGCTGTCCTGCATCAGCGCGACAAGCCTCCCGCTGCGCAGCAGCCCCGATGCCAGCCCCTCCCATCCCAGCACCGCGCCAACGCTGTCCTCGGCGGCCTGAAGGGCGATCATGTGGTTGTTGACGAAGAACCCCGCGGCAACCGGGGCAGGGCATCCAAGATGGGCGAACCATTCGCTCCAGCCTGCCCAGAGCGCGTTGCTGTGGTTCACATGGATCAGCGGCGCCGCCGCCAGTTCGGCCAGCGTCGAGACATCGTGGCGGGCCGCGAAGTCCGGCGAGCCGAGGGCGAGGATGCGGTCGCGGAACAGCTCGTGCCATTCGTGCCCGTTATCCTCGGGCAGGGCGTAGCCGACCGCGATATCCGAACGCCCGTCCGAGCCGACCACGTCGCTGACGATCTGCGAGACGGAAACCGAAGGATGGAGTTTCCAGAACGACCTGATCCGCGGCATCAGCCAAAGCGCGCTGACGGCGGTGGTCGCCCGCAGGGTCACATCGACGTTTTCGGGGCGCGCGCGAAGCTGGCCGATGGCGTCGGTGATCCCTTCGAACCCCCGGCGGACGGCCACCAGAAGAAACGCCCCCCGTTCCGTCAGCTCGACACCGCGGTGGCGCCTGTTGAACAGCATGCAGCCCAGATCCCGTTCCAGCAGTTTTATCTGGTGGCTGATGGCAGAGGCGGTGACGTTCATCTCGTCGGCGGCAACCTTGAAGCTGCCATTCCGCGCCGCCGCCTCGAAGCAAATGAGCGCGGTCATCGAGGAGAAATCGTGAGGGCTTCGCATCTTGGACCTCGCATGAAATCAGATCAACCCAGATGAATTTTTTCCCAGTTGTCAACTGTCGGGCCCGAGGCGGAACATGACAGCAATATGTCATTCAGCCCAGGTGCCAAATGAATGCTCCTAATCCCGATATCCAACAACTCCTTGCACGCCGCGTCCCGGGTTATGCGCTGGAACAGCCGTTCTACACCTCGCCCGAGATCTATCAGCAGGATCTGGAAAACATCTGGTGTCGCGAATGGCTTTACGCCATTCCCGCGTGCCAGCTGACCAAGGGGGGCGCCTATGTCACCCTTCAGATCGGGGCGTATAACGTCATCATCGTGAAGGGCCGCGACAACGAAATCCGCGCCTTCCACAATTCTTGCCGTCATCGTGGATCGATGGTGTGCAAATCGCGCGAAGGCAAGGTTGCGAAACTGGTCTGCCCCTACCATTCCTGGACCTATGATTTGGACGGCAAGCTGCTTTGGGCCGACAAGATGGACGCCGATTTCGACCCGTCCAAGCACGGCCTTCGCAACGTCGCGCTGCGCGAGGTCAGCGGTCTGGTCTATATCTGTCTGGCCGACAGCCCGCCCGATTTCGAGGAATTCGCCCAGAAGGCCGCGCCTTATCTGGACGTCCACGACCTGCGCGATGCCAAGGTCGCCTTCACCTCCACCATCGTCGAGAACGGCAACTGGAAGCTGGTGTGGGAGAACAACCGCGAATGCTACCATTGCAGCGCAAACCATCCTTCGCTTTGCCGGTCCTTCCCGCTGGACCCCGAGATGTCGGGGATCATGCCCGACGGCAGCATTTCGGCCAAACTTCAGGCGCATTACGACCGCTGCGAGGCGGCAGGCGCCCCGGCAAGGTTCCTGATCAACGAGACAGGCCAGTTCCGGCTGAGCCGCGTGCCGCTGGAGGGTGAGGCAGTCAGCTACACGATGGATGGCAAAGTGGGCGCGACCAAGCCGCTGGGACGCGTGACGGTGCCGGATGCGGGAACGTTGCTGGTCTTCAACTATCCCAGCACGTGGAACCACTTCTTGCCCGATCAGTCGATGACCTTCCGCGTCACCCCCATCAGCCCGACCGAGACCGAGGTGACGACGACATGGCTTGTCCACAAGGATGCGGTCGAGGGCGTGGATTACGACCTGAACCGCCTGACCGAAGTCTGGATCGCCACCAATGACGAAGACCGCGAGGTGGTCGAAACGAACCAGATGGGCATCAACTCTCCCGCGTTCATCCCGGGCCCGTATTCGAGCCATTGGGAAAGCGGCGTGATCCAGTTCACCGACTGGTATGCCGCCGCGCTGGAACGGGCGCTTGCGCCGAAACGCATGGCTGCCGAATAGATGAACGTCCTGACCAAACCGCGGCTGGCATTCTGGACGGATGCCGAGGAACTGGAATGCACCTCCTTTCTGAAGGAGGCGCCCAATGTCATGACCTTCAGCTTCCAAAGCCCGTCCGGCGCGCTGTTCAACTTCGATCCGGGGCAGTTCCTGACGCTGGAACTGCCCACCGCGGATGGTCCGGTCCATCGCACCTATACGATCTCGTCCTCGCCCTCGCGTCCGACATCGCTGACGGTGACGGTCAAGGCGCAGCCGGATTCGATCGGCACACGCTGGATGTTCGACAACCTGCGTCCGGGAATGCGCCTCAAGGTGCGCGGCCCCGGCGGAGGGTTCTCGATGATGAACCACCCGGCCGCGAAATACCTGTTCATCTCGGCTGGGTCGGGCATCACGCCGATGATGTCGATGACGACCTTCCTTTACGATTCCGGCCGGCCGTCCGACATTGTCTTCGTCAACTGCGCCAAGCGCCCGTCCGAGATCATCTTTCGCGAACGGCTTGAACATATGGCCTCGCGCGTGACGGGGATCGATCTGAAATGGATCGTGGAGACGACCGACCCCTATCAGCCGTGGACCGGCTATCGCGGGTTTTTCAACCAGTTGATGCTGGGCCTGATCGCGCAGGACTATCTGGAGCGCGAAGTGTTCTGCTGCGGCCCCGCGCCGTTCATGCAAGCCGTCCGCGATGCGCTGACGGGCCTTGGCTTCGACATGGACCGCTATCATCAGGAAAGCTTCGGCGGCCCGCTGCGCGAGGTCGAGAGAGTTCCCGACGATGTCCTTCCACAGGATGACGCCACCGCCGTCGTGACCTTCGCAGGGTCCGGAAAGGTGGCGAAATGCGCCCAGACGGACACGATCCTGATGGTCGCCCGCGCGGCGGGCATCCCACTGGCCACCGGCTGCGGCATGGGCATCTGCGGCACCTGCATCGTTCAGAAAACATCCGGGCAGGTCCATATGGTCCATAACGGTGGCATCACCGACGAGGATGTGGAGGCCGGATACATCCTCGCCTGCTGCTCGCACCCGATAGGGGATGTGGAAATCGACCTTTAACCTCCGATCCACGAATGTCGGGCGGCCATCTTAACCCGTCTCTCTCGCGCAGTATCTCGCCCCGATATTGCGCCGCAGGGAGGGAATGGAAACTTCCGGCGATGCGGATGCAGCAAAGCTGATCTGCCGCGCGGGTGAAGCAGATTCCTCAGCCGCGATAGATCCGCGCACGGTCCGCGATGCAAACGATATGAGGATGCAGCCCTGTCCCGATCTTCTTTCGGGGAATGATCATGCTGACGAAACATCAATCATCCACCGTCACGAACACTTCGCCCAATAAAGGCGCGGCCGACATTGTTCGACCGGGGCGGGCGTGACCGAAGCTCTGCGTGCCTATCTGAAGATTGCTCGTGATTTCGGGATCAACCCGGCGCAGCTTGCCATCGCCTATGTCACCAGCCGTCAGTTCGTGACCTCTAACATCAACGGCGCGACGAACCTGGGGCAGCTGCACGCCGACCTGCGGGCCAGCGCCGTGCAGATCACGGCAGAGATCGAGGCCGTCCACCAGATCCACCGCGATCCTGCGCCGTGACGTCGAAACGGGCCCCGCCTTCTGCAGGGCCCGTGCGGTCTTACCAGCTTTTGCGCAACGTCGCCCGGATGGTGCGCTCGTCGCCATAGAAGTTCGCGATGTTGTCGAAGTTCTTGGTGGCGATGTATTCGCGGTCGAACAGGTTGTTGACGTTCAGCGCAATCTCGGTGCCCTCGCCAAGCTGATAGCTTGCCATCGCATCGAACACGACGGCCGATCCCAGCTTGGTGGTGTTCGCATCGTCCGCGAAACGCGCCCCCGTAAGGCGCGCACCGCCGCCGATCTTCAACCCGTCGATGGCCAGGCCGTCCCCAAAGGTGTAGTCCGCCCAGACCGACGCCGAATGCTTTGACGTCAGCTGCGGGACGTTCCCGTCGGTTTCCGGCGCCGAGCCACGCACGATTTCCGCATCCCAATAGGAATAGCCCACCAGCAGGTTCGTTGCGTCGTTGATCGCCATCCGCGCTTCGATTTCCGCGCCTTTGACGTTCGTCTCTCCGATCTGGGTGGTGACGAAGGCACCATCGACAGTCTCGGTCCGCGGGGCGTTCTTTTGCGTCAGATCGAAGATCGCGAAGCTGATGAGGGCATCGCCGCCACCGGGACGGTATTTTACGCCCGCTTCAAGCTGCTCACCTTCCTGCGGTTTCAGCGCGCCGATGGAGGCATTGTAGAAACCGGACACCGGGTTGAACGATTCCGAATAGTTGGCATAGAAGCTAAGATCCGGCGTCGCCTTGTAGGTGAGGCCCGCGCGTTTGGTGAAGGCCGTCTGCGTGCTGTCCTGCTCGGGTGCGGTCAGAACCTCGGTCTCCACTCGGTCGTGCCGCCCGCCCAGCGTCACGATCCAGCGGTCGTCGAAGGTCAGCTCCTGCTGCAGATAGATGCCGGTCGCCTTCTGCTTCATCGCCAGCAGCGATTCATTCGGCAGGGAAATGCAATCGGGTCCGCAATACACGGGGTCGTTCGGATCGACCGCGCCCGCCGTGCCGGTCCGGCTGAATTCCCGCAGGTCGTCATCGGTGTAATCCGCGCCCAGCAGCGTCCGGCTTTGGATGTCGCCGAAGCTGGTATCGTATTGCAGCTGGTTGTCGATGGCGAAGCGGTCGATCTCACCGTCGAGGTGATAGGCGTTGCGATATGTGCGGTCCTCGACGGGGATGAGGGGATTGCCTTCCGCATCGACCCCGGATTGGCCATCCCAATAGACCTGCTTGTAGACCATCTCGATGTTCGACTGGCGGGCGTTCTGGCGGAAGGTCAGGCCGTTGCCGAAATCGTGGCTGAACTCGTAGCCGAAGCTGCGCTCGTCGCGGTCCATGTCGCCGAACCCCGGCTCTCCGAAATAGGTGTCGCGCGGGGCGGTCGAGCCGACGGGGATCGAGTTGCCCGAGTTTCCGTCGCTGTCGAACCAGTTCGCCAGCAGCGTGAGCGAGGTCGCAGCCGTGGGCTTCCAGCTGAGCGCACCGGCCAGATAACGCGCGTCGTTGTCCTGAAAGTCGGTATCCTCCTTGGCATCCTTGACCTTTGCCGTCAGGCGATAGGTCCAGACACCGTCCGCATCCAGCGGCGCGCCGAAATCGGTGCCGATCTCGGCATGGTCCTCGCCCACGGTGGTATAGACCTCGCCGAAGGCCAGATCCTGCGGACGTTTGGTGATGACGTTCACCAGACCGCCCGGACCGTTCAGCCCGAACAGGGTCGAGGTCGAACCCTTCAGCACGTCGATCCGCTGGACCGAATAAGGTTCGATCTTGCCGCCGGTGAAGTTAAAGGACCGCAGCGGCAGCCCGTCACGATAAGTGCCTGCGCTGTTGGCCGAAAAACCCCGGATGCGGAAGAAGTCGTATCGGTTGTCCGAGCCGTATTCGTCCACCGACACGCTGCCGGTATAGGCCAGCGCCTGCATCAGGTTATCGGGCGCGCGGGTCCGCAGTTCCTCTTGCGTGACGACGGAAACCTGCGCGGGGATGTCGATGATCTCGGACACGGTCTTGCTGCCGGTCGCGGTATAGCCTGCGACGACGGTGTTGTCCTCGCCGAAGACCGAGGCGCCCTGAATATAGATGGGGGCAAGAAGGATGTCGCCGGACGTGTCCTGCGCTGCCGCCGCGACCGGGCCAAGGGCCGCGCCGGAAAGAAGGATGGCAAGCGCGACGCGGCGCTGCCTGCGGGATTCAGATGCCATGAGGCACTCCTGTCTGATGGACTGAGCTGGCTCGATCCCGCGGGGGTCTGGCTGGCGTTTGATTGGGGCGGTTGTCAGGATCGGCGGAGCAACAGGACTTCGGCGAGGTCTGCTGGGGTCATGTTGTTCGCATAGGCTCCGATCGAACTGGTTCCGGGATGGGGCCGAAACGCGTCCTGCCGAAGCTGGCAGCTAGCATAACTCGGCGCCGTCGGTATTGCACCAATCGACTGCCTTTGGCATCAGGGGCGCGTCTCCTGCGCCACTCGCCGCAGCCCCCCGGGCGTCGCACCGACATAGGCGCGAACCGCGCGGGTGAAATGCGCCTGATCCGTGTATCCCAGTTGCAGCGCGATCTCGTGCAGCGGCAGGGCGGTCTGCTCGATCATCTCGCAAGCGCGCTGGGCGCGCAGGCGGGCGATCCAGGCTTGGGCGGACAGGCCCATGCCGGCACGGAAACGGCGGTTAAACCAGCTTTCCGAAAGCTCCACCACCGCCGCAAGTTCCGCCGTGCCGATGCGCCGGTGCAGATGGGCCAGCACATGTTCGCGCAGACGCCTCATCTGCGCGCCGCCCAGACGCGGATCGGCCGGAGTGCGGGCCGTATCGCCGAAAAGCCCGCCCAGAAGGGCCTGCACGAGGCCCAGCACATAGACCTCGCCATGTTTCGGGGCTGCGACTTCGGCGGCCAGAAGTTCCGAGATGACCAGCAGATCGCCCGGCTCGCGCCGTTCGACCATGACGCGCAGCGCGGCAGCGGCGGCGATCTTGCCCATCCGCCCCGCAAGCATCCCCTGCGCCAGCCCCGGAGAGAGATACAGGTCAAGGTGCCGGAAGCCGATGGCCGCAGAGAATGCGGTCCAGCTGGGCATTCCTGGCGGCACATAGGCGATCCGCGCCATCGGGCGGCTCGCAGTGCTGCCCTCGTCATTGGTGATGCGGATCGCATCGCCCACATCGTCGAAGAAGACGATGATCCGCGGGTTGTGCGAGGCATAGAAGCCACTTGCATCGGGCTTTGCCCGGGCATGCCACAGATCGGCGATCACCGTGTCGAAATGGCGATAGCGCAGCGGCGCCGTCACCTCGATCCCCTCGGTCCGATAGGTCAGGTTGCGCGAGAATCCCATCCATCGTCCTTCGGCCTGCGGTCGGATCGACATTTACATCGGCCCCGCGCGGCGTTCCATCGCGCAATATGGCATAATCTTCGATCTTCGCACTCAATACGGCAGGATATCGCGGCCGTTCGCGCATAAACTTTCCCAAAACGTGGGAGAGCGCCAGCCGGATGGGACAGGGCAAGCCGCAAATGTCGGCAGAGCAGCGGATGGAGGCGTTTCTTGCCAAAGGCTCCGCCACTGCCGAGCAAAGGCTGAAGATCGACGCCTATAACGCACAGACGCAGCCGATCGGGCTGGCGCAGCGCCGCCTGCTGCATGAATTGACCGTCAGCGTGCTTTGGCCTCACCGCGATCACGATCTGGATCTGTTCCTGTCGCTGGGGCAGGGGTATCTGGCCACGGACGAGATCGGTAGACCCGTGGGATCGGCGATGTATTTCGCGATGGGCGAGGATTTCGCGATGCTGGGGATGATGGTCACGGCGCCGCGTCTTCAGGCACTGGGCGCGGGGCGCTGGCTGTTGCAGAGCATCATGCGCGATTGCGCAGGGCGCGACCTGCGGCTGAGCGCGACGCGGTCGGGATACCGGCTGTATGAGACGGCCGGATTCACCCCGGTCGGGATCATCCACCAGCAGCAGGGCATCGCCAAGGCCCCGCCCGTGGACCCGGTGCGGGGGCTGGCGATCAGGCCGCTGGAGGATGCCGACGGCGACGCGCTCCGCGATCTGGACGAGGCTGCCTATGGGGCCTCGCGCAGACATGTGATTGATCGGTTGATGCCGCTTTCGACCGGGACGGTGGCGCTGCGGGATGGCGCGCTGCGCGGCTTTGCCCTGACGCGGCGGTTCGGCAGGGGGGCGGTCATCGGGCCGGTCGTGGCCGAGGATGACGAGATGGCGATCCAGCTTGTCGCGCCGCTGATCCGGACGGGAATGTTCATGCGGCTCGACACGCCTGTCGAAAGCGAGCGGTTCACTGCCTTCCTGAAGGACGCAGGCATCGTTCCGTTCGACACTGTGACGGAAATGCGGATCGGCCCGCACCGGCGGGCGACCAGCGGGGCCATCACCTATGGCCTCGCCTCGCATTCGCTAGGATAGGCGGTCTTTCAGCCCGAACCACATGCCAACCAGCGGCAGGAACCACGGCCTGCCGCTATGCGCGGGGATCGCGGGCCAATCCATGCCCGCCAGTGGGTTCGTATCCCGACCCATCGCCATATCCGCCAAAGAGTGTCCGACAAGCGTGGACATCTGCGCCCCGTGCCCGGAATAGCCCATGCCGAACAGCATACCCTCCGCCTCTCCGGCACGCGGGAAGCGGTCCTTGGTCATGTCCACCAGCCCGCCCCAGCAATAGTCGATCTGGACATCCGCCAGCCGGGGAAAGATCGACGCCATCGACCGGCGCAGGATCAGCCCCGATTTCGCATCCGAGGTCTGGTCCGACCGCGACGAGAAGCGCGCCCGCCCGCCGAAGATCAGCCGGTTGTCGGGCGACAGGCGGAAATAATTCCCGATGTTCAGCGATGTCACGCAAGTGCGGTTGCCGGGCATGACGTCCGCCGCTTCGGCATCCGTCAGGGGCCGTGTCGCGACGATGAAGGACCCGACCGAGATGATGCGGCGTCGGAAGTATTTCAGCGTTGGGGTCGTGCCATATGCCCCCGTTGCCGCGATGACGCGGCCCGCGCGCAGGGCTCCGCGCGGCGTCTGCAGCTCCCACCCGCCCTGAACCTGCTTGCGGGCGATGACGGGGGCGTTTTCCCAGACCAGCGCGCCACGCCTATGCGCCGCCGCCGCAAGGCCGTTGACGTAGCGGCCCATATGCATCATCGCCGATTTGCGATACAGCATCGCGCCGTGAAACGCATCCGATCCGACCTCGCCCGCCAGATCGGCCTTCTCCAGCCATGCGGTGTCGGGATCGACTTCGGCATGGATCAGCTCGAAGTTCGCGCGCAGCCCCGCGACATGGCTGGCCTTGGACGCCAGCTTCAGCTTGCCCGAGCGGCGAAAGTCGCAGGCGATGCCTTCTTCGGCGATGGTCTGCTCGATCAGGTCGATCGAGCGGTCATAGGCGTGGTAGAGCGCATGGGCGCGCGCATCGCCCAGATGCGCCTTGGCGGCGGCATAGCCATGCGCGATCCCGTTGTTCAGATGCCCGCCATTGCGTCCCGACGCGCCCGCACCGACATGCGCGCCCTCCAGCACGGCGACGCGCACCCCCGCCTTCGCCAGCTTCAGCGCGGCGGAAAGTCCGGTGAACCCCGCGCCGATCACGGCGACGTCGAAGCTCCCTTCGACCGGGCCTTGCTGCCCATCGGCGAAGGGCACTGCGCTGTCATGCCAGTAGGACGCGTATTTCACAGCCCGACCACCTCGGCCAGGCCAGAGATGTCCTTCACCTCGGTATAGCCGTAATAGGGGTTCGCGGGTTCGTGGCCGCGGTTCACCCAGACCTTGTTCCGGATGCCCAGATCATGCGCCGTCATCAGGTCATAGCGGAAGCTGGACGAGACGTGCAGCACATCCTCGGGGCCGCAGCCAAGCTGGTCGAACATATATTCGAACGCCTGCATCTGCGGCTTGTAGGCCCCTGCGCTTTCGGCGGTGAACACATGGTCGATCGGTGCGCCAAGGCGCGCGATATTGTGCGGGATCTGGACGTTCATGGAATTGGTCAGCGCCACCAGCGGGATCTTTCCGGCGATGCGCTGAAGGCCCGCGGGCACGTCCGCATGCGGGCCCCAGGTCGGCACGCGGTCATAGATATCCGCGGCAACGGCAGGATCGAAGGCGACACCGTTGCGCTTGCAGGTGCGCTCCAGCGAATTGTGCACCACCTCGGCATAGGGTTTCCACGCGCCCAGCACCTCGTCCAGCCTGTATGCGGCGAAATCGGCGATGAAGCCGTCGATCCGATCGCCCAGCGCCGCGCCGTAATGGTCGCGTGCGGCTCCGGCCATGTCGAAGAAGATCATCGTGCCGTGGCAGTCGAAAGTGATGAGTTTGGGGCGGAAGGTCATCTCGTCTCTCCGGGCGTTCCTGTTCTCCATCACCATCGCCCCGCTTCGGCAACACGGATTGCCGCAGTCCGGGCTTTGGGCGCAGGATATTGCGTATTCGCCCCCCGATGCGGCAGCGGATGCCGCCGCGCCCGGAACAACGGTGCCGCCCATGTGCGCGCGCCGGTCATGGTGGGTGGGCAACGAAAGGATATGACATGAGCCTGCTGCACCGCATCGAACCCACGCCCGCCTTCGCCCCGCGCGAGGACCTGCCCGCCCCGGACCGTCTGGTGGAAGGTTCGCCGTCGTTCAAGACATGGCCGCTGGACGAATCCAATGGCACCTGGACCCAGACCCGCACCGGCATCTGGGAGGCGACCCCCGGCACCACCCGCTCGATCAAGGGCGAAGCGTTCGAATTCTGCCACCTGCTGGAAGGCGAGGTCGAGATCACCGAGGAGGGCGGCGAGATGCAGCGCTTCGTCGCGGGCGACAGTTTCGTGATGAAGCCGGGCTTCGTTGGGCTGTGGAAGACGATCCGCACCGTCCGCAAGATCTACGTCTTCGCATCATGACCCCCGAGGCGATGCTGGCCCGGCTGGTTGCATTCCCCAGCGTCGTGGGCACACCCAATGGCGCGTTGATGGAATTCGTGGCCGATCACCTGCGCGGGCACGGCATCGCCCCGACGCTTCTGCGCGGGCCGGAGGGAGACCGTTTCAACCTGTTCGCCACCATCGGCGATCCCTCGCGCGCGGGGGTGATCCTGTCGGGTCATGTCGATGTCGTCCCGGCGGGCGAGCCGGAATGGCTGGCCGACCCCTTCACCCTGCGGGAAGATGGCGATCGGCTGATCGGGCGCGGGGCCTGCGACATGAAGGGCTTCGTGGCGGCGGTGCTGTCCTCGGTGCCGGAGTTGATCGCATCTGGGGCGACCGTCCATATCGCGCTGTCCTATGACGAGGAAGCGGGATGCCGGGGCGTGCCGCATCTGATCGCCGCGCTTCCGGACCTTTGCGCGCCGCCCTCGGGCTGCATCGTGGGCGAGCCATCAAGGCTGGTGCCGGTGCTGGCCCATAAGGGAAAGGCGGCGATCCGGCTGATCTCCAAGGGGCGTCCGGCCCACAGCTCGCGCCCCGATCTGGGCATCAACGCCATCCATGCGCTGCTGCCCGCCCTGACCGCCGCCGAGGCGCAGGCCCGCGCGCTGGAGGACGGGCCGCAGGATGCGCGCTTCGTTCCGCCTTATTCCACGATCCAGATAGGCACCGTCAAAGGCGGGCAGGCGCTGAACATCGTTCCCGGCCATGCCGAGGCGGAGGTGGAGGCCCGCGCGATCCATGGCGTCGATCCCCGCTCGCTTCTGGGCCCGGTGCTGGCGGCAGGTGTTGCGGCGGAATGGCTGTCCTCCTATCCCGCGCTGGCTTTGGACCGTGCCGATCCACTGGCCGATCTGATGACGCGGGTGACGGGGCAGGAACCACTTGGCGCGGTCAGCTATGGCACCGAAGCGGGGCTGTTCCAGCAGGCGGGCATTCCCGCGATCATCTGCGGACCCGGCGACATTGCCCGCGCCCACCGCCCCGAGGAATACCTGACCCGCACCGAGCTGCACGAGGCCTGCGCGATGATCCGGGCGGTCGCGGCGGGGTGACGGCATTTTCTGCGGCGGCCTGTGATGCTTCCGCAGCAAACTGCCGCCCGCCGCGCGCAGAAGGGCGATCATGCCGGAACGCCCGACCTAGGCTGGATCAAACAGGATTGACCCCATGACCACGACGAAACACCGCATCGAGACCTTCGGCCCCCAGCACCTGGCGGGTGCGCTGCGCCTGTCGCAGCAGGCGGGCTGGCCGCACCGGGCCGAGGATTGGGCGCTGACGCTGTCCGTCTCGGACGGGGTCGTGGCGCTGGATGGCGAGGTCGTGGTCGGCACCGCGCTTTGCTCGTGCTTCGGGGATGTCGCGACGCTCAGCATGATCATCGTGGACGCGTCGATGCGTGGACGGGGATTGGGTCGCGAATTGATGGCGGCGGTTATGGACCGCGCAGGCCCGCGCGCGATGCGGCTGGTTGCCACCACCGACGGTCTGCCGCTGTATGAGAAGCTGGGCTTCGTCGCCACCGGCACCATCGCGCAGCATCAGGGGATCGCACTGACCGCAACGCCGGAACAGGCGGTGACGGAGGGCGAGCCCGATCCGGCGCTCGACCTTGCCGCCAGTGGCATGGACCGGACGAACCTTCTGGCCCGGATGGGGGGCGTGGGGCTTCGCACGACCGGCGGCTTTACCGTCCTGCGCGATTTTGGGCGAGGGCGGCTGGTCGGCCCCATCGTCGCCTCGAACGACGCTTCCGCCCGCGCCTTGCTGGCCGAAGCGGCGCGGCGCTGTGCGGGCGGTTTCCTGCGCGTGGACCTTGCGCGCGGGCTTTCGGATTTCGCCGCCTCGCTCGGCCTTGCGCATGTCGGGGGCGGTATCGCGATGACGCGCGGCGCGCGCCCCGCTGTGCCATCGGATTTCAAGACATACGCCCTCGTATCGCAAGCCTTGGGCTGAACGGAGTTTTCCATGCTTTCCAACTCACTCGTCGAACTCGACCGCCGCCATCTGGTCCATCCGGTCTCGTCCTTTCGCGGGCACGAGGCGCGGGGGGTGCGGGTGCTGTCCTCGGCAAAGGGCGCCATCGTCACGGATGCCGAAGGACGCCAGCTGATCGACGGTTTCGCTGGGCTGTGGTGCGTGAACGCGGGCTATGGCCATGAAAGCATCGTTGAGGCTGCGGCAGAACAGATGCGCCGTCTGCCCTATGCCACCGGCTATTTCGATCTGGGGGCCGAGGCGCCGATCCGTCTGGCCGCTGCGCTGGCGGAACGCAGCCCCGGCGATCTGAACCACATCTACTTCACGCTGGGCGGTTCGGACGCGGTGGACAGCACGATCCGCTTCATCCGCTATTACTGGCACGCCAAGGGGCAGCCGGGGCGCGATCAGTTCATCTCGGTCCAGCAGGGATATCACGGATCGACCACGATGGGCGCGGGGCTGACGGCGCTGCCGGGGTTCCATGACGGCTTCGGCGTGCCTTACGATTGGCAGCACAAGATTTCGTCGCACTACGCCTATCGCAACCCGAACGCCGACATCACCGCCGCCTCGGTCGCGGAACTGCGCGCCAAGATCGAGGCGATCGGGCCGGACCGCGTCGCCGCCTTCTATATCGAACCGATCCAGGGGTCGGGCGGTGTTCTGGTGCCGCCGAAGGGCTGGGTCAAGGCGATGGCCGATGTCTGCGCCGAATACGGCGTGCTGGTCGTGGCCGACGAGGTCATCACCGGTTTCGGCCGCACCGGCCCCCTGTTCGCAAGCGACGACGAAGGGATCGTGCCCGACCTGATGACCACGGCCAAGGGGCTGACTTCGGGCTATGTGCCGATGGGCGCGGTGTTCATGCGCGACCATGTCTATGAAACCATTGCCGAAGGGGCGGGGGGCAAGGCGGTGGGGCATGGTTTCACCTATTCTGCGCATCCGGTTTCTGCCGCCGTCGCGCTGGAGGTTCTGGCGCTTTACGAGGGCGGGCTGCTGGAAAACGGGCGCCGTGCAGGTGCGCGTCTGCAAGCGGGCCTTGCGACGCTGCGCGATCACCCGCTGGTGGGCGACGTGCGGGGCCGGGGGATGCTGGCGGCGGTCGAACTGGTGACGGACAAGGACGCCAAGACCCCGCTGCCCGCCGCCGTCCAGCCCGCAACGCGCCTGTTCGACCGCGCGTGGGAGCAGGGGCTGATCGTGCGGTCCTTCCCGCAGGGCATCTTCGGCTATGCCCCGCCTCTGTGCTGCACGGATGACGAGATCGACCAGATCGTCGCCCGCACCCGCCGCGTGTTGGACCTGACGCTGGACGATCCCGAAATCCGCGCGGTCCTGCGCGGATGACGCTTCTGCTGATCTCCCTGCCCGAACGGGCGGCGGTCTGGTCGCGTGTCTTTGCCGAGGCGGGGGAGCCGATCCTGCTGGACGACTCCGACCCCGAGGCGGTGACCGAGATTGCCTGCTGGACCCCGCCCGACCTTGCGCGGTTCCCAAACCTGCGGGCGGTGATCTGTGTCGGGGCGGGAACGGATCACATGCCGCCCATGCCGGACCGGGTCGTTCTGTCCCGCACGCTTGCGCCGGGGATCGAGGCGATGGTCCGCGATTGGACGGTGATGGCCGTGCTGGCAATGCACCGCGACCTGCCGCTTTATCTGGAACGGGCCTCGCGCGGGGAATGGGCCGGACATGGCGCGGCGCTTGCCCGCACGCGCCGCGTGGGGATCATGGGCATGGGCCGCATCGGTCGGCTTGTCGCGCAGGGCCTCTCCTCCCTCGGCTTTCCCGTCGCGGGGTGGAGCCGGTCAGGCGATCCGGTGGACGGGGTGGAGGTTTTCACCGACCTTGGCGCCTTCCTTGCGCGCACCGACATCGTCGTCTGCCTTCTGCCGCTGACCGATCAGACGCGGGGGATGATGGACGATGCGTTCTTCGCCGCCCTGCCGAAGGGGGCGCGGCTGGTTCATGCCGGGCGGGGTGCGCAGCTGGATATGGACGCGCTGCGCCGGGCATTGGGCGTGACGCTGGATTTCGCGATGCTGGACGTGACGAACCCCGAGCCGCTGCCGCCCGGTCATTGGGCATGGGCAGATCCGCGCGTGATCGTGACGCCGCATATCGCTGCGGTCACCGATGCGGTCGAAGGGGCCGAGCATGCGCTGGCCGTCCTGCGCGCGCTGCGGAATGGCGCGCCCGTGCCGGGGGCGGTGGACAGGGCGCGCGGCTACTGATGCCGCGCCCCGGCTGAATACGAAACAATCTGCTGCTGGCCTGCCGGGTTTCGGCAACTCCCAAGCGCGGAACAAGGCGAACCTGATCGTCAAGGGAAGGCCCGGCGATCCAGAACAGAAAGGACTGCCCGATATGGCGACCGATACCGCCGCAAAGCCGCTCGACCGTTTCGCCTACGTCTCGTTCGACGTGGTCGGCACGCTGATCGATTTCGAAGGCGCGATCACCGGGGGGCTGGCGAAGATTGCTGCCGATGCCGGGATGACCGTCGATGCCGAACAGGCACTGACCCATTACCGCGCCGCCCGCTACGAAGACGGCGCGGCACGGTTTCCCGACGATCTGGGCCGCTGCTATGGCCGCATCGCCGCCGCACTGGGCCTGCCCGACACGCCCGCGAACCGCCAGTTCATGATCGACGCGGTGGGTGAGGCGAAACCCTTTCCCGACAGCGTCGAGGCGATGGCCCGGCTGAAGACCCATTACCGGCTGATCGCGATGACCAATGCCCGCCGCTGGGCGTTCGAAAAATACGAGCAGAAGCTGGGCAACCCCTTCTGGGCATCCTTCACCACCGACGATACGGGCACCGAAAAGCCCGACCCCGCCTTCTTCCATCAGGTTTTCGATTTCGTCGCCCAGCAGGGCGGCACGAAAGACGACATCCTGCACACCGCGCAAAGCCAGCATCACGACATCGGCATCTCGCGCGAGCTTGGGATGACCAACGCCTGGATTCAGCGCCGCCATGCGCAGGACGGATACGGGGGCACCATCGAACCTGCGGCCTTCACCAAGCCGGACTACCACTACCACGCGCTGGCCGAACTGGCCGATGCGGCGGACGAAGCGTTCAAGTGACTTTCAAGGCCCGGAGGCGGTCGCCAGAACCGCCGGGCACTTCCAACAGGGGAATGCGATGAAAGACTACAGACCGAACAACTGGACGGGCCGTGACGACGCGATGGTCGAGGCCGCCATCCGCAGGGGTGCCTCGCGGCGCGACCTGCTGAAGATGCTGATGGCATCCGGAGTTGCGATGGGTGCGGGCGGCAGTCTGCTGCTGCGCGCCGGTGCCGCCGTGGCACAGACGCCGGTGACGGGCGGGCACCTGAAGGGCGCGGGCTGGTCGGCTTCGACCGCCGATACGCTGGACCCGGCCAAGGCGTCGCTTTCGACCGATTACGTCCGCTGCTGCGCCTTCTACAACCGCCTGACCTTCCTGGACGAGAAGGGCACGGCACAGATGGAACTGGCCGAAAGCATCGAGACGAGCGATGCGCTGACATGGCAGGTGAAGCTGAAGCCGGGTGTGACCTTCCATGACGGCAAATCGCTGACCGCCGCCGATGTCGTCTATTCCATGAAGCGCCACACCGATCCCGCCGTGGGGTCCAAGGCCGCGACCATCGCGAAACAGATCGCCGAAGTGTCGGCGGTGGATGATCTGACCGTGAAATTCGTGCTGGCCGCGGCCAATGCCGACCTTCCGGTGATCCTGTCGCTGCACCATTTCATGATCGTGGCGGAAGGCACCACCGACTTCACCAAGGCCAACGGCACCGGCGCCTTCGTATGCGAGACGTTCGAGCCCGGCGTGCGCTCCATCGGCACGAAGAACGCGAATTACTTCAAGGGGCAGGGGCCTTACCTCGACAGCTTCGAATATTTCGCCATTTCGGACAACAATGCCCGCGTCAATGCGGTGCTGTCGGGCGACATCCACATGGGCGCCTCGATCAACCCGCGTTCGATGCGGATGCTGGAAGGGCAAAGCCACGTACAGACTTCGGTCACGACCTCGGGGAACTATACCAACCTCAACATCCGTCTGGACATGGACCCCGGCACCAAGGCCGGCTTCGTCGAGGGGATGAAATACCTGATGAACCGCGACGCCATCGTGAACGGCGTGCTGCGCGGTCTTGGCACGGTGGGGAACGATCAGCCGGTCTCGGCCATGGACCGCTATCACAATCCGAACATCGCGCCGCGCGCATACGATCCCGAACGCGCGAAATCGCTGTTCGAAAAGGCGGGCGTTCTGGGGCAGGCGATTCCGATCGTGACCTCCGACGCGCCGACCTCGGCGGTGGACATGGCGATGGTCGTCCAGCAGGCCGGGTCCGAGGCGGGCATGCCCTTCGATGTGCAGCGCGTTCCGGCGGATGGCTACTGGTCGAACTACTGGCTGAAATCGGCGATCCATTTCGGCAACATCAACCCGCGCCCGACGCCCGACATCCTGTTCTCGCTGCTTTACGCATCGGACGCGCCGTGGAACGAAAGCCAGTATAAATCCGAGAAGTTCGATTCGATGCTGGTCGAGGCGCGTGGCGCGCTGGACGACAACCTGCGCAAGGACATCTATTGGGAGATGCAGGAGATGGTCGCGAACGAGGCCGGCACCCTCATCCCCGCCTATATCTCCAACGTCGATGCGCTTTCGTCCAAGCTGAAGGGTCTGGCCCCCAACCCGCTGGGCGGGCAGATGGGTTATGCCTTCGCCGAATACGTCTGGCTGGAAGCCTGACATCCCGGCCCCCGCATCGGCGGGGGCTTCCCGCCAAAGGAGGTGTCCGATGCTGCGTTCGGCGACCACATGGCTGCTCGTGGGGCAGCGTCTCGGCATTGCCGCGATCACTTTGCTGATCGTGTCCTTCGCCGTCTTCTTCGCGACCGAGCTGCTGCCCGGCGACGTGGCCGAGATCCTTCTGGGTCAGGCCGCAACGCCCGAGGCCGTGGCCGGACTTCGCACCGCAATGGGCCTGGACGAGCCTGCGATCTGGCGGTTCCTGTCCTGGCTGCGCGGGCTGTTCACCGGCGATCTGGGCATGTCCTATGTCAACAATGTGCAGGTGTCGGACATGCTGGCGGGGCGACTTGCCAATTCGCTGCGGCTGGCCGGGATCGTCACGGTCATCTGCGTGCCGGTGGCGTTGGCCTTGGGCATCGCATCGGCCATGTGGCGCGGATCGTGGCTGGACCGGATCGTATCTGTGCTGACGATCTCGGTCATCTCGGTGCCTGAATTCATGGTGGCAACGCTGGCCGTGCTGATCTTCGCCGTCTGGCTGGGCTGGCTGCCGGCCCTGTCCTTCGGGGTCGAGGTGGACAGCCTTGGCGCGATGCTGCGCGCCTATGCGATGCCGGTCATCACGCTGTCCTTCGTCGTGGCGGCGCAGATGATCCGCATGACCCGCGCTGCGGTGATCGAGACTGTGAACACACCCTATGTCGAAATGGCGCTGCTGAAAGGCGCCTCGCGGCGCCGGATGGTCTTGGGCCATGCGCTGCCCAACGCGCTCGGCCCCATCGCCAATGCGGTGGCGCTGTCGCTGTCTTACCTCGTCGGCGGGGTCATCATCGTGGAGACGGTCTTCAACTATCCCGGCGTGGCAAAGCTGATGGTCGATGCCGTGTCCACGCGCGATCTGCCACTGATCCAAAGCTGCGCGATGATCTTCTGCATCAGCTATCTGCTGCTGATCACCATTGCGGACGTTGTTGCCCTTCTTTCCAATCCGAGGTTGCGCCGTTGATGTCCCTGTCCCTTCGCATTCCCACCCCCGCGCGCCTTGGCTATTCCTTCAACTGGACGGGCCGTATCGGGCTGGCGATCATTCTGTTCTGGGCGGTGATCGCCTTCATCGGGCCATGGCTTGCCCCCTATCCGCCGGGCGAGATGGTGGACTGGGACTATTTCGGCGGGATGAGCGGGCAATACTGGATGGGCACCGACTATCTGGGCCGGGACATTCTTTCGCGCGTGTTGATGGGCGCGCGCTATACCGTCGGGATCGCGCTGGCTTCGGTGGTGCTGGCCTGCGCGGGCGGGGTGCTGCTGGGCATGATCGCGGGGGTCGTCGGCGGCTGGTTCGACACGCTGCTGTCGCGGCTTCTGGATGCGTTCAACGGCATCCCGTCGCTGTTGTTCGGTCTGGTCGTGGTGGCAGCGGTCGGATCGTCGATCCCGGTGCTGATCGCGACGCTTGCGGCGATCTATCTGCCCGGATCGTATCGTTTCGCCCGTGCGCTGGCGGTCAACGTCAACACGATGGATTTCGTGACGGTGGCGCGGGCGCGGGGCGAAGGCTTCGCCTATCTGATCCTGCGCGAGATCTTTCCGAACATCCTTGGCCCGGTCCTGGCGGATCTGGGGCTGCGCTTCGTCTTCATCGTGCTGGTGCTGTCGGGCCTGTCCTTCCTTGGGATCGGCGTGCAGCCGCCCCATGCAGACTGGGGCGCATTGGTGCGCGAGAACATCGAGGGGCTGTCGCTGGGCGCCCCAGCCGTCGTGTTCCCAAGCGTCGCCATCGCCTCGCTGACCATTTCGGTGAACCTGTTCATCGACAACCTGCCCACCCGTATCCGTGATCGGAGCGAATGATGACCGAAGCCCTCGTTTCCGTTCGCGACCTTCGCATCGGCGCCGTTACCGATTCCGGGCGGCAGGTCCAGATCATCGGCGGCGTCAGCTTCGACATCGCCCCCGGAGAGATCGTGGCCCTGATCGGCGAAAGCGGGTCGGGCAAGACCACCATCGCGCTATCGCTGATGGGCCATACCCGCACCGGCTGCGCCATCACCGGCGGCACGATCCGCCTTGGCCGCCATGACGTGACCGGCATGCGCGAGGCCCGCCGTGCGGCGCTGCGCGGGACCGAGGTGTCCTATGTGCCGCAATCGGCGGCGGCGGCGTTCAACCCGTCGAAACGCATCATGGATCAGGTGGTCGAAGTGACCGAGATCCACCGCCTGATGCCCCGCGATCAGGCCGAGGCGAAGGCGCGCGATCTGTTCCGCGCGCTGGCCTTGCCGAACCCCGACACCATCGGCGCGCGCTATCCCCACCAGGTTTCGGGCGGGCAGTTGCAGCGGCTTTCGGCGGCGATGGCGCTGATCGGCGATCCGTCGCTGGTGATCTTCGACGAGCCGACGACCGCGCTGGACGTGACCACCCAGATCGAGGTGCTGCGTGCCTTTCGCGCCGTCATGGACAAAAGCGCGATGGCCGGCGTCTATGTCAGCCACGACCTTGCCGTCGTCGCCCAGATCGCCGACCGCATCATCGTGCTGAAGGGCGGCGAGATTCAGGAGGAAGGCACGACCGAGCAGATCCTGAACGCGCCGACCCACCCCTATACCCGCCAGCTTCTGGATGCGTTCGAGCCGGTGCCGCATGTGCCCGCCGCCAGCCCCGGCGGGACCATTCTGGAGGTTCGGGGTCTTTTCGCGGGCTATGGCGCGGTGCGCAACGGCGAGCCTGCGGCGAAGATCCTCGACGATGTCAGCTTCAGGCTGGAACGGGGGCGCAACCTTGGGGTCATCGGGGAATCCGGTTCCGGCAAATCCACGCTGGCGCGGGCCATCGCGGGCATCCTTCCCGCCTATCGCGGCAAGGTGCGGTTCGACGGCACTGACCTGCATCCCGACCTTGCCCATCGCAGCAAGGACCAGCTTCGCCGTGCGCAGATCGTGTTCCAGCTTGCCGATACCGCCTTGAACCCGGCGCAATCGGTCGGCGCGATCCTTGCCCGCCCGCTGACCTTCTATCATGGCACCAAGGGGGCCGCGCGCGACCGGCGCGTGATCGAGCTTCTGGACATGGTCCACCTGCCCGCCGCCCTGCGCCACCGTCTGCCGTCGGAGCTTTCGGGCGGCCAGAAGCAGCGGGTCAACCTTGCCCGCGCATTGGCGGCCGAGCCGGAGTTGATCCTGTGCGACGAGATCACATCCGCGCTGGATACCGTCGTGGCGGCCGCGATCCTCGATCTGCTGAAGGAGCTGCAACGCGAACTGCATCTGAGCTACATGTTCATCAGCCACGATCTTTCGACTGTGGAGGCGATCTGCGACGAGGTTCTGGTGATGCTGAAGGGCAAGGTGGTCGAGGCCCTGCCCGCAACCGGGATGCGCGACGCAACGCATCCCTATTCGCGCTTGCTCATCTCCTCGATCCCGCAGCTTGACACCGGCTGGCTGAAAGGGCTGGAGCAGGACCCCGAGCTTATGGCGCAGTTCATGCGGCGCTGATCAGCGCGCCTCCAGCACCCGTTCGATCAGGTCCAGCGTCGCGCTGGCCCGGACGGTGTTGGGGTAGTTCCGGTTCGCCAGCACGACGACGCCGATGTTTTCCGACGGGACCATGGCGACATAGGACCCGAAGCCATTCGTCGCCCCGGTCTTGTTCAGGAAGACCGGACCCTCCGCCGGACCCGAGCGTCGCTCCATCGGTTGCTGTTTCAACGCCATGTCCGACGAATTGCCCGCCTCGATCCGCGCAGGGTCCACCGGCCACGGATAGACCTCCCAGATCATCGCCTGCCCGAACTGCGCGGTGTCGAATCCCGGCACCTGCGTCCGCGCCAGCGCCGCCGCGATTTCGGGATCGAGGTCGAGATTGCCGAGTTGCGCATCGACGAAACGCGTCATGTCCAGAATGCTGGATTTGATGCCATAGGCTTCGGCGTCCAGCATTCCCGGATTGACCCGCACCGGGCTGTCGTCGGTGCGGGAATAGCCGAAGGCATACCGCCCCGCCGCATCATCGGGAACGGTCACGAAGGTGCTGTCCAGCCCAAGACCCGGCAACAACTGCGCCTTCAGCGCCTCCTCGTATGTCCCGCCGAAGGTCTCGCCCGCGATCCGGCCCAGAAGCCCGATGCTCACGTTGGAATAGGACCGCAGGCCCCCTTCGCTGGGCTGCCATTCCGTCAGATACCGCAGAAGCGCCGCATCGTCCGCGATCCCGTCCGGCACCTGAAGCGGAAGGCCATCCGTCGCATGTGCCGCCAGATCGTCAAGCGTGATCCGGTCGAACGCGCCGCCCGCCAGCGCCGGGATGCGGGTGGACACCGCGTCATCCAGAGACAGCAGGCCCTTTTCCTCGGCCAGTGCCGCCAGCGCGACGTTGAACAGCTTGCTGTTCGATCCAAGCTCGAACAGCGTGTCCTCGTCCACCGCGCGTGCGGTGGCGCGATCCGCAAGGCCGTCGGTGAAGAAGAACTGCTTGCCATCCAGCGTGACGCCGACCGCAAGGCCGGGGATGTCGTATTCCTCGATCACCGGGCGAAAGACCTGTTCTGGGATGTCCGCAATCTGCCGTCCGGTGGGGGTTTGCGCATGGGCGGGGGCCGCAAGGGCCACCGTCGCGAAAAGAATGCCAAGCCTGCTCATCTATCTTCCTTGCCTGCGTGACCCGATTCCGGGTTCTCCATGGCGGCAAGGGTATGCAGGGCGGGGCGTGGGATCAAACCGATCTCCACGCCGCCTTTGCGTCAATGCAAGCCGAATTCGCGCAGCAAGGCTTCGCGTTGGCGCACGAAGGCAGGGCTGGTGCGGTCGCGCGGGCGCGGCAGGTTCGTTTCGATCAGGCGGGGGGTGCCATCCCCTTTGGGCAGGACCAGAACCTGATCGGCAAGATAGATCGCCTCCTCCAGATCATGGGTCACGACGATCATAGTGACCTTTTCCTCGCACCAGATCCGGACCAGTTCCTCCTGCATCACCAGCCGGGTCATGGCATCCAGCGCGCCGAAGGGTTCGTCCAGCAGCAGGATGCGTGGCTGCACCGTCAGCGCGCGGGCGATGCCGACGCGCTGGGCCATTCCGCCCGAAAGCTGACGCGGCCAGACGCCCGCGAAATCCGACAGCCCGACCAGGCGGATGTAGTGGCGCGCGCGCTCCAGCGCCTCGGTCCGCGGCGTGCCGCGCACCTCCAGACCGAAGGCGACGTTGTCCAGCACGGTCAGCCAGGGCAGCAGGCGCGGTTCCTGAAAGATCACCGCTCGTTCCGTGCCGACGCCCCGGACGGGGGTGCCGTCGATGGTGACGCCGCCCAGGTCGGGGTCCTCCAGCCCCGCCAGAATGCGCAGAAGCGTCGTCTTGCCCGACCCGCTGGCGCCGACGATGGCAAGGCTGCTGCCGCCCTCGATGTCAAGGTTGATGCCGTTCAGGACGCTGAGCTGCCTGCCCGGCAGCGCATATCCCTTGGACAGGTTCCGCAGGCTGAGCCCGCCGCTTTGCAAGCTGGTCATCGGATCGCCCCCTCAGTTGGTCGTGGTGCCGTCCTGCGGCACGTAAAGCAGGTCGGCGGCAGTGAATTTGCCGTCCTCAAGGCTGCCGTCGCGTTCCAGCACCTCGATCCAGAAGTCCAGATCGCGCGGGATCGCGTGGCCGCCTTCGCGCAGACCGAAACCGCGGAAGTGCTGGGCGATCTCGGGGTTCTCGCCGCGTTCCTCCAGCAGCTTGGCGAAGACCTCGCGCGCCTCGTCAGGGTTCTGGCGCGCCCAGTCGGCGGCGCGGGCGGCTTCCTCGACGAAGTGGCGCGCGGCTTCGGGATGGTCGTCGATGAAATCGCGGCGCAGGGTCACGAAGCCGCCCGCAATTTCGCCCAGCACGTCGAAATCGCCGAAGATGGCGCGAAGCCCGCCATTGCCGCGCGCCACGCCTTCGAACGTGGTCTGCCAATATCCGAAGGCGGCGATATCCACCTGATCCGAACGGAGGGTCTGTTCAAGCTGCGGCCCCGGCACCGTGATCAGGTTCGCGGCATCCTGCGGCAGACCCTTCTGGTGCAGCGCCTCGCGCACGGCATAATCCAGATGCGCGCCCAGCGTGTTCACGGCGATGGTCTTGCCGGCGATATCTTCGATGCTGCGGATCGGGCTGTCCTCGGGGACATAGAAGATGCTTTGCACATCCTGGCTGATCCCGTTGGTCGGATAGGCGGCGACGAAATCGTTGCCCCCGGCGATGGAGTTGATGATCGCCGCCGTTGCCGCCGACCCCAGATCGACACTGCCCGAGGCAAGCGCGAACAGCGATTCCGGCCCGCCCGAGGCATAGCCGATATTCTCGATCTCGATGCCATAGGGGTCGTAATAGCCAAGCGCGTCGGCCAGTTCATGCGGCGACAGCCCGCCATGGCTGGCAAGATAGCGGAAGGTGACGGGGTCCTCGGCCAGCGACGGGGTGGCGAATGCGAGGGCAAGGAGGAAGGGGCGGAGATACATCGGAAAAATCCTTGGAAATGGGGGTCAGTTCGTGGGGTCGGACCAGCGGCACAGCCGCCGTTGAAGCGTGACCAGCAGCGCGTTGGCCAACAGGCCAAGGCCCGCCAGCAGGAAGATCGCGGCAAACATCAGCGGGATCTGGAAGTTGTATTGGGCGTTCATCACCTGAAACCCGACGCCCTTGTTCGCGCCGATCATCTCGGACGCGATCAGCAGCAGAAGCGCGGTCGTCGCCGACAGACGAAGCCCGATGAAGATCGCGGGCAGGGCGGCGGGCAGGATCACGCGGCGGAAGACGGCAAGGCGGGATGCGCCGTAGCTGCGGGCCATCTCGATCAGCTTTGCATCCACTTCCTTCACGCCGCCGGTGGTGGCCAGCAGGATCGGGAACAGGGTCGCCCAGAAGATGACGAAGACCTTCGACGCCTCGCCCAATCCCAGCAGCAGGATGAACACCGGGTAAAGCGCCAGCGCCGAGGTTTGGCGAAACAGTTGCAGGATCGGGTCCAGCGCCTGTTCCACAAGCCGGATCTGCCCCATCAGCAGCCCAAGCGGAATGCCGATGGCGATGGCGGCGGCATAGGCCGTGCCCGCGCGTTGCAGGCTGATCGCGATATCGTCCAGAAGTGCCCCGGTCCAAAGGCCCTTCCACAGTGCCGCCGCGATGGCATCCGGCGGTGGGAAGACGGCGGGGCTCACCCAGCCTGCCTTGCTGGCCACCTGCCAAAGAACCAGAAACGCGGCCAGCAGCCCGTATCGGCGCAGAATTGCGAGGACGGGCAGCCGCGGCAGGGTCAGATTGCGCGTCGCGGTGCGGGGAATGTCGGGAAAGCTCATGTCGTCACTCCGCCGCGTGGGGCAGGCGAAGGGCCCAGCGGTTTTCGGGGCGCGGCAGACCAAGGTTCTCGCGCAGGGTGCGACCCTCATAGCGGGTGCGGAACAGGCCGCGCCGTTGCAGCTCGGGCACGACCAAATCGACGAAATCGTCCAGCGCAGTGGGCAGCCATGGCGGCAGGATGTTGAATCCGTCAGCGGCCTGAAGGGTGAACCAATCCTCCAGCTGGTCCGCGATCTGGGTGGCCGAACCGACGATCGTGTAATGCCCGCGCGCCGTGGCGATCCATTGGTAAAGCTGACGGATGGTGAAGCCATTTTCGTCCGCGATCTGGCGGATCAGGACTTGCCGGCTCTTGTTCCCTTCGGTCGGTGGGCTGGGCGGCAGGGGGCCGTCAAGCGGATGGCCCGTCAGGTCCAGCGTGCCGCCCGTAAGTGTGTTCAGCAGGGCGATCCCGTCTTCGGGCAGGATCAATTCGGTCAGGCGGGCGTATTTCTCCTTCGCCTCCTCCTCGGTCCGGCCGATGAAGGGGGCGACGCCGGGCATGATCAGCACATGGTCCGGGTTGCGCCCCGCCTTTGCCGCCCGATCCTTGATGTCGGAATAGAAGTCCTGCGCCGAGGCGAGGGTCTGATGCGCGGTGAAGATCACTTCGGCGGTTTCTGCCGCAAGCTGGCGTCCGTCTTCGGAGCTTCCGGCCTGAACCACGACCGGATGGCCCTGCACCGGGCGCGGCGTGTTCAGCGGGCCCAGCACCTGGAAATGTTCGCCGCGGTGGTCGATCTCGTGATATTTCGTGCGGTCGAAGAAACGTCCGCTGTCCTTGTCGCGCAGGAAGGCGTCGTCCTCCCAGCTGTCCCAAAGCTGGCGCACCACATCCACATGTTCGCGCGCGCGGGCATAGCGGGTGGCATGGGGAAGCTGTTCGTCGCGGTTGAAGTTGCGCGCCGTGTCATCCCCGGTCGAGGTGACGACGTTCCACCCGGCCCGCCCGCCCGAGATCAGGTCAAGCGAGGCGAACTTGCGCGCGACGGTGTATGGCTCCTCATAGGTGGTCGATCCGGTCGCGATGAAACCCAGATGTTTCGTCAGCGGAGCAAGCGCCGAGAACAGCGTCAGCGGCTCGAACCCGACGACCTTGGCATTGCCGCCCTCGATCCCGCCGAATTTTGCCGAAAGTCCGTCCGCAAGGAAATAGGCGTCGAACAGGCCACGTTCCGCCGTCTGGGCAAGCTGCACGTGGAAATTGAAATCCGTTGCACCGTTTGCGGGCGAGTCCGGGTGGCGCCATGCCGCGATATGCTGGCCACCGCCGGGCAGGAAGGCGCCCAGCTTGATTTGTCGTGTCATGTCTTTTCTCCGCGCAATGGGAAACCGTGCGGCGGGACGCTGTTTTGCCGCCGTCTTTCGGAAAATCTTGGGGGAACTGGAACTCCGCCTCAGGCGGTCATCATCCGCCGACAGCGAAGGGTGGTGCCGATGTTCATCGCAATCCCTATCTTGACAAACTCAGTCGTGATTAAATCTGCCTCAGCTTGGCCCCCGGCTCCATTCCAAATTCGCGCGGTGCGAGGGAACGGACGCGCCCCGGCCCTACATGCGATGGAGTGATAAATTCTCTCGATAAGCCTCGCGGAACATGTCGGGGTGGCGCTGGTTCCTCTGCAAAAGGAGGACGATCATGGCCAACGAACCGCGCAAGTCGGACGAAAAGCGCAGCAAGCCGCCCCGCCGCGAAAACGATCAGCACACTCATGAGGGATCGGCGCACGACCCGTCGGAGTTCGATGTGATGAACCCGGCACGCACCAAGGGCAAGCCGAACAGCGACGTGCAGGAGAACCAATGATGGCCGAAAAGCCAGATCCCGACACCAATCTGGAACCCGACACCCGCCTGCAACCTGCGACGCCCATCGATCCCGAAATCCCCAAGCCAAAGGCAGAACAAAACGTCGCGCGGCGGGTCCAGTCCGGACAGGAGGCCAACATGAAGAAGGAAATCGATCAAAGCCAGATCCGCCACGATCCGGCATCGCGCCGCACCTTCGATGCCGACCATCGCCCGGATGGACAGACCAAGCAGCGGGGCCGGACAGGCGATGCGCCTGGCGCCCCGCACGGCAAGGCCAATACGCGTGATGACAGAAAATCGCGGGAGGGAACATGAAGAAACCGGAGGACAAGGGCGGGCGGGACGGTCTTCGGGGTCCGATGACATTCGTCTATGTCATCATCGTCGTCGGGGCCGCGATTCTGATCGGCACTTTCTTTCTTGCCGGGCGCGCGCCGCAGGGCGCGACGGAGCCTGCGCCGCAGGTTGATCAATAAGCTACGTATCGTCGGGCGGATCGAGGATCAGCCGCTTGTCGAGCCCGTGTTTCTGCATCTTTTCGTAAAGCGTCTTTCGGGACACGCCGAGTGTTTCATAGACCGGTCGCAATCGGCCACCATGGGCGGAAATCGCGCCGGCGATCACGCTGCGCTCGAACGCCGCGACCTTCTGCGCCAGCCGCTGCCCTTCGGCGGCGGGCGTTGCCTCCAGATCAAGGACGAACCGTTCGGCGGCATTGCGCAATTCGCGCACATTGCCCGGCCAATCCTGCGTGGACAGTGCTGCAAGCATGCCGGGCGAGGGTTGCCGATCCTCGACCCCGTGCCGCGCAGCACTTTCGCGGGCCAGTTGCAGGAACAAAAGCGGGATGTCTTCGCGGCGATCGGCCAGCGCCGGGACCTTCAGCGTGGCAACGTTCAGCCGATACAGAAGATCGGCGCGAAAGGTTCCGCGGGCAACCTCGTTTTCCAGATCGACCTTCGATGTGGTCAGGAAGCGCACATCCAGCGGAATCGCCTCGTTCGAGCCGAGCCGCGTGATCACCCGTTCCTGAAGGACGCGCAGGAACCGCCCCTGAAGCGCAAGCGGCATCGACGCGATCTCGTCCAGCAGGATCGTGCCGCCGCGGGCATGTTCGAACTTGCCGTAACGCGGACGCAGCGCGCCGGGAAAGGCGCCGGCCTCATGCCCGAAGAGTTCCGATTCGATCAGGGTTTCGGGCAGGGCTGCGCAGTTGATGACGATGAAGGGACGATCCGCCCGCCCCGAGACGTCGTGAAGCGTGCGCGCGACCACCTCCTTGCCCGCGCCCGTCGGCCCTTCGATCAAGGCGTCCGCGTCGCTGGCGCCGATGGCGCGCAGGCGATACCGCAGGTCCACCATGGCCCGGCTGCGTCCTGCCAGACGCGCCTCCACATCGTCGCGCTTGCCTGCAACGGCGCGCAAACGGCGGTTTTCGATCACCAGCGCCCGATGTTCCGCTGCGCGGCGGATGATCGCGGTCATGCTCTGGATGCTGAAGGGCTTTTCCAGAAAATCATAGGCCCCGCGCCGCAGCGCTTCGACCGCCAGCTGGACTTCGGCATGGCCGGTCACGAGGATGACGGGAATGTCGCGGTCGATGTCGTGCAATCGGCGAAGCAGCGTCATGCCATCCATCCCCGGCATCCTGATATCGCTGACGACGACCCCATGAAAACCGGGCGAGGCAAGCGCCAGCGCTTCTTCGGCGCTGGCCAGCGGTTCGACCGCAAGCCCCTGAAGGTCCAACGCCTGCGCGGTCGAATGGCGCATCCGGTCGTCATCGTCGACAAGCAGCACTTTCATTCCGCGGCCATCCTCAACGCGCTTCTCATCACCACCTCGAACACCGCGCCGCCATCTGGATGAGATGTGACGCGAAGATCGCCGCCGAAGTCCTTCATGATGTTATATGAAATCGAAAGCCCAAGCCCGAGGCCGCTTCCCTGCTTGGTCGAAAAGAACGGGTCGAAGATCCGGTCCGCAATGCCAGTCGGAACTCCCGGCCCGTGATCGCGCACCCGAAGGACCACTGGATCGCCAGGGGTCGCGTCAATTTCGATCCGGCGGTCACCCGTGCCTTCGACGGCGTCGGCGGCATTGGTCAAAAGGTTCACCAGCACCTGCTGAAGCCCCACCGCCGCGCCGCGCACCGTAGGCAGATCGGGCAGGTCCAGCACCACTTCTGCCCGTGCGGCGGCAAGGCGCGGGCCGGCGATGGCCACGGCCTCGCGCACGGTGGCAGCGAGGTCCAGATCCTCCAACCGCTGGTTCGGCTTGCGGGCCATGGCGCGCAGGTGGTGCCCGATGGCTGCGATACGGTCGATCAGCGACAGGATCTGCACCACGTTCTCGCGCGCCCGGGGATAGTCTTGGCGGTCGATCAGGATCGCCGCACTGTCGGCATAGTTGCGCGCGGCGGCAAGCGGCTGGTTGATCTCGTGCGACAGGGCCGCCGATATGCGGCCCAGTGCCGCCAACTTGCCCGCCTGCACCAGATCCGCCTGCGTCCGTCGCAACTCCTTCTCGGCCAGCCGCCGTTCGGTCACCTCGGTCTTTATGCGGCTGTTGACGCGGGCAAGGTCGGCGGTCCGCTCCTCGACCCGCTGTTCCAGCAATTCCTGCGCCTCGGCCTGAAGGGCCAGCCGTTCGGCCAGTTGCGCGCGGCGTTGCAGGATCAGCCCGCCCACCGTTCCCGTCACCGCCAGCAGCAGCACCCCCGCCAAAAGCGCCAGCCGCGCCTGCGCCAGAAGCGGGCCGGTGTCCAGAAGCGCGTGGACCGCCCAATCGGCGCCGGGCATGGTCGCGGACCGCTCCAGATATTCGCGCCCGCCGGTGTGGAAGGTGGCAAAGCCGGACCGCTCGCCCCGGCGATGATCCAGCGGCATCAGTTCCGCATCGGAATAGCGGCGGGAGGCGGCGGTGCGCTCGGTCCGCTCCGGCTCCATCGGCAGCGTCGTGGCATAGACGAGGCCGGGGTCCGAGGCGAGGAACACGATGCCTTCGGGGTCGGTCACGAAGATGCCGATATCGGTGCCGCGCCAGCTGCCCTCGATCGCGTCGAGGCCGATCTTGAACACCATCACCCCGGCGTTTCGCCCATCCGGCGCGCGGATCGGGGCGGAATAGTAATATCCGCGCACCCCCGAGGTCGTCCCGAGCGCATAGAAGCGCGAATCCCGTCCCGCCAGCGCCTCGGTAAAATAGGGGCGATAGGAGAAATCCTCGCCGATGAAGGTTTCGGGCAGGTCGAAGTTGCTGGCGGCGATGGTGATTCCGTCCGCGCCGATGATGTAGATGTCCGAGGATTCCAGCAGCTCGTTGGTCGATTTCAGCCAATCATTCATCGCATCCGCATCGGACGGATCGGCGATGAAGGCGCGCACGTCCTCGTCTTCGGCCAGAAGCCGGGGCAGGGCCTCGTATCGGCGCAGATGGCCGATCAGGCCGTCGGTGGTCAGACGCAGCGCGGCCTGCGTGCGTTCGGACCCTTCGGCAAGATAGGACCGGGTCACGACACGACTGCCAAGCGTCATCAGCACGACGATGGCCGCCGCCCATATCGCGCACCACTGGATCAGCCGCTGCCGCTCCATCCCCGTCTCCTGCTCCCGCCGGATATCATGCGGAGATTCGAAGGGCTTGTATAGGTCCGTGTAGGAAAGCTGACACCTTCGGGTTATATCCACGGAAACGGGCAAGGCTGGAGGTCGGACGGGTGACGAAAGGTGGTGGCGAGGCCGAGGATATGGGCGCGGCAGTCGATGCGCTGCTTCGGTCCGAGTCTTGGGAACGCAGATTGGCCGAAGCCCGGGAAAGCCGCCGCAAGGTGATGGAGGCAAAGCGCGCGAAAAAGGCCGAACCGCTGATCCTGCGGTCGGAATGGACCGCGCCGCCCCCGGAACCCGAACCTGCGCCCGTCTTCCCCGCGCCCGTGATCGACCACGCGCCGCCCCGGACCAGAACCCGCTTCGTCCTGCTGGGCATACTGGCGCTGGCCGTGCTTTTGACAGCGCTGGCGTTCTGGCCGCGCGGCAAGGCGAACGAGGCCGATGCCTCGCCCCGCCGCTCGGTGCTGCAAGAGCTTTTGCGACCCGCACCGATGAATTTCGCAAAGGTTCCGGACCTGAACCTGCCCACCGGCTATGACGTGCCGGCGCAGGTGCGGCTTGAACACCTGCCGCCTTTACAGCTCAGCCATGCGCAGGCGGGGGTGCCGGCGGTGGGCTACGATGTGCCGATGCCGGGGGCTGCGACGACGCAGGTGGCAATCGAGGGGCGGTTGCCGCTGTCCGTCGCGCCCCCCGCCACCGAGGAGGAGGCATATGCGGTCTTTCTCGACCGGTTGCGCCTTGCCGCAGGGCCGGGCGCGCGGCTCCGCATCCACCTGCCGCCCGGTGCGCCGGCGCTGAACGATCCGGACTGGGCAGAGCTTCGCCCTTCGGTCTTCGCCATGCCGGACAATGTGATGCGCTTCTATCACCCCGAGGATGCCGAAGGCGCGGGCCGCGCCGCCGAGGTTGCCGGGGCGCGGCTTGCCGACATGACCGGATATGCGCCCAGCCCTGAACCGGGCGTGCTGGAATTGTGGATTACGACCCTTCCGATACGAGGGTGACCGTCACCTCGCCCGGCGGGCGACCGGGCAGGGCGGCGCCACGCGCATCTTCTGCCGACAGTCCGGGCAGAAAGGAGGCGACGTCGCGGGCCATGTTGCGATCCTGACCGAAGCCATGTTCCACGGCGCTCGTAGCTGCGACCGCCGCGCCGATCTCCACCGGCAGCCCGGCGGCACGGAAAGCGGTGGCGAGTTCGGCGGCAAAGGGGGCAGCGCCGGGGGCCGTAAGGATGCGCATGCGCCCCGTGGGTGGTGGTGGCGCAGGATCGCCGATCGCCTGCCACGGCCCCGCCACATAGGCCGCATTCCCTTCGGCGATGCGCGACACCCGCCAGAACAGCGGCCCCTCTGCCGGGGCGGGCAGGACGACCGCCGAAAGCGCGGTTTGCAAATCCGCGACCGGGCCTTCCGGGGTGACGAGTTCCAGATGGAAAATGCTGCCACCGGGGCCGGGCGGCGCGGTCCATGCCAGTTCGGCGCGGCTTCCGATGCGCGCACCGCCAAGCGGAACCGGGGGCGAAAGATCGCGTGCGAAGGGATCGTCCGCCAGCACCGCAAGCCGATCCTGCGCCGCGCGCAGTTGCGGCGCCGCCAGTCCAAGCCAAAGCCGCGCCAGATCGCGGTTGCGCGGAACGCCCTCGCCCTTGTCATAGAGCAGGCCAAGATTGTATTGCGCGCGAAGGTTTCCTTGCGCTGCGGCACGCGAATACCACGCGGCGGCGGCAGCCGTCTCGCGCGGGCCGCCGGTTCCGCTGTCCAGCATCACGGCGACGTTGAACTGCGCCTCGGCATGGCCAAGATCGGCGGCCGACAGATACCAGCGCAGCGCCGCCGCCGCATCGCGGGGCATCCCGAGGCCAAGGTCGTGCAGCAACCCAAGGCCGAACATCGCATCCGCCGATCCTGCCGCCGCCTCTGCCCGCCAGCTTTCGGCGGCGCGCCCAAAGTCGCTGGCGTCGAACGCACGCTGCCCTTCCTGCGCGGTGGCGGGAAGGGCGGCGGCGATCAGGATGGCAAGCTCAACGCCAGGAAATCTCGACGACACGATTGGCCTGTTCCGCAACGCCTGCACTTGTATCGACGGGCAGTTCCGTCGTGCCACGCCCCAGCACCTGAAGCCGGTCCGCCGGAATGCCCCGCGCCACCAGCCCGTCCGCAACTGCTTGGGCGCGGGCGACCGACAGTTGCAGGTTGCGCCCGGCATTGCCCACCGTATCGGCACCGCCGGTGACGATCATGACGATGGGGTTTCCGGCGCGGAACAGGCGCGCGGCTTCATCCAGCGTGTCGAGCCCCTCGGCGGGGACGGCGGCTGCTCCGGTCGGGAAAGAGATGGAAAGGGGTTCCTGTTCGGCTTGTGCAAAGGCCAGCGCGGGCATGACGGAAAGGCTCAATGCGGCAATAAGATGTTTCATGACAATCGTCCTCGGATCACTCGTTATACACACGATGATAGATCGTCCGCAGCGCCTGTCACCTGCCTTCGCGCGACTGTGACCGCCATGCGTCGGCATAGGCGGCCAGCGCGGGATCGGGCCGGATACCCGCAGCCGGTTGCGGCAGCGGCCCCGGCCCGGCCAGCAGCGCCGCACCAAGGGCGGTGCCGGTGAAGCCGGTCGAGGGTTCGACCTCGCGGCCCGTGGCCGAAGCCAGCATCGCGGCATAATCCGCATTCGCCGCGAACGGCCCTTCGACGATGACCGGACCCGCCGCGCGGATGATCGACAGGCATTCCGCCGTCATCATCGCCAGATAGAAGGCAAGCGCGACAGCCTCCTCGCCCTCGTCCTGTGGGTCCAGCGTCCAGCGGGCCTCATGGCCCCGGAACGGCCCGGAGCCCGGCTCCACCGCCGGAAGCAGCATGACGCCGCGGTCCAGCACCCGCTGCGCCGCATCGGGCGTGGCTCGCAGGTCGCGGCCCGCGCGGACCAGTTCATATTCGCGCCCCCCCATGAACCGGGCCGATGGGACCGGATGGCCCAGCGCATCGACATTGACCAGCGTGTCGCGTTCGGGGTCCAGTGGTCCCTTGCCCGCGCCCACCGCCATGCAGACCACCCATGTCCCCGTGGACACGACCGAAAACGCCCCCCGCCGCGCCAGCAGATGCGGATAGAGCGAGGCGTTGCTGTCATGGATACCGCAGGTCACGGGCACCGCCCCCAGCCCCGTCCGCGCGGCCAGATCGGGACGCAGCGGCCCCAGAACCTCGTTTGCCCGGCGCATGGGCGGGATCAGCCGGCGCCATCCCATCCGGTCCACCAGCGACGACGGCTCGCCCTTGTCCGGGCGCCAGAGGTCGGTGTGGCAACCGATGGATGTCGCCTCGCAGGCAGCAACTCCGGTCAGCCGCATCGTCCAATATTGCGGATAGGTCATGACATGCACCGCCCGCCGCGCCTGCGGGAAGTGCCGGAACTGCCACCAAAGCTGCGCACCGACGTTCAGGCCCATCCCGAGGCGGGGCGATCCGGTCTCGGCAAAAGGCGGCGGGTCGTAATCCGCCGTGTCGATGGGGTGCTCGTAATCGAGGATCGGCAGCACCAGATCGCCCGCCGCATCCACCAGCGCCGCCGTCGCCCCATGCGCCGCGACGGAAATCGCATCGATCGGATGCAGCGCGGACAGCGCGTCCAGGATGAACTCCCAATGGTCTTCGGTGCGGTAGTGGGGATAGGGGCCGCTTCTATCGATCACGTTGGGCATCTTGCGGATGCCGGTCTCGGTCATGGTCGCGGTGTCCACCAGCGCGACTTTCACATTCGTCTTGCCGATGTCGATGACGGCGACGCGCATGTTCTTCCCTCCCCGGAAAATGACGTCAGACCCGGATTCCCTCCCGCGCGGGGGTTTGTGCGACGATCAACCTGACCCCCGCTTCCTCCAGCATGGCGGCGTGCCGATCCTCGATGCGTTCGTCGGTGATCAGCGTATGGATGCGCGACAGGGGACACAGGATCAGCGCCGAGCGGCGCGCGAATTTCGAGGAATCGACCAGCAGGATCAATTCGTCGGCCTGGCCGATCAGCTTTTCCTCGGCTTGGATGATCAGCGGGTCCTGTTCTATCACGCCCAGAGGGGCGACGCCTTGCGCGCCCATGAACATCCGCCGGGCATAGAAATTGCGCGTGACGTCATTGTCGAACGGCGACAGCACGATGTTCTGCTCGCGATAGATCGTGCCGCCCGACAGCATGACTGTGTTCTTCGAATGGTGCAGCAGATGCTCCGCGATGGGGAAAGAGTTGGTGAAGACCTGCATCCGGCGCGTCGCCAGCGGATGCACCATCTGGAATGTGGTCGTGCCGCCATTGATGATGATCGCATCGCCATCGTCGCACAGATCCACCGCGGCTTTGGCGATTGCGCGTTTCTGCGCGATGTTGATTGCGGCGTTGACGGAAAACGGGCGTCCCGTCAATGCCGCGACAGGGCTGGGCGACAGCGCCTCGGCCCCGCCACGCACCCGGCGCAGACGTTTCTGAAGATGCAGCGCCGCAATGTCCCGGCGGATCGTGGCTTCGGAACTGTTCGTCAGATCAACCAGTTCCGCTACTGCCACGAAGGGCTTGGCCTGAACGGCCGACAAGATCACCCGATGCCGTTCGCTTTCGTGCATGACGTCCCCCTTGATCTGCAAGCTACCGTGATCCGCTTCCAAGTCAATCGTCGATGATCGAAGGTGAGCGATTATGATTGACTCGGAAACGGCGATGCTGAAACCTGCGGACGGGGAAACGGAGGAGGCCGGGATGCCGCGCTTGGAGAACCTGTGGGACGACGCGAAGGCCGAGGGGATGAGCGAGCCGGAGCGGCTGCTCTATCGTTCCAATCTGCTGGGATCGGACAAGCGGGTGACGAATTACGGCGGGGGGAACACCTCGGCCAAGGTTTCCGAAATCGACCCGCTGACGGGCGAGACCGTGGAGGTGCTGTGGGTCAAGGGGTCGGGCGGCGACATCGGCTCGATGAAGCTGGACGGGTTTTCGACGCTGTATATGGACCGCCTGCACGCGCTGAAATCCCGGTATCGTGGCGTCGCGCACGAGGATGAGATGGTCGGCCTCCTGCCCCATTGCACCTTCGGGCTGAACCCCCGAGCGGCCTCGATCGACACGCCGCTGCACGCCTATGTTCCGCGCGCCCATGTCGATCACGTTCATTCCGACGCCATCATCGCCATCGCCGCATCGGACAAATCCAAGGCGCTGACCGAGGAGATTTTCGGCAGCGAGATCGGCTGGCTGCCGTGGAAGCGTCCGGGGTTCGAACTGGGCCTGTGGCTGGAGGATTTCGCGCGGTCCAACCCGCAGGCGAAGGGTTGCGTGCTGGAATCGCACGGCCTGTTCACTTGGGGTGATGACGCGAAATCCTGCTATGAGACGACGCTGGAGATCATCAACCACGCCACCGAATGGCTGGAGGCCCGCATGACCGGCCCCGCCTTCGGCGGCGAAACCCGCGCCCCACTGCCGCCCGATGAACGCCGCCACATCGCCGCGCGCCTGATGCCCGCCATCCGCGGGCTGATCTCCAAGGATCGGCATATGGTCGGTCATTTCGACGACCAGCCCGCAGTGCTGGAATTCACCTGCAGCGCGCGGCTGGAGGAGCTGGCGGCGCTGGGCACATCCTGTCCGGACCATTTCCTGCGCACCAAGATCCGCCCGCTGGTGCTGGAGGCGGATGCCGACCCCAAAGCCGCCATCGAGGCCTATCGCGAGGGTTACGCCGCCTATTACGACCGCTGCAAACGCGAGGGGTCGCCTGCGATGCGCGATCCCAACGCGGTCGTCTATCTGATCCCCGGCGTCGGGATGATCACCTTCGCGCAGGACAAGGCGACGGCGCGGATTTCTGGCGAGTTCTATGTCAACGCGATCAATGTGATGCGCGGGGCATCGGCCATCGGCAATTATCGCGGCCTGCCCGAGCAGGAGGCCTTCGACATCGAATACTGGCTGCTGGAGGAGGCGAAGCTTCAGCGGATGCCGAAACCGAAATCGCTGGCCGGGCGGATCGCGATGATAACGGGCGGCGCGGGTGGGATCGGGATGGCGACGGCAGAGAGATATCTGTCCGAAGGTGCCTGCGTGATGCTGGCCGATATCGACGGGCTGGACGCGGCGGTTCAGGGGCTTTCCGCGCGCTTCGGCGCCGATGTGGTGCGTGGCACCCGCATGGACGTCACCAGCGAGGATGCCGTCGCCGCCGCCTATGAGCAGATGGCCGTGGAATTCGGCGGTGTCGATATCGTCGTGTCGAACGCAGGGATCGCATCCTCGGCTGCGGTCGAGGATACGACGCTGGACCTTTGGAACCGTAACATCGCGATCCTGTCCACCGGCTACTTCCTCGTCTCGCGCGAGGCGTTCCGGCTTTTGAAACGGCAGGGGATCGGCGGGTCCATCGTGTTCGTCGCATCCAAGAACGGTCTTGCTGCATCGCCCGGCGCGTCGGCCTATTGCACGGCCAAGGCGTCCGAGATCCACCTTGCCCGCTGCCTCGCGCTGGAGGGCGCGGCGGACGGCATCCGGGTAAACGTGGTCAACCCCGACGCCGTGCTGCGCGGATCGCGCATCTGGCAGGGCGAATGGCTGGACCAGCGCGCCAGCACCTACAAGACCGACAAGGACGGGCTGGAGGAGATGTATCGCCAGCGCAGCCTGCTCAAACGATCCGTCCTGCCCGAAGACATCGCCGAGGCGAACTACTTCTTCGCCGCTGACGTGTCCGCGAAATCCACCGGCAACATCCTGAATGTCGATGCCGGGAACGTGCAGTCGTTCACGCGATGAAACACGCAATCGAAGCCGTCAATGCGCGGCATGAACCGGCGCTGCGTGCCGATTACGACGCGCTGGGCGAACATCTGGATCGGCGCGGCATCGACATCGCGCAGATAGAGGCCAAGGTCGCGGCCTTTGGCGTGGCGATCCCAAGCTGGGCCGCCGGCACGGGCGGCACCCGTTTCGCCCGCTTCCCCGGCGCGGGCGAGCCACGCGACATCTTCGACAAGCTGGACGATTGCGGCGTGGTCCATGCGCTGACCGGGGCGACGCCGACCGTGTCCCTGCACATCCCGTGGGACAAGGCGGACCCGTCCGATCTGCTGGCCAAGGCAGAGCAGGTGGGCCTGGGCTTCGATGCCATGAACTCCAACACCTTCCAAGACCATGCAGAGATGCCGCTGTCGTTCAAATACGGATCGCTTTCGCATACCGATCGGGCGGTGCGCGATCAGGCGGTGGCGCATAACATCGACTGTATCGAGATCGGGCGGCAGATTGGATCGAAGGCGCTGTCGGTCTGGGTGGGGGACGGGTCGAACTTCCCCGGACAATCGGACTTCACCCGCCAGCTTGACCGCTACATGAAAAGCGCGCATCGCATCTATGACGCGCTGCCCGAGGATTGGCGCATCTTCACCGAACACAAGATGTACGAGCCAGCCTTCTATTCCACCGTGGTGCAGGACTGGGGTACGTCGCTGATCATCGCGCAGGAATTGGGCGACAAAGCGCAGTGCCTTGTCGATCTGGGCCACCACGCCCCGAACGTGAACATCGAGATGATCGTTTCCCGGCTGAAGCGGCAGGGCAAGCTGGCGGGCTTCCATTTCAACGACAGCAAATATGGCGACGACGATCTGGATGCGGGGGCGATCGACCCGTATCGGCTTTTCCTCGTGTTCAACGAATTGGTCGATGCGCCGGCCGGGCTCGCCTATATGTTGGATCAAAGCCACAATGTGACCGATCCGCTGGAAAGCATGATGACCTCGGCCACCGAGGTGCTGCGCGCCTATGCTCAGGCGCTGCTGGTGGACCGGGCGGCGTTGGCGGGGCATCAGGATGCGAATGACGCGCTGATGGCGTCCGAGGCGTTGAAGGTGGCGTTCCGCACGGATGTGGAGCCGATCCTTGCCATGGCGCGGCTGAAGAGGGGCGCGGCGATCCGCCCGGTCGCGACCTATCGCAAGGCGGGCTATCGCGCGCAGGTGGCAGAGCAGCGTCCGGCGGCAAAGGGCGGGGGCGGAGGGATCGTCTAGGTCGGCGAGACCCCGTGCCAGCGGCGGTCCATGTAAACCATGGTCGAAAGCTCCGGCCCGTTGCCGAGGGCCGCGCCTTCCAGAAGTTCCGCCGCGACCAGCGTCGATCCGTTCACGTCCAGCGTGCCGACGATCCTTGCGCGGAACCACGTGCCCACGGCGGTATAGCGCGGCTCGCCCGTGGGCAGACGTTCCCATGCGACATCCGGCCCGAAACGGTCGGCACCCTTGGTCGAGCAGAGTTCGCCCAGCCATTGGTCCTGTTGGCGCAGCAGGTGGATCACCAGCGTTCCCGCCTTCAGGATATGGGGCGAGCTGGACGACATGGATGACAGCGAAAAACCCACCGTCGGCGGCGATGACGTGACCGAGATCAGCGAGGTGATCGTCAGCCCCACCGGCCCTTCGCCATCATCCGCCGCCAAGACGGAAACCCCTGCCGGATGAAGGCGGAAGGCTGTGCGGAAAGCCTCGTCCAATGTCATCCCAAACCCTTGTCTTGCCGATTTTCCCGCACCCTAGCAGATCGGACGCGGGCCGCCAGCCTTCATGCGGGCAGGGCAGCGGGGCGCCGGGCAAGACGGATGGCCGGTTTTTCGATCAGGATGTAGGATGCGTAACCGGCGACAACGCAGGCTGCCGTCGCCACCAGCACATAGGTCCAGGGCTGCGCAAAATCGGGGTCGAACTTGCCCCAGACCATGCGCAGGATCGCCAGAACGAAGGGATGCGACAGGTAAAGGCTGTAGGAACTGTCGCCCACCACCCTTGCAAACCCCTCGCCCACCTGTTCGAGCCGCAGCGGCAGGAAGAAGATCAGACCGACCGAGAACACCGCGCTTGGAATGCCATGCGAGACGAGGCGCAGCCCTTCGATGGGCGACAGCACCACATACAGCACCGCCGCCGTCAGCAGGCAAAGCGCGAACATCGCAGCAGAACGCTGGCCGGGGCTGTGCTGCCACAGTTTCGCCAAAAGCACGCCGATCAGGAATTCTGCGATGATCGGGTTGCCCCAGAAACCGAAGGCGGTGCCGGGCAGGGCCGCCCCGAGGATCATCGCCGCCATGATCAAAAGCCACACAACTTCCAGCCAGCGCGCATTGCGGCGCAGCAGGGCGATGGCGAAAAGGGCATAGAAGAACATCTCGTAATTCAATGTCCAGCCGAGCGCCAGAACCGGCAGGTATTCCCCGTTCGCATTGGGAAAGGGCAGGAACAGGAAGGACGAAATCACCATCGGCAGGCTTGCCGCCGCATTGTTCAGCGCGGAGGGGAAGATCGCGATCGCAAGCAGCATCCCGCAGGTATAGAACCAATACAACGGAACGACCCGCCACAGCCGCTTGCGGATGAACGTGCCCGCCGCGCCTGCCGTTCCGATCAGCTTGGCGCTGGAAATCACCATCACGAAGCCGCTGACGATAAAGAACACATCGACGCCGATGCCGAAATCGAAACGGGTGGGGCTGAACGCGCCATTGGCCTGAAACGCCTCGGTCTGGGCATGGCCGAAGACGACGACGATGGCCGCGATGGCACGCAGCAGTTGAATGGAGACGAGGCTCCCTGAACTCTTACCGGGCAAAATCGCCCCCTTGAACACTGGTTACAGCCGCGGAAGCTACAATGGCTTCCGCGGCCTGTCGATAGTTACGGTGCGCCTGCCGCCTCACGATAGGCCTGAAGCGCGGGTTTTGCGCGGCCCGATTGCGTGACAAGGCCGAACCAATCCTCGGGGTTGTCGTCCCCCGTGCCGCGGTCGGCATAGCCATACCAGAAGACCGGCCCCGCCCAATCCTGCGCGGCCAGAAGGCGCATCGCATCGCGGATCATGTCGGCCTGTTCCTGCTCGGTCACGGCGGTGTCGGAGCCGTGGGTCGGCGCGCCGAACTCGGTCAGCCAGATCTTCTTGTCTGCATCGCCATTCTGCACCATCAGATCCCGGATCGGGCCGGTCATCATGGTCCATCCGCTCCACGACACCGTCTCGGACGGTTGGTGGGGATAGGAATAGGGGTGGAAGCCCAGCGCGTCGAAGGATTTGCCGCCGCCATGGGCATAAATGCCGCGCACGAAATCTACGGCGGAATAGTGGTCGATCTCTCCGAAGAAATCGGTTCGGGGGACGGGCGACAGGCCACCCGCGATGACGGTGGCGTTCCGGTCGGCCTGCTTGATCGCAGGATAGGCCGCCTTCAGCAGACGGGTATAGGCGACCGGATCGGGGTTCGGCCAGAAACCTTTGAGGTTCGGCTCGTTCCAGACCTCCCACGCCGTGATCCCGCGCGGCGCGTATCGGCGCACGGCCATGTTGAGGAACTTGGCGTAAGCCTTGGGGTCGACGGGGGCGGAATAGCGCCCGTCCTTCCATTGCCAGCGCGGCGCGAAGCTGACCACGGGCAGCACCTTCAGGCCCGCCGCCTGCGCCGCGTCGACCATCCGGTCGAAGGGCCGCCAGTCATAGCGGCGCGCAGTGTCGGGCTGCACCACCGACCAGTTCAGGTCCGTGCGGAACCATGTGGCACCGGCGGCGGCATAGGCCTCCATCTCGGCCCGCAGCGCGGCGTCGGATTTCCAGCGGATGCCGTCGAATCCCGTGGCGATACCCAAGGGAGTTTCGGCCCGCGCCTGTTGCGACCAGATCATCCCGATCAGCGCCAGTGCAAGCATCACGATCCGCAGCGGCGGCGGCATCTTGGCGGAAACGGTGAACATCATTACATCCTTTGAACGGTGTCGAGGATTGCGCCGCCTTGTGCGGGCAGGCAAGCGCCAAGCTGCCGCAGCAAGATGAGTTCGCGGCAAACGAGGCGTGCGGAGCCCGCGCAACACTTGACATGCGAGCATGATGTAGTAACTTTACTACATACGGAGGCCGCCATGACCATCACGACACTTTCCAGCCGCGAGTTGAATCAGGATATCGGCCGCGCCAAGAAGGCGGCCAAGGACGGCCCGGTCTTCATCACCGACCGGGGTCGTCCGGCGCATGTGCTCTTGTCGATCGAGGATTACCGCCGCCTTTCCGGCGGGCGGCGCAGCCTTGTCGATGCGCTGTCCATGCCCGGCCTTGCGGATATCGACTTCGATCCCGCGCCCGCCCGCATCGGCCTGCGCCCGGCCGATCTTGGCTGATGTTCCTGCTGGACACGAACGTGATTTCCGAGCTTCGCAAGGCGGGCTCGGGCAAGGCGGACCCCAACGTGATCGCGTGGGTGTCGCGGGCCGAGGCTGACAGCTTTTTCCTTTCCGCCATCACGGTCATGGAGCTTGAGATCGGCGTGCTGCGTATCGAGCGGCGCGATGCCGCGCAGGGCGCGGCGCTGCGCCGATGGCTCGACGGCCGGGTGCTGGCAGAGTTTGCGGATCGCATCCTGCCCGTCGATGCCGCCGTCGCCCTGCGCTGCGCGGCGCTGCATGTGCCCGACCAACGTTCCGAACGCGACGCGCTGATCGCGGCAACTGCGATACTGCATGGCATGACCGTCGTAACCCGCAACACCGCCGATTTCGCGCCAAGCGGCGTGCGGCTGGTCGATCCCTGGCAAGAATAGGAGCCCCCATGGCCAAGGCCATCCACAGCATGATCCGCGTGCTCGATGAAGCGCGCTCGTTGGCATTCTACGGCACCGCTTTCGGGTTGAAGGTCGCGGATCGGCTGGATTTCAGCGAATTCACCCTCGTCTATCTTTCGAATGCCGAAAGCGGGTTCGAACTGGAATTGACGATCAACAAGGGTCGCACCGAACCCTACGACCTCGGTAACGGATACGGCCATTTTGCCGTGCTGGTGGAGGATCTGGACGGCGAACATGCGCGGCTGACAGCGGCGGGCCTTGTCCCGCGCAAGCTGGTGGATTTTGCACCGGACGGCAAGGTGGTGGGTCGATTCTTCTTCGTCTCCGATCCCGACGGCTACCAGATCGAAGTCGTCGAACGCGGCGGACGCTTCGGCTAAGGAACAGTGTTCCGGGCGCGTTGCGGCGCCCGGAACGTAAATCCGCGTTGATCCGCCTGCGCGCGCCGCTATCCTTCATTCCGGACGGGGGCTTGCAGCCGCAGGACATAGCCGACATCTGTATGACAGATTTCGCCTTTGCGAAGAAAAGGATAGACGATGCTGAAGGCACTTTCCCTTGCCACCGCGATTGCCGCGATTGCCGCTCCCGCCATGGCCGAAACGCTGCGTGTCGGGATGTCGGGGGGCTATTTCCCCTTCACCTTCACCCGCGACGACACGTTGCAAGGGTTCGAGGTCGATTTCATGAACGAAGTCGGCAAGCGCACCGGGCTGGATGTGGAATTCGTGACCATGTCCTTTTCGGGTCTGATCGGCGCGCTGGAATCGAACCGGATCGACACGGTCGCGAACCAGATCACCATCACGCCGGAACGCGAGGCCAAGTATCTGTTCACCCAGCCCTATGTCTATGATGGCGCGCAGGTCGTCGTGAAGAAGGGCAATGAGGGCGAGATCACCGGGCCTGAATCCCTCTCGGGGCGCAGCGTGGCGGTCAACCTCGGGTCGAACTACGAACAGCTTCTGCGCGCGCTGCCGAATGCATCGGAGATCGATATCCGCACCTATGAATCGAACATCGAACAGGACACCGCACTGGGCCGCGTCGATGCCTTCGTGATGGACCGCGTGTCCACCGCGCAGGTGATCGCAGAAAGCCCGCTGCCGCTGGCACTGGCCGGTCAGCCCTTCAGCGAAATCCAGAACGCGTTGCCCTTCCGCAAGGACGATTCAGAATTGCGCGACAAGGTGGATACGGCGATCACCGAAATGAAGGAAGACGGAACGCTGGCCGCGATTTCGGAAAAATGGCTGGCCGCCGATGTGACGAAGCCGGTTTCCGAATAAGATGAGGGCACTGGACCTCGACTTCATGCTTGGTCTGGTACCCATTCTTCTGGGCTACCTGCCGCTGACACTGTTCATGGCGGTGATCTCGATGGTCTGCGCGCTGGTGCTGGCCAGCCTTCTGGCGATGGAGCGGGTGGCCCGCATTCCGGTGCTGGACAGCATCGTCGTGCTGTTCATCAGCTTCTTCCGCGGCACGCCACTTCTGGTGCAGCTGTTCCTGTTCTATTACGGCCTGCCGCAGATGCTGCCGTTCCTGACCAACATGACCGGGGTTCAGGCGGCGATCATCGGGCTGACGCTGCATTTTTCGGCCTACATGGCGGAATCGATCCGCGCCGCCATCATCGGTGTTGATCGCAGCCAGTGGGAGGCGGCCGAGGCCGTCGGCATGACCCGCATGCAGATGATGGGCCGGATCGTGCTGCCGCAGGCGGCGCGGGTCGCGGCACCGACGCTGGTCAACTATTTCATCGACATGATCAAAAGCACCTCGCTGGCCTTCACGCTGGGCGTGACGGAAATGATGGGCGCGACGCAGAAGGAGGCGGCGGGCAGCTTTCTGTATTTCGAGGCTTTCATCGTCGTCGCGCTGATCTATTGGGCCATCGTCGAGGCGCTGTCTTTCGCGCAGAAGCGGCTGGAGTTTTCACTCAACAGGGCGTTCACGCGATGATCCGGCTTCAGGGGCTGACCAAACGGTTCGGGGAAACGACGGTGCTGAACGGCATCGACCTGACCATCGACCAGGGGGAGCGCGTTGTGGTGATCGGCCCGTCGGGCACGGGCAAATCGACGCTGCTGCGCTGCATCAACTTCCTTGACCGACCCGATGCGGGCACCATTCAGGTGGGCGATTTGACCGTCGATGCCGCCCATGCCAGCCGCGCGCAGATTCTGGGGCTGCGGCGGCGGACGGCCTTCGTATTCCAGAACTACGCCCTGTTCGCCAACAAGACCGCGCGGCAGAACATCACCGAGGCGCTGGTCACCGTCCAGCGCCGCCCCCGCGCCGAGGCGGAAGCGCGTGCCGACGCGATCCTTGCCGAAACCGGACTGACGGAGAAGGCGAACAGCTTTCCCGCCGCGCTGTCGGGCGGGCAGCAGCAGCGCGTGGGGATCGGGCGCGCGATGGCGCTGGATGCCGACCTGATGCTGTTCGACGAGCCGACATCGGCGCTCGACCCGGAATGGGTGGGCGAGGTGCTGGACCTGATGCGCCGCGTGGCCGAACGCCGCCAGACCATGCTGATCGTCACCCACGAGATGCAATTCGCGCGGGAAATCGCGGACCGCGTCATCTTCATGGACGGGGGCCGCATCGTCGAACAAGGCCCGCCAGCGCAGGTGTTCGAAGCGCCGCAGGATGAACGCACCCGCAGCTTCCTGCGCCGCGTAACCCGTTGATCACGTAGAATGTTAACCATTCACAAATACGTCACCCAAACCTTTAGAAACTGTTAACGAACCCTGCCACCTTCGCCCGGATTTTCATTCAAGAGTCGAGGCGTGGCATGTCCAATCTCATCATCACCGGCATCATCGACGGGCCGCTTTCGGGTGGTCTGCCCAAAGCGATCGAACTTTATGTCCTGAACGATATTGCGGACCTGTCCGAATATTCCATCGGCGCGGCGAATAACGGTGGCGGGTCGGACGGGCCGGAATTCGCGCTGTCCGGTTCCGCGGCGAAGGGCAGCCACATCTATGTCTCGACCGAGGCGGCGGGCTTCAACACCTATTTCGGCTTCGATCCGGACTTCACCTCGGGCGTGCTGTCGGTGAACGGCGACGACGCGGTGGAACTGTTCCAAGGCGAGGCGCTGGTGGACAGCTTCGGCCAGCCCGACGTGGACGGCACCGGCACGGCATGGGACTATCTTGACGGCTGGGCCGCACGCAAGCCGGGCAGCCTGCCGACGCCAAGCTTCGACGCTGCGCAATGGTCCTTCTCGGGGATCAACGCGACGGACGGGCAGGCGACGAATGCTTCGGCCCCGAACCCCTTCCCGGTGGGTGAGTTCGCCGCCGAGATCCCACTGCGGATCGAAGCCGTCCTCGGATCGACCACGGGCGCGGACCCGGAATATATCGAACTGAGCGGCACGCCCGGCCAGTCGCTGGAAGGGTTCAGCCTGATCGTCGTGGAATCCGACGACATCGCCTCGAACGGCCAGATCGACAAACGTTTCGACTTCACCGCCGATCATGTCATGGGTGACAACGGCGTGCTGCTGGTCGGCAATTCGCTGGTCGCCTCGACCTTCGGCGTCACGCCGAACGTGGAGATCGCCGCCGATTTCATTGAAAACTCCAGCTATACCATCGCGCTGGTGGAAACGGCCTCGCTTGACGCCGGAACCCCGGTTGCGGTGGATGCCGTGGGCGTGACCGATGGCGAAAGCGCCGAATTCTTCCATTTCGACGCCCCGGTCGTCGGCCCCGACGGCACCTTCCTGCCGGCAGGCTTCCGCCGCGACGGTGACGGTTTCGCGCAACTGGACTTCAACAACGACCCGGCGGTGAACACGCCCAATGCCGGAACGACGGCGGCGGGCGAATATGCCGATGTGAAGATCCATGAGATCCAAGGCTCCACCAGCTTTGCGAACGGCACCCTGGTCGGCGTCGCGGGCGCTGCGGATGAAAGCGAACTGCTGGGTCAGGACGTGCGCATTCAGGGCATCGTCACACAGATCGTGCCGGGCCTTGGCGGCTATTACGTGCAGGAGGAGGATGCGGATGCCGATGGCGACGCCACGACCTCCGAAGGCATCTTCATCCGCGGCACTGCCAATGTCGCCGTGGGCGATCTGGTCACCGTCGAGGGCCGCGTGGGCGAGTTCGGCGGCGAAACCGGCCTGACCCCCGCCAGCGTCACGGTGGAATCGAGCGGCAACGCGCTGCCGACCGCCGTCGCCATCGAATTCCCCACCGCCACCGTCCTGCGCGATGCTGATGGCGATTACGTCGCGAACCTCGAAGCCTATGAGGGGATGCGCGTCACGGTGCAGCAGGAAATGACCGTGGGCGAGCTGTTCCAGACCGACCGTTTCGGCACGATCCGCGTGTCCTCGGACGGGCGCATCGACACGTTCACTCAAGTCAACGCGCCCAGCGTCGAAGGGTATGAGCAGCACCTTCAGGACGTCGCCGCCCGCTCGCTTGTCTTGGATGACGGCACCAACGCGCAGAACCCGGCCGAGCTGAACATCCCCGGCGCGGGCGCGATGGCAGCGGACAATACCATCCGCATGGGCGACAGCTTCACCAATATCACCGGCGTCATCAGCTTCTCGGAAGACAGCGCCTCGTCCAGCGAGGAGCCGGAATACCGCATTCACCTGCCCGAAGCGGACCTGTCGCGCGAAAACCCGCGCGAGGATGTGCCTGAAGTCGGCGGTTCGCTCAAGGTCGCAAGCCTGAACGTGCTGAACTATTTCACGACGATCAATGGCGGCACCGGCCCGGCCGGCAATCAGGACCCGCGCGGCGCGAACAACGCCGAGGAGTTTGCGCGTCAGGAAGCCAAGCTGGTCGCGATGATCAATTCCATCGACGCGGACGTCATCGGCCTGACGGAGATCGAGAACGACCCGCAAGGCTCCACCTCGCTGATCGCCCTGGTCTCGGCCCTGAATGCGGCGGGCGGCACCTATGCCTTCGTGGATGCGGGCGTGATCGAAGGGGCGATGGGCGGCGCGGTCGAAGGCGATGCGATCAAGAACGGCTTCCTCTACAACTATGAAACCGTCGATCTGACCGGCGACTTCGCGATCCTTGACGAAACCGTGGACAGCCGCTTCCAGACCGAGAACACGCAGCGCGCCTCGATCGCGCAGACTTTCACCGAAAAGGCTTCGGGCGAAAGCTTCACTGCGGTCATCAACCACCTGAAATCCAAGAGTTCTGCTGTGGACGGCGATGTAGACATCGGCGACGGGCAAAGCGCCTCGTCCAACGTCCGCACTGCCGCTGCCGAGGCACTGGTCGACTGGCTGGCGACGAACCCGACCGGCACCGGCGAGGAGGATGTGCTGATCCTTGGCGATCTGAACGCCTATCGCATGGAAGACCCGATCACCGCGATCCGATCTGGCGCGGACGGCGTTCTTGGCACCGCCGACGATTACACCGATCTGGGGGCCGAGTTCGATCCCACCGGCATCAGCTATGTCTTCGACGGCCAGCAGGGCACGCTGGACTATGCGATCGCCAATGGCAGCCTGAAGGGGCAGGTCACGGGCGCGCAATATTGGAACGCCAACGCCGACGAGGCCGACGCGCTGGACTACAACACCGATTTCGGGCGCGACAAGGCGCTGTACACCGGCGACGCATGGCGGGCATCGGACCACGATCCGATCGTCGTCGGGCTCGACCTTGGCAAAGAGGAAGAACCAGACGTGTTCACGCTGGAACTGCTGCACATGTCCGACCAAGAGGGCAACGGATCCTCCATCGTCCACGCCCCGAACGCATCTGCCGTGATGAACGCGCTGGAGGCGCAGGATCTGGGCAATGACGGCATTGCGGACAATACCCTGCGCGTCTCCTCGGGCGATGCGATCATTCCGGGCGCGTTCTATGACGCATCGGGCGCTGTTTTCGGATCGGGCGGCATCGGCGACATCCAGATCCAGAACGAGCTGGGCTTCGAGGCCATCGCGCTGGGCAACCACGAGTTCGACAAGGGCACGGCGGAACTGGCGGGCCTGATCTCGGGCGATGCGGTGGGGAACTTCGACGCGCTGGTCGGAACCTCGCTGGAAGGCAAGGATTTCACCGGCACCGACATGCCGTATCTGTCGACCAACCTCGATGTCTCGACCGACCCGAACCTTGCGCCGCTGGCGGTGTCGGGCAAGATCGCGAACTCCAAGGTGGTCGAAAAGGGCGGCGAGCTGATCGGCATCGTCGGGGCGACCACGCCGACGCTGGCGCGCATCTCCTCGACCGGCGGCGTGACGGTAGAGCCGGCATGGGCGGGCACGACCCCGACTTCGGCGGAACTCGACGCGCTGGCCGCCGACATCCAGTCCGAGGTTGACGCGATCCTTGCCGCCAACCCGACCATGAACAAGGTCATCCTGCTGGCCCATATGCAGGTGATCGACGTCGAGTTCGAACTCGCCTCGCGCCTGTCGGGCGTGGACGTGATCGTGGCGGGCGGGTCGAACACGCGCCTGCTGGACGAAAACGACACCCCCATCGGTGACGAGGAAGCCCAAGGCCAATACCCGACCTTCCTGCAGAACGCCGATGGCGGGATGACGGCCGTGGTCAACACCGACGGCAATTACAAATACGTCGGGCGTCTGGTCGTGGACTTCGACAAGGACGGCAACATCATCGCGGACAGCTATGACCCCGAAGTGTCGGGCGCCTATGCCACCGACGATGCGGGCGTTGCCGCCCTTGGTGCCGAAGACATGGTGGATGCCGAGGTTCAGGCTATCGCCGACGCCATCGAAGCGCAGATCATCGAAACCCAAGGCAACGTCTTCGGCGTGTCGAACGTGTTCCTGAACGGCAACCGCACCGGCACCGGCCTCGCCGACGACCCGGACGGCGTGCGTAGCCAGGAAACCAACCTCGGCAACCTGACCGCTGATGCCAACCTGCACTATGCCCAGAAGATCGACGAGACGGTAACAGTGTCGATCAAGAACGGCGGCGGCATCCGCGCCTCCATCGGCGAGACGACCGTTCCGGCGGGCGGCACCGACTTCGTGCGCGGCCCGAACGGAGAGCTGCTGGACAGCGCCGGCAACGTCATCAAACCCGAGGGCGGCATCAGCCAAGCCGACATCGCGGCGGCGCTGGCCTTCAACAACGCCCTGTCGCTGGTCACGCTGACCCGCGCGGAACTGCTGACGGTGCTGGAATACGGCGTCGCGGCGGTGGGTGGCGGCCAGTTCGCCCAGATGTCGGGCATCCAGCTTGCCTTCGATCCCGACCTGCCCGCAGGCGAGCGGATCATCAGCGCGGCGATCACCGACGCGGATGGCAAGGATCTTGATGTGCTGGTGCGTGACGGCGCGCTGGTGGGCGATGCCGAAGGTCTGGTCCGCGTCGTGACGCTGGGCTTCATGGCAGACGGCGGCGATGGCTATCCCTTCCCGGCGGGGGGCGGACGTGACCGTGTGGACCTGCTGGAAGACGCGCGTGACGGCGCGGCCACTTTCGCCGACAACGGCAGCGAACAGGACGCCTTCGCCGAATATCTGGCCGAGGTTCACGGCACCGAGGAAACCGCCTTCGACACGGCCGATGGCGGGCCGTCCACCGACGACCGCATCCAGAACCTGAACCTGCGCGACGATACCGTCATCGACGAGCCGGAGTTCGAATTCATCTTCGGCTCGGCAGGTCGCGACAACCTGGTCGGCACCGATGGCGCTGACTTCATCGCCTCGGGCGCAGGCAACAACGACGTGATGACCGGCGGCACTGGCGCGGACGTGTTCTTCTTCGGCTCCGAGGCGCTGGACGGTGTGCGGGCGCGCGACACGATCATGGACTACGAGGTCGGCGTCGATGCCATTGCACTGGGCGAGGGGGTTTCGGTCTCCTCGATCAAGATGGCGGGCGGCACGGCCGTCGTCTATCTGGACGATCCGCTGGGCCGCGACGACGCGATCTATGTCCGCGGCAACGGCATCACCGCCGACAACCTGACCTTCATCGACGAATTCCCGCTGGTGGGCGCGTAAGCGCCCATCCCATTCCATAGGAAAAGTGACCATGTTCAAGTTTGCATCCGCTGCCCTTTCCGCAGCATTCCTGCTGGCCGTCCCGGCTGCCGCCGCCGTCATCGACGTGCCCGTCGCGACCGGCTTCTATCTTGAGACCGAAGGCACCGGCGATTTCCTGATCGACAGCGCCGATGCCGTGGCCGACGGTTATGGTGAAAGCCTGCTGGCCGATCTGTCGGTTGTGTTCGACACCGCCAGCCCGCTGACCACCGCCACCGGCTCCTTCACCCTGCGCGGTGACGAGGGCGAGTTGCTTTACGGCGATCTGTCGGGCGTCAGCTTCGGGGACGACCTCGTGACGCTGTCCTTCGGCAATCTGACCGGCGCTGCCGCCGCAGCCTTCGGCCCGCTTCTGTCGGTCGAGATGTTCTTCTTCGGCGGGTTCGAACTGCCCATCGACGGCGCCAGCTATGAGGTCAGCCTGTTCGCTCAGGGCGGCGAGGCTCCGGCCCCGGTTCCGCTGCCGGCCGGGATCGTGCTGCTGGGCTCCGGCCTTGCCGCGCTGGCGCTGCGCCGCCGCCGCTGATGCTTCCGGCGCGGCCTGTCAGGGCCGCGCCCCATCGTCATCATAGGCCCATTCCCGCCAGATCGCGACCAGAAGCGCCATCAGCACCGGCCCGACGAACAGCCCCACGATGCCCATCGTCTTCACCCCGCCGATCAGGCCGAAGAATGTCGGCAGGAACGGCATCTTCACCGGCCCGCCGATCAGCACCGGGCGGATCGTCTTGTCCACCGTGAACAATTCCACCGTGCCCCAAACGAACAGCGCGACCCCTGCGAACGGGCTGCCGCTGGCCACAAGATAGATCGAGACCAGCGTAAAGGACAAAGGCGCGCCGCCCGGGATCAGCGCCATGAAGCCCGTCAGCACGCCCAGCATCACCGGCGACGGCACCCCGGCGACCCAATAGGCGACGCCAAGGATCACCCCCTCGCCGATCGCGATCAGGGTCATGCCGGTCACGGTCGCGCTGATGGTCAGCGGCACCATGCGCGACAGCCGATCCCACCGCGAAGGCAGGATGCGCCCGCCGATCACGTCAAGCTGCGCCGCTATGTTTTCCCCATCGCGATAAAAGATGAAAAGCGCGATCAGCATGAACAGAAGGTTCAGCGCCAGATGGATCGCCATGTTCCCCGCCGCAAGGATCGCGCGATAGATCGCGCCGATATTGCTGCCGGTGGTCAGCTGCACCAGTTCCGCAATCGCCCCCGGTTTGCCGATGAAGCGCAGCCATTGCTCGTCCAGCCAGATGCCGACCTGCGGCAGCCCCGCAATCCAGCCCGGTGTCGGCGCGCCGACCGCGTTCACCTCAAGCCCCCAGTCGATCCAGACCCGTAATTCGCCCAAGGCATAGATCAGCGCGAAGGTGATCGGCACGACCAGAAAGCCGACGATGATGAGGATCATCAGGATCGTCACCCAGATCCGGCCGAGCCCGGTGTTCCGTTCGATCCAGCGCATCAGGGGCCAGCTGGCAAAGGCCACGATCATCGCCGCGAGGACCGGCACGAGGAAGCCGTGGAAGAAATAGACCGAGGCCGCAAGGATCAGAAGAAGCAGCCAGCGCGCGGCCGAGATGTCGCTGATGATGACGGTCGCGCTTTCGTGGTCTTCTTCGCCGAAATTCTGGCTCACGTCGGTCCTCCTGCCTGCGGATGCCACGATACAGCGCGAGGGTCCGGGCGCAATGGTTCAAGGCCGCATGAATTCAAGAGTTGTGATCTGCGTCATAAGCCCTTAACCCGAACACGCGTAGAAGGAGAGCCGCCCAGATGCACATGAAAGACGTCGTGCTGAAGCCGATGCACCCCGAGGGGTGGAGGTTCGTCGGCATCTTCGCCGCGATAACCTTCGTGCTGTTCCTCGTGTGGGAGCCTTTGGGCTGGCTTGGCGTCGTGCTGACCGTCTGGTGCTATTACTTCTTCCGCGACCCGGTCCGGCAGGTCCCGGTGGGCGAGGATCTGGTCATCAGCCCCGCCGATGGCGTCATCTCGCAGATCGTGGATGTGGTGCCGCCGCCGGAATTGGGGATGGAGCGTGTGCCGATGACGCGCATCTCGATCTTCATGTCGGTGTTCAACGTCCATGTGAACCGCGCTCCCGTCTCGGGCCAGCTGGTCCGCATGGCCTATACGCCGGGGAAATTCTTCAACGCCTCGCTGGACAAGGCGTCCGAGCACAACGAACGCAACGCCCTGCGCATCCGGCTGCATGACGGGCGCGAGGTTGCCTGTGTGCAGATCGCGGGTCTGGTCGCGCGGCGTATCCTGCCTTTCGTGCAGGAAGGCGCGCAGCTTCGCGCGGGAGAGCGGTTCGGGCTGATCCGCTTCGGATCGCGGCTGGATGTCTATCTGCCGCAGGGCGTCGCTCCGCTCGTGTCCGAAGGTCAGATCATGATCGCGGGCGAGACGGTGCTGGCCGAGCTGGACACCATCCGCGGCGCGCGTCATTTCCGGGCGGACTGAGATGCCGGTGCGTCGCCGCGTTCAACGGTCGCGACGTCTTTCCCTTGGGCAGCTTCTGCCCAACCTCATCACGCTTGGCGCCATCTGCGCCGGGCTGACCGCCATCCGCTTTTCCATCGAAGGCCGCATCCCCGAGGCGGTGGGCCTGATCCTGCTGGCCGCCGTTCTGGATGGTCTGGACGGGCGCATGGCGCGGATGCTTCGCAGCGAAAGCGCCATCGGTGCGGAACTCGACTCGCTGGCCGATTTTCTGAACTTCGGCGTGGCGGTGGCGCTGCTGACCTATTTCTCGACCCTCCATGGGCTGAGCCGGCTCGGCTGGATCGCGGTGCTGGTCTATGTCATCTGCTGCGTTCTGCGGCTGGCGCGGTTCAACGTGGGGGCAAAGTCCGACGGGCCCAGCCCCGGCTTCACCGGCGTGCCCTCGCCCGCCGGGGCCATGCTGGCGCTGATGCCGGTCGCGTTCGATCGTGCCTTCCCGACCCTGCCGGAGCTTCCCGGCGTTCTGGTGGCGCTGTGGCTGATGGGCGTGGCGCTTCTGATGATCTCGCGCATTCCCACGCCGTCGCTGAAGCTGCTGCGCATCCCGTCCGACAAGATGCCCTATCTGCTGGTCTTGTTCGTCGCGGCGGCAGGGGTGCTGTTCACCTGGCCGTGGGAAACGCTGGTCGTGCTGAACGCCGCCTATCTGTGCGTGGTGATCTGGTCGGTGGTGAAGTGGCAAAAGACGGAGGTTCGCGATGAAACCTGAGGCAGTGACAGCCTCCTATCGCCGCTGGGCGCCGGTCTATGACGCGACGTTCGGGCGCGTGACCAATGCCGGGCGCCGCCGCGCCGCAGCCCATGTGACCGCGCGCGGGGGCAGGGTGCTGGAGGTGGGCGTCGGCACCGGGCTGGTGCTGCCGCTCTACGGTCCGGGGGTGGAGATCACGGGAATCGATTTCTCGCACGACATGCTGGAACGGGCGCATGAAAAGGCGGCGGCGCTGCCGAACGTGACGCTGCGCCAGATGGACGCGCGGGCGCTCGATTTCCCCGATGGCAGTTTCGACACGGTTGCCGCGATGCATGTCCTGTCGGTCGTGCCCGAGCCGGAGAAGGTCGTGACCGAGATGGCCCGCGTCTGCCGTCCGGGCGGGCAGGTGGTGATCGTCAACCACTTTTCAGCCACCCGCGGCGTTCTGGCGGCGGCCGAGCGGCTGTTTCGTCCGCTGGAAGACCAGCTCGGTTGGCAGTCCGATTTCCCCATCGAACGGGTGCTGGGCGATCCGCGCCTGCGCGAGGTGGAGCGCGCGCCGCTGCCACCCGCCGGGTTGATGACCTGGCTGCTGCTGGAACGCCTCTAGGTCGGGCGGCGCAGCCTGCCACGGAACAGCCCGCGTTTCGACAACGCCTCGAATATCTCGTCCGGGCCGTCGGGGTCCAGGATTTCGTTATCCGCCAGCCATGCTTCGACCGCTGACAGGTTCGGAGTCTCATAGGGGATCAACGACCGTCCCTTGCCGCGCAGGGATTCGATGGTGGCCAGCATCGACCCGCTTTCGCGATAGGCATCCGTGACCTGCTCGGGTCGGCATCCCAGATGTTCGGCCAGCAGATCGTCCCGCAGCGCGCGCAGGCTGGCCGACAGCGCCTCCTCGCCCATCGCGTCCAGTGCCACGTCGCATTCGGAATCCAGCCGCATCGAACGGTTGTTGAAATTCGACGAACCGATCCGCAACAGCCGGTCGTCCACGATCATCAGCTTGGCATGGACATAGATCGGCTGGCCCGCCTTCGTCACCGGATGATAGATGCCGAACCGCCCATGCGGATCGTGGTGACGCAGCGATTCCACCAGCCGCGCGCGGGCGGTGTCCATCGCCAGAGGCTCCAACCAGCCATCGGCGCTGACGGGGTTGATGATGACGACCTCGGGGCCGTCAGGCTCCTCCAGCCGTTTGGCCAATGCGGACGCAACGCGGCGAGAGGCGAAATACTGGCTTTCGGCATAGATGAGCGCCTTGGCCGCGCCGATCATATCCAGATACAGGGTCTCGATCTCTCGGATCGGGGACTGATCCTTCATCTCGGGGCGGGACCGCGCCACCGCGACCTGTGCCGGGGCGGCCAGCGGAGTGATGGCGGCGGGCCAGTCCAGCGGCGGGGCGTCCACCTCGGGCAGCGTCTCGCCCGTGGCGCGCTTCCAGCGGCGACGGGCAAGATCGCCAAGGTTCTTCGCACTCTCGCCCGAGCAGATGCTGGCCAGATCGTGCCATGGTTCCAGTTGCTTGCCCGATGGCGTCGTGCGCCCGGGCTGTTCGTCGGCATGTTCGCGGTTGTCCCAGCGTTTCATCGTCATGTCGATGCCGCCGCAGAATGCGATACTGTCGTCGATCACCAGCAGCTTCATGTGGTGCGAACCGGCGGGCGGGTGGACGCCGTCGAACCGGGCCGAGATCTGCTTGTGCCATTTCCACCGCAGCAGATACCACGCGTTGTTCCCGCGCAGCCAGTTCTTCAGCATGCCGGAGTTCCATTGCAGCAGCCGCACCTCCAGTTCCGGCGTGCGGTCCACCAGCCAAAGGACGAATTCCCCAAGCTGATCCGGCGCGCCGTCATTCTGTCCCGGTGATCCGAGGCGTATCCGCGCATCGAAATCCCAGCCGATCAGCATGACGCTTTTCTTCGCGCGCTTCATCGCGTCGCGGGCAGCATTGAAGTAATCTTCGGCGTCAATGATGACCGAGAAGCTGTCCGCCGTCCCGATCCGCCAACAGTTGCGTTCCGGTTGAAGAATATTCTGCATTTTCAAACCTGTTGGCCCCGCGCAAAGATAGGGCGCGCTCCCATCGTCGTCAACGTCCCCGCGATGCCAGAAGCGCAGCCGCGCAGATGATGGCACCCCCCGCCCAGGTGGTCGCCGCCGCCGTCTCGGCAAAGACCAGCCATGCCACCAGCGCCACCAGCGGAAGGCGCAGAAAATCCACCGGCGCCACGACCGAGGCATCGGCAAGGCTCATCGCGTGGGTCATCAGCGCCATGTTCGCAGCGCCCAGCACCCCTTGCAGCGCCAGAAGCCCGAACTGTGCCCGATCCGGCATGTCCCAGACGGGCAGGGCGATCAGCAGCGCGATCGGGGCGCTGAGCAGCAGGTTCAGCACCACCAGCGTATCCGTCCGGTCGCCGGAGGACATGGATTTCAGCATCAGCTGGATCAGCGCTGTCAGCGCCGCACCCGACAGTGCAAGCCCGATCGCCAGCGACGGTCCCGACCCCGCAGGCCCCACGATCAACATCGCGCCCATGAAACCCAAGGCAGCCGCGGCGATCTTGGCCCGCGTCAACCGCTCGCCCAGCATGACGGTCGCACCCAGCACGACGAAGATGGGCGAGGTGAAGGCGATGGCCGTCACATCCGTCAATGGCCCGCGCGCAAAGGCCGCGAAGAAGGCGATCAGTGCCAGCAGCTTCAGCCCTGCGCGCATTGCGTGCTGACGCAGCGGGTGGGTGCTGCGCAGCACCGAGGGGCGCCGGATCACCAGCGGCAGCACCGCGAGCGCCCCGAACGTCGCGCGAAAGAAGGCGATGATGAAGGGATGCACCTCTCCGCCCAGGGACCGGACGATGGCGGCATCCACCGCGCCCAGAAAGGCGGCCATGCTCGCCAGCAGCACGGCAAGCGCGACGTTCCCGCCTTTTGCGGTCATGGTCTGCGCCCTCCCCGACGTTCCCCCGGCGCGACTTTGAGGCGGACTGCGGGGAAAGGCCAGCACCATTCTTGCGCCTTGCCGCGAAAGGTTGCAGCCTGTGGGCAAAAGGGGGCAGCATGATCATTTCCGCATCCACCGACTACCGGGAGGCCGCGCGGCGACGCGTGCCACCATTCCTGTTCCACTATGCCGATGGCGGGGCCTATGCCGAGCGCACTCTGGCGCGGAACGAAAGCGACCTGCTGGACATCGCTTTGCGCCAACGGGTGCTGCGCGACGTGGAAAAGCTCGACACCTCGCTGGACATCTTTGGCGAGACGATGTCCATGCCCGTCGGCATCGCGCCTATCGGTCTTGGCGGCATGTATGCACGGCGCGGAGAGGTGCAGGCGGTGAAGGCCGCGACCGAGAAGAACATCCCCTATACCCTTTCCACCGTCTCCATCTGCCCGATCGAGGAGGTGCAGGCCGCATCCGCCCGCCCGATCTGGTTCCAGCTTTACGTGCTGCGCGACCGCGCCTTCATGCGCAATGCGCTGGAACGGGCTCAGGCGGCGGGCGTGAAAGTGCTGGTCTTTACGGTGGACATGCCGGTTCCGGGCGCGCGGTATCGCGACCTGCGTTCAGGAATGTCGGGGCCACGCGGGCCTTTGCGGCGATATCTTCAGGCGATGCTTCATCCGAAATGGGCATGGGATGTGGGGCTGCACGGCCGCCCGCACGATCTGGGCAACATCTCGGCCTATCTGGGAAAGCCGACCGGGTTGGCCGATTACATCGGCTGGCTGGGCGCGAATTTCGATCCGTCGATCAGTTGGAAGGATCTGGAATGGATACGCGATTTCTGGAAGGGGTCGATCGTCATCAAGGGCATCCTCGATCCCGAGGATGCGCGCGATGCGGTGCGGTTCGGGGCAGACGGGATCGTGGTGTCGAACCATGGTGGGCGGCAGCTTGACGGTGTGCTGTCGACCGCACGTGCCTTGCCCCCCATCGCCGATGCGGTGAAGGGCGACATCAAAATCATCGCCGATGGCGGTATCCGGTCGGGACTGGACGTGGTGCGGATGCTGGCGCTCGGTGCCGATATGACGCTTCTGGGCCGCGTCTATCTTTACGCGCTGGCGGTGGGCGGACACGCCGGCGTGTCGCACCTCCTGACTCTGATCGAAAAGGAGATGCGCGTGGCGATGGCGCTGACCGGCTGCCGCACCATTGCCGAGATCGACCGCTCAGCGTTGGTGTAGCTCGCTTTGCAGCAATGCCTTGAGACGTTGGGCGGCGGGGGATAGCTGCCGCCCACGCGTCTCGATGATGAAATAGGGCGGCACGACGATCTCCTCGGCCAGATCCAGCGCCGCGAAACCGCCGATGGGGGCGGCGGTCATCAGGTCCGTCACCTCCTGCGCCATCGGCGCGATCGCGTTCGATTGCAGCAGCAGCGCCACCATCAGCAGAAGCGAGGTCGTGGTGATCAGCCCGCGCGGTTCCGTCCCGCCGATACGTGCATCCACCACCTCGCGGATCGGGGTGCCGCGGTCCTGGATGATCCAGTCATAGTTGCGCAGTTCCGCCAGCGGCAGCGCCGGAACGCTTGCCAGCGGATGATCCCGGCGCACCAGAAAGCGGACGACCTCGTGCCCCGCAGGCTCGACCGAGAAATCGGCCCGGTCGCTGTCGGGCAAGAGCCGCCCGATGATGAAATCGTAATCGCCCGCCACCAGACCGCGCAGAAGCTGTGTCGAAGGGGCGATGTCCACCATGACCTCCACATCCGGCGATGCGCCCTTCAGCTGCCGGATCGCAGGCACGAGGTATCCCACCCCCGGCCCGGTGACCGATCCCACGCGCACCACGCCGCCCTTGCCTTGGCGCAAAAGCTGCAATTCGCGCGCCATGTCCTGCATCCCGACGGTCATCGCTGCCGCCCGACGGGCCAGAACCCGGCCCAGAAGCGTCATCGTCATCCCCTTCGGATGCCGGACGAACAGCGTTCCGCCGACGACCCGTTCAACCTCTGCCAGCATCCGCGAGGCAGCGGGCTGGCTGATCGCCAGCATATCCGCCGCAATCTGAAGCTGGCCATGCTCTGCGATGGCCGCGATCAGGCGCAGCTGGTTCAGTTTCAGGTTGAGGCTGGGATCGTGCATGACAGTTTCGGTATGCAAATGGGCGTCAATGTAATTTGCCTGATATGTCCGCGGGGCGCTAGCTCTCTCTCAGGCGCTTGGAGGGCGCATCATCGGGAGGTTTACATGACGTTCAGGATTCTGGTCGCCGCCACGGCGGTCTCTTTGTTCGCGCTGCAGGCGGGGGCGCAGGACAAGGGCTTGGTTGGCATCGCGATGCCGACGAAGTCCTCGGCCCGCTGGATCGACGACGGCAACAACATGGTCAAGGCGCTGCAAGAGGCCGGTTACGAGACCGACCTGCAATATGCCGAGGACGATATCCCCAACCAGCTGTCGCAGATCGAGAACATGATCGTGAAGGGCGTGAACGTTCTGGTCATCGCGTCCATCGACGGCACGACCCTGACCAACGCGCTGGAAAATGCGGCGGCGGCCGACATCCCGGTCATCGCCTATGACCGGCTGATCAACGGCTCGGAAAACGTCAGCTACTACGCCACGTTCGACAACTTCCAGGTGGGCGTCCTGCAGGCGACCAGCCTCGTGAACGGGCTGAAGGAACGCTTCCCGGACACCAAGCCTTGGAACGTGGAACTGTTCGGCGGCTCGCCCGACGACAACAACGCTTTCTTCTTCTATAACGGTGCGATGTCGGTCATCCAGCCGCTGATCGACGATGGGTCGATCGTGATCGGGTCGGGCCAGATGGGCATGGAAACCGTCGGTACCCTGCGTTGGGACCCGGCCGTCGCGCAAAGCCGGATGGATAACATCCTGTCCTCGACCTATACAGACAAGGAAGTGAACGGGGTGCTGTCGCCCTATGACGGGCTGTCGATCGGCATCCTGTCGTCGCTGAAAGGCGTCGGCTATGGCTCTGGCGATCAGGAAATGCCCATCGTGACCGGGCAGGATGCCGAGGTCCAATCCGTCAAATCCATCGAGGCGGGCGAGCAGTATTCGACCATCTTCAAGGATACGCGCGAACTGGCCAAGGTCACCGTCGGCATGGTCGATGCCGTGCTGTCGGGCGGCGAGCCCGAGATCAACGACACCGAAACCTACAACAACGGCGTCAAGGTCGTGCCGTCCTATCTGCTGGAGCCGGTCGCCGTCGATGGGACCAACCTGAAAGAGGTTCTGGTCGATTCCGGCTATTACACCGAAGACCAGCTGAAATGAGCCTGCGCGGCCCCTGCGGGGGCCGCCATCCAAGAAGGAGCGGCACATGACGGCCATCATGGAGATGCGCAGCATCACCAAGACCTTTCCCGGCGTGAAGGCATTGTCCAACGTCAACCTGTCCGTCGCACAGGGCGAGATCCACGCCATCTGCGGCGAGAACGGCGCCGGAAAATCCACGCTGATGAAGGTGTTGTCCGGGGTCTATCCCCATGGCAGCTATGACGGCGACATCCATTACGAAGGCGACACCGTCGCGTTCAAGGGCATCGCCGACAGCGAACATCGCGGGATCATCATCATTCATCAGGAACTGGCCCTCGTGCCGCTTCTGTCCATTGCCGAGAATATCTTTCTGGGCAACGAGATCACCCATGGGGGTGTCATCGACTGGCCCGAGACCTATACCCGCACGCGAGAGCTGCTAAAAAAGGTCGGTCTGTCCGAAGCGCCGACGACGCCGGTGGGAAAGCTGGGCGTCGGCAAGCAGCAGTTGGTGGAGATCGCCAAGGCGCTGTCGAAGAAAGTGAAGCTGCTGATCCTCGACGAGCCGACCGCCAGCTTGCAGGAAAACGACAGCCAGAAGCTTTTGGATCTGATGCTGGAGCTGAAATCCCAAGGGATCACCTCTATCATCATATCGCATAAGCTGAATGAAATCCGCCGTGTGGCGGACACTGTTACAGTGCTGCGCGATGGCGCGACCGTCTCCACCATGTCCACCCCGATCTCCGAGGAGCGGATCATTCGCGACATGGTCGGGCGGGACATGGAAAGCCGCTATCCCGACAGGGTGCCGAAGATCGGCAAGGTGCTGATGGAGGTCGAGGGCTGGAACGTCTGGCACCCCGAACAGGCCGAGCGGCAGATGATCAAGAACGTCTCGTTCAACGTGCGGGCGGGCGAGGTCGTGGGCATCGCCGGCCTGATGGGATCGGGCCGCACGGAACTGGCGATGAGCGTGTTCGGCAAAAGCTATGGCCAGAACATCTCGGGGCAGGTGAAGATCGAGGGGCAGTTGGTCGATACGGCGACCGTGAACCGCGCCATCGATGCGGGCCTTGCCTATGTGACCGAGGATCGCAAGGGGCTTGGCCTCATCCTCGAAGATCCGATCATCCGCAACACCACCCTGTCGGCGCTTCAAAAGGTTTCCACCCGTTCGGTATTGGACCGGGGCGCCGAACGGCAGGTGGCCGAGGAATATCGCCGCGCGCTGCGCATCCGCACGCCGGGGGTGTTCCAGCAGGTGATGAACCTGTCGGGCGGCAACCAGCAGAAGGTCGTGCTGTCGAAATGGCTGTTCACCGACCCGAAAGTGCTGATCCTGGACGAGCCGACGCGCGGCATCGACGTCGGCGCGAAATTTGAAATCTATAACATCATCAACGAGTTGGCGGCACAGGGTCGGGGGATCGTCATGATCTCGTCCGAGATGCCGGAGCTTCTGGGCATGTGCGACCGGATTTACGTGATGAACGAAGGGGCCTTCGTGGGCGAATTGACCCGCGAGGATGCCTCGCAGGAAAGGATCATGTCGATGATCGTGAGGGGGGATAAACATGGCGGTCACTGAAACGCCGACGATGGGAAGCTATCTTCGCAGCAACATGCGCGAATACGGCATCCTGATCGCGCTTGTGCTGATCATGGTGTTCTTTCAGGTCGCGACCGATGGCACGCTTCTGCGCCCTGTGAACCTGACGAACCTGTTCCTACAGAACAGCTACATCATCATCATGGCGCTTGGGATGCTGCTGGTGATCGTCACGGGCCATATCGACCTGTCGGTCGGGTCCGTCGCGGGGTTCGTAGGCGCGCTGGCCGCTGTGATGATCGTACATTGGCAACTGCCGGTGCCGGTCGTCTTCGTCGCCTGCCTGCTCGCGGGTGCGGTGATCGGCGCGGCGCAGGGCTACTGGATCGCCTATTGGCGCATCCCGTCCTTCATCGTGACGCTGGCCGGGATGCTGGTCTTCCGCGGCCTGACGCTGTGGCTGCTGGAGGGCGCGTCGGTCGGGCCGTTCCCCAAGCTTTTCCAATCCCTTTCAACAGGTTTCGTGCCGGACTTCTTCCGGGATGAGAAGCCGAATCTGACCGCGATGATCCTTGGCGCGCTGGCCGCCGCCGCGATCGTCTGGCTGTCGGTTCGCGCCCGCGCCCGCCATCAGCGTTACGGGATCGAGGATGAACCCTTCGTCGTCTTCGCGGTGAAGAACGCACTGGTCTGCTTCGCGCTGTTGTTCATCAGCTATCTTCTGGCAACCTATCGCGGGCTGCCCAACGTGCTGATCACGATGGCGGTGCTGATTTCGGCCTATACCTTCCTGACGCAATCGACGACGATCGGGCGGCGCATCTATGCTATCGGCGGGAACGAGAAGGCCGCCAAGCTGTCCGGCATCCGCACCGACCGGCTGACCTTCCTGACCTTTGTGAACATGGGTATGCTGGCGGCGCTGGCTGGCATGATCTTCGCCGCGCGCCTCAACACCGCGACCCCGAAGGCTGGCGTCGGGTTCGAGCTGGACGTGATCGCGGCCGTTTTCATCGGCGGGGCGTCCATGTCCGGCGGGTCGGGCAAGATCGTCGGCGCGGTGATCGGCGCCTTCATCATGGGGGTCATGAACAACGGCATGTCCATCCTGGGGATCGGCATCGACTATCAGCAGGTCATCAAGGGCCTCGTGCTGCTGGCTGCCGTGATCTTCGATGTTTACAACAAGAACAAGCAGGGCTGAGCAATGCATCTGAGCCAACTGAAATCCGGCGGCGTCGTGGTGCGCGACGGCGGCACCCGGCTGATCCCTCGCGCCAGTATCTACGAACTTGCGATGGCCGCCGCGGCCTCGGGCAAGCCGCTGGCATCGGTCATTCCAAGCGGGGGCGAGGCGGTCGATCTGGCTGAATTGGCGGCGGGCGGCAAGCTGGACGTGCCGCTGCGCCATCCCGAACCCGCGCGGATGTTCCTGACCGGGACGGGCCTGACCCATACCGGATCGGCCAATACGCGCGATGCGATGCACAGCTCCGAAGGGCTGTCGGACAGCATGAAGATGTTTCGCATGGGGCTGGAGGGCGGCAAGCCCGCGTCCGGCGTGGGTGTCCAGCCGGAATGGTTCTACAAGGGCACCGGCACCGAAGCGGTGGCGCCCGGCGATCCGCTGACCTCGCCGGCTTTCGCGCTGGATGGCGGCGAGGAGCCGGAAATCGCGGGCTTCTACCTCATTGCGCCGGACGGCACGCCCTGCCGCGTGGGATTCAGCCTTGCCAACGAATTTTCGGACCATGTGACCGAGAAGATCAACTACCTGTTCCTCGCGCATTCCAAGCTGCGCCCCGCCGCTTTCGGGCCGGAACTGCTGGTCGGCGATCTGCCGCAGGACATTCGCGGGACCTCGCGCATCCGTCGTGGCGGGCAGGTGATCTTCGACAAACCCTTCCTGTCGGGCGAGGCGAACATGTCCCACAGCATCGCCAATCTTGAGCACCACCACTTCAAATACGCGCTGTTCCGTCAGCCCGGAGATCTGCACGTCCATATGTTCGGCACCGCGACCCTGTCCTTTGCCGATGGGATCAAGCCCGAACCCGGCGACGTGTTTGAGATCGAGGCCCCGGATTTCGGCCTTCCCCTGAGAAATCTCCTGCGCACCGAGGAGGGCGGAAAACCGATATCTGTCAGGAGACTATGACAGCAACCTACAGCGATCTGGAAGGACGCGCCATCCTTGTGACCGGGGGGGCAACCGGGATCGGTGCAGCCATGGTCGAGGCGTTTGCCCGGCAAGGCGCGGTCGCCTGTTTCGTGGATATGGACGCGGCGGCGGGGGGCGAGTTGTCGGCGCGGCTGGAGGAAAGCGGGCTGTCCGCGCCCTTCGCCGCATGCGACGTGCGCCGGACCCGCGATCTTCAAGCGCAGGTGCTTCGCTTCTCTCGTGCGCATGGACCGATCTCGGTTCTGGTGAACAATGCCGGGAACGATCGCCGCCACAAGCTGGCCGACCTGACCGAAGACGCGTTCGATGACATCGTGGCGGTCAATCTGCGCCATCAGGTGTTTGCCGCGCAGGTCGTCGCGCCGATGATGAAGAAGACGGGCGGCGGCTCGATCATCAACTTCGCTTCCATCGGCTGGATGATCGGCGGGTCTGAATATCCGGTCTATGCCGCCGCCAAGGCCTCGATCCACGGGCTGACGCGGGCACTGGCGCGGGATCTGGGCCGCGACCGGGTGCGGGTGAACACGATCAGCCCCGGCTGGGTCATGACCGACCGCCAGCGCAGGCTGTGGCTGGACGATGCCGGGCGCGAGCGGATCGCAGCCTCGCAAGCCCTGCCGGGAGAGTTGCTGCCCGAGGACATTGCCCAGATGGCACTGTTCCTCGGTTCCGACGCGTCGCGCATGTGCTCGGCGCAGAATTACATCGTTGACGGAGGCTGGGCATGAGCTTTTCGCCCAAACCATGGCCAAGGAAATTGCGGTCGCAGGAATGGTATGGCGGCACGTCCCGCGACACCATCTACCATCGCGGCTGGATGAAGAACCAAGGCTATCCACATGATCTTTTTGACGGAAGGCCCGTCATCGGCATTCTGAACACCTGGTCCGACCTGACCCCCTGCAACGGGCATCTGCGCGAGTTGGCCGAGAAGGTGAAGGCGGGCATCTGGGAAGGCGGCGGCCTTCCGGTCGAGGTTCCGGTCTTTTCGGCATCCGAGAACACCTATCGTCCGACCGCGATGATGTATCGCAACCTTGCGGCCATGGCGGTCGAGGAGGTCATTCGCGGCCAGCCCATCGACGGCTGCGTGCTGCTGGTCGGCTGCGACAAGACCACGCCCAGCCTGATCATGGGGGCGGCATCTGTCGATCTTCCATCCATCGTCGTCACGGGCGGGCCGATGCTCAACGGCTATTTCCGGGGCGAGCGGGTCGGGTCAGGCACTCATCTGTGGAAATTCTCGGAAATGGTGAAAGCCGGAGAGATGACTCAGGCCGAGTTCCTGGAGGCCGAGGCTTCGATGAGCCGCTCGTCCGGGACCTGCAACACCATGGGTACCGCAAGCACCATGGCCTCGATGGCCGAGGCTTTGGGCATGGCGCTGTCCGGCAATGCTGCGATCCCGGCGGTGGACAGCCGCCGCCGTGTCATGGCGCAGCTGTCAGGACGGCGCATCGTGCAGATGGTGAAGGACGATCTGAAACCGTCTGACATCATGACGAAAAATGCTTTCGAGAATGCGATCCGCACCAATGGCGCAATCGGCGGATCGACCAACGCCGTCATCCACCTTCTGGCGATGGCGGGCCGCGCGGGGATTGATCTGACGCTGGACGACTGGGACCGCCTAGGGCGCGACGTGCCGACCATCGTGAACCTGATGCCGTCGGGAAAATACCTGATGGAAGAATTCTTCTATGCCGGTGGTCTGCCGGTCGTCTTGAAGCGTTTGGGCGAAGCCGGGCTCTTGCACAAGGACGCGCTGACTGTCTCGGGGCAGTCGGTCTGGGACGAGGTTTCGGAGGTGATCAACCACAACGAAGACGTCATCCTGCCCGTCGAACGCGCGCTGGCATCACACGGCGGCATCGCCGTTCTTCGTGGCAACCTTGCGCCCAAGGGTGCGGTGCTCAAACCCTCGGCCGCCAGCCCGCATCTGCTGAAGCATCGCGGTCGCGCAGTGGTCTTTGAGGATATCGACGACTATAAAGCCAAGATCAACGACGAGGCTTTGGACATCGACGAGACCTGCGTGATGGTGCTTAAGAACTGCGGCCCGAAAGGGTATCCGGGCATGGCCGAGGTCGGGAATATGGGCTTGCCGCCGAAGGTGCTGCGGAAGGGCATCGTGGACATGGTCCGCATCTCTGACGCGCGCATGTCGGGGACGGCTTATGGCACCGTGCTGCTTCACACCTCGCCCGAGGCGGCAGTGGGCGGGCCGCTGGCGGTGGTTCGGGACGGCGACTTCATCGAGATCGACGTGGACGCGCGCCGCATCCATCTGGACATCCCGGATGACGAACTCGCCGCCCGTCTGGCAGCCTGGTCGCCGAATGTGCCAGCGCCGATGGGCGGTTACGCGCAGATCTTCCACAGCCATGTGCAGGGCGCGGATACCGGGGCCGATTTCGACTTCCTGCGCGGATGCCGGGGATCTGCGGTCGGCAAGGACAGCCATTGACCTTGCCGCAACCACGGGCCATCCAACCCGAAAAGGAGAAGCCGATGTGGATCGCCGTCGACTGGGGCACCAGCAACCTGCGCATCTGGCGCATGGACGGCACGACGCCGCAGGAGGCGCGGGACTCCGATCGCGGCATGGGCCGCCTGACGCCGCCGGAATTTCCGGTCGCCTTGCGCGATCTGATGGGCGACTGGGTTGGCGATGTGGTCATCTGCGGCATGGCCGGGGCGCGTCAGGGCTGGATCGAGGCTGCCTATCGCCCGGTTCCCTGCGCACCGCTGGGGCTGCCGATGACCAGCCCTGCGCCCGGCATCCACATCGTGCCGGGCCTGTCGCAAACCGTTCCCACCTCGGACGTGATGCGGGGCGAGGAAACGCAGATCGCCGGGGTTCTGTCGGCGCATCCGAATTTCGACGGCGTTATCTGCCTGCCCGGCACCCACAGCAAATGGGCGGCGATCAGTGCGGGCGAAGTTACGGATTTCCGCAGTTTCATGACGGGCGAACTGTTCGAGCTTCTGGCCACGAAATCGGTTCTCCGGCACGGGATGGGGCAAGAGATCGACCTTGCCGCCTTTGATGCGGCGCTGGAACAGGCGCTGGCGCGGCCCGAGGCGCTGGCCGCGCGGCTGTTCGCCATCCGCGCCGAGGGGCTGCTGTCGGGCCTTGCGCCCGATGCGGCGTCGGGGCGGCTTTCCGGGCTGCTTCTGGGCGCGGAACTCGCGGCCGCCAAGCCGTGGTGGCTGGGGCGCGAGGTGTTGATCGTCGGGTCGGGCAAGGTCTCGGCATTGTATGACCGGGGCTTGCGCAGCCTGGGTGTCGCGCCGAAACTGATTTCGGGAACAGATGCAGTGCTGGCGGGCCTGTCCGCCGCTTATCGGATCGTCAAGGAAACATGATGCGAAACATCATCGCCATCCTGCGCGGCATAACCCCGTCCGAGGCGGAGGCACATGCCGAAGCGCTGATAGAGGCGGGGGTCACGGTGCTGGAAGTGCCGCTCAATTCGCCCGATCCGTGGGTCAGCATCGAGCGGCTGATCGCCCGTTTCGGCAACGACGTGACCATCGGCGCGGGCACGGTGCTGGACGTGGACGCGGTGCGCAGGCTTGCCGATATGGGCGCGCGGATCGTCGTTTCGCCCAATACCGACCGCGACGTGATCGCCGCCACGCGGGCAGCAGGGATGGAAAGCTGGCCGGGTGTCTTCAGTCCGACCGACTGCTTCGAGGCGTTGAAAGCGGGGGCGACGGGGCTGAAATTCTTCCCCGCCTCCCTGATCGGGCCAGAGGGCCTGCGCGCGATGAAAGCCGTGCTTCCGCCGGTGCCGCTTTATGCGGTCGGCGGGGCGGGTCCGGGGAACTTCGGCGAATGGCTCGCCGCGGGGGCGACGGGCTTCGGCATCGGCACCGCAATCTATCGCCCGGGCCAATCGGTCGAGGCGACGGCGCAGGCAGCCAAGGCGATCTGCCGCGCCTATGACGAGGCAACGGCATGATTTTCGACGATACCCTGTGCGAGCTGGGCGAAGGCCCGTTCTGGCATCCCGAACGGCAGCAGCTTTTCTGGTTCGACATCCTTAACCACCGCCTGCACACCAAAGGGCGGCATTGGCAGTTCGACGAATGCGTCTCGGCCGCCGGATGGATCGACCGGGACCAGTTGTTGATCGCCTCGGAAACCGGGCTGTGGATATTCGATCTGGAAAAGGACGAGCAGAGCCTGCTGACGGTGCTGGAAGCGGACCGCCCCGAGACGCGCAGCAACGATGGGCGCGCGGACCCCTGGGGTGGGTTCTGGATCGGAACGATGGGCAAGAAGGCGGAGCCGGGCCTCGGTGCCGTCTGGCGCTGGCATGAAGGGCAGTTGCGCAAGCTGCACCCCGGGCTGACCATCCCGAACGCGATCTGTTTCCACGGCACCCGCGCCTATTTCGCGGACACGGCGCGAGGGATCGTGTTCAAGCAGGAGTTGGACGCGGAAACTGGCTGGCCATCCGCAAAGAAGGAAGTTTTCCTTGATCTGAAGGCCGATGGGTTGAACCCCGACGGCGCAGTGACGGATGCCGAGGGGCGCTTCTGGAATGCGCAATGGGGCGCGGGGCGCGTCGCCTGCTATGCGCCCGACGGGACGTTCCTGCTTGCCGAAAGCTTCCCCGCCAGCCAGACGTCCTGTCCCGCATTCGGAGGCGAGGGGATGGACACCCTGTTCGTCACCTCGGCCCGCGAGGGAATGGGTGCGCCGGAAGCCGAAGCGGGGATGACCTTTGCCCGCACCGTCGCGGCCAAAGGTGTGCCGGCCCCCCGCGTCAATCCGTGGTGAAGCGAAACTCGGTCCGGTGGCGATAGGTCTGGCCCGGCCGAAGCATCGCATCCGGGAAATCGGGGCGGTTCGGGCTGTCCGGCCAAAGCTGCGGCTCCAGACACAACGCATCGCCCATGCGCGGGGCGACGCCGCCCTTGCCCGGTTCGGTTCCGTCAAGGAAGTTGCCGGAATAGAATTGCAGACCGGGCTGGTCCGTCACGATCTCCATCACCCGGCCCGAGACCGGATCGCGCAACCGGGCAGCCAGCGCACCGTCGAGGCAGAAGTTGTGGTCATACCCTTTGCCGCGCACAAGCTGCGGATGGCCGCAGCGGATACGCTCGCCGATCGTCTGCGGGGTGCGAAAATCGAACGGCGTTCCTTCGACCGTCGTGACTTCCAGCGGGATCGCCACCTCGTCCACGGGCAGGTAATGCGAGGCGTGGATGGTCAACTCATGCTCCATCACCGAGCGCATCTTCGCCGGATCGCGCAGATTGCCACCAAGGTTGAAGAAGCCGTGATGGGTCAGGTTGACCGGAGTTTCCGCATCGGCCGACGCCTCGCAATCCATCGTCAAGACAACGGCATGGGCGTCGATGCTCATGCAGAATGTCAGCTTGGCTGCGACGTTCCCGACAAATCCCTGATCGCCATCCGGGCTGATTATCGACAGCGTGGCGTGGTGGTCCGAGACATCCTCGACCGTCCACACGCGGCGGTCGAATCCGTCAGGGCCGCCATGCAGCGCGTTCGGCCCGTCATTCGCGGGCGCCTGCACGTCGCCGAACCGCCCGCCCGCGATCCGGTTGGCGAACCGCCCGATGGTCGCGCCATAGAAACTGCGGCGCGCAAGGTAGCCGGCCATGTCGTCATGGCCCAGCACGATGTCATCGACCATCCCGTTGCGATCCGGCACCAGAAGTGACTGGATCGTGGCGCCGAAGGGCAGGATATGCGCCTCGGCCACGCCCGCGCGCAGGACGATCATGCGTCATCCTCGAAGGCGTCGACCTCGATCCGGCGGGCCAAAAGAAACGCATCCGCGACCAGCCGAAGGGGGGCAAGGTCCACTTCGGACCGCCCGCCCGCCACCAGATCCACGAAGCGGCGATACAGGCTGCGATATTCCGAATCCTCCTCGACCAACTGCGGTTGATCGTCCAGCCACATCTCGCTGCCGCCTTTGGACAGGCGCAGAAGGCCAGCGTCGGTCTGGACTTCGATGTCCCAGGTCTGGGGGCCGGTCTGCCGCCAGTCGAATTCGGCCTCGATCGGGGCTGCGTTCATGCGCATCTGCACGGATGCCGCGATGGGGGCGGCGCGGTTGGCGGGGAACTCCAGGGATGCGCCCGTCACGAAGACCGCATCCGGCAGGATATGCGTGACGATGGACAGCGCATTGATGCCGGGATCGAAGACGCCCAGCCCGCCCGGCTCCCATATCCATGCCTGACCGGGATGCCAGTGGCGCACATCCTCTTTCCAGATGACGCGGACCGAGTCGATCCTGCGCCCCGACAGCCACGTCCGCGCGGGCTCGACCGCCGCCGCTTCGCGCGAATGCCATGTGGTGAACAGGGTGACGCCTTTTTGCCGGGCCAGTGCGGCCAGAGCCTCCACTTCGGTCACCGTCATGCCGGGGGGCTTTTCCAGCATCAGGTGCCGCCCCGCCTTCAGTGCCGACACCGCCTGATCGAACCGCCCCTGCGGCGGGGTGCAAAGCGTTATGGCATCCAGATCCGCCCCGGCCAGAAGCGAATCGATGTCGTTGAAACCGGGAAGATCGGGCAGGGTCGCATGGCGACTGGCGATGGCGGCCAGTTTCAGGCCGGGCGTTGCGGCGATGGCGGGAAGATGCTGGTCGCGCGCAATCTTTCCAAGCCCGACGAGGCCGAGTTTCAAACTCATGGTCTTCCTCCCTTTTCTTCCCATTAATATGATTATTGAACCGCAAAACCCGCGTCAACAGCCTGATCTCGGCGCGCTGCAATAGATGTTGACCGTCCATTTATACTACAATAACGATTCAAGGCAGAGGTCGAGGAGGACCTTTCGGATTTGGAGGAATCCCATGAAATGCACATTCGCGACCGCTGGGGCGGTCGCCTGTCTTGCCATGGCCGCGGGCATGGCGATGGCACAGGACATGACGGTCGGCTTTTCGCAGATCGGTTCGGAATCGGGCTGGCGTGCGGCGGAAACCACCGTGACCCAGCAGGAAGCACAGACGCGCGGCATTGATCTGAAATTCGCCGATGCCCAGCAGAAGCAGGAAAACCAGATCAAGGCGATCCGCGGTTTCATTGCCCAAGGTGTGGACGCCATCCTGATCGCCCCCGTGGTCGCCACCGGCTGGGACGCGGTGCTGGAAGAGGCCAAGGAGGCCGAAATTCCGGTCGTGCTGCTGGACCGCCAGATCGAGGCACCCGAGGAGCTTTACCTGACCGCCGTCACCTCGGATCAGGTCTATGAGGGCAAGGTTGCCGGCGACTGGCTGGTGGGCGAGGTCGGCGATGCCGACTGCAACGTGGTGGAACTTCAGGGCACCACCGGATCGTCTCCTGCGATCAATCGCAAGGCCGGGTTCGAGCAGGCGCTTGAAGGTCACGACAACATCCGCATCACCCGTTCCCAGACCGGCGACTTCACCCGGACCAAGGGCAAGGAAGTGATGGAAAGCTTCATCAAGGCCGAAGGCGGCGGGGCGAATATCTGTGCCGTCTATGCCCATAACGACGACATGGCCGTGGGCGCCATTCAGGCGATCAAGGAAGCGGGGCTGAACCCCGGCACCGACATCAAGATCGTGTCCATCGACGCCGTGCCGGACATCTTCCTTGCGATGGCAAGTGGCGAGGCGAACGCGACGGTGGAACTGACGCCGAACATGGCTGGTCCGGCTTTCGATGCTCTGGCCGCCTTCATCAACGACGGCACCGAGCCGCCGAAGTGGATTCAGACGGAATCCAAGCTCTATACGCAGGCGGACGATCCGCAAGCGGTCTATGAGGCGAAGAAAGACCTCGGTTACTGACACCTCTGGCGGGGCCACGCGCCCCGCCGTTTTCGAGGAGCGAGCAATGCTGATCGAGGCGCGGGCGATCCGCAAATCCTTCTATGGCGTAACGGTGCTGGACGACGTGGACTTCACCCTGCATGCGGGCGAGATCCATGCGCTGCTGGGCGAGAATGGCGCCGGGAAATCGACGCTGGTCAAGATCCTGACCGGGGCTTATCGGCGCGACGGCGGCACGATGCGGCTGGAAGGGACCGAGGTCGAGCCCCGCGACGTGGCCGAGGCGCAGGCAATGGGCATCGGCACGGTCTATCAGGAGGTGAACCTGCTGGACAATCTGTCGGTTGCGGAAAACGTCTATCTTGGCCGCCAGCCGCGACGGTTCGGGATGATCGACACGAAACGGATGGAGGCGGAGGCGACTGCGCTGCTGGCGCGATACGGGCTGCGCGTCGATCCGGGGGAAAGCCTGTCGGCCTATTCCGTCGCGATCCGCCAGATCATCGCCATCGCCCGTGCGGTGGACCTGTCAGGCAAGGTCCTGTTTCTGGACGAGCCGACCGCCAGCCTCGATGCGCGCGAGGTGGAGGCGATCTTTGCCATCCTGCGCCGCTTGCGGGATGACGGCCTTGGTATCGTCATCATCACGCATTTCCTCGATCAGGTTTTCGCGCTGGCAGACCGGGTGACGGTGCTGCGCAACGGCAAGCTGGTGGGCAGCCGCGCCATTTCGGACCTGCCGCGCCGCGATTTGGTCGGCATGATGCTGGGCCGCGAACTGGCCGAGGAAACCCACTCCCGCAGCGCCGCGCCTCCCGCCGATACCCCCGCGCCGATCCGGTTCCGCGGCATGGGCAAGACCGGCAGCGTCGCGCCCTTCGATATGGATATCCGCCCAGGAGAGGTTCTGGGCATCGCCGGCCTTCTTGGCTCGGGCCGGACCGAAACCGCATTCCTGCTGTTCGGCATCGACCGCGCCGACAGCGGCAGCGCCGAGATCGACGGCCGCCCGGTAACGTTGAACTCCCCCCATGACGCCATCGCGCAGGGTTTCGGTTTCTGCCCCGAGGAGCGCAAGACCGACGGCATCGTCGCAGATCTTTCCGTCCGCGAGAACATCATCCTTGCGCTTCAGGCACGGCGCGGCTGGTCCCGCCCGATCCCTCGACGCGAGCAGAACGCGATTGCCGAGAAGTATATCCGAATGCTGGACATTCGCCCGACCGACCCCGAGCGGCCCATCAAGTTCCTGTCGGGCGGCAACCAGCAGAAGGTGATCCTTGCCCGCTGGCTGGCGACCGATCCGCGTTTCCTGATCCTGGACGAGCCGACGCGCGGCATCGACATCGGCGCCCATGCCGAGATCATCCGCCTGATCGACGGGCTGCGGGCCGAGGGGATGGCGCTTGCCGTCATCTCGTCCGAGCTGGACGAGCTGGTGGCCTATTCCAGCCGCGTGGTGGTCATGGCCGATCATCGGCAGGTGGCGGAACTTGCGGGCGACGAGATTTCCGCACAGGCGATCATGGCCGCAATGGCGGTGGAGGCGGCATGACCAAGCTGAAGCGACTTCAACCGCAGATCGCGGCGCTGGTGCTGATCCTTGCCGCCATCACCCTGATCGCGCCGGGGTTTCTGGACGTGACGTTCCGCAATGGGCGGCTCTATGGCAGCCTGATCGACATTGCCGTGCGCGCGGCACCGGTCGCGCTGTTGGCCGTGGGCATGACGCTGGTGATCGCGACCAAGGGGATCGACCTTTCGGTCGGCGCGGTCATCGCAATCTGCGGGGCGGTCGCGGCATCCATGGTGGCAGCGGGGCAGCCGCTGGTGGTGGTGATCGTCACGGCCTTGGCGATCGGGCTGCTCTGCGGCGTCTGGAACGGTCTGCTGGTCGGGTTTCTGGAGATTCAACCGATCATCGCGACGCTGATCCTGATGGTGGCGGGCAGGGGCATCGCCCAGCTTGTGACCGAGGGCGTGATCCTGACTTTCAACGACCCGGCGTTTTCCTTCCTTGGGTCCGGCGCGGTGGCGGGGGTGCCGATGCCGGTGATCCTGTGGCTGTTGACCGGGCTGGTCGTGGGTCTGCTGGTGCGCCGATCGGCCCTTGGCCTGCTGATCGAGGCGGTGGGGATCAACCGTCGCGCCTCGCTTCTGATGGGGGTCAGGGCACGGTTCCTGATCGTGCTGGTCTATGTCGTATCGGGCCTGTGCGCGGCAATGGCGGGAATGATCGTGACCGCCGACATCCGTGGGGCCGATGCCAACAATGCGGGCCTGTGGCTGGAGCTTGACGCGATCCTCGCCGTGGTGATCGGCGGCACGGCGCTGTCGGGTGGGCGGTTTTCCATCACCGCCTCGCTTCTGGGCGCGCTGATCATCCAGTCGATCAACACCGGTATCCTGATCTCCGGCTGGCCACCCGAATTCAACCTGATCGTCAAGGCGCTGGTCATCATCGTGATCCTGACGCTGCAATCGCCTGCCTTGGAAGGAATCGGCGCGATGCTGCGCGCCGCCCGCCGCGACTATGCCGAGGCAAGAAAGGTTCGCCAATGATCCGCGCCCGCAACCTTCCCTTTGCCGCGACCGTGCTGATCTTCATCGTCGCCTACGCCCTGTGCGTGATGCAGTTCCCGAACATGCTGTCCACGCGGGTGATCGGCAACCTTCTGACGGACAATGCCTTTCTGGGCATTGCGGCGGTGGGCATGACCTTCGTGATCCTTTCGGGCGGGATCGACCTGTCGGTAGGGTCGGTCATCGCCTTTACCTCGGTCTTCGTGGCGGTGACGGTGCGGGCGGGGATGCATCCGGCGATGGCGTTCTCGCTGGCGCTGGTGATCTCGACCGCGTTCGGGGCGCTGATGGGGCTGACGATCCATGCGCTGTCGATGCCGCCTTTCGTCGTGACGCTGGCGGGGATGTTCCTTGCGCGCGGAGCGGCGTTCCTGCTGACGACCGAATCCGTGCCGATCTCGCACCCGTTTCTTGATACGCTGGGGGATATGTTCTTTCGCTTGCCGGGCAAGGGGCGGCTGACCTTTCTGGCGATGCTGATGCTGGCGGTGTTCGTCATCGGCGCGATCATCGCCAAACGCACGCGGTTCGGCGCGAATGTCTATGCGCTGGGCGGCAGCCCGCAATCGGCCGAGTTGATGGGCGTTCCGGTGCGTGCGACGACGATCCGTCTTTATGCGCTGTCGGGGGCGCTCGCGGGCCTCGCGGGGATCGCCTATACGCTCTACACCTCGGCCGGGTATTCGCTGGCGACGGTGGGGATGGAGCTTGACGCCATCGCGGCGGTCGTGGTCGGGGGCACACTGCTGACCGGCGGCGCAGGGCTGGTCATGGGCACGCTGTTCGGCGTGCTGATCCAGGGGTTGATCCAGACCTATATCGTCTTCGACGGCACGCTTTCGTCGTGGTGGACCAAGATCGTCGTCGGGCTTTTGCTGTTCGCCTTCATCGTGCTGCAACGGGTGATCTTGCTTTTCCACGGTCCGAGGGGCAAACCCGCCCGGATGATACCGGCAGGGGGATAGGCAAGATGGGGCTGCTTGAGGCGAGGCTCTACGGTCGCAAGCCTCGCGGCAGCCACGGCGTCGTGGTGGAGGAGTTGGGCCTTGCCATCGTGTCGGGACAGATTGCCGAAGGGGCGATCCTGCCGGGCGATCCGGACCTGATGGAGCGTTTCGGCGTGTCCCGCACCGTGGTGCGGGAGGCGATGAAGACATTGGCCGCAAAACACCTGATCGAGGCCAAGTCCCGCGTGGGCACGCGCGTCCTGCCGCGCGACCGTTGGAACTTCATCGATGCGGATGTGATCGGCTGGCGGCTGCGGGCGGGGATCGATCTGGAATTCGCGATGCATCTGGCCGAAATGCGGCTGGCGCTGGAGCCATCCGCCGCTGCCTTGGCCGCCCGCCACGCGACCAGCGACGAGCTGGTGGAGCTATATGCCATCGCCGCGCGGATGGAGGACCCGGCCCATACTCGCGAAAGCATCGCCAAGGTGGATCTGGATTTCCACGTCGCCATCGCCCGCATGTCACGCAACCCGTTCATGCGCTCGGTCACCAGCCTGATCGAGGCGGCGCTGGCGGTGATGTTCCACCTGTCATCGCCGGCAAGTTCGCCCGATGGCCTGTCGCTTCTGGCATCGAACCACCTGCGGATCGTCCATGCCATCGCCGCCCGGGACGCCCCGCGCGCAGCCGATGCCATGAGAAACGTCATCAATGTCGGCGTCGAAGGGCTTGAGCGCAGCGTAAAATCCGGCATCTCGCGTTAGGTCGGAACACGGCGCGCGAAGCTATCGCGATGTGCGGATCTCGGCCCAGTTCCTTGCCAACGATCTGTGCGACGGTATCATCGACAAAGCCCGGATGGTGAATGGAGCGCACAAGATCGCCGTGGACAAGACGGCCGGGATCGCCTTCGGACGCCCGAGGCGTCGCTATAGAACAACAAAAGCATAAACTTGAGAGGATATCTTCATGCAGAACTTCAACCGCTTGGACATTGCTGATGCGCGCATCCTGATCGCCAAGGCGCGGGATCGGGCCGAGGCGATCGGGGTGCCGATGTGCATCGCGATCACCGATGAAAGCGGCAACCTGATCGCGTTCGAGCGGATGGACGGCGGCAAGGTTACCTCGACCACCATCGCCATCGACAAGAGCTTCACGGCCTCGGCGGCGAAGAAGGCGACGCATGAATATGGCGCATCCAGCCAGCCGGGCGCTCCGGCATATGGCATCGCCTCGGCCATCGGAGGGCGGTTGCTGGTGGTGGGCGGCGGTCTGCCGGTGATCGTGGACGGGCAGGTCGTGGGCGGCATCGGCGTGTCCTCGGGCACTCCGGCGCAGGATCAGGACGTGGCACAGGCCGGGATCGACGGCTGGCTTGCGGCCCGCTGAGGCGGCGATATGCTGGCCTTTCCGTTTGACGCGAAGGGCCAGCCATGAACATCGATCCCCAGAAGCTTGACCGTCTGGCAGAGGTTGCCGTGAAGGTCGGCCTCAACCTGCAACCGGGCCAAGACCTGCTGCTGACCGCGCCGACGGCGGCGCTGCCGCTGGTGCGGCGCATCGCGGCCCATGCCTACAAGGCGGGGGCGGGTCTGGTGACGCCGTTCTTTGCCGACGAGGAAATCACGCTGGCCCGCTATCGCAACGCGCCGGACGAAAGCTTCGACAAGGCTGCGGGCTGGCTTTACGACGGGATGGCGCAGGCGTTTTCCGCCAATACCGCGCGGCTGGCGGTGTCGGGCGACAACCCGATGCTGCTGTCGGCCGAGGACCCTGACAAGGTCGCGCGCGCCAACCGCGCCAATTCCCGCGCCTATAAACCGGCGTTGGAGAAGATCGCCGGGTTCGACATCAACTGGAACATCGTCTCCTATCCCAGCCCGTCATGGGCGCGGCAGGTGTTTCCCGATCTGCCCGAGGACGAGGCCGTCTTTGCGCTGGCCGAGGCGATCTTTGCGGCATCCCGCGTGGATGGCGATGATCCGGTGGGCGCCTGGGCGGAACACAACGCCGCGCTGCGCCGCCGGTCAGGCTGGCTGAACGACCGCCGTTTCGCGGCGCTGCATTTCACCGGGCCGGGGACCGACCTGACCATAGGGCTTGCGGGTGGTCACGAATGGCATGGCGGCGCCTCCGAGGCCAAGAACGGCATCACCTGCAATCCCAACATCCCGACCGAGGAGGTGTTCACCACCCCCCATGCCCTGAGGGTCGAAGGCCATGTCAGCGCGACGAAGCCGCTGTCGCATCAGGGGACGCTGATCGACGGCATCCGCGTAACCTTCGAAGGCGGGCGCATCACCGAAGCCCATGCGACGCGGGGCGAGCAGGTGCTGAACAAGGTGCTGGACACGGACGAGGGCGCGCGGCGTCTGGGCGAAGTGGCGCTCGTGCCGCATGGCTCGCCCATCTCGGCCTCGGGGCTGCTGTTCTACAACACGCTTTATGACGAAAACGCCGCCAGCCACATCGCGCTGGGCCAGTGCTATTCCAAGTGCTTCGTGGGCGGCGCAAGCCTGACCCCGGACCAGATCAAGGCACAGGGCGGCAATTCCAGCCTGATCCATATCGACTGGATGATCGGCTCGGGGCAGGTGGATGTCGATGGCGTCACCGAGGCGGGGGATCGCGTTCCCGTGTTCCGCGCGGGTGAATGGGCCTGAGCGGCGCATTTGTCGCAGGGGGCTGGCGTTGAACGCGGCGGCGCCCTGCGCTAACTTCGCCATCGTGGACCGGGCCCCTCTGGCGGTGTGAAACCGTGATGTCGGACCACTCGAGCATGCTCGAGATTGGCCCGTTACCCGATTTGCCGATCTCGTGCGCTATTGCGAAAACAGAGGTCGGATATGGAAATTCTGCTTACACTCTTCATGGGAACACCGGTCTGGATGTGGCTGGTGTTCATCGGCATCGTGCTGGCGCTTCTGGCGCTGGACCTTGGCGTCTTCAACAAGGAGGACCGCGAGATCGAGATCGCGGCCAGCCTGAAGATGTCGGCCTTCTACATCTCGCTTGGTCTGGCGTTTTCGGGCTTCGTCTGGTGGCAGATGACCCCCGAGGCGACGGCGAACTACCTGACTGCCTTCGTCATCGAAAAGACGCTGGCGCTGGACAACATCTTCGTCATCGCGCTGATCTTCAGCTTCTTCGCCATTCCGCGGAAATATCAGCACCGGGTTCTGTTCTGGGGCATCCTTGGCGTGATCGTGCTGCGCGGCATCATGATCGGTCTGGGCGCGCATATCGTGGCGAGCTATGGCTGGGTGCTTTATGTCTTCGCGGCCTTCCTGATCTTCACCGGGATCAAGATGCTGTTCGCGGGCGAGGATGAACACCCGGACATGAGCCGGAACCCGATCCTGCGCCTGTCCAAGAAATACATGCGCGTGACGGATGATCTGCACGGCAATGCCTTCTTCGTTCGTCTGCCCGACAAGACCGGCAAGGTCGTGCGCTTTGCGACGCCGCTGTTCCTTGCGCTGGTGATGATCGAATTTGCGGACCTCATCTTTGCCGTGGACTCGGTGCCGGCGGTGTTCACGATCACGACGGACCCGTTCATCGTCTATACCTCGAACATCTTCGCGATTCTTGGTCTGCGGGCGCTGTTCTTCTCGCTTTCGGCGATCCTGCACCGCTTTGCCTATCTGAAATATGCGTTGTCGATCCTGCTGGTCTTCATCGGGTCCAAGATCTTCATCGCCGACCTGATGGGGTGGGAGAAGTTTCCCCCGGCATGGTCGCTTGGCATCACCTTTGCCATCCTGGCGGCGGGCATCATCGTCTCGCTGATCAAGACCGGCGGAAAGGTGGAACGCGTCTGACCGTCTCGCCGCCCTTCGGGGCGGCGATTTTCATTGCGGCGCAGGAACCTGCGTGCCGCAAGCCCGGTTTACCCCGCAAGTAAGGACGGGGTGGAAAATGGAATGGCTTCTTGCGAATGCTGCCGTCTTGCAGCTTGCCACCAGCGCGATCACGGCCCTCGTCTGGATCGTCTATCTCCAGACCTTTCTGGGCGGGTATCGCCGCCAGCAGCGGTCCATGATCCTGATCACCTCCGGCGCGGGGCGGGGCATGAACAGCCACTGCCTCGTGACCAATCTGGGGTTGGAGCCGATCTCGATCCTGAGCATCCGGATCGATGTCCGCGACGGGCAGAGCGAGGCCAGCGCCGTCGTGCCCGACAGATACGAGTTGATGATCCCCGAGGGCAACGAGGATGCAAGCGCGACCAACCAGGGGCCCATGTCCGGCGGCACGATGCGCGATATCGGCCGCTTCTCGACCCTGCTGGATCGGGCCGCGACCGAGAATGCAGACATCGCCAGCATGGACGACATCCTGTCGGTGGAGATCACCATCGTCGCGGCGAATGCCTCCAGCATCACCGGCGCGGTCCGTCGGTTCGAGCGAGCGGCCGGGAATGCCTGCTTTCGCGCCGCAAGTGTCGAGACGCGCCAGCTTCGCTCGCGCGGGGATCGGCAGAAGCTTCATGCCGTTCTGGAAGCGGCTTAATGTGATCGCCCATGCATTTCGCCCTGATCTGCCCCCCTTATCCCAGCCATCGCCGCGCATTCGACGCCCTTGGTCGGGCGCTGGTGGCGCGTGGACACCGCGTGACCTATGCGCTGGCCGAAGGGGACGAACCGGGCTGTATCGCCGACGTGCTGCGGATCGGGCCGTCCGCCGACGCCCGCGCGCTTCGGGCCGGGGCCATCGGCCAGAGCATCGCACGGACGGATGCGCTCTGCACCGCCGCCGCGCGCTTTCGCGGCGTGGGGGCGATCATCGGCGATCAGACCGAGCCCGCAGCGGCGCTGATTGCGGGTCATCTGGCGGTGCCGCTGATCTCGGTCGCCTGCGCGCTTCCCTTCGATCTGGGGCCGGGGATACCGCCGCCGTTCCTTGGCTGGCCCTATGATCCATCGGAACGCGGGCTTCGGCGAAATGCTGGCGGGGAGCGGGTGGCCGAGTGGATACTGTTTCGCCAGAACCGCGCGATCCGGGCATGGGCGCAGCGGCTTGGCGTTGCGGACATCGCGCTTGTATCGTCGCTGCTGACGCTATCGCAGACGTTGCCGGGCTTCGATCATCCGCGCGGCGTTTCTCCGATCGTGGAACTCGGGCCGCTGCGGGATGCCGCGCCGCCCGCCAGCACGTTCGAGCCGCCGCGCGACCGGCCCTTCATCTATGCGTCGCTTGGCACGCTTCAGGGGCATCGGCGGCGGCTTCTGCACACCATCGCGGCGGGATGCCGGGACGCGGGAGCAAGGGTGCTGATTTCGCATGGCGGCGCACTTTCGCAGCGGCAGGCACAGGCGGTCGGAGCGGATTGGATCTTAGACCATGTGCCGCAAGAGGCGATGCTGGACCGCGCCGCGCTCTGCATCACGCATGGCGGGCTGAACACCGCGATGGAGGCACTTGAGCGTCAGGTGCCGTTGGTGGTGATCCCGCTGGCATTCGACCAGTTCGGCGTCGCGGCGCGTGTGCAACGGCACGGCGTCGGTCTGCGCCTCGGTCGCCATTTCCTGACGCGCGGCGCAGTGCGACAGGCGGTGGAGCGTATCCTGCGCGATCCATCTTTCGCGAGGGCCGCGCAGAGGTTCGGGCCGGGGCCCGGCATGGCCGAAGCCATCCGGCTGATCGAAGACCGGCTCAGATTATCCCCGTCGTCCGCAGCAACCCGATGAGGTAGCCATCACCGATGGCGAGGCTGACCGAAAGTTCGATCATCACGACCAGCGAAAGGGCTAACCTCCGCGGCAGCATGAAAGCGCCCAGCGCCCCGATCGAGGCCGCCGCACTGTCCATCAGCGAATTGGGAAGGCTGTCGCCGGAATATCCCATCGTCTCCTGCCCATCATAGGTGAAAAGGCCGATGACGAGGGGCGTGTTCTCGACGATCTCCCACACGGCAGCGCAGAAGATGACCAGAAGCAATATGTCCGCGCGCGGCCAGTTGGGCCGGATGGTTGCGAAGAAGACCGCCAGCGCCGCGCCGAAGCCGAGATGCAGCCAGATGTAAGGATCGGCGGGGTGCTGCGAGTTGCAGACGGCATCGAAGCCGCGCTGCCAGAACGCGGTGCAATCGGCGTTCCAGCCACGTCCGGTCCAAAGCAGGAAGCCGGTTTGCACGACCAGGCAGGTCAATGCAGCGAACGGCGCGGGGACGAATCGGCTTGGAGGATTTCGATGTCTTGCGGGGGGCATGGGCTTGTCCAGTTGCAGCATATGCAACAGGCCGCGTCCCGCCGAGGTTCCGCCCGTCCCGCATCGCGCTTCGGCATCATACCAAGGTATGACACACAGCTTGCGGTTGTTTCCTTCACGCCAGCGTGACTGCACCATCCGTCGCGGGGCGCTATTGCGCCGAGCCTTCCGCCAAGGATTGCAGATGTCCCGGTCCGAGCCTGTCCGCGTGGTGGTCTTTACTGTGATCGTGGCCGGGTATGACCGCCCGATGCCGATCCTGTGCCGTGAACCCGGCATCGCCTATTGCCTCGTCTCCGACACGGCCTTTCCTGGATCGGACTGGGACCACCGGCCCATTCCCGAAGCAGCGCGGATGCTGGACCCGGTAGCCATGAGCCGGTGGTGCAAGTTCTTCGGCCATCTGATCTTTCCCGAATACGATCTGTCGATCTATCTGGATGGCAACCTTGCGGTCATCGGCCCTGTCAGGGCGCTGGCAGAGACGTTCCGGCAGACCGGCGCGACGATGGGGCTGTTCGCCCATCGGCGCAAGACGATCGAAGCCGAGGTCGAGGCCTGCGTGCATCACCGCAAATTCTCTGGGCGCGATCGGGCGGTCGTGGCGGCGCAGGTCGAGCGATACCGCGCCGACGGCATTCTGTTGCAAGAGGCGCTGACCGACAACGGCGTCCTGTTCCGAAACCACCGCGCCCCTGAACTGGACAACGCGATGCGGCTGTGGTGGCGGGAGTTCGCGATGGGGGTGCGCCGGGATCAGGTTTCGCTGCCCTACATCCGCAAGGCGACGCGGATGAACTGCGTCGTCTGGCCATGGAACTATCGCGCCGACAAGGCCCGTTTCGCCGGACCCTTCCCGCATTTCGGACGGATCGCGCCACGTCGATTTTCGGCCCTGCGCTATGATCTGATGGTCCGCCGAAAAATTCTGCGTCAGATCCTGCGGCGGAGGGTGGCGCAGCTCCGCCACTTTCTCCGCCGCCCGCTTCATCTGGACCAATCCGCATCGCAGCTCCGGAAAACAGGCCCATAAACCGGCCTTGAGTGGAACGATGTGCTTTGCGGACCGATCTGCGCGGGAAATCTGCCCGAATTCCTCGTCAGGCTCTCGCCATATTCTCATTTCTGCATGATGATATCAAGACAATGCGATATACACATCATGTCAACTGTCATGCCGCTTGAAGATCTGGAGGCGCAGCTTCGCCGCGACATGGCCCTTCTGAACCTGCCGCCGCGGGCATGGACGCCGGATATGCCGGGCGTGCTGGACGTGGCCGTGATCGGGGGCGGAGTGATGGGGCTGGTTGCGCTTGCCGCCCTGCAACGCGTCGGCATCACCAGGACCCGGGCCTTCGACCGCGCGCCGGTGGGGCGCGAGGGGCCGTGGATCACCTATGCCCGGATGGAAACGCTGCGGACGCGCAAGGAAGCCGCCGGCCCGGCGCTTGGCATCCCGTCCTTGACCTTCCGCGCTTGGTTCGAGGCGCAATTCGGCAATGCGGCATGGGAGGCGATGGGCCTGATCCCGCGCCAGCAATGGATGGAATACCTCGTCTGGTATCGCCGCGTGCTGAACCTGCCGGTGCAGAATGACGCCGCCGTCACCTCCGTGACGCCAAAAGGGACGCTGGTCGAACTGGTCGCAGGGGGCGAGGTGGTGATGGCCCGCCGCGTCGTCATCGCAACAGGGCTGGACGGGTTGGGCGCCCCGACGGTGCCGCAGGTCGCTGCGCGCGTTCCGCCGCGCTTCGTTGCACACGGCGCGGATATGATCGACATGCAGGCGCTGGCAGGCAAACGGGTGGCAGTGGTCGGGGCAGGTGCCTCGGCCATGGACAATGCCGCCGCCGCGCTGGAGGCAGGGGCGGCCAGCGTCGATATCTTCATCCGCCGCGACGACATCCCCCGGATCGACAAATTCACCGGGATCGGCAGCCAAGGCATGATCCAAGGCTATTTCGGTCTGCCCGATGCGGCGAAATGGGCTTTCATGGTCGAAGGGGAGCGGGCGCAGATCCCGCCGCCGCGCCACAGCGTCCTGCGCGTCTCGCGCCATGCGAATGCGCGGTTCCACCTGTCCAGCCCGATCCTCGATCTGAACGAGGAAGGGGGCGGGGTGACGGTGGTAACACCGAAGGGACGCTATCCGGCGGATTTCGTGATCTTCGCGACCGGGTTCTCGGTGGATTTCGCCCGGCGGCCTGAATTTGCCGCGCTGGACGGGCGCGTGCGGCTTTGGCGCGATGCCTATGCCCCGCCGAAGGGGATGGAACATGAGGGGATCGCCTCGATGCCCTATCTTGGCCCCGCCTTCGAATTCCTGCCGAAGACGCCCGGCGACGAGGCCTTTCACATCCACTGCTTCGCCTATCCCGCCGTGCCCAGCCACGGCAAGATCACCAGCGGCGTGCCATCGATTAGCGACGGCGCAACCCGCCTTGCACAGGGGATCGCCCGGTCGATCTTCGTCGAGGACGAGGCGCTGCATCTGCAAAACTTCCGCGATTTCGCCACGCCCGAACTGTTTGGCGACGAATGGACGGATGCCGACCTGAAGGAGCCTTTCCATGTCTGAACCCGTCTTGCAGGCCTTTTACGGCATATCCTCGCCTTGGGCCTATTTCGGGGCCGAGCGCATGGTGCAGATCGCCCGCGACGCCGGGGCAAAGCTGATCCTGCGACCGATCCGCATCATCGAAGCGAATGGCGGCATTCCGCTGCGCACCCGCCCGGATTACCGCCAACGGTATCACGAGGTGGAACTGGCCCGCTGGCGCGAACATCTGGGCATCCCGCTGAACCTTAGGCCGAAACACTACCCCTGCCGCACAATCGAAATGGCGGCGCAAGCGGTGATCGCGGTTCAGAAGGCGGGTTTCGATGCGGCAGGCTTTTCCTTTGCCATCCAACGCGCGCTCTGGGCCGAGGATCGTGACATCGCCGATCTGGACACGCTGCGCGAATTGGCGCTGAAGACGGTGGGCGAGGCGGGTGCCGCCTTCGTGCGCGGCCCGCAGCCTGCGGATATCGCCGGGGACTGGCTGGCCAACCTGATGGAAGCCGAACGCCGCGGCATCTTCGGAACGCCCACCTATGTGGTTGAAAACGAATTGTTCTGGGGGCAAGACCGGCTTGATTTCGTGGCACGCGCCCTTGCACGGGTGAAGGAGGAGGCGGCATGACCGACGCACGGGCACTGCACGACCGCGCCATCGTGGTCGATGGGCTTCAGACCTGCCTCTGGGGCCGCCCGATCTTCGAGGAGATGCGGGCAGGCGGGTTGACTGCCATCAACGTCTCGACCGTGCTGTGGGAGAATTTTCGCGAAGGCATCGACTATGTCTCGATGTGGAAACGCTTCCTGCGCGAAAATGACGACATCCTGCGGCCCGTCCGCAGCGTGGCCGACATTCATGCGGCCAAGGCCGAAGGGCGCACCGGGATCATCCTTGGCTGGCAGAACACCTCGCCGCTGGAGGACAAGCTGGATTATGTCGAGATCTTCAAGGATCTGGGCGTGAACATCATGCAGCTGACCTACAACACCCAGAATTATTCCGGCGCGGGGTATCTGGAGGAGAACGACAGCGGCCTGACCGGCTTTGGCCGCGAGGTGGTGTCCGAGATGAACCGTCTGGGCGTGCTGTGCGATCTGAGCCATGTGGGCGACAAGACTTCGGCCGACACGATCGCCTATTCCAAGGCGCCGGTCTGTATCAGCCACGTGCTGCCGCGGGCGCTGCACAACGTCAAACGGAACAAGGATGACGATCTGTTCGTGGCCTGCGCCGAAAAGGGCGGGCTCGTCGGGATCAGCTTCTTCGCGCCGGGGCTGAAGGCCGGGAACGACGCCACGGTCGAGGATGTGCTGGACGCGATGGAGCACGTGATCGACCTGATCGGCGTCGATCACGTCGGCATCGGCACCGATTTCTCGCTGGATCGTCCGCGCCCGTCGGACTGGCTGCTCTGGGCCAACAAGGACAAGGGCACCGCGCGAAAGCTGACCGAATTCGGAAGCGTCAAGATCAACAAGCCCGAAGGCGTGCGGCGGATGACCGACATGCCCAACCTGACCGCGCGGATGCTGGCGCGGGGCTGGGGCGAGGCGAATGTCGAAAAGCTGCTTGGATTGAACTGGCTGCGCGTCTTCGACGCCGCATGGAAACCTGTCCTTTAAGGAGACGAAAATGAAGGCCATCTCCCTTACCCTCGCCGCGCTCCTCGCCTCGGGCGGTGCCTATGCGCAGGAAGTCAACGTCATCGGATTTTCTGGTGTCTTCGCGGACAACTACCAGAAATTCATCATCGAGCCGTTCGAAGCGGCGAACCCCGGCATCACCGTCAACTACCAGCCGTCCAAGAACTCGGCCGAGACGCTGGCGCTGTTGACGCGGCAGGCGTCGAACCCGACCATCGACGTGGCGCTGCTGGACATTGCCGTCGCGATCAAGGCCAATGAGGCAGGCCTGTTCGCCCAGCTTGACGAGGCGAGCGTGCCGAACATCGCAGAGGCCCCCGACTGGGCGCGCGTGGACGAAGACCGCAGCGTCGCGTTTTCGCAGGACAACCTCGCGATCCTCTACAACACCGAAACGGTGAGCGAGCCGCCGACCTCGTGGAACGATCTGGCCAATCCGAAATACAAGGGCCGCATCGCTGCCAAGCTGGGCGACACGCGCGGCGTGATCCTGATCCCGATCCTGACCCATATCGCGGGCGGCAACTACAAGGACAGCATCGAGCCGGCGATAGAGGCGATGAACGCATTTGCCCCGAACGTGCTGACATGGGAGCCTGCGCCGGACTGCTATGCCGTCGTCCAATCGGGCGAGGTTGATCTGTCGATCTGCTGGAACGGTCGCGCGCAATATCTGCACGATACCCAAGGCGGCACCATCGGCGTCGCCGCCCCGGTCGAAGGGTCCATCGGCCAGACCAGCGCGATCAGCCTTGTCGAAGGATCGCCCGATGCCGAAGCTGCAAAAAAGTTCATCGACTATGCCCTGAGCGCCGAGGCGCAGGGCGCTTTTGCCGAAAAGAGCTTCTATGGCCCGGTGAACACCACGGTCGAACTGACCCCCGAGGTTGCGCAGCGCATCTATGGCGGCCCCGAAGCACAGGCGGCGCAGATGACGCTGGATTGGCAATGGGTCTCGGGCGTCTATTCGCAGTGGATCCAGCGCATCAACCGCGAAGTCATCGCGTTCAACTGAGGGGCTGTCATGACCGAGCGCCACGTCAGCGTCGAAAACCTGGTAAAGACCTATCCCGGTGCGGCAAAGCCCTCGGTCGATGATGTCAGCTTCTCGCTTCCGCGGGGCGAGATGCTGGCCTTGCTCGGCCCGTCGGGCTGCGGCAAGACCACCATCTTGCGCATGATCGCGGGGCTGGTCGAGCCGTCCTCCGGGGCAATCCGGCTGAACGGGCGCGAGGTGTCGGGCATTCCGGTCCACAAGCGCAACATGGGCATGGTTTTTCAGGCCTATGCGCTGTTCCCGCATATGACGGTGGCGGAAAACATCGCCTTCGGGTTGGAAATGCGTGGCATCGCGAAAGCGGACCGGGCGGCCAAGGTCGCGCGGGCGCTGGATCTGGTCAAGCTGACCGGGCTTGGCGACCGGCGCACCACCCAGCTTTCGGGCGGGCAGCAGCAACGCTGCGCCATCGCGCGGTCCTTGGTCATCGAGCCGGAACTGCTGCTGCTGGACGAGCCGCTTTCGAACCTCGACGCGAAACTGCGGGACGAGATGCGGGACGAAATCCGCGAGATTCAGGGCCGCACCGGCGTCACCGCGATCTTCGTGACCCATGATCAGGACGAGGCGCTGTCGATGGCCGACCGTCTTGCCGTGATGTCGGCGGGGCGGCTGGAACAGATCGGCACCCCGCGCCAGATCTTCGACCGGCCCGAGACGGAATTCGTGGCGTCCTTCATCGGCGCCGGCAATTTCCTGAACGGGCGCGTGACGGGGGCGGGCGAGGCGGCGGTGGACGGGTTCGGCACCCTGCGTTTCGTCGGCGATGCGGCAGTCGGGCAGGATGTGCGCCTGATGGTGCGCCCGCACCGGCTGGTCATGGGTGGGGCGGCGAACAGCTTTACCGGCACGGTCGAGCATATCGTCTATCGCGGGCAGATCCTGACCATGACGGTTCGTTCGGGGCAGACCCGGCTTCAGGCCGACCTTCACACCCATGCGGGCGCGTTGCCGGAAAAGGGACAGACCGTGACGCTGGGCGTCGCGCCCGAAGACGTGACCTTCATCGGGCGGGCGGCATGAGGGATCGCGGGCTGATCCTCGCCCTGCTGATCCCGGGGCTGCTGGCGATGCTGGCGACCTTCATCCTGCCGATGGCGTGGCTGCTGCGGGCGTCCTTCTCGACCTCGACGATGATGCAGGTGGGGTTCACGCTGGAACATTACCGTGCGGCGCTGGCTGACCCGTTCTATTGGAAAGTCGCGCTGAACACGTTGACGCTGGGGCTGACGGTCAGCGCCTTCGCTGTCATCCTAGGCTATCCCATCGCGCTGTTCCTTGCGCGAACCACTAGCCGTTGGCGCGGCGTGCTAACGGCGCTTGCGGTCGCGCCGCTGCTGACCTCGGCGGTGGTGCGGACCTATGGCTGGATGGTGATTTTGGGCGACCGGGGGGTCATCAACGGCACGCTGCAATCGCTGTCGATCATCGACACGCCGCTGCGCCTGTCGAACAACAGTTTTGGCGCGACGGTGGCGTTGGTGGAAATCCTGATGCCCTATGCCATCCTTGCGATGCTGGCAGGGTTCGGGCGTCTGTCCACGCAGTTGGAGGAAGCAGCGGCGATGCTCGGCGCGAACCCGCTGCGGGTGTTCTGGCGGATCGTGCTGCCTTTGTCGCTGCCGGGGGTGCTGACGGGGGCGCTTCTGGTTTTCGTGCTGGCGATCTCGTCCTTCGTGACGCCCCGGCTGATGGGCGGGGGCAGGGTGTTCGTTCTGGGAACCGAGGTGTTTTCCGAGGCGACGGTGACGCTCAACTGGTCCCTGGCTGCTGCACTTTCGGTGATGCTTCTGGTGCTGTTCTCGTCCGTCATCGTGATCTATCAACGCGCCCTGCGCCGGCTGGAGGCATGAGATGAAGGCGATCCGCAACATCTGCCTGACGCTTCTGTATCTGTTCCTGCTGGCACCGATCATCGTCGTATTCATCGTGTCCTTCGACACGCGGCAATATCTGGCGTTCCCGCCCGAAAGCTGGTCCTTCGGCAGCTATACCAAGGTTTTTGCAAACGAGGCGTTCATCGCCGCCTTCGGGCGCAGCGTGGTGATCGGGCTGGTCGTGGGGCTTGTGGCGGTCGCGATCGGGATGCTGCTGTCGATGGCGCTGGTGCGCTACAAGTTCCGCGGCCGCGACACGATCGGGTTTCTGGTGCTGGCCCCGTTCCTCGTGCCCAGCATCGTGCTGGCGGTGGGGCTGATGCTGGTGCTGTCGCCGATGGGGCTGCTGGACAGCTACGCCGGGATCATGCTGGCGCATCTGGGCATCACCGTCCCCTATACCGTCCGCACCATCACCATGAGCCTGATGGCCGTGGACCGCCGCATCGAGGAGGCGGCGATGGTCCATGGCGCATCTCCCTTCACCGTGTTCCGCCGCATCACGCTGCCGCTGGTCAGCCCCGGCCTGATCGCGGGCGGGGTGATCGCCTTCCTGATCTCGTTCGACGAGGCGACGATCTCGCTGTTCATTGTGTCGATCCGCACCTCGACCCTGCCGACCGAAATCTACCGCTATCTGGAATATTCCACCGATCCGCAGATCGCGGCGCTGTCGGTGGTGCTGATCCTGATCTCGGTCGCGGTGGTGGTGCTGGTGGAACGGCTGATCGGGCTGAGGAAGGCGATATGATCGTCCAGACCGACAGCGGCGCTGTGCGCGGCGACGGCCACGCCTTTCTGGGCGTTTCCTATGCCGCGCCGATCACGAGCAAGACCCGTTTCGACGCGCCGCAGCCCTTTGCTTGGGACGGCATTCGCGATGCGACCCGGCTGGGCGCGGTCTGCCCGCAGTTGCCGACCTACGGGCCGGTGGGGCGCAATGCGACCTCGGCGCTGGCGGCGGGCGAGGATTTCCTGACGCTGAACATCCGCACCCCGTCGGTGGAGGGCAGCGCGCCGGTGCTGGTCTGGGTGCATGGCGGCGGCTATGCCGTGGGATCGGCGAACGAGCCGGTGCTGCAATCGGAGGCCTTCGCCGCGTCTGGCATCGTCGAGGTGACGGTGAACTATCGTCTTGGCGCGATGGGATTTCTGCGGGTCGATGGCGCGCCGGACAATCGCGGGCTTCTGGATCTGATCGCGGCGCTGGACTGGGTGCGGCGCAACATCGCGGCCTTCGGCGGCGATCCGGTGCGGGTGACGCTGGCGGGACGCTCGGCGGGTGGTTTCGCGGTGGCGGCGCTGATGGCGATGCCGGCGGCCCATGGGTTGTTCGCGCGGGCAATGCCGCAAAGCGGGGCATCCACGGGGATTGCAACGGATACCGACGCCGAAAAGCTGGCCGCACGGATGCGACGGGCGCTTGGCATGGACCCGCGCGAGGCGGCGCTGGCGGACCTCTTGGTGGCGCAGCGCGACCTTTGCAACGAAAGCTATGAACGGCACGATTTCGACCGTGATGGCGCGGCAGCGATGCTTGGGGTGCCGTTCGTTCCGATCTGCGAGACGGACAGCCTGCCGTTGCATCCCGAAGACGCGGCGGCGCAGGGACGAACAGCGTCGGTGCCGATGATGATCGGCTGCACCACCGCCGAATATCTGACCCATTCGACGGCCTTGCCTGCCGCGTTGGATTTCGAAGCTGTCGCGGCCCTGCTGCATGAACGGGTGCGTCCAATGCGCCTGACCGGGGTCGACATCGTCCAGCGTTACCGCGCGGCGCTGCCAGATCACACGCCCCACGGCATCTGGCGCGCGGTGGCGGGCGATCTGGTGTTCCAGAACCCCGCGACCCGTTTCGCGCGTCTGCATCGGCGCGGCCAGCCCGTCTGGAAATATCTTTATGGTCCGGACGGCGCGGACGAGACCGGCGCCGCGCATGGGGCCGAGGTCGGCGCCGTGTGGTATCGGCAGGGGATGGACCTTGCCCTGCAACCCGAACGGCAGCGGGTGACGGATACCGCCTTTACCGTGGCCGTGCATGATGTTTGGGCCGCGTTCATCCATGGGCACAGCGATTGGCCTTGCCCACAAGGGTCGGTGCTGCGGCTTCGCCCCGGCGATATCGCGGTCGAGCGCGACCCCTTCGACGCGCGAACCGCCCTTTGGACCGAGGCTGGCTGATGGACCCGAACTATCTCGACACGAAACAGCTGGAAGCATTCGTCGCCGTCGTCTCGATCGGGTCGATGACCGGGGCGGCCAAGGCGCTTGGCCGGTCGCAATCCGTGATCACGCGGCTGATCCAGGAGTTGGAGGAGGAGTTGGGCTTCGCGCTTCTGCATCGCAATGGCCCGCGCATCACACCCACCCAGCAGGGGCTGGCATTCCACGAACAGGCCGACCTGTTTCTGAGCGGCCTTCGCACCATCGGTGCCCGTGCCCGTGCGATCGGGGGTGGGGCGCCGTTGCCGATTCATGTCGCCACGCTGCCCTCGCTGGCGGCGGGGGTGGTTCCGGCGGCGCTTGCCCGTCTGGACCCTGCGGACCTGCCCGATCGCATCCACCTGAACAGCATGGCCGCCGAGAACATCGTGCAGGCGGTCGCGGCCCAGACGGCGGATCTGGGCCTGACGACCCTGCCGCTGGATCATCCGGGGCTGGAGGTTCACTGGACCGCAGAGGTCGCCTGCATCGCCGTCGTCGCCCGACATCACAGCCTTGCTGCCCGATCCGTAATCACCGCAGAGGATCTGGCGCAGGAACGCATCATCACCACGCATAACCCGCATCGCCTGCGCCGCGCCATCAACGAGGCGCTGGAGGCGGCGGGCGTCGCGCCTTCCAGCGTCATCGACAGCAACGCCTCTTTCGTATCGATCGCTTTGGCGAGGGCGGGACTGGGCGTGGCCATCGTGGAGTCGCTGACGTCCGCGGGCCTTCCGGCAAGCGGCGTGGTTCAGATCCCGCTGAGCGTCCATATCCCATTCCGCTGGGGCATCGTGACTCCGGTCGGGCGCCCGGCCAATTCGCTGGTGACCAAGCTGATCGCCGCCATAAAGGAAGGTGCGGGCTTCTGACGGTCTGAGGGTGGGGTGACCATGTCCTGCCTTGGTCATGCGACAGAGCCGTAGTTCCAACTTGAACCCACCCAAACGCAGCATGCGAGCATGATAGTATGTATTATGTGCGCTTCTGGCCGTTATACTTGACACTTCGCACATGCGTGAAAGACTGGCTTGATGAACGATATTGCCACTTGGCTCGCCGATAAAAGCCCCGTCACCCGACAAAATGCAGCGGAAGCGGTGTTCGAGGATTTGCGCAGCGCCATTCTTTCCGGGCGCATTCCCGTATCAACCCGGCTTCCTTCGGAAGCGAAGCTTGCGGAAAGATACGGTGTCAGCCGCCCGATGATCCGCGAGGCGCTCCGGTCGCTCCAGACGCTTGGGCTGACGCGCAGCCGGACAGGCAGCGGCAGTTTCGTCATCTCCGCCAGCCCGGCAGAGCCTGATTACGGCGCTTACTCCGCGCGCGACCTGATCGAAGCACGGCCCTTCGTCGAGGTTCCGGCGGCGGGCTGGGCCGCGCTGCGCCGGTCCGACGAACAGCGCGCCGGCCTTCTGGACCTGTGCGACCAGATGGAGGGTTGCTCCGATCCGTTGGCTTGGGTCCGGCACGATTCCGCGTTTCATGCGTTGATCGCAGAAGCTTCCGGCAACGCCCTTTTCGCTCGCATCGCCGCCGAGGCACGCGATGCGCTTGCGCGCCAGTCGGAGCTGGTGAACCTGTCCGGCAATCGCCGCATCGCCTCGAATCACGAACATCGCCGCATTGCAGAAGCCATCGCAAGCGCCGATGAAAATGCAGCCCGCGATGCCATGCAGGCGCATTTGGATGCCGTCGCCCGGACGGTGACCCGGTTGACCGATCCGGCGCAAGCGATTTGAATCGGGCGTAATTTTCTAAGCTTGCGCTGAACAGGTCATTGTCGCGCCGAACGTGACGCTTGACGTAACATATCGTTGCAGTCTACCGCAAAGCTGTCTTACAGCCTGACAGGTCTGGCTGCGTGGAGGGATAATGGAAAAATCAAGAGCGGACGGCGTGGTTCTAGCCGCCGAGGATCGGGGCTTTCACAAAGCGCTGAAACCGCGGCAGATCCAGATGATCGCAATTGGCGGTGCAATCGGCACTGGCCTGTTCCTTGGTGCCGGGGGCCGTCTTGCGGCTGCAGGGCCATCGCTGGTCTTCGTCTATGCGCTTTGCGGCTTCTTCGCCTTTCTTGTGCTACGCGCATTGGGCGAGTTGATCATGCACCGCCCCACCTCGGGGTCGTTCGTATCCTATGCACGTGAATTCTATGGCGAAAAACTCGCTTTTGCCGTCGGCTGGATGTATTGGATCAACTGGGCGATGACCTCGGTTGCCGATGTAACGGCGGTGGCGGTATATATGAACTTCTTCAAGGCATATGTGCCGTGGCTGGCCGGGATCGACCAATGGGTCTTCGCCCTTGTCGCGCTGATCGTCGTGCTTTTGATGAACCTCTTGTCGGTCAAGGTATTCGGTGAGTTGGAATTCTGGTTCAGCCTGATCAAGGTTCTGGCGCTGGTCACCTTCCTGTGCGTCGGCATCTGGTTCGTCGCGACCGGCACGCCCATCGACGGGGTGGAGCCTGGATTGCATCTGATCCAAGGGAGCGGATTGTTTCCGAACGGCATTCTTCCTGCGCTGGTCATCATCCAGGGCGTCGTCTTCGCCTACGCCTCGGTCGAGCTGATCGGCACGGCGGCGGGCGAGACGGAGGACCCGCGTCAGGTCATGCCGCGCGCCATCCGCACGGTCGTGTTCCGGCTGGTGGTGTTCTATGTCGGCTCGGTCCTGCTGCTGTCGCTGCTGCTGCCCTATACCGCCTATAAAGGCGGCGAGAGCCCGTTCGTGACCTTCTTCGGCGCGATCGGCGTTCAGGGCGCGGATGTGGTCATGAACCTCGTTGTGCTGACGGCGGTTCTGTCTTCGCTGAACGCCGGTCTTTATTCAACGGGGCGCATCCTGCATTCGATGGCGATTTCGGGTTCGGCCCCTGCGGCGCTGGCGCGGATGAACAAGTCCGGCGTTCCCTACATGGGCATCGCGGTCACGGCTTTCGTCACCGTTCTGGGTGTCATCATGAACGCCATCGTGCCAAGCCAGGCATTCGAGATCGCGATGAACGTCGCCGCCTTGGGCATCATCTCGGCCTGGGCCGTCATCGTGCTGTGCCAGTTGAAACTGTGGCATCTGTCGCGCAAGGGCGTGATGGAACGTCCCGCGTTCCGCATGTTCGGCGCGCCGTTCACCGGCGTTCTGACTCTGGCCTTCCTGCTGGGCGTGATCGTCCTGATGGCCTTCGACTGGCCGATCGGGACGTGGACCGTGGCCTCGCTGCTGGTTATCGTGCCTGCGCTGATCGTCGGCTGGTTCATGGCACGGGGTCGGATCGCCCGCATCGCCGCGGAACAGGGCGTATGAGCCCGCTGGTCGCCGTCATCGCCACAGGCGGCACGATCGCCAGCAGCCGGGGCGCGGACGGGGCCAAACCCTCGCTGCGTGGCGAGGATCTGTTGGCAGGGCTTCCCGCCCTGCCCGTCCGCCTGCGCCCGGTGGAACTTCTGGCCAAGGACAGTTCGGCCCTGACGCTGGCGGATATGCAGGGTATCGTGGATGCCGTGCGCGGCCAGCTTCAGGACCCGGACATCGCCGGTGTCGTGATCCTGCATGGCACCGATGCGATGGAGGAAACCTCGCTTCTGGCGCATCTGCAACTGGCGCAGGGCAAGCCGGTCGTCTTCACCGGCGCGCAGTTCACCTCGGACCATCCGGATGCAGATGGTCCGGGCAATCTGACGGATGCGATCCGTGCTGTTCTTGCGGGCGCGCCGGGGGTCCGGATCGTCTTCGGGGGGCGGAACCTGCCCGCTTGGGGTGCTTACAAGTTCTCCAGCGACAGCGCTGATGCGTTTCGCGGTCTGGGCGAGCCGAAGCTGGCTGGTGCCCTGCCCGCCCCGGTTTCCGCGCGCGTGGACATCGTGGCGATCCATCCCGGCGGCGACGGGTTGCACCTGCGCGCAAGCCTGCAGGCGGGTGCGGATGGGATCGTCCTTGCCGCGCTCGGGTCCGGCAACGCCACGGCGGATGTCGTGGCGGCGGTGCGCGACGCCGGGGTTCCGGTCGTCGTCTCCAGCCGTGTGCCCGAGGGCGTGCTTGCCCCGGCCTATGGCGGCGGCGGCGGCGGGCACGACCTTGCGCTGGCGGGTGCGGTGCATTCGCGCCTGCTTCGGCCCGGACAGGCCCGCATCCTGCTGGCGGCGCTGATTGCCAACGGCGCGCCCATAGCCGAGGCCTTCGCCTAGAGCCGCCGCTCGGTCTGGCGATCGAACAGATGCGCCTGCGCCGGATCGAACACGAAACCGATCCGGCTGCCGGGCTTTGCGGTCACCCGATCCTTCACGGCGGCGTTCAGAAGGTCGGTCCCCGCCTTGGCGAATATCTGCGTCTCGGACCCCGTCAGCTCGACGACGACCACGTCCACTGGAACGCCGTCATCGCCGATGACGATATGTTCGGGGCGGATGCCATAGATGACCTCCTGCCCCTCGATCCCCGAGGACGGTGGCAGAGGCAGGCGCAGCCCGCCTTCGGAAACGAACGCCCCCTGCGCGATCCGTCCGTGGATCAGGTTCATCGAAGGCGAACCGATGAAGCCCGCAACGAAGACGTTCTGCGGGCTGTCGTAAAGGTCCAGCGGCGCGCCGATCTGTTCGACCCGCCCGTCGCGCATCACGACGATCTTATCGGCCATCGTCATCGCTTCGATCTGGTCGTGGGTGACATAGACGGTGGTGGTCTTCAGCCGCTGGTGCAGTTCCTTGATCTCCACCCGCATGGTCACGCGCAGTTTCGCATCGAGGTTCGACAGCGGCTCGTCGAACAGGAACACCTGCGGATCGCGCACGATGGCGCGGCCCATCGCCACGCGCTGCCGCTGCCCGCCCGAAAGCTGTTTCGGAAAACGGTCCAGATACTTGGTCAGATCGAGGATCGCGGCCGCGCGGCCCACCTTCTCGTCGATCTCGGCCTTGGGGCGTTTCGCCATCTTCAGCGGAAATCCCATGTTCTCCGCCACCGTCTTGTGCGGATAAAGCGCGTAGGACTGGAACACCATCGCGATGTCCCGCTCCTTCGGTGGCACGTCGTTCACCACCCGCCCCCCGATGGAGATGTCGCCGTCCGAGATCTTCTCCAGCCCTGCAAGCATCCGCAGCAGCGTCGATTTTCCGCAGCCCGAGGGGCCGACCAGCACCACGAATTCCCCGTCCGCAATATCGACGCTGACGCCGTGCATCACCTGAAGCGCACCGTATCGTTTGCTGACCTTGTCGATCCTGACTTCCGCCACGGCTGTCTCCTAAATCTCTATCTGCATCTTCACATCGGCCGGGGGGGCCGAGGCGGCGGTTTCAAAGGCGTGGATGCTTTCCTCGAACCCGAAGGTCCGGGTGATCAGCGGCTTCACGTCGATGGCACCCGAGGCGAGCATCGCCACGCAGCGTGGAAAGACATGGGCGTAGCGGAAGATGTTCTCGACCCGCGCCTCGCGCACCATTGCCGCGCCTGCGTCATAGCTGACGGGTTCGGGCTGCCCGCCGATCATCACGACGCAGCCGCCGGGGGCCAGCGGTTCGAACACCGTTGCCGCCGCCTTTGCCGATCCGGTCGCCTCGAACAGCACATCCGCGCCCCAGCCGTCGGTCTCCGCCAGCACGCGCTCGGTCACGCTGCCCTGAACCGGGATGATCTTGGAGGACAATGCGCCCGCGATCTCCAGCTTCTTCGGCGCAAGATCCGACACGTAAACCCGCGCGCAGCCGGCCGCCAGGGCCGACAGCGCCGTCACCAACCCGATCGGCCCCGCACCCAGAACGACGCCGATATCGCCCGGCTTCACCCGCGCCTTGGTCGCGGCATGAACGCCCACGGCCAGCGGCTCCACCATCGCGCCCTCGGCAAAGCTGACGTTGTCGGGCAGCTTGAACGTGAACGCCTCGGGGTGGACAACGCTGGCGCGCAGCACGCCATGCACCGGGGGCGTCGCCCAGAAGCGAACGGCGGGATCGACGTTATACATCCCCATCCGCGCCGCGCGGGAATTGGGGTCTGGGATGCCCGGCTCCATGCAGACGCGATCCCCGACAGCAAGCGTCGTCACCGCAGCGCCGACCTCCTCGACCACGCCCGACGCCTCGTGCCCCAGAACCATCGGTGCATCCACGACGAAGCCGCCGATCCGCCCGTGAGTGTAGTAATGCACGTCCGATCCGCAGATGCCCACCGTATGCAGTCTGATCCGCACATCATGGAGGCCAAGCGCCTCGGCGCCCAATTCGGGAACGTCGCGCATCGACAGCTCCCCCTTGCGTTCAAGAACCAGCGACCTCATGGCCCTATCCCTTTCGTATGATGATGGCGGCCAGCACGACCGAGATGGCCGTGCAGATCCAGATCGACAGCCCCAGCGGTTCGATGAACCGCAGCCAGAACAGCGACAGCGCGACCCAGATGACGACCGAGATGAAGATCCGGTCGAACCAGTTCGTCTCGATCGGCAGAAATCCGGTCTTGGGCAGCGGTGGCGCTTCCTCGGGTGCGATGACGTCGATGGGTTCGATATCCATGCCCCTATCCTTTCACGGCGCCGAAGGTCAGGCCTGCGACGATGTGGCGCTGCACCATGCCGAACACGATCAGCGCGGGGATCAGCGTGAAGACGGAAATCGTCGCCATGATCCCCCATTCCGTGCCGGTGGTGGTGACGTATTCCGACAGCCCCGTCGTCAGCGTGCGGGCGTTGAAGTTCGTCAGCGTCGCCGCCAGCAGGTATTCGTTCCACGCGAACACCCATGTCAGGATCAGCGTGACGGCCAGACCCGGACGGGCCAGCGGAAAGACCACCTCCCAGATCACGCGCCATGGGGATGCGCCGTCCACATGCGCGGCCTCGTCCAATTCCTTGGGAATGCCCTCGATTGTGGGGCGCAGCGTCCAGATCGCGAAGGGCAGGTTGAAGGTGCAATAGACCAGGATCATCCCGATCCGCGTATCCAGAAGCGAGAAGTCCCCCATCTTGTAGACCTGCGTCAGCAGCAGGAACAGCGGCAGAAGGAACACGGCGGGTGGGGCCATCCGGTTGGTGATGGTCCAGAAGAAGATGCTCTCCTTACCGCCCATGTCGAACCGCGACAGCGCATAGCAGGCGAGAAATCCCAGCACCGTGCACAGCACCGCGTTCCCCGACGAGATCACCAGCGAGTTCACCATGTAACTGCGCAATGTCCGGTCGTTCAGCACGTCGACATAGTTCTTCCAGTAGAAGTCGCGCAGGATCAGGTCGGGGGTCGAGAAAAGCTCGACCGCCGGTTTGACCGAGATGACGAACAGCCAATAGATCGGAAACAGCGTCAGGAAGCTGACGAAGATCCAGAACAGCACGTAAAGCCAGTTGCGCGACATGGATCAGCCCTTCTTGTTCCGCGGTGCGATCAGGCCGACGTAAAGCAGCCAGCACACCACGATGGTGACGTAAAGGACCACGACCGAGATGGCCGAGCCGTAGCCGTAATTCGTGCGCGGAAAGACTTCCTTGAAGATATGCACGCCGACATAGCGGGTGGCCGATCCCGGCCCGCCTCCGGTCAGCATCAGCACCTCGTCCACCGTTCGCAGCGCGTCCATCAGCCGGATGAAGACGGTGGCAAGGATTGCGGGACGGATCATCGGCAGCGTGATGTGCCAGAAGATCTGCCAGCGCCCCGCCCCGTCGATCTGTGCCTGTTCGAACGGATCGGGCGGCAGGGACACCAGCGCCGCGATCAGCGACAGCGTGACCAGCGGCGTCCAGTGCCAGATGTCCATGATGACGGTGACGACGAAGGCCGCGGTCGCGCTCTGTCCGATGTTCAGATCATACCCGAACCAGTTGTCCAGCAGATGCGGGATGATGCCGATGGATGGCGTTGTCATCAGCTTCCAGACCGAGCCCACGATGATCGGTGCCATGATCAGTGGCAGCGTGTGGATCGTGCGGAAGAACGCCTTGCCGGGGAAATCCTTCATGAAGGCCTGCGCCAGCGCATAGCCGATGACGAGCTCCGACACGACGGCGAAGAAGACGAAGGCCGCCGTCACGCCCAGCGATGCGATGAACTGCGCATCGAAAACCACGCGGCGATAGTTGGCCGCCCAGTTGAACATCATCTCGGGATTGACCGCGAAAGGGTTCCACTGGTGGAAGGACACGAACAGCACATAGATGAAGGGGAACACCCCGAACATCGCAAGGATCAAAAGCGTGGGCGCAAGCAAAAGCCAGCCAAGCCGGTTGGACTGCATCCCCGGTCTCCTTTGGTTGGAGCGCCGGGCCATACGCGGCCCGGCGGCTTGATTACTGGCGATAACCGAGGTCGGTCAGTTCCTGTTCGGCGCGTTCGGCCATCTGGTCGAGGCCGGCATCCGGCTCGATCGTGCCCGTCAGGATCTCATAGAAGATCGGAGCCACGGCCTCGCGGACCTGCGCGTGGAAGGGATAGGGGGGTGCCCCGGCGAACAGCTTGCCGCTGTCGCGCAGCATGGTGAAATAGCCGCCCAGTTCCTTGTCCAGTGCCTGCACCTCGGGGTCGTCATAGGTGGCGGTGTTGGTGATGCGCGAACCGGCCAGCGCCCATTGCGCCTGCACCGAGTCCTGTCCGATATATTCAAGGAACAGCAGCGCCGCTTCCTTGTTCTTCGACGTCACCGGAAGGCCGAAGGCACCGCCGTCGTAGTAACCGACATAGCCTTCACCGCCCTCGACCTGCGCCAGAATCCCGTCTTCCAGCGGCGGCAGGGCGACGCCCACATTGCCGACCACGCGGGACTGGTTTTCGTCCGATGCGATCCAGGCGGCATTCTCTCCATAGACGATGCCTTGGGCGGCACGTCCGGCTGCAAAGGTCGATGCCACTTCGGTCCATGTCGATTGCACCGATTCCGGGGGCGCGAGGTCGCGCATCGCCAGGAACCACTTCAGCGCCTCCTTCGCCTCGGGCGAATTCATGCGCCCGCCATGTTCGACGGTGGCGGCATAGTTGTTGGCCGCGTCGATCCCCCAATTATAGACGCCGAAGGTCGGGGCGATGGATTCGACATATTCGTACCACGATGCCGGATGCCCGGTATGCGCCTGCGACGTGGTGCCCCACAGATCCTCGTCATGCTCCTTGCCCCAATCGGTGAAGAACTGCGCGATCTCGGCATATTCCGCATGGGTGGTGGCGGGTTTCAGATCGTGCCCCGTCTTTTCCTTGAACGCCGCCTGAACTTCGGGATCGTTGAACAGATCGGTGCGATAGAGGTAGACCTTGATGAAGGCTTCCATCGGAATGCCGTAAAGCCCGCCATCCTCGTCCTTGAAGTAATCGGCAAAGGTGGTGAACGCGCCCTCGTCGAATGTCGGGGCCTTCAGTTGCGGATTGTCGGCCAGCATCTGCGTCACGTTCGTCAGGAAGTCGCGCGCCAGATAGGCATAGACGATGTCCTGCTCGATATAGATCATGTCATAGATGCCGGTGCCCGACTCCATGTCCTTGATCGCCTTGTCATACATCTGGTCCCAGGACGTCGTCTCGATATCGACGCGGATGCCCGTCAGCTCCTCGAACTGCGGCGCCAGAACCTCGCGAACATAGTTGGACGGCGGCGTCGCCTCGGTCACGCCGCGCAGGGTCACGCCCTGATAGGGTTCGGCGGCCTTCTTCCAGAACTCGTCATCCTGCGCGAAGGCCGCACCCGACGCGACCGCAAGCGCAAGGGCCGATACCCCCAACTTCAATCGAAAGCCCATTCCGTCTCCTCCCTGAAAATGGGGCGGCTCGTCCGCGTTCCCTCCCCGGACCGCCGCCTGCTCCCTCGGACAACGCTACAAATGTAAATCATGCAATGCAAGTGATTCATACATCTGGATCGCTGCGCAATCTTTTGTATATCTGGAAGCGCTGGCCGAAACGCGCTAACCCACGGCGACCGCAGCAGGACAGGAGATCCAATGCCCCGCGACAAGGACGATGACACTGCCGCCTTCGTCAGCGAAGTCTGTTGGAACTATTACGTCAATGGCATGACCCAGGCCGAAATCGGTGCGGCGATGGGCACGACGCGGCTGCGGGTCAACCAGGCGATCCAGCGCGCCAAGGCGTCCGGCATGGTGCGCATCCAGATCGAATCGCCATTCCTGTCGCGGATGGAGATGCAGGTCGCGCTGGCCGAAAAGCTTGGGATACAACAGGCGATCGTCGCGCCCGCGAATCGGCAGAACTACGACTATCACCAGTCGGTCGGGGCGGCGCTGGCCTCCTATCTGACGCAGGCAGCAGAATCGGGGCGGTTCCGGCGCATCGGCGTGTCTTGGGGCATGACGTTGCAAAGCGCGGTCTCCAACCTGCCGCGGCTGGACCGCGCGGATGTCGAAGTCATTTCGATGATCGGAGGCACCACCAAGGGTGCGACGTTCAATTCGTTTTCCATCGCCTCGGGTCTGGCGGAACGGTTCGGCGCGAATTGGTCGCTGCTTGCCGCGCCGATCTTCCTGTCCGAGGAGATCGACCGCGACGCCTTCCTGTCGCAGGAAATCTTCCGCGAACACTTCAGCAAGTTCGAAGCGCTGGATGCTGCCGTGCTGACCGCCAGCGACATTTCGGATCGCTCATATCTCATCAGCGCCTGCCTGCCGACCGAGAAGCACGCGAAGCGGCTGACCGAGGCGGGCGCGATCGGCGATGTGGTGGGGCGTTTTCTGGACCGCGACGGGCAAAGCGTCGCGAACGATTTGGACGCCCGCACCGTCGGCGTTTCGCTGGAAACCCTTTCAGCGGTGCCTGAAAAGATCCTTGCCGCCGCCGGCCCGCACAAGGTCGAGGTGATTCGCGCCGTCGCACGCAGGGGTCTGGCGACGACGCTCATCACCGATGACGTCACGGCGGAACTGCTGCTCGGGTAAAAATTTGCCGCGCGTAAAGAATCCATTTGTAAGGCCAGAAATCCATATGTAGCATCCTCGGCAGGAGATCAGGGAGGAGCGCCGATGGGCAAGCTGGGGATTCATTCCTTCGTCTGGACGGGAGGCCAGACGCAGGAAGGGTTGGAAATGGCCTTGGAGAAAACGGCCGAACACGGATATCGCACGATCGAATTCGCCTATCTGCGGCCCGAGAAGTTCGATCTGGACCGGCTGGCGAAAAAGGCGCAGTCGCTGGACGTCGAAATCGGCGTCACGATGGGCCTGCCGCGCGACAAGGACGTATCTGGCAACGACAATGACCAGATCGCGGGGGGCAAGAAGATGCTTGCCGACGCCGTGCGCGCGGTGCGCGACATCGGCGGCAACAAGCTGGGCGGCATCCTTTATTCCGCGCATACGAAATATGACAGCCTGCCAACGCAGGATGGCTGGAGGAACAGCGTCGAAGCCATTGCCGAGACGGCGGAAATCGCCAAGGCGTCGGGCGTGGACCTCGTGCTGGAGATCGTCAACCGGTTCGAGACGAACCTTCTGAACACCACCGCGCAAGGCCTTAAATTCATTGAGGATACCGGATCGGACCATGTCCGGCTCCATCTCGACACATTCCACATGAACATCGAGGAGGCGAACCCCGCCGCCGCAATCCGTTCGGCCGGCGATCGCCTCGGATATTTCCACATCGGCGAAAGCAATCGCGGATACCTTGGCGACGGCGTGATCGACTTCCGGCCGATCTTCGACGCCCTGCTGGACATCGACTATCAGCGCGACATCGTGTTCGAAAGCTTCTCCTCGGCGGTGGTGGACGAGAGCCTGTCGAAAGCCTGCGCAATCTGGCGCGACACTTGGACCGACAACGACCCGCTGGCTGCCCATGCCAAGGTGTTCATCGAAAACGCCATGGCGGAAGCGCGTCGCCGCCGCGACACCAACGCGCGTCCCTGAGATGCTCGCTCCAGACGAGTTGGGGCCAACGCTCTGTATCGGCGAGATCCTGGTCGAGATCGTGGCGGACACGGTCGGGCAAGGGTTCACCGAAGCACAGGCTTTGACCGGCCCCTTTCCCAGCGGCGCGCCTGCGATCTTCATCGACCAATGCGGGCGGATCGGCGGGTCCGCCGCCATGATCGGCACGGTCGGCGATGACGATTTCGGGCGGCTGAACATCGAACGGCTGCACCGCGACGGGATCGACGTGTCAGCCATCGCGGTGGACCCGGAACTGCCGACCGGAAGCGCCTTCGTGCGCTATCGCCCGGATGGCAGCCGCGATTTCGTCTTCAACCTCGCCCATTCCGCCGCCGCCCGCATCGGCTGGACCGACCCGGTGCGCCGGATCATCGACCGCGCGGCCCATCTGCATGTCATGGGCACCGCGCTGGCGATGACACCTGCTTGGCCGCTGATCGACGATGCGCTGGAAAGCGTCCGGGCGCGGGGCGGCACCGTCTCGTTCGATCCGAACCTGCGCAAAGAGCTGATCACGGACCCGCAGATCGGCCCGCGCATCCAGCGGGTTATGGCGATGACCAACCTGCTGCTTCCGTCCGAGGCGGAGTTGGAACTGGTCGGCACCGACCCCGAACGGCTTTTCGCGCAGGGCATTTCGGAAATCGTGGTCAAACGCGGCGCTGCGGGGGCGATCGCATACCGCCCCGGCGAAGACCCGGTTGCCTCCCCCGCCTTCGTGGTCGAGGAACGCGACCCCACCGGGGCGGGCGATTGCTTCGGGGGCGCCTATGTCGCCTGCCGCCGCCTTGGGCTGACCGTGCAGCGCGCATTGGATTATGCCAGCGCGGCGGGCGCGCGGAATGTGACCTTCATCGGTCCGATGGAAGGTGCCGGCACGCGCGCCGAACTCGACGCCTTCATCGCCACGACGGAGCGCCGGACATGACGCGGCTGGCACTGACCGACCTTGCCGCGAACCGGGGGCGCAGGGGCATTCCGTCCATCTGCTCGGCCCATCCGCTGGTCCTGCGCGCCGCCTTGCGGCTGGGCCAGCAGCGCGACGCCACGGTGTTGATCGAGGCGACCTGCAATCAGGTGAACCACCAAGGCGGATATACCGGCATGACCCCCGAGGGTTTCGCCTCGCTGGTGGCCGATCTTGCCCGGCGCGAGGGCTGCGATCCGTCGCGCATCGTCCTTGGCGGCGATCACCTTGGCCCTAACCCTTGGCGGCACCTGCCGCCCGATCAGGCCATGGCCGAGGCCGAACAGATGGTCCGCGCCTATGCCCGCGCCGGGTTCACCAAGATCCACCTCGATGCGTCGATGCCTTGCGCCGGAGAGGCCGCGCCCGACGATACCCTGATCGCCCAGCGGGCCGCCCGTCTGGCACAGGCGGCAGAAAGCCATCGCCCGCTTTACGTCATCGGGACCGAGGTTCCGCCCCCCGGCGGTGCAGACCACCATCTGGACAGCGTGACGCCCACCCTGCCCGAAGCGGCCCTGCGGACGGTCGAAATCCACCGGCAGGTCTTCCACGATGCAGGGCTGGACGATGCCTTTGCGCGCGCCATCGCTCTGGTCGTCCAGCCGGGGGTGGAGTTCGGCAACAGCAACGTCATCCGCTATCGCCCTGAAATCGCCCGCGATCTGACCGCCGTTCTGAACCGTCTGCCCGGCATGGTATTCGAGGCGCATTCGACGGATTATCAAGGTCAGGACCGACTTGCCGCGCTGGTCCGCGACGGCAGCGGCATCCTGAAGGTGGGCCCCGAGGCGACCTTCGCGCTGCGCGAGGCGTTCTACGCCCTCGATCTGATCGCGTCGGACCTGCTGCCGGATTATGGCGACCGCCCGCTCTATCATGCGTTCGAGGCGGCGATGCTGGCGGCCCCGGCAGATTGGGAGCGTCACTACCACGATAACCCGCGGGTGCTGCGGCACTACTCCTATTCCGACCGCATCCGCTACTACTGGCTGGCCGACCCCGTGCGGGATGCCGTGGCGCGCCTGATCGCCGCCATGTCCGGCCAGCGCATCCCCGAGCCGCTGTTCAGCCAGCACCTGCCCACCGCGCTGCGCTTCGCAGACGCCCCGCTGCACCCCGAGGAAATGGCCATCGCGCATGTGATTGCCCGCCTCACCCCTTATTTCGCCGCCTGCGAGGGCGAGGACATCTGACGGAGGATAACGATGTCGCTTTCACACTTCAGACTGGACGGAAAGGTGGCACTGGTCACCGGAAGCAACCGGGGCATCGGTCTTGCCACCGCCAAACTGTTCGCCGAAGCAGGGGCCAGCGTTCTGCTGACCGCCCGCCACGAGACGGACGAGGTCCGCGCGCTGGTGGCCTCGGACCCGGCGCGCTTCGCATGGCTGGCCGCCGACGTGACCGACCCCACCATCGGGGAAAAACTGACCGAGGCGACGCTGGACAAGTTCGGACGGCTGGATGTGCTGGTGAACAATGCGGGCGTCGCCGCCAACGGCAATTTCCACGAATTCGACGACGAACAGCTTGAATTCATCATGGGCACCAACTTCACCGCGCCGTTCCGCATTGCCCGCGCGGCGATCAAGCCCATGCTGGCGCAGGGCGGCGGAACGGTGGTGAATGTCGGCTCGATCTCCGGCTACGTCGCCAACCATCCGCAGTTGCAGGTGGCCTATAACAGCTCCAAGGCGGCGATCCACCAGATGACCAAGGTGATGGCCTTCGAATACGCCGCCCGCAACATCCGCGTGAACGCCATCGCGCCGGGATACGTCATTTCCGACATGACCCAGGGCGCGATCGACAAGGGCGAGTGGAGCCGCATCTGGGCCGACAACACCCCCATGGGCCGCTTCGGCACCACCGAGGAAATGGCCAACTGCGCGCTGTTCCTCGCCTGCCCCGCCTCCAGCTATGTCACCGGCGCGATCCTTGTCGCCGATGGCGGTTACCTGACGCGATAGGAGCCTGAGATGACCCTGAACGGAAAAGTCGCCGCGATCACCGGCGCGGCATCGGGCATCGGGCTGGCAACGGCCGAGGCGCTGCACAAGGCGGGCGCGACCGTGGTTCTGGTGGACCGCGACACCGACGCGCTGTCCGCCATCACCGCCCGCCTGCCCGGCAGCATCGCGCAGGTGACCGACCTGCTGGACAGCGAAAGCTGCGATGCGATGGTGCCGGAGATCCTGCACAAAGCGGGAGCCATCGACATCCTGCATTGCAATGCGGGCAGCTATATCGGCGGGGATCTGTCGGAAACCGACGCCGCGCGCATCGACCGGATGCTGAACCTGAACATCAACGCGGTGATGAAGAATGTCCACGCCGTCCTGCCGCATATGGAGGAACGCGGATCGGGCGACATCATCGTGACCAGTTCCATCGCCGGCCATTCCGCGATCCCTTGGGAGCCGGTCTATTCCGGGTCGAAATGGGCGATCACCTGTTTCGTGCAGACCATGCGGCGGCAGCTTTGCAAGAAAGGCATCCGCGTGGGCCAGGTCTCGCCCGGCCCCGTCATCTCGGCCCTGCTGGCCGATTGGCCCGAGGAGAACCTGCGCAAGGCCAAGGAAAGCGGCGCGCTGATCGAGCCGTCCGAGGTGGCAGACGCGATCCTGTTCATGCTGACCCGCCCCCGCAACGTGACGATCCGCGACGTCATCATCCTGCCGAGTGCCTTCGATGTCTGACCTCTCGGGACTGACCGCACTCATCACCGGCGCCGCGGGCGGGATTGGCGTCGCGCTGGCCGAGGCATTCGCCAAGGCGGGCGCGCGGCTGGCCTTGGTGGATATGAAGGACTGCGCGGATCTGGCCGCGAAGTTCGGCCCCGGTCATCGCGGCTACACGCTCGATCTGTCGGACCCTGCCGCCATCGCCCCGATGATCGAGCGTATCGGCGCGGAAATGGGGATCGATCTGCTGATCAACAATGCGGGCCTTGGCATGGTCTTTCCTGCCGAGGAGGTGCGGCTGGACGATTGGGACCGCACGATGAACATCAACCTGCGCGCGCCTTGGCTGGTCTCGGCGGCGGCGCTGCCATTCCTGAAGGCGTCGGGGCGCGGACGGATCGTGAACCTGTCCTCGCAGGCGGGGGTGATCGCACTGGACCAGCACGCGGCTTACGGTGCCAGCAAGGCGGGGCTGATCGGGCTGACCAAGGTGCAGGCGCTGGAATGGGCGCGGCACGGGGTGACGGTGAACGCAATCGCCCCGACGGTGGTGGACACGCCGATGGGCGCGCTGGGCTGGTCGGGCGAAAAGGGCGAGAAGGCCCGCCGCGACATCCCCATGGGCCGCTTCGTGCGCCCGCCCGAGGTGGCCGCCGCGGCGGTGTTCCTCTGCTCTGCCGATGCCGGGATGATCACCGGCGACGTGATGATGATCGACGGCGGCTTCACGATGCAGTAAGGCGCCGTTCCTGCGCGTCGAAATAATGAAACCGCGACGGGTCGGCTCCCATGCCGATCCGTTCGCCCATGCGCGCAGGCTCGCCCGTGACCTGCATGACCATCACGAAACCATCCTCCAGTTCCACATGCAGGTTGCTGACCCCGCCCAGCCTTTCAACCAACCTGACCGTGCCCTGCCATGTATCGCCGGGACCCAGATCCTCTGGGCGGATGCCAAGCGTCCTTGCCCCCGGCGGCGCATCCTTGCCCGCTGGCAGGAAGTTCATCTTCGGTGCACCAATGAAACCAGCGACGAACATATTGGCCGGGCGCGCGTAAAGCTCCATCGGCGCGCCGACCTGTTCGATCTGCCCAGCCCGCAGCACGACGATTTTGTCGGCCATCGTCATCGCCTCGGTCTGATCATGCGTGACATAGATCATCGTCGCGTCCAGCCGCTTGTGCAGGCGCATCAGTTCCAGCCGCATGTTGACCCGCAGCGCGGCGTCGAGGTTCGACAAAGGCTCGTCGAACAGGAACACCTTGGGTTTGCGGACGATGGCGCGCCCGATGGCGACGCGCTGACGCTGCCCGCCCGACAATTCCTTCGGCCGACGGTCCAGCAGATGCTCCAGCTCCAGAACGCGCGCGGCCTCGCGCACGGCCCGTTCCCGCTCGGCCGCGGGCACCTTGGCGACGCGCAGCGCAAAGCCCATGTTTTCGGCCACCGTCATGTGCGGGTAAAGCGCATAGGATTGGAACACCATCGCCAGCCCCCGGTCCATCGGCTCGCTGTCGTTTTCCCGCGCGCCGTCGATCAGCAGATCGCCCGAGGTGATCGTCTCCAGCCCCGCGATCATCCGCAGAAGCGTCGATTTCCCGCAACCCGACGGTCCGACGAAGACGACGAATTCGCGGTCCTTCACCGACAGGTCCACGCCCTTGATCGCCTCGAAGGCGCCGAAGCTCTTGCGCAGGGTCTTCAGTTCCAGATCAGCCATGAACCTTCTCCTCCAGCAGATGCGCCATGCCGATCAGCCCGGCAGCCTCGCCCAAGGCCGCCCGCATCACGGGCGTATCGCGATAGGCGGGCATGGCATTTTCCTCGATCCCTTGCCGGATGTGCGGCTCCAGCAGGTCGAAGGCGTTGGACAGACCGCCGCCCACGACCAGCACATCCGGCGCGAACAGGTGCAGCAGATTGGAAAACCCGCGCCCCAGAAGCCGTCCATGCACGGCCAGATGGCCCAGCGCCGCCGCATCGCCCGCCCGTGCATCGGCGATGACCGCGCGCGGATCGCGGCCCGCCCGTCGCGCCAGCGCCGTGCCTGCGGCCAGTGCCTCGAAACAGCCGGTTCTGCCGCAGAAACATTCCGGTCCGGCGCTGTCGATCTTCATGTGCCCGATCTCTCCTGCCAGCCCGCCGCGCCCGCGCAGCATCTTGCCGTCCACGACGATCCCACCGCCGATTCCGGTCGAGACGGTGGCGAAGACCAGCACCCCCGCGCCGCGTCCGGCCCCGTGCGCATACTCGCCCATCGCGGCAGCGTTGGCGTCATTCTCCAGCTGCACCGGAAGGCCCAGCCGCTCCGACAGAAGCGCGGCCACGGGAACATCCTGCCAGCCACGCAAGGTCGGCGGTGCCAGCATCAGACCGCGCGTCACATCCAGCGGTCCGGGCGCGCAGATGCCGGCGGCCCCCGCCCCACCCAAGCCGCGTGCCAGCGCGCAAAGCCCGTCGATGACCGGCCCGACGCCGTCATTCGCAGGGGTCGGCGCCTCGGCCTGAATGACGATCCGCGCGCCCTCGACCAAAGCCGCCCGCATCCGCGTTCCGCCCAGATCGAAGACAAGCACCGTCATGCCGGTGCGCCAAGGTTGCGCAGCCAGTCGAACCGCGCCTTCAGGTCGGGCGCGCCGAAGGCCAGCGATCCCAGCACCACCGAATGCGCGCCCGCCGCCAGCAGGTCGGGCACGGTCGTCTCGCGGATACCGCCATCGGCCGCGATCAGCACATCCTCGCGTCCCATGTCGCCCAGCATTGCCCGCGCCTCGCGGATGCGGCCCAGTGCCAGCGGGTCCAGCCCGGCGCCCTTGATCCCGATGCGCGTGCCCATCAACGTCAGCATGGAAATACCGGGCAGATAGGGCAGCACGCGATCCACCTCGGTATCCAGGGTCAGCGCAACGCCCGTCTCGCATCCCGCCTCGCGCAGCGCAGCCAGCGCGTCGAGACCCGCATCCCCGGTTTCGGCATGGATCGTGACCATCCGCGCCCCGGTTTCGGCGAAGCGCAGCGCCTGTCGCAGCACCATGTCGGCCTGCACCATCAGATGGACATGGACCGGGCAAGGCGAAACCTCGGCCAGCCGCGCGACGAGGTCGGGGAAGAACAGGAAATCCGGCGTGAACCGCGCATCCGCCACGTCGATGTGCAGCATGTCGGCATATGGTCCGATCCGGCCCAGATCGCGTTCGAGGTTCAGAAGATCCGCCGACCAGACGGAGATTTCTGCGATCAGGCGGTCTTTCGGAAGATCAGGCATGAATACGCTCCAGAAATTCGGCGATGGCGCGGGCGGCCGCGGCGCGATGGGCGGCGGGATCATCGGCCTTGTCGGGAAGGGCGGCATGGACGGCATTCGGCAGCAGCGCCGCCAGTTCTTCGGCCAACGTCTGCGGGTGGATCAGATCGCGCGGCGCCGACAGCACCAGCGCGGGCATATCCAGCGCGGCGATGTCGGCCGCACAAAGGCCGGGGTCATCAGCGGACACTGCCGCGAGGATCGGCGCGAAATCGGGCCGTGCGAAGAACCCGCGGATCGAGGCGAGGTTGTCCGGGGCATTGCGCAACCGCGTCTCCAACGCGCTTCCGGCAAGCGGCCGCCCGGCGGAGATCATCGCCGCAGCCTCGGTATTGAAGGACAGGTTCGCACCCGCCGGGCCTGCCCCCCATGCAGGCCGCACGAGGATCAATGCCCGCACTTGCGCGGGCCGCAGATGCGCCAGCCGCAGCGCCAGAGCCGCGCCCATGGACACCCCGCCCACAACCATCGTCCGACCGTTCATCAGCGCGATGAGATCGTCGGCAAAGATTGCGAAATCATAGGGCGGCTTTGGCTCGGACGCGCCATGGCCCCGACATTCCAAAGTCAGGCGGCGAAAGGGCGCGGCAGTCGGGAACAGTCCGGCGACCTGCGCGGCGTCCCCGCCCAGACCGTGCTGGAACAGGACGGGCGGCCCCTCGTGGTCCGAAATCCAGCGCAGGCGCGCGCCGTCGCGCAGGATATGCCCCTCGGCCATCATGCGAGCCAGTCCCGCAGCCGCCGCGCAGTCTGCGGAACGTCGGGCAGTTCGATCCCGTGGGTGATGACGGCACCGTCATATCCCACCCCACGCAAGCCGGCGAAAAGCGCGGGAAAATCCACCGCGCCATCGCCCGGCGGCGCGACCTGTCCGTCGGTTCGGCGATCCTTGGCATGGACGAGGCCCAGAAGCGGCGCAGCTTCGGCCACGGCGCGGGCCATATCCGGCGCAGGGCCGGATTCGAACAGGTTGGCGGGGTCCAGCACGATCCGAATGCGGTCGGTCTGCAATTCCCGCGCCAAGCGCAACGCATCGGCGACCGATTGCACCACATTGGCCTGCTCCGGCTCGATCCCCAGCAGGACGCCTGCCACCCCGGCCATATCGCAGACCTCGGCCATGGTCGCGCGCATGTCGGCCCAGGCTTCTGGAGTCGTATTGTCCGCGTGGAACCGCCACTGATCCGCCGGATCGCGCGTTCCCGTGCAGAGCGTCACCATCGGGATGCCAGCCTGCGCGGCGCAGCCGATGACGGCGCGAAGCTGGCGCACCACAGCCTTGCGATGTGCGGGATCGGGATGGGCCATGTTGCCGGTGCCGGAAAGTGCCGCCAGCGCAACGCCCGTGTTTGCCGCCGCTGCCACCATCGCCGCCGCCGTGCCGTCCGGGACATGCTCTGGCATCGACGGCAGCCCGCTGCACGCCAGATTATACTGCGCCGCTGCGAAGCCTGCGCCCTGCACCGCTGCCAGCACGGTCTGGGGATCGCGACCCGGAAAGGTCTTGGCGAAAATGCCGGCTTGCATTCACACCTCTCCCGTCACGTTGGCCAGCGCGACCCGCGCGCCGGTTCGGACCGATTGTGAAATCGCCACCATCGCGCGGATCGAGGCAAGGCCGTCCTCGATCCCCGCCCCGCGCATCGGCGCCCCGGCGATGGCATCGGCGAACCCTTCCAACTGGCGGCGGAAAAAATGCCCGTCCGCGCCCAGAGGCATCCGGGTCGTGGCGTCCTTTTCGTGAAATATCTGCACCTCGGATGATCGAAAATACCACGGGTTGAAGGTCTTGGCGATGATCGAGCCGTTCTCGCCATACATCTGGAACCCTTCGTGCCAGTCCATCCGGACGGCGACGGTCAGGTCCAGATGGCCAAGCGCACCGTTCTCGAACTCGGTTTCGACGAACCAGCACCAAGCCCCTGCCCGTTCCAGCAGCCGCGCGCGAACCGCCGTGATCGGCCCGCACAGGAACCGCGCGGTGTCCACCAGATGCGAGCCGTGGGCCAGCATGAAATACCGCGCCTTGTCGGCCTTTGGATCACCCTCGGGCTTCAGTGCCTGTTTCGACAGGATGGGTTTGGGCTGGACCGCATCGGTGTTGGTGTAGCGATGCGTGCTGTCGCAATACCACGCCTTCAGCGCAAAGATCTGCCCCATCTCGTCCCGCACGAAATCTCGTGCAGCCTCCAGCGGCGGATCGAAGCGTTTCATATGGCCGACCTGAAGCACGCAGCCAGACGCGCGCACGGCATCGCGCAGCCGCTCGCCCTCCTCGACCGAAGTGCCGATGGGCTTTTCGCACAGCACGTGCTTGCCCGCCTGCAGCGCGCGGATCGCGGCGGGAACATGAAACGCATCCGATGTCGCGACGATCACCGCATCCAAGCCGGGATCGGCCAGCATCTCGTCATAATCGGCAAAGCTGTGCTCCGGCTCATACATCGCGGCCATCCGCGCGCGCAGATCGTCCGCCCGGTCGCAGATGGCATGGAGCCGCGCGTTCTTCGCCTTCACGCAGGATTCCAGATGCGCGAACTGCGCGATGGGGCCGCAGCCAAGGATGCCGACATTCAGCACAGCGCGCCCTCCAGCACCAGACGGTTGGTGGCGACGGCGGCGGCGGGATCGCGGGCGGCTTCCTCCGACTCCTCCTCGGCCACCAGCCAGCCGTTGAAGCGCGGGGCGGCCTTGGCCAGATGCGCGATCTCGGCAATGTCCACCACGCCCTGCCCCAGCATCGCCCAATCGCCCGCCGCATCCACGTCCTTCAGGTGGACATAGCGGATGCGGTCCGACCAGCGCGTCATCGCATCCGCCACCGTCTGTCCGCCGCGAAGGATATGCCCGGTATCCGGCACCCAGCCCAGCGCCGGGTCCAGCCGGTCGAACATCGCCTCATAGTCTGCGCGGTCGAAGATCAGCGTGTCGTGATGCGACGAGGGGTGGATTGCGACCGCCGCTCCCTCCTCGGCCCCGACGCGCAACGCGGCGTTATAGATGCGGGCGGCAGCGTCGTATTTCGCCTCTCGCGCGCCGGGGGACATCACGGTCGCGGACCCGAGCGACACCGTCGCCCCGAACCGCGCCGCGAAGGCCGACGCCTTACGCACCGCCTCCAGATCCGCGCCTTCGTCCTCGGTAAAGCCGCCGGGCGATCCGATGGCATAGGCGACCAGCACCAGCCCGTCACGTTCCAACGCGCGGGCGAAATCGTCGGGGTTACTGGCGTAAGGGCCGATCATCTTGTCGGTGATCTCGATGCCGCCATAGCCCGCCGCACCGATGGCGTGCAGAAGATCGTCGGGCCCGCCCGTCCAGCGGTCCCCAAGCATTTCCCAAGTGAAGGTCTGGCAGCCGAGTTTCATGGTCATTCCTTGATGCCCCCTTGGGTCAGCCCCTCGATGATGTGCCGCTGGAAGAACAGGACCAGCAGGATCAGCGGCGCCGTCACGACCGCCGAAGCCGCCGCGATGTCGCCCCAAGGGACGTAGTAGAGGTTGGTGAAATTCGCGATCCCGATGGGGATCGTCTGCGTGTCGATATTGGATGTGAAGGCTAGCGCGAACAGAAACTCGTTCCACGCTGTGATGAAGGCCAGAAGCCCGGTGGTGACAAGACTGGGCAGCGTCATCGGCAGGATGATGCTCCAGTAAAGGCGTAAGGGGCCGACCCCATCCATGCGCGCGGCCTCGTCGATCTCTCGTGGCAGGGTTTCGAGGTAGCCATAAAGCACCCATGTCACCAAGGGCAGAACCAGCGCGATATAGATCAGCACCAGCGCCGTGAACGTATCCAGCAGCCCCAACGCCGACGCCACGATGTAAAGCGGGCCGACCAGCGTGATCTGCGGGAACATCGAAACCGACAGGATCGTCAGCAGGATGCCGAACCGCCCCCGAACGCGCAGCCGCGACAGCGCAAAGGCCGCCAGCGATCCGATGGCAAGGCACAGGAACGTCGTCGCCAGCGCCACGAACAACGAGTTCAACACATAGCGGTGAAGCTGCTTTTCGACGAAGACGTTGCGGTAATGCTCGAACGTCCATGGATCGGGCCACAGCGTCGGCGTGCCCGAAGTCAGCGCGCGGTCAAGCTGGAACGAGGTCGAAAACTGCCAGATGAACGGGGATGCCGACCACAGGAAGATCAGCAGCGCGCCCGCGTAAAGGGCAAGGCGTTTCATGTCACCCTCCGTATCTGCCGGACCAGCCACAGGCACAGGATCGCGGCCAGTGCCGCTTCGGTCAGGAACATCGCGGTGGTGATGGTGGAGCCATAGCCGAACTCCAGCGTGGAAAAGAGCTCCTTATAGGCCAACGTCGAAAGCGTTTCCGTGCTGTCGGCGGGCCCACCCCCGGTCAGGACATAGACGAGGTCGAACACCCGGAACGCGTCCAGCGCCCGGAACAACCCCGAGATCAGCAGCGTCGGCATCAGAAGCGGCAGGCGGATGTGCCAGAACACCGTCCAGCCGCGTGCCCCGTCCATCCGCGCCGCCTCGGTCAGCGAGGTGGGGATGGTCTGAAGCCCGGTCAGCAGCAGAAGCGCCATGAAGGGGGCGGTCTTCCACACGTCGGCGATGATGATCGTGGTCATCGCGGTGTCGGGATCGCCATACCAATTCACCTTTTCCCCGATCAGGCCAAGGTTCAACAGCACCCAGTTCACCACCCCGTTCTGCCCGTCGAACAGCCAGCCGAACATCTTGGAGGTGACGACGGTGGGCATCGCCCAAGGCACCAGCATCGCCGCGCGCACGATGCCGCGCAGGGGAAATCTCTCATACAGCACCAAGGCCATGCCCAGCCCGATCAACGTCTCCAGCAAGGTCGAGGCGAAGGTGAACCAGATCGTGTGCCACCACGCATTCCAGAACCGCGTGTCGGACCAAAGGCCCGCGTAATTCTCCAGCCCCACGTAGTCGGCGCTTTGGGTGATCAGCGATGTGTTCGTCAGCGACAGGCGCAGACCTTCGACGATCGGCCAGAAGGCCACCGCGCCAAGCGCGATGCCGGTGGGCAGCAGCAGAAGCCACGGCCAGGCCCGGCGCGGCACCGCCATCAGCCGACGATCCGGTCGAGTTCCTGCGACAAGGTCGCCATCTCCGCCTCGATATTGCCGGAAACGAGCGCCTTCGATATGCCCGATTGCAGGGCCAGCGTGACCTTGGCGTATTCCGGCGTCACCGGCCGCGCGGTCGCGCCGGTGAAGACGGGCCGCAGGGTCGCCATGAAGGGCTGCTTCTCGTTCAATTCCGCATCGTCGAACAAAGCCGGGCGCGACGGCCCAAGGCCGAAGTTCAGCGCCACGCGCTTCTGCTGCTCGGGGGCCGAGACCCAGGACATGAACTCCCACGCCGCGTCGCGATTCTTGGTGTTCGCGTTCATGCCAAGCTGATAGCCGCCAAGGCAGGATGCGCTGCGCCCGCCGTCGAAATGCGGCAGCGGCCCGGCGCCGATCTTGCCGACCACCTCGGACACATTCGGGTCCTGCGCGATGGGCCAGACATAGGACCAATTGCGCAGGAACATCCCCCGCCCCGCCGTGAAGGGCTGGCGCGAGGGTTCCTCGTCCCAGGACAGCACATCGCGCGGGCTGATCGAGCCGATGCTGTCATGCAGGAACTGGATCGCGGCAACGGCTTCGGGTTCGGCGATGCGCGAGGATCGCCCGTCATCGGCAAGGATCGCGCCATTGTTGGACGCGATAGCCTCCACCGCGTCGCAGACCAGAACCTCGGCCTGTTTGCCTTGCCACAGGTATCCGAACTCGGCATCGCCAGCGTCCTGTGCCGCTTTGCCCAGCGCGGCCATCTCGGCCCAAGTCTGCGGCACCTGCGCGCCCGCCTTGTCCAGCAGGTCCTGCCGGTAATACAGCATCCCCGTATCCATGAACCACGGCAGCGCGGTCAGCTTGCCGTCCCATTTGCAGGCGGCCAGCGTCCCGTCGAAATAGCCCGTGGTGTCGGAGATGAATTCGTCCAGCGGCAGCGCCCATCCGGCGGCGGCGAAGCCCGCGATCCAGATCACGTCCTGGCTGAATACGTCTGGCGTGCCATTGCGTCGGGCAAGCTGCTGGACCAGCCCCTGATACACCTCGGTCGAGGAGCTGGGCGGCGGCAGTTCCAGCCAGCGCACCAGCACGCGGTCCTGCGATTCATTGAAGCTGTTCACCAGATCGCCGAATGTCTCGTTCCCGAAGAACGAGGCGCTGGCGAAGGAAATCTCGACCCGACCCTGCGCGCGTGCGCGGCGTGGCAGGGCCATGGTCGCCAGCCCGGCGGCGCCGGTGGCAAGAAGCGTTCTTCTGTCGATGGATGGCCGGGAACGGCCGCTGTCAGCGGTGCTCATCTTATCCCTCCCTTATGCGGCAACCTCCCCGCTGCCGATTTACTCACGATCTTTAATAATTTCTCGCGCGTCAAGAAATTTAAATCTACCCTGACTTCAGGGATGGAGGGGACATCATGAGAATCGGCGTGGTGGGATGCGGCAGCATCTCGGGCATCTATCTGGCGAATGCACATATGTTCCGGGGGATCGAGATGGTCGCCTGCGCCGACATCCGGCGTGATGCGGCAGAGGCGCTTGCTGCGCGCCACGGCATCCGCGCCATGGGGGTCGAGGAAATTCTGGCCAGCGACATCGACCTCGTGCTGAACCTGACCGTTCCGGCGGCGCATCACGCGCTGTCGATGCGGGCCATCGCGGCGGGCAAGCACGTCTTCACCGAAAAGCCGCTTTGCGCGACGACCGCCCAGGCGCGGGAGTTGCTGGACGCGGCAGCGGCGGCGGGGCTTCAGGTCGGATCGGCCCCCGATACGTTTCTGGGGGCCGCCGGGCGCGAGGCCCGCGCGCTGGTCGATGCGGGCGCGGTGGGCCAGATCGTCACCGGCACTGCCTTCATGATGGGGCGCGGGATGGAGCATTGGCATCCGAACCCCGCTTTCTACTATCAGGCGGGGGCGGGTCCGGTGCTGGACATGGGGCCGTATTACCTGACGATGCTGACCTCGATCCTCGGGCCGGTGCGGGCGGTCACGGCTCTCGCTTCGGTCGGATCCGGCACGCGCACCATCACTGCCGAGGGTCCGCTGCAGGGCACCAGTTTCGCGCCGGAAACGCCGACCACCGCGCTGTCGCTGCTGGAGTTCCATTCCGGCGCCGTCCTCACCTTCGGCGCAAGCTGGGACGTGTTCCGCCATTCGATCCCGCCGATGGAACTGCATGGGACCGAAGGCTCGCTTCGCCTGCCCGATCCCGACAATTTCGGCGACATCGTGGCATTGTCCCGGGGCGGCGCTGCGTGGGAGGATCATGCGTCCGAGGACAGCGCCTTCGGGAGGACCAACTATCCGTTCGATGCGCCGAACCGCGCAAATTACCGCTGCCTCGGGCTGGCCGAAATGGCGGATGCGCTGGCGCAAGGGCGCGAGCCTCGGGCCAGCGGCGCGCGGGCGTTTCATGTGCTGGAGGTGCTGGAGGCGGTGCTTCTGTCCGCCGAGTGCCGGACGCGGATCGAAATCTCATCCCGCCCTGACCGCCCCGCCCCGCTTGACCGCCCCGAGGAGCTTCTGGCGTGACGCTTTCTGACGGTGCCCGTGCGGTCCTCGCCCTGAAAGGCGGCCCGCCGTTCGAGTCGATGACCGCCCCCGAGGCGCGCGCTGCCTTCGATGCCGCGTGGCCGCTGACGCAATCGCCGCCCGAGGCCCCCGTGGCGGAACGATGCGAGATCGCCGGCCTGCCCGCGCTGCGATGGGGCAGCGGCGCGCGCACCATCCTCTATTTCCACGGCGGGGGCTGGGTCGTCGGCTCCCCCCGTTCGCATGCGGCGATCTGCCAGCGTTTGGCGACAGCCTGCCATGCCACGGTGATCGCGCCGGATTACAGGCTGGCACCTGAACATCCCTTTCCCGCCGCGCAGCAGGATGCGCTGGCCTGCCTTCGGGCCCTGCCCGCCGGGGTGATCGTGGCGGGTGACAGCGCGGGGGGTAATCTGGCCGCCGTCACGGCGCTTTGCGCGGCGCGGGATCCCGCCTTGCCGCAACCTGCGGCGCAGCTGCTGTTCTATCCGAACACCGCGCTTGGCCCCTATGATGGCAGCCGTTTTGCGACGGGGTTCGGGTTGACGGCGGACACGATGCACTGGTTCCGCGACCAGTATCGCCCCGATCCCGCGGATTGGCGCGCAACGCCACTGCTGGGCGATCCGCGCGGGGCCGCGCCCGCCCATGTCGCGCTGGCGGGCGCGGACATCCTGCATGACGAAGGGCGCGCCTATGCCGATTTGCTCGCAGCGTCGGGTGTCGATGTTCAGACGGACCTTTGGCCCGGCAGCCTGCACGGGTTCCTCAGCATGGACCGTTTTGACCCTGCCGCGGCCGAGGCGATTGCCGCCAGCGCCGCCTTCCTCGACGCGCGAGGGATCTAGGCCGACCCGCGCATCACCAGCTTGGCCGGAAGCCGTGTCGAATCCGCGTGATCCAGTCGCCCACCCTCCAGCGCGGCCAGCAAGAGATCGCCCGCCTTGTGGCATATCGCGTCGTAATCCTGCGCCATCGTGGTCAGCGACGGCGCGCTGAACCGGCTGAGCGGGTGGTCGTCATGGCCCGCCACCCGCAGATCGAACCCCGCGCCATGCCCGACGCGCAGCCCCGCCTCATGCGCCGCCGCGATGACGCCGAAGGCCAGCCGGTCGTTGGCGCAGAGGATCGTCGTGCCCGGCAAACCATCCGCGATGCAGGCGCGCATCCGGTCATGGCCGACCTGCTCCAGATCCCACGGATGGCCCATATCCGAATCCAGCACCACCGGCGTCGCGCCATGCCGGGCGACCGCGCTTTCATAGGCCGCGCGGCGCTCATTCACGCCGCGGTTCACGGCCGGAGTGTTCAGATAGATCGGCGCCGATCCCGAACGGCACAGGTAGTCCACCATCGTGCCGACGCTTTGCGCGTTGTCGGTCCCGACGAAGGGGCCAAGCGTGCCGATGGCATTGTCAAGAAAGACGCAAGGCGTGCCTTCGGCAAATCGTGCCATCGCGCCAAGGTCGGATGCGAATCCCAAAGGCGCGATCAACGCGCCGCCCACCTTCAGCGATTGCAGCGTCAGAAGCGCCTCGCCCTCCAGCTCCGGCTGGCCGTGCGGCGATATGGTCAGCGGCCAGTATCCCTGCGCGCGCAACAGGATTTCCAGCCGCGTCACCAGCCCGGCATAGAAGGGATCGTTGATCGACGGCACGACGATTCCCACCGTGCGCGTCCGCTTGCGGTTCAGGTTCCGCGCGTAAAGGTTCGGGCGATACCCTGTCTCCTCCAGCTTCGCCTCGATCCGCTGACGGGTCGAGCCTTTGACGCTGTCGGGATTTTCGAAGAATTTGGACAGGGTGGGACGGGACACGCCGCACGCAACTGCGAATTCCTCCATCGTGCGCGGAAGCTTTTTCGTCACCCTGGTCCCCATGCCGCATGTGAAGTTTTTTCTTTACAAGAAAAAACGCCCGCCGGAAAGATCGCGAAAGGAGAGTGCCATGGAAACTGAAATCCAGCAGCTTGCGCAGCGCCTGCTTCAATCGGACACCGCCGGGCTTTCCCCGCGCGAAGGCCGGGTGCTGAAGGCCATCGCGCGCCGCCATTCGCTGACGGTCAACAGCAATGACGTCATCGGAAACGAGGCGACCTTCGGCCAGCGGCTTGCAGACCGGGTCGCGGCCTTTGGCGGATCTTGGACGTTCATCATCGCGTTCACGGTCGTTCTGGCGGCCTGGGTGCTGATCAACACGGCCATCCTGCCCCTGCGCGACGTGTTCGACCCCTATCCCTTCGTGTTCCTGAACCTCGTGCTGTCGATGCTGGCCGCGATACAGGCCCCGGTCATCATGATGTCGCAGAACCGTCAGGGGATGAAGGATCGCATGACGGCCAACAACGACTACGAGGTGAACCTGAAGGCGGAGCTGGAGATCATGCACCTGCACGAGAAATTGGACCGCCAGGCGGACCAGATCGCCGAGCTTTGCCGGATCATTCAGCTGCGCTCGTAACGGTTCAGGAACTCCTCGGGCGGCAGGCTGCGGAAATCGGCCAGCCTTTCGCGCAGAACCTCGTGCGGCCAGAACCACCATGCCAGCGCCTGCATCCGTTGGGCCAGTTCAGGCACAAGGCGCGGTCGCATCGGTGTTGCAGGAAGACCCGCCACGATCATGTAGGGCGGAACGTCCCGCGTCACGACCGCGCCCGCCGCGACCACGGCACCGTCGCCGATGGTGATGCCGGGTTTCACGATGGCACCATGTCCGATCCATGTGTCATGCCCGATATGGGCAAGCCGTGTCTTGCGCGCCTCGAAGAACGCCGCATCGTCTTCGGCATCGTCCCAATACCACGCGGAACGATACAGGAAATGATGTAGGCTTGCGCGGTCCAGCGGATGGTCGGTCGGCCCGATCCGCACGTTGGACGCGATGTTGGAAAACCGCCCGATCCGCGCATTGGCGATGTCGCAGCGCGGCCCGCAATAGGAATAGTCGTCCAGCGCGGCGTTGCTGAGGATGCTGCCCTCGCCAATCTCGACATAGGCGCCCAGCACCGCATCATGCAGGTTGACGGGCTGGTGGAGGGTCGGCTCGATACCAAGTTTCATCGCGGTCTTTCGTTTGCAGCAGGTCAAGCGCGGGTAATGTGCAAACGCGACGGTTTCGTGACTAGAAGGCGGCCTCCGTCCCGATCCCGGCCGCCCGCGCGCGTTCGACCACCCGCGCCGCGACGGCCAGATCCTGAAGCGCGACGCCGGTGCCGTCGAACAGCGTCACCTCGTCATCGCGGGTGCGTCCGGCATGGCGGCCGATCACGCGGCCCAGCGGCACGATCGCCGGGTTCGCCGCGTGCTGGCATTCTCCGATGGTGACGGCCTGCGCGATCTCGTCGGTGAACAGGCTGGCCGATTGCAGGATGTCCGGCGCGATTTCCTGTTTGCCGCGCGTGTCCGTGCCCATGCAGGCCAGATGCGTGCCGGGGCGGACCCTGCGCAACACCGGCGCGAAGGAGGACAGGATCGTCACGATCACCTCCGCCTCCGCCTCAAGCCGATCCAGCGGCACCGCCTCGAACGGCACGCCCGCTTCGGCGGCAACGATGGCAAGCCGGTCCAGCCCCTTGGCCGAACGGTTCCACGCCAGCACCTTCCGGAACGGGAGCTGGTCCAGCGCGGCGCGAAGCTGGAACGCCGATTGATGTCCCGCCCCGACGATCCCAAGCACCGCCGCATCCTGCCGCGCCAGATGCCGGATCGACACGGCCGCCGCTGCCGCAGTCCGCAGCGCGGTGATGAGGTTCCCCCCCACCGCCGCGCTGCATTGCCCGGTATCGGGATCGAACAGCAGGATCGTGGATTGGTGGTTCGTCAGCCCCCGCGCGGCATTTCCCGGCCAGAACCCGCCGGATTTAAGGCCCAGCGCCCCGCCGAAGCCGGACTTCACGCCATAGATCGCATCGGCATGGCCAAGGGGCTCGCGGATGACGGGGAAGTTCCGCGCCGCGCCTTCCGCCATCGCGACGAAGACATTTTCGACAGCGTCGAAGCAATCCTCGCGCGTGATCAGCCCCGCAATGGCGGCTTCGGGCAGCACCAGCATCAATAGGCCCGCCCGCGTGCGGATACCGGCCAGACCTGCTCGACCTTGCCGCCGCGCACGCCCACATACCAGTCATGGACGTTGCACGTCGGATCGCAATGGCCCGGCACCAACCGCAGCCTGTCGTTCACGCGCAGCACGCCTTGGGGATCGTCGATCACCCCATGTTCGTCGGAACATTTGACATATGTCACATCGTCCCGCCCAAAGACGAAGGGCAGCCCGCTGTCCACCGACTGCGCCTTCAGCCCTGCATCGCAGATCGCCTTGTCCGCCTTCGCATGGCTCATCACGCTGGTCAGGATGAACAGCGCGTTCTGCCATTCGCCTTGGTCGATCCGCTGGCCATCCTTGTCGCGGATGCGCCCGTAATCGGCGTCCATGAAGGCATAGGAACCGCATTGCAGCTCGTTATACACGCCCGATGCGCTTTCGAAATAATAGGACCCCGTGCCGCCGCCCGAGACGAATTCCGGCGGCAGCCCCACAGCGCTCAGCGCATCGACCCCCGATGTCACCAGCGCCACGGCGGCATCCAGCTTGGCGCGGCGATCCTCGAAGCCTTCGATATGCTGCATCGCGCCCTGATAGGCCTGAATGCCGGTAAAACGCAGCCCCGGCGCCGCGTCGATGGCGCGGGCGATCTTCACCACCGCCTCGGGCGAGGTCACGCCACAGCGCCCCGCGCCGCAGTCGATCTCGACATAGCAATCAAGCGCGGTGCCGTGGCGCGTGACCGCAGCGGACAGTTCGGACACGTTGGCCACATCGTCCACGCAGACGGTGACTTTGGCGCCCAGCTTCGGCATCCGTGCCAGACGGTCGATCTTGGCCGGATCGCGCACCTCGTTCGTCACCAGAATGTCGCGGATGCCGCCGCGGGCAAAGACCTCGGCCTCCGACACCTTCTGGCAGCAGACGCCGACCGCACCGCCAAGATCCTGTTGCAACTTCTGCACATCCACCGATTTGTGCATCTTGCCGTGGCTGCGATGGCGCATTCCATTCGCACGGGCATGATCGCCCATCTTGCGGATGTTCCGCTCCAGCGCGTCCAGATCGAGGATCAGGCAGGGCGTCTGGATCTCGGCCTCGTCCATCCCCGGAAGCGCGGGAATGTCATAGCCCACCTCGAATCCGTTCAACTTGCTTTCGACGTTCATTCCTTGCCTCCCCATGGCAGTTTCCTCAGATCGACATTGCCGCCGGTCAGAATGACACCTACGCGCTGGCCCGCGAAGATGTCTCGGTTCTTCAGGATCGCGGCCAGCGGCACGGCACTTGACGGCTCGGCCACGATCTTGAGCCTTTTCCAGATGAGTTCCATCGCCGCGACGATCTCGGCCTCGGATACGGTCAGGATATCGTCGATCCGCCGGACGAAATGCCATGTCAGTTCCTTGAGCGGCACCTTCAGGCCGTCGGCGATGGTGTCCGGCGCATCGTCGGCGATGATGTGGCCTGCGCGAAAGCTGCGGGCGGCATCGTCGGCCTGCTCCGGTTCGGCGGCGAATATCCGGCGATCCGGCGCGGCCTCGGACAGCGCAAGCACGGTGCCCGACACCATCCCGCCGCCGCCGATGGGCGCGATCACCGCATCCAGCCCATCCGCCTGCGTCTCCAACTCCAGCGCGCAGGTGCCCTGCCCCGCGATGACGCGCGGGTCGTTGTAGGGGTGCACGAATTCGGCCCCCGTGCCGTCCATCACCTCGGCGAAGACCGCCTCGCGACTGCTGGTGGACGGCTCGCATTCGACCACCCGCGCACCATATCCGCGCACGGCGTCCTTCTTGGCTTGCGGTGCGGTGTGCGGCATGACGACGGTGCAGGGAACGCCCCGCCGCCCGGCGGCATAGGCAAGGCACGTCCCGTGATTGCCCGACGAATGGGTCGCCACCCCCCGCGCCGCCTGCGCATCCGAAAGCCCGAACACCGCGTTGGTTGCCCCCCGCGCCTTGAACGCCCCCGCCTTCTGCATGTTCTCGCATTTGAAGAACAGGCTGGCTCCGGTCATCTCGTCGATCATGCGCGAGGTCAGGACCGGGGTGCGATGGATATGCGGGCGGATGCGGGCTTCGGCCGCCAGCACATCGTCGAAGGTCGGGATCATGCCGCCGCCCTCATCGCATCGCGGTGGCGATAGACGTCCTGCGCAGCGGCCACGCCCGAACCGAGGCGGATCGGCAGGCCCAGATCGGCCATGCACATTTCGATCGTGGCGATGCCGGACAGGGCCATCGCGTCGGTCATGCTGCCCAGATGCCCGATCCGGAAAGCGCGGCCCGAAAGCTGGCCAAGACCAGTGCCGAAGAAGGTGCCGTAGACGGTCGCCGCGCGGTGCACCAGAAGGTTCGCATCGAACCCGTCCGGCGTGCGTATCGCGCTGACCGTATCGGAATATGTCGCCGGATCGTCCGCGCAAAGCGGCAGGCCCCATGCGCTGGCGGCGGCCCGCACCCCATCCGCAATGCGGCGGTGGCGGGCAAAGACGGCCTCAAGCCCCTCGTGGAGCAGCGCGTTGCAGGCGACGTGCAGCCCATTCAGCAAACCGACCGGAGGCGTATAGGGGTAGAGCCCCTTCGCCTGTGCGTCCGCCATGTCGCGGAAGTCGAAGAAACAGCGGGGCAGCGTGGCGGATTTCACCGCCGCCATCGCACGCGGCGACAGGGCAAGGATCGCCAGCCCCGGCGGCAGCATGAACCCCTTCTGCGATCCAGTCACGGCGATATCGACGCCCCATTCGTCCATGCGGAAATCCATCGACCCGATTGAACTCACGCCATCGACCAGCAACAGCGCCGGATGCCCCGCTGCGTCCAGCGCGCGGCGGACGGCTGCAATGTCGGACCGCACGCCCGTCGCCGTCTCGTTATGGGTCGCGATGACCGCCTTGATGCGGTGGTTTTTGTCCGCCGCAAGGATTTCCGCAAAACGGCTTGCTGGCAGGGCCGCGCCCCAGGGGGCCTCCACCACCTCCATATCCAGCCCGTGGCGTTCGCACATGTCGATCCAGCGGTGGCTGAACAGCCCGTGCCGCGCCGCAAGGACGCGGTCGCCGGGGGACAGCGTGTTGCTGATCGCCGCCTCCCACCCGCCGGTGCCGGTGGAGGGGAAGACGAGCACCTCGGCGCGGTCCGATTTCACCACGCGGCGCACACCCTCCAGCGCGGGGCGCAGGATCGCGGCGAATGTGGCCGAGCGGTGGTCCAGCGTCGGCATGTCCACGGCCTTGCGGATGAATTCGGGAATGTTGGTGGGTCCGGGAATGAACACAGGGTTCTGCATGAACGCTCCTCCTCGATCGTCTTGGCCAAAGTAGCAACGGCGGGCGGGATAGGAAATTTTCTTGAAAAAGTATTTTGCTGGATGAAATATTCGAAATTATCCGGGACTGGCCGGGACTTGCCATTTTTCAAGCGAAAGGTGCCATCATGCCTCCTGCGAAACGCGGTCGCCCCAAGGCGATGTTTGCCGCCGAAACGCCGACCATTCAGGCGCTGGAGCGGGCATTGGACGTGATGCAATTCCTGTCCGACAATGGCAGTGCGACACTGACGGGCATCGCCACCGGGCTGGACCAGTCCGTCGCCACGATCCACCGCGTCCTTGCCACCCTGGAATCCCGGCAATTCGTGGAGATCAGCGCCGAAGGGCAGGAATGGCATGTCGGCCCTGCTGCCTTCCGCATCGGATCGACCTTCCTGCGCCGCACCAATGTGGTCGAGCGCGCCCGCCCCGTCATGCGCGCCCTGACCGAACGCAGCGGCGAGACGTCGAACCTTGGTGCCGAATGGCAGGGTCGCGTGATGTTCCTGAGCCAGGTGGAAACGCACGAGATGATCCGCGCCTTCTTCCCGCCCGGCACCCTGTCGGCCATGCACGCCTCCGGCATCGGCAAGGCGCTTCTGTCGGCGCAGGGAGAGGATCGGCTGGCGGCGGTGCTGTCCCACCCGCTGGAACGCTTCACCCCGCAGACGCTGACGACGCCGGACGCCCTGCGCCGCGCGCTGGACGAGGCGCGGCGGCAGGGATACGCCGTCGATGACGAGGAACGCACCCCCGGCATGCGCTGCGTCGCCGCCCCCATCCTGAACATGCATGGCGAGGCGGTGGCCGGCATTTCCGTGTCCGGCCCGGTGCAGCGGTTGCCCGATACCCGCATCGCCCTGATTGGCGAAATGGTGCGCGAAGCGGCCATCGAGGTCGGTCGCCAGATCGGTGCACCGCTTGCGGTGGCGCCGCGGATGTGACACATGCCGCGTCCGTTGAAGCCACCAGCACGAGCCCATGCAACTTTCCGACGAAACCCGCGATACCCTGTTGAAAACGCTGAACAGCAAGAAACCCGAGGTGCTGCAGATGCGCATGGCGAATGCGCTGCTGCTGCTTGCCGACGGTCTTCCGGCAGAGGATGTGGCGGGCCTTCTGTATCTGGAGGAGGAGACAGTGCTGGGCTGGCAGAAGATCTTCGCGCAGCGCAACGCGGCCTGAACCCTCAGGGCCGCTGCGCGTCGACCTCCAGCACATGGGCAAGGACCGACACCGCCAGCGTCCTTGCATCGCGGGTCGACGGGATGAGACCGAATGGCGAGGCGAGCCGATGTGTCGGGGCGCCCCGCGCCGCCAGGACCGCACAGCGCGCCTCGTGCGCACGCAGACTGCCCTGCGCCCCGACATAGAAGGCAGGACCGTGCAGCGCCGCCTCCAACAGCGGCGGTTCGCGGTCGTGATCGTGAAAGAACACGGCCACCGCACTGCGCGCATCGGCGGACAGCCCCTCGGGCCATGCCGTCAGCGCGTCGATCTTGCCGAACCCCGCCGCATCCAGCGTCTCGGGATCGGGCGAGAGCAGGTCCACCGGATAGCCCGCCTGACGCGCCAGCCGTGCAAAACAGCTCGTCTCCGGCCCCTTTCCGAAGACGATGAATCGCACCTGCGGGCGGATTTCCAGCGACAGGCCGGGCGTCAGGTCGATCCGCACTATCTGACGCGCCGCCAGCCGTGATGCGGCATCCGCCAATGCTTCGATAGGCGGACGCGGCAGGATCGTGATGTCCAGCCCCCCGCCGCAAGGCAGCACGATGTCGAAGAAGGGCGAGTTCCGGCCATAGCGCAAGGTTTCCGCCTGCCCGCCCGCGATCGCACCCCCGGCGCGCTGAATCACATCGGCATCGAGGCAGCCCGACGAAAGATTGCCAAAGGCGTGCCCGTCCGCTCCGATCACCATCGTCGCGCCCATGGGGCGATAGGACGGCCCCTCCACCCCCGTGATGACCGCCAGCGCCGCCCGGTCCAGATCCAAAGCCCGGCGAATGGGAAAATCGCTCTCGCAGATCCGAATGATCCGCTGTTCCGTCGCTGTTCGCACAAGATCCCGCATGGCGGTGATCTAGGGTCGCAAGGGCACCGAGGAAAGGTCGGCGATGGCGCGGACCAGCCTTTCGCGCGCATCGGCCATGTGGCGATTGCCGCGGGTGATGGCACTGAACACCTCGGGCGGATCGCTGCGGACCATCGCGAAGGCGTCGGTCAGAAGATCGAAGCTGCTCGTGCGGATCGCCGGTGCGCCGACCGCGTCGAAGGCATGGGCCAGCAGATGGACGAGCCCTTGCCCGACGGCCGCCTGCCTGTCGTGATCCTCGGGCGAGGTGAGGATTACCTGCAGGCCCAAGCGGGCACGCAGGAATGCCGCGATCCGCCGCCATTTTACACCTTGGGGGCACAGCACGATCCGCAATCCCCGAAGACCCCGCGCGGCGCTGTTCGGCCCGAACATCGGGTGGGTCGGCAGCCCATCGACCCCCGGCGGCAATAGATGGCGCATCAGGCGCGCGGGTTCCTCCTTGATGGAACAGGTATCGATCACGACCTGTCCCGGGCGCAGATGCGGGGCAAGGCGCGTCAGGCACCCTTCAAGCGCGGGAACCGGCACGGCAAGCAGGATGAATTCGCCCTCGATCCGGGCCAGATCGTCCAGAACGTCGAACCCCGCGGCAAGCGCCGCATCGCGGGCATGCGGGGAAGGGTCGTGGACGATCACCCGCAGATGCGGGGCCAGCGATGCCGCCGCCAGCGCCCCGAAGGCGCCGAATCCGATGATGGTAAGGGTGGGCTTTTCAAACATGATCCTGATCCGAAGGGAAAAACGGGCCAGGGGTGTCATGCATCTCGCCGTTCGACCGCTGGCAGTGCGGCGGAAGGCGTCAAGACGGCTCCGCTGCTAGTGCAGCGGATAATACGAACGTGCGAAGGTCGTCTGTTCCTGTCTCATGGCCGCATGATCTAACCGCTTGCGCATGGGCTGGCAAGAGCGCGGGTTTTCCTCTAAGCCGCCGCAGGACCGACATGCTGACCGAGGTGACATTGTCCGAAGGGGCCGAGACGCTTCTGGCGTTCATCCTGCGCCATCCGACCGCCTCGGCGGCGCTGGAGGCGTGGTGCGCCGCAAGGATGCCGGGCCAGTTGCACGCCGCAGTGATCGAGGATCGTGTGCTGGCACCGGGCGGCGATTCGCCCTTGCAGGGCGCACCCCTGCGCTATCGCCGGGTGGCGCTGTCATGGGGCGGCACGGTCGTCTCGCGAGCCGAAAACTGGTATCTGCCGGACAGCCTGCCAAGCGATGTCGCGGCGCGGCTGCTGACGACGCAAACGCCCTTCGGTGTGCTGCTGGAGTGTCATGGCCCCGAACGCCGGCTGCTTTCGGCGGATGTCACGGATGCGGCGGACCATATCCTTGACGTGCGCGCCGCGCTGGCCCTGCCCGGACGCGGGGATGTTGCGGTGGTGCGGGAGCTTTACGCCCCCGCCCTCCTGTCACTGGGCTGAGCGCCGACCGATCCCCAGAAGCTGATAGATGACGATGGCGGCCAGCGTCGCCGTGCCGATCCCGCCCACGGTGAAGCCGCCAAGCGTGAAGGTGAAATCCCCCGCCCCGAAGATCAGCGCCGTGCCGACCGTGAAAAGGTTGCGCGGATCGGCGAAATCGACGTGGTTGTCCACCCACAGCCGTGCCATCGCTGCAGCGATAAGGCCGAACACCGCGACGGCCAGCCCGCCCAGCACCGGCGCAGGGATCGTCGCCAGCAGCGCGCCGAATTTCGGCAGGAATCCAAGCGCGATTGCGACCACGGCCGAGATCACGAAGATCAGGGTCGAGAAGACGCGCGTGACCGCCATCACACCCATATTCTCGGCATAGGTGGTGACACCGGTGCCGCCGCCCGCGCCCGAAATCATCGTGGCGATCCCGTCACCCACGAAGCCGCGCCCGATGAAACGGTCCATGTTCCGCCCCGTCATCGCGCCTATGGCCTTGATATGGCCAAGATTTTCGGCCACGAGGATCAGCGCGACCGGGGCGATCAGCATCATCGCGCGGCTGTCGAACTCGGGCGCGTGGAACTGCGGCAACCCGAACCACCGCGCGGCTTGCAGTGCCGAAAAGTCGATGGGCGGCAGCAGTCCGAAGCCGTTGCCAAGCACCAGCACCGCCGCATATCCGACGGCGATGCCCAGAAGGATCGACACCCGCCGCAGCGCAACGCTGCCATAGACCGAGAACAGCGCGACCGAGGCCAGCGTCAGCAGCGCGACCAGCATATGCGGCCCGGTTCCTTCCACCCCCTGCACCGCAACCGGCGCGAGGTTCAATCCGATGGACGCACCGATCGCCCCCGTCACTGCCGGAGGCATCAGCCGTTCGACCCATGCGGTGCCCGTCGCCATGACGATCAACCCGATCAGGGTGTAAAGCGCACCCGCCGCGATGATCCCGCCCAGTGCCACCCCGATATTGGCATTCGCCCCGGCACCCGCATATCCCGTCGCCGCGATCACCACCGCGATGAAGGAAAAGGACGAGCCGAGATAGCTGGGCATCCGCCCCGCCGTGCAGATGAAGAAGATCAACGTGCCGACCCCAGAAAACAGGATCGCGAGGTTCGGATCGAACCCCATCAGCAGCGGCGCAAGGATGGTCGATCCCGACATCGCCAGCAGGTGCTGGATGCCCATCGGCACCGCCGCGCCCAAGGGCAGCCGTTCGTCCGGCATCACCACCGCGCCGCGTGCAAGCGGCCACTTCGGAAAATAGCTCATCCCTTGGGTCCCCGTCTGTTTGATCGGGCTGGCTCTGCCCCGGATCGGGCAACCGTGCAAGGCCGCGACCCGGTTTTGTAAAATTCGAATGACGGACCGTGGCGGCTGCGCTATGCAAAGCGCGGCTTCACCGGCATCCGCATAAGGGTGCGCCTTTTTACAAGGCACAGAGACGGGCGCATCGACCCGCAAAGGGGGGCCTTCCGCAACCGCAGAGAGAATCGATGTCCGCTCCCACGATCACCGTCGAACAGGGGATCCGCGCCGCAGGCGTAGGCCCGTTCCAATACCGTCTTTTCATCATCTTCGGCCTCGTCTGGATGGCTGACGCGATGCAGGTGCTGTCCATCGGGTTCAGCGCCCCCTCCATCGCCGCGACCTTCGGCGTGACCATGCCCGAGGCGCTGCGCACCGGCACGATGTTCTTCATCGGCATGCTGATCGGTGCATTCGTGTTCGGCCGCCTGGCCGACCGGATCGGGCGGCGGCCCGTGCTGCTGGCCGCGGTTCTGATAGACGCCATCGCGGGGGTCGCCTCGGCCTTCGCGCCGGATCTGCAATGGCTGCTGGTGCTGCGTTTCCTGACCGGGCTGGGCGTCGGCGGGACGCTTCCCGTCGATTACACGATGCTGGCCGAATTCCTGCCATCCTCGAAACGCGGGCGCTGGCTGGTGTTGATGGAGACGTTCTGGGCCGTCGGCACGATCGTCCTTGCGGTTCTGGCGCTGGCCGCCGCCACGATGGGCGACGACGCATGGCGCGTGATCTTCTTCGTGACCGGGATTCCGGCGTTGATCGGGGTGGTTCTGCGCTTTTACATCCCGGAATCGCCGATGTATCTGGCCAAATCCGGGCGCACCGAAGAAGCGCGCAGCGTTCTGGAACGTGTCGCCCGCCGCAACGGCTCGTCCACGCCCATCGCGGCACTGGCCCCCGAGAAGATGGAGCGCCGTTCCGTGCTGGACCTGTTCTCGCCGGAAATGCGCCGTCGCAGCCTGTGCCTGTTCGCGGCGTGGATGCTGGTCTCGATCGCCTATTACGGGCTGTTCGTCTATCTGCCGATCCGCATGGCCAGCGAGGGGTTCGGCTTCATGCGCGGGCAGGTCTTCCTGATCCTGCTGGCGCTGGTGCAACTGCCCGGTTATGCGCTTTCGGCCTATGGCGTGGACCGCTGGGGGCGCAAGCCGACGCTGGTGGGCTTCCTGCTGCTGGCGGCGGTCGGCAGCCTGATCTATGGGCTGGGTGACAGCGCGGGGGTGATCGCAGGCGCATCGCTTCTGCTCAGCTTTGCGCTGCTTGGCACATGGGGCGCGCTTTACGCCTTCACCCCCGAGGTTTATCCCACCCCGCTGCGGGCCAGCGGAATGGGAACGGCGGGGGCGATGGCGCGGTTCGGGGGGCTGTTCGCCCCGTCGCTGATCGCACCGATCATGGCCAGCCACTTCACGCTGTCATTGGCGGTGATCTCTGCGATCCTGCTGGCGGCGGCGCTCGCGGTCTGGCTTGTCGACGTGGAATCGCGTGGTCGCCAGCTGGAGTGATCAGTCGTCCAGCACCGACTGGAACCCGCCATAGACCATCCGCTGCCCGTCAAAGGGCATCGGATGGTCCTTCATCAAGGTCTCCATCTCCTCGAAGACCTTGGGCATGGCGGCATCGCGCGTCGCCTTGTCCGGCCATTCGATCCACGAAAAGCAGACCGTTTCCTCGTCCGTGGCCTGGACCGAGCGTTGGAAATCGGTCACTTTGCCCGCGGGAACGTCGTCGCCCCATGTCTCCACCACACGCAGCGCGCCATGGCGGCGGAACGCCGGGGCTGCCAGCGCGGCATGGGCGATATAGTCTTCTTTCCGCGCAGTCGGCACGGCAATGATGAATCCGTCGACATAAGTCATCTCACATCTCCTCTATTGCAGCATCGAGGCATAGCGGGCCTCGTTCTGGGCGAAGGGTTGCAACTGGCCCGCCAGCGCCTTGCGAAAGGCGGGGCGGTCGATGCAGCGGTCCACATAGGCGGCGGTCGCCGGGAAATCCCCCAGCGTGTCGCGATCCACCATCCGCAACACGGCGCCCATCATCAGATCGCCGACGGTGAAGCGGTCCGCCAGCCAGTCGCGCCCCGCAAGCTCCCGCTCCAATGCCGAAAGCCGCAGCCGGATCGCGGCGACGATCTCGGGGCGCAGCCGCCCCGCCGCTTCTGTGTCGGTCGAAAAGAAGTCCAGCTGCGCCAGCATCGAGATCGGCGGCTCTATCGTGTTCAGCGCCGCGAACAGCCACGACAGCGCGGCATCGCGGCCGGCGGGATCGGGTGGCAGCAGAACATCGCTTTCCTGCGCGATGCGCCAGACGATCGCACCGCTTTCAAACATCGACCCGTCGCCCATCTTCAGGCTTGGCACCTGTCCGAAGGGCTGGCGGGCAAGGTTCGGCGCGTCGCCTTGCGTGCCTTGCGCCAGAAGATCGACCTCATAGGGAAGCCCCGCCTCCTCCAGCGCCCATCGCACGCGCAGATCGCGCACGAGGCCCTGGGCGAAGCCCGGAACCCAATCGAAAGCCGTGACGGATAATTCGCAGTCCCGCAGCATTCCCATCCTCCTCTGATCCGGAATCGCGTGATTGACAGTTTAGGTTGATATCAACATATATAGCGGATGTCAAACCCGGCCCCTGCCCGCGCCACATTCGCCATGACCCTGCATGTCAGGGATCATTGCCTTTGCCTGCACACACAACGCGCCGCACGGGCGCTGGCGCGGCATTTCGACGACGCCCTGCGCCCGGTCGGAATCACGGGGGGGCAGTTCTCGCTGCTGATCTCGCTGAACCGGCCCGAACCGCCGACGATAGGTTCAGTCGCGGACCTGCTGGCGATGGACCGCACCACGCTGACCGCCGCCGTCAAGGTGCTGGAGGGGCGCGGGCTGCTGACCACGACCCCCGACGCGCGCGACAGGCGGGCAAAGCGGCTGACGCTGACCCCCGCCGGGCTTGCCGTGCTGGAACGCGCAGTCCCGGTTTGGGAGGCATCGCACGGCGCCCTCGGGATCGAGGGCACCGATCTTTGCGAGGCGCTGGACGGGCTGCGCGATGCAGCTTTGGCTCAGAACAGGAAGTCGTCCGCGTCCAGTGCCGACATCCGCACATCCTCCAGCCGGACTGCGGCGGCACCGTAGCGGATGACGATATCATCGCCATCCTGCACCGCATGGTTCGCGCGCAGGTCGGCAAAATCCGCGATCGTCGTCACGGTCGAGAAATCGAGAACATCCCTGCCGGGGGTGAAGTCGGTGATCCGGTCCTTTCCGTGACCCGTGTGGAACACGAACCTGTCCGCACCCGCGCCACCAACCATTATGTCGTTCCCGAAGCCGCCGACCATCCGGTCGCTGCCGTCGCCCCCCATCAGCAGATCGTTCCCCCATTCGCCGCCAAGGATGTCATGCCCCGCGCCGCCATCCATCCGGTCACTCCCCGACCCGCCCAAAAGCGTGTCGTTGCCCCCCTTGCCGCTGATCTTGTCGTTCCCCGCGGCGCCCCGGATGACTTCCTTCATGAAGGTTCCGGCCATCACGTCGTTGCCAGCAGTTCCATCGCGGCCTATCGAGATGACCTGACCGGGATCGATGATGCGCGCCGCGACATCGACGCTGTCGGTATAGGTGTAATCGGTCTGCCACGTCACTACGAGCCGGCCATCGGCCAGCGTCTCGACCGCCGGATGTTCCTGCGCGTTCGCAGACCGGGTCGCGACGGTGAATTCGCCGTCGACCCTGGCACCGCTGTTGGTGAAATACTGGCCCCGAATATCCTCATAGGGATCGTTGGGGTTCACCGCGCTGTCCCATGCAACGAAGAACCCGCCATCCAGTCGAGTAATGACCGCATGGTTCGGAATATCGCTCGGGGTGCCGGTGTTGACGGTGAACTCTTTTCCGACAGCCTGTCCCGAGGCGGTGAAGACCTGCCCGCGATAAAGATGCGCCGTGTCGCCGTTCGGCAGCGCATCCAGCCATGTCTCGCGCCATGTGACCACGAAACGTCCGTTATCCAGCCCTTCCACTGCAAGATGGCTGACCGGATAGCTGGCACCGAGCCAGTTGGTCATCCCGTCATTCTCTCGGCTAATGACGATCTCGGGGGTGATCGGCTGGCCGTTCGCGCCGATGATACGGGCGCGCACGTCTTCGACCTCGTTCCCGGCCTCGTTCACGGTGGAATGGTCGCTGTCCCAAACGGCGACGACATTGCCGTTCGTCAGGCGCGCGGCCTGCACGCCGCTTTGGTCGAATTCGGTGGTGGTGTTCAGCCGGTATTGGCTGGCGGGCTTGCCATCCGCCCCCATCACCCGCACGAAAACATCGGTGAAGGTGTCGCCATCATCGCCCGCAAAAAGCGTGATGTATCCGCCATTGGCCAGAGGGGCCATCTGCGGCACGTCGAATTCGTCATCCTCGCGTGCGGCTTGGCTGACATTGACCTCTGCGCTGCGAAAGGTGCCGTCGGCATTGACGACGCGGCTGCGGATGCGGGTGTCGATGTCGGTCGGCCCCTCCTCCGCCTCCCACGAGATTGCAAAACCGCCGTCCGGCAAGGCAGTGACCGAAGGCGCCTCCGCCTCATAGGCCAGATCGGACACGATGGTTTCGTTCCCGATCCGGGCGCCCGATGCGGAATAGCGCTGCATCGCGATGTATTCGACGTCGATGTCCCGGTCGGAATTGTAATAGTCCGACGCCCAGACCACCACGAAACTGCCATCCGCCAACACGGCGACGTCCGGGCGGTCCTGGCTCCGATCGGTCAAGGTATTCACGAGAAAATCGGCCATCGCTTCCCTCCATCCTGATTGGCGCACGAAGGATAGCGCAGCCCGGCAGCGCCATTGCGTGAAAATCCAACGACGCGGAAAAGGGTGGCGATATCCGGCCTACTTGACGCGGCGATCCCCTCTGCGCCACACAAAGGCGAGCCAATCGCGAGGACGAATGACGCCGCCCCATCCGACCCTGCGACAGGCCGCGCGCGTCTGGGCGCGCATCGCCCTTCTGTCCTTCGGCGGCCCGGCGGGGCAGATCGCCGTCATGCACCGCATTCTGGTCGAGGAACGCCGCTGGCTGGGCGAAGGCCGCTTTCTGCACGCGCTGAACTTCTGCATGTTGCTGCCGGGTCCGGAGGCACAGCAGCTTGCCACCTATGTCGGCTGGCTGATGCATGGTGTGCGCGGGGCGCTGTTGGCCGGCATGCTGTTCATCCTGCCGGGGCTGGTGTCGATCATGGCGCTCAGCTGGATCTATGTCGGGTTCGGGGATGTGCCGCTGGTGGGGGCCGCGTTCTTCGGGCTGAAGGCCGCCGTGCTTGCGATCGTGGTGCAGGCGGTGCTGCGGCTGGGCAGACGGGCGCTGCGCGGGCCGGTCATGCTGGCGGTCGCGGCAGCGTCCTTCGTTGCGATCTTCGTCTTTGCCGTTCCGTTTCCATTGATCGTGGCGGGGGCGGCACTGGTCGGTTGGGCCGGACCGCGCGGGGCGGCCCGGGATGGCGCGGGAGACGAAGGAACGCTTCTGGCAGCCAATGGCGGGCCTGCGCCGCGCGGGACATTGCTGGCCGGACTGGCCGCACTGGCGCTTTGGCTGCTGCCGATGGCATTACTGGCGCAGGGGGTGTTCGCCGACATTGCCGCGCTGTTCTCGCGCATGGCAATGCTCAGCTTCGGCGGGGCCTATGCGGTTCTGGCATGGGTCGCGCAGGACGCGGTCGAGACGCGGGGCTGGCTTTCGGCGGGCGAGATGCTGGACGGGCTGGGCATGGCAGAGACGACGCCCGGACCGCTGATCATGGTGCTGCAATTCGTGGGCTTTCTTGCCGCCTATCGCGAGGCGGGCTGGCCTTCGCCGCTGCTGGCCGGAACGCTGGGCGGGCTGCTGGCAAGCTGGGTGACCTTCGCGCCCTGCTTCGCGTGGATACTGATCGGCGCGCCATTCATGGAGCGGCTGCGGCAGAACCGCGCGCTGGCGGCGGCGCTGGCAGCCGTCACGGCGGCGGTGGTCGGCGTAATCCTGAACCTTGCGATCTGGTTCGGCATCCATGTCATCTGGACCGAGACGCAGGCCGGCCCGCTGGCGCTGACCCTTCCGGTCTGGCCTGCGGTGAACTGGGTCGCGGCGGGGCTGTCGGCACTGGCGTTTCTGGCCCTGTTCCGGCTGCGGCTCGGGGTGCCGGCGGTCCTGTCAGGGGCGGCGGGGCTTGGGATCGCGGCGCATCTTGCGGGCCTCGCCTGATCCGGGCAGCGCGATCATCGCAAGGCAGCCGATCACCATCGCCACACCCGCCCAGCCCGCTGGCGGAAGCCTTTCGCCCACCACCAGAACCGCAAGGATCGCCGCCACCACCGGCTCGAACAATGTGATCGTCGTCGCCATGCTGGCCGACACCCGCCCCAGCCCATAGCCGAAGGCAAGATATCCAAGGAACATCGGCACCAGAGCCATATAGGCCCCGACCGCAAGGTTCGTCCCCGAGGCGAGGAAGGGCGCGCCGACCGCCAGCAGAACCGGAAGCAGCAGCAGCCCGCCAAACCCGAATGTCGCCCCCATCGCGACGGTCGGGCGCGTGCCGCCCATCATCATCCGTCGCGCCGTCCACGAATAAAGCGCATAGGTGAACCCGCCCAGCAGCCCGAGCGCGACACCCGCAGCAACCTGCGTCCCCGCCGCCCCACCCTCGGCGAGGCAGATCGACGCCATCCCCGCCAGCCCAAGCGCGGTTCCAGCCAGCCAGCGCCAGCCCAGCCGCGTCCCGTCCAGCAGATATTCGATCGCCGCCGACAAAAGCGGCGCAGTGCCGATGGTGATGACGGTCCCGATCGTCACCCCCGCCATCCGCATCGAGCCATAGAACGCAAGAGGATAGATCGCGACTGCGATACCCCCGGCGGTCAACAGCGCCCGCTGCCGCCAAAGCTGCGGCCCCGACCCAAGGATGCCCCGCAGCGCCAGAAGAGCCTGCAGCAGCCCGCCAATGCCCATCGCCGCCGCGCCGATGGCCGCAGGCCCGACATCGGGGGCAAAGGTCGCCGCGGTGCCGGTCGTGCCCCAGACGAAGGCTGCGAACAGGACGGCGGCGATGCCCGGACCTCGCGCGGTTTCCATCTCGTCGCCCCCCGTCCATTTCCCTCGCCTTCGCGGTTACGGCCTGCGCGGCGGGTCGTCAACGCCGGATCACCCCGCCAGCAATGCGGCATTCCCCCCGGCAGCGGTCGTATCGACGCAAAGATGGCGTTCATGGGCGACATGGGCGATGTCGGGATGCGAGGTGAGCAGCGGGACGAGCGGTCCGTCGCGCCCGGCAAGCGCGACTGCATAGGCGCGGCCCCTTTCCTCGTTCCCCCACCACAGCGCCGCCGAAAACCCTTGCAGCCGGGCCAGTGCTTCGGGCGACAGCCCGGCGGCGGCCACGGCCTGCCCGCCCAAGCCCTCGACCGCAGCCATCTGGTCGCGTTCGGCCGCCGCGCCGGGACCAAGGCACAGGATCGGCGGGCGCGTGTGAAGCGTCAGGCGGTTCAGCTCTCCGGTCGGGCCGGGCATCAGACGTTCGCCGATCTTTGCGGGGGCGAAGGCCGCGATGCGGCTGCGGATCGCGCCTTCATCTGCCTGCGCTCCGACATCCTCCAGCCGGATGCTTTCGGCGGCCAGAAAACGCGGGACATAGTTTGGCCCGCCCGCCTTCGGCCCAGTGCCCGACAGCCCCTCGCCCCCAAAGGGCTGACTGCCGACCACCGCGCCGATCTGGTTGCGGTTCACATAGATATTGCCGACATGGACAGCATCCGACACCGACTGCACGCGGTCGTCGATCCGCGTGTGCAGCCCGAAGGTCAGGCCATAGCCGCGGGCGTTGATGTCGGCCACGACGCGGTCGATCTCGTGCCCCTTGAAGGTCGCGACATGCAGGACGGGGCCGAAGATCTCCTGCTCCATATCCGCGATGCCGTTCACGCGCAGAAGGGTCGGCGGGATGAAGTATCCCTGCGACGGCGTGGCGGTCTTGTGGATCGTGCGCCCCTTGTTCGCCTCCAGATAGGCGGCGATCCCATTCCGCGCCCGGGTGTCGATCACCGGGCCGACATCGGTGTCCAGCCGCCAGGGATCGCCCAGGCGCAGCTCGTCCATCGCGCCCTTGATCATGGCGATCAGATGCGGGGCGATATCCTCCTGCACATAAAGGCAGCGCAGGGCCGAACACCGCTGACCAGCCGAGCGGAAGGCGCCGTTGACGATGTCCCGCACCGCCTGTTCGGGCAGCGCGGTCGAATCCACGATCATCGCATTCAACCCGCCGGTTTCCGCGATCAGCGGCGTGCCGGGGGCCAGATGCGCCGCCATGTTCTGGGCAATGTTCTGCGCCGTCGCGGTCGATCCGGTGAAGACCATCCCGGCCATGCGCGGGTCCGTGGCAAGCGTCGCGCCCACGACGCTGCCCGGCCCCGGAAGCAGTTGCAGCGCCGATCGGGGAACGCCCGCCTCGTGCAGCAGACGGACCGCGAGGGTCGCGATGATCGGGGTCGCCTCGGCCGGTTTGGCGATGACCGCGTTGCCCGCCATCAGCGTGGCCGCGATCTGCCCGGTGAAGATGGCCAGCGGGAAGTTCCACGGGCTGATCGCGCCAATGATCCCGCGCGCCTGCCCGTCAACCTCCTGCCCGGCGTAGTAACGCAGGAAGTCCACCGCCTCGCGCAGTTCCGCCACGGCATCGGTCAGGGTCTTGCCCGCCTCGCTGGCGAGGATGGCGAAGATCGGGCCGAATTCGCGCTCATACAGATCGGCGGCGCGCAGCAGCACCTCGGACCGCACGGCGGCGGGTGCGTCCCAGATCCGGGCATCCTCGATGGCGCGGGTGGTCGTGGCGGCGTCGGCGATCGTGACCTTGGCGATGGGCTGGCCGGTCGCCGGGTCCAGCACGTCGCGCACCTCGCCGGAGGCCTCGCGCACGGTCATCGGTATCGCGTCGGGCAGCGGCACGTCGCGGGCGGCGGCGATGGCGGCCAGCGTCTGCTCGTCGCTCAGATCGAAGCCCGCGGAATTGCGCCGTCCGCCAAAGATGTCCTTCGGCAGCACCAGTGCCGAAGGTGGAACGCGCGGCGCGTCGAACGGATCACGCGCAACTTCTTCAGGCGAGACGCTTTCGTCGACGATCTGGTTCACGAAGCTGCTGTTCGCGCCATTCTCCAAAAGCCGCCGGACCAGATAGGCCAGAAGATCGCGATGCGCGCCGACGGGGGCATAGATGCGGCAGCGGCCCTTGGTTTCGCGCAGGACAATGTCGTGCAGCCGCTCGCCCATGCCATGCAGGCGCTGGAATTCGAAACGGGCATTCCCGGCCATTTCAAGGATCGCGGCAACCGTATGGGCATTATGGGTGGCAAATTGCGGATAGATGCGGTCCGCATAGTCGATCAGCTTGCGCGCATTGGCGATATAGCTGATGTCGGTCGCGACCTTGCTGGTGAACAGGGGGAAGTCGGCATGGCCTTCGACCTGCGCGCGCTTGATCTCGGTGTCCCAATAGGCACCCTTGACCAGCCGCACCATGATCCGCCGGTCCAGACGTTCGGCCAGCGCGTGCAGCCAGTCGATGGTCTGCCCCGCCCGCTTGCCATAAGCCTGCACCACGATCCCGAACCCGTCCCATCCTGCAAGCGCGGGGTCGGACAGAACCGCCTCGATCACCTTCAGCGACAGGACCAGCCGGTCCTGCTCCTCGGCGTCGATGTTCATGCCCATATTCGCGGCCTTGGCCTGCTTGGCCAGCCGCAGCACCACCGGCACCAGCTCGCGCATCACGCGGGCCTCCTGCGCGACCTCGTATCGGGGGTGCAGGGCCGACAGCTTGATCGAGATGCCGGGGTTCGTCTCCACATCACCGTGGCAGGCGCGCGCGATGGCAGAGATTGCGTCGGCATAGGCACGGTCATAGCGGGCGGCATCGGCGGCGGTCATCGCAGCCTCGCCCAGCATATCGTAGCTGTAGGTGAAACCTTCGGCCTCGCGCGTCTTGGCGCGGGTCAGGGCGGCGTCGATGGTCTGGCCCAGCACGAACTGGCGGCCCATCTCCTTCATCGCGCGGCCGACGGCACTGCGGATCACCGGCTCGCCCAAGCGCCGCACCATCCGACGCAGCGTGCCCGCCTGATCGTCATCCAGCACCTTGCCCGTCAGCATCAGCGCCCAGGTCGATGCGTTGACCAGCGATGAGGACGCCTCGCCCAGATGCTTCCCCCAGTCGGAAGGCGCGATCTTGTCCTCGATCAAGGCGTCGATGGTGATCCTGTCCGGCACGCGCAGCATGGCTTCGGCAAGGCACATCAGCGCCACCCCCTCGCGGGTGGAGAGGCCGTATTCCGACAGGAAATGCTCCATCAGGGAAGGCTTCGCCTCGGCCCGGATGCGGCGCACCAGATCGGCAGCGCGGGCCGAGATCTTCGCCCGCGCAGGGGCTTCCAAAGCGGCGGACGCGGCCAGAGCGGAAAGCAAGCCCGTCTCGTCGCGAAACTTGGCATCGGTGGAAAATTCGGCGATCATGACCTGCCCCCTTGTGCGAATGACCAAGTTCTATCACATTGCAGATAGTCGATCCGACCATTTTTGGCGCGTTTCGCAGGCGTATGAACCAAAGATGGGGTGGATTTCGGGAATGGATCAGATCGACGCGATCGACCGCAAGATATTGGCCGAACTGACGCGCAACGCCCGAATCCCGATTGCGGAACTTTCGCGGAACGTCGGGTTGTCCAAGACCCCCGTGGCGCACCGTATCCGCGCGCTGGAGGAGGTGGGACTCATCACCGGATATCGCGCGATCCTGTCGCCTCTGAAGCTAGGCCTGACACATGTGACCTATGTCGAGGTGAGCCTTGCGGACACGCGAGAGGCCGCGCTGCAGCAGTTCAACGCCGCGATCCGCGCCATCCCCGAGGTCGAGGAGTGCTATATGATCGCAGGCGGGTGCGATTATCTGGTCAAGATCCGCTCGCGCGATATGGCCGACTTTCGCCGCATCCTGGCCGAGAAGCTGTCGGTCCTGCCCCATGTCAACAATACCTCCAGCCACGTCTCGATGGAGGCGGTGGTGGAGCAGAACTTCACCGGCATCTGACCCGGGATCACGTGGCAGAATTTCCGCGTGCGGGGCGAAGGGTGCCGTGATTGGACGTCCTTGGATGTATGCATGCCTCGCAATCAGCGCGGCGAAATTGCCGCGCTGGTTGCATGATCGTGGACCATGAGACCGGCGCCCGGAGCTTACAGCCCCCCGAAATGGAACGCCTTCGTCTCCAGATACTCCTCGATCCCCTCCTGCGCGCCTTCCCGGCCAAGACCCGAAGACTTGACGCCGCCGAAGGGCGCCTCGGCATGGCTGATCGCGCCCGTATTCAGGCCGACCATCCCGAATTCCAGCGCCTCGGCCACGCGGAAGGCGCGGGCCATGTCGCGCGTGAAGAAATAGGCGGCAAGGCCGAAGGGCGTGCCATTGGCGATTTCCAGCGCCTCGGCCTCGGTCTCGAAACGAAAGATCGGGGCGACGGGGCCGAAGGTTTCCTCGGTCGCAAGCCGCATGTCCAGGGTGGCCCCCGTCAGCACGACGGGATCGGCATAGGCGTCCGGCAGATCGCGGGCGGCAGTGGCACGGGCGGCGCCCTTGGCTTCGGCGTCGGCGACGTGATCGCGGATCTTGGCGATGGCGGCCGCGTTGATCATCGGGCCGATGGCGACCGCTTCGGTGCCGGGGCCGACCGTCAGCGCATCCACCCGTTTGGCCAGCGCCGCAACGAAGGCGTCATGAATGCCCGCCTGCACGAGGATGCGGTTGGCACAGACGCAGGTCTGGCCGCCATTGCGGAATTTCGACACCATCGCCCCTTCGACTGCCGCATCCAGATCGGCATCGTCGAACACGATGAAGGGCGCGTTCCCGCCCAGTTCCAGCGACATCTTCTTCAACGTCGGCGCGCATTGCTGCGCCAGAAGCGCGCCGATGCGGGTCGATCCGGTGAAGGACAGCTTGCGCACCACCGGGCTTGCGGTCAGCGCGCCGCCGATGGCCTCGGGGCGACCTGTCAGGATGTTCAGAACGCCCGCCGGGATGCCCGCGCGTTCGGCAAGCACCCCCATCGCCAGCGCAGAATAAGGCGTGAAATCAGAGGGCTTCACCACCATCGTGCAACCCGCCGCCAAGCCCGGCGCGACCTTGCGGGCGATCATCGCGATGGGAAAGTTCCACGGCGTGATGATCGCGCAGACGCCGACCGGCTCCTTCATTGCGAAGATCTTCTTGCCCGGCAGGGGGGACGGGATGATCTTGCCGTTGATCCGCCGCGCTTCCTCGGCGAACCAGCGCACGAAGGACGCGCCGTAGATCACCTCGCCCTTCGCTTCGGCCAGCGGCTTGCCCTGCTCGGCAGTCAGGATCTGGGCCAGATCGCCCGCGTGATCCAGCATCAGCTGATACCAGCGCATCAGGATGTCGGCGCGGTCGGAATGGGTGCGCGCCCGCCAGCCGACCATCGCGCGGTCTGCGGCGGCGATGGCGGTTTCCGTCTCCTCGTCGGTGCAGTCCGGCATGGTGCCGATGGCGCGGCCCGTGGCGGGGTTGGTCACCTCCATATCCGGGCGGGCGATCCACGCGCCATCGATCAGCGCGGCTTGGCGGAACAGGTCGGGATCGGAGAGGTTCATTGCAGTTCCTTGACGATGGCGGCGGTGATTGCGGCGGTGCCATGCGATCCTGGACGGATGCCGATGCCCTGGGCGGTCACGGCCTCGATCGCGGCAAGGACGGCTTTGGCCGCGTCGCTTTCGCCCAGATGATCCAGCATCATCGCAGCGGACCAGATGGCGGCGATGGGGTTTGCGATATTCTTGCCCGCGATGTCCGGGGCCGAGCCATGCACAGGCTCGAACATCGACGGGCCGCTGAGGTCGGGGCAGATATTGGCTGATGCGGCAAAGCCGAGCCCCCCCTGGATCGCCGCGCCAAGATCGGTCAGGATGTCGCCGAACAGGTTCGACGCCACGATCACATCCAGATCCTGCGGCGCCATCACCATCTTGGCAGCCATCGCGTCGATATGCATGTGGCTGACGGTCACATCGGGGTATTCGGCGGCAATCTCGCGCGTGACCTCGTCCCAGAACACCATGGAATATTTCTGCGCGTTGGATTTCGTGACCGAGGTCAGATGCCCCCGCCGCGCCCGCGCCTGATCGAAGCCGAAGCGCAGGATGCGCTCGACCCCTTTGCGGGTGAAGATCGCGGATTCCACCGCCACCTCGTTGTCGCGGCCCTGATGGACGCGGCCCCCCGCGCCGGAATACTCGCCTTCGGTATTCTCGCGGATGCACAGGATGTCGAAGCCCGACGCCTTCAGGGGTCCTTCCACCCCGGGCAGCAGGCGGTGCGGGCGGATATTGGCATATTGATCGAACGCCTTGCGGATCGGCAGCAGCAGCCCGTGCAGCGACACGCTGTCCGGCACCGTCGCAGGCCAGCCGACCGCACCAAGGAAGATCGCATCGAAGGCGCGCAGCGTGTCGATCCCATCCTCGGGCATCATGCGCCCCGTTTGCAGGTATGTCTCGCAGGACCAGTCGAAACGCACCGGCTCCAACGAAACGCCGGTCGCCGCCAGCACCTCCATCGCGGCATCGGTCACGTCCACGCCGATCCCGTCGCCGGGGATGAGAGCTATCTTATGCGTCTTCATGTCTAATCCTTCAAAGGTCGATCAGGACGGATTTCGTCCGGCGGTTCGCCGCAAAGGCCTCGCGCCCCAGATCCTTGCCAAGACCCGAAGCCTTCCAGCCCCCCGTCGGCAGGATATGGTCGCGCGAACGGCCATAGCGGTTCACCCAGACGGTTCCAGCCTCCAGCCGTCGCGTCAAGCGCAGCGCGCGGGACAGATCGCGGGTGAAAAGCCCGGCGCAAAGTCCATAGGTCGGGTGGGCGGCCAGCGCCATCGCCTCGTCTTCGCTGTCGAAGGTCTGGAAGGTGGCGACGGGGCCGAAGATTTCCTCGGTCACCGCCGGGTTCTGCGCGGTCACGCCGCCGATCAGCGTCGGGCGATAGAAGCTGCCCTCGTGATCGAAGCGCGCGCCGCCGCACAGGATCTCGCCCCCGTTTGCCGCCGCATCGCGCACGATGCCGTCGATCCGCGCCAGCTGCCCTTCCGAGATGATGGGCGAGAACCCGGCCTCGTCTTCCCATGTGGCGGCGGGGCGGTGGCGGGCAAACCGATCAGCCAGCCGCGCGGCCAAGGCATCGGCGATGCCGCGCTGCACGATGATCCGCGATCCGGCGACGCAGAACTGCCCCGCATTCGGCAGGATGCCGTTTTCCAGACATTGGGCCGTCAATTCCACATCGGCATCGTCGAAAACGACCATCGGGCTTTTGCCGCCCAGTTCCAGCGTCATGGGCTTGATGCCCGTCCGCGCGATGTTTTCCATGATCGCGGCGCCCGCGCGGGTCGATCCGGTGAAGGACACCTTGTCGATGCCCGGATGGCCCGTGATCGCCGTTCCCGTCACCGCTCCATCGCCCAGCACGACGTTGACCAGTCCCGCCGGGATGCCCGCGCGGACCGACAGTTCCGCCATGTAAAGCGCGGTGAAAGGCGTCATCTCGGACGGTTTCAGCACGACGGCATTGCCCGCCGCCAGCGCGGGCGCAAGCTTCCATCCGGCCATCGAGATCGGGAAGTTCCACGGCGCGATCGCCCCGATGACGCCATAAGGCTCGGACGCGATGAAGCCGAAGCTGCCATCCCCGGTCGGAACCAGATCGCCACCTTCCTTGTCGGCAAATTCGGCGAAGAAGCGGATCTGTTCCGCCGTGATCGTCACATCGCCTGTCGCCGCATGGCTGACGGGGCGCGATGAGCAGACGGCCTCGAGCCGGGCCAGCGTGGTGGCCTCGGCCTCGATCAGGTCCGCCCAGCGGTGCAGCGCCGCCGTCCGCTCGCGCGGGCGAAGACCGCCCCAGCCCGAGGATTTCAACGCCGCCCGCGCCGCCGCAACCGCGCGGTCCACGACCTCCGCATCGGCGCGGGGCACTGTGGCAAGCACCTGCCCGGTCGAAGGTGCGCGCACCTCCATCTCGGGGGCACCTTGGACATAGGCGCCGCCGATGAAATGGCCGTTCGGCAGGGTCAGGTCTTCGGGGCGGAAGGCGAGCATGGCATCCTCGGGGTGGCTTGCGAACAGGGTGCGGCGAGGGGGGAAGCGGAAGCTGCCGAATGATCGGGGGTGGCGGCAGAATCCTCCGGCTTGGCGCAGGCGGCAGAAGAATCTGCGGCCAGCAGGTCGGCGACCGTCAGGGGCCGCACCGGCGGCTGACCGCGCAGCCGCCCCACCGCCGCACGCGAGGTGCGAGCATGGCGCGCAATCAGATCCACGGCGGCCAGCTGGCAATAGCGGCCCTGACAGCGCCCCATCCCCACGCGGGCCAGCGATTTCACGCGGTTGGCCTCGGGTCCCGTCCGGTCCACCGTGCCGCGCAATTCACCCGCCGTGATCCCTTCACAGCGGCAGACGATGGCGCTGTCGGGCACGTCCACCGCGGGCCATGGAAAAGCGCGGGCCAGCGCAGCCGCAAACCGCTCGGTCCGGCGCAGGTCCGGGACGGGCGCTGTGACCCCCAGATCGTGCAGGCAGGCCGCCGCCGCACGCCGCCCGGCAAGTTCCGCCCCATCCGCGCCAAGGATGCGCACCCCGTCCCCGGCGAGGTAGAGCCCCGGCCCCGCGCGGCCCATATCGTCGATGCGGGGCAGCCATTGCTGCCATGTCTCCGACCATTCGAACTCTGCGCCCGCAAGGTCGGCAAGCTGCGTTTCCGCCCGCAGATGCCAGCCAAGGCCCACCGCGTCGCATTCCGTGACCTGCGGGCGGCCCCGCGCGTCGCGCCAGCGCACCGCCCCGGCATCGATCCCGTCCAGAACCACGCCCGCGTAATAGGGCAGCCCCATCCGCATCCGCACCCCGCGCAGCGTGACCAGCGGACGCGCCAGCGCCATGCCGATCCCGCCCCGAAGCTGATCGCCCATCCGCGAGGTGTCCAGCACAGCCGCCAGCCCCGCCCCTGCCTTGATCAGTTGCGATGCCAGCAGCGTCAGCAGCGGACCCGTCCCCGCCAGCACGATTCGCTGCCCAAGCGCCACGCCCTGCGCCTTCAACGCGATCTGCATGGCCCCCAGCGAGAAGACCCCCGCCGATTGCCAGCCCGGCACCGGCATCAGCCGGTCCGTCGCCCCGGTCGCAAGGATCAGCCGGTCATGCGCGATCGGCGCCCCTCCGGTCACATAGGCATGACCGTCGCGCAAGGAATGGACGGCCCGGCCCGGCAGATAATCCACCTGACCGCGCGCCACCATCCCGTCGAAACATGCGTGCAGCGCCTCGGCCTTCTGCGCCTCGCTGCCGTAAAGCGCGCGGGCGTCACGCAGGAACCCGTGCGGGGGGCGGTGATAGATCTGCCCACCCGCCCGCGCGCCTTCGTCCACCACCACCGGGCGCAGCCCCGCCCGCACCAGCGTTTCCGCCGCGCGAATGCCCGCAGGCCCCGCGCCGACGATCAGGACGCGGGTCATTCGCGCCATCCGTCCGACCGGAGCTGCATCCCCGCCCGCAAGGGGCTCTGACAGGCGCGCAGACGGGGGCCATCCTCTTGCGAGATCCAGCAATCCTGACAGGCACCCATCAGGCAGAACCCTGCCCGCCGTTCCGGTCCGAACTCCGCCGCACGCAAACTGCCTTGGGTGCAAAGGATCGCGGTCAGCACCGTGTCGCCCTCCATCCCCACCAAGTCCTGCCCGTCGAACCGAAAGGCCACGGGGGCGCGGTGCGTTTCGGCCAGACGGACGATGCGGCCCGTCATTCGGCAGCCTCGGCCAAGGGGCGCGGCATGTCGGGGAACCGCTCGCACACCGCCCGGTGCGCGCGATGAACCGCCGAAGCGCCCGAGCCGTCCATCCGGCGGAATATCTCGGTCTTGGCAAAGAAACGCCAATGGACCGGAAGCGCGGCAAGGATCGCGGTCAGCGCGTCATAGGCGTCGGCGGTCCAGCGGGCCTCGAACCCGTCGCGTTCGGGGCCGAAGTGGAAATGGCCCTCATTCGCCACCATTCCCGCACGCAGCCTGGCCGTGGCCTCTGCATCCCCCGGCACGACGCCATAATCGCGCCGCGCCGCCTCGGCCGAGACATAGCCCCGCGCGACGTCCTGCTCCACCCGCCAGACCTCGCGTTCCGCCGGGTTGCCGCGTCCGCCGCCGCCCGCCGAACGGATCGCCAGCACGTCGCCCGGCCCAAGGATGGCGGTGTCCTTCGATCCGGTGCGGCTTTCCTCGGGCGTTCCGGGGTTCACGACCATGTCGGCCAGCCCCGCCGCGCGCCCGCCCAGGACCCCCCAAGGGCGAAAGAAGGAACGGTCGCGGTTGCGAGCAGTGATGCGGGTATCGGGGGTGAAGACGCGGAACGCCATTTCCGTCGCCAGCCCGCCGCGCCACCGCCCCGCCCCGCCGCTGTCCTGCGCAAGGCCATAGCGGACGAATTCGACCGGCACCTCGGTTTCCGTGATCTCGATGGGCGTGTTCTTGAGATAGGCCGCATCCGCGCCCGATCCGTTGGTCCCATCGCGCCACGGCATCCCGCCGCCGCCACCGACCACCGGGTTGATCGCGGCGATGACGGTGCCGGCGCTGCGTTCGTCCCGCGTCATGACGTTGACGATGCAGTTGTTGCCCGCAGGCGCGGCGGGCATCCGGTCCGGGATGGCTTGCGAAAACGCCCCGAAGATCACCGACCGCAGCCGCGCGCAGGTCAGCGACCGCATCCCCACCGCCGCCGGAGAGACAGGGTTCAGCACCGTCCCCTCGGGCGCGATGCAGGTGAAGGGGCGCGTCAGCCCGGTGTTCAGCAGGATGCGCGGGTTCAGCGTGTAAAGAACGTAATAGATCCCCACCAGCAGGATCGTATGCCGCGGATCGCCCCCCGACGGCACGTTGAGCGAGCTGGCGAGCTGCGGATCGGACCCGGTGAAATCCAGCACCGCCGCGTCCCCCCGGATGCGCAGGGTCAGGTTCAGACGGCAGGGGTTGGCGTGATCGCTATCTTCGTCGGCATAGTCGGCGAAACGGTAGTCGCCGTCGGGGATCTGGCGCAGGATGTCACGCGCCTGCGCCTCGGCCTGATCCTTCAGCGCGGCGACGCCCTGCATGAACCCCTGCTTGCCGAACCGCGCGATCATCTGGTGGACCTTGCGTTCGCCGGTGTTCAGCGCGCCGACCAGCGCCTTGATGTCGCCGATGTTCAGCGCGGGCTTGCGAACGTTTGTCTGCATGATCCGCAGGATCTGTTCGTCGAAGACACCTTCGTTCATCAGCTTCATCGGCGGGAATCGGATGCCCTCCTGATGGATTTCCGTCAGCGACCGGGAAAGCGACGCCGGGACCGCGCCGCCCATGTCGGTATTGTGGATATGACCGCCGGTCCATGCCACGATCTCGTCATCCGCGAAGACGGGTTTCCACAGGTGGGTGTCGGGGGCGTGGGTCGCGACATGGCCGGAATAGGGGTCGTTGGTGAAGGCCACGTCGCCGGGGCGGTAGTCCTGAACCATGTCGATCGCGCGGCCATAGGTCAGGCCCGGATACCATGTCGCGCCAAGGTCCATCGGCACCGCGAAGGTATCGCCGCCCTTGTCCATCAGCATCACCGTGAAATCCTGCGTTTCCTTGACGAAGGCGGAATGCGCGGTGCGGTGCAGGGTGTGGGCCATGTTCTCGGCGGCGGCGCGGGCGTGGTTGGCCAGAACCTGAAGCGTCATCTTGTCGAACATGGGATCACTCCGCAAAGGTCAGGTGGATGTTGAGATGGGCGTCCACGCGGGCGGATGCGCCGCCGGGAATGGCGAAGGTCGTGTCCTCCTGCGCGACGATGGCCGGGCCATGGAACGTCGCCCCGCTGCACAGCGCGGCGCGGTCATACAGCGGCACGTCGCGCAGGCTGCCCAGATGGACCGGAACGTGGCGCTGCGCGGTCGCGGGCGACGGATCGGCCGCTTCGACCGGAAATTCCGGCTTCGGCCCTGCGCCGATGGCAGAGAGGCGCAGGTTCACGATCTCGATCCGCCCATCGGGGTCGTGGAAGTCATAGATGCGGGCATGGGTTTCATGGAATGCTCGCGCCATCCGGGCCGGATCGTCCAGCCACGCAGGTTGCAGATCCGTCTCGATCTCATAACTTTGGCCGGCATAACGCATGTCGGCGGACAGCCGCAGGTCGGCGGGGCCGCGATGGCCTTGGGCGGTCAGCCACGCGCGGCCTTCGTCCGCCAAGGCGCGGAACGGTTCGGCCAGTGACACGCCCAGATCGGCAAAGACGGTGCGGATGAAATCGCCGCGCAGGTCGGCCACCAGCCCGCCAAGGGCCGAGACGACGCCGGGACGGCGCGGCGCGATCACCCGCGACATTCCCAGCTCCCGCGCAAGGAAGGCCCCCAGCATCGGCCCGCCGCCACCAAAGGGCATCAGCGCGAAGTCGCGCAGATCGACCCCGGCGCGGGAGGACAGCTTTTCCACCTCGACGAACATTTCCGACACGGCGATGTCGAGGATTGCCTGCGCCGTCTCCTCCACACCCCGGCCCAGCGCATCGGCCAGAACACCCACCGCCTGACGGGCCAGCGCCACATCCATGGAAAGCTGGCCATAGGCCATCTGGCTGTGGCCCAGCCAGCCGCAGACCGCCATCGCATCGGTCACGGTCGCGCGGGTGCCGCCGCGGGCATAGCAGGCGGGGCCGGGGTTCGATCCTGCCGATTCCGGCCCGACACGCAGCACGCCCTGCCCGTCCACGCTGGCGATGGACCCACCGCCGATCCCGATGGAGCTGACCGAGACCGACGGGATGTGCAGCGGAAATTCCCCGATCAGCTCGTCCGTGCCGAACTGCACCTCGCCATCCACGATCAGCGCGAAATCGGCCGACGTTCCGCCGATGTCCAGCGTCAGGATGCGCGCCTCGCCCGCCTGCCGGGCCAGCCAGGATGCGCCGATCACGCCGGATGCGGTGCCGGACAACAGCATGGACACGCAATCGCGCCGCCCCTCGCCTGCCGTCATCAACCCGCCGTTGGATTTCGTCAGCATGGCGCGGGCGGGAACGCCCTGCCCGGCCAGCCGATCCTCCAGCGCGCTCAGGTATCCCGACACGCGCGGATGGACATAGCCGTTCAGGATCGCGGTGGAGGTGCGTTCGTATTCGCGGATCACCGGCCAGACCTCGGACGAGGTGAAGACGAACAGATCGGGAGCCAGCGCCTCGACTCTGGCCTTCACCGCCGCCTCCTGCCGCCCGTCGCGCCAGGAATGCAGCAGGGCGACGATCACGCCCTCGGCCCCCGCAGCCTGTGCACGTGACAGGGCGGTGGCGATGGCAGCATCGTCCGGCACAGCGGTTTCGGACCCATCCGCCCGCATCCGCGCCGGAATGCCGAAGATCATGTCGCGCGGGATCAGCGGATCGGGGCGGTGGCAGAACAGCGAATACATCTCGGGCATCCGCAGGCGGGCAAGTTCGATCACATCCTCGAACCCCGCATTGGTGATCAGCGCCAGCCTGGCACCCTTGCGCTGGATGATCGTGTTGATCCCGACGGTGGTCCCGTGGACGAAATGGCTGACGGTGCTTGGCTCCAGCCCCTCGCGCACCGCCAGAAGACGCAGCCCTTCCAGCAGTTCCGCGCCCGGATCGTCCGGCGTGGTCAGCACCTTCAACGAGGCGACACGGCCCGTGCTTTGCTCCAGCGCGCAGAAATCCATGAAGGTGCCGCCGATATCGACCCCGATCTTCCAGTCCATCTGCCAGTCTCCGATTGTTTGACCCAAGGGAACAGAGGACGGACGCGGCGTCCAAGACGCATGAAGGGGCAGCGCATAAGCCGGACTTATGCCGCCCGGATCGCCTCGCGCATCTTTTCCTCGGCGACGGACAGAACGCGGCCCTTCAACGTCAGCAGCGACAGCGGCAGCGAAGGCCCGTCGCGCAGGGGCCGCGTGACGACGCCTGCGAACTGATGCCACGGCATCAGCCCGTCCACGACCGCAACCCCAAGCCCGGCCTGTACGAATCCGACGGCGGTGATGGACAGGTCGATCTCCAGCGCAGGCTCGAACCGCAGGCCGCGGCTGCGGGCAAAGGCGGAAAGCTCCTCATGCGGGCGGGTGGTGTGGCGATAGGAAATGAGCGGGTCGTCCAATGCGGCAAGGTCGATGGTATCCTCCGATGCCAGCGGATGCCCCTCGGGCAGCAGGCAGCAGAAGCCGGTTCCTCCCAGCGGTTCGGCCTCCAGATCCGGGGGAACGTGATCATCCAGCGCCAGCGCCATGACCGCATCCCCGGCACGCAGCATCGCGATCAGGTTCAACAGCGGCGCCACATGCGCGCGCAGCACCACATCGGGATGCGCGGCGCGATAGGCGGCCAGCACTCCGGGCAGAAACGACATGGCGGGCGGGGGCGAGGCGGCGATCCGCACCAGCCCCGCGCGGCCAAGACGCAGATCGGCGGTCTTGCGGCGCAGACCTTCCAACCCTCCGAACAGCGCCTCCGCCTCGGGGAACAATTCCAGCGCCTCGGGGGTCGCGCGCAGGCGGCCCTTGTCGCGGGTGAACAGCGAAAAGCCCAGCTCATCCTCGGCATGAAGCAGGATCTGGCTGAGCGCGGGCTGCGAGATGTTCAGCATCCGGGCCGCCGCCGTGATCGACCCGGCACGCATGACAGCCACGAAAACCTCAAGCTGTCTTGCGCGCATCGCTTCCCCATAGGCTGGACTTATGACGCGCCGAAGAACCCGTCCTTGTCAAACTCTGCCCGTCCGCGTTCCCTTGGGCAAGAGACAGGAGACGAAGATGCGCGTGATCGTTCTGGGCGGCGGGTTGATGGGCACGGCGACGGCCTTCTTCCTTGCGCGCCGGGGAATCGCGGTGACGCTGATCGACAAGGGCCGCATCGGCGCAGGGGCAACGGTGGCCAGCTTCGGCAATATCCGCCGCAGCGGGCGATACCTGCCGCAGATGCCGCTGGCCCATCGCTCGCTGGCGCTGTGGAACGATCTGGAACGGCTGCTGGGCCGCGATGTGGAATTCCGCGCGACAGGCCATCTGCGCCTGATCTTCGAGCCGGAGGGGCTGGACCTGATGCGCCGTTTCGCCGCCGATGCCCGCCCTTGGGGATTGGAGCTGGAGGAGCTGACACCGCATGAAATCCACCGCCGTTTCCCGGGTCTGGGCCCGGATGCCATCGGCGCCTCCTTTTCGCCGCAGGACGGATCGGCCAATCCACGGCTGATCGCGCCCGCCTTTGCCGATGCCGCCGCGGCGCTTGGGACGGTGATCGTGGATCAGGCTGAAATCTATTCGATAGATGACTTTACGGTCCGAACTTCGCGCGGAACATTCACTGCGGATGCCATGGTCAACTGCGCCGGCGCCGAAGGTGCAGCCATCGCGGCCAGGTTCGGAGAGCCGGTTCCAATCGCCGTCCTTGGCCCGCAGATGGGGGTGACCGAGCCGCTGCCACACCGCATCCTGCCGGTGGTCGGCGTCTGGTCCGCGGCGCATGGCGCCTATCTGCGGCAGGTGGAACGCGGCAATGTTGTCTTCGGCGGCGCGTCCGAGCGCACGCCGGTCGCGGATGGTCGCGCCCATATCGATCCCGCCCGCCTGCCCGCACAGCTGCGCGAGGTGGTGTGCCTTGTCCCCGCCCTGCGCGATGTGGCGGTGATCCGGCAGTGGTCGGGGGCCGAGGGGTATATCGCCGATGGCCTGCCCGTCATGGGCGCATCCGGGACGACACCCGGCCTGTTCCATGCCTTCGGCTTTTGCGGCCATGGATTTCAACTTGGCCCCGGCGTCGGCGATGCGATGGCGGAACTCGTTGCGACGGGACGGTGCAGCACACCGTTAGAGCCGTTCAGCATCGCGCGCTTCTGATGTCAGAACTTCGCGACCTTGCCCCATTGGCTGCCTTGGAACCGATCCAGCCGGTATTGCGCGACCTCGGTGATCGGCGCGCGGCCCAGCACGAGGTCGGCTACCAGATGCCCGACCCCCGGCCCGATCCCGAAGCCGTGGCCCGACAGACCCGCCGCCAGCACGAGGCCCGGCGCCGCCTGATCGATCACGGGAACCCCGTCGGGCGTGCTGTCGATGAACCCGGCCCAGCTTGCCTGCACCGGAATGTCGCGCAGCGCGGGCAGCAAGGCGCGGGCGCGCGCCAGGGTCTCGTTCACCAGAGCCGTCGAGGGTCTGGGGTCCAGCACCCGCATCCGTTCCATCGGGGTTTCGCGGTCCAGCGCCCAGATCGCCCGCGTCTCGAACCCCGCGCGCCAGCCTTGCAGCCCACCGGGCCGAAGCGAGCGCCACCGTTTGGCGAACATCGGCAGGAAGTGCTTGGCCCCGTGCAGCATCGAGGGCGTGGGGTCCAGGCTCGCCCGGCCCGAAATCGCCAGCGTATATCCGCCATCTCCCCGCCGCGTGGCGGACACGGCCGCCGTATGCAGCGCATCGGGCAGCCCCGCAGCACCCGGCATGACCGACAGGATCGAACTGCGGACCGAAGCCTGCGGAAACGCAATGCCCATCTGGTGCAGGAAACTGCCCGCCCATGCACCGCCCGCGACCACCACGACCGGCGCGCGTATGGTGCCGCGTTCTGTTACGACCCCGACGACGCGCCCGCCCGCCATCTCGACCCCACGCGCGGCGCAGTTCTGGATCACGTAGCCACCATGTTTGACGATGCCGCCCGCGATCACCGGCGCGGCGCTGGCCGGGTCCGCCGTTCCGTCCGAAGGGGACCAGACGCCGCCCAGCCACGCCTTCCCTGTCGCGGCACCGCGCGCAGCGGCCTCGACCCCCGTGAGCATTCGGGTATCCACCCCCTCGCCGCGCGCGAATTGGCCCCATTTGGCCCAGCCCTCGATCTCGGCGGCACTGTCCGACAGGTAGAGCAGGCCGCAGCGACGAAAGCCGATCTTGGGGCCAAGGTCGCGCGACATCTCCTCCCACAAATCGAGGCTGCGGGTGGAGAGCGGCAATTCGCGCGCGTCGCGGTTCTGTTGGCGGCACCAGCCCCAGTTGCGGCTGGACTGTTCGGCCCCGATGCGCCCCTTTTCCAGCAGCACCACCCGCTGCCCGCCCCGCGCCAGCCAGTATGCGGCGCAGACCCCGGCAATTCCGCCGCCGATCACGACGCAATCGGCATCCGCCGGCAATGTGTCGTCTGTGTCGATGTGCAAAAGCGGGGCAGGCATGGGCGTCTCCGGATCGTTTCCAGCAAGGCTATCCCGCATCTTCCGGCCGTATCTGCCGCATCCCGGCGCGCATACGGCATATCCTTTCGATTGGGCGGGGCTTGGCAGCGGCGCCAAGGTGCAGGAAAAGGAACCAGCCCATTGGGAGGAAAGACAAGATGACCCCGCGCCTGAAGCTCGACCGCATCGACGTGAAGATTCTGGCCGAGTTGCAGAAGAACGGGCGCATCACGAATGTGGAGCTTGCCGATCTGGTGGCGCTGTCGCCCTCGCCCTGCCTGATGCGGGTGAAGAAATTGCAGCAGGCGGGCTATATCGTCGGGTATTCCGCACAGATCGACGTGGCGAAACTGGGCGAGACGCTGACCGTCTTCACCGAATTCACGCTGAAGAACCACCGCCAGACCGATTTCGCCCGGTTCCAGGAGGCGCTGGAAAAGATCGACAGCTGCATCGAATGCCATCTCGTCTCGGGCGGCTACGACTATCTGGCGAAATTCGTGACCTCGGGGATCGTGGATTACCAGAACATCATCGAGGCGTTGATCGACCGGGACGTGGGCATCGACAAGTATTTCAGCTTCGTCGTCATCAAGACGCCTTTCGTCAAGAACCAGATTCCCCTGACCCGCCTGTTCGCCGAACGGCTGTAGGGTCAGAAGGTCGGCGGAGTGCAGGCGCTCACGACCTCGCAGACGGTATCGCCGATGTTGCGGAACCTGTGCGGTGTGGTGCTGGTGAAGTAATAGGCATCCCCCGCGTTCAGCAGGTGAACCTCGTCGCCGATCGTGACCTCCAACTGGCCGGCAATGATGACTCCGCATTCCTCGCCCTGATGGGACAGGGCGTGGCGACCGGAATCGCGACCGGGATCATAAAATTCATGCAGCATCTGGATCGCGCGGTCGCGGCGCTGGGCCGCGATCAGCAAGTATTTGATCCCGGATGCCCCGATGTTCACATGCTCGGACCGGCGGAAAACGCGGGCCTTTTCCTCGGCCAGTTCGAAGCTGAAGAAGCTGGCAAGGTCCATCGGGATGCCGTCGAGGATCTTCTTGAGCACCGAAACCGATGGCTGCATCGCCATCGCTTCGATCTGCGATATGGTGCCGCTGCCGACGCCCGCGCGCCGCGCAAGCTCGCGCTGCGACAGCCCCTTGGACCGCCGGACGACGCGAAGCCGCATCGCCACCATCGCATCGGCTGAATCCGTCATCCGCTTTCTCGCTTCCCATAGGAAGCACAGATTAGAAAATCCCAATGTCTGCGGCAAGCGGCGCAGGGTTGCAAATCGCTCTTGTCCGGCGCGCAGGTTGCGTGGCCTTCTGATCCCAAGCACGGAGAGGTATAAATGAAAGACGCGAGCATTCCCAACGATCCCGGCAGTTTCTGGATGCCGTTCACGCCGAACCGCGATTTTCTGGCGGACCCGCGGATGATCATCGCGGCCGACGGCATGTATTACACCAGCAGCGACGGTCGGCAGATCCTCGACGGGACGGCGGGCCTGTGGTGCGTGAACGCGGGCCACAACGCGCGGCGCGTGACCGAGGCGGTGCAGAAGCAGGTCGCGACTTTGGACTACGCGCCGCATTTCAACTTCGGCACACCGCAGGCGTTCGAATTGTCCTCGCGGCTGGCGGGCATGTTTCCCGAGGGGTTGGACCATGTGTTCTTCACGAACTCGGGGTCGGAATCCGTTGATACCGCGCTGAAGATCGCGCTGCATTACCACCGGATGCGCGGCGATGCGGCACGGACCCGCCTGATCGGGCGCGAGCGTGGCTATCACGGCACCGGCTTCGGCGGCATCTCGGTCGGCGGGATCGTCAAGAACCGGATGCATTTCGGCACGATGCTGGCGGGCGTCGATCACATGCGCCACACGCATGACCTTGGCCGCAACGCCTTCTCCAAGGGCTGCCCGGAACATGGCGCGGAACTGGCCGACGATCTGATCCGCATTGCCGAATTGCACGATCCGTCCACCATTGCTGCCGTGATCGTGGAGCCGATGGCGGGATCGACCGGCGTTCTGCTTCCGCCCGTGGGATACCTGAAGCGCCTGCGCGAAATTTGCGATCGCTACGGCATCCTGTTGATCTTCGACGAAGTGATCACCGCCTATGGCCGCCTTGGCCGCGCCTCGGCTGCGGAATATTTCGGCGTGAAGCCCGACATCATCGCAACGGCCAAGGGGCTGACCAATGGCGCGATCCCCATGGGCGCGGTGATCGTGGATCAAAAGATCTACGCCTCCGCGATGGAAAATGCCGACGCCCCGATCGAGCTCTTTCACGGCTACACCTATTCCGCGCATCCGGTCGCGGTGGCCGCAGCACTCGCCTCGCTGGAGACCTATCGCGAGGAGGATCTATTCGCCCGTGCGGACGGTCTGGCCGCGAAATGGCAGGACGCGGTCCATTCGCTGAAGGGCCTTCCGCATGTGAAGGACCTGCGCAACCTCGGCCTCGTCGCGGGGATCGAGCTTGAAAGCCGCCCCGGCGCACCGGGCACCCGCGGGGCCGAGGCGATGAAGGCCGCATGGGCAGACGGGCTGATGATCCGCGTCACCGGCGACATCATCGCGCTGTCCCCGCCGCTCATCATCTCGGAAACCGAGATCGACATGCTGTTCACCAAGCTCGCAGACATCCTGCGCAAGATTGCCTGAGGTTCCCACCGATGAAAGACCACAACAATACCGCGCAGATCGGCCATTACATCGCGGGCCGGATCGTCTGGGATGCCGACCGCACGCAGCCCGTCACCAACCCGGCCACGGGCGCGGTCAGCGGGCAGGTCTCGCTTGCCGCGCCTGCGACCGTGGATCAGGCGGTCGCCGCCGCCAAGGCCGCCTTCCCTGCCTGGGCGAACATGCCGCCGATCCGCCGTGCGCGGCTGATGAACGCCCTCCTTGCACTGGTGCGCGAGAACAAGGACAAGCTGGCCGAAGCGATCACGCGCGAGCATGGCAAGGTCTTCACCGACGCCCAGGGCGAGGTCGAACGCGGCATCGACATCATCGAATTTGCCTGCGGCATCCCGCAGCTGCTGAAGGGTGACTATACCGATCAAGTCTCGACCGGGATCGACAACTGGACCCTGCGCCAGCCGTTGGGCGTGGTTGCGGGCATTACGCCTTTCAACTTTCCGGTCATGGTGCCGATGTGGATGTTCCCGGTCGCCATCGCGGCGGGCAACACGTTCATCCTGAAGCCCTCGCCCACCGATCCCTCGGCATCGCTGATCTATGCCGATCTGATGAAACAGGCGGGCTTTCCCGATGGCGTCTTCAACGTGGTGCAGGGCGACAAGGTGGCGGTCGATGCGCTGCTGGAACACTCGGACGTGATGGCGGTGTCCTTCGTCGGCTCGACCCCCATCGCGAATTACATCTACGAAACCGGCGCGCGGCACGGCAAACGGGTGCAGGCGCTGGGCGGGGCGAAGAACCACATGCTGGTCATGCCCGACGCCGATATGGAGAAGACGGCCGACGCGCTGATCGGCGCAGGCTTCGGCTCGGCGGGCGAGCGGTGCATGGCTATCTCGGTCGCGGTGATGGTGGGCGATGCGGCGGACAAGCTGATCCCGGTCCTGAAAGCGCGAGCTGAGGCGCTGCTGGTCAAGAATGGCATGGAACTGGACGCCGAGATGGGCCCGATCGTGACCGCCGCCGCGCGGGACCGCATCGCAGGCTATATCGCCGGGGGTGTAGAGGAAGGCGCGGACCTGATCGTGGACGGTCGCGGCTACTCCGTTGCCGGACACGAGGACGGCTTCTGGCTTGGCCCGACCCTGTTCGACAAGGTGACGCCCAAGATGACCATCTATCGCGAGGAAATCTTCGGGCCGGTCCTGTCCTGCGTCCGCGTGGCTACCTTTGCCGAGGGGTTGAAGCTGATCAACGACCACGAATTCGGCAACGGCGTGTCGCTGTTCACCCGCGACGGCAATGTGGCGCGTGAATTCGGGCGGCAGGTGCAGGTCGGCATGGTCGGCATCAACGTTCCGATCCCGGTGCCGATGGCCTGGCACGGCTTCGGCGGCTGGAAGCGCAGTCTGTTTGGCGACATGCACGCCTATGGCGAGGAAGGCGTGCGGTTCTATACCAAACAGAAGTCGATCATGCAGCGTTGGCCGGAAAGCATTGGCGAAGGCGCCGAATTCACCATGCCGGTTTCGAAGTAGAGGCCATCATTGGGGGCGCCGGCAGCAACCGGCGCCCCCAATTCGTTCACCAAAGCGCCGCCATCGCGATCAGCGCAATCGCGACCGTGATCCCGCCGCCGATACGGGTCGCGATCTGAGCGAGGGGCATCCGGTTCGACGCCGACAGGATCGCGATGTGGCCATCCCGCCGTGGGTGTTGGTCACAGTCACGGATTCGACGGGATAGAGGTTGACCCGCCGCGCCGTCGCCACGGTCGAAACGATGGTGATCAGGTTGGCGGGACCAAACCCCTCGACCAGTTCTTGAGGCGTCAGCACGATTCCAAAGGCGAACGGCATCGGATAGGCGACCCGCCGCCGCAGAATTGACGCGGATGCATCTGGGCGGAGAGAAAAGGACCGCCGTGCTGCGGCGCATCTTCGCCTTGGAGTGACGGCAGCCCCGGCTTATTTTCGGACCAGATATCCGACGATCCCGCCCGTCGCCGCCGACAGCACCGACTGCGCCCAGCGCTTTTCATCCTGTGATGAACTGCCCGACCGGATCGCTTCGAGGCAGATCCAAAGGATCACGCCCACGAAGGCGATCGCCACGAAGAATAGCACCAGATCCTTGATGTTGCGGACCCAGATATCCCCGCTTTTCTCGTCCGGCTGAACCGACACCTTGACGGTATGGTTCTCGGGCGGCGCGTTCAGATCTACCTTGTCGATCACAACCCGATGAACTCGGTCTGCATGGTGCGTGTGGTCGGCTCCACCAGACCCAGCTTCAGGCCCTGCTTCTTGCCTTCCTGCGCGGCAAGGAAAAGCTGCAGCGCCTTGCGGATGATCTCGGATTTGTTGGTTTCGCTGTCGGACACGATCCGTTCGATCTCGGAGTTCAGATCGTCGGACAGCACGAGGTTCAGACGGACGCTCATCGGCAGGCCTTTCGGATGGAGGGTCGATGGGCAGAATATGTGCATCCTATGCGCATCCGTCAAGCTGCCCTCGAAATCTGTTGCGCGACCCGCGCGCCATGGGGCATCACGCAGGAAACCAGAGAGAGCCATGAGCATCCGCACAAGCGCCCCTACCCCCCTGCGCCGCGCAAACGCCCTCGGCGCGGCATGGATGATCGCCGCGATGGCCGGATTCGCGGTCGAGGATGCTTTCGTCAAGGCGCTGTCGCAGCATCTGCCCATCGGTCAGGTGCTTGTCATGTTCGGCTTCGGCGGCGCATTCGTGTTCGGTGCATTGGCGTTGATGACGGGCCAGAAGCTGCTGTCGCGCGACGTTGCCTCCTTTCCGATGCGGCTGCGCGTGCTTTTCGAGGTGGGGGGCCGGCTGTTCTATATCCTCGCGCTGGCGCTCATCCCGCTTTCCGCCGCGACGGTGATCCTGCAGGCGACGCCGATCGTCGTCGTGGCCGCCGCTGCGCTGGTCTTCGGCGAACGGGTCGGCTGGCGCAGATGGGCCGCAATCCTGCTGGGGATGGCCGGGGTGCTCGTCATCCTCAGGCCCGGCAGCGACAGCTTTTCGGTGCTGTCGCTGCTGGCGGTTCTGGGAATGCTGGGCTTTGCGGGTCGCGATCTGGCAAGCCGCGCCGCGCCCGCCTCGCTTGGAACCGCCGTGCTTGGCTTCTACGGTTTTCTGGCGGTGGTCGTGGCGGGCGGGATCTTCTCGCTTTGGTCGCAGGTGCCGTTCATCGCGCCGGATGCAGCGGCAGTGCAGTTCACCGCCGGGGCCGTTGCAAGTGGCGTCGCGGCCTATTCCTGCCTGATGAAGGCCATGAGGACTGGAGAGGTTTCAGCGGTGACGCCCTTCCGCTATGTGCGGCTCGTCTTCGGGTTGGCGCTTGGCGCGGTGCTGTTCGGAGAACGGCTTACGGGGTTCATGCTGATCGGATCCGCGATGATCGTGCTGTCGGGGTTGTTCATCATCGGGCGGGGGTCCTATGCGCCTGCCGCGATGGTCCGCAGATAGGCGATAAGGTCGCGCCGCTGCTGCTCCTGCGCGATACCGGCAAAGTTCATCTTGGTGTCGGGAAACATCGCGCGCGGGTCCTGGATGAAATGCGAAAGCCGATCCTCGGTCCAGACCCCGCCCGCACGGCCGGCACTTCGCAGCGACGCGTTATAGCTGTAATCGGGCAGCGATCCGATGACGCGCCCGACCACGCCATCCAGATGCGGCCCTGCGCGCATCGGGGGCCCCGGCTTCAACGCATGACAGGCCGCGCATTTGCGGAACAGGCTGCGGCCCGCATCGGCATCCTGCGCGGACGCCGCCAGCGGCGAAAACACAAGCAGCAGGATGAGCAGGATGCGGCGCATGGCGGTTTCGTTTGGTGAATCGCGGCCAAGCGGCTGGCCGCCGTCAGATCGTAACGCAGATCTTGCCGAAATGAGCGCCGGATTCCTGATGGCGAAAGGCGTCTGCCAGATCGGCAAGATCGAAGCTTCGGTCGATCACGGGGCGCAGCCCGGTCGCGTCCAATGCCGCCACGAAATCCCGCTGATGCCTGCGCGAGCCGACGACCAGCCCCTGCAACCGCTGCTGCCGGGCCATCAGAAGCGCCGTCGGCACCTCGCCCCCCATCCCGGTCAGCACGCCGATGAGCGCGATATGCGCCCCTGCCCGCCCCGCCGCGATGGATTGCGCCAAGGTCGCGGCGCCGCCCACCTCGACGATCAGATCGACGCCCCGCCCGCCAGTCAGTCGACGCATCTCGCGCCCCCATTCCGGCGTCTTGCGATAGTTTATGACATGTTCGGCCCCCATCACGCGCAGCCGTTCCAACTTTTCGTCCGAGGAGGAGGTGGCGATCACCCTCGCCCCCATCGCGCGGGCAAGCTGCAACGCGAAGATCGACACGCCACCGGTTCCCAGCACTGCCACCACATCGCCCGGCTTCAGGCCGCCATCCACCACCAGCGCGCGCCACGCGGTCAACCCCGCCGTGGTGATCGTTGCCGCTTCTTCGTGGCTCCACCCCTTTGGCGCAAGGGTGAAGCGGTCCGCAGGCAGCGTCACCCATTCGCGGGCATAGCCGTCGATCCCGTCACCCGGAACGCGGCGGAAATCCGAGGGCAGATCCGTGCCATCCTGCCAGTCGGGAAAGAAGCAGGAGACGACATTGTCGCCGGGGGCAAATTCGGTCACTCCCGGCCCCACCGCCTCGACCGTGCCTGCGCCATCCGACATGGGGATGCGCCCGTCCTCGGCCTGCCCCTCGCGGCTGGCGACCAGATAGTCGTGGTAGTTGAGCGAGCTGGCCCTGATGCGCACGCGAATCTCGCCCGGCCCCGGCGCGGGCGGCTCGGGCACATCGGAAAGGCGCAGGCGATCCAGCCCGCCGGGCGCTTCGATGGTGATCTGTCTCATGTCATCAGACCTTTCTGGCTGGCATCATCCGGTATTCCCACTCGTTGCGGCCCTCGGCGGCAAGCAGGGCATCGACCTTGGCGCGGTGCGGAGAATGGCGGCAAACCGGGTCCATGGCAAACGGATCGCCCGCAAGCGCCATGGCCTGACAGCGGCAGCCACCGAAATCGCGTGTCACGCGGGCGCAGGACTTGCACGCATCGGGAAGCCAATCCGTGCCGCGAAAGGCGTTGAAGGCGGCACTGTCGTTCCAGATCGCGGCAAGGCCCGTCTCGCGCACATTCGGAAAGGTCAGGCCGGGAATGATCTCGGCGGCGTGACAGGGCAGCACGCGACCGTCGGGGGCGACATTCAGGCCAGTCGATCCCCACCCGCCCATGCAGGCCTTGGGATAATCGGCGTAGTAGTCGGGCGGCACGAAATCCACCGCCAGCACCCCTGACAGCCGCTCCGTCGCATCGGCCACGATCTCCTTCGCGCAGGTCACCTGCGCCCGCGTCGGCTGAAGGGCGCTGCGGTTCTTCAACGCCCAACCTTGGAATTGCACGCAGGCGACCTCGATCCGGCGGGCGCCAAGGCGGACGGCCATCTCGATAGTGGCCGGCAGATCGTCAAGGTTCTGGCGGTGCATGACCGCGTTCAGAGTAAGGGGGATGCCAAGATCGGCAATCGCTTCGGCCAGCGCCATCTTGCGGTCGAACCCGCCTTTGTAGCCCCCGACCCGGTCCGCGACCGCGGCATTCGTTCCCTGCAGGGAAAGCTGGATGTGGTCCATCCCCGCATCGACCAGCGCCTCCAGCCGCGCGCGCGTCAGCCCGATCCCCGAGGTGATGAGGTTGGTATAAAGCCCCGCCCCGGAGGCCGCAGCCATCAGCCGTTCCAGATCGCGCCGCGCCGCAGGCTCGCCGCCCGACAGGTGGATCTGCAACACGCCAAGGGCCGCCGCCTCGGCGAACACCCGAGCCCACGTCTCGGTGTCCAACTCCTGCTTCGCCGCAATCAGATCCAGCGGGTTGGAGCAGTAGGCGCAGGCAAGCGGACAGCGATGCGTCAGCTCGGCCAGCATGGCGATGGGCGGATTGGGCATCATCTTGCCTCCAGCAAACGCTTCGCATGCAGCCCGGCAAGGAAATCCGCGACGTCCGGCTGAACCACATCCACCGGGGCCGAGAACCGGGCGGCAAGCCGCGCCGCGATGTCGGACACGCGCGATGCGCCGTCCAGTTCGGTCATGATGGCATGGCCGATGTCGTCCAGCATCAGCGCGCGTTCCGGTCCAAGCAGCACATGGCACGCGCGCACCGCGTCCCATTTCAGCCGCACGCCGCGCGGCAGCGTAAAGATCGGGTCCGAAGGGGCGGTCACAGCATCCCCTCGCCTGGCACCCACCCTCCCGGCGGAATGCGCCCCGGCGTGACATAGGCGCATTCCAGTGCGTCCAGCTGCGCCCAGAGCACCTCGGTCTTGAAGGTCAGGGCAGCGGCGGCGGCGTCCTGATCGGCCCCGGTCACCGCATGATCCAGCACCCAGTTCAGCCCGAAGGCGACGTCCTTGGGCGCTTCGGTCAGGCGATGCTGGAAATAGGCGATCGTCTGATCGTTGGCGAAGGCGTAATGCTTCAGCAGCCCGGCGATCCGGTTCTCGTGGATCGCCGGGGCGAACAGTTCCGTCAGCGACGAGGCCATCGCCGGCAGCAGCGGCTGGTCGCGCACGAAACGGATATAGGCATCCACGGCGAACCGCGTCGCCGGAAGCACCCCCCGCGCCGAGGATACGTAATCCGGGTCAAGCCCAACCCCTTCGGCCAGCTTCAGCCAGCGCCGAATGCCGCCGCCTTCCTCGACGCCGCCATCGTGATCCTCGATCCGGGACCGCCAGATGCGGCGCAGGTCAGCGTCCTCGCAGCGCGACAGAAAGGCCGCGTCCTTCATCGGGATGCGGCTTTGATAGTAGTAGCGGTTGATGACCCAGGCGCGCACTTGTTCAAGGGTGCAGCCGCCCGAATGCAAGAGGTGATGGAACGGGTGCTTGTCGTGATATCGCTCTGCCCCGATCTGACGCAGCCGCGCCTCGAACCCGACACGATCCTGCGTCATGGCGCGACCTCCATCCCGTCGAAACCGATCTGCCAACCCGCCGCAAGCACAGCCGCACGTTCCGGCCCGTCAGGCTGCAGGACGGGATTGGTGTTGTTGATATGAACGAAAACCTTGGTGCAGGACAGCGAGGACAGCGCAGCGATGCTGCCATCCGGTCCGTTCATCGCCATATGTCCCATCCGCGCGCCCTTCTTCTTCCCGGTTCCCGTGCGCTGCATGTCGTCATCTTCCCAGACCGTGCCGTCGAAGAACAGAAGGTCCGCACCCCGAAGCCTGTCCAGCAGATCGCCTGTGACCTCGGCGCAGCCGGGGATGTAGAAGGCGGTGCGGCCGGATGCCTCCAGCCTCAATCCCACGGTCTGCTCGCCCAGAAGCTTCGTGTCGACCTTGTCTCCTTCGGCATAGAGTGGCACCTTCCCCGGCACGGCAAACCCCGTCACGCGGAGGCCGGGAACAGGGGCAAAGGGTGTCTCCAGCGCGAATGGCTCCTGACGCACGAAATCGGGGTTGAGCACGCGGAAGATCGGGTTCTCCGCGATCGTCGCCAGCATCGCCTCGGTGCCGTGCAGCGTGAAGGGCGAGCTTTCCCGGAGCGTCAGAAGCCCCGCCACATGATCGACATCGCCATTCGTCACCACGACTGCCGCCACAGGACTGTCACGGCGCGCGCGCGGGTGCAAAAAACGCGCGTCAGCCATCTGGGTGCGAATGTCGGGCGAAGCATTCAACAGAACCCAAGACGCGCCATCAGCCGAGACGGCAAGCGAGGATTGGGTCATGGATGCGATCCTGCCAGCGCGGGCATCATCGCAATTAGAGCAGGCGCAGTTCCACTGCGGCAAGCCGCCGCCTGCCGCAGTGCCAAGTATCACGATCTTCATTCAGATCGCGTCAGAAGAGTTCGCGGTCGTTACGATCATCTTCCGATGGGCCATACATGTTGATTTCCATTCCGCAGGCGATCTCGATTGCGGAGGGTTTCTTCCAGGCCATTCGATCTTCTCCTTTGCTGACGGTAACTCTTGAGCAGCTTGCCGAAGGGGTAACCCACGTCGGCCGCCCGTTGTTCCTGCGGGCCCGGTCCGGCCGTGCACAACCCCGCCAGCTTGGGGGGCGCCCCCCGCACCGTCAATACAGTTCGGCGGCGGCAAAGGCGAAAGAGGGCCCACCAGACCTGCCGTATCGTCCATACATGCGGCTTTCCATCTGATAAGATTTGAAAAATCGCCTTGCCCAAGCGCGGGGATCATACAATCGTATGATCCGACATCGCGGCCAGACCGACGTCACGGAAATGCGTCAAGCATGTGTAGTCTTGGGCTGACTGCGAAACTAGATACCACGCGAATCCATAAAAACGGGGCATCATCATGACCATTCTCGCCATCGGCACTTCTGCCGGGGAACAACCGCTCGACCGGATGGAGATTACCCGCCGTGCGGTAGGAGCCCATGATGTCGCGATCGACATCATCTATTGCGGCATCTGCCATTCGGATTTGCATCAGGCGCGGGGCGAATGGGCAGGCACGCTCTATCCTTGCGTTCCGGGGCACGAGATCGTCGGCCGCGTGGCCGAGGTCGGCGGCCATGTCACCGCGCACAAGGTCGGCGATTTGGTCGGCGTCGGCTGCATCGTCGACAGCTGCCAGCATTGCGCCGAATGTGCCGAGGGGCTGGAGAATTACTGCGACGGCATGGTCGGCACCTATAACGGCCCGACCGCCGACGCGCCGGGGCACACGCTGGGCGGCTACTCGCAGGCCGTGGTCGTGCATGAACGCTATGTTCTGAAGATCACCCATCCCGAGGATCAGCTGGCCGCCGTCGCGCCGTTGCTCTGTGCCGGCATCACCACTTACTCGCCGCTGCGCCACTGGGGCGCGGGTCCGGGCAAGAAGGTCGGCGTCGTTGGCATCGGCGGCCTTGGCCATATGGGTCTGAAACTGGCGCATGCGATGGGCGCGCATGTCGTGGCCTTCACGACCTCCGAGGGGAAGCGCGCCGACGCTCTGGCGCTTGGCGCGGACGAGGTGGTTGTCTCTCGTAACCAGGACGAGATGGCCGCGCATGCCAAAAGCTTCGACTTCATCCTGAATACCGTCGCCGCGCCACATGACCTGGACGCATTCCTTGCCCTGCTAAAGCGCGATGGGACGATGACGTTGGTCGGCGCACCCGCCTCGCCCCACCCGTCGCCAAACGTATTCGGCCTGATCATGAAACGCCGCGCCATCGCCGGTTCGATGATCGGCGGCATTCCCGAAACGCAGGAGATGCTGGATTTCTGCGCCCAGCACGGCATCACCTCGGATATCGAGATGATCCGCCCGGACGAGATCGAGGCCGCCTATGCCCGGATGCTGAAGGGCGATGTGAAATACCGCTTCGTGATGGACATTAGGGAGATGGGCGCATGAATATCACCCGTTCGGGCACGAACCCCTCGGCCAAAGGTCCGGCCGAGTGGTTTACCGGCACCGTCCGCATCGACCCGCTTTTCGCCGCCGAAGCGCCGGGCCGCACCGCGGGCGCACATGTGACGTTCGAGCCCGGCGCGCGGACCGCATGGCATACCCACCCGGCAGGTCAGACGCTGATCGTGACCTTCGGGCGCGGGCTGGTCCAACGGATCGGCGGCCCGGTCGAGGAGATCAGGCAAGGCGATGTCGTGTGGTTTCCGGCGGGCGAGAAACATTGGCACGGGGCGGCACCCGACACGGCGATGAGCCATATCGCCATTCAGGAAAGCATCGACGGCACTCCGGTCACATGGATGGAAAAGGTGACGGAAGCGGAGTATGCCGGGCGCTGACGAAACGCTGCCCGAGACGACTGGGGCCAAAGGCCCCGATCCTGCACGCGCTTTGCGTGAACGTCGTCGCCGCCTGCGACATTCGCGATGTCCGCTCTGGCCGACGCTCAACGGATGCGACATGGAGCACGATCGGTAGACCAGATCACCAGCCTGCGAATTCAGGCATGCTGCCCGAGGGTGACGCCGAGCCTGCCAGTTTCAGCGCGGTTCGCGATTGCCAAGCACCAGATCGCGCCCCGCGAAAAGACCGCCGACGCATTCCATCTCGAACCGTTCCATGTCGCGGTCGCGGAACGAGGCCATGACCTCCTCGACCAGCTCCGGGTCCTCGCCCAGCATCAGCAGCGCATGGCGACCCATGACAAAGGCGCTTTCCAGCGTCTCGCGCAGCTGGAAATCCGCGCCGGCCTTGACCAGCGCCAGCGCATGTTCGCGGTCGAAGGCGCGGGCAAGGACGGGCACCATCGGAAATTCGTGCTTGCAAAGCTCCACGATCTTGGTGACCGCGGCGGCATCGTTCGGCGCGGCGATGATAAGGCTGGCATTACCCGCGCCCGCAGCGTGCAGGATGTCCAACCGCGATCCGTCGCCATACCAGACCTTGAAGCCGAACTCGGCGGCGTCGCGGATCGATTGAGCATCGGTGTCGATCATCGAAAGGCTGTGGCCGCGCGCCAGCAGCGGCTGGCTGATCATCTGCCCCATCCTGCCGAAGCCGATCAGCAGCACGCTGGCCGACAGATCCTTCGCCTCGTCCACACCCTCCATCGAGGCGCCGCGTTTGGGCATCAGGCGGTCATGCGCAATGATCATCAACGGCGTCAGCACCATCGAACAGATGATGATCGCCGTCAGGTTCGCGTTCCATTCCGGTGTCAGGATGCCGAACTGGGTCGCCGTGGCATAGAGAACGAAGGCAAATTCGCCCCCCTGCGCCATCAGCACCGCCCGCTCCACCGCCTCGGCACGGCTGGCGCGAAGGATGCGCGCGACGACATAGATCACCCCCATCTTCAGCAGGATGTAGGCTGGAACGCTCAGCGCGATGACGGTCCAATTCGCCGCGATCGTGTCGAGGTCCAGCGCCATGCCGACGCCAAGAAAGAACAGGCCCAGAAGCAACCCGCGGAACGGCTCGATATCGGCCTCCAACTGATGACGGAAGCTGCTTTCCGACAGCAGCACCCCGGCAAGGAAAGCCCCCATCGCCATCGACAGCCCGCCCGCCTGCATCAGCACCGCCGCCCCAAGGACGACCAGCAGCGCCGCCGCCGTCATCACCTCGCGCGCGCCGGTGCGGGCCAGCAGCCGGAACAGCGGGTCCAGCAGATAGCGCCCAGCGACCACCAGAACCACGATGGCGGCAAGGCCCACGCCCACGCTTTCCATCCGGTCCATGATCGTCGCCTCGGCCCCGCCCGGCGCGAGGAAGGCGACCAGCGCCAGAAGCGGAACGATGGCCAGATCCTCCAGCAGAAGGATCGCCACGATCCGCCGCCCCTTCGGCAGCGCCATCGCGTTCCGCTCGGTCAACATCTGCATGACGATAGCGGTCGATGTCAGAACGAAGCCCGTCCCCGCAACGAAACTGGGCACCGCAGGATAGCCAAGCGCCAGCCCCACCCAGACCAGCACCGCGATGGCAAGCACCAGCTGCAAGAGCCCGAGGCCGAAGATCTCGCCCCGCATGGACCACAAGCGGGCGGGCTGCATCTCCAGCCCGATGATGAACAGGAACAGCACGACGCCAAGCTCGGCCACATGGATGATGGATTGCGCATCGCCGAAGAAGCCCATCCCGAACGGCCCAATGGCAAGCCCGGCCGCCAGATAGCCAAGCACCGATCCAAGCCCCAACCGGCGGAACAGCGGCACCGCGACCACCGCTGCGGCCAGAAGCACCACCACCGCAACGAAGTCCGGCCCGCCATGCGCGCCCGCCTCATGCGCCGCACTCATCACCTCGCCCGCCATCCATCCACTCCTGCTTGACGATCAGCCCAACCGGGCCCCCACGGCTTCAAGATTGGTATTCGGCGGTGGGTTCGGGAGCAAGCGCGCGCATGCGGTGCATGCACGCCGGAAGGCAGAAGGCGCTTCTTCCGTCAGACGGACGCGCCATGAACCAGAACCGCCGTCACCGGTGGGCCATTAGGTCGCCCTGGCGACGCATGAAGCAGGATCTGGCGATCAGGGCGCTGAACATGGCCATTGCCCTGCGCCGCCCGCCGCCGGGCTGCATTCACCACACCGACAGCGGCGCCCTTACCGTGCCCAACCAGAAGCTTCTGCGCAAAAACGGGTTCAAGATGTCAATGAGCGGCAAAGGCAATTGTTATGATTGTGAATATGGTATTGCGGCTTGACGGCCTGACCCATGTTACGATTGACCGCGTGTCATTGTGTTGACGTGTCGACCGTCAAGCTGCCCCGGCAACGGGCGAGATGTGACCTTATAGGAGCCTGACGGGAACGCCCCATCACAGTCCTGTCCCCTTGGATCGGTGCCTGGGCATGCTTTAAGCATGAGGGCACCATCACGACCACACATCCAGTTATCATCGGTATCGACACCCATAAAGAAACCCATGTCGCCGTCGCCATTGATACGCAAGGCGCTCGGTTAGCCGCGCTGTCCATACCGGCAAATCCGAAAGAATACCTGAATTTGGAACGCTGGTCACGATCTCATGGGGAGGTTCTGGCATTCGGAATTGAAGGAACTGGCTCGTATGGCGCTGGCCTCTCACGGTCTTTGCTTTACCAAGGGCATACCGTGATTGAGGTCACGCGGCCAAACCGTCAGCAGCGATACACCCAAGGCAAGACAAACAGCCTGGACGCAGAGGGCACCGCCAGATCCGTCCTTTCTGGGCAAGCAACGGCGCGCCCGAAGACGCAAACTGGATCATCAGAGATGATTAGACATCTGAAGATCGCGAGAGATACTGCCGTCAAATCGCGTTCGCAGGCGATGGTGACTTTGAAAACGCTGATTATCAATGCGCCTGCCGCGCCGCGCGATGGCCTTGGATCAAATCCGAGTAAAGGTTGCGCTGATCCGGCACATCGCTGCGTTCAGACCTGGCGATATCAACACTACTCTTGCTTCGGCAAAGGCAGCCATGCGCGCATTGGCGCGCCGCTGGCTGTGGTTGCACGAAGAGATCATCGGCCATGACAAAGAATTGGAACGCCTTGTCGCTGAGCGCGCCCCGGCTCTGATGGCATTGCGACATTGACAATTGCCGAGATGTCGATCCTCGTTGGTAACGACCCAACGCGCATTCGTTCTTTGCCAAGCTCTGCGGTGTTTGCCCAATTCCTGCATCCAGTGGCAAAACCCACCGCTTCCGTTTGAATCGAGGCGGCAATCGGCAGGCCAACGCAGCACTCTATCGTGTAGCCATCGTCAGGAGGCGCAGCCACGAACCAACGCTTGCCTACGTCAAGAAACGCACCAAAGACGGAAAGAGCAACAACGAAATCATTCGATATCTTAAACGCTACATCTTCCGTGAAATCTATGGCCTGCTCTGTGTGCCGAAAACAGCGAAAATCGTGCCTTGACGAATATAGGAGCTTCAACTCGGCCGTCGAAAGCTTCTTCAAAGCGCTGAAGGCCGGGTTGGTCTGGCGCAGAGACTGGCACGCCCGGCGCGATGTCGAGATTGCCCTCCTCGAATGCATCAGCGGCTCTTATAGCCCGCAGCGAAGGCATTCAGTTTCAGGCCGGAAATCACCGGGGGCCTTCGAAAACAAGGCCGCATAACCTGAGCGCCCGACCGGAACGAAACCGGTGCAGGGCCATCCAGTGGCCCCTTTGAAGAATGAAATACCATAACATAGATGTCCCGGGTGCCCTGCATTCTGCACAGCAAGGCGCCGAGCGAATCTCCATTTGGTACTCGGCGCGACGAAATGGGACTAAACCGACCATCGCGCTACGTGGGAATAAATTGATCCAGATTGGAGATACCTATTGGCCCAGCCCTCACGTCAGTCAGGGACCCCCCGCAGCTATGTCGCAGACACATTGGCCTTGATCCTGTTCTTCACGACGACAGGCATCATAAACGAACGCTTCATCGCAGGGATGACGTGGGAGCAGATCTTGCATGCGCGCTTGCTCGGGGGCGTCCTGATGGTCCCGGTAGGACGGCCCTACGGCATATGGCGCGATTGGATGATGGCACATGCCAAGGATACCCGCTTTTCGCAGGTCTTATGGGACAGTCTGGCGCTGATGAGCTTTCAGGTCCCGATCTATGCTGCGATCATCGCGTTCAGTGGTGCAACAGGCGAAGGGCTGCTGCGGGGTGTCGCCGGTGCTGCGGTGATGATGATTGTCCTGGGCCGCCCCTACGGTGCATTCCTGAATTGGGTAAGGCATCTCTTCGGGCTACCGCCCGGGGGAGAGAAGCCCATGTCGCTCAACACATGACATCGACGCCCGGTTTGGGCTGTGAACCGATATCGCCGTCGCTCGTCATGCCGCTGATAGGGTAAGGACATCCACCTACAAGAAGCGCTGCTTTTCCGGAATATACGTCCAGGCGACAAAGCGACTTGCCTTCTGGCCCTGCGCCATCTTGACGATCTTGACCTCGGCGACACGCGCCCGTGCCAACAACCGGGAGAGTGGCTTGATACTGTCTTGTCTAGACACCAGAGAGGTGAACCACAGACATTGATCGGCAAAATCCACACTTTGCTCGATCATTCTGGCGATGAAACCGATTTCGCCGCCCGGGCACCACAGTTCGGCATTCTGGCCGCCGAAATTCAGTTCGCCCGTATCCCCCTTCCCCAGATTCCGCCACTTGCGCCGGCTGCCTTTGTCGGCATGCTCGGGGGACGCATGAAACGGCGGATTGCACAGGGTCACATGGAAGATATCGTCGGGTCCGATCACGCCCTTGAAAATATTCTCCGGATTGTTCTGGTGGCGGAGCGTCACATCCAGACCGTTTCTCTGACAAATCTGCCGTGCCGATTGAATCGAGACAGGATCAATATCGACGCCCGTAAAGTCCCAGCCGTATTCATGCCGACCGGTGAGCGGATAGACAAGGCTGGCGCCTGTCCCGATGTCCAGCGCCTTGATGTCAGGACCGTGCGGGACCTTCCCGTCATTACACTCTGCCAGCAAGTCCGCGAGATAATGGATGTAGTCGACGCGACCGGGTATCGGAGGGCACAGGTAAGTGACAGGAATATCCCAAAAATCAACGTCATAATGCGCTCGCAAGAGCGCGCGGTTGAGCATGCGGACCGCACCGGCGTCTGAAAAATCGACCGTCAGCTGACCGCGAGGGTTTCTCGTCGTGAAGGCCGCCAACTCGGGTGACTTTGCCATCAGACGTTTGAAGTCATACCCGCTCCGGTGCTGGTTGCGCGGATGCAACATGGGTTTGACAGCCATGGGAAACCTTCGTTCTACTTGGCGCATGAACAGCGCCCGACAGGGTGTCGAATTCAGCTATGCCAACTGCCCGAGCAGTAGTGGACCGAACCTTACTAGTCACCCCTGCAAACGAAGCAAGACATCGCAGCAAGCTCGGAGCGCCGAAACGTATGTAGCCCGCCCGCATCAGTCTTGCTGCGGAGGGTGAAACGCGGCAGTAACCCGCGGCGGCGGGGCGGGCGATCCCGCCGCACCTGCTTCACATCGCGGGCATCGGCCCCTCGGCCTCTGCCGCCGTCCGCATCGCCAGCAGGGCCAGACCAAGGGCGGCCAGCGACAGAATCGCTCCGGCCCAGTTCGGCGAGGCGAGGCCGTAGCCCGCCGCAATAGTCGCTCCGCCAGCCCAAGCCCCGATGGCGTTGCCAAGGTTGAACATCCCAATATTTACCGAAGCCGCCATCGTCGGAGCCCCTGCTGCGGCTGCGCGATCCATCACCAGCTTCTGGATGGGCGAGACGGTTGCAAAGCCGAATGCGGCCATCAGGAATACTGACAGGCCCGCGACGAGGGAGCTTTCCACCCCGATCCAGAACACCAGCAGCACGGCCGCCTGCGCCGCCAGCGATACCAGGAGCGTGCCGAACAGCGATTTGTCGGCGAACCGTCCGCCCGCCGAGTTGCCGACCGCAAGGCCAAGGCCGAACAGGATCATCAGCACCGTGATGCCGGTATCCGACAGGCCCGTCTCCTCGACGGCCATCGGCGCGATGTAGGTGATCAAGGTGAAGAACGCCGCCGGCCCCAGCACCGTGATGCCCATGACCAACAGCACTTGCCGATCGGTGAAGGCGCGAAGCTCGGTCATGACGGGAATCTTCGGCCCACGCTCGATCTGCGGCAGAAGGGTGATGATGGCGACGATGGTCACCAGCCCGATCCCCGCGATCAGCCAGAAGACGAGCCGCCAGTCCGTGCTTTGTGCCAGCCATGTGCCTGCGGGCACTCCGATCAGGTTCGCCAGTGTCAGTCCCGAGAACATGAACGCGATGGCGCTCGCCCGCCGCCCGGGGGCCACCAGCGATGCCGCGATGATCGAGCCTACCCCGAAGAAGGTCCCATGGTTGAAGGCCGTGATGATGCGCCCCGCCAGCGCGATAGGCAAAGTGGGCGCCATTGCTGTGATGACGTTGCCAAGAGTGAACAGCGCCGCCAGCCCGATCAGCAGCGTCTTGCGCGGCAGGCCTGCGCCAAGGACTGTCAGGATCGGCGCGCCGACGAAGACGCCAAGCGCGTAGGTGGTGGCCATCAATCCCGCCGTCGGGATATCCATGCCGAAGCTGGCGGCGATCTGGGGCAAGATGCCCGCCACGACGAATTCGGTCACACCGATGCCGAACGCACCGATTGCCCATATGAGACATCGGGTTCGGAGATAAAGGCATGGCAAACGTGATGGACGCAGAAACAGACAGGCTTCGGCAAGTGCGGCATCGCCCCGCCGATCTGGACCAAATCGACCGAAAGATATTAGGCGCGCTGGCCGAAGATGCGTCGCGCAGCTATGCGGAACTCAGCGCCATCGTGAATTTGTCCGCACCCGCCGTGCATGATCGCGTGAAGCGGCTGAAGCGTGACGGGGTGATCCGAGCCACCGTCGCGCGGCTGGACGGCTGCAAGCTGGGCCGCACACTTCTGACCTTTCTGATCGTGGACACCAATACTTACAGTGCCACCCGAGAGCTCTTGCGCTTCGGAGAGCGGCCGGACGTGGAGGAGATCCATTCCGTCGCCGGAGATGCGTGCGTGCTGATGAAGGTCCGCGCCAACGACACCGAATCCCTCGAGGCCTTTCTGATGGAGGTGCAGATGCTGGATGGCGTGCGGTCTGTCCGCAGCTACATTGCGCTGTCTACCTTCGTTGAGCGGGGCCCCTTGCCGGACGGCGTCGACCGGTAAGCAAGTCGAAGCGACAGTTCGGCGGACAGCGTGGTCCATGGGACGAAGCAGCCATTTGCCGCGCTGCGGGAGTGCTTATGATTATCGTGCCTAGTCTAAAGAAAACGGCCAGGTCGCCCCGGCCGTTTTATCAAGCTTCTTCTTCCTGAAACGCCTCTTCGCGTTTCTTTCGGAAGCTGGGCAGGATCATCAGCGCCAGCAGGATCACTGTCGCCGTCAGCATAGTCAGGCTGATCGGCCGTTCGACGAAGATCGACGGATCGCCCTGTTCGATCAGCAGTGTCCGGCGCAGGTTCGCCTCTAGTAGCGGGCCAAGCACGAAACCCAGAAGCAATGGCCCCGGCTCGCATTTCGCCTTGCGGAAGGCATAGCCGAGCAGCCCGAAGCCGGCCGCGAGCAGCACGTCGAAGATGCGGTTGTTCATCGAATAGACGCCGACGCAGCAGAATAGCAGGATCGCGGGATAGAGCAGCCGGTAGGGCACCGTCAGCAGCTTCACCCACAGCCCGATCAGCGGCATGTTGATGAACACCAGAAGCGCGTTGCCGATCCACATGGATGCCACCAGACCCCAGAAGATTTCCGGCTGGTTGGTCAGCACCGTCGGCCCCGGCGTGATGCCGTGGATCATGAACGCCGACAGCATCATCGCCATCATGTTGTTGGACGGGATGCCCAGCGTCAGCAGCGGGATGAAGGACGACTGCGCGGCGGCGTTGTTGGCCGATTCCGGCGCGGCGACGCCCTCGACCACGCCGGTGCCGAACTTCTTCGGGTGTTTCGAGACCTTCTTTTCCAGCGAATAGGCGCTGAACGAGGCCAGCGTCGCCCCGCCCCCTGGCAGGATGCCAAGGAACGTGCCGATCCCCGTGCCGCGCAGAACGGCGGGCCACGAGCTGCGGAAATCCTCGCGCGTGGGCCACATGCGCGACATCGGCGCCAGTTTCACGCCCTCGGACCCGCTGCGTTCGAGGTTGGCGATGATCTCGGAGAACCCGAACAGGCCGATGGCGATGACCGTGAACTCGATCCCGTCGAACAGCTGCAGCGAGCCGAAGGTGAGACGTTCCGCGCCCGATGCCTGATCCGTGCCGACCATGCCCAAGAGCAGACCGATCAGGATCATCCCGATCGCCTTCAGCACCGGACCGCTTGCCAGAATGGTCGCGGCCAGCAGCCCGAACACCATCAGCGCGACATATTCCGCCGGCCCGAAGTTCAGCGCAAAGCTGGACAACATCGGCCCCGCAATCGCGATGCCGAAGGTCGCCACGGTGCCCGCAAAGAAGGACCCGAGCGCCGCCACCGCCAGCGCCGACCCTGCGCGCCCCTGCTGCGCCATCTGGTAGCCGTCCAGCGCGGTGACGACCGCCGACGCCTCGCCCGGAAGGTTCACAAGGATCGCGGTGGTCGATCCGCCGTATTGCGCGCCGTAATAGATGCCCGCCAGCATGATGATCCCCGCCAGCGGCGGCAGAAAGAACGTGATCGGCAGCAGCACCGCGATGGTCGCCGTCGGCCCGATGCCGGGAAGCACCCCGATCAGCGTGCCCAGAAGCGCGCCGATCAGGCAAAAGCCGAGGTTCGCGGGCGTCATCGCCTCGGAGAACCCCAGCATGAGAAGGTCGAATGTGTTCATGTCCTGTCCCTAGAACGGCCAGAGTTCGATCTGCACGCCCAGACCATAAACGAAGACCAGTGCGCCGAAGGCCGTCAGCCCCCCCGCCAGCATCAGCGTGCTGCGCCAGCGTCCGCCCGGATCGGCCAGCGATCCCGCGATGATCAGCCACAGCGATGCCGCGATGAAGCCGCCATGTTCGCACAGATAGGCAAAGCCGACGATCGAGCCCACGATGACCAGAAGGGGGCGCAGGCGCATCGCCTCGATCGCCACGGCATCGCGGCGCAGGGCCGCAACGCCAACCACACCGCCCAGCAGGATCAGCCCGACACAGACGGCGCGGGGCAGATAGCCCGCGCCCATCTGCGCCATCGTGCCTTGATCCAGCCCCCGCGCCAGCCACAGGCCAAGCGCGCCGAAGCCGATAAACAGGCCCGCCGTCAGAAGGTCCGGACCGTCGCCCTTGGCCGCGACCATCACTTGCCCTCTTTGATCAGCGCGAAGATGTCGCGGTAACGGTCTAGCCGCGCGGGCATCGCCGCCTGCCAGTCGGCACCGGACTGGAACGACAGCGGCAGCGACTGCTGTTTCGCCTGCGCCTGGAATTCGGGGTTCGCCAGCGCGGCATCGACCGCCTCGGCCATGCGGGCGCGGATGTCCTCGGGCACCTCGCAGCGGGTCGCAAGGCCGCGTTCCGACGACATGATCACGTCGAATCCCTGTTCCTTGGCGGTGGGCAGATCCTCCGCCAGAACCGAGCGTTCCTCGGCAAACTGGGCCAGCGCGCGCATCGCGTTCTTGTCCGAGGTCGCGTATTCCCCGACGTTCAGCCCGATCGCGGTGATGTGGCCGCCCAGAAGCGCGGTCTTGGCCTCGTTCGCGCCGCCGAAGGGGATCGCGGTCAGATCCACCCCTGCTGAGCGTTCCAGCTGCAGCATCGCCATATGTTCGTCCGTGCCGACGCCCGTCGTGCCGATGGACACCGCGCCGGGGTGTTGGCATAGGCGACCAGATCCTCCAGCGTCTGGAAATCCGACGAGGCGGGCACGATAAAGGTGCCAGGGTCTTCGACGATCCGGGCGATGGGGCACAGGTCCGCCGGATCGAAGCGCAGCTTGCGGTCGATCTGCATGGTCAGGAAACCGGGGGTGTTCAGCGACGACACCATGTATCCGTCGGGCCGCGATTGCGACAGCGCGGTATAGGTGATCTCGCCCGCGGCACCGGGGCGGTTCAGAACGGGGAACTGCGCGTCCAGCTCGGCCTCAAGATAAGGCGCCAGCGTGCGCAGCATGATGTCCGTGCCGCCCCCGGGGGCGAAGGCGACGATCATCTCGATCGGTCGGTCGGTGGGCCAGTCGGCATGGGCCGTACCGGCCATCGCAAGCATGGCTGCCGCAAGCGGCAGGGACTTCAGGTTCTTCATGGTATTCCTCCCTGATGGGCTTCAGATTTCGCAGCCCAGATTCTTCAGCGCCGCATCGACCCAGGAACGGTCGTTCGTTCCCGCCTCGATGGCCGCCATCTGTTTCGCCTCGGCCTCCCCCTTGGCGACGGTCTTTGCATGGATTTCCTCCGCGGCGTCAAACGGAACGGCGAGCACGCCGTCGCTGTCGCCGATGACCAGATCGCCCGGATGGATGACCATCCCGTCGATGGCTATCGGCACGTTGATCTCGCCCGGCCCGTCCTTGTAGGGGCCGCGATGGGTGATCCCCGCGGCAAAGGTCGGCAGGTTCACGGTGACGAAGGCGTCCGCATCGCGGATCGCGCCGTTCAGAACGAAGCCCGCGACGCCCTTCTTCACGGCATAGGCCAGCATCAGCTCGCCCATCAGCGAGTTCGTCAGATCGCCGCCCGCATCCACGACGATCACATCGCCGGGGATCGCCATATCGATGGCCTTGTGCAGCATCAGATTGTCGCCCGGACGCGATTTGACGGTGATCGCAGGGCCGGCCATCTGGCCGCTTGCGTGCATCTTCATCAGGCGCGGACCGGCGGCGGTCATGCGGGACATGCTGTCGCTGACATTGGCGACCGGCAGTTTCAGGAACCGCTGGACGAGGTCTGCAGACACCGCGCGGTCGCGGGTCAGGATGCGGAATCCGGTTGGCATGGAGGTTTCCTCAGGCTGTAAGCTTAAGTTTGGCGCGGTTCACGATCCGCGCTTCGGGGACGGGACGGCCCGCAAGCAGATCGACGATCCCTTGGGCGGCCTCGACGCCGACGCGGATGTTGGCCGCAGCGGTCACACCGCCGATATGCGGCGACAGAACCAGCCGGGCCTCGGACCAGAAGGGGTGGTCGGCGGGCGGCGGTTCCTGCGCGAAAGTGTCGAGACCCGCGCCGAAGATGCGCCCCTCGGCCAGCGCGGCGGCCAGCGCCGGCTCGTCGATCAGCCCGCCACGGGCGGTGTTGACGATGATCGCGTCGCGCTTCATCCGCGCCAGACGGTCGGCGTTGACGATATGCTTCGTCGCAGGTGTCAGCGGCGAATGCAGGCTGATCACGTCGCAGGACGTGAACAGGGTGTCCAGATTCTCGATCCGCTCCACACCTTCGGCGGCGAAAACTTCTGCGGGGGTGAAGGGATCATAGGCGCGGACGGTCATGCCCAGACCCTTGGCAAAGCGTGCGGTCTGGCGGGCGATGGCCCCAAATGCCACCAACCCCATGACCGACCCCGCGAGCTCGCGCCCTTGAAACCCCGATTTTTCCCACCGCCCCTCGCGGATGCTTTGGTCCAGCGGGATCACCTTTTTGGCGACGGCGAACAGCAATGCGATGGCATGTTCCGCGACCGAGACCGCATTGGCCCCCGCCGCGTTCAGCACCGGAATGCCCCGCGCGCTAGCTGCGTCCACATCGATGTTATCTACCCCCGCGCCGTGCTTTGAGATGACGCGCAGCCTCGGGGCAACCTCGAAAACGCTTTCGTCGATACGGCCCATGCGGGCCAGAATGCCGACCGGATCGGCGTCGCGCACTGCCGCGATGAGCCCGTCCCCGCCGCTATAAGGCGGCACGTAGACCGGCGCGTATCCCGCTTCCACAAGCACATCTGCGGCGGCGGGTACCAAGCTTGGCCCCGTTATCAGGATGTTGTCTGTCATAGTCCTCCACGATGCCAATCGTTGGCATCCTCGGGTTTGAGGATTAACAGTCGTATTTTTGAAATCTAGCGCATAATATTAACGATGATCGTAAGGGATTCTTAAATAGATGGACACGCGGCAACTTAGGACCCTTCTGGCCATCGCCGAACAGGGCAGTTTTTCCAAGGCAGCGGCGCATCTGAACCTGACGCCATCTGCGGTGAGTCAGCAGATGCAATCGTTAGAGGTCGAGGTGGGCGTGCCGTTGTTTGATCGCAGCAGCCGCCCGCCCAGGCCCAACACTGCTGGGATGCAGATGCTGGACGCGGCGCGGGAACTGGTGCGGACGGCAGAGGACGCGATCGGCACGATCACCGGACGCAAGGTTGTCGGAACGCTTGCCATAGGGTCTGTCCGCACCAGTGCGCTCAGCCTGCTGCCCAAGGCGATTGTCGAACTGCGGGAGCGCAATCCCGACCTGCGGATCAAGCTGCGCGTCGGGCTATCGGATGCCTTGCTGCAGGACGTGGCAGCGGGGCGGTTGGACGCAGCGATGGTGGCCGAAAACCGCGACCTGCCAACGGCCTTGCGCTGGAACCCTTTTATTCGTGAACCGCTATATGTGATTGCTCCGCCGGGGTCCAAGCAGATGACGGATCAGGAATTCCTGCGGACCTTTCCCTATATCCGCTTCCGCGCCGCCGTTCCACTGGCGCAGGCGATCGACCACGAGCTTGCTCGGATGAACATCTCCCTGAACGAGATCGCGGAGATCGACACGATATCGTCCATCACGTCATGCGTGGCCAACGGCCTTGGCGTGTCGGTCGTGCCGGATATTGCGGTCCGCGAATGCCCGTCGCCCTTGGTCACGGCTCCCTTTGGCGATCCAGTGGTGACGCGTCGTATCGGGCTCGCGCAAAGACATGGCAGCCCCCGCGCCATGATGATCGAGCAGCTTCTGACAGACCTGAGAAATGTGAGCGGAGAGCATGCGTCCAGCTGATTGTCGAATGCAATGATGCAGGGTGGCGACGCCGCCGCCGAGCTCAGCCCCCAAGCAATGATCTGTTTGGACCCTACGCGACGACGCTGCCGCAGGGCTGTCCTATGCCTGCATCATTCCGAAAGGCGGGCAGAGGGCGGTGGATTGGAAGGCACTGCCATGTTTAAACAAGCTGCTGCCCTTCTATCGCCGCCGCAGATCGCATGGAACAAAGGGCGCATCGTTGGCTACAAGCCGCCACCCGGACCAAAGCACGTCTTTCCATCGGAATCCGGCTGGAGATGTCCGGCGACCCTTGTGTCCTCGTGTCGTTCAACCTGACCATCGACACCAACCGCGCGGCTGGGTCTTGTTTGCCTGCGGGTGCGCAAATGGACCGCGCTCTATTGATGGAAGGCGGGGCGCCCTGTGAGTTGCGGGATCAAGGAAGCGACCCTCGCCTATCTCAAGCATTGGATCGCAAGCCCTGCGATGACGGGCAGGGGTTAAATCACGTCGTCAAACTTTCACGGACCCGACACACAGTTGTTTCTGTCCGTCGGCAAACGCTCCGCTCGAATAGGAGCATACATGGCGCGTCAATCCCTCGACCTCTCGGGCATCCGCAAGGGGTTCGGTCAAACTCAAGTTCTCAAAGACATCAACCTGTCGGTGCGGGAGGGCGAGTTTCTCTCGCTGGTCGGCATGTCGGGCTGCGGGAAATCCACCTTGCTGCGCATCATCGCGGGGCTGGAGGCACCGGACGAGGGCGAGTTGCGCATCGGCGGGCGGGACGTGACGAACAGCGATCCATCCGACCGTAACCTCGCGATGGTGTTCCAGTCCTACGCGCTTTATCCGCACATGACGGTGCGCCAGAATATCGCGACACCGCTGCGGATGCGCAAGCTGGGCTTCGCCGCGCGCCTGCCGCTGCTGGGACGCGTGGTGGCCTCGCGCCACACGCTCGCCGAGATCGACGCCGCCGTGGCGCAGGCGGCTGGCACGCTGCAGATCACGCATCTGCTGGACCGCAAGCCCGCCCAGCTGTCGGGCGGCCAGCGTCAGCGCGTGGCCTTGGCCCGCGCGCTGGTTCGCCAGCCCGCCGCCTTCCTAATGGACGAGCCGCTGTCGAACCTCGACGCCAAGCTGCGCGCCCATATGCGTGACGAGCTGGTGGGTCTGCACCGTCGGCTCGGCGCGACCTTCGTCTATGTCACCCACGATCAGGTGGAGGCGATGACCATGTCGGACCGCATCGCCTTGATGATCGAGGGGCGAATCGAACAGCTGGGCACCCCGGACGAGCTTTACCACAACCCTGCCACGCTGGCGGTGGCGCGGTTCATCGGCTCGCCCACGATCAACCTGCTGCCGGCCGAGGCGGGAGCCTCCGGCGCGGTGAGCGTGAAAGGCATGACGACCGGGCTTGTCGCGGCACCGGGTCCAGCCACGCTCGGCATCCGGGCCGAGGACGTGCGTGTGAGCGCGGGCGGCCTGCCTGCGCGGATACTGCGCGAGGAGAAGCACGGTCCCGACCGTTTCCTGACCTGCGAGCTGGCCGAGGGCGAGACGATCGTCCTGCGCCAGAAGGCCTCCGATCCGACCGGGGCGGACGCCGACGGATGGCTGTCGCTGGGCTTCGCCGAGGAGCGCGCGCACCTGTTCGGCTCGAACGGCCTGCGCCGGGACTTCCGAGTGGTGGAAAAGGCCGCAGCATGACCACCGCCGTCATGATCCGGCCGCGGGGGCGCACCGCCCTCAAGGGGCTTGCCTTTGCGGCACCTGCGATCCTGCTGCTGCTGGCGATCTATATCGTGCCGATGCTGGTGCTTGCGGGCTTTTCCGTCACCGACTACCAGCTCGGCGCGCTGAACTGGGAATTCGTCGGGCTGAAGAACTTCACCGATGCCTTTGCCGACCCCGTGTTCCTGCGCGCGCTGGCAAACACCGCGCTCTATGCGGTCATCGTCATTCCCTCGGGCGTGTTTCTCGCGCTTGGCGTGGCGCTGCTGGTCCACGGGCGCAAGCGGTCGCGCGCCTTCTGGGAGACGGCCTATTTCCTGCCGGTGACCGCGACGCTGGTGGCGATGGCGACGGTGTGGCAGTTCCTGCTGCACCCCTCGCTTGGCCCGGTGAACGCGGCGATCACATGGCTGGGGTTCGAGCCTGTGTCGTTCCTTGGCAACCCGGCGCTGCTGATCCCGACCATGGCGCTGATCGGCGTGTGGCAGGTGCTGGGCTTCAACATGGTGCTGTTTCTGGCGGGGCTGACCGCGATCCCGCAGGACCTGCACGAGGCGGCGCGGATGGACGGTGCGAAACATCCGATGGACCGTTTCCTGACGGTCACCTGGCCGATGCTGGGCCCGACGACCATGTTCGTCGTCGTCACTACATCCATCAGCGCCTTCAAGGTGTTCGAGACTGTGGCCGTGCTGACCAAGGGCCGCTCGGGCTCCGAAACCCTGCTCTACAGCCTCTACCTCGAAGGGTTCGAATATTCCAACACCGGCTATGCCGCCGCGCTGACGCTGATCTTCCTCGGGATCGTGCTGGTCCTGTCGATCGGCCAGACGCTTCGCATGGAACGCAAGGTCCACTACTGATGCGCCGTTTCATCCCTCATATCGTGCTGGCCCTTGGCGCGGGCGTAATGCTGTTGCCGTTCTACTGGATGGTGCTGACCTCCATCCGCGCCCCGGCCGAAATTTTCGACATCTCGCTCTGGCCGATCCCAAAGGAATTCACCGGGGTCGAGAATTATACGCAGGCCGCAACCACCGTTCCGATGGCGCGCTTCATGCTGAACGGCGTGATCGTCTGCGCGGGCATCCTGATCGTGCAGGTGCTGACCGCGGTTCCGGCGGCCTATGCGCTGGCCAAGCTGCGCTTTCCGGGCCGACGGCTGCTGATGATCGCGGTGATCGCCGCGCTGTGCGTGCCGATGCAGGCACTGGCGCTGCCCTTGTTCGTGGGGCTGGCCAAGGCGGGCCTGCTGAACACATATTTCGCCCAGATGGCACCGTTCTTCCTGTCGGTCTTTGCCATCTTCCTGTTCCACCAATCCTTCCGATCCTACCCCGACGAGATCATAGAGGCCGCCCGCATGGACGGCTTTTCCGAGATGGAGATCTGTTGGGGCCTTGTGCTGCGCGGCTCGCTGCCCTCGCTCGCGGCCTTCGCCGTGTTCTCGGTCGTGGCGCATTGGAACGACCTCTACTGGCCCATGATCGTGGTGAACGACACCGCGCTCGCCCCGCCGCCGCTGGGTATGCTCTTCTTCTCGGATGTCGAGACGGGGGCGAATTACGGCGCGCTGATGGCGGGGGCCGCCATGATTACCGCCCCGATGGTGGTCTGCTTCCTTCTGGCACGGCGCAGCTTCATCGCGGGCATCACCATGACCGGGGTCAAGTGACCCCTTACCGGAGACGACAATGAACATCACCCGACGCATCGCCCTTGGCGCCTTCGCGCTTCTGGCGACCCCTGCCGCCGCGCTGGCGCAGGATGTCACGCTGAACGTGCTTTACAACCTGCCGGGCTTCACGAAATTCCATCAGCCGCTGGCGGACGAGTTCATGAAGCAGAACCCGGACGTAAAGATCAACTTCCTGGCCCCCGCCGCCGGGTATAACGAGGGCCAACAGCAGGTCCTGCGTTCGGCCGTCACGGGCGAACTGCCGGACGTGTATTTCTCGGGCTACAACCTCACCGGGGAACTGGTGCACACGCTGGCGCCGCGGAACCAGATCACCGATCTTGGGCCCTTCATCGAGGCCGAAGGCGGGCAGGCCTTCCTTGATGCGAACTTCACGCCGAACATGGTGGCGCTCGGCAATGTCGACGGCACGCAATACGGCCTGCCGGTCAACGCCTCCTCGCCCATCATGTTCATCAACGCGGATCTCGTCCGCTCGGTCGGGGCCGATCCGGAGAACATGCCGACCACCTTCCCTGAGTTGATCGAGCTTGCGAAGAAGATCCACGAGGCCGATCCCAAGGTGGCGGGCATGGCCTATGACATCGCAGGCTGGGCCGACGACTGGTTGTGGCAGGCGATGATCACCCAACAGGGCGGCACGCTGGTGGACGAGGCGACGGGCAAGGTCGGCTTCGACAATGAAACCGGTCTGAACGCACTGCGCCTGATCCGCCAGATGACGGCCGAGGCCGGTGCCCCCACGATGGACTGGGACCAGGCGCGCCAGCAATTCGGCGCGGGGCTGACCGGCTTCATGTTCACCACCCCCGCCCATGTCCAGACGATCGAGGGCCTTGTCGGCGACCGCTTCCCGCTGATGACGACGACCTTCCCGCTGCAGGACAAGGAAAACGGCGGCGTGCCGACCGGCGGCAACTCTGCCGTGATGCTGACGCAGGACACGGCCAAGCAGCAGGCGGCCTGGAACTATATCAAGTGGATCACCGGGCCCGAGGCGCAGAACGTCATCGTGCGCATCACCGGCTATCTGCCGACCAACATCCGCGCCACGGGCGAGGATTTCCTCGCGCCCTATTATGCCGAGCATCCGAACGTCGCGACCGCCGCGAAGCAGATGGACCGCTCGCTTCCCTGGGCGGGCTATCCGGGCGGCGACTCGGTCCGCATCTGGCGCACGCAGCGCGACATCATCGGTACGGTGATGCGCGGCGAGGTTTCGCCCGAGGATGGCCTCGCGCAGATCGTCGATGCGACGAACGGCCTGATGAACTGAGACCCAGAGGCCCTGAAGGGATGCGGGGGATCGTCCCCCGCATCCGTGTTTCCGGAGACAGACATGAAGATCATCCAGCTCACCGACACCCACTTGATGCCTCCCGGAATCCCGGCGAACGGGGTCGACCCCGAGGCACAACTGCGCGCCGCCGTTGCCGACATTCTAGCCAATCACGCCGACGCGGACCTTCTGGTCATCACCGGTGATCTCTGCAACCACGGCGACCCCGAGGCCTACGAGCTGCTGCGCGAGATCCTCGCGTCCGTGCCCTTCCCGGTGCGTCTGGTGCTGGGCAACCATGACCGCCGCCCTGAATTTGTCACGGCCTTTCCGGACCATCCCCGCGATGCGAACGGCCACATCCAGTCGGTGATGGATACGGACTGGGGGCGGCTCCTGTTCCTCGACACGCACGAGGCGGGCGTGATCGGCGGAATATACGGCGCGGACCGGATGGCCTGGCTCGACGATGCATTGGCGGGGGCGGACGACAAGCCCGTCACGGTCTTCCTGCACCACCCGCCGATCCGCGACGGCATACGCCACTTCCGTAACATCAGCCTGCATGACGATGGCGCCCTGCTTGCGAGGCTCGCGGCACATCCAGGCGGCGTGCGCCATATCGTCTTCGGCCACATCCACATCCCGCTGTCGGGCACCAGCCCCGAAGGTATCGCTTACAGTTCGGGCCAATCCTGCACGCATCGTTTCATCACCGACCTGAACGTCGCCGATCCGTGGTGGACGGGCGGCAACCCCTGCTACCGGATCCTGTTCATCGACGAATGGGGCTTCCGCGCCTTCGGGGCCGAGGTCGGGCAGGTCCCAACGGAACGCGCGCCGATCTGCGCGGGTCCATAAACCCTGAAGCCCAAGGCTGACCTGTCCCATCCCCCGTGGTACGTCAGCCTTCATTCGAAGCAACAATGGCCATAAGTTCGAAGTTCCGGCTTCAGGCGACGATCACAGGACAGCGGCTATTCGGGGTCACCAACACGGGATGCCTGACCGGCGTGCGGACATTGGCTGACCTGCCCCCGCTGGTCCGTCGGTCATAACGTGGGTTTACCGGTTCGGGATTGGCAGTCGGCGGGTGGATTGATGATAAGCGCGTCGGGCGCGGAGCCAACGTTTAGCAAAAGCGTCCGGCGCGCCTCAAGCGGCGTCAGGGACCTGCCCCGGTTCCGTTCCGGTCGGACGGTCAGGTTTGGCGGCCCTTTGTTTCGAAGGCTACGGGTGATTTTTCATCCCACTGCCGAGAATTATAGAAGCCGTTGATGAATTGGAACCTGGCGATTTCGACGTAACGCCGGATGTGCCAGCCATGGCGCCAGACCACTTCGGCCTTAAGCGATTTCAAGAAGCCCTCCACGGCGGAATTATCAGAGCATTTGTCCTTGCTCATCGATACCTCGAGCCCGCTTTTGTGAAGAAGTATCTGGTAGCGATGGGCACAATACTGGGCGGATTAAACCGGTCGTCGCAACGCCTTCATTGATATCATGCTCGAGGACATCCGCACAGGCGTCAGCGGGGGTTCGCCCGCCGATCATCTTGCGCGGCCGTGTGTTGCGCGACCGCGCTCACTTCGTCTGCGCCGTGAAGACTCGGGTAAGTATTGCCGCGGCAAGCTGTTGATATTCGCGTTGCTGCCACGGGCTTTGCGGGGCGCAGAAGTAGATATCGAGTTCAGTGTCGATCCGGAGCCACTCATGTTGTGCCCTCTCGGCACCCTGATCCCAAGTCAGTGACCGGCGCAGATGCGCAGGCAGATCGAAGATCGTCGGTGATGGCGTCGCGAACAGTTTCTTCGCCATGACCGGCCAATGCAGGGCCGCTCTTGATCGATTTTACCGCGCCGTGCCCTTCCATTCGCGGCAGGCGTGACAGCAGGGTGAAGCGCGTCTTGCGCTCGACGAGCGTGCCCATCGCGGATCTGCCCGAACCGAGGATGAGGTCGCCTTCCCAATGGCCTAACACCGCCCTGTCCGCGATCTCCGCCGGGCGGTCGCTGATCATCAGCGCCCCCGAAAGGAACGCCTTGCCCCGGTTGCGGACCCGCTCTCGGGGCATCCGCAGGGTGCGCCCAGAGCGCAGGCAGGCCGAGAGTTCGCGTCTGAGCGTGCCACGTCCCTGGCTATAACGCGCCCGAAACATCGCCTTTTGGCTGATGCGCATTCTCGGGGTTCTTCGGAAAGATCTGCTCAGCGCTCCAGGCGATCACCCAGCGTCGGTTCTGCCGGTGCAAGCGCCGCCGCCCTTTCCAAGGCATGTCACGCCCGGCAAAGGCGGTGCCGTCGGGCTTGGCGATCATGCCGGACAACCGGTCTTGGCAAAGCCGGATTCATGGCCAATTTGCTGGCCTCGGCCATTCTGCCGCACGGTCCGCATGCCATTGGGCGTTGGCAGCGGCATTTGCGCCATTGCGCGCAAGCTGGGCAGGTCGCCGAGCACGATCGCGCGGGCCGCCCCGGCGAGCGCAACTTCTTCCGCGTGGACTGCGCTGATCTGCGCCTTCCTGTCAGCATCTGCACCTCCTGAATCAAGGTGTCGCGACGACCGGTTGAACCCGCCTCGGCGGCCGTGGTCGGTAGGTTGAACACATCCCGGTTGTGGTCGGCGCAGGGCAACAGGCATGTTCAGCGCGCGGATTGCCAAGTCCTGCGTCATGCGATTTCTGATGGTCCAGCCGATCACGGGCCGCGAGAACGGATCGATAATGACGGCCAGATCGTCCCACCCCTCGCGCGTCCGGACATAGGTGATGTCGCCGCCGGGAAGTCCTGCTGCAGAAGGTTCGGCGCGATGTTGAAAGCATGATCGCTGTCGGTCATGCGCTTGAACCTGCGGATGAATGCGAATGCGGTTTTGGCGCATCAGCCTGCCCACCCGGCGTTGACCGCCCCGTTCAGTTCCTCCGTCATGCGTGGCCTGCCATAACTGCCCAGGCTCAGCCGATGCTGATTGCGGATATGGCCGGGATCACCAAGTCACACCGCTGACGGATCGGCGGGGGCCTACGCCGCCAAGCGCGTAACCCGCAGCCGCGCACACCCACCATCCGGCAAAGATGGCTGCAGGAAAGGCTGCCGCGAACTGGCAATGAATTGGAGCCGCATTTTTCGGCACTTTCCTATCCTCGCCCAAATACGGTTCTCTTTACGAGGCCATTCGTTCTCCCGAAGAAGATCGGCATCCTGCTCCGGCACTTTCGTCCCATTGGAAATCGCCCGGATCCGCTTGCCAAGCGTCGAAAGGCCGACGTCAAGATCAGAAGCAAACTGACGTCAGGTCAGGCCACGGGCAAGCGCGATGCGAACGCATCGCTCTCTGAATATCGGGGCGAAACCGTGGCAGATGCAGAATACGTAGATCTGCTTGGCGACGACGCAACACGCGGCTCCTCGTGCAGCAAGCGCACGACTGGCGTATAAGCTGGGCTTTAGGCGGATTGCATGCCAATCCGCCAATTGTGAAACATACGACAGCCTTCTGTTGATGATTTGCCTAGACTACGGCAGTTCAAGGGGCGGGAGCGCCCATCAACTCCCGCAGATGGTCCATGACATACCCTGCCGCGGCGAAAGTGGTAGGATAGACGTGGAACCGGGACATCGAGACGAAGCGGCCCTGACGCACGGCTGGAAGGAACATCCGGTAGCCCGGCGCAACGGCGTCGAGATCGGCCATGACGCTTTCCAGCGATTCACCCCGATCCTCGATATGGGTGGTGAAGATGAAATCCGCATCCAGCCGCCCGATCACCTCGGCGCTGAAATCGGCCTCCTGCGATGCGGCGGGAACCTCGTCCATGATCGGCGCGCGCCGGAAGCCCAGATCCTCCAGCACCGCCGTCTGCGCGCCGTAGTTCCGCAGTATTCGCAGATCGCCGCTTTCGGGATTCGGCGTCATCGCGACATAGCTCGGGGCCTCCAGCGCCAGCGCATCGCGCAACTCTGCAATGTGGGCATCGTAATCGGCCTTCAGCGTGTCGAACCGTTCCGCCCTGCCGATCCAGCCGGCAAGCTCGCGGTAGTTGTCCATCGGCGGGCGGCCGTTCATCGGGTCGAACATCACCGTCGGCGCGATCAGCGACAACTGGTCCCGCGCCGCCTGCGTATCCCCCAGATTGCCGATGATCAGATCGGGGTCCAGACCGGCGATCCGCTCCATGTCCAGCATCCCGTGAACCGAGGCCATGGCGACCTGATCGAAGGTCAGGCCGTAAAGCTCCCATCCGCTGCGGATGTAGTAGTTGCCATTCTTGTCCACCCGCCCGCTGGAGCCGACGAGGTTGCCGCCGAGTTCATGCACCATGACGGTCGCGCTCCAATCATGGAGCGAGACGATGCGTTGTGGATCGGCGGGGATCGTGACCTCCGCCCCCGAATGGTCCGTGATGGTGCGGGTCTGCTGCGCGTGGACAGGCAGGGCGCACAGCGCGGCGATGGCGAAAAGCAGTGCTCGCATCAGAAGGACATCCCCAGTTTCAGCTGCACGTTGCGCGGTGCCCCGGCGACGATCTCCCGCTCGCTTTGGATGGAGTTGATGTAACCCTCGTCGGTCACGTTGTTCACCGCCAGCGACAGGGTCGCGCCGTTGTCGAAGGTATATCGGGTCATCAGATCGAGACGGGTGTAGCCGTCCACCTCGAATTGGTCGGCATAGTTGTCGTCGATGAAGCCCACGCGCGATCCGACATGGGTGATGCCGCCGCCGACGGTGAACCCTTCGGCCACGCTGCCCGGTTGGAATTCGTAGGTCGTCCACAAGCTGGCCGTGACGCGCGGCACCCGTTGGAAACGCGTGCCGACGGGGATCACGTTGTCCTTCGTCACCTCGGCATCCAGATATCCCAGACCGGCATGGACGCCCCATCCGGGCAGGACTTCACCCGCCAGTTCCGCTTCGATCCCGCGCGAGCGGACCTCGCCGGTCAGGATGCTGTAATCCTCGTCCAGCGGATCGTCGTTGGCGAGGTTGGTCTTGGTGATCTCGAACACGGAAAGATTGGCGCTGAGCCGGTCGGGAACCACGTCCCATTTCGCCCCGACCTCGTATTGCCGCCCTTCCTCCGGGTCGAGGGTTTGCAGATCGCGGGTCAGGCCGGTCTGCGGTGCAAAGCTCTCGGCGTAGCTGGCATAAAGCGACAGGTCGCCGCGGGGCTGCCACACCACACCGATGCGGCCCGTCAGCGCCGTATCGGTGGTTTCGGGGATGGAGCCGTCGCCACCGATCGTCTCCACCCGCTCGGACGTGTATTCGTCCCAGCGGAGACCTATCAACGCCTTCCATTCCTCGTTGAAGGTGATCTGGTCTTGCAGATAGACGGCGCGTGTTTCGATGTCCTGACGGTAGTTGCTGTTGGGGCTGGTGGCGGGCATCGGCGCGCCGTGGACCGGATCGAAGATGTCGATGTCGTCGATATTTGCACGGGCGCTGGTGAAGTCCATCCGCGACCAGCTGTATTGGACACCGGCCAGCACGTTGTGTTCGACGCTGCCGGTGCTGAACTCATACAGCGCCTCGGCCCGCAGGTTCTGCGTTTCGGTATCCTCAAGCCGGTCGGTGTAGCGGCGGCGCAGGCTGCGCCCGTCATCGCGCAGGCCCTGATGGTCGATGCCGGTATCCGAGACATGCCCGAAATCGAAGCCGAGGCTGGTGCGCAGCGTCAGGCGGTCCGACACCTCATGCTCCAGCTTCAACATGCCGCGGGTCTTTTCGCCGTCGACCATCGACCACGCTTCCGACAGCCAGCTGTCATATGGCTCCAGCACCTGTTGCTGCGACGGCACCCACAGAAGGCCACGGTCGAAGGGCTGTTTCGTTGCGGTATGTTCCAGCGTGAAGTCCAGTACCGTCGCATCCGACGGGCGCCACTCCAAGATGCCGCCGACATAGCGCCGTTCGCTGCCCGGACGGCCGGGGATCCAGCCGTCTTCATCCTGCACTGCACCGGTGATGCGGCCGGTCAGGGTTCCGCTGGCGTTCAGCGCGCCGGTCGCCGTGGCCTCGGCCCGCTTGAAATCGAAACTGCCATAGGTCAGGGCGATATCGGCACCCGGTGCCGCTTCGGGGCGGCGGGTGACGATGTTGATGACCCCGCCCGGATCGCCCGCGCCATGCAGCACGGATGCGGGGCCCTTCAGCACCTCCACCCGCTCCACCCCGGCAAGGTCCATCAGGACTTCGGGGCGGTCGGCGGTGCCATTCATCTGCATCCCGTCGACCGAGAAGCCGGAGGTCTGGAAACCCCGCAGCAGGAACGTCTCGCTGCGGTTTGCGGCGCTGCCGTTGCGGGCAAGGTTCGGCACCCCTTCGACTGCGGCGGACAGGCTCTGGATCTGACGATCCTCGATCTCCTCGCGCCCGACGACGTTGACCGCCTGCGGCACATCCCGAAGCGGCGTATCGGTCAGCGTCGCGGTCCCGGCGCTCGTGGCGCGGTAGGCCTGCATGTCGGCCCCTTCGACGATGATCGGCGCAAGCTGGATGCTGCCTTGGTCCTGCGCATAGGCAGCGCCACAAAGCGCGATGAACGCGGTCGACAGGGCAAGCTGTCTTCTCATCAGGGGGGAGGTCCTTGTTCGGGTTAGGAGGAAGCGCGGGACCTTCGGCCGGTCCGTGCCACGAGGATGAAACTCAGCGCCCCGACGACCGAAACCATGATCCCGGCAGAGACGGTGATGGGCGAAAACAGCACCCGGCCCAGCGTGTCGGCCCAGAGCAGGATGCCCGCGCCGACCGGCATCGCGATCAGCACCACCTCGGTCGGACGCTCGCCAACGATGCCGCGCGCGATCCAGGCCGACATGAGGCCGATGAAGCCGATGGGACCGCAGACGGCGATGACCGGGGCGGCGAATGCTGCGGCCAGCAGCACACCCGCGACCAGCACCGCGCGCGCGGGCAAGCCAAGCGCCATCGCCGCCTCCTCGCCCAGCAGCAAGGGGTGAAGCATCCGGCTGCCCAGCAGCAGCACCGGCATCAGCAGACAGAACCAGCGCGCCATCATCGCCGCGTCCGGCCCGTCCGCTGTCCCGAGCGTGCCGCGCGACCACGTCATGATCTGCGCGAACTGCGCCGAGGTGCCCGAGACGAGGATCATCTCCACCACCGCGCCCAGTACGATGTTGATGCTGAGGCCGACGAGGATGATCCCGCCCCCCGTCAGCAGTCTGCGACCGAGGCCAAGCACCAGTCCAGCCGTCGCTACCGCGCCGACCAACGAAACGAGACCGAGCTGTCCCACGGCAATCGGTCCGTAAAGGAACGTCACCAGCATCACGGCGACCGTCGCGCCGTCCGACAGCCCGAGTATCCCCGGATCGGCCAGCCCGTTGCGTGAGACGACCTGCAACAGATACCCCGAGGCGGCCATCATCGCCCCGGCCATGATCGCCACCTGAACCCTCGGCAGACGGAAGTCGGCGATCGCGCGGGCACCGGGGGACAGCGCCTCGCGCGGGCTCAGGATCGCGGCCAGCACGTCCGCGGGAGCGGTGACGGAACTGCCGACCCCAAGCGCGAGATAGGCACTGGCGATCAGCGCCAAAAGCAACAACGGCGCGGCAATCACGAAACGCAGGCTAATCGGCAGGCTGATGCGCCCCATGCGCAGGGTCAGGGTCATATCTGCGCCCCTCGGGCACGGGTCAGGACCAGAGCGAGGAAGACCGCGCCGCCTGCCAGCCCCATCACCGTGCCGACGTTCAGAACCTGCGGCGCCATCAGGACCCGCGCCAGAACATCCGCCAACGTCAGGACCGTCGCCCCGCCGATCAGGCACAGCCACAGCGGCAGCAGCCCGACCTCTCCGGCCACCAGTCGCGCGACATGCGGCATCACAAGGCCGACGAACCCGATGGGGCCGACCACCGTCACCGCGCTGACCGTGAGCACGATGGCGATCAGCAGCGCGCCGCCATGGACCAGCCGCGTGTCGACACCCAGCACCGCCGCCTGCTCTTGCCCCATGGCCAGCAGGTCGACCATCCGCGACAGCAGAACCGCGCCAATCAGCCCCGCGATGCCGAAGGGCGCCATGGCAGACAGCGATTTGTAGTCGAAATTGCCGATGTCCCCGATCAACCAGCCCAGAAGGTTCGTGAACCCATCCGGGTCCAGCGCGACGACGAAGGCCGTGACGGATGAGAACAGCGTCCCCACCATCGCGCCACCAAGAACGAGGTTCATGCGCGGATCGCCTTGTCCAGCCAGCAGCCGCGCTGTCATGAAGGTCAGCGCCATGGCCCCGAGCCCCCCCGCCAGAGCGGGCAGAAACAGCGCCGCCCCGCCAAGGCCGAAGAAATATACCGCCAGCACGACGAAGCTGGTCGCCCCGGCATTGATCCCGAGCGTCGAGGGCGACACCAGCCCGTTCTGCATGATCTTTTGCAGCAGCAGCCCCGCAACCCCCAGAACCGCGCCTGAAAACACGGCGACCGCCAGCCGCGTGATCCGCTGGAAGACCACGACCACATGGGCGTAATTCGTCGGATCGAAAGCGGTGATCGCCTGCAGGATCGCCCGCGCAGGAATTTCGGCCGCGCCGAGCCGCAGATGCAAGAGGCAGGCGGCCAGCAGCACGAGGACGGCTGCAAGAGCCCTCATCGCACGGCACCTTCGGGGATGTGGAAGATGCCGCCATGAGCATGGACGGCGCGGGTGCGAACGCCGAAGACCCGTGCGATGACATCCTCGGTCAGGACCTCCGATGCGGGGCCGGAGGCGGCAATGCGCCCCTCGTGCATCACGGCAACGCGGTCGGCATAGAGCGAAGCCTGCGTGAAATCATGCAGGACAGCGACCACCGCCGCACCGGCGCGCGCCTGCGCCCGCGCAGTTTCAAGAATGTCGAACTGATAGCGCAGGTCGAGATAGGTCGTCGGTTCGTCCAGCAGCAGGATGCCGCAGTCCTGCGCCAGCGTCATCGCCATGCGGCAGCGCTGAAGCTGTCCGCCGGAAAGCTCCCCCACCCGGCGATGGGACAGTCCGGTCACGTCCATGACGCGCATGGCGTGAGCGATCGCCTCTTCGTCTCGGGCCGACCGGCGCGACAGGAAGCCCTGATGCACGAAACGGCCCATGGCAATCAGCTCGTGCACCGTCATGTTCGGCGGGACCGCACTGGCTTGGGTCAGTAGGGCGACATGGCGGGCGATGCGCGCACGGCCCATCGCGGCGACGTCCTGTCCGTCGATGCGGACCACACCCGAGGCGGGCCGGTGCAGCCCCGCGATCAGCTTCAACGCCGTGCTTTTGCCGCAGCCGTTGGGGCCCACGATGGCCAGAAACTCGCCCGGTTTCGCGCGCAGCGTCAGGTCTCGCATCACCGCCCGACCGTCGAATCCGAACGAGACGTTATCCATGAAGACGTCGGATGCCACAGCCCAAGCCCCACATCATATCGCAAAGGCATGAGGCCTTGTTTTCTGTAGCGTTCGCTACCACCACTAATTCCTGATATCAATAATAAGGTAAGGCTTTTCGATACAATTTAGGCCCATAGGTTCAGGTGCGACGTGGTTGCGCTCGGGCTTCCCGCGCATTTAACGAGGTCAAGGCGTTCGCGATCGGTGTGGTCGCCTATGTGCTGCCGCCGGGGGACCTGATCCCCATATTTCCCATTCGCTGCCTGTTTGACGATGAGGTGATCGTGCCTGGGATATCCTTCTGCGCCTGATGCCGACTGCGCTGTTGCACGGCCGGTGGCTGCGGGCCGAGGGGGTGCGTGGTGGCGGCGATCTGATGCCTTGCGGCCTGCGTTCTGGGCTATCTGTTGCTATGCTAGCCCAGCCTGTCGATGCTGGCGCGCAGCTGCTCCAGTCGCGACAGGCGGGTGCGCGTCTCCTCCGGGGCGCAGACCGACAGTCCGACGATCAGCGCCTCCAAACAGATGAAGCTGGACGCACCAAGGGCCATGCCATGGGCCCCGCCGCGCGACAGGACGATCATTTCCTGCACTTTTCGGGCCAGTGGGGTGTCGGAAGTGTTGGTTATCAGGACGATGGGCAAGGATTGCATCAAGGCGTCCTCCACCACGGTCAGCACCTCGGGATAGGGCCGGCCATAGGACATCAGCAGAACCGCATCGCCCGGGCCGACCTCCAGCATCGCATCGGCAATGCCGCGACCGGTTGCGTCCACCACCAGGACGCTGCGCCCCAGACGGCGAAGCTGGAACGCCATGTATCCCGCCAGATGCGCCGTTGGGCCGATACCAAACAGCACGATCCCTCTTGCGCAGTGCAACAAGTCGATCACACGCTGGATCCGGTCCAACATTTCAGGCTGACAAAGGGCGACGGTGGCAGTCTGCGCTGCCTCGACGCTTCGTAGGGCGGCCTTACGCGCGTCGGCCCCAGCAACTCGCAGCGTGCGCTGGAAATTGTCCACCGGCGTCCCGTTCGACAGTTCCCGCGTCAGGCACCGTTTCAGGTCCGCCAGCCCGGCATAGCCGAGCGCCTTCGCTGTCCGCACGACCGTTGCATCCGATGTTTCCAGCGTCGCCCCGAGTTCGGCTGCAGACCGTGCCACTACCTCGACGCGGTTCTGCTCCATATACTGCGCGACGCGTCGCATAGTGAGAGGTAACGTGGCAATATGTTCGCGGACCCGGCGTGAGATGTCGCTCTGCTGCATATTGCACCTTTGTCGTGTTTACTACAAACGCTACAGCCAACGGTTTGCGGTTACAAGGCGCGGCCGTGGACATGAAATTCGTTGCAACTGGCATTGCCTTTGCCAATGCAGGGCGGGTTAATCTACGGGTGACCGGGCGACGAGACATTTGACCGCAGCCACGACTTCGCGATTTGCGTCGGGCCGATGCCACGCCAGTTCAGCACCGGCGATCAAACCATCTTGGGTCGCATCCTCAAACGAGGAGCCGATGTCTCCGATATGCTGTTCGTTCAGGCTGAAAAGGTGAGCATGATGCGCCCGAACCGTTGGCCTGCGTTCAACTTCGACGCGTCGCCAACCGAGGCCACCGCGCTTACCTCGCAACAAGGCCGCCGTCCCATTGGCAAACAAATCGGCTTGCACTGCATGGAACGCCATACGGGACGGCACTCGATCGCCGTATCAGAAAAAAACAGACATTTTTACGCACGTAATCTGACCGCCTCCCGCCATCACGGACTTCTCAGGTGGGAACAGCATGGAACGGAAAACATACGTGGGCGGTGTTCCGATCACACAGTTGCGGGGTAGTTTCAAGGGAGCAGGTCTTGGGTTTTTCTCTGTTTGCGGCCTTTGACCACGGCAGGCGGCTGTCGCCATGAGCAGTATGGCATATCCGATAATTGTAGAACGTACTCAAGCTGTTAATGGCACCTTTGGCCTGCGATCCTGTCAACGGCGGCGCGAAAGTCGGCCACGGCG
>NZ_SMYN01000059.1 GCF_004959935.1 Falsirhodobacter xinxiangensis | reverse complement strand
GAGCCCTTGGACGAAGCCGCTCCGCGGCATTGGCGCCTGCGTCGACTGTCGTGGCCTGATCTGATCGTGTGTATTTGGGAATATGGGCAACTGCCTGACGATTGAGAGCTCTCAATCGACAGACAGGAGGTTCTCATGTGCGAGGAGAGGATTTCACCGCTGCGCCAGCGGATGATCGAGGACATGCGCATCCGGTGCATGGGCGAGAAGGTGCAGGCCGCGCACATCCGGGCGATCAGGGATTTCGCGGCCTTTCTCGGGCATTCGCCGGATACGGCGACGCCAGAGGAACTTCGGGCCTATCAGTTGCACATGACCGACACCGGGGTCGCGCCATCGACGTTCAACGTGCGGATCGTGGCGCTGAGGTTCTTCTTCGACATGACCTGCGGGCGCGAGGAGATGAAGCGGTTCATGCAGTTCAGGACCGAGCCGCGCAAACTGCCGGTAGTGTTCAGCGTCGAGGCGGTCTCCGACATCCTCATGGCGGCGCCCGGGCCGGGGCTGAAGTATCGGGCAGCGCTCAGCATCAGCTACGGTGCCGGTCTGCGCGCCGCCGAGGTCTGCAACCTGAAGATCGGTGATATCGACAGCGACCGGATGCTGATCCATGTCGAGCAGGGCAAGGGGCGGAAAGACCGCAAGGTCATGCTGTCGCCTGGTCTCCTGAACCTGCTGCGCGACTGGTGGCGCGAGGCGCGGCCCGAGGGTTGGCTGTTTCCAGGCAAGCCGAAGATCAACCCGATCTCGCCGCGCCAGCTGAACCGGGCCTTCACCTCGGCCAAGCACATGGCCGGGATCAGCAAACCGGCGACGCTGCACACGCTGCGGCACAGCTTTGCGACCCATCTTTCTGGAGGCGAACACCGATGTGCGGGTCATCCAGGTGCTGCTCGGCCATGCCAAGATCACGACCACGGCGCAATATACCCATGTCGCGACAAAGACGATCCGCGATGTCGTCAGCCCCTATGAGATGCTGGCGAAGCTGCAGGATCAGACGGTCAGGCGAAGCCTGGAATGACTGGCGCCGGACGTGTCCCGGCCCAAGCTGGAGATCGCTGACATCTTCCGACGATACGGCCCCACGTGGCGGCGGGCCAATGCCGGGCATGTCAGCCTGATCCAGATGAAGGTGATGTCGGCGATCGAAGCCTGCCGGACCGAGGCGCTTGGCGGGCATGTGGCAGCCTGCGGCAAATGCAGCCATCATCATATCAGCTACAACTCCTGCAAAAACAGGCACTGTCCGAAGTGTCAGGGGCCGGCGGCACGCGACTGGATGGCGGCACGGGCCGAAGACCTGCTGCCGGTCGAATATTTCCACCTCGTCTTCACCCTGCCGGCCGGGATCGCGCAGATCGCTTTCTGGAACAAGAGGGTGGTATATGGACTGCTGTTCAAGGCATCGTCGGAA
>NZ_SMYN01000058.1 GCF_004959935.1 Falsirhodobacter xinxiangensis | reverse complement strand
CGTGCCCAGACCAGCTGCGTATCCTCGGTTGCCGCCGCCGCCTGACCCGCCATTACCGCCGGGAGAGATGGTATTCGTCCGCGGGGAGCCGCCTTTCCCGCCGCCGACGGCACTCAGGCTGAAGGCGGTTGTGTCGCCGCCGCTTGTGGCCGGTGAGGTGTTGGTCGCCGATTGCGTCCCGCCGCTGCCGACCGCAATGGGGTAGACAGTGCCCGCCGTCAGCGTGGTCGTGCCGCGCAGCAGACCGCCCGCGCCGCCCCCGCCCGTGTTGGCCGCCTGATAGTAAGGCGCGCCGCCGCCGCCCGCGACCAGCAGATATTCCACATCCACCGGGATCAAGGGCTTCAAAGATGTGAGGCCAGCCGAAGCCGGTATGGTCATCCCCTTGTAAGGCACGCCGTCGATCGTCTCCGACCAGAACGTCGCGCCGGGATGGTCTGCGGCCAAGAATGGATCGGTAATCTCGTAGCGGACGATGACGATGCCGTTCTGCGCCGCGCCGAAGCCGCTGCTGCCTCCGTCGCCACCCGCGCCGGGGTTCGTTGCACCCTCCGGCACTGCCGGTAGCGCAGGCCCGCTGCCGCGCCCGCCCGTGCCGTAAACCCTCAGCGTGCCGTCGAAGTTGATTGATCGCCCCGGCCCTGCCGCGCCACCAAGGCCAACAGACCCGCCGACACCCGCACCGCCAGCCCCGCCCCCGCCGCCGCTGGCGCGCTGCGTGATGGTGCCGCCGAAGCCACGCCCGCCCGCAAAGCCGGGATTGCCAGCGCCGCCTGCAAGGTTCGGCACCGCAGCCCCGCCGGAGCCACCACCGCCACCACCATTGCCGCCGTCGCCGCCGACTGCCGCGCTCGGCCCGCCAGCCCCGCCGCCGGGCGCCGTCAGCCCGACGGCACGAGACGGATTGCCGACCGTCGAAGCCGTTGCCGACGACGCGACACCCACCTCGATCGTATAGATGCCGGGCTGGACCTGAACCGTATCGACCCGGACCCAGCCACCGCCGCCCCCGCCGCCACGCGATCCGCCCGTGCCCCCTGTGCCACCCGCGCCAACCAGCAGCACCTCCAGCGCCATCGCCGAGGTGATGGCCAGCGCGGACGAAACAGCCGTGAACCGACCGAGCCGATACCACTTGCCGTCAATCTGGACGGTGGACCAGACCCCGCCGGATGCCGCCTCGTTGACGGCCATGATCAGGCGCCCGAGGCCGTGATGCTGAAGCTCTGCGGCTCGATCTTCTCACCGCCGACGAAATCGGTGCGGACCAGCGCGAGTGAATTGGCGGGCGCTGCCGCCCCTTGGACGACATCGCCAGACCAGATCACCGCCCCGCCCGAGTTGCGCGCTTCGTAGCGCGTGACGGTGCCGGCCGAAGCGGTGCCGCTGGCGATGGCGTTGGCAAGCGCAGTGCCGTCGGTCGGCGCGGCAAATGCGGTGGCTGCCATCGCCAGATCCGCGACGGT
>NZ_SMYN01000057.1 GCF_004959935.1 Falsirhodobacter xinxiangensis | reverse complement strand
GGGGGTGCGGCTAAAAAGTTGGACTATCTAGGAGATAGTTCATGCATACTTACGAAGATCGGATGAGGGCGGTCGAGCTCTACATCCAGCTTGGCAAGCGCGTGCGGGCGACCATCCGCGAACTGGGATATCCGACGAAGAATACCTTGGTAGGCTGGTATCGCGAATACGAGCGCCGTCAAGATTTGCCGATAGGGTCGGCACCTCGTCCGCCCAAATTCTCGGAAGCACAGAAGCAGGTTGCGCTAGAACATTATGCCAGCCACGGGCGGTGCATTTCATGGACCATGCGTGCGTTAGGCTATCCCGGCCGAGCTACGCTGACGGCATGGGTGCGCGAGGCTTTCCCTGAGACCAGGACGGTGTCCACCGGGACACGTGGACCGGGTCATCATCCCGCTGCCGCGAAGCAGGCTGCTGTGGTGGGCCTTTATTGCCGAGAAGAAAGTGCGGAGGCTTTGGCGAAAAAGGTCGGAGTGAGCCGGCCGACACTTTATGCTTGGAAAAACCAGTTCCTTGGCGCGGAGGCTCCGGCCACGATGAGACGCAAGAAAAGTGCCGCCCTGGATCCAGAGATCGAAGAACTGGAACGTCAGCGCGCGGCCTTGCAGCGCGATATCCGCGAACTTCAGATTGAGCATGACCTGCTCAAGACTGCGAGCGAACTGATAAAAAAGGATCTTGGCGGCGACCTGCAGAGCCTGACCAATCGGGAAAAGACCATGCTGATCGTCGCCCTAAAAAATCAGTATAGGCCATCGGCGCTGCTGATGCGGTTACGGCTGGCACGAAGCTCCTACTTCTACCAACGCGCCCGTATCAATCTGGAAGATAAGTATCTTCCGGTGCGCCGTGCTATGGTCGACATCTTTGAGCGCAACCATCGCTGCTACGGCTATCGCCGGCTTGCAGCTTCTCTGACGCGGTATTCTATCTTGATCTCCGAGAAGGTGGTCCGGCGCCTCATGAAACAGGAAGCATTGGCCGTCCTAAAGCCTAAGCGGCGGCGTTACAGTTCATATCTGGGCGAGATCAGCCCGGCGCCGGAGAACATCATCAACCGTGACTTCCAGGCTTCTGCGCCAAATGAGAAATGGCTGACCGACATCACCGAGTTCCAGATACGCGCAGGCAAAGTCTATCTCTCTCCGATCATCGATTGCTTCGACGGCATGGTCATCAGTTGGGCCATCGGGACCAAACCGGACGCGGGTCTCGCCAACACCATGCTTGATGCCGCGGTTGAAACCATCGCGGACAGCAAAGTGCGGCCCATAATCCACAGTGACCGCGGAGGCCACTATCGCTGGCTTGGCTGGCTGGAGCGGATAAATGCAGCAAAGCTCGTTCGCTCGATGTCACGAAAGGCGAGCTCGCAAGACAATGCGGCATGTGAAGGCTTCTTCGGTCGCCTGAAGACCGAGTTCTTCTATCCGCGAGATTGGCGGGCTTATACCGTGACCCAGTTCATCGACGAGGTTGACGCCTACATCCGCTGGTATAACGAAACACGCATCAAGATGTCCCTTGGTGGTCGAAGCCCAATCGAATACCGTAGAAACCTTGGCCTCATGCCGTGAAAACAGTCCAAGTTTTTGTCCGCATCCCCACCGGGTCACGTCTCGGTGGAAATCAACA
>NZ_SMYN01000056.1 GCF_004959935.1 Falsirhodobacter xinxiangensis | reverse complement strand
CGCCCCGCCTTACCGTGGGGCTTTTTGCATTCCAGCCTCCTGCAAGGCGAGAATAGACGCCAGATCGCCCACCAGCTCGATGTGGTGGCCGTCGCGGGCATTCACGTTCGGCACCAGACGCACCTCGGAAATCAACCCGCGAAGCGTCTCGCTCGCATGAAGCTGGATCTCCTGTCAACGGCGGCGTAAAAGTCGTCCACTTTTCGCTCTCTGCATTTGCAGGGAGGGCGTGGGGATCTACCGCGTGGAGCTATATCTGAAAGTCCGTCAGGCTTGTGCGGAGGGCATGAGCCAATGGGAAGCGGCACGGGTATTCAACGTTTCGCGGGACACGGTTCAGAGTGAGGAGGATCAGAAAACAGTCCGGGGGACTGTTTTTCCCGACGAACGATGTCGTTTTCGGTTCCGCCCGGCTACCGTCGGACGGCCGAGGTCCGGCGCCCGAAACTGGATCCGTTTATTCCGATCATCAAGGGGTGGCTGAAGGCGGACCGGAGCATGCCGCGCAAGCAACGGCATACGGCGAAGCGGGCGTTTGACCGGCTTCGCGAGGAATGCGGCTTCACCGGCGGCTACACGATCATCAAGGATTACCTGCGAGAGCGGGACCGACGCGGTCAGGAGATATTCGTGCCGTTGTCGCATCCGCCGGGCCATGCTGTGCTGGGATTGCGATGAACTGGTCTTCAACCCGATCCATTACCTTCCGCTGATCGAGCGAAAGATCAATGCGTTGGATCAGGCGGCCCCGTTGCAGGGCTGGGACCTGCCGGAGGAGTTCGCCACCTTGCGCCGCCTGATGGAGGTGCGGATGAACCGTCAGGGTCGGCGCGAATATGTTCAGGTTCTGCGGCTGTTGGAGGCCTGCGATCTTGCAGACGTGCAGGCGGCAGTGCTCCAGGCTCTTCGGATGGGGCGCTCAGCTTCGACGCGGTGAAGCATCTGCTGCTGTGCCGGGTAGAGCATCGTCCGCCGCGACTTGACCTCGACTGCTATCCCTACCTGCCGAAGGCAACGGTCGAGAAGATCAGGGCCGGGTCTTGCATGCGGCTGCTGTCGGGTGATGCGGCATGAGTGATGCCCCGGAAATCCTGCTCGCTCATCACCTCAAGGCGCTGAAGCTGGCGACATTCCTGCGCGAGCATCAGAAGCTGGCTCGCCAATGCGCGGCGGAAGGGCTGGACCATGTCCGATATCTGGCACGGCTTGTCGAACTCGAACCGATCGACCGGGAACGGCGAATGGTCGAGCGCCGCAGTTCAAGCTGGTCCGCGCCAGCGGATCAAATGGTCTGGGGAACCATTTGAAGGCGCAGAACGCTGCGAAGTTCCCGGCCGTCAAAAGCCTGGACAGCTTCGACTTTCCGGCCATCCCCAAGCTGAACAAAATGCAGGTGCTTGAACTGGCCCGGTGCGAATGGATCGAACGTCGGGAGAATGTCATTGCCCTCGGCCCGTCCGGCACCGGCAAGACTCATGTCGCCCTCGGCATCGGGCTGGTCGCTTGCCAGAAGGGGCTTTCCGTCGGCTTCACCACCGCCGCAGGTCAGCAAGATGATGGAGGCCCGCGATGAGCGCCGTCTGCTGCGCTTCCAGAAGCAGATGGCCGGTTACAAGCTTCTCATCATCGACGAGCTGGGCATTGTGCCCCTGTCGAAGACCGGCGCCGAGCTGCTGTTCGAGATGATCTCGCAGCGCTATGAGCGCGGATCAACCCTCATTACCAGCAATCTGCCCTTCGATGAGTGGACTGAAACATTCGGCTCCGAGCGCCTGACCGGCGCACTGCTCGACCGGCTGACCCACCACGTCAGCATCCTCGAGATGAACGGCGAAAGCTACCGCCTCGCCAACAGCACTGCCCGCAAGTGGCGCTGATCTCCATTCAGACATCAGACGACGATTGTCGCTGAAGCGCCAGTGCGCCATGACACGCGCCAGCTATATGGAAAGCGCGCGCCATGCCGCACAACCCTGCCAACTGGCCTGGTTTTGCTCCGCCGCCGTGGCCGACTTTCGCGCCGCCGTTGACAG
>NZ_SMYN01000055.1 GCF_004959935.1 Falsirhodobacter xinxiangensis | reverse complement strand
GGAATGCAAAAAGCCCCACGGTAAGGCGGGGCGCAAGTCTTGGTAACTAGGCTATATTTTTTGGTTGCGGGAGCTCGCTTCCAGAAATTCTTGCCCATCATGCAGACCACCTGCCGTCCTGACATCTCCCATAGTCTGTAATCCGTTACGGTCATGAAGGGCGGGAAGCCGCCTGAGGGCACTGCGGCGTGGCAGTTGCAGCGACATTGCCAAAGCAGCCGTTCACTTCGTTGTCCGCGTGGGACACCATGGTGCGCTACTGAACGCCGCCTTGATAATAGTTATCAAATGGCGTAGGCTCCGAGTGCACTTGAGGAGACCACCATGATCAGTGCCGATCTCGGACAACACCTCGAATCTTTCGTTTCGTCACTTGTGGAGACGGGCAGATACAACTCGAAAAGCGAGGTTCTTCGAGAGGGCATCCGCCTGATCCAAGAGCGTGAAGCAAGGTTAGTTCTGCTGGATCAGGCGATTGCGCGTGGAGTGGCGGATGCCGAGGCGGGCCGCGTCAGCGCCGCATCGGAGGTTCTGGCTCGACTTGAAGCCAAATTTCAGGTTGCTGGTCGCACTGCCGAATGATCGTCGAATTCACCAGCGCCGCCGAAGCCGACTTGGATAGCATTGGCGCCTACATAGCGCGTGACAACCCTGCTCGGGCCTTGAGCTTCGTCAGGGAACTGATTCAATCCTGCCTAGAACTTTCGAATTTGCCGGAGGCGTGGCCTGTTGTGCCGCGCTACCAACGATTGGGTATCCGCCGACGAGTTCACGGCCGATACCTGATCTTCTACCGCATAATGCAGGAACGGATCGTTATCGTGCACGTCCTGAACGGCGCGATAGATGTTGATGTTATCCTGTTTCCCGCCGGTTGAAGAGCGACCGCTGCACCACGCAGCTATGTCGTCATTTGTGCATGGAGTCGTTTCAATGTTAGCAAGGCCGCTCGTGTAGCGCTTAGCGATCCGACCGCCACACACGGTGCCGGCCGGACCTCAGCTACAAATCTATTCCTTTGGAGAGGGCCAATACGTCGTCGAGATCAACGCCGAGATAACGAACGGTGCTGTCCATCTTGGTGTGGCCCAACAGAAGTTGGACAGCCCTAAGGTTGCCAGTCTTCTTATACAGTTGGGCAACTTTCGTCCGCCGCATCGAGCGCGTGCCATAGCCGCTCGGCTCGAGGCCTATCGACAGAATCCACTCCCGAAGGATGCGGGCATACTGGCGGGTCGAAAGGTGCTCGCTGGCGTGCAAACGGCTCGGCCATAAAAATTCGCAACCGATCATCTCGGGGTCGGCGATCCAGCGTTCGAGCGACTGCCTGGTGTTTTCGGTGATCTCGAAGCGAACCGGCTTCCCGGTCTTGCTTTGCGTAACGGATGCTCGGTCTTTGGCTCGGCCAGCGACGAAGACGTCTCTCACCTTAAGACCGACCAGATCGCAGCCCCTCAGCTTGCTGTCGATGGCCATGTTGAACAAGGCGAGGTCCCGTTTGTTTTCTGACATCTCGAGACGCACTCGGATCGACCAAACGTGCTTCGGCAGAAGGGGGCGCTTCTGACCAATGATACGCCCCTTATTCCACGCGGGATGGTCAGGTCGGAGGACAGGAAGAAAATCGGTGGTCATGGCGGTACCTCCTGCCCCCGTCCCACCCTCGCTCCGGATTGTCCGACCTCCGCAGATTATCACAGGCCGCTTGAGTCGCGTTATGCGATCGCGCGGATGGGAAAGCTGACCGACGGCACTGCGGCACGGCACATTCAGCGAGCTCACTAAAGCAGTTATCCGTGCCTAGCGCGGCAATCGCCCTGCACGCCGCGCTACACCCCCCCTTCCAACTCAGAAAACGTAAGCGAACTCTGCTCCAACCTTCCGCGCGTCATCCTTATGCATTTATTGGACCCAGATGATGGTTTGGACGGAGTGCCTCGATGGAGCCTGCATTGGAGCTTCTCCTGGGTGGCAGTGGCGGCCGACCGCCAGCAAGCGATCGAGCTGGGCCACCATTCCGTCGAGAATGCTGCGCTCGGCTGAATGGACGCGCTCGGCACCACCGATTTCCGCGTTAAGTTGGGTAGTTACTGAGCCACTCCCCTGAAATCGGACAGTGACGGA
>NZ_SMYN01000054.1 GCF_004959935.1 Falsirhodobacter xinxiangensis | reverse complement strand
GTATATGGACTGCTGTTCAAGGCATCGTCGGAACCCGTTGCCATCCGGAGCGAGGTCGTCGATGACGATTCGGCGCAGTCTATGGGCAGAAGCGTAGGCAATCCCCAGCGCGGAGGAGAGATCATCGGACGTGATGTGACCCCAGGGGCCCGCGGCAGCTCGATGCCGTATGACCGTCTCGGTGGCGGCAAACCAGATTGCGAGATCCAAACGGCTCCTGTGCAGTGCGGTGCCTACCGTGTGCGAAAACTGATATCGGCACGTGCATTGAACGACCGCACGCTGCTCAAGCCATCGTGGAGATGGGCTGCTGCACTTCGGGCAATGCACCACGCTACCCCATCGGACCGCCGTCAATCGATCGCGACATGCCGCGATCGTAGAAAATCGCCGGCGCACGCCGCCAGGCGGCAGGGCTCTGCGTAGGGTGTGCCAGTAGATCGGGTGGGAGAGTGCGTCGTCTTTCATAGGGACGCAGTCGCGGAAATTGAGAGCGATTGGAAGGCGCACGGCGTTGCGTCCAGCAACATGCTATTCAGCCATACCAGATCGCGCCATAGTCGTGACGTCGATAATAACGGAATTATCCATTTGACACATTGCGAAGCGTTGTATATGTTACATCAACATTCACGGAATATCGTTAATGGCATGAAGCGAATTGAACGCGCCTACAGATCTCTCTGTCGCCATGAAGGCGTCAGCCTTTGCAGTGTGGAAACACATGGGCGACACGTGCGCCTGCGCTTCGATGTCGGGTTCGTCATCGCGGCAAGCACTCCGTCAGATCACCGGAACATGTTGAATGTTCGCAGCGCCATCCGCCGCCTGCATCGCTGAAGGAATATGAAGATGCCTATCATATTGAAAACGGCAGAAGAGCGTCGCGATGATTGGCGTGATGGACTGTTTGCCCATGGTGATGACCATGAGTTCTGGGACTATGCCCAGTGGCTTCATGAGATTTTCCTGAACGCACTTACCTACGTCGAGGATTTGGTAGGTGCAGAGGCGGCAGCAGGGCCGCTGCGTGCGCTCGTTGAGCCATTTGCCCAGATCACTGGTCTTTCCTACGCCGAGACATGGCAAGAAGCGGCGTCCGACACTCTCGGCGTTGGCGCAGAGCTTCCTATCTCGGGACGCATCTGGCTGGCAAAGCTCTATGGCTTCCATGGGGTCACTCCGAAGGAGGTGCCTGTGGCAGATCGCCCGGCATGGATTTCCGAACTTGTTCGCGAAGTAACCACCTTCGCAGGTCGCCCTGACGTGAAGGACCTCGCCGCAGGCCGCAACGCTATCGTGTTGATCGCAAACATTGCGCAGTCCCGGCACGCCCTCGATTTCGGAGACGGCGAGGTCGATATCGGATCCATGGCGATTCTTGGCGGCGTAACCGAGGGTCGAGTGCGGAACCTTCTGTCCGGCGCCACCGCACAGCTTGAGCGTGGTCCGGGCGGCGGTGTGCTTCCAATGAGCGCCTTGGCATGGCTGCAGCGGCGTGACGGATTTCTTCAGTCGATCTGGGCGGACGACGAACCCGAGAATGGCAATGCAGACGATCCGAAAGGCAATGTCGCCCCGGTCAGTGGTGAATTGATGTTCGTTCCCGTCGCGCGAGATGGATCGATGTTCGGTCCCGACCTTGCCCGCGGCGGCCAGTTTCAGATCGGAGCAAAGGGTGACGAACGGCACTTCCCAACGTTCGACGAGGCGCTTGCGGCCCTGAACGAGATGCCGGTGCCGCGCTGGCGGAGGCCGAATGAGCACGGTCATTGGGGGATCGTTAGCGGGACGACCTGGCAGCGCATTGCACGGTCTCACTAGGTATTATCATTTCATAAGAGAGCAGTTTCGTTATGTTCAATTTCTTCTTTGGCCGCCCGAAGAAACACGGCATCCTCTCATCCGAACAGGTTATGGATGCCCTGTTGGCAGCCTCCCCCACATTTACCCGCGAAGCCCCGAGAGACTGTCGGGGCATTTACGGGCTGGTGGATCATCATGGAATGCTTCGTTACATCGGCTCCACGGTCAGCGCGGACGAAACCTTCTACAAGCGCATCCATTCGCGGCATCGCACTGGGTCGGAAGACTGTTGATTTCCACCGAGACGTGACCCGGTGGG
>NZ_SMYN01000053.1 GCF_004959935.1 Falsirhodobacter xinxiangensis | reverse complement strand
CCGTCACTGTCCGATTTCAGGGGAGTAGCTCACCGAAGTTGTCTCTCGGCCACCCTATGAAGAATGAGATGTCCGTATTTTCGGGAGGTTATCCACATTCATGAACCCGGAGGTCCGTGTTTCCAGCTTCGAGAGCCTCTCCCATGCCTTATGATCATCTGAACACCTGCGGGACCGCCCGCAGTGAGGATCATCATCAGCGAACGTCGACGGGCCCGGCCCTCCGGCGCAGGGAGCAACTCGGCCGATGGCGCGAGACCGGAGATATATTGCCAACGAGGAGGCGCCACGCAGACGGCGGCTTCCGCGTCGGTATCTCCTAGCGCCCGTGTTTCGCCCGCTTTGGCCGACACCCCCGACACGCCCCTTGCCGGGAATCATCAGGTATCGCAGCCTCGGGATCACTTGCTTGCCCTGGTCCGGGCCTTGGCGCGCGATGCCGCCCGCGCCGATCACCTTATGGAACAGGGACAGGACACCGACTGACATCCCTGCCCCTTGCGAACTGGAGATTTCCCCATGACCCTCCGCGTGGCCCTCTACGCTCGCTACTCCACCGACCTGCAGAACGCCGCCTCCATCGAGGACCAGATCCGGCTGTGTCGCGAACGCGCCCTGCGCGAGGGCTGGCAGATCGTCGGCACCTATGAGGATGCCGGCCTGTCGGGGTCGAGCATGATCCTCCGACCCGGTCTTCAACGGCTTTTGCAGGACGGCCGCAATCATCGATTCGATCTCGTGCTGTCCGAAGCCCTCGACCGCATCTCGCGCAACCAAGCCGACATCGCGACTATCTACCAGAACCTGTCCTTTGCGGGCGTGAACCTCCTGACACTGGCCGACGGTCAGGTGAACGAGATGCATATCGGCCTTAAGGGCACGATGAACGCGCTGTTCCTCAAGGAACTCGCAGCCAAGACCCACCGGGGCTTGCGCGGACGGGTGGAGAAGGGCAAGTCCGGCGGCGGCAATGCCTTCGGCTACTCCGTCCTGCGGCATATGGGCGAGAACGGGGAAATCCGGCGGGGTGACCGTGAGATCAATGCGGAGGAGGCGGCCATCGTGCAGCGTATCTCACCGCCTAAGCCGAGGGAATGTCGCCGAACCGGATCGCCGATCAGCTCAACCGCGAAGGCATTCCGGGGCCCCGTGCCGGCAAGTGGGACAATCCACCATCCATGGCAATCCCAAGCGCGGCACGGGGATCCTGAACAACGAGATCTATATCGATCGCCTGGTTTGGAACCGGCAGCGCTTCGTCAAGGACCCGGCGACCGGCAAGCGGCAGGCGCGCCTCAATCCCGAAGCGGAGTGGATCATCACCGACGTGCCCGATCTGCGCCTCATTGATCCGGCCCTCTGGGAGGAGGTGAAGGCCCGGCAGCAGGGCCGGAAGATCGAGCAAACCGACAAGGAAGCCTGGGAACGGCGCAAGCCGCGCTTCCTGCTGACGGGTCTGGTCAAATGCGGGTGCTGCGGCGGTGGCTTTTCCACCATCGGCAAGGATCGCTTCGGCTGCAGCAATTCGCGCAACAAAGGCACGTCCGTCTGCAGCAACCGCACCGGCATTTCCCGGCAGGAGCTGGAGGGTAGGATCCTGACCGCCCTGTCGGATCGGCTGATGGACCCGGACCTTGTGAAGGTGTTCGCGGACGAATACGTCGCCGAGCGCAATCGTCTGGCGGCACGCCATACCGATGACCGGGCAGTGAAGGAAAAGGAATTGGCAAAGGTCATCGAGGAGCAGGATGCGCTGGTGAACGCCCTGCTCTCCGGTCTGCCGCCCGACCGGATCAAGGCGAAGATGGAACAGCTGGAGATCCGGCAAAAGCAGCTGGAGCGGGACGTCACCGCGACCCCTGCCCGGGCGGCCACCGTACGGATCCATCCGAAGATGGCCGATACCTATCACGACCGCGTCCGGGGACTGATCGCCGGATTGACGGAGTCGGATCGGGAGAGCGAGGAGGGTGAGGCGATCCGTGGCCTGATCGAGAAGATCGTGGTTATATCGGTGCCGACGTCAGGGAAACGCAGCCGGTTCGAGTTGACGCTTTACGGGGATCTAGCGGGCATTCTGGCGTTGAGCGTTGGTGCGGAGCTGCTATCCGGATAGCAAAAAAACTCCTGCGAACAGGATGTTGTGGAAAGTGTAGGATTTCTGGTTGCGGGAGCAGGATTTGAACCTGCGACCT
>NZ_SMYN01000052.1 GCF_004959935.1 Falsirhodobacter xinxiangensis | reverse complement strand
GTTCAGCCCGTATCGCTGCCCTCACTGCGGAGGCAACACATGGCACGTCGGGCACCCACCGTTTCGCAAGGGGAAGCAATGATGGACGCCGTCCTATCCCGGCAGCCCACCGCTGAAGAGCAATCCAAAGCCGATCAGGATCAGCACCGCCAGCACGGCGAAGGTCACGATCACGGCGATCGGGATGCGTCCATCGCGTTTAGTTTGATAGTTAATCTTGCGAGCCATCGTTCAGTCCTCGCGATCATTGGCATCAGCGATATGATCGAGCGGGTCATCAGTCGTCACCTTGCCGTGGCCGTCGTCTCGCGTGTTGAATTTCGTACGTCCGGCGTCGGCAGCCGCGATCTGATCGGGAGAACCCTCGACCTCATCAATCCGCCCCGGTTGCTTCGTCTGACTGTCGGGCCGCTTGTTCAGCCCCTCCGTATGCTTCGAGGCGGGGTCGTGGCGCTGTTGGCGCTGGTCAATCTCTTTGGTCATCGTGTTCTCCTCTTCAGGAGGGAGAAACAGGGACAATCTGCATTTTGTTCACGAGGAGAAGCCTAAATGGGCATGGATCGTTTCGTCGCTCAGGTTGCCGCCTCAGGTGCGCTGGACAAGGCCGCCGCCGCAAAGCGCAAGGACCAGGCGAAGAAGGCTCGCCAGCGTGAGCGCCGCCGGATGAAGCAAGATATGTCCGCCGCCGTCGCCGCCGACATCTGGCAGGACCGCGACGGCAAGGCGCGGCCAACTGCCGAACGCCGCGCGCGCGGATCATGGGTGCTTCGTGATGGGGAGGATGCCGGGGTGACGATCGCAGTCGATGAGCACGCGCACGTGCTGGATCAGATGGCGTCCAAGGGCATCATCAGCAGCGGCCAGCAGCAGGCCGGACATGACCTCGCCGCGCTGATGGAGCGCACGCGCCTCGTCGCCGGTGGCCGGTCCTGCCTCGACTTCACCCCCGTTGGGCATGAGGGCGACGCCGAGCCGACCCACAGCGAGCTGCGGGATGCGAAAGAGCGCCGCGACCTCTACGGCAAGCTCGGGGCAGGGGTCTGGGCGCAGCTGCGGATGGTTTGCCACGAGGGGCACTGGCCGGACCGCATCAACGACTTGCGGCATGGGCTGGACGTGGCGGCGAAATATTGGATGGGGCACAAGAAGTAGTTGACCCGCCAAATCAAAAACGCTAGTTTCTCGCTTGGATAGTCATGTCCAGTGGTAGGCGCGCAGGGAAACCCGCGCGTTTTTCATTAGGCGTTCCTGAAAAGTTCAGGTATACGTGTCCGGCATCGTTCTTTTCGACCCTGATCCTTTTTGGCCCAGTAATCGTGACTTTCTGTGCCAAGCCGCTGCATATTGTGGGCGGCATTTTTTGAAGGAACACACGATGGCCAACGGCACCGTGAAATGGTTCAACGACACAAAAGGCTTCGGCTTCATTCAGCCGCAGTCGGGGACGAAGGACGTTTTCGTTCACATCTCGGCGCTTGAGCGCGCGGGCATCCGCAGCCTTCCTGATGGGCAGGCTGTGACCTTCGACGTCGAAAAAGACCGCAATGGTCGTGAATCCGCGACGAACCTCGCTCTCGCTTAGGTTCTAAGCCATCACCAAGTACTCTAAGCGCGGGCCAGTCATGGCACCGCGCTTTTCTATTTTCTAGCGGTTGCGACGCTCGACCGCGCCAGCCACCGGATCCTTTGTCGATGGGGCAGCAGCGATCACCTTAGGCTTTTCTTTCTTGGGCTTCTTCTCGTCGCGTTTCCGCTTATTCATGCCCTTGGCCATGATCCGGCTCCTATAAGACCGTCAGTATCGACGGATCGGCCAGCATAGGCTTTTGCTGCGAGAAAGATACATAATTCGCTGCCCTCCGGCGATCCATCCCTTAGCTTTCGGTGTCCCTCCACCGACCGCGTCAGGAACCGCGCCACGGCCCGACGCTTCGCCGGGATGGACCTCCAAAGGGCAGGAACGAAGGCAACCAAATCGCGTTATCCCCGGCCCATGACCGAGGACAGCCGATGCCTGCCGCCACATACGACCGACAGCACGAACTCGCGCGCCTCGACCGACTGGCACGGATGCTCGATGCGAAATTCAGGATGCCACTCTTCGGCTTCAAGTTCGGATGGGACGGCATCCTCGGCTTGATACCCGGGCTAGGCGATATGGCCACCACCGTGCCCGCCGCCTTGATCATCTATAGGGCGCACCAACTCGGCCTGCCGCGCCATGTCATTGCAAGGATGGCTGGCAATACGGCGGTAGATACGGTCTTCGGCTCAATACCGCTGCTGGGCAGCGTGTTCGACGTCTATTACAAATCGAACCTGCGGAACATCGCTCTGATCCGCAGGCACTTGGAGCGGCAGACCCAATAGGCCGGGCCGATACAGCTTCACCCCGGCAACTCAACCGGTCATCCGCACAACCGATAAGCTGACATGGGCGCAAGCCTCAACTCGTTGCCGGGGCGCCATGGGTGTTCGTAGACGGGAATGTCCGGCGGGCGGCAGAAACTGCGGGCCGGTCCTGCGCATCATAAGGCAGCATCACGGTAAAGCGCGCGGCAAGGCCGGGGGCGTCTCCAACCGCCACGAAGGCAAGCTGCTAAGCGCGAGGTCTGCGCACATCCGAAATGATCAGCGCGCCTCCATTCTGGATAACGACATATTTTTCCAGCGTAACGCCGCGGCCTAGCGTCTGCTCAGCGCCAGCTTTCGCTGCGATAAGCGCTCGTTCGGCCGAAGCAAGTGAGCTACTCCCCTGAAATCGGACAGTGAC
>NZ_SMYN01000051.1 GCF_004959935.1 Falsirhodobacter xinxiangensis | reverse complement strand
ACCGTCGCGGATCTGGCGATGGCAGCCACCGCATTTGCCGCGCCGACCGACGGCACTGCGCTTGCCAACGCCATCGCCAGCGGCACCGCTTCGGCCGGCACCGTCACGCGCTACGAAGCGCGCAACTCGGGCGGGGCGGTGATCTGGTCTGGCGATGTCGTCCAAGGGGCGGCAGCGCCCGCCAATTCACTCGCGCTGGTCCGCACCGATTTCGTCGGCGGTGAGAAGATCGAGCCGCAGAGCTTCAGCATCACGGCCTCGGGCGCCTGATCATGGCCGTCAACGAGGCGGCATCCGGCGGGGTCTGGTCCACCGTCCAGATTGACGGCAAGTGGTATCGGCTCGGTCGGTTCACGGCTGTTTCGTCCGCGCTGGCCATCACCTCGGCGATGGCGCTGGAGGTGCTGCTGGTTGGCGCGGGTGGCACAGGGGGCACGGGCGGATCGCGTGGCGGCGGGGGCGGCGGTGGCTGGGTCCGGGTCGATACGGTTCAGGTCCAGCCCGGCATCTATACGATCGAGGTGGGTGTCGCGTCGTCGGCAACGGCTTCGACGGTCGGCAATCCGTCTCGTGCCGTCGGGCTGACGGCGCCCGGCGGCGGGGCTGGCGGGCCGAGCGCGGCAGTCGGCGGCGACGGCGGCAATGGTGGTGGCGGTGGTGGCTCCGGCGGGGCTGCGGTGCCGAACCTTGCAGGCGGCGCTGGCAATCCCGGCTTTGCGGGCGGGCGTGGCTTCGGCGGCACCATCACGCAGCGCGCCAGCGGCGGCGGGGGCGGGGCTGGCGGTGCGGGTGTCGGCGGGTCTGTTGGCCTTGGTGGCGCGGCAGGGCCGGGGCGATCAATCAACTTCGACGGCACGCTGAGGGTTTACGGCACGGGCGGGCGCGGCAGCGGGCCTGCGCTACCGGCAGTGCCGGAGGGTGCAACGAACCCCGGCGCGGGTGGCGACGGAGGCAGCAGCGGCTTCGGCGCGGCGCAGAACGGCATCGTCATCGTCCGCTACGAGATTACCGATCCATTCTTGGCCGCAGACCATCCCGGCGCGACGTTCTGGTCGGAGACGATCGACGGCGTGCCTTACAAGGGGATGACCATACCGGCTTCGGCTGGCCTCACATCTTTGAAGCCCTTGATCCCGGTGGATGTGGAATATCTGCTGGTCGCGGGCGGCGGCGGCGCGCCTTACTATCAGGCGGCCAACACGGGCGGGGGCGGCGCGGGCGGTCTGCTGCGNCCAACACGGGCGGGGGCGGCGCGGGCGGTCTGCTGCGCGGCACGACCACGCTGACGGCGGGCACTGTCTATCCCATTGCGGTCGGAAGCGGTGGAACGCAATCGGCAACCAATACTGCACCGGCCACCAGCGGCGGCGACACAACCTCCTTCAGCCTGACTGCCATAGGCGGCGGGAGGGGCGGCTCTCCGCGGACGAATACCATCTCTCCCGGCGGCAATGGCGGATCGGGCGGCGGTGGCAACCGAGGATACGCAGCTGGTCTGGGCACGCCTGGTCAGGGCTATGATGGCGGAACGAGCATTCCGAACAGCCCCGGTGCCGGGGGCGGCGCGGGCGGTGCCGGCGCGCCTTACACACCCGGTCCGGGTCTGCTGATCAACTTCTACGGCACGCCGGTTTGGTATGCGACCGGCGGCCAGTCCGGCGGGGCCTCTGCGCCTCCTGAATGGGGTGGGCCGGGGTCGGGCGCGAACGGCGGGCCGAACAACGGCAACACCGGCCACCCGCCGGGCAGCGCCATGGATGGCGTGATCGAACTCCGCTGGCGGGCTGGTGCCGCGCCGGAGGTTGTTCCGGCGGCGGGCGGGGCCGCACTGATCCTCGGCGGCGGCGGGCGGGCGCAGGTCGCCATTCCCGCGCGGGGTCGGGCGGTCGCGGCGCTGGCGGCGAAAGGGGCCGCTGGCATTCGCATCGAAGCGGCGGGTTCGGCATCGGCCTTGGTTCGGGCAGCCGGTGCCGCTGGGCTGCGTATCCCCGCGCTGGCGGGGGCGGTTTTCGAAGCCGCGGCGGGCGGCGCGGTGGGCCTTTCGATCGGCGCGCGCGGCAGGGCCGGGATCGACCTTGGCGCGGGCGGGCTGTCCGGCCTGCGGATCGTTGCCATGGGGTCTGCGCGGGCAAGGCTCATGGCATCGGGCTTCGCCACCGTCATTGACGCGCCAATCACTATCCGGGGCCGGATCGCAACGGTGGGTCAAAGCCGATCCGTCACCGACGGGCTGGCGGGGCGAAGAACCACGGCAGGCAATGATGGCCGCCGCAGCACGAGGGAAACATGAGCGACCAGTTCTTTATCAAGCAGGGCGATACCAGCCCGGCGATCCGGCGGCAATTCTTCGACGGGGCGGGCAATGTGATCCCTCTGGCCGGGGCGACGGTTCTGTTCTCCATGGCGCGGAACGGCGTCACGGTCGTGGACCGGCAGCCCTGCCTGATCACGGGCGAGGGCGACGAAGTTGCCGCTGTCTATCCGTGGAAGGCGGCTGACACCGCCAAGGCGGGCACCTACCGGGCAGAGTTCGAGATCACCTATGACGACGGCGCCATCGAAACCGTGCCGAATGACGGATACCTTCAGATCAACATCGCGGAACAGATCGCCTGATCGCGCGCAGCAAGGAGACGGCAATGAACGATATCGGGAAAGAGCGCTGGCTGGCGCTGGGCGAGACGATGGGGTGGGTTCAAGGCGACGCACCGCCGGTCCCGCTGCCGGGGATCGCGATCGCGAACCGGGCTGCGCTGGATGCAGCATTGGCGGGCGCGACGGGCGGCGAGATCTTCCGCCTCGCCGATGACGACTTCGGTTCGCTGGAGATCAAGCGGCAGTGGGCGGACCCCGTGACGATCATCGGCGGCACCTTCGGCAGCGTGAAGCTTGGCACGCCTCACTGGAAGGCGCGCGGCAAGGGCGTGGTGCTGCAGCATGTGAAGGCCACCTATCTGGAGGCGAAGGCCTTCGACGCCGCCACCTTCCTGCATTGCGAGGCAGAGCAGCTGCTGATCGAAAGCGCTGATGGCGCAACGGTGGAGCGGTGCTGGCTGCATGACGGTCATTTCCCGCTTCGGCTGCTTCGGGCCACGAACTTCCGCGTCATCGGCAACATCATGGAGCGCGCGCGCGAGGATACGATGCGGATCTCGGGCGACAGCCATGACGGCGAAGTGCGGGGCAACGTCTTCTTGGACAACCGCGCCGCCAAGCCGATGCATGGCGATCACCTTCAGATATTTGGACTTCCGAAAGAGGCGACCGGGCCGAAGCACATCGTCATCGAGCAGAACCTGATGCACGACGACGCCACCGACAAGGAGGTGACGGTGCTGGCGACGGGCAGGGCTGGCACGGCAGCCCCGGCGCAGGGCGTCTTCATCGGCGACGGCGCGGGCGACTTCACCGACTTCTCGATCCGGCACAACCTCATCCGTCTGTCGATGGTGAACGCGATCGCGGCGAAATCGGCACCGGAGCGGTTTACGGTGGCCGAGAACATCGTCCTGCCGGTGAAGGGATTCAACGTCGCGCGCATCCGCTTCGGGAAGCATGACGATCAGCCGCACTGGACGCCGAGAGGGGCGACCGTCTCACGCAACGTCACGACCATGATCGAGGACAGCAGCGG
>NZ_SMYN01000050.1 GCF_004959935.1 Falsirhodobacter xinxiangensis | reverse complement strand
AGCGAAGCGGAAATCAATGCATCCTGACCCTAGCAACACCATGCGCGGAGCCTTGTCGGATTTGGCAGGCTCGATTAATTGACACCGCGAACGCGGCTGTGGGGCAAGCACAGTTCACTCCGGCGACGTCGAGTGGTCCCGCGTTCATCCCCTCTCCAATGACGAGCGTTACGACTTCTCGACGGGAGCTAGATCGATATCACCCTCTATCAGTGCCGAAATGAATGCCGCCCTGGCGTCCTCATGCGTTCGTTCCCCCTGCATGGCCGAAACGCAGACGATGATCGCGTTTTTATAGGCAGCTCCATCGACCTTGGTCCACCAGCTGTCGAGGATTTGCAGCGCCTCAAAGGAGCTCTTGATGCTCTGAAGGCCGCGCTTTTCGTGAACAAAGACGACGGGCTGTGACCACATGACATCCTCCTGCGATCAGGGAAGCATGCGCCTTTGTTGGAGCCTCGGCTATCCCGTCTTGCCCAGACCTTGCCGGAAAGCCTCCTGTCGCGAGGACATCACCGCCATCCCCGTCTCGGTGCGGGCGATCGTTTCGGCCCGCAGCGCCAGCAGCCGATCCGAATAGCGGCCGGTGATCTTGGCCACATCCTCCTGCGACAGCTTCTTGCCGTCAACGATTGCCTTCAGGATGGCCCGGTCGAACCGCTTTGTCGCGCCGGGTCATCTCCAGCACTTTCCGCATCTCGTCGGGATCGCCGGACAGCAGCCGCGCCCGCATCGAGGCGACATGGCCCGCCTGCGGCTCGGACAAGCCGATTATGCCGCCGGAGCGTTGGTTCTGCCCCTTGCCCACGCGGCCCGCGAGGTCCAGCGCGATCCGGTTCGGGTGCTGGCCCTGCTGGAACCCGCTCAGAATGGCCGCTCGCGCCGTCTGGCGGTCTGCATCGACCAATCCCACCACCCGGTCAGCGGCCACTTCGCGCAGCACCTGCTCGGCTTTCGGGTCAGCCACATCGAACCGGAACACCACGCGACCGCCGGGCGGCTGCGGGATATTTGCCGATTGAAGGACGCCTCCCTCGGTGAAGGCTTGGTTCAACGCCTGCCGAAACTGGGTATAGGCGCCGGGATCAAGGTTCTGCGCCTCGATCGCGCCCTCTATGTCTTGCCGCTCCAGCCGCTCCACCAGCAGCCGCATCTGCACACCGTTGCGGAGGTCGGCGACTGCCGCCTCGAACGCCTCTCGCACGCGTGGCTCCAGCTTGGCGATCAGTTCCTCGATCTGGGCCCGCAGCGATGCCATTAGCCCCTCACGATCAGCCGCAGGGCTGCCGGTTCGCCCGCCGCCGGGATCGCCGCGCACCCACGCATCGCGCTGGAGATCGCGGATGTTCATGGCGTAGGTGTCGAGGCCGGGCGTGTTCACGTAGGGCATGAACTCCGCCGGCGCCTGCGCCTTCACGAAGACATCCGTCGCGCCGACCGGGAAGAACCGTGCCTGATCCGCCGGAACCGAAATGGTCGTGCCGTCGTCCGTGCCGCGGTAGTTGTGCCACGTCACGCCACCGAATTGGAACGTGCCGTAGGGGTTGCCGTTGCCGCGCAGTTCCGCCGCCGCCTGATAGTTCAGGTAGGTACGCTCGACCTTCGGATGCGACACGAGCTTGTCGTAGAACTCGTCGCCAGCCAGAGCGTGGACGGTCGTGCTCTGGTTGATGGCGCCGCGCGACTTGGTGGACATGTCCCGCACCAGAGCCGCCGCAGCGCCCCGGATGTTGAACGACTCGCTGTCAAGGTTCCACTGGATCACCGCCGGGCGCGTCAACCCGAACTCCTCGTAGAAGTCATAGATGACCGTGGTGCCGTCGGCATCCAGCAGCGTGCCCATCAGTGCGCCCATGCGGTGATGCTCGTGGGTCAGCTCCATGTCTTCGCGAACGCGGGCCATGCGACGCAGGTATTCAGCCTGCACCTGGATGGTCTCGCTTTCGGAGCCGAAGGCACGGACGCCCTGCACTTCCTCGGCATAGAGGGTGAAGCCCTCCGCCAGCCGGGTCGTCTTAAGCGGCACCGCCGAGCGGTCATCGGGCGACAGCTCTTTTGGCGGCGCGCCGATCGCCGAAGTCGGGATCAGCTGGAGGCGACCGTCCCGCATTTCCACGAGGATCGTGCGGGTGCGGACCGGCATGGCGCGGAACAGGCCCAGCGAGCCAAGGAAGCCCGGCTTGTAGTCCACGCGGTTGATTTGTCCGGTCAGCGCGGTCGTGTTGAACGCACTGCCGTTGAAGATATCCATGGTTGCCATTTGTGGACCTCAGTCTCAGGCGATGGCGTTCGACGGAACCGACGGTTCGCGAACGATGATGCCCACTGCCGCGAGCGCGGTATGGGCGGCGGTGACAGCGGCCTGCGTGGGGGCAGCACCGGTGGCGTTCAGCAGGAGCGCGGCGCCGACGACCTCGGCATCACGGGCGATGACCGTGCGCTTGGCGGTGACGCCCTCTGCGATGTTCTCCCAGAGGATGCAGGTCGCGAGGGTGCGACCGTCGAGCGTGGCTTCGCCCGAGAGCACCTGACCGGCCAGCGCGGGCCCGGTGATCTCGATCTCGTCGCGCGAGCGATAGCCCGGCGCTTCGGACACCATGAAATGGGCCGTGTCACGGCCTTGGGTGAGGATGTTCGGCATGATCAGGCCTCCTTGAACTTCACGCCCGAGGAAGCCGCCGCTGCGGTCCAGGCATCGTTGGCGACGACCTTCAGGCCGTCCTTGATCGTCTCGCGCACCGGATCGGTCGGCTTGGCGTCCTCGGCGAGGATGTCGAAGCGCGCATCGATGTAGGCGGCGGGCTTGTCGGCCGTTGCATCGCCCAGCTTGGCGACGACAACGGCCTTGCGGATGTCGGCATCGGCCACGCCGGTGGTGACGACCTCGGGCGCGATGGCCTTGGCCTTGCCGATCAATTCAGCGCGGTCGGCGACCAGCTTGTCGATGGCGGAGGCGTCCAGCACCTTCGCCTCGGCTGCATCCTTGGCGGCAACTGCTTTGGCCAGATCGGCGTCCTTGGCCGCGATGGCGGTCTGGTGCGCGGCGTCGGCGGTGGCAATGGCGGCATCTTTCGCGGCGATGATGCCGGTCAGTTTCTCGATGGCCTGAGCACCTGCATCGGTCGTTTCGACCGACAGCCCATCCACCATGATTTTGCGCAGGGTCACGTTGACCTCCTTGGTTGCGTCATGGACGGGGCTGGCGCCCCAGAAACCCGCACCGTCTCCGATGCGGAACTCGCTTCCGGCGCGGCCACGGGGCACGATGGCCAAGTGGTTTGCGCGGATATTCTTCTGGATCGCGTCGTAGGGCTGGCCATCCTCAGTCATGCCGTCCACAAACTCGATCTGGCAGGTGTAGCCAGCGGACAGCTCGCGCGTGCCGTTCTCCACGGCAGCGATGCTGTCGGCATCCTTCAGGATCAGGGGCAGCTTGATCTTGCCGTCCAGCCACGCGGCCTCGGTGCTGACCTCGCCGACGGCCAGCGCCTTCCAGTTGTCGGCGGTGACCATCTCGGCAGGGTGGCCCATCGTCACCGGGGCGTGGCTGAATGTCCGCAGGCTGTCGGCAGCCTTGACCTCGGCCTCGGGGCGGTAGACGCGCACCACGTCGATCTCCGGGCGGCCCATCTCGGCCCCGGCATAAAGCTGGATGCCCGTGCGAACCGCGAAGGCGTCAGCATGAGGTATCCCTCGCCCGTCCGGCGGGTGCCGGACAGTGAGCTACTCCCCGATCCTTGGACAGATTT
>NZ_SMYN01000005.1 GCF_004959935.1 Falsirhodobacter xinxiangensis | reverse complement strand
GAGCCTCTGCTTGATGTCCTGAGGTTGCATGTTTTTCCTTACCTTTCATGTCGATGAGTCAGTGGATGGGAAACTAGGTCGCTGCCGCGTCGAACTGCTGGTCTGCACAATGCTGCACCATGGCCGCCAGCCGGTCGCAGGCTGCCGAAATATCCGCATCTGATGCAGCGATGGACAACCGGATATGTCCGGGGGCGGCGAAGGCGCTGCCGGGCACGCTGGAGAGGCCGAACTCTTCAAGAAGATGCGCGGCCACCGCCACATCGTCTTGCAAAAGCACGCCGCCTGGCCCGCGCGTGCCAATCAAACCGCGCACGTCGATGAAAGCATAGAACGCGCCTTGCGGCGGGGTGTATCCGATCAGCGGGATTTGGGCCAACCGCTCGGCGACCAGCTTCGCCCGTTCGGCAAAACGTGCCGAACCTGCGGCCACGAAATCCTGATCGCCGGTCAAAGCAGCCATAGCGGCAGCCTGAACGACCGGACAGACCGAGGTGACGCTTTGCGACTGGCACTTGTTGATCGCGTTGATAAGCGGCGCCGGCCCCGCTGCATAACCCAGACGCCAGCCGGTCATCGCATAGGCTTTCGATACCCCGTTGACGATCAGCGTTCTGTCCAGAAGGTCTGGACAGGCGGTGCCGAACGACACAAAGGGCGCGTTCCCCAACAGCACATGCTCGTAGATTTCGTCCGACAGGATCAGGATGCGGGGATGGCGGACCAGAACATCACCCAGTGCCCGAAGCTCGTCCCGAGAGTAGATCGCACCCGTTGGGTTCGACGGCGAATTGAGCATGATCCACCGCGTATCGGACGTGATCGCGGCTTCGAGCCGGTCGGCGGACAGCTTGAACCCCTGTTCGCCCGAGCATGGCAGAAAGATCGGCCTGCCGCCGTGAAGCGATACTATATCGCCATAGGACACCCAGCACGGGCTGGGGATCAGCACCTCGTCGCCCGCCTCCAGGCTGACCATGAACGCATCGAACAGCAGCTGCTTGGCACCGTTGGCGACGATGATCTGGTCCGGAGCATAGTGCAGCCCGTTGTCGCGTCGGAATTTCTCGGCGATGGCGGCCCGCAGCGCATCGCTGCCCGCCGATGCACCGTAGCGGATGCCGCCCGCTCGGATGGCCTCTATGGCGGCGGCGGAGACATGCGGCGGCGGTTCGAAATCGGGTTCGCCAAGGGAAAGATCGATCACGTCGCGGCCTTGCGCCATCATCGCGCGGGCAGCCATTGCGATCTTCATCGACGGGGATGGTTGCATGGAACGCGAGCGTGCGTTTTCGAAGCTCATGGGAATGTCCGGATAAGGAATGAAAGGGGGCGGACGCCCCGCCCCGCAAGTTCAGTCGTTGAGGACGTATTCGAAGGCGCGGTCGCGCGCATCCGCTTCGGCACCGCGTGCCGAGGCGGGACCATAGCCGCCGCCGCCGGGCAGTTCCAGCACCAGACGGCGCCCCTCGGGCACATGCTGGCGGCCCTTGGCGGCCAGAACGGTGCCGTCATCCAACCGCACCACGCCGGGGGCCCCGTCCTCGCCGCCCTCTCGGCCGCGCGGTGGATAGGCGACGCGGTCGAACATGGCGTTGAAATAGATCTCATGCCCGGCGGTCGGCGCGATCTCCACCACCTGCCCGAGGCCGCCGCGGAATTCGCCCGCACCGCCCGATCCATCACGCAGTTCCTTGCGCCAGAAGATGACCGGCCCGACATGCTCGGTCGCCTCGATGGACATGGAATGGACGCCGCTTGGAAAGGCGGTGGCGCTCAGCCCGTCAAGGGTGGGACGCGCACCCGCGCCGCCGCTGTTGAACAAAAGCACCTCGGCCCGCTGGCCATCCTTGACGCCGCGCAGGGGGCGGCACGAGACGTGGAGGTTCCACAGCGCCCCTGCCCCTTCGGCTGGCACCTGTCCCGGCAGCATCTTGTGCACCGCGCCAAGCACCGCATCTGGCACCAGATGGCCAAGAACGTGGCGCACCGACACGGGCGCGGGCCGCTTGACGTTCAGGATGCAGTCCTCGGGGGCCTTCACCTTGAACGGCAGCAGCGAGTAGTGGTTGTTCGGAATCTCGGGCGCGACCGAGCATTTCAGTGCATAGCAGGCATAGGCCGCCGAATAGATCAGCGGACAGTTAATGCCTTTGGGACTGGGTGGAGAGGTTCCTGCGAAGTCGCAGATGATGTGATCGGCGTGCACGTCCAGATGAACGGCGATGTCGATGGGTTCGGCATAACCGTCCACGCGCATCACGTTGTCATACTGTCCGCGCGGCAAGGCGGCGATCGCCTCGATCGTGGCGTCGTAGCTGCGCTTGAAGATGAAATCGGCCAGACCCTCCAGATCGCACAGCACGAATTCGTCCATCATGTCCATCAGGCGGCGGTGGCCGATCTCGTTGCAGGCGGCCAGCGAATAGACGTCGCCGACGACCTGATGCGCCTCGCGGACGTTGTTGCGCAGGATGTTCACCAAATCCTGGTTCACCGTGCCGCGCGTCGCGAACTTCATGATGGGGACGAAGATCCCTTCCTCGTAGACCTCGTTCGCATCGGGGCCGAAACCGCGCCCGCCCACATCGACGACATGAGCGGTGCAGGCGAAGAAGCCAACCAATGCGCCGTCCCTGAAGCTGGGAGAGACAACGGTGAAGTCGTGCAGGTGGCCCGTGCCCTTCCACGGGTCATTGGTGATGTAGACGTCGCCTTCGAAGATATTGTCGCGCCCGATGTCGTTGATAAAATGGCCAACCGCCTCGGCCATGGCGTTGACATGGCCAGGGGTGCCGGTGACCGCCTGTGCGATCATCAGGCCCGCGCGATTGAAGACCCCGGCGGAAAGATCGCCCGACTCCCGCACGCTGGTCGAGAATGCGGTGCGGATCAAAGTGACCGCCTGTTCCTCCACCACGGAGATAAGGCGGTTCCACATGATCTGCTTGTGAACGTCGGAAAGGGTGGTGCTGGACATGATCGGCTCCAATCTCACGCTTTGGCGGCGATCAGCAGGCAACCGTCGGCTTGCAGGATCGCATCGCGGCTGGCGGTGACGATGGTTGAGGTTTCGCGTTCGGTGATGACGGCCGGGCCCGCAACCCAATCGCCGGGCTGCATGACGTGACGTTCGACCACGTGCGCATCGTTGAAACGGTTCTGCGCCGCGTCGAACAGCTTGCGGGTCCCCGCCACCGGGGCGGCCCGCTGCCGTTCCGTGCGCGAGACCTTGATCGGCGTCGGCACGCGAGAGCTGGCGCGCAGCGACCAGCTGACGATCTCCACGTCCAGCCCCTCGATCACACGACCGAAGAAGCGTTCATAGCAATCGTCGAACAGGGCGCGGAATCCCTTGCCGTCGGCCTGGGCGTAATCGCGGACCTCGATCGGGACCGGAACCTCCCACCCTTGGCCGACATAGCGCATATAGGCGGTGCATTCGAGATCGAGCGCCCCGTCCGGCGTGCCCCGCCGCGCAAAGCCCGTCGCTTCGGCCGCCAGATCGCGGATGGTCGCATTGATCGCATCGGCGTCGAAGGCGGACAGGCGGCTATAGGCGGACCGCACGCTTTCAAAGCCGAAGGGCGCGCGCAGGAAGCCGATGGCGGACCCGACGCCCGCGCCCTGCGGGATCAGCAGCGTGTCGATGGCCAGCTTTTCGCACAGCCGCGAGGCATGCAGGGGGGCTGCCCCGCCAAAGGCGATCATCGTGAAATCGCCCAGTTCCTTGCCATTTTCGACCGCGTGCATGCGGGCGGCGTTCGACATGTTCTCGTCGACCATCTCGCCGATGCCAAAGGCGGCGGTGGTGCTGTCAATGCCCAGACGGTCCGACAGCTCGCGCGTCAGCGCCGCCTCGGACGCGGCGCGGTCCAGCTTCATCTTGCCACCGGCGAACGCATCGGGGTCGAGGCGCCCGAGCAGCAGGTCGGCATCAGTGACGGTGGGCTGATCGCCGCCGCGGCCATAACAGGCGGGCCCCGGTTCCGATCCGGCGCTGTGCGGCCCCACGCGGATCTGGCGCATGTTGTCGACGGATGCGATGGACCCGCCACCGGCACCGATCTCCACCATTTCGATCACCGGAATGGAGATCGGCATGCCGCTGCCCTTCTTGAAGCGCCATGTCCGCGCGACCTCGAAGGTCTTGGATGTTTTCGGCACCTGGCCTTCGATCAGACAGATCTTGGCGGTCGTCCCGCCCATGTCATAGCTGACCACCTGATCGATGCCGTAGGATGTGGCAACGTCCGCGGCGAAAATCGCCCCGCCTGCCGGACCGGATTCCAGCAACCGCACAGGAAACTCGATCGCGCTTTCGACGCTGATGATCCCGCCGCCGGAATGGATCATGAAGACCGGGCAATCGGTCCCGGCATCCTTCAGCCTACTGACCAGACGGTTCAGATAGGACGCGATCAGCGGCTTTACGAAGGCATTGGCGCAGACGGTGTTGAAACGCTGGAATTCGCGCATCTGCGGCGACACCTCGGCCGAGATCGAGACGGCCATGCCGGGAGCCTTGGCCAAGAGACGATCGCGGACGCGGCGTTCGTGGCTGTCGTTCAGATAGGAGTGGATCAGGCCGATGGCGACGCTTTCGAAGCCCTTGGCGATGATCCGGTCGCACAGCGCATCGACCTCGGCATCGTCAAGCGGCTTCAGCACCGCGCCATCGGGACCGATGCGTTCGTCCAGCACGAAACGGTCGTCGCGCGACACCAGCGGTGCGGGCAGAACGATGTTCAGATCGTATTGCTCGAAACGGCTTTCGGTCCGCATCTCGATCACGTCGCGGAAGCCCTTGGTGGTGATCAGGGCAGTTCGCGCGCCCCGACGTTCGATCAGCGCATTGGTTGCAAGCGTCGTTCCGTGGATGACAAGGTCGATGGCCGAAAGCGGCACGCCCGCCGCCTCGCACACTGTCTCGATGCCCTTGACGATTGCATTTTCGGGATACGAGTAATCGGTCAGCAGCTTGGTCGAGTGAAGATCGGAGCCGATCTCCATCGCGATGTCAGTGAACGTGCCGCCGATATCGACGCCCACCCTGACTTGCTTGCCATCTGTCGTCATCGTCTTTCAAACTCCGGTTGCGATTGGGATGCAGGTCCCATGCCCTTCGGCCCGAAAGCGGCCGAAGGAGGTTGTCTTTTGCATGTCGCGTGAAGGTGGCCGGTTGGCCGGAAGGTCAGTTCGCCGCTTTGCCGGTGAAATCGACGCCGGGCAGTTCGACCGGAAGGTCGGCGCGGTCGGAACCGATCCACTTCTTGTAAAGCGCGTCGAGTTCGGCATCGTGGCGCGTGACGAAGTCGTTCAGGTATTCCAGCATTTCCTGGTCGCCCTTGCGCACGGCCATCGCCTGGATGTTGTCGGCGACCTTGTATTTGGCCTCGAACCCATCGCCGCGCCCGGTGCTTTGAATGACCGTACCATAGGTCTTGGACCCTACGATGGCATCCACCTGCCCCGAAAGCAGGGCCTGCACCGTGGTCGCGTCGTCGTCATAGCCGCGGATCTCCGTCCCGGCGGGGGCCGCCGCCGTCAGGATCGGCTCGAATGCGCTGCCGCGATTGACGCCGATGACGAAGTCGCCCAGTTGCTCGTTGCCGGTGATCTCGGCATCCTTCCGGGCCCAGACCGTGATGTCGTTTGACGAATACGGAAGCGCGTATTGGATCACCTTGGCGCGCTCTTCGGTCACGGTCATCGACGGGACAAGGAAATCGACCTGCTCGGTCGTCAGGGACGGGATGCGGTTCTGACCGGTGATGCGGAAGAACGCTGGCGTGACGCCCAGATCAGCGGCGATCAGCTTGGCCACTTCGATGTCATAGCCATCGTTCTGCCCGGCCTCGTCGATGAAGCCCCAGGGGAACTGGTCCATCTGGACGCCGATCGTTACGCTGCCCTTCTGGCGCAGCTCGTCGGGCGTGACGGCCATGGCCGCCGTGGTGCCAAGCGCAGCGACGGCGAAGGCTGCTGCGAATTTTCTAAAGTTCACGATGCACATTGCGAAAACTCCCGTGTTGATGTGCCATCCGGCTTTTGATCTGCCCTTATCCTTGGGCATTGAGGCGTCGTTCCAGCTGTGCGCTGCACAAGGTCAGCGGCAGGCAGATTGCGAAGTAGACCAGCCCGACGGTCGCATAGACCTTGAGCGGTTCGAACGTGATGTTGGACATGAGCTGCCCGGAGCGGGTCAGTTCGGTCAGACCCAACAGCGCGGCGAGCGCGGTGCCTTTCGTCAGGTTGACCATGAAGCCGACCGTCGCGGGCAAGCTGATGCGGAAGGCCTGGGGCAGCACGATGTCGCGCATGCGGCTGGCATATCCCAGACCAAGCGCGCGGCCCGCTTCGGACTGACCATCCGGCACAGCCTGGATCGATCCGCGCCAGATCTCGCCCAGAAAGCCGCTTGCATGGAGGGAAAGCCCGGCGATGACGGCCAGCCACAATTCGACTTTGACGCCCAGGAGGGGCAGTCCGAAATAGACCAGAAACAGCTGGATCAGCAGCGGAGTGCCCTGAAATATCTGGATGTAGCCTGCCGCAAAGATGCGGAGCGGACGGATGCCCGATGTCCGCGCGAGCGCTACGAGAAGGCCCAGAAGCCCGCCGACGACGAAAGCCGCAAGCGACATCAGGATAGTCCATTTCGCCCCTTCCAGCACGAACAGGATTTCAGGAAAGCCAAAGGTGCGGATCATGCTGCCCTCACTTCGTCGGATAAGAGAAATAGGTGCGCCCGATCAGCCCCAGCCCCAGCGAGAAAAGCTGCGAAAGGATCAGATAGATCGCACCCAGGACGAAATAGACCTCGAAGCTGCGGAAGGTCTGGTTGTCGATCATCTGCGCCGCATAGGTGAGTTCCTGCGCGGAGATCGATGCAACAAGGCTGGTGTTGAGCATCATCAGGATGAATTGGCTGCACAGCGAGGGATAGACCGCCCGGATCGCAGGCCGAAAGACGATGAAGCGATACACATCGGGGGTGGACATGCCCAGCGCGCGCCCAGCCTCGATTTGGCCTTTGCGGATGGATTCGACGCCGCTGCGGACGATCTCGGCGATATAGGCCGAACAGTTCAGCGTCATCGTCAGGATCGCCGCCTCCATCGCATTCAGGCGAAGGCCAAGCTCCGGCATTCCGAAATAGATGAAGAAGACCTGCACCAGAAACGGTGTGTTGCGGATCAGCTCGATATAGCCGATGGCGATACTGCGCAGCGCTGCCACGGGGGCCATCCGCATCGCAGTCAGCACGATGCCGAAAACCAGTCCCAAGGCCATCGAGATGGCCGAGATATAGACGGTCGCCCAAGCCCCCGCCGCCAGCAGGCGCCATGCCTGGAAAACGGGGGCGAAGTCGAAATCATACATCGCTTGCCCCCTCAGTGGTTCAGGATTTGACTAAGGAAGGCGCGAGTGCGGTCGTGGCGGGGGGTTCCGAAGAATTCGGTCGGCGGTGCCGTCTCGATGATCTCGCCCCGATCCATGAAGATGACGCGGTGCGCGACGGCCCGGGCGAAGCCCATCTCGTGCGTCACGCAGATCATCGTGATGCCTTGGTCCGCCAGCCCGATCATCGTGTCCAGCACTTCCTTGACCATCTCGGGATCGAGCGCGCTGGTGGGTTCGTCGAACAGCATGACCTGCGGCCCCATGCACAACGCCCGCGCAATGGCGACCCGTTGCTGCTGGCCACCCGAAAGCTGCGCCGGGTATTTATGGCCGTGTTCGGCAATATGCACCTGTTCAAGGAAATGCATCGCCTTGTCGCGCGCCTCGGCCTCGGAGATGCGGTGGATGCGCCGGGGCGCAAGCATGCAGTTCTGCAGGACCGTCAGATGGGGAAACAGGTTGAACTGCTGGAACACCATGCCGACATCGCGACGGATGTGATCGGCATTCGCGCCCTTCTTGCCAAGCTGGTTTCCGTTCACCTCGATCGTGCCGCCTTGGATTTCCTCCAGCGCGTTGATGCAGCGGATCAGCGTGGATTTGCCGGACCCCGAAGGACCGCACAGGACCAGATGTTCGCCCTTGTTCACGGTCAGATCGATGTCGCGCAGGACGTGCATCTTGCCGAACCATTTGTTGACGGCGCTCATGCGGATCGTGGTGTTGTTTTGCGTGGTCATGCGCGAACCTCGAACACGGCGTCGATCTCGACGGCGAAGGCGCGCGGAAGGGTTCCGGCCCCGAGTGCCGTGCGGGCATGACGACCGCAATCGCCCAGCACCTCGACGATAAGGTCCGATGCCCCGTCGATCACAGCGGGATGGTCGGTGAAACCGGGGGCGGCATTGACGAAGCCGCGCAGTTGTAGACACCCTGTCACACGGTCAAGATCGCCGCCCAGCGCACGAGAAACCTGTGCCAGCATGTTGATCGCAGCGACTCGCGCCGCTTCACGTGCCTGCTTGGCGGAAACATCCTGTCCAACGATGCCCTGAAATGCGTCGACACCGTCCACGCGCGGCACTTGCCCAGATACATAGAGCGTCGTTCCGCTGATGCGGCACGGAGCATAATTTCCACTCGGCACGGCCAGCTTGGGCAGGACGATCCCTAGCCGTTCAAGTCGTTGGGTGACTGTTCCCATGTTACACTCCCGGTTGGTTTGCATCCGACTGCGACGCCTGTCGCCCAGATGTCCTACTTTTTTCACACGGTGACTCGTAGTATTACCTTCTGTCAAGAGAGATTACCTCTCAAAGAAAGACATGCTATGCCATATATAGACGCGAAGTGCATATTTTCGGTGCGTTCTGCTAATGAGATGACGCTAGAAAAGGTCAGGGATCTTCTGGATCTGTCGAATCGCTAGAACACCTCCCAAGACGTATTACCTCTTCCCCCTCCGAGACAATGTGTGTAGGACTTCATACGAAGAAGCTGTTCAGGAGGTTGCTTTGGAATCGCTCACGTCCCGCACGATCAGGGAAATTCAGTCGCGGATCGTGGCCGGCCAGTTGAGCACGGGCGACAAGCTCGGCACCCTCGCGTCGCTAAGCGAAGAGTTTGGCGTCAGCAGAACCGTCATCCGCGAAGCTGTGGCCGCACTTTCATCCGAAGGCTTGCTTTCCACGCGGCACGGTGTGGGCGTCTTCGTCATCGAGGGCACCAGCGAAACCTCCCGGCGCAAGGACTCTGCGTTGCTGAAGACCATGAGCCAGTTCAGCGGGTCCTTCATGGACATGTTGGAATTGCGGATGGCCTTCGAGGTCCACGCTGCAGGCTTGGCGGCCATCAGGCGATCGTTGGCTCAAGAGGAGGCGATCTGGAAGGCGGTTCGTGACTTCCGAGAGGCGATGGCGAATGACGCAATCCTGGACGAGATCGACTATTCGTTTCATCGTGCAGTCAATCAAGCAACCAACAATACCGCATTCATTGAATTCTTCACGCTCATGGGACCTCGACTGCTCCCGCCGTCGACATTTTCCCGCGACATCCACGCGGATCTGATCACCGACACCTACATCGAGCAGACCGACAAGGAGCATCGGGCAATTGCCGAGCAAATCAGCCGTGGCGACAGCGAAGGTGCCCGCGCCGCCATGCACTCCCACCTGACCCGCGCGCATGATCGATATCGAGGTATAATATATCGTAGTTGAGGGCCTGAGATGGTGCTGCGACTGCACCATAACTTTCAGGCAGGAATGGCGGGTTTGGGGCTCGACGCGACGAAGATGTCTTGTCGTGCTATCATGACTCGGCATCATTCCGAAAGGCGGGCGGGAGCGGTGGATCGGAAGGCACTGCCATGTCCACCGAACTCATCACCACCCTTCTTCCACCACCACGCATCGCCTGGAACAAGGGCCGAATCGTCGGCCAGAAACGACCGCCGCAGCCGAAGCACGTGTGGTCCATTCGAATTCGGCTCGAGATGGCCGGTGATCTCCGGGCTCTCGCGCTGTTCAACATGGCCATCGACAGCTCTGGTCCGTCTGCAGGTGCGCGATGTCTTCGCCGCGGGACAGGTTGTGGAACGGGCTTCGGTTATTCAGAAGAAGACCGGACGGCCCGTCAGGTTCGAGATCACCGAGACGACCCGCATCTGCCTCAAACAGTGGATCGCCCCTCCGGGTCGTCACGCCATGCGGCAAGCCCGTCGAGCCCTGCGTCGATCTCGGCCAATGCCGGTCCCAGCCGCTCCAGCAGTGCAGCACCAGCCGCAGTCGGGGCCACGGACCTTGTCGAGCGCGCCAGAAGACGCACGCCGAACCGCGTCTCCAGCCCCCGCATCGCATGGCTGAGGGCGGAGGGCGAGACGCCAAGCTCCGCCGCAGCAGCGGTGAAGCTGCGGGTTCGGGCCACGGCGGCAAAGGCGGCAAGATCGTTGAGCGGCTGGCGCGGCATTGCTGAATTTCCCTCACAGGCTCATCGCAGACATAGCCGCTAATGCCGCCCCGATCCTACCCCCCATCTTGGTTTCAGGGACAAAGGAGCCGAACAATGAAGATGACCGACTACCGCACCCTTGGCCGCTCCGGGCTGATCGTCAGCCCGCTGGCGCTTGGCACGATGACCTTCGGTGCCGCAGGCTGGGGGGCCGAAGAAGCTGCCTCGCGCGCGATCTTCGACGCCTATTTGGGAACGGGCGGCAACCACATCGACACCGCCGACGTCTATTCGGCGGGCGAAAGCGAGGCGATGCTGGGCCGGTTCCTGAAGGAAACCTCCACCCGCGACCGGCTGGTGATCGCCACGAAGTCGGGCTTTCCACGCTCGCAGGGGCATCCGATGCATGGCGGAAACGGCGCTAAGAACATCCGGCTCGGAATCGACGGCTCGCTCCGCCGCCTCGGGACCGACCACATCGACCTTTACTGGATGCATGTCTGGGACCGCACCACCCCGCCAGAGGAGGTGCTGCAGAGCCTGACGCGCGAGGTGCAGGCGGGCGCATCCTGCATTACGGCTTTTCCAACACGCCCGCATGGTATGTTTCGCGCGTGGCGACGCTGGCCGAGGCGCACGGCCTGCCACGCCCCATCGGTCTGCAATACAGCTGGTCGCTGATCGAACGCGGGGTAGAGCTGGATCTGGTGCCGATGGCGCAGGCACTGGGCCTTGGCGTGGTGCCGTGGTCGCCGCTTGCCGCAGGAATGCTGACCGGCAAATACGGTCGCGAGATGTTGACGCATGCGGATCGCGCGGTCTCGCTTCCCGACAAGGCAGCCTCGGCGGCGCGCAGCGGCGATGGGCGACTGAGCGGCGACAACCCCTATGGCGGGATGCTGTTCACCGAACGCAACTTCGCGATTGTCGACACGCTGCACGAGGTTGCGGCAGAGATAGGCCGCCCGATGGCGCAGGTGGCGCTGGCCTGGCTCGCGGCACAGCCAGCGATGGGGTCGATCCTGACCGGGGCGAGCCGACCGGAGCAGTTGCGCGAGAATGTGGCGGCGCTCGAGATCGAGCTGAGCGCCGATCAGAAGACGCGGCTGGATACGGTCAGCGCCCTCCCGCTGCTGAACCCGTATTTCATCTTCGATCTGCCCCGCGCGCGACTGTTCGGCGGGCAGGACGTCAGGCCGTGGTAAGCGCCGGGCCCCGCAAACAATCGTCGCGGGGCACGGCATCGGATCATGCGGCGGGGATGCGCGCGATCACCTTGATCTCGAAATCGAACCCCGCCAGCCAGTTCACTCCGACCGCCGTCCAGTTCGGGAACGGCTGCGTCGGAAAGGCACGGTTCTTGGCCTCCAGGAACTCGGCGAATTGCACTTCGGGGGCGGTGTGGAAGCTGGTTACGTCGATGATGTCGTCGAATGTGCACCCTGCCGCAGCCAGCACGGCCCGCAGGTTGTCGAACGCCCGTGCGACTTGCGCGGCATAGGTCGGCTCAGGCTCGCCATCCAGTTGGCTGCCGACCTGCCCCGAGACGAAAAGCAGATCGCCGGAGCGGATCGCGGCGGAATAGCCGTGCTTTTCATAAAGCGCATGGCGTTCGGAGCTTGCGGGATAGACGGGTTCACGTTTGGTCATGGTTGGGTCCTTTCTGATATCGGACGGGATCGGCTCGGATGCGGGCCCTGCACCCTTAAGGCTTTGTCGTGCAGCCGATTGATATACGCTGCGTATCTGGATTTATTAACATACACGCCGTATGTCAATACATATACGCAGCGTATGTTACCAAAGGGGCTACTATGGCGAAGACGCGGGCGGAAATGATGCAGGAAACGCGGGGAAAGCTCCTCGCCTCGGCGCGCGCGGCTTTTGCCAGCCATGGTTATGCCGCAACTTCGATGGACGACCTGACGGCGGCGGCGGGGCTGACGCGCGGCGCGCTTTATCACAATTTCGGCGACAAGAAGGGGCTGCTTGCCGCGGTGGTCGACCAGATCGACGCGGAAATGGCGGACCGTGCGCGCGATATCGGTGCGGGGGCCGGTTCGCTCTGGGACGGTCTTCTGGCCGAGGGTGCGGCCTATATCGAGATGGCACTCGATCCCGAGGTGCAGCGCATCGTGCTGCTGGACGGTCCGGCTGTCTTGGGAGATCCGTCGCGCTGGCCCAGCCAGAACCGCTGTCTGGACGCAACGCGGGCGGCGGTCACCGCTCTGCGCGCCAAGGGCCTTCTGCGCGAGGTCGATATCGAAGCGGTATCGCATCTCCTGAACGGCGCGGCGCTGAATGCAGCGCTGTGGGTTGCCGCCAGCGACGATCCTTTGGCAACGCTGCCGAAAGCGCAAGAGGCGTTCCGCCTGATGGCCGAAGGCCTGCTCGCGCAGCCGCAGTTTCAAGCTTGAACGTAAACCCACGCCTTGCGACCGGACGTCAAGGCGACTTCTACCCGTTTGTAATCCGCCACTTCATAGGCATCCGCCGCCGCAAGCTCGGCCGCCGTGATGCGGAATACCATGCCCTCCACCTTGTCCGAGGGCTGGCCGGGTCCGCCTTCTGGCCGATGTGGGCATCCCCGACCCGGAGCGCCGCGCCCGCCAGTTTCCGCACGAGCTTTCGGGCGGGATGCGCCAGCGCGTGACGATCGCCATGGCGCTGGCCTGCGATCCGGAACTGTTGATCGCGGACGAGCCGACCACCGCGCTCGACGTGACCATTCAGGCGCAGGTGCTGGACCTTCTGCAGAAGCTTCAGCGCGACCGGGGCATGGCGATCCTGTTCGTGACCCACAACCTCGGCGTCGTGGCCGAGATCGCGGACCGCATCGCCGTGATGTATGCGGGCCGCATCGTGGAATCCGGACCGGTGGCCGAGGTCTTCGCCCATTCGCGCCACCCCTACACGCGCGGACTCCTCGCCTCGATCCCGCGATTGGGGGAGGCGGTGAAGCTGAAGGAACGCGGCGAGCCGCTACCGGCGATCGCAGGCTCCGTCCCCTCGCTCGTGCGGCTGCCGTCCGGCTGCGCCTTCGCGCCGCGCTGCCCGATGGAGATCCCCGCCTGCCGCACCGCGGTGCCTGAACTGGAACAGGTCGGCCCCGACAGGCGCGCCCGCTGCATCCGCTGGGAGGACGTCTGATGTTCGTCGATGTTCGCGGCCTGTCGAAGCACTTCGCACCCACGGGCTTCTCCCGCGGCCCCACCGTCCGCGCAGTCGATGACGTGTCATTCTCTATCCCGCGCGGCAAGGTCGTGGGCCTCGTCGGCGAAAGCGGCTCGGGCAAGACCACCATCGGCCGGTCGGTCCTGCGACTGATCGAGCCGACCTCGGGCGAGGTGCGGATCGACGGCACCGACATCCGCCGCCTGTCTTCGGCCGAACTGCGCAAGGCACGGCGGCGGATGCAATATGTGTTCCAGGACCCCTATGCCAGTCTGTCACCCCGGCTGACCATCGGCCAGATTCTGACCGAAGGCATGGATATCCAGAAGCTGGGCAGCAAGGCCGACCGCCGCCGCAAGGCCACCGAGACCCTGGCGCTGGTCGAGATGCCCGAGGATGCGCTGGACCGTTACCCCCATGAGTTCAGCGGCGGGCAGCGCCAGAGGATCGGCCTTGCCCGCGCGCTTGCGCTCGAACCCGAGTTCATCGTGGCGGACGAGCCGGTTTCGGCGCTGGACGTGTCGATCCAGGCGCAGGTCATCAACCTGATGCGCGATCTCCAGCTTCGGCTGGGGCTGACGATGCTGTTCATCTCGCATGATCTGGCCGTGGTGGAATACATTTGCGACACGGTGGTCGTGCTGTATCTGGGACGCGTGATGGAGATCGCACCGGCGGCCGACCTCTACGCGCGCCCGCAACACCCCTATACCCGTGCGTTGCTGTCGGCGATCCCTTCCCCCGATCCTGCGGCGCGCAAGCAACGCCAGATCCTGAAAGGTGACATCCCCAGCCCCGCGAACCCGCCATCTGGCTGCGTGTTCCGCACCCGCTGTCCCATGGCCGCACCGGAATGCGCGGCAAGGATACCGGAACTGAAGGCCATCGGCGAAGGGCACCTTCACGGTTGCATTCGTGTGTAAGACAACGGTCGTCGATTTCAACCAGGACGGTGCACGGGTCTTCTGGTCGGCGCGATTCAGGTCCCGGGCTTTGTCCCCCTGCAACTGCGCGCATGGCAGAACTATGGCAAGGGGAACTTGGCCCACTTGACGGCCTAGATCGTGCCAAGTGCCGGGATCACCGGCGTCATCGCCGCCTATGGCTTCGGCATGCCGGTGATCTTCCGACCTCGGTGACACGGGTGGCGCTGGCGGGATCGAACCTGATGGGGGCGGCGTTCGGGGTCATTCCCGCACAACGCACAGCAAGGCTCCGCCCCGTCGAGGCGTAGGCAGCGCGTAAGATGCGCAGGGCCGATCAGCATGGGCGATCGCGCACCGGTGCAAAAATGCAAAAATCGTATCGGTCACCATGTCACACGCGCGTAGCATGAAACGACAAAGCGGGTAGATTCATAGAATCACTGCCGTGTGGAGGCGGAGTGACAGGGGGAGGATCGGATGAAACCCGACTTCGAAGTGGTGAGCATCGGTCGCGCGCAGTCCTTCCGCGCCTGGGAGCATGGCTATCCCTTTGCGACGGTGCGGTGGCATTTCCATCCGGAATACGAGATCCATCAGGTCGTGGCCACCTCGGGGCGGTTCTTCGTCGGCGATTTCATCGGCACGTTCGCGCCGGGCAACCTCGTGATGACCGGGCCGAACCTGCCGCACAACTGGGTCAGCGATCTGGATGCGGGGGTGGAAATCCCCCTGCGCAACCGGGTCTGCCAATTCTCGCAGGACTTCGTGACCGCAGCGTCCCAAACCCTGCCCGAGCTTCAGCTTTGCCGCGAGATGCTGGATCGCAGTCGCAACGGCATCCTGTTTTCGGCCCCTACCGAGCAGGCCGCGGAGCCGATCTTCAGGGAATTGGTGCAGGCGACGGGCATTCGCAGGTTGGAGCATTTCTTCGGCCTGCTTGCCGTGCTGGCGGCGGATGCGGATGCGCGGCCCCTGACCAGCGGACGCTACGAGCCTGACCCTTCGCTGTTCATGGCGGCAAGGATGAACGAAGTCCTGCGCTATATCGGCGACAACCTGACCGAGGCGTTTTCCGAGCCGGACCTTGCCCGGATCGCCGGGATGAACCCCGCCGCCTTCTCGCGCAGCTTTCGGCGGCATACCGGCATTCCGCTGGTGCGTTACGTCAACCGGCTGCGGATCAATCTGGCTTGCCAGCTTCTGGTTTCGGACGAACAGATGGCAGTGACCGACGTCTGTTTCGCCTCCGGCTTCCGCAACCTGTCGAACTTCAACCGCAGATTCCTTGCCGAAAGGGGCGTCTCGCCCACGCGCTTCCGCGCGCTGATGGAGGAGACCGTCTCCCCCTGGCGGCATCTGGGAAGACGTCGAACAGCCTGAAAAAATCAGATCCGCATGGAGGGAGAGGAGCCCGAGATGCGGTCAACAGCAGGGAGAGAAGAGCATGAAGATTTCCACGACGGCCATCGCAGCCGCGCTCGCGATCTGCGCGGGCACGGCAAGCGCGCAGACGGTGGCGTTCCTGATGCCGGATCAGGGGTCCACCCGATATGACGAACACGACTATCCGGGGTTTCAGGCAGAGTTGAAGACCGTCTGCCCCGATTGCACCCCAATCTATCAGAACGCCAATGGCGACGTTGCGTTGCAACAGCAGCAGGTGAATTCGGCCATCGCGCAAGGTGCGAAGGTAATCGTGCTGGACCCGGTCGATTCCGGTGCGGCGGCATCGCTGGTGCAGCTTGCCCAGTCGCAGGACGTGAAGGTGATCGCCTATGACCGCCCGATCCCCGGACGTCCGGCCGACTTCTACATCTCGTTCGACAACGAGGCGATCGGGAAGGCGATCGCCGAAAGCCTGGTGCAGCATCTTCAGGCAGAAGGGGTGACGGCCGAAAACGGTGGCGTCCTGCTCATCAACGGCTCGCCCACCGATGCCGCCGCGCGCCTGATCCGCGACGGGGCGCGGGCCGGGATCGAGACCGGGCCCTACGAGATGCTGGCCGAATACGACACCCCGAATTGGGAGCCCCCGCAGGCGCAGCAATGGGCCGCCGGGCAGATCACCCGTTTCGGCGACCGCATCGTCGGCGTCGTCGCCGCAAATGACGGCACGGCGGGCGGCGCGGTCGCCGCGTTCAAGGCTGCCGGCGTCGACCCCCTGCCCCCCGTCACCGGCAACGATGCGACCACCGCCGCGCTGCAACTGATCATCGCCGGGGATCAATACAATACCATCTCCAAACCGTCCGAGATCGTGGGGGCAGCCGCCGCCCGTGTCGCCGCGCAATTCCTGAACGGAGAGACGCCCGAGGCGAAGACGACGCTTTACGACACCCCGTCGGAACTGTTCGTTCCCGCCATCGTCACCCGCGACACCCTGAAGGCCGAGATCGTGGACAAGGGCATCGCCAGCGCGGCCGACCTTTGCACCGGACGTTACGCCGAGGGCTGTGCCGAACTGGGCATCGAGTGACGAGGCATCGTCCGGGGCCAGCCCCGGACGACCCTTCAAGGGGAGGAAGTCTGATGGAACAGCCCATTCCGGCGCTGAAGCTGAGCGGCATTTCCAAGAACTTCGGCGCTGTGTCGGCGCTGACTGAAATCGATCTGGAAGTTCACCCGGGCGAGGTGGTCGCCTTGGTCGGCGACAATGGCGCGGGCAAATCAACGCTGGTCAAGATCATGGCCGGGGTGCACCAGCCTTCATCGGGCGACATCGCGTTCGAAGGTCAGCCCGTCACACTGAACGGACCAAGCGCCGCCTTGCGTCTGGGCATTGCCACGGTCTTTCAGGATCTTGCCCTGTGCGAGAATCTGGATGTCGTGGCGAACATCTTTCTGGGTCAGGAACTGAACCCCATCGCGCTGGACGAAACCGCGATGGAGGTCCGCGCCTGGACGCTGCTGAACGAACTTGCTGCGCGCATTCCTTCGGTCCGCGATGTCGTGGCGTCGCTGTCGGGCGGGCAACGGCAGACCGTCGCCATCGCGCGGTCCCTCTTGCTCGACCCCAAGATCATCATGCTGGACGAGCCGACCGCAGCACTTGGCGTCGCGCAGACGGCCGAGGTGCTGAACATGATCGAACGCGTAAAGGCGCGCGGGATCGGCGTCATCATGATCAGCCACAACATGGAGGATGTACGCGCCGTGGCCGACCGCATCGTCGTGCTTCGGCTGGGGCGCAACAACGGGGTCTTCCTGTCGACCGATTCCAACGAAGACCTGATCGGCGCGATCACGGGCGCCAGCGACAACGCGGTCAGCAGACGCGCCGCCCGCCGGGTGGAGGCGCCGACATGACAACCGATTCCGAAAAAGGACTTCTGGACCGCAGCGATACCCGCGTGCGGCATGAAACGGGCATCGCCGACACGCTTCGCGCCTTCGCGGGTCGTGTCAGGGCGGGCGATCTGGGGTCGTTGCCGGTGGTCGTGGGGCTTGTCATCATCTGCACGGTGTTCACCAGCCTCAACCCGATCTTCATCGCGCCGAACAACCTCGTGAACCTGCTTTACGATTGTTCTGCCGTCGGGATGATCTCGCTCGGGATCGTCTGCGTGCTGCTGCTGGGCGAGATCGATCTGTCGGTGGGATCGATGAGCGGGGTCGCCTCGGCCCTGCTAGGGGTGTTCTGGGTCAATGCCGGACTGCCTTTGCCGGTCGTGCTGGCGATGGCGCTGGTGGCGGGGGCTGCGGTGGGGGCAATCTATGCGCTGCTGCGCGTGTCGTTCGGAATGCCCTCGTTCGTCGCCACGCTGTCGGGGCTTCTGGCGCTGCTGGGCTTTCAACTATACCTGTTGGGCAATTCAGGCTCCATCAACCTGCCCTACGGGTCGTGGATGGTGAATTTCGGCCAGTTGATGGTGATGCCGGATTGGCTCTCGCACCTGCTCGCGCTGGCTCCGGGGGTGGCGATCCTCGTGCTTGGGATGCGCAGGCGCGCGAACCGGGCACGTTCGCGGCTGCATCCGGGGTCGGGCCGGGGGCTGCTGGTGAAGGCGCTGGCCGTGACCGTCGGGCTGGAGCTTGCCGTCTTCTACCTCAACCTCGGGCGTGGGGTGCCGTGGATGTTCGGCTTCTTCGCCCTGCTGGTGATGATCATGAATTATGCGATCACGCGCACCCGCTGGGGCCGCTCGGTTCTGGCGGTGGGCGGCAATGCCGAGGCGGCGCGGCGGGCGGGCATAAACGTCAAGCGCGTGTATTTCAGCTGCTTCATGCTGTGCTCCACCCTTGCGGCGCTGGGCGGTATCCTGTCGGCCTCGCGCCTCGCGACTTCCAGCCAGCAAGCGGGCACCGGGGACGTCAACCTGAACGCAATCGCCGCTGCGGTGATCGGCGGCACCAGCCTGTTCGGCGGGCGCGGCAGCGCGTGGTCGGCCATCCTCGGGATCATCGTGATCCAGTCGATCTCCAACGGGTTGACGCTTTTGAACCTGTCGTCGTCTTGGCGATACATGATCACCGGCGCAGTGCTGGCCATCGCCGTGATCGTGGATGCCCTTGCCCGACGCAGCCGCACACAACACGGACGGGCTTGAAAGGAGCGGATATGAACTGGAACCTGCAAGGCAAGACCGCCGCCGTCACCGGCGCCTGCTCCGGCATCGGGCTGGAGACGGCCCGCCACTTGCTGGCGGCGGGGGCGACCGTGGCCCTCGTCGACCGGGCCGCGGAAAAGCTGAAGGCGATCTGCCATGACCTTGGTCCGGCGGCGATCCCCGTCCCCGTCGATCTGACCGATCCCGAAAGCGTGCGGGGGATGCTGCCCGCGATCCTGTCGCGAACGGAACGGCTCGACATCTTTCATGCCAACGCCGGCGCCTATGTCGGCGGCGAGGTCGCGACCGGCGATCCCGACGCATGGGACCGAATGCTGAACCTGAACGTCAACGCAACCTTCCGGGCAATCCACGCCGTCCTGCCGCACATGATCGCGCACAAAAGCGGCGACATCATCGTCACAAGTTCGGTCGCAGGCATGATCCCGGTGCTGTGGGAGCCCGTCTATACCGCCTCCAAGCACGCGGTTCAGGCGTTCGTGCACACGGTCCGGCGGCAGGTGGCGAAAGACGGGGTGCGCGTCGCGGCGATCCAGCCCGGCCCGGTGGTCACCGCCCTGCTGGACGACTGGCCGAAAGCCAAGATGGACGAAGCGCTGGCTGCCGGAAGCCTGATGCAGCCCGGGGAGGTTGCAGAGGCGATCCTGTTCATGCTGACCCGCCCTAAGGGCGTCATGATCCGCGATCTGGTCATCCTTCCGCAAAGCCTCGACATATAGCGCGGCGGGGGACCGGTCAGCGCCATGCAAAGCGGGGCAGAGGAACGCCGCCAAGAAAGCGCAGTTGGTTCAGGCGGTAAGCATCTTGATCGCGGTCAGCATCAGGAAAATCCCGAACGCCTTGCGCAGCAGCGACGGCTTCATCGTATGCGCCGCGCGCGCGCCGATCGGGGCGAACCACATGCTGGTCGCGGCGATGGCGACAAGGCCCGCCAGATTGACATATCCCAGCGAAAACGGCGGCAGCCCCTCCCGGCCCCAGCCGTTCAGGATGTAGCCAAGCGTGCCGGGCAACGCGATGATCAACCCCACGACCGAAGCCGTGCCCACCGCGCGGCGCACGGGATAGCTGAAGACGCTCAGCACCGGCACGGTCAGGGTCCCTCCCCCGATGCCCATGAGTGTGGAGATGGTGCCAATCGCGGTTGCCAGCCCGCCCTGCGCGGGACGTCCCGGCAGCGCCGCAAACGGATGCCAACCTTCACGCGTCCCCAGCATATAAACAGCGACCACGGCGGCCACGATGCCGAAGACCATCGTCAGAACGCCGCCGGGAACCGCGCCGGCGACGAACACACCGATCAAGACGCCCAAACCGACGAACGGCCCCCACCAGCGAAGCAGGTCCATATCGACCGCCCCGCGCGCGCGGTGTGCGCGGATGGACTGGAACGAGGTGGGGATGATGGTCGCAAGCGAGGTGCCGACGGCGATATGCGCCCGCAGTGCCGGATCGACGTCGAAGGCCGCCAGCACATGGAACAGCACGGGCACCACGATGATCCCGCCGCCGACGCCCAGAAGGCCCGCAAGAAACCCCGAGACGCAGCCGACGAGCCCGAGAACGATGGTAAACGTGGTCAGCAAGGTTAGAGAGATGGGCATTCGCGCCTCCGGGGGGATGGAGCGGCCCCGCAAGGGGCCGCTTTGGGATCAGACGACCTTCACCGCGATCTCGGCCACGCCCGCAACGCGGCCGGTGATCAGATCGCCGCGCTCGACCGCGCTGACACCCGCAGGGGTGCCCGCGAAGATCACGTCGCCGGGGCGCAGTTCGAACAGGCGCGAAAGATAGGCGATCATCTCCGGCACCTTCCAGATCATCTGGTTCAGATCGCCCGTCTGCCGCGTCTGGCCATTCACCTCGACCTCTATCGCGCCTGTCGTCGGATGGCCCAGTTCGGAGGCGGGGATCAGCGCCGAGCATGGGGCCGACGCCTCGAAGGATTTTGCGGTTTCCCACGGGCGGCCCATCTTCTTCGACACCGCCTGCAGGTCGCGCCGCGTCATGTCCAGACCGACGCCATAGCCGAACACATGGTCAAGCGCGTGTTCGACCGGGATGTTGGTGCCACCCTTGTCCAGCGCGACAACCAGTTCGATCTCGTGATGCACGTCGCTGGATTCCGTCGGATAGGGGAAATCGCCGCCGGGCGGGACGATGGCATCGGAGTTCTTCTGGAAGAAGAACGGCGGCTCCTTGTCCGGGTCATGCCCCATCTCGATCGCATGTTCGGCAAAGTTGCGCCCGACGCAATAGATGCGGCGCACGGGAAACAGCTTGTCGCTGCCCGCGACCGGGATGGTCGGCGTCGGTTCCGGGGTGAAGACATAGTCGGCCAGCTTGGTCATATCATTCCATCATCTTGCTCCTGCGCAATACTCTATGCGCTTTTCGGCGCGCTCCACGACCCCCCAAAGCAGGATTGCGGCGGCAAAGAGGACGATTTCCAAAGCGCGAACGGTTCGGCATCGCCGCTGATGGCCCGCAAATCATCGAAGCCCAACGGCCATCGGCGCCCTTGGAGAGCGGAAGAGCCCTGCTCGAAGGCTCCCCCGCTCGCGACGGCTGGGATAATTACTCCAGAAACCGCGCGAAGTCCCGGTCGAGCCGCGCCAGGGAGTCTTCGATATGCGTGCGTCTTTCGGCGATCCATGCGTCCTGCGCCGTCAGTCGGTCGCGCGCCGCTCCGATCATCCGCTCCATCTCTGCCGGCTGGGGACCACCTGCCGTGGCACGGGCGCGGATGATGGCGGCGGGATCGAGCGTGGCGCGGAATGCGTCCTCGGTGATGGGCAGATTCTGCGGGTATTCCGTCCCTTCGACCGCCTCGGCATAGATCCGCTGCGCTTCGGCATAGGGGAAGTCCAACGGACCCAGCCCTTCCTGCCGCGCATGGGTCACGATCTCGGACGAGAAATGGTGCCCGACCCGGAACGGCATCGCGTGTTCGCGCATCAGAAGGTCCGCCAGTTCCTGCGACGCGGTCCAGTCGCCGTTCAACTCCTCCATCGCGCGGTCGGGGTTGATGTTCAGCGCGCCGAGGATGTCGTTAAGCCCCGCCAGCACTTCGGTGGCGGCCTCCATCATCTCGCCGTTGCGGCCGGGGCTTTTGGCATCGCTCATCCCCGGCGGCAGGTTGTGGGCTTGCAGGGCCGGGCCCATCGCCAGCGTCAGCGCCTCGGATGCGTCGCTGCGGGTGGAATTCAGGATGCCCGGATTGCGCTTTTGCGGCATCGCGCTGGAGACATAGGTGTTGTCGCCCCCCTCCTCCAGCAGAATCCATGGACGGGTCTGACCGTATTGGCCCATGACATCCTCGATGAAGCTGCCCGAATGCAGGGCGATCGAGGTGACGATGGACGAAAGCTCCACCGCCTGATCGACGGGGGCGATCTGGGCCGCGTCATAGGCGTTGTCGACCACGGCGGCAAAGCCGAGGTAATCGGCCATCCGCTCGCGGTTCAGCGGCCAGCTCGTCCCGTTCAGAACCGTCGTTCCCATGGCGGATCGGTCCAGCCGCACATAGGCCTCGCGCAGGCGTTCGGCATCGCGGTCCAGCCCGGCGGCATGGCCAAGAAGATAGTGACCATAGCTGTTGGGCTGGGCGGCGACGCCGTTGGTGTAATTCGGAACGATGGTGCCCGCATGCCGCGCGGCAAGTTCGACCATCGTGCGCGTGGTCATGTTCAACTGATCGGCCAGATCGAGCAGCCGTTCGCGCAAAAGCGCGGCACGCGCGGTCGAAAGCATGTCCTGACTGGACCGCCCGGCATGAAGCAAGGTGACGTTCTGCCCGCCCGCCTCGATCAGCAGCGGCTCGAAGGTGATGACGCTTTGCGGACGTTTCGCGCCCGGTTCGTCCCCGTCTTCCAGCACCTTGACCAAGGCCGCGGCGATACCGGGGGCCAGCGCGGGATCGAGCAGGCCTTCCTCGCTGTTGATGACGGCGCTGGCCTTGTTGATCTCGCCGATCCAGAAGAAGCTGTCGCGCGGCTCGGCCGGCTGGGCGAGCGCCGCGCCGGGAAGGCAAGCCATCGCAAGGCCAAGGATGGCGCCGCGGCCGCTCTTGGGCCGATGGTCAGCAGGGTGTATCATGGTGTCCTCCGCATGAATGGGCGCGCTGCGGTGGCCTCCGTGTATCCCTGACCAGCGCAGCCGCCTTGGGCACTGTCCGGGCTTTGTGTCCGCAAGACAAGCGGACTGCCGGCGATCAGCCGCCGATGCGATAGAACCGCAGCCCGTTGGTCTCCATGATCCCGCGCATCTGTTCGGCATCGTAACGCCGCCCCAGCAGGTCGCGGGCAAGGTCCACCACCTGCGCATGGCTGGCGGCAAGGGTGCAGACGGGCCAGTCCGACCCGAAGACCAGCCGCTCCGGCCCGAAGGCATCGGCCACCAGATCGACGAAGGGGCGGATGCGGTCGGGCGTCCAACCCGCCCCCGCCTCGGTCACCAGACCAGAGATCTTGCAATGCAGCCCCGGCACCGCCGCCAGCGCCCGGATGCCCGCCGCCCATGCGGGATCGACCGGCCCCGTCATGTCGGGCTTGGAGATGTGGTCGAGGATCGCGTGCAGCCCCCGTGCCCCGCGCACGGCATCGACCATCGCGGGCAGATGGCGCGGAAAGGTCAGGATGTCGAAGGGAATGCCCCGCCGGGCGACCTCGGCCAGACCCGCGCGGAAACGCGGATCGTCGATCATCGCCGGATCATGTTCCTGAAGCATGGGCCGCAGCCCGATCCATTTCGGGCGCGCGGCGTAATGGTCCAGCCGCGCGGCGAAATCGCCCGACAGCATGTCCAGCCAGCCGACGACCCCGGCGACGAAATCCGTGCGCGCGGCGATGTCCAGAAGGAAGTCGGTCTCGGCCTCCGTCTCGGCGGCCTGCACCAGCACGGTCCGGGTGATGCCCGCCTCTGCCATCAGGGGGGCCAGATCCTCGGGGCCGAAATCGCGATAAAGCGGCTTCAGATCCGGGCTCATCCAGCCATAGTCGCCCCGGTCGATGCGCCAGAAATGCTGATGGGCGTCAAGCACGCAGCACGCCTTTCTTCAGAATGATGTTGGCGTAAAGCCGACGCTCGCCCGTCGCGATGACAGCATAGGCGGCCTTGGCGCGGTCATAGAATTCGAAACGGTCGATCAGTTCCAGCCCGACGCTGCGCCCTTCGGACGCGTCCATCGCGGACTGGAAATCGGTATAGATCGCGGGCCGCTCCGGCGCATCCATCGCGGCCGAGGGCGCATCCACGAAATCGTCCAGCGGGATCACCGACAACACCGCGTCCAGCACATCGGTCGCGCTGACCGGCAGGCGCACCAGCCGTTGCGCCACCGCATCGGCGGGGAAGTTGGCGTCGGTGATGACCACCTCGTCGCCATGGCCCATATCCGACAGGATCGCCAGCAAATCGCCCGTCAGCAGCGGGTTCACGTTCTTCAGCATTCTTACTCTCCGATAGCTTGGTCGAGGTCTGCCCAGATCGCGTCGGGCAGGTCGGTGTCGAACCATTCGACGTTCTGGCGCAGTTGCGCGGCGGTCTTGGCGCCGATGACGACGCAGGTGACGGCGGGGTGGCGCATGGGAAAACGGATCGCCGCGGCGGCCAGCGGCACGTCATACCCGTCGCAGACCTCGCGCAGGCGTTCGACCTTGGCCACCACGGCGGGGTCGGCATCGGCATAGTTGAACTTCCGCCGCCCGCCCTTCGGCGCCGCAAGGATGCCCGAGTTGTAGACCCCCGCGATCACCAAAGGCACACCTGCCCGCGACAGGAAATCCTGCGCATCCCGGTCCAGCAGCGAATAGCGCCCCGCCAGCATGCAGCAATCCAGATCCGTTTCCTCCAGCGCGTCGCGGATGGCTTCCCACTCGTTCACGCCCAGACCGAACCCTTTGATATCGCCCGCCGCCTTCAGCTCCTGCAGCGCGCGGAAACCGCCGCCCTTGGTCAAGGAACCCCAGTGGTGGTCGTGCAGATCGGCATGGGTCACGCGCCCGATGTCATGGACATACAGCAGGTCGATATCGCGGATGCCCAGCCGCTGCTGGCTGTCGTCGAAGCTGCGCATCACGCCGTCATAGCTGTAATCGAACACCTCGCGGAACGGCAGGCCGTTGTGCCAGCCGGGGTCGAGCGGGTTCTTCGGCGGCTCGGGCGGCAGCTTGCGGCCCGCGCGTTCGGTGGTCATCAGACGCCCGACCTTGGTGGACAGGGCATAGCCGTCGCGCTCGCGCAGGGTCTGGCCGACCAGATGTTCCGACCGGGTCAGCCCATACATCGGCGCGGTGTCGAAATACCGGATGCCCAGATCCCAAGCCGTCTCCAGCATCTCCAGCGCCTGTGGCGCGGGCACATCGGCATACAGCCCGCCCAAGGGGGCCGAACCGATGCCAAGGGCCGTCACCTCCAGCCCCGTGGTGCCGACAGGGCGGCGGGTGGTCGCTTTCATCATGTCCCTCATGTTTTACGGCGGCTGCGGGCGAAGACGACAAGGCCGACGCCCACCAGCAAAAGGCTGCCCCGGACGATCTGGCGCTGGCTGTCCGTCCAGCCCAGAAGCGCCGCCCCGTTCAGAAGCCCGATCAGAAAGATCGTCGCAGCCAGCGTGCCAAGCACGTTCGGCTTGCCCAGTTTCAGCGCCATGCCGCCCAGAAGCACCGCTGTCAGCCCGTCAAGGAAATAGGACGTGCCCAGATAGGGCTGCCCCGACGAAAGGTTCGCGGCCAGCAGCACGCCCGCCAGCGACGACACCACGCCCGAAAGCACGAACAGCATGAACAGCATCCGGTTCACCGGCACGCCCGCCTCGACCACCGCGGCGCGGTTCTGCTCCATCGCATAGATGTAATGGCCGAAGGTCAGCCGTTCCTGGACGAACCAGCTGACGGCATAAAGCCCCGCCACGATCACCGCGATCAGCGGCAGCACCCCGACCCGCAGGCCCAGCACCTGCCCGACGAAGCCGGTGTTGTTCAGCGCGATCGACGTGCCCAGCCCGATGGCCGCCGCGATCGACGCCGCCAGCGCCCCCGTCGCAATGGTGATCACCAGCGCCGGAAGCCGCAGCCCCGCCACGAGGCTGGCATTCACCAGCCCGAACGCGACCCCTGCCCCAAGACCGCCCAGCGAGGCAAGAGCCCAGCCCTGCCCGTCCTGCACCAGCGCCGCCGTGACCATATTCGCCAGCGCGGCGACGGACATGAAGCTGACGTCGATCTCGCCCGCCGCGATGAGCCATGTCAGCCCAAGGAACATCAGCCCGGCAATCGAGGCCGACATCAGCATCCCGTGGATGTTGCCCGGTGTCACGAAGGTCGGGCGCAGGATGGCGAAGGCCACGAAGACCACGGCGACAAGGATGAAGAAGGCGTAACGCATCAGGAAGTCCGCTCCACGGCGGCGCTGCGGGATGTCTGCGGTCAGGGCGCTCATGCTGCTGCCTTTCGGAAGTTCAGAAGACCGGACAGGCGCGGATCGAAGATGGCGATGGCCGCGATCAGAACCGTGCTGACGATGGCGTCGGAGTAGTAGTAGGGGATCGCCAGCAGCGTGAAGCCGTTCAGCATGGTCGACATCATCAGCGTTCCCGCCAGCGTCGCCCCCACCGAAGGCCGCCCGAACAGCGCCGCCCCCAGATAGACCGCGGCGAATGCGGGCATCAGAAGCTGCCCCCCCGCCGTGACGTTCGCCGCCCCCGACGATGCGACCAGAAGCGTGATCGCGAGGCACGCCATCGTGCCGCAGAGCGCAAAGGCCAGCACGATCAGCCGCCGCGTCGCGATCCCGGCAAAGCGGGCCGAGACGCGGTTCTGCCCCGTCGCGTACATCCCCGCCCCCACGCGCGAGGCGTGCAGCACCACAGCCGCCACCCCCGCCGCCGCCATCAGGATCGCGAACGGCATGTCCAGCCCAATGATCCGCTTGTCGTTCAGATCCAGAATGCCCGACATGAAGAAGTTCTGCGAAATCGACGTCCCGTTCGAATAGAAATACGAAAAGCCCACCGCCAGCCCGCCCGTCGCGATGGTCGTCACGATGTCCGGCAGGCCGAACCGCGCAACCGCGATTCCGTTCACCAGCCCGAAGACCAGCCCCACCGCCAGCGCACCCGCGATGGCTGCCGGAAACGGCGCGCCGGACGCGATCAGCCAGCCCAGCGTCATCGCCCCCATGGACGCAACGCCCGGAAAGCTGAGGTCGAAATGGCGCACCACGATCACGAAGGTCAGGCCCAGCGCCGCAAGACCCTGCACCGACATGTGCCGCATCAGCGCGCGGATGTTGCCGCCCGACAGAAACGCCGGGTTCTGCGACCAGAAGATCGCCGCGATCACCGCGACCAAGGCGGCAAAGGCCAGAAGCCGTATGAAAAGCCGGTTCGAGATCATGCCGCGACCCCTCCCATGATGCCTGCGTGAAGAAGCTGGTCGCGGTCTGCCGCGCCCTCGATGGGGCGGCCCTTGTAAAGCGCCAGCGTGCGGTCGGCGACGCCGTGAACCTCGTCGCAGTCGGAGGACATGACGATCACCGCCGCGTCCTTGGAAATCTCGCGCATGAGCGCATAGATGCGGGACCGTGCGCCGATATCGACGCCCACCGTCGGTTCCACGAAGATGTAGCATTTCGCCTGACGATAAAGCCCGCGCGCGATGACGACCTTCTGCTGGTTGCCGCCTGAAAAGCCGCGCAGGTCGCGGTCAAGGCGCATGGGTTGCAGATCCACCATCTGCGCCAGTTCGCGCGCCGCGCGGCGGTTCGCGCCAAAGCGCATCAGCCCGCCCAACGAGGCGCGGGACATGTTCGCCGCGACCGTATTGAAGATGACGTTCTCGTCCAGTGTCAGCCCTTCGGCACGCCGGTCGCCGGGCACAAGGAAGATGCCCGCGCGCAACGCCTCGGCCGGCGATCGGAACCGCACATCGCGGCCCTCCAGCCGCAGCGCGCCGGACGACGGGATCGCCCCGAACAGCGCCTTCGACAATTCGTCCACGCCCGATCCGACAAGGCCGAAGATGCCCAGGATCTCGCCCTTGCGCGCGGTCAGGCTGACATTCGCGAACCCGTCTGCCGACAGACCTTCGGCCTCCAGCACCACCGCGCCGTCGCTGCGGCCCGTGCGGGGCGGAAATGTCAGCCCCCCGCCCGCGCCCAGCATCAGAACGGGGATCGAGATCGCCTTTCCCCGCGCCTCGGCCACGGTATGGCAGGCGACCTTCTGCCCGCCGCGGAAGACGGTGAAGCGGTCGGCGATCTCATAGACTTCCTCCAGCCGGTGGGTGATGTAGATGATCGCGATGCCCGCCTTGCGCAGCATCCGCATCATCGAAAACAGCGATGCCTTCTCGCGTTCGGTCAAGGTCGAGGTCGGCTCGTCCAGGATCAGGATGCGCGTATTCTCCAGCCGCAGCGCGTGCAGGATCGCCACGATCTCGCGGTCCACGGCGGGCATGTCGGCCACGCGGCGCGAAAGGTCGATCTGGATGGGGAACCGCTGAAGCAGTGCCTCGGCCCGCCGCGCGATATCCGCGCGGTCGATGCGCCCGAACAGGCCGGGGCGCGCGCCCTCGTGCCCCAGAAAGATGTTTTCCGCCCCCGTCAGATCGCCCACCAGTTCGGGGTGCTGCTGCACGGTGGCGATCCCCGCCTCGATCGCGGCGCGGGGGGTGCCCAGCTCGTGCTGGACACCGCCGACGGCGATGGTGCCGCCGCTTTTGACATAGACCCCCGACAGGATCTTGATCAGCGTGGATTTCCCCGCGCCGTTGACGCCCAGAAGCGCATGGATCTCGCCTGCGTCCAGATCGAAATCCACATGCCCAAGTGCCTTGACGTCCCCGAAGCGCTTTTCGATACCGCGCATGTCAAGGACCGTTCGGGTGCCCGATGTCATGGTTGCCTCCTTACAGAACGCGGTTCCAGCCCAGCTTCGCAGCCTCGCCCGGCACGTCATAGGTGTCGGGAATGGTGTCCAGCGGATCGAGCGAGTCCTTCGTCACGGCATAGGTCGGCGTGATGATGAAACGCGGGGCAAGGCGACCGGCCGCGACCTCGTGCGCATAGAAGGCGTTCATATACGCCATCTCGTAGAAGCTTTGCGCCATGGTGATCTTGAAGGGCGAATCCGCCTTGATGTATTCGAAGGATTGCGCCCCGCCGTCGATGCCGGTGATGATCGTGTCGCGCCCTGCCGCGCGGATCGCCAGCGTGCCTTCGGACGCCGCCCCGTCCCACGCGCACCAGATCGCATCCAGTTCCGGATTCGCTGTCAGGATCTGGTCCACCACCTGACGCGGCGTGGTCGATCCGCCAAGCGCGAAGGCGATCTCGGACACGATCTCGATGTCCGGGAAGCGGGTGAAGACCGATTTCGCACCCAGCGTCCGCTGGTCCCAGCTTTCGTTGGACGGCAGCGAGACCAGCGCGACCTTGCCTTTCCCCTCCAGCGTGTTGGCGATGTATTCCGCAGGATAGGCGCCCAGACCGAAATTGTTCGACATCGCGGTCGAGGTGACGGTGGTGTTCGGCACATAGCTGTCGCCGATGAAGATCGGGATGCCCGAGGCCACCGCCTGCTGCACGGCGGGCGAAATGGCGGCCGCATCCGCTGGCGTGATGAAGATCGCCGCCGGTTTCGATTCCACGAAGGCGAGGATCTGGTCGGCCTGCTTCTTCACGTCATAGTTGGCGTCGGCAATCGTCAGCGTGCCGCCCAGACGTTCCACCGCGTCCTTGTAGCCGTTGACGATATGGCGGCCCGATTCCCAGACCGTCCAGCCCAGGGACGCGCAGAAGGTCAGTTCCGCATTCTGCGCCCATGAAAAGCCCGGCCGGATCAGCGTGGCCGCGACCGTTGCCGCCGCCCCCGCCGACAGAAGACCGCGCCGCGTCAGGCGGATGCCGTCATGGCTGTGCACCAGTTTCTCGTTGTCCATTTTTCCCTCCCAGTTTGTTTCAGGCAGCTTCGCGAAGAATGCCCAGGTATTCGGCTTGCGTGGCGATGCGCGGGTTGGTCGCGTGGCAATGATCCTTCAGCGCGGCGTGCGAGACGGCCTCCATCATCGCGTCCGTCACGCCCATCGCGCGCAGGCCGGTCGGCATCCCGATGCGCGTGTTCAGCGCGGCGATCACCTCATCCGGCGCGCCCCCCATCCGCGCGGCCAGAACATCCCATTTCGCGCCGATGACGGGGCGGTTGAACCGCAGCACCGCCGGCATCAGCACCGCGTTCAGCGTGCCGTGATGCAGGTTCAACTCGCGGATCGCGCCAAGCGGATGGGTCAGCGCATGAACGGCGCCCAGACCCTTCTGGAACGCCATCGCGCCTTCCAGCGCGCAGGTCATCATGTCACGGCGCGCGTCCCGACCCTGCCCGTTCGCCATGGCGGGTTCGATCGCGCGCAGACCGCAGTCCAGACCGTGCAGCGCAATCGCCTCGGCCGGCGGGTTGAAGGCCGGGGCCATATAGGTTTCCAGACAGTGCGAGATCGCATCCATCCCCGTCGCCGCCGTGAGCCTTTTCGGCAGGCCATAGGTCAACTCGGGATCGCACAGCGCGATGCTGGGCAGCATGAACCCCGAGATGATCCCCAGCTTGCGCCCGTCTGCTGTGATGATGACCGCCGCGCGCCCCACTTCGGACCCGGTCCCGGATGTGGTGGGAACCGCGATCATCGGGCAGATATTGCCGTGGATGCGCCCGACCCCGCCCGCAACGGCGGTATATTGCTCCAGCGGCCCGTCATGACCGGTCAGCAGCCGGACGGCCTTGGCCAGATCCAGCGACGATCCGCCGCCAAGGCCGACGATCCCGTCGCAGCCATCGGCCTTGTATTGGGCATGGGCGGCCAGAACCGCCTGCTCGGTCGGGTTGGCGGGCGTGTCGGCAAAAACCGAGGCATCGGCCAGCATTCCGGCCACGCGGTCCACCAGCCCCGTCGCAACCAGCCCGCGATCGGTTGCGATCAGCGGGCGCGAGACACCAAGGGCGGCCAGAAATTCGGGCAGGCGGGCGATCTCGCCCTCTGCGAATTCGATGCGGGTCAGGTAATTGATCGCGCTCACGACAGCGCCCCCTGACGGGTCAATCCGGGCATTTTTTCCTCCTCCGGCGGGCGCTCCTCAGACCCAACCGATATATGAGTCAGATAGCGCAGCAATACATGAGTCTGTCAAGCATCGAAAAAGACGATTGCAAAATCCCGCTATAACTGGATATTTGCCACAAGGGAGAAGCTGACAGATGCAGAATCGCGCACCGCAAAAGGCCGAGCAAGTATATGAGTTGTTGCGCCACTCCATCATCATGCTGGAGCTGGCACCGGGCGAGGCCATCGTCGAGAAGGCCATCTGCGACCGGCTTTCCATATCGCGCACCCCCGTGCGCGAGGCGGTCCAGCGCCTTGCCGACGAAGGGCTGGTGAACGTGCTTCCGCATTCGGGCACCTATGTCAGCCCGATCTCGTTCCAGGTGGCCGAGGAAGGTTTCGTGATTCGCCGCGCGCTGGAAATCGAAAGCGTGCGCCGCGCCGCGTTGAACGGGACGGACGATCTTGCCCCACATATCGCGTTGATGCGCGATCTGGTCGCCTCGGACCGGCTGGGTCTTTATCTCGATGCCGACGACGCGTTCCATGCCGCCATCGCGCGGGCCAGCGGGATGCCCCGGATCTGGAAATTCATCACCCTTGCCAAGGTGCATCTGGACCGTATGCGCCAGATGTCCGCGCCGGTTCCCGGCCACCTTGCCATGGTCACCGAACAGCACGCGGCCATTGCCGCCGCCATCGCCGCAGGCAAGCCCGATCAGGCCGAACTTGCGATGCGCATCCACCTCGAATCCTCGTTCGAGGTGATGGCGAAACTTCATCACGAGAGTTCCTGATGCCAGACATGACCAACTACGTCTCGCCCCTGATCAGGCTGAACCCGGCGGACAATGTCGCGGTGGCCCGCATCGCCATCGAGGCGGGCACCGATGTCGAGGGCATCCGCCCGCTGACCGCGATCCCGCGGGGCCACAAGATGGCCCTGCGCCCCATCGCGGCGGGCGAGGCGGTGACGAAATACGGCCAGACCATCGGTTTCGCCACGACCGGCATCGCAGCGGGCGCGCATGTCCACACCCAGAACCTGACAGTGGGCGAGTTCACTCGCGATTATGCCATCGGCGTGGACGCGACCGAACCGGACATGATCGCCGAAGCAGACCGCGCCACGTTCATGGGCTATGCCCGCCCCGACGGGCGCATCGGCACGCGCAACTACATCGCCATCATATCTTCGGTGAACTGTTCGGCCACGGTGTCGAAGGCGGTGGCGCAGCACTTTGCCGCCCGCGACTTTCCCGGCGTCGATGGCGTGATCGCCCTGACCCATGGCGGCGGCTGCGCCTTCAACACCAAGGCCGAGGGGTATGACTACCTCGCGCGGACCATCTCGGGCTATGCCACGCATCCGAATGTCGGCGGCGTGCTGATGATCGGTCTGGGCTGCGAGACGAACCAGATCCCGATGCTGCTGGAGCGCGAGGGGCTGGCGGAATCGAACCGGCTGCGCACCATGACCATCCAGACCGTCGGCGGCACCCGCCGCACGGTCGAGGCGGGCATCCGCGCGGTCGAGGAGATGATGCCGCTGGTCGGCGCCGCGAAACGCACGGCCCTGCCCGCATCCGGACTGACGCTGGCCTTGGAATGCGGCGGATCGGACGGATATTCCGGCATCTCGGCCAATCCCGGCCTCGGCTATGCGGCCGACCTGCTGGTGCGGCATGGCGGCACGGTGATCCTTGCCGAAACGCCCGAAATCTATGGCGCCGAACATCTGCTGACGCGCCGCGTCGCATCCCCCGCCGTGGCCGAAAAGCTGCTGGAGCGGATCGAGTGGTGGCGCGACTACACCACCCGCAACAATGCGGAAATGGACAACAACCCCTCGCACGGGAACAAGGCGGGCGGGTTGACGACCATCCTTGAAAAATCGCTGGGCGCGGTGGCCAAGGGCGGCATGTCGCGGCTGAACGCGGTTTACGAATATGCCGAACGGGTGACGGAACACGGGCTCGTCTTCATGGACACCCCCGGCTACGACCCCGTGGCGGTCACGGGTCAGGTGGCGGGGGGCGCGAACCTGATCGCCTTCACCACGGGGCGCGGGTCGGTGTCGGGGTTCAAGCCCGCCCCCTCGCTGAAACTGGCCAGCAATTCCGAGATGTATCGCCACATGTCCGAAGACATGGACATGGACTGCGGCACCGTCGTGACCGGCGAGGAGACGATCGAGGCACTGGGCGAGCGGTTGTTCCGGCTGATGCTGGACACCGCATCGGGCCAGCCCACCCGCAGCGAGGAATACGGCTACGGGGACAACGAATTCGTGCCGTGGCAGGTCGGCGCGATCATGTGACATGCCAGGCCATCGGCCGAGCTGGAGGGAGGAAATTATGGATACGGTCGAGGACCACTATGACGTGGTGATCGTCGGGGCGGGCGTCGGTGGCGGCGCGATGGCCAACCGGCTGGCAAAGGGTGGCGCGCGGGTCCTGATGATCGAACGCGGCAACTATCTGCCGCGCGAGGCGGACAACTGGTCGGTCAAGGCGGTCTTTCACGAACGCAAATACACGGCGAAGGAAACGTGGCTGGACAAGGACGGCAAGCCCTTCCACCCCTCGACCTTCTATTACGTCGGCGGCAATTCGAAATTCTTCGGGGCGGCGACAGTGCGCTTCCGCCAGCAGGATTTCGAGGTGCTGGAACATGAGGACGGCATCGCCCCCGCATGGCCGTGGAGCTATGACCAGTTCGCGCCCTATTACGACGAGGCGGAACGCCTGATGGGCACGCACGGCACCGCCGGCGCCGATCCGATCGAGCCGCCGCGTTCCGGCCCCTTCCCCCACCCCACCATCGGGCATGAGCCGGAAATCGAAGCCGTCGCCGAAAAGCTGCGCGGCAAGGGGCTGCACCCGTTCCCGCTGCCCATCGCCATCGACCGGCACGAGGGCGGCAAATGCATCCGCTGCGCCACCTGCGACGGCTTCGCCTGCAAGCTGGGCGCCAAGAACGACGCCGAGGTGCGGCTGGTGCGCCCCGCCATCGCCACGAACCGCGTCGATCTGGTGCTGGACACCAAGGTGCTGCGCCTGCTGACCGACCCTTCGGGCAAGCGCGTCACGGGGATCGAGGTCGAACATGGCGGTGCGAAACGTGTGATCGCGGGCGATCTGTTCATCTCGTCCGCGGGGGCGATCAACTCGGCGGTGCTGCTGCTGCGTTCGGCCAATGACAAGCATCCGGGCGGCATCGGCAACAACTCGTCCGACCTTCTGGGCCGCAACTACATGGCGCATAACAACACGGCGATGATGGCGGTCCATCCGTTCCGCAAGAATGGCGTGACGTTCCAGAAGTCCATGGCGATCAACGACTTCTATCTGGCGAACGACCACCGCCCCTATCCCCTTGGCAACGTGCAGGGTCTGGGCAAGCTTCAGGGCGGGATGCTGACCGCGAACGTCAAGTTCATCCCCGAATGGGCGATGGATCTGTTCGCCAAGCGATCCGTCGACTGGTGGATCATGTCCGAGGATCTGCCCGACCGGAACAACCGCGTCATGGTCGATCCGAACGGCCAGATCCGCATCAACTACACCCCCAACAACGAAAAGGCGCATAACGAACTGGTGCGCCATTGGGGTCGGATCATGCGCTCCATCGGCTATCCGCTGATCATCACGCAGCGCATGGATATCACCGTGTCGATGCACCAATGCGGCACCGCCGTCTTCGGGCGAGACCCTGCGACATCGGTGCTGGACCCGTTCTGCAAGGTCTGGGACGTCGACAACCTTTACGTCGTCGACGCGTCCTTCCTGCCCTCCTCCACCGGCTTCAACCCGTCGCTGACCATCGTGGCGCAGGCGATCCGCGTGGCCGAACACATCCTTGGCAGCCGCCTTTCCGCCGCCGCCTGACCGGAGAACCACATGAGCAACGATATCTTCGATCTGACGGGCCGCGTCGCCATCGTCACCGGCGCATCGCGCGGGATCGGCGAGGAGCTGGCCTATGGTCTTGCCGACCGTGGCGCGTCGGTCGTCGTGAACTACCAATCCGCCGCCGATCGCGCGGCCAGGGTCGTCGCCGCGATCGAGGCCAAGGGCGGTCGCGCCATCGCCATCAAGGGCGATGTTTCCGACGAACAGGATGCCGACCGCCTGATCACCGAAACCGTCGCCGCCTTCGGGCGCGTGGACATCCTGATCAACAATGCCGGCATCGTGCTGCCCTCGAACGCCGAGGATACGCCGCTGGACGATTGGCGGCGCACGATGGCGGTGAACCTCGACGGCGTGTTCCTCGTCTCGCGTGCGGCGGGGCGGCAGATGATCGTGCAGAAATCGGGCAGCATCATCTCGGTCGGGTCGATGTCGGGCCGGATCGTGAACTGGCCGTTCCGTCACGCCGCCTATAACGTGTCCAAGGCGGGCGTGCATATGCTGACCAAGGCGCTGGCGACGGAATGGGCCGAACACGGCATCCGCGTCAACGCCATCGCCCCCGGATATATCCGCACCGAACTGACGGACGAGGTGCTGCGCGAACATCCCGACGTGGTGGCGAACCACTGGGCCAAGGGCGCGGTGCAGGACCGGATCGGCGGCACGAAAGAGCTGGTGGGCGCGGTCGTCTACCTCGCCTCGGACGCCGCCAGCTTCACGACCGGAGAGGTCATCACCATCGACGGCGGCCTGACGCTGCGCTGAGGGAACATCATGGAACAACGCGGTTACGGCGGCCCGCTTCGATACGTCCAAGGGCCGGGGGTGCTGAAGGATCTGGGTGTCTATGCCAAGGGTCTGGGCGACACGGCGCTGCTGCTGATGGACAGCTTCGTGGCGCAGACCTATGGCGAGGCGCTGCGGGCCTCGCTGGCGGGGGTCGAGGTCACGGAAACCGTCTTCGGCGGCGAATCCACGGATGCCGAGGTCGCGCGGGTTGCCACATTGGCCAAAGGTGCGGCGGTGGTGATCGGGGTCGGCGGCGGCAAGACGCTGGACACCGGCAAGATCGCCGCGCGCGATGCGGGCGCACGGATCATCACCGTGCCGACCATCGCTTCGACCGACAGCCCCACAAGCTCCATCGGCGTGATCTACAGCGCGGACGGGGTCTATGACCGGGTCGAGCGCTGCTATCGCAACCCCGACGTGGTGCTGGTGGACAGCGAGGTGATCCTGCGCGCGCCGGTGCGGTTTCTGGCGGCGGGCATCGGCGATGCGCTGTCCACGTGGTATGAGGCACGCTCGAATTTCGAAAGCCGGTCGAACAACTATATCGCCGACGGCTATGCCGTCACGGTGGCCGGTGCCGCCATCGCCCGCGCCTGCCACGAGACGCTGATGCGCGACGGTCTTGCGGCATATCACGCCGCCAAGGCAGGCTGCCTGACCGACGCCGTCGAAAACATCATCGAGGCGAACACCCTTCTGTCCGGCCTCGGGTTCGAGAATTGCGGCGTGTCGGGCGCACATGGCATCCACGACGCGCTGACCATTCTGGAACCGACGCATCACTTCTTCCACGGCGAAAAGGTCGCCTTCGGCATCATCGGCCTGCTGGTCCTGGAAAACCGCGCCCTGCCGGAGATCGAGGAGGCCGTCCGCTTCTGTCACGCCATAGGTCTTCCGGTGCGGCTGGCCGATCTGGGCCTTGGCGACGTCTCGAATGCCGATCTTTTACGCGTCGGAGAGGAAGCGATGAAGCCCACCAACGTCATCCATTCGGTTCATCGCAGATTGACTGCGAAAACGATTGCCGACGCGATCCGAACCGCGGATATCATTGTGACAGGACTGGTCGGCCAAGGCTGACCCGTCCGCGCGGCAGGGAGGCCGCGCGAAGGGAGGAAAGATGACCATTGCCCAAACGCCGCCCCCTGCCGGGGGGCCGGCCCTGTCGGTGCGCGATATCTCCAAAAGCTTCGGCCCCGTGAAGGCGCTGAAGACGGCCAATCTCGACCTGCGTGCGGGCGAGGTCCACGCGCTGATGGGAGAGAACGGCGCCGGGAAATCGACGCTGGTGAAGATCCTTGCCGGAATGCACGCGCCCAGCGGCGGCGCGATCCTTGTGGACGGGGTGCAGACGGCACTCCCCTCGCCCCGCCGCGCGGCGGAAGCCGGGATCGCCGTCGTCCATCAGGAACTGCTGCTGTTCGGCGAGTTGACCGTGGCCGAAAACGTCTTTGCGGGGCATTACCCGCGCAAGGGCGGCATGGTGGACTGGGCCTTCATGCGCCGCCGCGCGCAAGAGCTTCTGGCCGACCTCGATTGTCACGATCTGGACGTGGACCGCAAGCTGGGCAGCCTTTCGGTCGCCATGCGCCAGCGGGTGGAGATCGCCCGCGCCCTGAACCACAACGCCCGCGTGCTGATCCTGGACGAGCCGACCGCCGCGCTTGGCGAACGCGATGCCGACCGCCTGCTGGAGATCGTGCTGCGGCTGCGCGCGCGGGGTGTCGCCATCCTTTACGTCAGCCACCGCATGAACGAAATCTTCCGCATCTCGGACCGGATGAGCGTGCTCCGCGACGGCACCTATATCGCCACCCGCAATGCGCGCGAGACGACCGAGGCCGAGCTGATCTCGCTGATGGTCGGCCGCCCGGTCGATCAGATGTTCCCCAAGACCGAGGTTCCCATCGGCGGCCCCGTGCTGGAGGTTCGCGGCCTGTCCTGCGGCCCGATGGTGAAGGATGCCAGCTTCACCCTGCACAAGGGCGAGATTCTCGGGATTGCGGGCCTTGTCGGATCGGGGCGCACGGAACTGGCGCATGTGCTGTTCGGCGTCACCCCGGCCGCGTCGGGCACGATCCATCTGAACGGGCGGGAAATCCGCATCGCCAGCCCCCGCGCCGCGCGGGATGCCGGCATCGCCTATGTCCCCGAAGATCGCGGCGCGCAGGGCCTCGTGAAACCGCTGCCGATCCGCGAGAATATCTCGATGGCGGTGCTGGACCGGATCTCTCCCGGCGGGATGATAAACCGCGCGAAAGAGGCGGCGCTGGCAAAGCGCGGATTCGACATGCTGGGCGTGCGCGCCTCGGGGCCGGAACAGATCGCGGGCCAGCTCTCGGGCGGCAACCAGCAAAAGGTGGTCATCGCCAAGTGGTTGCAGACCAACCCTTCGGTGCTGATCCTTGACGAGCCCACACGCGGTATCGACGTTGGGGCCAAGGCCGAAATCCACCGTCTGATCTGCGAACTGGCGGGGCAGGGTCTGGCGATCCTGATGATCTCCAGCGAGTTGCCGGAGGTTCTGGCCATGTCCGACCGCGTCATGGTCATCGCCGAAGGCCGCATCCGCGCCACCCTTTCGCGCGACGAGGCCACCCCCGAGGCCGTCGGCCACGCAATGACCGCCAGAAGGAGCGCATCATGATCGGCAGCACCACCCTGCCCCCGTCCGGCACCGGGGCCGTCCGCCGCTTTCTGCGTGAATACGGGCACGAGATCCTCGTCGCGCTGGCGATCCTTGCGCTGCTGGTCGGCGTCGGGCTCTACAACCCGCGTTTCGTCAGCGCGCGGAACCTGACGACGATCTTCTCCGGCAACGCATACATCGCCGTTGCCGCCATCGGCATGACCATGGTGATCGTCATCCGCGAGATCGACCTGTCCGTCGGCGCGCTGATCGGCGTGCTGGCGACCATCTCGGGCACCTTGGCGGTGTCGGGCGCACCGATCTGGGTTGCGTGGACGGTGCCGATCATCGCGGGCGCGGCGATCAATGCCATCAGCGGCATCCTCGTCGCCTATGCCCGCATCCCGTCCATCGTGGTGACGCTGGGGATGATGGCGATCCTGCAGGGTGGCCTGATCACCGCGACGGGCGGGACGTGGATCAGCAACCTGCCACCGGAATACCTGCTGGCCAAGATGACTGTCCTCGGCCTGCCGATGCCGCTGGTCTGGGCGATCGCGCTGACCATCGCGGCGGGGCTGTGGATGCGCCTGTCGCCCTTCGGACGCTCGCTTTACCTGATCGGCGGCAATGCCGAAGCCGCCCGCGCCGTCGGGATCGAGGTGCCGCGCCGCATCGTCGCCGTGTTCATGATCCACGGCGCCTTTGCGGGCCTTGCAACGCTTCTGTTCGCCACGCAGCTTCAGGTGATCCAGTCCACCACCCCGCCGAACCTGGAACTCATCGTTATCACCTCGGCGGTGATCGGCGGCGTGTCGATCCTTGGCGGCACCGGCACGGTCTTCGGATCGAGCCTTGCGGCGGTGCTGTTCGCGACCATCGGCTCGGCGCTGATCTTCGTGAACGTGTCGGCCTATTGGCTGCGGGCGTTCATCGGCACGCTGATCCTGCTGACGGTGATGGCGGACATGCTGCGCCGCAAGCGCACGATGAAGGGAGCGTAAGATGCTGAAACGTCACGGACATGAAACCGTGCTGGCCGGGCTGGTCGTCATCGCGCTGCTGGTGATGTCGTTCCAGTCGGCGCAGTTCCTGACCACCGGCAACATGCTGAACCAAGGCCGCCTGATGGCCGAGGTGGCGCTGGTCGCGCTGGCGATGACCTTCGTCATCGTCTCGGGCGGGATCGATCTGTCGGTGGGCTCGACCATGGGGCTTTGCGCGATCCTGACGGGGGTGCTCTGGCAGAACATGGGCCTGCCCTTGGGCGTCGTGCTGGCGATCATCCCGATCATCGGCCTGATCTGCGGGCTGTTCAACGGCTTCCTCATCATCCGCGTCGGGATGCCGCCGCTTATCGCGACGCTTGGCACGCTGGCGCTCTATCGCGGTCTGGCCGAGGGGATCAGCCAGGCGCGGTCCGTGCGCGGATACCCCGAATGGTTCGCCGGCATCGGTCAGGGCAGCATCCTTGGCCTGCCGACGCAGATCTGGATATTGGGCGTCGCCTTGGTTCTGGCGGGGGTCATCCTTGGCCTGACCCGCTGGGGCCGCACCGTGCAGGCCATCGGCTACAGCGAGCCTGCCGCCCATTTCGCGGGCCTGCCGGTGAATGCGACCAAATACGCCGTCTATGCGGTGTCGGGGCTTGCCGCATCGCTGGCGGCGATCCTGTTCGTCTCGCGCGTGTCCACCACCCGGTCCGACATGGGCACGGGGTTGGAGCTGGACGTCATCACCGCCGTCGTGCTTGGCGGGACCAGCATCTTCGGCGGGCGCGGCACGATCATCGGAACGGCGCTTGGCCTCGTGCTGGTGCAGGTGCTGAAGAACGGGCTGTCGCTGGCGGGCGTGCGGGGGGACGGCACGCTGGTGCTGATCGGGGTCGTGCTGGTGCTGACGCTGGTTGCCGGTGCGTTCATGGAAAACCGCGTCCGCCGCTAGGGCGGGCGTGGAGAAAAAGAGGGAGGAAACATGAAGTATCTTTTGACAGTCTGCGCCCTTGCGCTCGCGGCGCCCGCCCATGCCCAATGGACGGGAGGCGACGGCGCGCCCACATCGCCCCTGCCCTGCGACGGCAGCACGGTCACGCCCGAACCCGTCGCCTATGACGGCGGCACGGTGGCGAACGAGGGGTCCAAGGCAGGCAAGCCGCTGCGGGTGGTGGATATCCCGAAACTGATCGGCATCGGTTATTTCGACAGCAGCGCCCGCGGCGTCGCCAAGGGGGCCGAGGCGCTGGGCACCGTCACCGTCACCACCGACGGGCCGACGCAGGCCAATATCGACGACCAGATCACGCTGATCGACAACTACATCACCTCGGGGGTGGACGGCATCCTGTTCGCGGCCAACGATCCGGTCGCCATCGCCCCCGTGCTGCGCAAGGCGCTGGCGGCGGGGATCAACGTCGTGGGTTACGACAGTGACGCCGAACCCGACGCCCGCCAATGGTTCGTGAACCCGGCCGAGTTCAACGGCGTCGCCAAATCGCTGATCGACCAGCTTGCCGAAGGCATCGGCCCCGATGGCAGCTTCGCCATCGTGACATCGACCTTCACCACCCCGAACCAGGCGCGCTGGATCTCGGAAATGGAGGCCTATCAGCAGGCCTGCTATCCCGACATGACATGGCTGGAGACGGTCGAGGCGCAGGAGGACAACATCCTGTCCTTCAATCAGGCCACCACCCTCATCAACAAATACGGCGAGGATCTGAACGGCATCGTCGGCATGACCTCGGTCGCAACCCCCGCCGCTGCCGAAGCGGTGACCCAAGCGGGCCTGTGCGGCGAAACCACCGTCATCGGCCTTGCGACCCCGAACGCGATGAAACCCTATGTCGCGTCCGACTGCGTGAAAAGCGCGGTGCTGTGGGACACGGGCGCGATGGGGGCAGCCGCGGTCATGGCCTTGCGCGCGGCGGCGGACGGCACGCTGAAGCCGGGCGATACCAGCTTCGATGCGGGCGATCTGGGCACGTTGCAGATCGCGCATGGATCGCAGATCCTGCTGGGCGCACCGACCGTGTTCACCAGCGCCAACATCAACGACTTCGATTTCTGACCCTTGTGGGCGCGGAGAGATCCGCGCCCTAATCCACGATCAGCTGCAACCGCCCGCGCGAACATTCCTCGACCCGCGCATCGACGTCGAAGACACGGCGCAACATCTCGGGGGTAATGACCTCGGACGTTGGCCCGCTTGCGGCCAGACGCCCGCCTTCGATCACCAGACACGCATCGGCAAAACGCAACGCATGGCCCAGATCGTGGATCGCGACCACGATCAGCAGCCCCTGTTCCCGCGCAAGACGGCGCAGCAAGGTCAGCAGCCCGATCTGCCGCGACAGATCCAGCGCCGAGGTCGGCTCGTCCATCAGCAGGATCTGCGGGTTCTGCACCAGCGCCTGCGCCGCGCCGACCATCTGGCGCTGCCCACCGGACAGATCGCCGACGTTGCGGGCGCGCAGGTGGCCGATCGACAGAAGCCCCATGACCCGTTCGACCTCGGCATGATCCTCGGGGTCCACCTTCAGCCGCCGCCCCTGCATCCGCGCCAGAAGCACCGCCTCGTAAACCGTCAGCACCGGGCGGGCGCCGTTGTCCTGCGGCATATAGGCGACGGGCCGGGGCACCGTCGCGCCTTCGATCCGAACCTCGCCCGGCCCGCGCAACAGGCCGAAGATGCGGCGGAACAGCGTCGATTTCCCCGCCGCGTTCGGCCCCAGAAGCGCGACCACCTGCCCGCCCTCCAGCACGGGGGTCGAGATGCCGGACAGCACCTCGCGCCCGCCATAGCTTGCGCCGACCCCCTCCAGACGAAGCGTCACCATGATTGCGACCGCCGGCTGAGGATCAGATACAGAAAGAACGGAATCCCCACGATCGAGGTGACGATCCCGATGGGAATGACCGTGCCGGGGATGATGATCTTGGACAGGATAGACCCAAGCGACAGGATCAGCGCCCCCGACAGCGCCGCACCGGGCAGCAGGAACCGCTGATCCTCGCCCAGCAGCATCCGCGCGACATGCGGGCCGACCAGCCCGATGAAACCGATGGTGCCGACGAAGGACACCGAAACCGAGGCCAGCAGGCTGACGATCACCAGCACCTCCAGCCGCAGCGTGCGCAGGTTGACGCCCATGCTTTCCGCCTTGGCATCGCCCAGCCGCATCGAGGTCAGCGACCACCCCCGCCGCGCCAGAAGCGGCGCCGCTGCCGCAAGGATCGCAACCGATATCCAGACCTTGGGCCACGTCGCCTTCGTCAGACTGCCCATCGTCCAGAACACCACCGCCGCAACCGCCTGCTGGCTGGCAAAGAACTGGATCAGCGACATGAGCGCGTTGAAGATGAAGACCAGCGCGATGCCCAGAAGCACGATCGTCTCGCTGCTGACCCCCCGCCGCAGGCTGAGGCCATAGATCGCCAGCGAGGTCAGCATCGCCATCAGAAAGGCGTTGATCGGGATGACGTAATCGACGGCAAAGGGAAACAGCGCCACCCCGAAAGCCAGCGCCAGCGCCGCGCCGAACCCCGCCCCGGCCGATATGCCCAGCGTGAAGGGGCTGGCCAGCGGGTTGTTCAGGATCGTCTGCATCTGAAGCCCCGCGATCGAAAGGCTCGCGCCCACGATCACGGCCGTCAGCGCGACGGGCATGCGGATGTCCCAAAGGATCACCCGCAACTGGTCGTCCACCGAACCGGGCGACAGCAGCGCCCCGACCACCTGCCCCAGCCCATAGCGCGCCGGGCCAAGCGCCAGATCGGCGCAGAAACTCAGCACCAGCAGCACCGTCAGCGCGGCAAGGATCGCCTGCCGCCGCAGGACCAGCAGGCGATAGAAGTCCCGCCCCTCTGCCGCGCCGATGTCAGTCATTCAGCGAAACCCAGTATCCGGGACGGTAATCCACGGGCAGGAACCGCTCGTGCAGTTCCCTCAGCGTCGCTTCGGGGTCCAGATCCGCGAACAGGTCGGGATGCAGCCATTTCGCAAGCTGTTGCACGGCCACGAAGTAATAGGGGTTGTCATAGAACTGGTGCCAGATGGCGTGGAACTGGCCGGTCTTCACCGCCTCGATCCCGGTCATCGCGGTGCGGTGCGTCAGTGCCTCCAGCTTGACCCGCGCGGCCTCGAGGTCCGACCCCGGCCCGACGCCGACCCATGCCCCGCCCGGAACATAAGCCTCCCACTGCCCGCCGGTGACGATCACCTGATCGGGATTGGCGGCGATGATCTGTTCGGGGTTCAGCGTGCCGAAGGTGCCGGGGATGATGTCCGCCGCGATGTTGGCACCGCCCGCGATCTCCACATACTGGCCGAAATTGCCTGCGCCGAAGCTCATGCAGCAATCGTCGGAATAGCCGCCCGCGCGATCCACGAAGACGGTGGGACGGTCGATCCCCTCGCCGATCTTGTCAGTGACGCGGGCCATCTGCGCCTCGACGAAGGCGATGTATTCCTCGGCCCGGTCCTCCTGCCCCGTCACCTGCCCCATGATCCGCATGGACTGGATGCTGTGTGCCGTCGGGTCCTCGCGGAAATCGACATAGACGATCGGTATGCCCAGGCCCGCCAGCTTGTCGTCATAGCCGGCATCCTCGGTCGCGGCCTTGGCTTCAAGGTTCATCAGGATCAGGTCGGGCCGCAGCGCCGCCGCCTGTTCGACATCGAACGTGCCGTCCTTGAATCCGCCGAAGGTCGGCAGGTCGCGCAGCTCGGGGAACTTCTCGGCATAGGCGGCATAGGTTTCGGGATCGGCCTGAAGCAGATCCTCGCGCCAGCCGACGACATGGCCGAAGGGCGCCTCGCGCTCCAGCACGCCCAGCAGATAGATCTGCCGCCCTTCGCCAAGGATGATGCGCTGTGCGGGGCCGTCCAGCGTGACCTCGCGCCCAGCGATGTCGGTCAGCGTGACAGGGTCGGCCGAGGCGGCGGGAAGCCACGCGGCAAGGATCATTCCGGCAAGGGCAGTGGAACGGGCGAACATCGTCTATCCATGGTTGGAGGGTTCGACCGCGGCGAGTAGCGATCCCGACAAGTTCTGTCAAGTTTGTCGCACCCATGGGCGGTTTTTCCCCCTTGCGACAAAACCGACTTTGGCGGGTGATACGGATGCGGGCATAGTTGGCCCGCCCCGGATCGCACAGGAGTGGACATGCCAACCTATTTCCTTTCGGCCAACCGAGACAGCGTTCAGGAGGAGCCATTCATCCTGCAGATGCGGGATGGATCGCTGCTGGGCCTATGGACGGATCTGGAACCCGATCCGGGCGTGGGCGGAACCTTCGGCGTCTATGGCCGCACGCTTGCAGGGGATCTGACGGGGGCCGCGACCACCGACACCCGCATCCCCGATCTGACCGAGGATATCCAGAGCGACCCGGTCGCGACCACCTTCGCCGACGGGTCGTTTGCAGTGGCATGGCGCAGCAAGGGGCCGTCGGCCATCGATGGCACCGACGATGCGTGGTATGACGGCTATATCAAATTCTATAACGCCGACGGCACCGTGCGCGCTCCGGCCAAGCAGATCACGCCCAACATCAAGGACGACCATTACCCCGACGACATGGTGACGCTGGCCAACGGGCAATCCATCACGCTGGTCGCGCGATATGAAAGCGCAGGGGATTACGATCTTCTGGCTTACCGCCACGACAATACCGGGCAGCAGCTTGGCGATGCCGTGAGGCTGGTCGACGATGCCGAGGTCTATGTCAACTCCATCACCGGTGCGGGATATATCTCGCCCTCGCTGGCCGCCTCGCCCGACGGGAATTACGCCATAAGCTGGCATCAGCAGACCGAGGACGGCAACCTGCGCGGCTATGCCGTCTGGACGGCGGTGTTCCGCGCGGACGGAACGCCGGTCGGTCCCGCGCGCGTCACCGCCCCGCTGTTGCCCCACCCCGACACCACCACCGGCGCCGACCAGAGCAACAGCGAGATCGCGGGTCGCAATGTCGGCGGCTATGCCCTTGCATGGATGGGCGAGGGCGGCGAGGTCGGCGCCGAGACCGATGTGCATTTCCGCCTGCTGCGGGCCGATGGCAGCGGCCAGACCCGCGCGATCAACGTCAGCGGCAGCCTCGGGCCGGGCGATCAGGTGCTTCAGGACGTGGTGGACCTTGGCGAAGGGCGCAGCCTTGTCACCTGGTTCCATCAGGTCCCCGATGCCATCGACGACATCTATGACGGCGGCATCCTTTACGGTCGGGTGATCGGCCCGCGCGGATCGGCGATCACCGACGCCTTCCGCATTTCGGATTCCGATTATTACGAATACATGGGCGGCGGCAACACGATCATCAACGCCCATGGCCAGATCGTGTCCACCTTCCAGTCCGAACTCAGCTATCAATATGACGACGACGTGCTGGTCGCCGTGCGGAACCTGAGCCTGCCCCGCGTGGACGGCACGGGCGGCAAGGACCGCCTGATCGGCACATCCGTCAACGACCAGCTTTACGGCGGCGGCGGGCATGACGTGCTGATCGGCGGGCGCGGCAACGATCGGCTGTTCGGCGGCTCGGGCAATGACGCGTTGCACGGGGGCGCCAGCCGCGACCGGCTGGAGGGCGGCGACGGCAAGGACGTGCTGCATGGCGGACCGGGGCGCGATCTGCTGTTCGGCGGCGCGGGGGCCGACAAGCTGTATGGCGGCAGCGGGGACGACACGCTGAACGGCGGGTCGGGGCCGGACCTTCTGGTGGGCGGCGACGGCGCGGACACCTTTGTCTTCGCCAGCGCGTCCGACAGCCCTATCGGCAGCCGCGACCGCATCGTGGATTTCCGGCCGGACACCGACAAGCTGGACCTGCGCGGCCTTGGCGATCTGCGCTTCAGCGACGATGGCGCGGCGCGGAACGCCGTCTGGTTGACGGGCAGCACGGTTTTCGCCGATGTGAACGGCAATGGGCGCGCCGATTTCGCCGTGGCGCTGGATGGGGTCCGGTCGCTGGATGCGGACGACTTCCTGCTATGACGCGGGAAGGATCGTGAAGCGGGGATGGGCGGCGAATATCTCCATCACGATGTCGAAATAGGTCTGGCCCTCGCCCCGCTCCAACGCGTCGATCCGGGTGCGGGCGGCCTTGGCATCGAACCCGCCGGACAGCTTCGCCTCCAGCCAGCCGCGCGTCGCAGCGATGCCCAGCGCGCGGCGGCTGGCCTCCATGTGCCGCCAATGCAGCACGACCGGCCCGTCGCCCTGCGCCGTGCCGTATCCGCCATGCAGCATGTCCTCCAGCGCATCAAGGCTGTCGCCCAGCCGCCAATCCTCGCCCGCCATGAAGACGCGGTTCACCTCGCGCCAAAAACCGGCGATGTCGTCGAAGGACGCGCCTTCCAGCACGAGTTCCATTGCCATCTTCCCGTTACTTTGTTCCGCACTATATCATGTCTTACAGGCGCTTGCGCCGTTCGATGGGGGTTCTCATGTCCGACAAGGTCTATAACGTCCTGTTCCTGTGCAACCACAATGCCGCCCGGTCCATCATCGCCGAAAGCGTGCTGACCAAAGAGGGCAAGGGCCGTTTCCGCGCCTTTTCCGCCGGAAGCCACCCCGCCGGACAGGTCCATCCGATGACCTTGGACATGCTGCGCGCCTATCACTATCCGACCGAGGGGCTGCGGTCCAAAAGCTGGGACGAATTTGCGGGGCCGGACGCACCTGTGATGGATTTCATCTTCACCGTCTGCGACGACGCGGCGGGCGAGGTGTGCCCCGTCTGGCCGGGCCAGCCCGTCTCGGCCCATTGGGGCATCGCCGATCCCATTCTGGCCGAGGGCACCGAGCTGGAGCGCGAGATGGTCTTCATCGAGGCCCTGCGCTATGCCAAGGCTCATATCGATCTGTTCCGCGAATTGCCCGTCGCCTCGCTGGACGCGGCCAGCCTGCATGCCCGGCTGGAGGAGATTGGCCAGATCGGCGGCGCTTGATGCGGGAATGGCGATTGTAGACCACCCGCACAGCGTGCAAACAATCGGGACATCAGCGAAAGACGGGGAAAGCCGATGGAACCCTCCTTCACGTTCTTCTATATCGTGGAGCCGCCGGAATACGAGATGATGGCCTGCTCCTTGCTGGCCTCGATCCGGGCGCATTTCCCGCCTTCGGTCCGCGCCATCGGCTATTGCCCCGAACACCGGATGCACGAACTCCACCCCGCCGTCCTGCGCGCGCACGAGATCATGGATGCCGAAATCCGCCCGATGAAGACCGAGGGGATGTGGGACACTCCCTATCCGCACGGCAACAAGATCATCGCCTGTCTAGAGCCGCGCGACACCACGTTTTCCGCCTTCGTGGACAGCGACGTTCTGTTCCTGCGCGAAAACAGCATCGACAACCTTGCGCGGCCCGGGCAGGTCGCCTGTTCGGTCGCCGCCTCGATGCGCTGGGCGGACCAGTCGATCTGGAACGAGATCTATGGCGCCTTCGGGATGGAGGTGCCACCCGAACGCATCGCCCTGATGCGCCAGCGCCGTCCGGTCTTCGTGCCCTATTACAGTTCCGGCTTCGTGATCTTTCCCGAGGGCGACAACGGCCATGGCCGCTTCGCCGACGTCTGGTATGACACCGCCCGCACCATCGACCGGATCGAGACGCTGGAAAAACGCCGCCCCTATCTGGATCAGATGTCGCTGCCGCTGGCCGTCCGCCGCGCCGGATACACCGTCAGCCCCTTGCCCGAGGAACACCATTACATCCTTGGCGGGATGCTGCGCAAACAGCCCCTGCCCGACGATATGGACATTTTCTGCATCCATTATCGCGACCGCCGCATCCTTGACGAAGTCGGGCTTCGCAAGACCGCGCAGGAAATGCTGAAAAGCCAGACGGGCCAGCGCTACGTTCGCAGGCTGGCCTCCTGAACCCTTGCGGGGAACATGGATGTTCGCATATTGTTCACATCCATGGCCCGCGATGAGACCCCCTTTTCCCTTCGCCCCGCCCGCGCCCACGAGGCGCAGGGCCAAGGCCGCCTTGCCTTCGCGCTGTGGCAGGCATGGCGCTATCCCGCCGTGATCTGGGTTCTGGCCGAACAGGACCCGCAACTGCCGCTGGCCGCTTCGGCCACCTTCGTGCGCGCCAAGGGGCTGGACATCCTATGGGCGGCCGAGGAGGCGCTGCGCCGTCTGCCCGGCGCGCTGGTGATCGCAACGCCGGAAAAGCCGCTGACCCTGACCGCGGGCCGCCGCCTGCAACTGGCCGCCGAATCCGGGACCACCACCGGGCTGCTGCTGATCGAAGACGGCGCGGGCAGTCCGGCCGTAGAAACGCGCTGGCATTGCGATCCACTTGCGGGGGAATCGACGCTGCACCGCTGGTCCCGCATCAAGAACAAGAAGGGCCCGACCGGAAGCTGGACCTTGGACTGGGACGGCTCGTCAGCGGCATTCGACATGGTTTCGGCGCCCGCCTGATTCCCGTCATGCAAGTGCATGAACGCTCCTTTCACCCGCCAAAGCCAAGCTTCTGTGCGCGGGTGAAGGGGGATTTCATGCAACCTCGCGGATAGTCGCCAAATCCCCGCGCTCTTGGTTGACAGGGCATCGGGGCGCCTCTTACCCATTGGCGCGCCAGCATTTGCCAGCCCCGTTCCAACCCGCGGCGGGCATCGCCTTCCGCCAGAACATGGCAGAGCTTTCGATGCTGCGCGCCCCATCCCGTTCCGTTGCCCGGTCCGCCGCCGACCGTGCTGCACTGTCCGCCCTGCTGATCTGCCGGGCGCGCGAGATCGACCGGATTCCCGGCGATGCCGGCCTTTGGCGCATCCCGGTGCAGGACGGCTGGCTGGAGATGCGCCCCGAGCGCCCGTCCCTGACCGGGCTTGCACCCATCGGATCTCTGGCACATGCGACCGATTCAAGCAGCCGCCCCCTGACCGATGCCGAGGCGCTGGAGCTGTTGATCGCGCATCTGCGCCGGAACTGGCCCGCGACCGGCCCCGCGCTGGCGGACCGCGCCCTTCACAGCCATGCACGGATCGAGGCGATCGCCGCCGCTCGTCTGGCCGAGCCGCCCGACACCCCCGATTTCCTTGCCGCCGAACAGGCCGTGATCTTCGGCCACTGGATGCATCCCTCGCCCAAGGCACTGGGGGGCATGACGGATGCCGAGGAACGCAGCATGACCCCCGACTGGCGCGGCAAGATGCGCTTGCACGGCCTGTCCGTCGCCTCCGGGCTGGTCGAGGCGGGCGGGCCGGAGGTCACGCTGCCCGGGTTCGACGGCGATCCCGGCATGGGGCGGCGGCTGGTCCCGGCCCATCCGCTGACGCTGGACCGTCTGCGCCAGCGCCCGGAAGTCGCGGCGCTGTTCGCGGCGGGGGCGATCCGCGATCTGGGGCCGATGGGGCCGGAATGGTACGCGACATCCTCGGTCCGCACGCTCTGGTCGCCCGATTGCGACTGGATGGTCAAGGCGTCGATCCCGGTGCGCGTGACCAATTCCGAACGGGTGAACAAGCGGCACGAATTGCTGGCGGGCGAGGCGATGGCGCGGCACCTGAACGCGCTGCCATCCTTCGGGCCGATCCGTTTCGTCACCGATCCGGCATGGCTGACGCTGCGTCTGCCCCGGCAAGAGGAAAGCGGATTCGAGCTGATCTTCCGCGAAAACCCGTGGCGCGGCGGGCGCGTGATGCAGGTGGCGGGTCTAGTGCAGCCGGGTCTTCCGGGCCGCGCCAGCCTTCTGGCACAGGTGATGGCGGGGCACGATCCGGCCCGCTGGTTCGCCGCCTATCTGGACGTGGCGCTGGACCCGATGCTGGCGATGTATGACGCCACCGGCATCGCGTTCGAGGCGCATCAGCAAAACGTCCTGCTTGATTTGACCCATGGCCTGCCAACGCGCGCCGATCTGCGCGACAATCAGGGCTTTTACATCGACGCCGCCCGCGCCACGCCGGAAATGCGCGCGATCCCGCATCTGGTCTATCCGCGCGCCGAGGCAGAGGCGGCACTGGGCTATACCCTGCTGGTCAACCAGATCTTCGGCGTGATCCACCGCATGGATGCCGACGCCCTGCTGCCCGAACCCGAGGCGCTGTCGATGCTGGCCGCCCGGCTGGGCAGGTTGACCGCGCTGCCGGGGCATGGCGGGCGGCTGGCGGCGGAATGGCTGCGGGCGGCGCACCTTCCGGCCAAGGGCAACATGCTGACCCAGTTGACCGGCGTGGACGAGTTGCACATCCCCGGCGAACGCGCCCCTTACATCCAGGTGCCGAACCCGATCCCGTCCTATGCCGCTGGGCTGCGCCATGTCGCCTGAAACCCGCGTTCTGCGCCAACTGGTCGAGGCGCTGGCCTTCGAGCGCCTGCTGGCCCCCGCCCCCGGCGGCTGGCGAGTGGGCGGCCTGCACATACGCGCCCCGCACCGGATCGGCGGTTTCGGGCGCGTGCGGCTGCTGGGCGATCCGGATGTGACGCTGCCGGACCTTCTGGCCGCGCTTGCGGCCGAGGGGCATGACACCGCCGCCCTGTCGAACAGCCTTGCCCGCACCGCGCATTTCCTGCGGATGGCGGGTCCGGTGCGTCCGAACCGGCTGTCGCTGCGCGGGCCGGACCTCGAATCCGCGCTGATCGAGGGGCATCCCTATCACCCCTGCTTCAAATCCCGCATCGGGTTCTCGGATGCCGACAATGCTGCCTTTGGTCCCGAAGGCGGCGCGGCCTTCCCGCTGGTCTGGCTGAAGGCCGATCCCGCCCTGATCCGCAGCACCGGGACCGCGTTCGGCCTGCCCGTTCATCCGTGGCAATGGCGGCACCTGTCGCTGGACCCGGTCGTGGCGGGGTGGATTGCCTCGGGGCGCATCACCGCGACGATGGCGGGCGACTATCGCGCGACGCAATCCTTGCGCACCGTGGCCCCGGCGCAGGGCGACCATGTGAAACTGTCGCTGGGCGTCGGCGTCACCAGTTCGGTGCGCGACATCGCGGATTGGTCGGTTCTGGTCGCGCCCGCCATTTCGGACTGGCTGGCGGGGGTGGTGGCATCGGACCCCGGCATCGCCATGACGGTGCTGCGCGAACATGGCGCGGTCATCGCCCCTGCGCTCGGGGGCCGCCTTGCCGCGATCCTGCGCGAAGCCCCGCCCGAGGGCGCGATCCCCCTGAACGCCCTGTCGATGACGGAACCCGATGGCACGCCCCTGATCGCCCCGTGGCTGGCGCGGCACGGCGCCGAACGCTGGCTGGCGCAATATCTGCGCGTGGTCGTGGCTCCGGTCTGGCGGCTGCTGACCCGCCACGGCATCGGGATCGAGGCGCATGGCCAGAACCTGCTGATCCAGCACGAGGACGGCTGGCCCACCCGCCTGATCGCGCGGGATTTCCACGAAAGCCTCGAATACGTCCCCTCGGCCCTGTCGCGCCCCGCGCCGGACCTTGCCGCCATCGACCCGCGTTACGCCGCCGCGCCAGATGGCGAATACCACCGCATGGCGCAGGTGTCCGACATCCGCGAACTGGTGCTGGACTGCCTGTTCATCCACGTCCTGTCGGAACTGGCGGACCTGCTGCATCGGCGCGGCATCCTGCCGGAAAGCCGCTTCTGGCAAGCCGTCCGCGCCGCCATGACCGATCCCCCGACCGAAGCCGTGGTGCCCGCCGAAAGGCTGGCCGCGCGCGTTCTGCGCGCCCCCGGCATCCCTTGCCATCCGGCACCCAACCCCATCGCAAAGGCAGAACCCGTGCCCCAATTCAAGATCGACGACCGCCTGATCGACCCCTCCACTCTGACCCTTCCCGACCTGCTGGCGGGGCGCGATCCGGCCCGCACGCGGGTCGCGCTGCACATGACCGACAAGGCCGAATATCTGGCGCAGGTTCTTCGGCTGCGGGCGGCGGGCGCGTCCTGCTATCCCATCCATCCCGAAACCCCGCGCGAACAGGCGCTGGATCTTGCCCGCCGCGCCGAATGCACGCTTTTCAACGCCGAACCCATCGGCCCCGATGCGGACGGCCCGGGCGTGCTGATCCAGATGAGTTCCGGCACCACCGGCGCGCCCAAGGTCATCGCCCGCACATGGGCCGAGATCGAGACCGAGGTGGAGGCGTATATCCGCCACTTCCCCAACGACTTCACGCCCGTCATCGCCGCGCCCGTCACGCATTCCTATGGGCTGATCGCCGGGGTGATGGTCGGGCTTGGCCGGGGCCGCGTGCCTGTCGTGCTGGACAGCGCCAACCCCAAGACCATCCTGCGCCAGCTTGCCGGGATCGAGAACCCGCTGCTCTATGCCGCGCCGACGCTGTTGCATGTGCTGGCGCGGCTGGCGGGTCCGGGCGGGCTGCCGGCGGCGGTGATGACCTCTGGCACCGTGCTGCCGCAGCCGTGGTTCGACACGATCCGGAACGCGGCGCGCGGGGTGTTCCAGCAATATGGCTGTTCCGAAAAAGGCTGCGTCGCGCTGACCGATACGCCAAACGCCCCCGAGGATATGGGCGCCCCCCTGCCGCATGTGCGGCTTCTTGCCGGAACCGACGCCCCCGGCCCCGTCACCATCGACGGCGTCCCGACGGGCGATCTGGGCACGATCGACGCGCGCGGCCATCTGATCTTCGCCGGGCGCGCGGCCGAGGTGATCGACGTCGCCGGCATCAACGTCTACCCGGCGGAAATCGAGCGGGTCGCCATGACCGCCCCCGGCATCACCGACGCGGTCGCCTTCGCCCTGCCCGATCCGGTGTCGAACCAACGCCCCGCGCTGGCCTTCACCGGCACTGCAACCCCCGAGGATCTGGACGCCTTCCTTGCCGCGAACCTTTCGCCGCGCCAGCGCCCGGTGCGGCTGATCGCGATGCCAGCCCTGCCGCGCGGGCCGGGGGGCAAGGTCTCGCGCCGCCTGCTGACCGAAGGGGCCACCGCATGAACAGCCCGCGCCCCCTGCCCAGCCCGGAACACGCGACGGACACGATCCGCGCGATCCTTGCCGGGCCGATGGCCTGCCCGCGGATGGAGGCGTTCGGCCCCGATGCGCGGCTCGGCATCGACCTCGGCCTCGATTCCGTGTCGCTGATGACGCTGATGCTGAATCTTGAGGATGCGGGCCTGCCGATGCCGGAATCCGCCTTCGATCAGGCGCCGAACATGACCGTGGCGGCAATGGCGAACCTGCTGGCCGGGATCGCCCCGGTTGCGGAAGAACCCATCGACATCAAGGTCCATTGCGTCGTGTCGTCCTTCTGCCAAGCGGTGAAGGACAAGGGCATCGACCACCGCGCGCTGTATATCGGCTTGTGGGACGGTCAGGTGGTCGTCGATGACCGCCATCGCCTGTCCTATCACTCGGCGGGGATCGACCACGGCTTCTATGTCCAATGGGCGGATCGGCTGTTCGGGCTGAAGGTCGCGCGCTGGTATGACGATGCGGCAGACAAGCAGACGAACCTTGCCACGCTGGACCGCCTGATCGCGGATTGGCAGCCGGGGCGCTACATCATGCCGATGGTCGATCTGTTCCTGCTGCCGCAGCGCGAAAACAAGTTCGCGCAGGACCCCTTCCCCCATTATGCGCTGGTCCAGCCGACGGACGATCCCGCCCAATGGCTGATGCGCGACCCCGACTTCCGCTGGGAAGGCACCCTGCCCGCCGCCGACATCCGCAGTGCCTTCCTGCGCGACAGCGTGGCGGGCGGGTTCGTGTTCGACGGCGCGGCCCTTCACGCCCCGACGCGCGAGGCGATCACCGCGATCTATCACGCGACCCTTGGCGACGATCTGCCCTTGATCGAGGCTGTCGAGACGATCCTGACCGCGCATGAAACGGCGCCGGAACATCTGGAAACCGCGCTGCGCGAACTTCCGGTCATCGCGATCCGCAAATACGCCTATGAACACGCGCTGGCGATCTTCGGCGATATCGAAGGCGAGGATTGGGACGCGTTCGAGGAATGCTGCGACCGGATCGCCGCCCTGCATGGCGGCTTCGGCACCGTCCAGCGCCACGCCGCTGCCTTTTCGCGCAAGGGCGATGCGGCGGAACTGGCCGCCGCCCGCACCGAACTCGACCGCCTGCGCGGGCTGGAGCGCGGCATCAAGCAGACGCTGAAACAGTGGTTCGACCGATGGAGCACCCAATGAGGATCAACGCCTGTTCCGTAGCTTTCCGCCACATGGACGTCACCGCCGCCGGACTGGCGGAATACACCCTGACCCACGGGTTCGACGGGCTGGAGATCTGGCTGCCCCATGCCCGCCAGATGTCCGCCGCCTGGGCCGCCCTGCCACGCCGCCCGCGCGTGCCGATGCTGGCGGCCTATCTGCCGCTGGGCGAGGGGTTCGACAAGGCCGAGGCGCGCGAAGTCTGCGCCCTGACCCGCGCATGGGGGGCGAGGCGGCTGCGCCTGTTCGCGGGCAATGTCGGACCCGAGCAGCCCGAACACCGCCCCGCAATCCTGCGCGATCTGCGCATGGCAGCGGATATCGCACAGGATCACGGCCTGAACATCGCGGTGGAAATCCATCCCCATACGATGGCCGACAGCCCCGCCACCGCGTTGCGCCTGCTTGAAGATGCGGACCATCCGACGCTCGGCCTGAATTTCGACGTGCTGCATGTCTGGGAATCCGGTGCCGATCCGATCGCCGCAGAGGCGGCCCTGCGCCCGCATATCCTGCATTACCACCTGAAGACCGTGACCGCGCGGGACCGTCTGGGCGTGTTCGACGCGGGCAACATCCACAACCCCGAAGGCGCGCGCGACGGCATCTGCCCGCTGTTCGAAGGGGCGCTGGATTACGCCGCGATCCTTGATGCGATACCGGGGGGGGATGCCTCGCTCGAATGGTTCGGGGCCGATCCGGGCGCGGCGATGCGGATCGACCTGTCGCGCATCCATCGGTTGCGGGCGCGCCCCGCTGTCGCCTGATCGTCACATAAACGGGATACCCGGTCGCCACCAAGCATTCCTGCCAGGGGACGACCATGAACGAACGCAGCCAAAGCCAGATCTTCCGCACTTCCAAGCTGGAGCAAGCCGATGGCCCGGGCCTGAACCCGACCGCAAACCGCACCATGGGCGACATCATCGCCGCCCGCTTTTCCCGCCGCGGGTTCCTGAAGGGGTCGATGGCGACGGCTGCGATCGCGGCGACCGTTTCGCCCATCGCGCTGCTGGCCGCCGACGAGGCGCGCGCCGCCATGGGTTCGGTCTTCAACTTCCCCGAGGTCGAGGCCGGCGTCGATGCCGACCACCATGTCGCGGAAGGCTATGACGCCGACGTGCTGCTGCGTTGGGGCGACAAGGTCTTCGCCGATGCGCCCGACTTCGATCCGACCGCCCAGACCGAGGCCGCGCAGGAACGCCAGTTCGGCTATAACAACGACTTCGTCGGCTTCATCCCGCTGGAGGGCAGCGCGGATCGCGGGCTGCTGGTCGTGAACCATGAATACACCAACGAACACCTGATGTTCCCCGGCATCGTGACCATCGCCGAGGGCGAGATTGCCGTCGCCGACGCCACCGAAGACCGCGTGAACATCGAAATGGCGGCCCATGGCGGCACCGTGATCGAGATCCGCCGCGTGGATGGAAAATGGCAGCCCGTGCTGGACGCACCGCTGAACCGCCGCATCACCGTGAAGACCGAAATGGCGCTGTCCGGCCCCGTCGCCGGGCATGACCGCGTCAAGACCAACGCCGACCCCGAGGGGCGCAAGGTCTTCGGCACGTTCAACAACTGCGCCGGCGGCGTGACCCCGTGGGGCACCTACATCATGGCCGAGGAGAACATCCACGGCTATTTCATGGGCGCGCTTCCCGAAGGTCACCGCGAGGCCGCCAACTACGAACGTCTTGGCCTGCCCAGCGGCGAATACCAGTGGGGCCGCTTCCACGACCGCTTCGATCTGGGCAAGGAGCCGAACGAGGCGAACCGCTTCGGCTGGATCGTCGAGGTGGACGTGAACGACCCGACCTCGATCCCGAAGAAGCGCACCGCGATGGGCCGCTTCAAGCACGAGGGCGCGGAAAGCGTCGTCGCAGCCGATGGCCGCATCGTCTTCTATCTGGGCGATGACGAACGCTTCGACTACGTCTACAAGTTCGTGACGGCGGGCAAGTTCAACGAGGGCGACCGCGCCGCGAACATGGACCTCTTGGACGAAGGCACGCTCTATGTCGCCCGCTTCGACGAGGACGGCTCGATGGTCTGGCTGCCGCTGGTGCATGGGACCGGCCCGCTGACCGAGGCGAACGGCTTTGCAAGCCAGGCGGACGTGATGATCGAAACGCGCCGCGCCGCCGACCTGCTGGAAGCGACGCCGATGGACCGTCCCGAGGACATCCAGCCGAACCCGGCGACGGGCCGCGCCTATGTCATGCTGACCAACAACACCCGCCGCGAGGAGGCGAACGCCGCCAACCCGCGCGTCAAGAACGCCTTCGGCCATATCGTGGAAATCCTTGAAGCGGACGGCGATTTCACGGCGACCACCGGCCAGTGGGAAATCCTGCTGCAATGCGGTGATCCTTCGGTGGCCGAGGTCGGCGCGACCTTCTCGACTGAGACGACGAAGAACGGCTGGTTCGGGATGCCCGACAACGCCGCGATCGACGCCGATGGCCGGCTGTGGGTTTCGACCGACGGCAACAGCATGGAGGCCACGGGCCGCACGGATGGCCTCTGGGCCGTGGACACCGAGGGCGACGCGCGCGGCACCTCGCGCCTGTTCTACCGCGTGCCGGTCGGCGGCGAGATGTGCGGCCCCTGCCCGACCGAGGACATGACCACCATGTTCGTCGCGGTCCAGCATCCGGGCGATGGCGGCGACGATTGGGAAGGCCATGGCCGCCCGTCCTATTACGAGGACCTGTCGACCCGTTGGCCGGACTTCGACGATGCGATGCCGGTGCGCCCCGCCGTCGTCGCGATCACCAAACAGGGCGGCGGCCGTATCGGCTGACGCTGCCCCGGCCATCGGGGGTTTCCTTCCGCCGCGCTTTGCCCGACAACGGCGACCAGCAGCAAAGGAACGCCCCGATGGCCGATCCCGCCCCCCTTCCCGAACCCGACCGCGTCGAAGGTGCCCCCCACCCGCGCGAGACGATGGCCCTGTTCGGGCACGAGGGGGCCGAGGCGAGTTTCCTCGACGCCGCCCGGTCCGGGCGGCTTCACCACGGCTGGCTGATCACCGGCCCGCGCGGCGTCGGCAAAGCGACGCTGGCATGGCGGATGGCGCGATACCTGTTGGCGGGCACGCCGACCATGGACGTTTCCGAGGGTCACCCCGTTTCCCACCGCATCGCCGCCCTGTCCGAACCGCGCCTGTTCCTGCTGCGGCGCGGGGCTAATGCCACAGGCAGCGCGCTGTCCGCCGACATCCGCGTGGACGAGGTTCGGAAGCTGAAATCCTACCTCTCGCTGTCCGCTGCCGACGGGGGCCGCCGCGTCGTGATCGTCGATTCGGCGGACGAGATGGCCACCGCCGCCGCCAACGCGATCCTGAAGCTGCTGGAGGAGCCGCCCGCCAATGTCATCCTGATCCTGATCAGCCATCAGCCGTCCAAGCTGCTGCCCACGATCCGGTCGCGCTGCCGCGAATTGCGGCTGGGCACGCTGGAGGCGGGGCCGATGCGCGATGCGCTGACACAGGCGGGCGCGATGGTGGACGATCCCGTGCCGCTGGCGGAACTGGGCGGCGGGTCGGTGGGCGAAGCGGTGCGTCTGCTGAACCTTGACGGGCTGGCGCTGTATCGCGACCTGATCGCGACGCTATCCACCATTCCCCGCCTTGACCGCAGCCGCGCGCTGGCCCTGGCCGAACAGGGCGCAGGCCGGGGGGCGGAGCCACGCTTCGATCTGATCGTCGGGCTGATCGACCGCTTCCTTGCCCGCCTTGCCCGCGCCGGCACCCTGTCCCTGATCCCGCCCGAGGCCGCGAAGGGCGAGGCAGACCTGATCGCCCGCCTGTCGCCCGATCGCCATGCCGCGCTGAAATGGGCGGAACTTGCGCAAAATCTTGGGCTTCGCGCCCGGCAAGGCAAGGCGGTCAACCTTGACCCTGCCGCGCTTCTGTTGGATATGATCCTCAGGATCGACGAGACGGCGGCACAGCTCGCCCCGAGGTGAGCCATGACCATTCCGACCATCGTTGACAGCCACTGTCATTTGGACTTCCCCGATTTCGAGGGTGAGCTTCCCGCGATCATCGACCGCGCCCGCGCGGCTGGCGTCACGCGGATGGTCACCATCTGCACCCGGCTGCGCAACCTGCCCCGCGTGCAGGCCATCGCGGACGCGCATGACGGCGTGTTCTTCGCCGCCGGCATCCATCCGATGAGCGTGGCCGAAGAACCACCCGTCACCGTGGAGGATCTGATGGCATTGGCGGATCATCCCAAATTCGTCGGCATTGGCGAAACCGGCCTCGACTACCACTACACCTCGGAAACTGCCGAGGCGCAGCAGGACAGCCTGCGCATCCATATCGAGGCCGCGCGCCGCACGGGCCTGCCGCTGATCATCCATTCGCGCGCCGCGGATGAAGACATGGCCCGCATGCTGACCGAGGAACATGCCAAGGGCGCCTATTCCTGCGTGATGCACTGCTTCTCCTCGGGCGCGGAACTGGCCAAGGCGGCGCTGGATCTGGGCTTCTATCTGTCCATGTCCGGGATCGCGGCCTTCCCGCGGTCGCAGGACCTGCGCGACATCTTCGCCAGCGCCCCGCTGGACCGCATCCTGCTGGAAACCGACAGCCCCTATCTCGCCCCCCCGCCCCATCGCGGCAAACGGAACGAGCCTGCCTTCACCGCGCTGACGGCCAAGGTCGGCGCGGAAACCTTCGGGCTGAGCGTCGAGGATTTCGCCGCCGCCACCACTGCCAATTTCGACCGCCTGTTCGGACGCGCGGCATGATGCGGCTGACCATCCTTGGCTGCGGATCGTCGGGAGGCGTGCCACGCCTTGGCGGGCATTGGGGCGATTGCGACCCGGCGAACCCCAAGAACCGCCGCCGCCGCTGTTCGCTTCTGGTGGAACGGATCGGGGATCAGGGAACGACGCGTGCGTTGATCGACACCTCGCCCGACATGCATGCGCAGCTTCTTGATGCGGGCGTGGGCGATCTGGATGCCGTCGTCTATACCCATGCCCATGCCGACCATGTCCACGGCATCGACGACCTGCGCCAGATCGTGTTCAACACCGGCCGCCGCCTGCCCGTCTGGGCGGACGGGCCGACGCAGGATTCGCTGATCGCGCGCTTCGGCTATGCTTTCGTGCAGCCGCGCGGCTCCGCCTATCCGCCGATCTGCGATCTGAACGCCATCGACGGGCCGTTCACCGTGGATGGCGCGGGTGGCCCGATCCCGTTCCAGCCGTTCGAGGCGGATCACGGCGCAATCAACGCCTTGGGTTTCCGCATGGGCGATGCCGCCTATCTGCCCGATGCGGTGGCGATTCCCGAAGAAAGCTGGCAGCATCTGTCGGGCCTGAAGCTATGGATCGTGGACGCGCTGCGCCGCAAGCCGCACCCGACCCATGCCCATCTGGCGCTCACCTTGGAATGGATCGCCCGCGCTGCGCCCGAATGCGCGGTGCTGACCAACATGCATAACGATCTGGACTACGAAACGCTGCGGGCGGAGCTGCCCGAAGGCGTCACCCCTGCTTTCGACGGTATGGTATTGGACATAGAATGAACGCCCTGCTCGAGGTGATCCTCCCCGTCTTTCTGGTCATCGGTTTCGGATGGTGGGCAAGGTGGATGGGGCTGATCCTTGACGGCGGGGTGGACGGGATCATGCGGTTCGCGCAGAATTTTGCGCTGCCGTGCCTTCTGTTCCGCAACATGGCCTCGCTCGACATTGCGGGGCAGTTCGATGCCGGGTTGTTCATCGCCTTCTATACCGGGGCCTTCGCCTGTTTCCTTCTGGGTGCGTTCGGCGCCAAGGCGATGGGCCGCGCGCCCGAGGATTGCGTCGCCATCGGCTTCGCCTGCCTGTTCTCGAACTCGTTGCTAATCGGCGTGCCGCTGATGGAACGCGCCTACGGCCCCGAGTCGCTGGCCGGGAACTTCACCATCATCGCGCTGCACTCGCCCATCCTCTATACCACCGGCATCGCCTGCATGGAGATCGTGCGCGCCCGCCACAGCCAGCTTTCGCCCGGACGGCTGGGCTGGCAGATCCTGCGCTCCATCGCGCGTCAGCCGCTGGTGATCGGCATCACGCTGGGTCTGGCGTGGAACCTGACGAATCTGGCGCTGCCGGGAGTCGTCTCGGGCGGGCTTCAGATGATGTCGCAGGCGGCCCTTCCGGCGGCGTTGTTCGGTATGGGCGGCGTGCTGTTCCGCTATCGCCCCGAGGGGGATGCAAAGGCCATTGCCATGGTGTGCGCGCTGTCGCTGATCGTGCATCCGTTGATCGCATGGTCGCTGGGGCGTTTCGCGCTGGGCCTGAACGTGGACCAGATGCGGTCGGTGGTGATGACCTCGGCCATGGCGCCGGGAATGAACGCCTATCTGTTCGCGAACCTCTACGGGGTGGCGAAACGGGTCAACGCCTCGGCGGTGCTGATCGCCACGGCCCTGTCGGTCGTGACGGTCTGGGGCTGGCTGCACGTCCTGCCCTAAAGCCCGCGCAGCCGTTCGGACCGGCGGCGCAGCAATTCCACCGCCGCCAGCAGCAGGACCGAGATGACGACGAGGATCGTCGCCACCGCCAATATCGCCGGGCTGATGCTTTCGCGGATGCCGTTCCACATCTGGCGCGGGATGGTCTGTTCCTCGGGGCCGGCGATGAACATGACCACCACCACCTCGTCGAAGGATGTCACGAACGCGAACAGTGCGCCCGAGATCATGCCCGGCAGGATAAGCGGCAGGATGACCTTGCGAAACACCGTGCGAGGGTTCGCCCCCAAGGACGCCGCCGCCCGCGTCAGCGAATGGTCGAACCCCACCAGCGTCGCCGTGACGGTGATGATGACGAAGGGAATCCCCAGCGTCGCGTGGGCCAGCACAACCCCCAGATACGGCACCCCCCATTCGCGGATCTGGATGCTGGAGTAGAAGAAGAACAGCCCCGTCGCCGTGATGATGATCGGCACGATCATGGGCGAGATCAGAACCGCCATGATCGTCCGCCGGAACGGCATCTCTGGCCGCGACAGCCCCAGCGCGGCCAGCGTTCCCAGCACCGTCGCGATGATGGTCGAAAACACCCCCACGATGACCGAGTTCTTGGCGACCCCGACCCAGCGCGCATTGGTCCAGGCATCGCGCCACCAACTGCTGTCCCTTGGCGCATCGGGAGCCTGCATCCCGAAGGTCAGCAGCGTGTCATACCAGCGAAGACTGTATCCGGTGGGGTCCAGCGACAGCATCTTCTGCGTGAAGGTGAAATACGGCTCTGCGTTGAAGGACAGCGGGATCACGATCAGGATCGGCGCGATCAGAAACAGGAAGATCAGCGCGCAGATCACGCGATAGGCATAATACCAGATGCGTTCCAGCGGGGATGCGTAGATCGGAAGCGCCATTCTTCACCCCAGCTTCATGTTGTCGATGCCGATCAGCCGATCATACAGCCAGTACAGCAGCAGAACCGCCGCCAGCAGGATCGCCGCCAGCGCCGCCGCCATCGACCAGTTCAGGCTGTCCTGCATGTGATAGGCGATCAGGTTGGAAATCAGCTGCCCCGAGGCGCCCCCGACCAGCGCGGGCGTGATGTAATAGCCGACGGCAAGGATGAATACGAGCAGCGCCCCCGCCCCGATCCCCGGCACGGTCTGCGGCAGATAGACCCGGCGGAAGGCGGTCCAGCTTGTCGCGCCAAGGCTGCGGGCGGCGCGGACATAATGCGGGCGGATCGGGCGCATCACGGAATAGAGCGGCAGGATCATGAACGGCAGCAGGATATGCACCATCGCGATCACCGTGCCGGTCTGGTTATAGATCATCGGCAGCCTTGTATCGGTGATGCCGGTCGCGACCAGCGTGTTGTTGATGACCCCTTGTTCCTGCAAAAGCACCATCCAGCTTGTGGTCCTGACCAGAAGCGAGGTCCAGAACGGCAGCAGCACCAGGATCATCAGAAGGTTCGATTTCGCCAGCGGCAGCGTCGCCAGCAGATGCGCCACCGGATAGCCCAGCAAAAGACAGATCGCAGTGATCAGCGCCGACAGGGCGAAGGTCTTGGCGAACAGCGAAAGATAGACCGCCCTCCCCTCGGGCACGCGCACGATGTTGCCATCCCCGTCGCGGGTCAGGTCCAGCGCGGCCAGATAGAAGCTGGCGGTATAGGCATGGCTGGCCGTCCGCATCACCTGCCAAAGCTGCGGATCGGCCCATTTCGCGTCATCCTCTACCAGCGAAGTGGCGAAGGGCGGTTCCAGATCATCCGCCCCCCGCGCCCCCGAGGTGAACAGCGACCGCGTGCCACCAAGCTCGTAATTGATGCGGGTGCCGACCTCGCCCGCCGTGCGGTTCTCGCGCGCAAGGCGCAGATCGGCGACAAGGGCGGAATAGGCCGCTTCGTCCGGGGCACCGTCGTTTTCGGCGAACCACGCGCCGACATTGGGCATGTTGCGCGCAAAGGCGTCGTTATGCACCGAACGCAGCAGCATCTGCCCGATCGGTGCGACGAAGGTCACGACGATGAACAGCAAAAGCGGCACGACCAGAAGCAGCGCCCGCCGTTTCGCCCGCGACTGCGCGCGGGCCAAGGCCTGTTTCAGCGGGCGCCCTTCCATCAGCTTGCGAGCCAGGCGTTGAACCGCTCGTTCAATTCGCTGTCGTAATCGACCCAGAACTCGAACGAGGTTTCCAGCGAATTGGTCATGTTCTGCGGCGAGGTGGGCAGGTGCGCCTCCATGTCGGTGGTGCCATCCTCCCACGTCTTCTTGACCGCGGCGGTGGATTTGCGGGTCGGGCCATAGCTGATGTATTTCGTGAGGTTGGCGAGGTTCTGCGTCTCGGTGGACCAGCTCATGAACTCCATTGCGTCGTCCAGATCGGGCGCGCCCTTGGGGATGGCATAGACCTCGAACTCATACTGCATCCCGTCCCAGACGGTGACGAAGGGCTTGTTCTCGTTCATGGCGGCGGCAAAGATCCGGCCGTTATAGACGGTGGACATCACCACCTCGCCATCGGCCAGAAGCTGCGGCGGCTGTGCGCCAGCCTCCCACCAGACGACTTCGGATTTGATGGTGTCCAGCTTGGCAAAGGCGCGGTCGATGCCCTCGGGCGTCTCCAGCATCTCGTAGACGTCGGAGGCAGGAACGCCATCGGCCATCAGCGCCATTTCCAGCGTGGTCTTGGCCCCCTTGCGGATGCCGCGTTTGCCGGGGAATTTCTCCAGATCGAAGAAATCGGCGATGGTGGTGGGCTTGGCATCGGGGAAACGGCTGTCGTCATAGGCGAAGACGGTGGCCCAGACGTCGGTCGCGACCCCGCAATCGGTCAGCGCGCCGGGCAGGAAATCATCCGCCGCCGGGGTGCCGTCGGGCGCGGGGGCAAGGGCGGCGGGGTCGATCTCCTCCAGCAGCCCTTCGTCGCACAGGCGGATCACATCGGCCTGTTCCAGCGACACGATATTGGCGGTGACGTTGTTCGCCTCCACCATCGCCTTCACCGGGGCGGCCGGGTTGTCGGTGTCGGTCATCACCGTGCGGATGCCGGTCGCCTCGGTGAACGGTTTCAGATGCGCCTCGGTCTGGGCGCGGCCATAGGCGCCGCCCCAGCCAAGAAAGGTGACGTCGGCATGGGCCGCAGGGGCCATCAGCGCCGCCGTCAGAACCAGAAGTTTCTTCACCGCAGTTCTCCCTGTTTATAGCGGGTCGAGCGCCCGCGCGTCTGCCGGATGCCAGCCGATCCGCACCGTTTGGCCCGGTTCCAGCCGGGTCTGGCCGATCGTGTTGCGGCATTTCATGATGAAATCGTCGCTGCCTGCCACGGCCAGCCGGGTGCGAAGGATGTCGCCCATATAGACGACCTCCAGCACGCGGGCGTCCAGCGTATGCGCGTTCGCGGGCATCATGTCGGGCTTGAACTCCACCCGTTCGGGGCGGATCGACACGATGGTGCGCTGGCCCTTGCGGTGGACATTGACGGGGGTCGCGTCGATCAATTCGCCGGTTTGCAGCCGGACGAGCGAGCGTGGCCCCACCTCCTCGATGGTGCCTTCCAGCCGGTTGTTCTCGCCGATGAAGCTGGCGACGAACAGGTTTTCGGGGGTTTCATACAGCGCGGCGGGGGGCGCAAGCTGCTGGATGCGCCCGTCGTTGAACACCGCGATCCGGTCGGACATCGTCAGCGCCTCGCCCTGATCATGGGTGACATAGACGACGGTGATGCCCAGATCATCGTGCAGGCGCTTGATCTCGAACTGCATATGCTCGCGCAGCTGCTTGTCCAGCGCGCCGAGCGGCTCGTCCATCAGCACCAGTTTGGGATCGAAGACCAGTGCACGGGCCAAGGCGATCCGCTGCTGCTGGCCGCCCGAAAGCTGCGCCGGGCGGCGGGCGCCGAAGGCCCCCATCTGCACCATGTCCAGCGCGCGGGTGATCTTCGCCTCGCGTTCCGACTTGCCGATGCCCCGCACTTCCAGCGGGAAGGCGAGGTTTTCGGCCACGGTCATGTGGGGAAACAGGGCATAGTTCTGGAACACCATGCCGATGCCGCGCTTGTGGGGCGGCACGGCGTTGATCGGGCGTCCGTCCAACCGGATGTCGCCCGCCGTCGCCGTCTCGAACCCCGCCAGCATCATCAGGCAGGTCGTCTTGCCCGAACCGGACGGCCCAAGCATGGTCAGGAACTCTCCTTTCGCGATGGAAAGGTTCAGGTCTTTGACCACCAGCGTCTCGCCGTCATAGCTTTTCTGCACATGGTCGAACACGACGAAACCGTCGCCGATATCGGCAACCACATTCAGTCTCCCTGTCATCCGGCGGATTTTCCGCGCTTGTTAAGGTGACTGTAGGCAGAGCGGTTTGCCCTTTGCAACGCTGCCGTTGAGTCCGGGTGCAACCTGTTGGCCACGGCTAATTTTCAGGCAGACGGCGGCAACCCTGCACAGGGAATCACCGCAAGACCGCCATCCTTTCGCCGCAGGACCGCAACGCGCCCCGATCGCGGCCCCACAGCACCTCGACCTCGGCGCGGGTCAGGGCGCGTTCGGGCAGGGTTTGCGGCGCGGCACAGGGCGCGGTCAGGCTGGGCGGCAGGCGCGGCTCAGCGACGGTTGAGGCGGCGCACGCTGTCAGCACCAAGGGCAAGCACAGAAGCATCAGGGTCCGCATGGGCGGCATCCTCCAAGGATTGGGCAAGAAGATCGCGTTCGGCCTGCATCGCCAGACGCGCGGCCTCGGCACGGCTGGCGAGATCGGCGGCGTGGATCGCAACGCGCTGCGCCTCGGCCAGTTTCAGCGCCGCACGGGTCGCCTCGGCCGAAACGCCCATGCGATAGGCCTGCACCCCGGTCGCGATCAGCATGGCCGCAAGGATCGCATACCTCATGCCGCAATCCGCGAATGGCGGGCATAGGCCGCTGCGAGCTTCAGGTGATACCCGTGCTGGGCATAGCCCGCGCCGTTGTATCCGCGCGCGAAGGCCGACCAGTCGTGGCGGCGCAGCTCGTCATCCAGCCCTTCGGACAGGATGAACCGCACCATCCCTTCAAGCTGCGCCGCCTCGGTATCGACGAAATCGGCGACCATGGCCTGAACGCTGTCGTAACCGGCGGCCTTGTGGTTGAAGCCCATGACCTGCCCGATGCCCCAGCTTGCCGACCGCATCGCCGCCACCGGGTCCAGCAACATCGCCAGCGTCAGACGGGGGTAGCTGTCCTTGGGATAGGGCCGCGTGCCCCATTTCTGATAGGCCAGCCCCGCACGCTCCGCCCCCTTGCGCTTCGACGCGGGAAGTTCGCGCCAGAACACATGCGGCTCGAACAGCATCCGGGGGCGGCCCTGCGCATCGAACCCACCGCCCGAGGTTTCGACCTCGATCACCGCGCGCAGTTCGGCATCGCCCACGCCGATGATGGCCGCGATGTCAGGAAGGTCGATGTCGGTCAGACGTTCGGCGCGGCCCTTGAAGGTGATGGTCATGACAGTCCCCAGATCAGCAGAAGGATGGTGACGGCGGCCCATGTGCGGGCCTCCTCGAAACACATGCGTTTGAAGGGATCAGGCATCGCGGGCCTTGGCGGCGCGCGCCTCGAACACGGCGGCTGCGATGCGGATGCCGGAAATGCCCATGGTCCCGGCGACGAAGGCGGCCATGGCGATGCTGTCCGGCGTCTCCTCCATCCGGAGCGACCAAAGCACGATGGGCCACAGATACTGCCCCGCCACCGCCCCGCCGATCACCGCAAGCACTCCATCGCGCAGCGCCCGGCGATCCGACGCGATCCACCGCGTCAGACCGCCCATGCCGCTGGCAACAAGGACACGCCCACCCTCGCCGCCCGCCCAGGCCAGCGCGGCACCAAGACCGAAAACCACAATCTCGCCCATCGGCGCCTCCATTCGCGTTTGAGGCGAAATTGAGGCAAACTCGTTAAGGTGGCGGTGATAGGCCGCACGCAGCCCACGCAACGCCCCGAAGGCCGTCGGGGGCGGACATGCGAAATCGGCCCGCAGACGGCATATGCCAGCGGGCCGATCAGGGGAAATATCAAAGAAGGTCGATCAGGCGGCGCGCGACATCGCAGCCATCACGATTTCGAAATGTTCGTCCCACGTCGGAATGTGCGGCGGCTGCACGCGCACCTTCTGTCTGGCATAGCTTTCGATAAGGCGGGCCCATCCCTCGGGATCGTCCGTGCTGCACAGATCGGGCGCGTCGCCCGCAATCTCGCGATAGACGGCAAGGTCGTTGGCGATTACGGGAATCCCCTCGCGCAGTGCTTCCAGCACGGGCAGCCCGAAACCCTCGGCGATGCTGGGCATCAGCATCCCCCTCGTTTCGGCAAGCAGTGCCGCGACGGTCGCGTCCTCCGGGCTTTCAAGTATCGTCATGGCCTCAGGGTGCGCCTGTGCAAAAGCCTCCAGCTGCCGACGGATATCGTCCACCTTCCAACCCCAGCGACCCGCAATCACAAGGCGGGGGACGGCAGCACGGTTCTGCGCCATCATCCGTTGCCAGACGTTCAAAAGGAACAGGTGGTTCTTCCGCGGCTCGATCGTCCCCAAAATCAGGAAGAACGGCTCGTTCGCCTTCAGCGGTTGCGGCAGGCTGCCCTGAAGGTGGGACGGTGCCTTGTGCAGGCCAAGATGGGCGATGACCGGACGGGCCAGCGGATCGCCGCCCTTGAGCCGACGGGCATGAAGATTGAAACTCTCGGCCGTATCCGCGGAATTGCACAGCAACAGATCGCCGGACTGGGCCTGATGGCGGATGATGCGTTCAAGCATCTTGTCCAGATCACCGGCACATACCTCGGGATGGTCAAGCGGGATCGTGTCGTGAAGCATGATCGCCGTTTTCAAACCCCCAAGCTGGATGTTGCGCAAGAACGCATCCGCGCCCGGATCCATGCTGAACGACAGGAACCATCCGCCACCCGGCATGAGCGAGCGCACGATCCGCGAGAGGTCTTCGGAGGACTCGGCCACGGTCGCGCGCGCCCGGCGACGCACTTCCAGTTTCACGGCACGGCGCGGACGACCAAGCTTCCAGACGAGCCGTTCCAGAGCACCCAACCGGAGCGAGCTTGGATCATCCAGAATGGCCGAGACATGTTCAGTATGCTCGGGGCCGAGGATGGAAACCTTACCCTCCCGCCGGAAACTGAAGTAGATCGACAGGTCCTTGCGCGAGACGAGATAATCCAGCCAAGCCTTTTCGACCCGAAAGATGCCATACCTTACGCTTTTGCCAACGTTCGGAATGATGAATGACGCGTCGAAAAGAATGGACTTGATTGCCATCTCGCAGTTCCAGAAATATCATTTGAAAAATGAACGCGGGCGCGATCCCTAACGTTCCGAAGGTCGAAAGCATCGCTTTCGAATGGTGCGGTCGAGAGGACTCGAACCTCCACGGGAGTTACCCCACAGCGACCTCAACGCTGCGCGTCTACCAATTCCGCCACGACCGCACATCTAGGCTTGGTAGCGGGCTTCTAGCGAATGGCAAAGCCATTGCCAAGAGGCTTTTCGTCGAAAATCCGCGATTGTATCCGGCAGCATTCGGGGCCATCTGTTCGGGGCAGGAACTGACAGGTTATCCCATGGAATGGACCCATCTTCCGGGCCTTGCCCCCTACGCCGAAACGCTTGCCGCGATGGAGGATCGGGTCGCCGCAATCGCCGCCCGCACCGCCCCCGAGGCGGTCTGGCTGCTGGAGCACCCGCCGCTCTATACCGCCGGGACCTCGGCGCGGACCGAGGATCTGGTCGCGCCGGACCGATTCCCCGTCCATGTCGCCGGGCGCGGCGGGCAGTATACCTATCACGGGCCGGGCCAGCGGGTCGCCTATGTCATGCTGGACGTGGGCGCGCGGGGGCGCGACGTGCGGCAATTCGTCTGCGCGCTGGAGAATTGGGTGATCGACACGCTGGCGGAATTCGGTGTCCGGGGCGAACGGCGCACGGGCCGGGTCGGCGTCTGGGTCACGCGGCCCGACAAGGCGCCGAACATCGACGGTTCCGTGCGCGAGGACAAGATCGCCGCAATCGGCGTGAAACTGCGCCGCTGGGTCAGCTTTCACGGCATATCCATCAATGTCGAACCCGACCTGTCGCATTTCGACGGCATCGTTCCCTGCGGCATCCGCGAACATGGCGTGACCAGCCTTGTCGATCTGGGCCTGCCCGTCACGATGGCGGATGTGGACGCGGCACTGATCGCGACGTTTCCCAAGCATTTTCCGTAACCACAGCCTCGCGTTTTCTTGAACTGGGTGATTGCCGCGCGGCGCGACGCCCATTAAAACCGCTGTCAGTGACCGGCAGGCAATGTCCTGCCAAGCCATGCAACGGGAGGCATACATGGCCGACGCAGCCATTCACGGCCATCATGAGGAGCGGGGATTCTTCACCCGCTGGTTCATGTCGACCAACCACAAGGATATCGGGATTCTCTACCTGCTGACCGGGGGGGTCGTAGGTCTGATCTCGGTGATCTTCACCGTCTATATGCGGATGGAGCTGATGCATCCGGGGGTGCAGTTCATGTGCCTCGAAGGGATGCGGCTGGTGTCGGATGCGACGCAGCCCTGTTCGCCCAACGGGCATCTGTGGAACGTCACCGTGACGGCGCATGGCATCCTGATGATGTTCTTCGTCGTGATTCCCGCGCTGTTCGGCGGCTTCGGCAACTATTTCATGCCGCTGCAGATCGGCGCGCCGGACATGGCATTTCCGCGTCTGAACAACCTCAGCTACTGGCTGTATGTGGCGGGGACCACGATGGCGGTCGCCTCGGTCTTTGCGCCGGGGGGTGACAGCCAGCCGGGGTCCGGGATCGGCTGGGTGCTCTATCCGCCGCTTTCGGTGCGTGAGGGCGGCTATTCCACCGATCTGGCGCTGTTCGCCGTCCACCTTTCGGGTGCGTCCTCGATCCTTGGCGCGATCAACATCATCACGACCTTCCTGAACATGCGCGCGCCGGGCATGACGATGCACAAGGTGCCGCTGTTCGCGTGGTCGGTCTTCGTGACCGCGTGGCTGATCCTGCTGGCGCTGCCAGTTCTGGCGGGCGCGATCACCATGCTGATCACCGACCGCAACTTCGGCACGACCTTCTTCGACCCCGCTGGCGGGGGCGATCCGATCCTGTATCAGCACATCCTGTGGTTCTTCGGCCACCCCGAGGTCTATATCATCGTGCTGCCCGCCTTCGGGATCATCAGCCAGGTCATCGCCACCTTTGCGAAAAAGCCGATCTTCGGCTACCTGCCGATGGTCTATGCGATGGTCGCGATCGGCGTGCTGGGCTTCGTCGTCTGGGCGCACCACATGTATACGGTCGGCATGTCGCTGACCCAGCAAAGCTACTTCATGATGGCCACGATGGTCATCGCGGTCCCCACGGGCATCAAGGTGTTCAGCTGGATCGCGACGATGTGGGGCGGCTCGATCGAGTTCAAGACGCCGATGCTCTGGGCCTTCGGCTTCCTGTTCCTGTTCACCGTCGGCGGCGTCACGGGCATCGTGCTGAGCCAAGCCGGCGTGGACCGCGCCTATCACGACACCTATTACGTCGTCGCGCACTTCCATTACGTGATGTCGCTGGGTGCGGTGTTCGGGATCTTTGCCGGGATCTATTACTGGTTCGGCAAGATGACGGGGCGGCAATACCCAGAATGGGCGGGCAAGCTGCACTTCTGGGCCATGTTCATCGGCGCGAACCTGACCTTCTTCCCGCAGCATTTCCTTGGCCGCAACGGGATGCCCCGCCGCTACATCGACTACCCCGAGGCGTTCGCGCTGTGGAACTACGTCTCGTCCATCGGCGCCTTCCTCAGCTTCGCGTCCTTCGTCTTCTTCATCGGGGTCGTGTTCTACAGCCTCGTCTGGGGCAAGCGCGAATCGCGGAACAACTACTGGAACGAACATGCCGACACGCTGGAATGGACGCTGACCACCCCGCCGCCGGAGCATACGTTCGAACAGCTTCCGAAGCGCGAGGACTGGGATCGTTCCCACGCCCACTGAAATCAGAAAAGCCCCGGATTTCCGGGGCCTTTTTCATACCGGGACGTCGTTGAACCGATCTTCGCGATCGTCGGGCACCGCTGGCGTCATCTCCTCGATCTCGGCCAGCGTCAGGGTGTCGAACATGTCTCGCGAGGTGCCGTGCAGAGCTTCGGGGCGCACGATCCCCCGTCTTGCGGCAAGCGCATATCGCGCGGCATCCGTCATCGTTCCGAACTGCGTTTGCATCTGATCCTCCATCTGACGCGTCGGATGAATGAGGCCAACGGATGCAACCGCAAATGGTTCCGAGGATTATCCCAGTCGGGATTTGATCTGAGCGCCCACCGCACCGAAATCCATCTGGCCGGTGTATTTGCCCTTCAGCACGCCCATGATCTTGCCCATGTCGCGCAGGCTTGCAGCCCCCGTCTCGGCAATGGCGTCAGCGATCGCGGCATCCACCTCGTCCGCGGTCAGCTGGCGCGGCAGGAATTCCTCGACCACCTTGATCTCGGCCAGTTCCTTCTCGGCCAGCTCCAGCCGCCCGCCTTCTTCATAGACGCGGGCGCTTTCCTGACGCTGTTTGACCATCCGGCCAAGGATCACAAGGATATCGTCATCCGACGCGGTCTCGCCGCCCTCGCCCCGCGCGGCGATGTCGCGGTCCTTGATCGCGGCATTGATCAGCCGCAGCGTCGAAAGGCGGTCCGCCTCCTTCGCCCTCATCGCGTCCTTCAGGGCCGACTGCAATCTGTCGCGCACGGACATCGCTTTTCTCCTTTTTCGATTGCGCGAAGAATACATGCGAAGCGAATAAGGCACAACCAAAGCCAAGCCATTGATCCCGCTGCAACTTTCATTTCGGCCGCACCCTTGACCCGGCAGGGCGCAAAGCCTAGGTTCCAGCCGTTTCATCACAGGGGAGTCGCGTCATGGAGCCGCAAACCAAACCCACCGCCTGCCTCGCGCTGGCCGACGGGACGGTATTCTACGGTCGCGGCTTCGGCGCTGTCGGCGAAACGGTGGCCGAACTGGTCTTCAACACTGCCATGACGGGCTATCAGGAGATCATGACCGACCCGTCCTATGCGGGCCAGATCGTGACCTTCACCTTCCCCCATGTCGGCAATGTCGGCACCACGGCCGAAGATGACGAAACCGCCGATCCCGTCGCCGCGGGCATGGTCGTGAAATGGGACCCGACCGAGCCGTCGAACTGGCGCGCCACGTCGGATCTGACGGAATGGCTGCGGCAGAAGGGCCGCATCGGCATCGGCGGGCTGGACACCCGCCGCCTGACCCGCGCGATCCGCCAGCAGGGCGCGCCGCATGTCGCGCTGGCCCATGACCCGGACGGCAATTTCGACGTCGCCGCGCTGGTCGCCAAGGCCCGCGCATGGGAGGGTCTGGTCGGCCTCGATCTGGCCAAGGACGTGACCTGCGCCCAATCCTACCGCTGGGACGAGATGCGCTGGGCATGGCCCGAAGGCTACAAATCCCGCACCGGCGAGGGGTTGAAGGTCGTCGCCATCGACTACGGCGCGAAACGCAACATCCTGCGCTGCCTCGCCTCGGCAGGCTGCGACGTGACGGTTCTGCCCGCGACGGCGACCGCCGAAGACGTGCTGGCGCTGAACCCCGATGGCGTATTCCTGTCAAACGGCCCGGGCGATCCGGCGGCAACCGGTGCCTATGCCGTGCCGACGATCAAGGGCGTGCTGGAAAAGGACCTGCCGGTCTTCGGAATCTGCCTTGGTCACCAGATGCTGGCGCTGGCGCTGGGCGCGACCACGGTCAAGATGAACCACGGCCACCACGGCGCGAACCATCCGGTCAAGGACATGGACACCGGCAAGGTCGAGATCACGTCGATGAACCACGGCTTCACCGTGGACAGCCAGACCCTGCCCGCGGGCGTGCTGGAAACCCATGTCTCGCTGTTCGACGGGTCCAACTGCGGCATCCGCGTCGATGGCAAGCCGGTCTTCTCGGTCCAGTATCACCCCGAGGCGAGCCCCGGACCGCAGGACAGCTATCACCTTTTCGAGCGTTTCGCCGAAGCCATGCGCGCCCGCCGCGCATAAGATCCCGCGCCCGCTGGTGACGGCGGGCGCGATTTCTCTGAGCCGAGGCTGTTGCGGCGGCCGTGGTCGAGCGAGGGCCACCATCCGCGCCGAAGCAGAGCGATTCCGGCGATGGCTTGGCGCTAGCGTTTTAACCAGAACAAAACTTCCCACACCCGGTTAACGCCCCATTAACCATTCCAGACGATGCTGCCGTCAAAGAAAGAGGCATCGTCATGCGCCCCGGCCAACGCGGCACCATCCAGCACGTCGAAGCGCCGCGCAGCCCATCGACCGCAGCCCTGCCGCGTCCCCGGGACCTGCGCCGCGTCGATGCCGCAATCGATCCCCCCGACCCGCGACTGATCGACCTCGTCGGGTCGGCGCTTTGCCTGCGCGAGGCGGTCCTGCCCTGGCGCAACGCGGGTGGCACCAGCATCGTCGCCGTTGCCCGCCCGGAAACGTTCGACCGTCTGCGCCCGCTGCTGGAATCCCGGCTCGGCCCGGTCGCCTGTGCGCTTTGCCCGGAAAACCAGATCGCCGCCGCCCTGATCGCGATGCGCGGCACCGAACTTGTGCGCGAGGCGGAGACGACCGTGCCCGACCGCCTCAGCTGCCGAAGCTGGAACATCTCGTCGGCTACCTATTGGGTGCAGCTTGCGCTGGTCGCGCTTGCCAGTTGCCTGCTGCTGTGGCCCATCGCGACGCTTGGCATCGTTGCCGGATGGGCCGTGCTGGCGCTGATCTGCGGGATGGGGCTGAAACTTGCCGCCGCCATCGCGGCCCATCGCGCCGTCCCTGCCCCACCGCCCCCGCCGATCATCGCGCGCCTGCCCACGGTTTCCGTCATCGTCGCACTGTATCGCGAGGCCGACATCGCCCCCCGCCTCGTGCATCGGCTCGCGGCGCTGGATTACCCGCGCGAGCTTCTGGACATCGTTCTGGCGGTCGAGGAGCGCGACAGCCTGACCCGCGACGCGCTGGCCCGAACCATCCTGCCCGACTGGATGCGGATCGTCGTGGTCCCGCATGGCCACCTGAAGACCAAACCCCGCGCGCTCAACTTCGCGTTGACGCAGTGTCGCGGCTCGATCATCGGCGTCTACGATGCCGAGGATGCGCCCGCCCCCGATCAGATCCGCAAGGTCGCGACGGAATTTCACCGCCACGGGCCGGATGTCGGCTGTCTTCAGGGCGTGCTCGATTTCTACAACCCGCGCACCAACTGGATCGCGCGTTGCTTCACGGTGGAATACGCGGCGCTGTTCCGGGTGCTGCTGCCGGGCTTCCGCCGTCTTGGGCTGGCGATCCCGCTGGGTGGCACCACGCTGTTCATCCGCCGCACGGTGCTGGAGCAGCTTGGCGCATGGGATGCCCATAACGTGACCGAGGATGCCGATCTGGGCATCCGTCTGGCCCGCGCTGGCTATCGCACCGAAATGGTAGACACCGTCACGCACGAGGAGGCGAACTGCCGCCCCCTGGCCTGGATTCGCCAACGTTCGCGCTGGCAGAAGGGCTATATGATGACATGGTGCATCCATATGCGCGATCCGCTGCGCCTGTGGCGGGACCTTGGCAGCCGCGCCTTCTTTGGCTTTCAGACCATGTTCCTGCTGGCCTTGTCGCAGGTGCTGCTGGCCCCGGTGCTGTGGTCGTTCTGGCTTTTGTCGCTGAGCGTCTGGCACCCGCTGGCCGACATCCTGCCGCCGCAGACGAAATTCGTGCTGATCGGCCTGTTTCTTCTGACCGAGGCGATCAACATCATCATCGGTATCCTTGCCCTGCGCAGGACGCAGCACCGGCTCAGCCCACTTTGGGTGCCGACGCTGATCCTGTATTTTCCGCTGGCAACGATTTCAGCCTACAAGGCGCTGCGCGAGATGATCACCGCCCCGTTTTTCTGGGACAAGACCGCGCACGGCAAATTCGACACCTAGCGGACGCGAAGCTCTCCGGCTTCGACCCGCAGTCGCGTTTCGAACGCCTTGGAGATGTGGCGGTGCAGCGCTTCGTCGGCGGCATCGCCGTCCCGCGCCTCGATGGCGGCGACGATGTGGTCATGTTCGGCCATCGCCGCCTCGTCCCGCCCCTCGGCCGCCAGCGAGGTCCCGGCCATCAGCGCCATCGACCGGTGCAGCAATTCCAGCTGCTGCACCAGAAAACGGTTATGCGAGGCGAGGTGGATCTGCTTGTGGAACCGCCGGTTCGCCCGGCTCAGCAGACGCGGATCGCCGCCCAGCAAGGCGCGGTCATCCTCGACCATACCGCGCAGCACCCGGATCTCCTCGTCCCGCGCGTGGCGCGCCGCCAGCCGTGCCGCCAGCCCTTCAAGCTCTGACCGGACGGCATAGAATTCCGCCAGCTGGTTGTGATCCAGCGATGCGACGATCAGGCTGCGCCCGTCGCGTGCCAGCATCGACTGCGTCTCCAGCCGCTGCAACGCCTCGCGCACCGGGGTTCGCGACACGCCCAGCCGTTCGGCCAGTTCCGATTCCACCAGCCGGTCGCCCGGCTTGTAGGTGCCGGATTCGATCGCCTCGATGATGAGCGTATAGGCGTCCTTCTGCATCGCGTCCCCTTCTCCGGCGTCATACTTTGCGCGGTTTGCGCGTCACTGCAACAGGATTGCCCGCATCCGCCAGTGGCGATATTGTCCCACCATGCAATCGGTCGGTTTCCATCACGTTCGCGCCTGGGTCTTCGATCTGGACAATACGCTCTACCACCCCTCGGCGCGGCTGTTCGATCAGGTGTCCACGCGGATGACCGACTGGGTGATGGAGGCCCTGTCGCTGGGGCGCGACGAGGCGGACCAGATGCGGCTGCGCTACTGGAACCTGCATGGCACCACGCTGGCGGGGCTGATCGCGGAACATGGGATCGACCCGGTGCCCTATCTGGATCACGTCCACGACATCTCGCTAGCGCATCTGCAACCGGACGCGGCACTGGCCGGGGCGATCCGCGCGCTGCCGGGGCGGCGCTTCGTCTATACCAACGGATCGGCTCCCTATGCGGAGCGGGTGCTGGCGGCGCGGGGACTGTCGGGGCTGTTCGACGGAATTTACGGGGTTGAGAACGCCAATTACCGTTCCAAACCCGCGCGCGAGGCGTTCGAGACGGTCTTCGCCCTTGCCGGGATCGACCCCAGCATCGGCGCGATGTTCGAGGATGACACCCGCAACCTTGCCGTTCCCCACGCGATGGGCATGCAGACGGTGCATGTTGCGGACGATCCCGAACCCGCGGGGCACATCCATCACCACACCGCCGATCTGGCGGGCTTTCTGACGAAGGTGCTGCCGTGACGGATATTCTCATCTCGGGCGGCGGGGTCGCGGGGCTGACGGCGGCGGCGGCCTTCGGCAGCGCGGGATACGAGGTCGTCTGCGTCGATCCCGCCCCGCCCGTCACCGAACAGGGGCCGGGTGCGGACCAACGTTCGACCGCCTTTTTGCAACCCTCGATCCCCGTGCTTCAGGCGGCGGGGCTGTGGGACCGGCTGTTCCCGCAGGCCGCGCCCTTGCAGGTCATGCGGATCGTCGATGCCGGTGGCGCGCGGCCCGAGCCGCGTCTGGTCAAGGAATTCGACGCCGCCGAAATCTCGGACCAGCCCTTTGGCTGGAACCTTCCCAACTGGCTCCTGCGGCGCGAAATGGTTGCGCGGCTGGCAGAACTGCCCAATGTCCGCTTCCTGCCCGGCACCGGCACCGCCCGCCTGCTGACGCGCGAGGCCGAGGCCCGCGTGACCCTGACCGACGGGCAGACGATCACCGCAAGGCTGGTCGTGGGCGCGGATGGCCGCAGCAGCCCCGTGCGCGAACAGGCGGGCATCGGCACGCGGGTAACGCGCTTCGGGCAGAAGGCGCTGGCCTTCAGCGTCACGCATCCGATCCCGCACAACAACGTCTCGACCGAGGTGCATCGCACCGGCGGCCCGTTCACGCTGGTGCCGCTGCCCAGCCAGAACGCCTCCGCCATCGTCTGGATGGAGACGGGGCCGGAGGTCGAACGTCTGCGCGCCCTGCCTGCCCCCGATTTCGAGGCCGCCATGAACGAGCGGTCCTGCGGGATCTTGGGCGATCTGACGCTGGCCTCGCCCATCGCGGTCTGGCCGATCATCCTGCAGACCGCGACCCGCATGTCCGGCCAGCGCACCGCCCTGATCGCCGAGGCCGCGCATGTCCTGCCCCCCATCGGCGCGCAGGGGTTGAACATGAGCCTTGCCGACATCGCCCTGCTGCTGGAACTCGGCCCCACCGGCGATTCGAAGATGCTGGAGACCTATCACCGCCGCCGCCATGCCGACATCGCCCTGCGCGCCCGCGGGATCGAGGCGCTGAACCGCGCGTCGATGCTGTCGGCACCGCTGATGCGCGATCTGCGGGCCAAGGCGCTGGACGTGATGTATTCCGCCGCCCCCGTCCGCCGGGGTCTGATGCGCGCGGGCTTGGGCGTCAAATAGGTCCCGGGCGGCGTTCCTCGGTCAGCAGCACGTTCGCCTCCACCTGCCCCACGCCCGGCAGCGTCATGATCCGCCGCCGCAGCACCCGTTCGAAATCCGCGATGTCGCGGGCGACGACCCGCAGACGGTAATCGAACAGGCCAAGGACGTGCTGGACGATCTGCACCTCCGGGATCGCGGTCGCCGCCCGCTCGAAATCCTCAAGGCTCACGCGGCCCTTGGTGGCCAGCTTGATCCCCAGAAACACCGTCACGCCGAAGCCCAGCGCCTCGCGGTCCATCACCACGCGCCGGCCGGCGATGACGCCGGCATCCTCCAGCCGTTTGATGCGTCGCCATGTTGCGGGCTGCGACAGGCCGATCCGTCGGCCCAAGGCACCCGCCGACTGCGTCGCGTCCTGCGCCATCGCCCGAAGGATCGCGCGGTCGGTATCGTCCAGATCGATCAAATCGGAAGCGCCTCGGCATCCTTGATGGTGGAGATCAGCATCAACGCCTCGATATCGGCGATATGCGGCAGGGTCAGGATGCGCGAGCGATATATTTCCTGATAGTGCCGCATATCGCGCGCGATGACGTTCAGTCGCAGGTCCACCCGGCCAAGGAAGGTCTCGATCGCGATGACTTCCGGCACCCCCCTCGCGGCGGCGATGAAATCGTCGAAGGCACGCGGTTCGGTCTTGTCGAGGCTGAAGCGGAGCGAAACCTCCACCTCGTAGCCCAAGGCGCGCCAGTCGATCACCGCCTCCTGCGCGCGGATGATCCCCTGTTCGGCCAGACGTTCCAATCGGCGCCACGCGGTTGCGGGGGTCACGCCCGCGCGTTCCGCAATCTCTCCGGTGGCGGCGGCGGGATCGGCCAGAAGCTGGCGCAGCAAGCGGCGGTCCGTATCGTCAAGCATGATTTATCCGACAATGGCTGCCTTGGCGCATATATTCTTTTCTTGGATCGTGCAAATCCTGAATGTTGCATCCATCCTCGCGCGGCAGTCCTTATTTTGCTTGTTACAAAGACACCGAAAGGAAAACGCCATGCGCGTGTATTATGACCGCGACTGCGACATCAACCTGATCAAGGACAAGAAGGTCGCGATCCTCGGCTATGGCAGCCAAGGCCACGCCCACGCGCTGAACCTGCGCGATTCCGGTGCGAAGAACCTCGTCGTCGCCCTGCGCGAAGGCTCGCCTTCGGCCAAGAAAGCCGAAGCCGAGGGCCTGAAGGTCATGGGCATCGCCGAAGCCGCCGCATGGTGCGACCTGATCATGTTCACCATGCCCGACGAACTTCAGGCCGAAACCTACCGCAAATACGTTCATGACAATCTGAAGGAAGGCTCCGCCATCGCCTTCGCCCACGGTCTGAACGTCCACTTCGGCCTGATCGAGCCGAAAGCCGGCGTCGACGTCATCATGATGGCACCCAAGGGTCCGGGCCACACCGTGCGCGGCGAATATACCAAAGGCGGCGGCGTGCCCTGTCTCGTGGCCGTGCATCACGACGCCACGGGCCGCGCCATGGAAACCGGCCTGTCCTACTGCTCCGCCATCGGCGGTGGCCGTTCGGGCATCATCGAGACGAACTTCCGTCAGGAATGCGAAACCGACCTGTTCGGCGAACAAGCCGTCCTGTGTGGCGGTCTGGTCGAGCTGATCCGCATGGGCTTCGAAACGCTCGTCGAAGCCGGCTACGAGCCGGAGATGGCCTATTTCGAGTGCCTGCACGAAGTGAAGCTGATCGTCGACCTGATCTATGAAGGCGGCATCGCGAACATGAACTACTCGATCTCGAACACCGCCGAATATGGCGAATATGTCTCGGGCCCACGCATCCTTCCCTATGACGAGACGAAGGCGCGGATGAAGGCGGTTCTGGCCGACATTCAGTCGGGCAAGTTCGTGCGCGACTTCATGCTTGAAAACGCCGTTGGCCAGCCGTCCTTCAAGGCGACGCGCCGCCTGAACGACGAACACCAGATCGAAGAAGTCGGTGCGAAACTGCGCGCGATGATGCCGTGGATTTCCAAAGGCAAGATGGTCGACAAGGCCCGCAACTAAACCGCGATCGGCCTGCCGGGGGTCAGCGCAATGCGCAGCGCTTCCGGCAGGCTGGCATATCGCGCGTCGGGCTGCACGCCCAGCGCGTCGATATACTTGCCAAAGAAACAACGCGCCGCCGCAGCAGCGGCGATGTCGCTGATTTCGGCATCGTCCAGCCCGACATCGCGCAGGCGGTCCATATCCTGCGCGGTTATCGAAGACGCATCCAGCACAAGCTTGCGGACGAACGTCATGATCTCGCGGTCCACCTTGTTCGTCGGACCATCCTTCAGGATCGTCAGGATATCAGAATCGGGGAAATGGTCGCGCAGGACGCTCCCATGGGCAAGCGCAGAGTAGCTGGATTTCATCGCCATCGCCGCCGCAACCGTCACAAGCTCGTAACGCAGCGGTTGCATCCTGATCTTGATGCAACCAAGCAGCACGACCCACGCATCCATCAACTCGGGCCGGTGGCTGAACGCTTCCATCCAGTTCGGATCTTCGGGGTTCTTGTCCGTCGGTGCAGGCACGATGAACAGCATGCGATCACCTCCCATCAGGAGATGGTATCACGCTGGCCGCCTTTGCCGCTCTACTTTCGCGCGACGGCCCGGACGGGAATGGGCCGTTTTTCGCTTATCGCGGCGATGCCGATGGCCGCAACTATCAGAATGGCAAAGAGCTGGATCATCTGTCTTCCTCCTGCAACGCCATCCCAACGCCAAGCCCCGCTGCGATGTTCCCTCAGGCGGTCGCGTCCTGAATGGCCGCGACCACCGAACCCACGGCCGCTTCAAGGATCGCAGGATCTTCCGCTTCCGCCATGACGCGGATCAACGGCTCGGTCCCCGACTTGCGGATCAGCAGGCGACCGCTGCCCGCAAGCTGTGCCTCGGCCCCCGCGACGGCTTTCTGCACGCGCGGATCGGCCAGCGGCTCCTGCCCGGCGGCATAGCGCACGTTCTTCAGCATCTGCGGCACCGTTTCAAAGCTTTGCACCAGTTCGGACGCCGCCCGCCCCGAGCGCGCCATCTCGGCCAGGAATTGCAGGCCGGCCACCAGCCCATCGCCGGTGGTGGTGTAATCGGTCATCACGATATGGCCCGACTGCTCGCCGCCAAGGTTGAAGCCCCCCTCGCGCATCCGCTCGACCACATAGCGATCGCCCACCGGCGTCCGCTCCAGCCGCAAACCGCGCCCCTGCAGGAACCGCTCCAGCCCAAGGTTCGACATGACGGTCGCAACCAGCGCCCCGCCCTTCAGCTTGCCCTCATCCGCCCAGCGGGCCGCCAGAAGCGCCATGATCTGATCGCCGTCCGCAACGCGCCCGTTCTGATCCAGGATCATCACCCGGTCCGCATCGCCGTCCAGCGTGATGCCCACATCGGCGCCATGCGCAACCACCGCCTCGGCCGCCGCTTCGGGATGGGTGGACCCGCAGCCAAGGTTGATGTTCTTGCCGTTCGGCGCGGTGCCGACCGGGATCACCTCGGCCCCAAGTTCCCACAGCACCTCGGGGGCGGCGCGATAGGCGGCCCCGTTGGCGCAGTCGATCACCACCTTCAGACCGTCCAGTCGCAGCCCTTGGGGGAAGGTCGTCTTGGCATATTCCTGATACCGACCGCGCCCATCCTCGATCCGCTTGGCGCGCCCGATCTCGGCCGGGGCGGCCAGCGCGATCTCGGCACCCAGCAGCGCCTCGATCTCTGCCTCGGCGGCGTCGGACAGTTTGAAGCCGTCGGGGCCGAAGAACTTGATGCCGTTGTCGTGATGCGGGTTGTGGCTGGCCGAGATCATGACCCCCAGATCCGCCCGCATCGACCGCGTCAGGAACCCGACCGCCGGCGTCGGCACCGGGCCAAGCAGCAGTACGTTCATCCCCATGGATGTCAGCCCCGCCGTCAGCGCGTTTTCCAGCATATAGCCCGACAGCCGCGTGTCCTTGCCGATGACCACCCGCCGCGCGCCGGTGTGGCGCGAAAAGAACTTGCCCGCCGCCAGCCCAAGGCGCAGCGCGACCTCGGCCGTCATGGGGGCGGTATTGGCGGTGCCGCGCACCCCGTCGGTGCCGAAAAGCTTCCGTGTCATCTCATACTCCAAGGGTCGAGGCTTGCCACAGGCTCAGCGCCTGCCGCGTCTCGGCCACGTCATGCACGCGCAGGATCTGCACGCCCTGCGCCACGCCCGCCAGTGCCACGGCGATCGACCCGGGCATCCGCGCCGCCGCATCCTCGGCCCGGCCGACCGTGCCGATGAACCGCTTGCGCGACACGCCCAGCAGGACCGCACAGCCAAGACCATGGAACAGCGACAGCCCGCGGATCAAGGCAAGGTTATGCGCCAGCGTCTTGCCAAAGCCGATGCCCGGATCGACGACGATGCGGGCGCGGTCGATGCCCGCCGCCTCGGCCGCCGCGATGCGGTCCTCCAGATGGTCATAGACGTCCAGAAGCACGTTCTCATAGCTGGGATTGATCTGCATGTCGCGCGGCCCGCCCTGCGAATGCATCAGGCAGATCGCCCGCCCCGAACCTGCGGCAACCGCCGCCATGGCCGGATCATACAGCATCGCCGACACGTCATTGACCAGATCGGCCCCCGCCTGCACCGCCGCATCCGCCACCCGCGCCTTGCGCGTATCGACAGAGATCGGAACCCGCGACCCGGCGCGCAGCGCGTGGATCAAGGGCGCGACGCGGGCGACCTCTTCGGTCTCGTCCACCGTCTCGGCTCCGGGGCGGGTGCTTTCACCGCCGATGTCCAGCATGTCGGCACCATCGGACACTGCAGCCTCGCATCCGGCCACCGCATCCTCCAGCCCCCGGAAACGCCCGCCGTCGGAAAAGCTGTCCGGCGTCACGTTCACGACGGCCATCAGGCGCGGCATGTCCATCGCCAGCCTCGCGACATCGGCACGCGGTGCAGTCAGGCGGTCCAGAACGCGCGGGGGGATTTCATCGACATGGACGATGCGGCTGCTGCCGTCGCGCCCGATCGCCTCGGCCCGGTCGAACCAGCACCAGCCGCCGGCCAGCCTGCGCGAAGTGTCGGGGCGGGCGGGGTCCGTCATGGCGATAGGGCGGTAATAGATCATGCCGCCTGATTTGCCCTGCCCCGAGGGCGATGGCAAGTCATGCGGTCGGCGGCAGCACGCGGCTTCCCGCCTGCGATGAAATACCGCCGTGATCCGCCCCAAGCTCGGCCGCCAGCCATTGCGCCAGCGCCTCGGGGTCGGTCGTCGCCGGTCCCTGCACGGCGTCCAGCACCATGCGCGAGGGCGCCCAAGCCACGATCCCGCCGCGCCGCATGGCCCAGTCGATCTCGGTCCGGGTCGCGGCGACGGTGATTTCCGCGCCGGCCAGCGCCCAGGCGGCCTGATCCAGCGCCAGCAGATCGATGCGGCGCTGGTTCTCCGGCACCTCGCTGTGCAGGGTGGCGGTCGCGACGGGGCAGATGATGGTCCCTGGCTGCGGCTCTGCCCCGGCCATGACGATGCGCGGGCGGATGGGGTCGCTGTCCAGCGGGGCCACCTGTTCGCGGCTGCGGCGGATCTCCACCCCCAGCACGAAGGGGCCGCGATCCAGCTTTTCGATCCGCACCGTGACCGCCAGCGCCTGCGGCGCGGCAAGGATGCGGCGCGCAATATTCTCGGCCAGCGTTTCCAGCAGGTTCAGGCGCCCGGCCGCAAGTTCGGCCCCGATCGCTTCGTGGATGCGGTCATAGGACAGGATGCGGTCCACATCGTCGTCCAGCGGCCCGGCGGGCGGCGCGATATCGACGTCCACATTGAACCGGATGCGCTGCAAAAGCCCGCGTTCAAGCTGGAACGCCCCGATCTCCACCTCGACGACGTGATCGTGCAGAAAGATGCGGTCGGGGATCGGGGACATGGCGGCTCCGGCAAGGCTCTGGCACCGGAATGCCAAACCCTGCCGCCCCGCGCAAGTCAGCCTTGGCGATAGAACAGATGCGCGCCGATGGTCGCGGTGCGCGGCAGACGGCTGGCCCAGTGCGGATTGACCGCATTCGTGTGGAAATGCGTCGCACCCGAGGTCAGACCACGCGGCGCGCCCGACAACATGATCGCGGCGATCTTGCCCGCACGGGTGAAGGCGCGCGTCTCGGTGATCGTCTCGGGCTTGCCGTCGCAGGCATAGGAGAACTGGCACCCCGGCCCGCTGGCCCCCTGTTTCACCACGCCGCAGATCGTGCGCGGATAGGAGGGGCTGTCCACCCGGTTCAGAATGACCTCGGCCACCGCGAACTGGCCGCGCACCGTCTCGCCCCGCGCTTCGAAGTAAAGTGCTTCGGCAAGGCAGCGCCATTCCTCGTTGCGGGCCACGTCCGGCGATTGCGCCGAAACCCATTTGGCATCGTATTTGATCAGAACGGGCCGCGCCGGGGGCGCATCCTTGGCCTGTTCGGGTGCCGCCACATCGGGCAGCGCGGCGCGGGCATCCCGCTCTTGGCCCAACAGGGCCGAAATCTGTGGTCCGACCTCTTCGGTCGGGGCGTTGGACTGGCTCACCGTGACATCGGCGAGCGCCGCTCCGCCAACAAGCAACGCGAAAGCGCTGCTTGCCCAGCACATAAGCAAGCGCATGACTATTGTTCCCGGTCGTTTCCATCGCCGCGCGACCGGGATCAGCCTTGGCCCAGGATCACCGCGACGGCGGACCGAGTAACCCGAAACCGCGGGCCAAGTCCACCTTCCGTCATGAATACGACATAATGGATGACGTTTTTAGGCGAAGAACCGCCGCTTCGCGCATAGGTTGTGTCGCATAACCTATTGTTTAAGATCGTCTTTACCGTTTTCGGCGAGCACAAGACGTGCCGCGGCCAATCGCGCGAGAGGAACCCTATAAGGCGAGCAGGAAACGTAATCGAATCCTGCACGGCGACAGAAATCGATTGATTCGGGATCGCCTCCGTGCTCTCCGCAGATCGAGAGAATCAGGTCGCCCCGCGCCTTGCGGCCCCGTTCGGCAGCGATCAAAAGCAGCTCCCCCACCCCGTCCGTGTCAAGAACGTGGAAAGGATCCTCGGGGAAGACTTCGTGCTGGACATAGGCGTTCATGAACCTGCCGGCATCGTCGCGCGACATGCCATAGGTCATCTGCGTCAAGTCATTGGTCCCGAAGGACAAGAACGTCGCATTCTGCGCGATCTCTCCGGCGCGAAGTGCGGCGCGCGGCGTTTCCAGCATGACCCCCAGCCGATAGTCGAACGCCGCCCCCCGCGCACGCACCGCCGAGGCGACGGCTTCCAGCCTGCTGCGAACCAGCTCCACCTCGCGCCGGGCCGAGACCAGCGGGATCATGATCTCGGGCACCACATGCAGACCCTTTTCGGCGCAGGCGATGGTCGCCTCGAAGATCGCGCGGGCCTGCATGTCGTATATCTCGGGCAGTGCGATCCCAAGGCGAACGCCGCGCATCCCAAGCATCGGGTTGAACTCGGCCAGCGCCTCGGCCCGGCGCGTCACTTCGGACAGGGGGCGGTCCAGCGCCTCGGCCACGGCGCGCAGACCTTCGCGCGAATGCGGCAGGAATTCGTGCAGCGGCGGGTCCAGCAGGCGGATGCAGACCGGAAGCCCCTCCATGATCTCGAACAGACGCACAAAATCGGCGCGCTGCATCGGCAGAAGACGCGCCAGCGCCGCCGCACGGTCGGTGGGCGTGTCGGCAAAGATCATCTCGCGCATGGCAACCAGGCGGTCTTCGTCGAAGAACATGTGCTCGGTCCGGCACAGGCCGATCCCCTGCGCCTCGAACCGGCGGGCGACTTCGGCATCTGCCGGGGTGTCGGCATTCGCGCGCACGCCGATATCGCGCACCGCATCGGCCCAGGACAGCAAGGTGCGGAACGTCTCGTCCAGCGCCGGGGCCAGCATCGCCGCCTGTCCGGTCAGCGCCTCGCCCAAAGTGCCATCGACGGTGATGATGTCGCCTTCGCGAAAGATCCGCCCGTCCGGCGCGGTCAGCTTGCGTTCGCGCAGGTCCAGCCGCATCTCCGACGCACCGACGACGCAAGGCACGCCAAGCCCGCGCGCGATCACCGCCGCGTGGCTGGTCATCCCCCCCCGTTCCGTCAGCACCCCCGAGGCCGAATGCATGCCGCGGATGTCTTCGGGTGTCGTCTCGCGCCGCACCAGAATGCAGGGCTCGCCCCGCGCCGAAAACGCCTGCGCGGCGGGCGAGGAGAACGCGACGCGCCCCGTCGCCGCGCCGGGGGATGCGGCGATCCCCTTGACGAAACGGTCACGGGGAACGGTCGGGTCGATCTGCGGGTGCAGGAGTTCCGACAGCGCGCGCGGCTCGATCCGCATGAGCGCATCGCCACGGCTGATCACCTCATCCTCGGCCAGCGCCACCGCGATCCGAACCGCCGCGCGCGAGGACCGCTGCACCCGCACCGCATCGATGACGGCAAGGCGGCCATCCTCGATGGTGAACTCGATCTGCATTTCCTCGCGCAGTTTCAGACGGCACACCGCCCCCTGCCGGATCAGATCGTCGAAAACACCCGGCGCCAGTTCCTCCAGCGAGGGACCGCGCGGATCGCGCGTCAAAAAGATCGCATCCCCCCCGCGCAGCGCATCGCGTCCCTGGCTCTGGCTCAGGTATCGGCCCGTGACCTGCGGCAGCCCGGTCGCGCCATCGACGAACTGGATCACCCCCGACCCGGACAGCCCCCGCCCGATCCCCTGCGCCATCGCCTGCACGACCAGCCCCAGTCCCGCCTGTTCCGGCGCGCCCTTGGCCTGACGCAGAAGCCGCGCACTGGTGCCTTCCCACGCGCGGGCCATGGACCGCAGAACCTCGGCCAACTGCACCGCCGGATCTTGGGGAAACGGCTCCTCCATCTCGTCGCTATATGCGCGCAGGGCCTCGTCCAGATTGCACTCGTCGAACATATCCGGGTCCAGACGGGCGGTGTGGATGGCATAGGATTGCACGAACCGAAGATAGAGCCGATCCGCAGCCTCCTGCCCGTGGGTGTCGACCAGTGCGGCATGACGGGCACGGTTCATGCCGATGTTCAGCACGGTCGCGGGGCCACCCCATTCCGGATTCTCGGGGCTGGGCCGGACCGAGATCAGCGGCGCAGGGCCGAAATTGGCAAGGATCGCGGCGCAATCCAGCGGCTGGCCCAGTGCCACCGCCCGCACCGTCACCACGGGCAGCGAGACGGTGACCGGAACCGGAAGATCCAGCCGGATCAGCCTTTGCAGGCATTTCGCCCGCCAGCCATGCGTGCCGGGCGCCATCGTGGTCGTTGCGGTGATGCGGGCGAAATCCGTCATGCCGTCCCCCTGCCCTTCCCGCGGAAGGGTATCCTACTCCGAGCCGAGCCGCGACAGATCCGCAACCGGCGCACAGGCGGCGCGAATCCGGTGCAGCAGGTTCAGCCGGTTGCGCCGGATCACCTGCTTGTCGCTGTTGACCTGCACGGCGGTGAAGAAAGCGTCGATCGGTGCGCGCAGACCCGCCAGCGCTGCCATGGCCGCGCCGAAATCCTCGGCCTTCATCGCCGGGGCGATCGCCGCCTCGGCCCCGTCCAGCGCCGTGAACAACGCGCGTTCCTCGTCCGTCTCGGCATATTTAACGTCGGCGCCGAAGCTGTATTCGACCCCATCGGCCTTTTCCGCCTGCGTCAGGATGTTGTTCGCCCGGCGGAAGCCTTGCAGCAGGTTTGCCCCATCCTCGGTCCCAAGGAAGTCCTGAAGCGCCCGCGCCCGTTTCACCAGAAGCGTCAGATCGTCATTCCCCGGCATGGCGAGGCAAGCGTCGATCACGTCATGCCGCACACCCTGATCGCGCAGGAACACCTTCAGCCGGTCGTGGAAGAAGGCCAGCAGATCATCTCCGAACCGCGCCAGCGGCAACCGCAGCCCGTTCGCCAGCACCAGCCGGATCACCCCCAGGGCGGCGCGGCGCAGGGCATAGGGGTCTTTCGAGCCCGTCGGCTTTTCGTCGATGGCCCAGAACCCCGTCAGCGTGTCCAGCTTGTCGGCCAGCGCCACGGCGACCGACACCGGCTGCGACGGCACATCGTCCGACGGGCCGAGCGGCGAATAATGCTGCTGGCAGGCCTCCGCCGCCGCATCCGGCAGCCCTTGGGCGCGGGCATAGTAGCTGCCCATCAGGCCCTGCAACTCGGGGAATTCACCGACCATCGCGGATTGCAGATCGGCCTTCGCCACCTTTGCCGCCAGTTCCGCCTGATCGGCATCGGCACCGACCAGCGGCGCAAGCTCGCGCGCGAGGGCAGCGATACGGGCGATCCGTTCGGCCTGCGATCCCAGCTTGTTGTGGAAGGTGACGTTCGCCAGCCCCGCCGCCATGCCTTCAAGACCCCCGTTTGCAACGGTGCGCAGGTCATTCTCCCAGAAGAAGCGGGCATCCGACAGACGGGCGGACAGCACCTTCAGGTTCCCCTTCAGGATCGTCGCGCCATCATCGGCGGTGGTGCGGTTGGCGACGGTGATGAACCGTTCGATCCGGCCCGTCTTGGGGTTGCGGACCGAAAAGAACTTCTGATGCTCCTTCATCGAGGTTTGCAGAACCTCGGGCGGCAGGCCAAGGAACTCCTCGCCGATCGCGCCCATCAGCACGACGGGCCATTCGACCAGCCCTGCCACCTCGGTCAGCAGCCCCGCGTCCGGCACGACCTCCAACCCCGAGGCGAAGGCGCCGGTCGTCGCATCATGCCAGATCGCGGCCTCCCGCTCGGCACTGTCCAGCACCACGAAGGCGCGTTTCAGCTTGGCGGCGTAATCGTCAAAGCCCGATACGGCGAACCGCGCGGGGGCAAGGAAACGGTGCCCCTCGGTCGTGTTGCCCGAGGTCAGGTGATCGACCGTCACAGGCACGACATCCGCCCCGGCTTCGGTCGTCAGCAGACACAGGATGGAATGGAGCGGACGCACCCAGCGAAGCTGGCCCGAGCCCCACCGCATCGACTTCGGCCAGGAGAAGGTGCGGATGGTGCGTTCGACCACCTCGGCCACGATCTCCGCCGCCGGACGGCCCGGCTTCGTGACCTTGGCGAACAGCACCTGCCCCTTCTTGTCGTCGCGCACCTCGACCACGACGCCGCCCGCGTGGATGTGCGAACCGGACGGCTGCCCCGCCAGCGCCATGACCGGGCCCGCATCGGTGATCCCGATGCCGCGCAGGAACCCGGCCAGCGCCTGTTCCGGCGCGTCGGCCTTCGGCCCTTTGCGTTCTTCGCGCGTGGTGGGCGATTCCGCCATCAGCCCTTCGATGGTCAGCACCAGACGCCGAGGCGTCGAGAACACGCCCGCCGAGGCATAGGTCAGCCCGGCTTCGACCAGCCCGTCGGTCACCAGCTTCTTCAGATCCTCGCGCGCGCGGCCTTGCATACGGGCCGGGATTTCCTCGGAGAAGAGTTCAAGCAGAAAATCGGGCATGTCGGGTCCGCTGGTTCGGTCTGTTCGCCGCCCGGATTAAAGGTTCTTTTCGGCAATCACAACGACGGCGCGGTATTCCTTGTTGGTCTTGCGGAAATCCAGCGGCGCCAGCAGCCGACCCCGCCCCTGCAGCAACCCCGAAAGCAGCCCGCTCAGATGATCGAGGCTGGCGCCGAACGGGTCCAGCGCGTTGCTGGTTTCCGGCGTCTGATCGCGCGTGTGGTCCAGCAGCAGCAACCCGCCGGGGCGGAGTGCATCGATCCACGCCCCGAACGCTTTGGCCGGATCGAAGGCGTGGTCCCATGAATTGGAATAGATGAAATCCGCGCGCCCCTCCCATTCGGGATTCGCGTCGTGGAAATCCCATTGCACGGTGTCGGGGAAATCGGTGGCGGTGTCGGAAATCTCGGTCCCGATCACCTCGGGGCTGCCGGTCAGGTGCTGGCGGAACCATGCCTGTTCGGCCCCGCGCCGGGTGCCGTGGCACAGGCCGAAAGACACCGGGCCGCGGGCGTTCAGATGGTCCGACAGCAACCGGATATGGCTTTCCTTGACGAATTGCCGCTTCAGCTTGGCCTTGTTGCCCGCCGTCTGCACCGCCTTGTAGGTTTCGTAATCCGGGTAATGATAAAGGGCGTAGCCGTCGCCCTGCTCGGTCGTGCCGGCGGCCAGTTCCGCCGCCTCGCGCGCTGCACGTTTGAAGATGCCTTCCATTGCTCGCCCCCCGATGATGCAATCCCGAGTGTGCAAGCAGAAGGCGATCTGCGCAACTTATTCGGCAGCGGGCCGCAGTTGATTCCACGCAAAGACGCGCCCGTCGGGAAAGACCGCCAGCACCCTGTCCGCGCCGGAATGAACATTGGCGCGGGACAGGAAGGCGGTGGCCTCGCCCCTCTCCAAAGCCTCGCCGATGGCATTTGCGTCGAAACAGTCGAACCAGCCCGGCGCGGTCAGGGGCGTGGGATTTGCAAACGGCACGCCGGTCGGCACGGGGCCTACGACGCGCGCGCAGGCCCGGAAACGGATGGGCGAGGATTCGGCGTCGATCCCCTCGATCCCCTCGACGGGAAGGGATTGGACCGCGCCGTCGGGCCCGGTGATCTCCAGCGCCGTCAACTCGACCGGATGGTAATAGCCGCGCGTCTGCGAATACCAAAGCCCCGCGCCCATCAGCAGGGCGGCGACAAGGATCGCGATGACGGCGATGCGGCCCATCAGGCGGATGCGCCCGCCTCGGTGGTGACGAACGCATCGGCGCAGCGTTTCGCCAGCGCCCGCACCCGCCCGATATAGGCCTGACGTTCCGTGACCGAGATCACGCCCCGCGCGTCCATCAGGTTGAACAGATGGCTGGCCTTGATGCACTGGTCATAGGCGGGATGGGCCATGACGATGGTGCGGCCCGCCTTGTCCTGCGGCGATGCGGTCAGGATGCGGTCGCATTCCGCCTCGGCATCCTTGAAATGCTGCAGCAGCATGTCCGTGTCGGCCTGATCGAAATTCCAGCGACTGTATTCCTGTTCCGTCTGGCGGAACACGTCGCCATAGGTCAGCGCGATCGGGCTGTCCGGATCGTTATAGGGCATGTCCATCACGTGATCGACGCCCAGCACATACATCGCCAGACGCTCAAGCCCATAGGTCAGCTCGCCCGAGACCGGCTTGCAGTCATGCCCGCCGACCTGCTGGAAATAGGTGAACTGCGACACTTCCATGCCGTCGCACCAGACCTCCCAGCCCAGACCCCACGCGCCGAGGGTGGGGGATTCCCAGTCATCCTCGACAAAGCGGATGTCGTGCAGGTCCATGTCGATGCCGATCGCCTCCAGCGATCCCAGATACAGCTTTTGCAGGTCCGGCGGCGAGGGTTTGATCAGCACCTGATACTGGTAATAATGCTGAAGCCGGTTCGGATTCTCGCCATAACGCCCGTCGGTCGGACGGCGCGAGGGCTGGACATAGGCCGCAGCCCAAGGGCGCGAGCCAAGCGAGCGCAGCGTGGTCGCCGGGTGGAACGTGCCCGCCCCCACTTCCATGTCGTAGGGCTGCAAGACCGCGCAGCCCTTCGATCCCCAGTAGGTCTGAAGCCGCAGGATGATTTCCTGGAAACTGCGGGGTGCGCTCATCGTCTGGCCCTCTTGCAAAGCGCCCTCTGCATAGGCAACAGGCGGGCAAGGGTCAATGTTGCGCAGCTGGGCAAAAGCATGTCTTGATGCAACCCAAAGTGGAAGGGCACGGGCATGAAACTGGCAATCGCGGGCATGGCGGCCCTTCTGATGGGCTCCAGCGCGCTGGCGCAGGACGCATGGGTGCAGATCGAGGCGCGACCGACGCTGGACGAAGGGCGCGAGCGGGCCGAAACCTATGCCGCCACATTGCCCGACGTTTCGGGGTTCGAGATGACCTCGCGCTGGTTCGTCGTCGCGCTCGGCCCCTATCCGCGCGACGAAGCGCGCGACCTGCTGGGGCAGTTGAAGGACGAGGGGCGCATCCCGGCCGACAGTTACCTGACCGATGGGCTGACCTATCGCGACCGGTTCTGGCCGGCCGCGATGTCGGTCGAGGTGGCGCCGGTCGCGCCCACCGTCCTGACGGCCGAGGAGGCCGAAGCCGCGCTGACGCCCGAATACCGGATCGAGGTGCAGGCGGCGCTGAAATGGTTCGGCTTCTACGACTCGGCGCTGGATGGCGCGTTCGGCCCCGGCACCCGCGCGTCGATGGCGGCATGGCAGGCGGCGCAAGGGGCGGAGGAGACGGGCGTTCTGACCCCGGACCAGCAGGGCGTGCTGATCTCGGGCCATCAGCGCGCGATGGCCGAGATCGCAGCAGCGCAGGCCGGTCCCGCGCCGACCTCGCTGACCGAAGATCAACGCCGCGCGCTGGTGGCGGGGCTGGAAGCGCCGCAGCCGATCCGCGCGCGGTCGGGGTTCTTCGTCGATGCGCGCGGATCGGTGCTGACCAGCGCCGAAGCGGTGGCCGATTGCGGACGCATCACCCTGGAACGCGGCATTCCCGCCACCGTCGCCCGGACTGGCGAGGGGCTGGCCCTGCTGACGCCGGGCACGCCGTTGGCCCCGCCCGGCGTCGCGCGATTTGCCGCGCCGCAGGCGGGGGCGCAGATCGCCGTTGCAGGCTATTCCTTCGAAGGGCTGCCCGCCCCGGCGATCACCTTCGGGCACCTGACCTCGGTCGGTGACATCTCGCAACTGGAGCTTGCCGCCCTGCCGGGCGATGCGGGTGGGCCGGTGATGGATCAAAGCGGTGCGGTCATCGGGATGCTGCTGCCAAAGGCCGATGACATGCGCCAACTGCCCGAAGGGGTGGAGTTCGCCATGCCCGCTGCGGGGCTGACCCGCTGGCTTGGAACGGAAACGGGCGATACGGGCGCGCCGCTGACGCCGAATGCGCTGACCCGCGCGGGCAGCGCGATGACGGTGCAGGTGTCCTGCTGGCGCTAACGCTGCCAGAAGCGGGGCATCAGCAGGACATAGACGGTCAGAAGCTCCAGCCGCCCGACCAGCATCCCGACGATCATCACCCATTTGGCGGATTCCGGGAAACCGATCACCGCCCCCGTCGGCCCGACGCCTGACCCAAAGACCGGGCCAACATTGGCGATCGACGTCCACGCGGCGGTGATCGAGGCGCGCACGTCCAGCCCGGTCAGCGACAGCATCACCGCCAGCACGCCGAAGGTCAGGATGAACATGGTGAAGAACAGGATCACCGAATCGATCACGTCCTGCGTCACCACCTTTCCGTCATAGCGCACGGCGATCACGGCACTGGGCGAATGCAGGCGGCGGATCTGCACCTTGATCGCCTGAAACAGGATGAGATAGCGGAAGACCTTCACCGAACAGCCCGTCGATGATGTGCAGCCCCCGATCAGCCCGACGATGATCAGCACCAGTATCGGGAACGTGCCCCATTGCGTCAGGTCCACACTGGTGAACCCTGTGCCGGAGAAGGAGGAGGAGACGTTGAACGTCGTCTCGCGCAGCGTCGCCCAGAACGGCGCGTCGCGGGTCACGATCTCGTATCCGAGGATGGCGACGATGGCGTAGGCGTGCCAGCGCAGATAGGCGCGGATCTGCGGGTCGCGCCAGAACGGAACGTATGATCCGTGCAGCATCTGGACATAGCGGATGAAGGGCAGCGTCGCCGCGATCATGAAGACCACCGCCGCGTATTCCGCCGCCCCGGCATAGGGCGCGAAGGAGGCGTCGTTCGATGAAAACCCGCCGGTGGATACGGTGCCCAGCGCGTGCATCAGCGCGTCGAACCCGTTCATCCCCAGCATGTTGAAGACGAGAACACAGGCGACGGTCATCCCGACATAGACCTGAATGAGCGCAGACGAGATGTCCATCGCGCGGGGCAGGATCTTGCCAAGGGTGTCGAAGCCTTCGGATTTGAAGAACTGCATCCCCCCGACCTTCATCACGGGCAGGAACAGCATGGCGACGATGACGATGCCAAGCCCGCCCAGCCAATGCAGGATGCCGCGCCAGAGGTTCGCGCCGAGCGGCAGATCGTCCAGCCGCTCGAACACCGTCGTCCCGGTGGTGGTCATGCCCGACACGCTTTCGAACAGCGCGTCGATGAAACTGGCATTCGGCTGGCCCAGCATCAGAGGCAAGGCGCCGAAGACCGGAAGCGCGACCCAGACGCCGACGGTCAGCAGGAATATCTGCTGAAGGTTCATGCTGCGCGCCGTGCCGTTGGCGCAGGCGATGGCGACCGCCAGCCCAAGCGTCGCTGTGATGATCGCGGATTCAAGGAAGGCCAGCCAGTTGTCGTCACCCGAGGCCCAGTCGATCAGCATCGGAAACACCATCGCCACCCCAAGGGCAGCGACGAGCAGGCCGATCACATATCCGACGGGGCGCAAGTCGATCATCGCCCAAACGCTTGGACGGGTGGCGCATTCCTGTCAAGCGGGGGAACCGGACCTCGGGGGCATCGAGCCCCGCTCGGTCCGGGCTGCCGCCTACCCTACATGGAACAGGGTGGAGAAAAGACGCGGGTCGAGGCTGGCGGCGGCGAAGGTCTCGCCCTCGGTCAGAACGGAGACCGCGTCGTGGGAATGCAGCGACTCCTGATGGCTGGCCACGACGCGGAAATCGCCGATCCGCGGGTCGGCCTGAAGCCCGGCACAGAAGCTGCGGGCGGCATCCTCGACGAAGATCGGGTTGGCGGCGTTCAGCTCAGCAAATGCCTGCTCGTCCTCGCGTTTCACCATCACCTGCGTTTCCGTGGGGACGGCGGCGCGCGCCAGATCGATCAGATCCTCGAACCACAGCCGGTTCGGGCCGCGCATTTCCACCGAAATCCGGGCGACCGATCGCTGGGAATGCGGCGTTGCAAGCTGCCCGCGCGTCTGGCGTGCGTGTTCGGACAGTTCCAGCGAACAGGGGCAGGTCGAGGAATAGACGTAGTCGAGGTGAATGATCTTGCGCCGCACCGCGCCCGCATCCACCAACTCCAGCGCGATGTCGTAATACTGCCACCCAGACAGACCCGAGCGCAGCGAACGCACCCGAACCGGGAACGAAAACCGCATCTGGATGCGTGCGTCGAAACTGCCGAGGTCGCGTTTGTAATCCTCCAGCGCGTGCTCGATCACCTCGATGGAAAAATCGCGTTCGGCATGGGCATAGAAGGACCGCATGATGCGGCTCATGTTGATGCCCTTCTTCTCGGCCTCCAGACTGACGGTGCCGGTGACGGAGGTTTCCAACATCGTCTCGCCGCCGTCGCGCAGCCGGTATCGGATCGGCAGGCGGAAGTTGGAAATCCCGACATGCTGGATCACCGCCTGCGCGCCGACGATCAGGCTGCTGGGGCCATTCTGAAGGTCCGGCAGCGTGGCGCGATAAGCCTCGTCCGCCAAAAACCCCTCGGGATAGCTGCGCGACAGTTCGGGATAGGCGCGAAGCACCGGATCGGGATGGGCGGCGGCATAGGCGCGCAGCACCGCAAGCGCGGCTTCGGCCTCTTCCCGGCTGGGGGCGTCATCAAGCATGTTCATCGCAACTCCCTCGGGCGGCGCGGCCAATATAGGCTGCGCCGCACAGGTTCCCAAGGTCCGACTGCGTCAGATCGCGTCCAAAGCGCGACGCAGATCGGCGATCAGGTCGTCCGCATCCTCAAGGCCAACTGAAAGACGCACGAGGCCGGGGGTGATGCCCAGCGTCGCCTTCTGGTCTTCGGGAAGGCGCTGGTGGGTGGTCGTGGCGGGATGGGTCGCGATGGATTTCGCATCGCCCAGATTATTGGAAATCTTGATGATCTCCAGCGCGTTCAGGAAGCGGAAGGCCGCGTCCTTGCCCGCCGCGATCTCCAGCGCGATCATGGTGCCGCCGCTGCCCATCTGCGCGGTTGCCAGCGCCTTGTGCGGGTGGCTGTCCAGCGACGGATGGATCACGCGCGACAGGCGCGCATCGCAGTCCAGCGCGGTCGCGATCTTCAGCGCGGATTCGGCCATCGCGCGGCAGCGCAGGTCCAGCGTCGCCATGCCGTTCAGCATGATCCACGCGTTGAATGGGCTCATGGAGCCGCCGGTATGCTTCATATACGGCTCCAGCGTGCCGCGGATGTATTCGGTGGTGCCGCAGACGACGCCGCCCAGCGCACGCCCCTGCCCGTCGATATGCTTGGTGGTGGAATAGATCACCACATCCGCGCCCAGTTCGACCGCCTTGGAAAAGATCGGAGTGGCGAACACGTTGTCCACCACCACCAGCGCGCCGACGGCATGGGCAAGTTCTGCGACAGCCTTGATGTCGATCACCTCCAGCGTCGGGTTCGAGACGGATTCGAAGAACACCGCCTTGGTGCCCGGCGTCAGGGCCGCGCGCCATTGCTCGATATCCGTGCCGTCCACCAGCACGATCTCCACCCCGAAGCGGCCAAGGATCTCCTCGAGGATGTAAAGACACGACCCGAACAGCGCCCGCGCAGCGACCACGCGGTCCCCCGCGCGGCAAAGCGAGACCAGCGCGCCGTTGACCGCCGCCATGCCCGACGCGGTGGCGAAGGCATCCTCGGTCCCTTCGATCGCCGCGATGCGTTCTTCGAACATCCGCGTCGTCGGGTTGCCGTAACGGGCATAGATGAACTGATCGCCCTCGGTCTTGACGAACCGGGCTTCGGCGGATTCGGCGCTGTCATAGACGAACCCTTGGGTCAGGAAGATCGCCTCGGCCATCTCGCCATACTGGCTGCGGCGGCTGCCGGTATGCACGAGCTGCGTGCGGGTTTTCCAATCCTTGGCCATCTTCCGTCCTTTTCGACAACAAAAAGCCCCCGAACGCCGGATGCGCGGGGGCCAAAGCCTCACCTCTTTAGCGGTTTGTTTAACGTGGCCCGCAATCCGGTATCAAAGCGCCACATCCGCGGGGTTACGCCCCGGCGCGGGCCGCGTCAACCTTCATCCGCATGTCACCCGGCTGTCACGGCGGTTTCGCCTTTGGCGTGCATGGTCGTGGCAATCGGAAAGGAGTGATCCATGCCGGTCGCCGTAAATGCCGTGGGACGCATTCCGGTCGAACAGATCGCGGGCAGCCTTGATCGGGCGCCCGGCGCCCCTGTCACGATCATGATCCACGGATACAGGTATTCGCCGCTGCTTCCGGCTGCCGATCCCCACCGCATCCTGTTCGCCCCCGGCGCATGGCCGCGCCAGCTTGGCACCTCCTGCATCGGTTTCGGCTGGGATGCCTGCGGGTCGATCTGGCGCGCAAGGGCCAAGGCGGCCGAAGCAGGCCGCGCGCTGGCCACCCTGATCGAGCGGGTCGGCCCCGTGTCGATCATCGCGCACAGCCTTGGCGCGCGGGTCGCCCTGTCGGCCCTTCCCCATCTGCGCCCCGGCAGCGTGCCCCGCATGGTCCTGCTGGCGGGGGCCGAGTTCACGGACACTGCCGAAGCCGCCCTGAACGGCAGCGGGCCCGAGGTGCTGAACATCACCAGCCGCGAAAACGACGGCTACGATTTTCTTTACGAGACGCTGACCGCCCCGCTGTCGGGCCGCCGCACCATCGCAGCCATGCCGAGCCGTCCGGGCCTCGTGACCGTCCAGATCGATTCCGAGGCGCATCGCGCGGGGCTGGCGCGGCTGGGCTTTCCCATCGCGGGCCCCGAAAAGCGCGTCTGCCACTGGTCCTGTTATTCCCGCCCCGGGCTGTTCCCGCTGTATCGCCGGTTCCTGAACGACGCCCTTCCCTTGCCCAGCCTGCGCGCCGCGCTTGTCGATGCGCCCGACCCGCGCTGGGCCCGTCTGATGTCCGGCGGCAGGGGTGGCGATGCGCGCGGCATCGCCCTAAGCTCTGGTGTCTAACGGAAAGGCAGCAGCATGATCGACCTGTATTACTGGCCCACCCCGAACGGCCACAAGATCACCATCGCGCTGGAGGAGCTTGGGCTTCCCTATACCATCCACCCGGTGAACATCGGCAAGGGCGATCAATTCGCGCCGGACTTCCTGAAGATCGCGCCGAACAACCGGATGCCTGCGATCATCGACCATGACGGCCCGGACGGCATGCCGGTGTCGATCTTCGAATCCGGTGCCATCCTGCAGTATCTGGGGCGCAAGACGGGCAAGCTGTCGGGCAGCATCGAACGCGAACGCATCGCGGTCGAGGAATGGTTGATGTGGCAGATGGGCGGCGTCGGCCCGATGGCGGGTCAGGCGCATCATTTCCTGAACTATGCCCCGACGATGGAGCCGCCGCAGGTGCTGCCCTATGCGCAGGACCGTTACCGCAACGAGGTGGAGCGGCTGTATGGCGTGCTGGACAAGCGGTTGGCAGACCACGAATTCGTCGCGGGCGATTTCCTGTCCATCGCCGATTGCGCGATCTGGCCTTGGGCGATGGGCTGGGAAAAGCAGCAGCAGACCCTGGACGACAAGCCCCACTTCGCCCGCTGGCTCAAGGCGCTTGAGAACCGCCCCGCCTTTGCCAAGGGCCGCGCCGTCGGGGCCGAGCTGCGCAGCGATCTGACCACCGACCGCGAGGCGCAGAAGATCCTGTTCGGAAAACGCTAGGCGTTTTCGATCCCATAACGTTTCAGAAGGCCGCCCTGCGTCATGAAGAAGGCGAAAAGGGCGGCCGGCATGGCGAAGGTCTCGAACGTGACCCATGTCGCCTCGCTGAAGAAGCGCCAGACGATCTCGTTCGAAATCGCAAGCCCGAAGAACATCGCGCACAGCCGTTTGGTCAGGATCATCCAGCCTTCGGGTTGAAGCGGCATCGCCTCCTCCATCACGAACCGCAGATAGCTTTGGCCGCGCAGCAGCCCGAAGCCAAGGATCGCGCCGAACAGCCCGTTCACGATGGTCGGCTTGATCTTGATGAACCGATCGTCGTTCAGCCAGACCGACATCCCGCCGAACACCACCACCATGACCACCGTCACCACCTGCATCCGCGACAGCTTGCCCGTCAGCGCCCAGAGGATCGCGGTCGTCGCGATCAACACCGGGATGAACGCCGCCGTCACCACGATGAAGCCGCTGTATTCCGTGCTGCCGAAGGTGAAGACCTGATCCTTCAGCTTCACATAGGCGACGAAGAAGGCAATCACCGGGCCAAGCTCCAGCACCATCTTCACGATCGGGTTCACTTTACGCATATTCTATCCTGCCTGCACCAAGACCGCGCCAAGCGCGATGCCGCCCATCAGCGCGATCCGCGCGGGCGTAGACTTTTCACCCAGGAACACCCATCCGATCAAGGCGGCAAAAAGCGTCGAGGTTTCACGAAGTGACGAGACTTCGGCAACCTTGCCCAGCCGCGTGCCCAGCATCACGCCGCCGAAGCTGACAAAGGCCGCCAGTGCCCCGATGGCCCCGCGCCACATCAGCGGGCGGAACCACGCCACCCCGCGCCGTGCGGCGACGAGGATCGGGAAATCGAACGCGGTCAGAAAGAAGAACCATGCCAGAAAGCCGAACGGATTCTCCCACAGCCGGATCGCCCAAGCGTCATAGGTGGTATAGACCGCGACCGTGACCCCCGCGACCAACGCCCAGCCGATGGCGGCGATCAAAAGCGCGCGCCCCACCGGAGCGGCCCGCAGGTTCAACGCCGCAAGACACAGGATCGAGGCCGAAAGCACGCTGACCCCCAGCCACTGGATGCCGCCGTAATGCTCGCCCAGAAAGGCGGCGGCGAAGGCCAGCGTCACCATCGGCCCCGTCCCCCGCACCACCGGATAGACGACGGTATAGGCCCCGCGTTCGTATGCCAGCGCCATGGTCAGCTTGTAGACGAAGTGGATGCACATCGCACCCGCCAGCACGGCCCATTCGATCCCCTGCGGCCAAGGCACCAGAAACAGCGCAAGCGGCGCGGCAAAGACGATCATCCATGAATCGATCGCGGCGCGGCTGACCCAAGGGTCGTGCCGGCCCTTTTGCAATGCGCCGAAGCAGGCATGGGAAAAAGCGGACGCAAGCGCAAGCAGGATCGCCAGCCGCGCACCCTCGGGCGTGCCCTCCAGCGCGGTGATCAATTCGGTCACCTCGTTTCCAGACCCACCAGCGCGCGGGCGAATTCATCGGGATCGAACGGGGCCAGATCGTCGATCTGCTCGCCCACGCCGATGGCATGGATCGGCAGGCCGAACCTGTCCGCCAGCGCCACCAGCACCCCGCCCCGCGCGGTGCCGTCCAGCTTGGTCATCACGAGGCCCGACACATCGGCCAGCTTCTGGAACGTCTCGACCTGCCCCACCGCGTTCTGGCCGGTGGTCGCGTCCAGCACCAGAAGCGTGTTGTGCGGCGCGGTCGGATCCTTCTTGCGGATGACGCGGACGATCTTGGACAGCTCCTCCATCAGGTCGGCCCGGTTCTGCAGCCGCCCTGCGGTGTCGATCATCAGAAGGTCGGCGCCCTCCGCCTCCGCCTTGGTCATCGCATCGAAGGCAAGGCTGGCGGGGTCCGACCCTTCGGGCGCGGTCATCACCGGAACGCCGGCGCGCTGGCCCCAGACCTGCAACTGTTCGACCGCCGCCGCGCGGAACGTATCCCCCGCCGCGATCACCACCGATTTGCCCGCCGCGCGGAACTGGCTGGCCAGCTTGCCGATGGTCGTCGTCTTGCCCGACCCGTTCACGCCCACGACCAGCACCACCTGCGGGCGCTGGCGCGTCAGCGGCATGGGCCGCGCCACGGGTTCCATGATTCGCGCCACCTCGGCGGCCAGCGCCTCGCGGATTTCCGTCGTCGTCACGCGGCGCCCGAACCGGCCTTCGGCGATGTTGGCCGCGACACGCAACGAGGTGTCCACCCCCATGTCGGCGGCGATCAGCACCTCCTCCAGCCCTTCCAGCATCGCGTCGTCGAATTCGCGCTTCGGCTCGGTGCCGGTGATGCGGTTCAGGATGCCGGGCTTGGGCGCCTCCTCGGCCACGACCTGCTCGATCCCCTCGCCGATCTTGTCGGACGAGCGCCACATCCGGTCGCGCAGCTTGCTGAAGAAGGACGCCATCCGGGCCTCGCATTAGGGGTTTGCCATCAACTAGGGCCTTTGCCGCGCCCCCGCAACCGTGACTGGCCATGCGGCGGGGGTTCTGGCAAGGTTGCCGGCATGAAAAAGTTGCTGCTGATTGCCCTGTTCGCCACCCCCGCCCTTGCCCAGGACCCGATGACGGCGGGCGAGTTCGAGGCCTATGCCACCGGCAAGACGCTGTCCTATGCGCAGGGCGGCACGATCTTCGGGACCGAGCAATACCTGCCGGGCCGTCGCGTGATGTGGGCGTTCGAAGGGGACGAATGCCAGAAGGGCAAATGGTATCCCGAGGGGCAGCAGATCTGCTTCACCTATGACCACGGCGGCCCGCCGCAATGCTGGACCTTCTGGCAGGGCGACAAGGGCTTGCGCGCCCGTTTCGCCGGCGACCCCGAGGGGATGGAATATTCCGAGGTCGGCCAGTCGCCCAAACCCCTGAACTGCCCCGGCCCCGACGTCGGGGTCTAGAACAGCGATCCTTGGACGGGCGGGGCGGCCTTCGCCTTCTTCTTCGCGCCCAGCATCAGCCGACCGTCGTGGAATTCGGCCTCCAGCACCGCGGCCTTCCCGGCTTCGGCTTTCGAGGTGACGACTTCGCCATCGCCGCGGATCACGACGTAACCGCGCGCCAGCGTCTCTTGGTATCCCAGCGTCTGGCGCAGACGGTCGGTCGATTCAAGGCGATCCGCCAGCGCGCGCAGCCGCAGCGCAGGCTCCAGCCGCGCGGCCAGCGCATCCAGCGTGGCGCGGGCGCGGGCGGCATCGCGCGCCGCTTCGGCCACCGCACGGGCGAAGGCCGGGTCCAGCCGCTTGCCTGCCGAGGCGAGCCGGTCGGCGCTGCGTTCGGTGCGGCGGGTCAGGCTGTCCTCGGGGCGCAGCATCGCCAGCCGGTCCCGCCCCCGCGCCACCAGATCGGCCAGAAGCCGGGGCCGCAGATGCGCCGCCAGCGGATCGAGCCGCCCCCGCCGCCGCGTGATGCCAAGTCCCAGCGCCCCGTCCAGCCGCCCGGCCCAAAGGTCATGCCGCTGCGCCGCCGTCTGCGTCAGGCTTTCGGGGCGTGGCAGCGCACGGGCCAGATCGCGGAGCCGCTGCGCCCGGTTCACGAAGCCGGTGCTGACGCAGCGCGACAGGGCCGCCCCGCGCTGATCGACCGCCGCCAGAAGTTCATGACGAACCGGCACCGCCATCTCCGCAGCCGCCGTCGGCGTCGGCGCGCGGCGGTCCGAGGCATAGTCGATCAGCGTCGTATCCGTCTCGTGCCCCACGGCGGAAATCAACGGGATGCGCGATTCGGCCGCCGCCCGCACCACGATCTCCTCGTTGAAGCCCCACAGATCCTCCAGCGATCCGCCGCCGCGTGCGACGATCAGCAGGTCCGGCTTCGGCATCCCGTCCGGCATGGCGTTGAAACCGCGAATGGCGGCGGCGACCTCGGGGGCGCATTTCTCGCCCTGAACGGCGACGGGCCAGATCAGGACGTGGCGCGGAAACCGATCGCGCAGCCGGTGCAGAATGTCGCGGATCACCGCACCCGAGGGCGAGGTGACGACGCCGATCACCTCGGGCAGCCATGGCAGCGGGCGCTTGCGGTCCTCGTCGAACAGCCCCTCGGCGGCCAGCGCCTTGCGGCGTTTTTCCAGCATGGCCATCAACGCGCCTGCGCCTGCGGGACGGATGTCGTCGATGATCAACTGGTATTTCGACTGTCCGGGAAAGGTTGTCATCCGGCCCGTGGCGATGACCTCCATCCCCTCCTCGGGGCGGACGGTCAGCCGGGACGCCTGCCCCTTCCACGTGATCGCCGCGATGACGCTGCGGTCATCCTTCAGGTCGTAATACAGATGCCCGGACGCGGGACGTGAGACGCGCCCGATCTCTCCGCGCACGCGGACCTGGCCGAACTCCCCCTCGATCACGCGTTTGACCGCGCCCGAAAGCTCGGACACGGTGAAATCATGCGCGTTGTCGTCGGGTGTTTCGAACAGGTCCATCTTGGCCTTCTTGCGGTTTTTCGGGCCCGACCCTAGAACGCCGGGGCGGAAAGGCCAAGCGGGGGCGGCGATGAACATTCTTATCCTGGGCAGCGGCGGGCGCGAACATGCGCTGGCATGGGCGGTGAAACAGAACCCGAAATGCGACCGGCTGATCGTTGCGCCGGGCAATGCCGGGATCGCCATGATCGCCGAATGCGCCAGCTTCGACATCCTTGACGGCGCCCGCGTGGTGGAGTTCTGCGAGGAGAACGCCATCGACTTCGTGATCGTCGGCCCCGAGGCGCCGCTGGCTGCCGGGGTTGCCGATGCGCTGCGGGCGGCGGGCATTCTGACGTTCGGCCCCTCTGCAAAAGCCGCGCAGATCGAGGCGTCCAAGGCCTTTACCAAAGAGCTGTGCGACGCCTGCGGTGCGCCCACCGCCGCCTATGCCCGCTTTACCGAGGCCGAGCCCGCCCGCGCCTATATCCGGGCCCAAGGCGCGCCGATCGTGGTCAAGGCCGACGGTCTGGCCGCCGGCAAGGGCGTGATCGTGGCGATGAGCGAGGACGAGGCGCTGGCCGCCATCGACGACATGTTCGGCGGCGAATTCGGCGCAGCCGGGGCCGAGGTGGTGATCGAGGAGTTCATGGACGGCGAGGAGGCCAGCTTCTTCCTGCTGACCGACGGCACCCACGTTCTGCCCATCGGCACCGCACAGGACCACAAGCGCGTCTTCGACGGCGACAAGGGGCCCAACACCGGCGGCATGGGGGCCTATTCCCCCGCCCCGGTCCTGACCGATGCCCTCGCGCAGCAGGCGCTGGAGCAGATCGTGCGCCCCTGCGTGGCCGAGCTTGCACGGCGCGGCACCCCCTATCAGGGCGTGATCTATGCGGGGCTGATGATCAAGGACGGGCACGCGCGGCTGGTGGAATACAACGCCCGCTTCGGCGATCCGGAATGTCAGGTGCTGATGATGCGCCTTGGTGCGCAGGCGCTGGATCTGATGCTGGCCTGTGCCGAGGAACGGCTGGACCGCGCGCAGGCGACCTGGGCCGACGACCATGCGCTGACCGTGGTGATGGCGGCGAACGGCTATCCCGGCAGCTATGCCAAGGGCAGCGTCATCGGCGGGCTGGACGCCCTGCCCGAAACAAGCAGCCAAATGGTGTTCCATGCCGGGACCGCCGCCAAGGACGGGGCCATCGTCGCGAATGGGGGCCGAGTCCTGAACGTCACCGCACGCGGCGAAACACTGGCCGAAGCGCGGGACCGTGCCTATGCGATGGTGGACGCCATCGACTGGCCCGAAGGCTTCTGCCGCCGCGACATCGGCTGGCGCGCCTTGTGACCGTTAGGGGCTGACGGGCTGAGACATCCCGTCGCCCTTCACGGATCGCCCCCCGGTCTTCGGCCTCCCTGCCGCTGGGTGCAAGCTGCCGGAACGTGGAAATCAGCTCGGCCCCACATCCTGGCCGAAAGGTCTCGGAACGGCCTCAACCGCAAGATTATTTCCTTGGCCGCGCGATCCGCGAAATTTCCCGCGCGCGGGGCTTGCGCGTGTTACATCCGGCTTGTAATCACCCCCCCGATATCCGGGGCTGAGGGGGGACCATGCCACTTCTCGTCATGAAATTCGGCGGCACGTCCGTCGCCGATCTGGCGCGCATCAAGAACGCCGCCGAAAAGGTGAAGAAAGAGGTTGAGCGCGGTTACGACGTGATCGTGATCGTGTCGGCCATGTCGGGCAAGACGAACGAGCTGGTCGGCTGGGTCGAGCAGACATCGCCGCTGTTCGACGCGCGCGAATACGACGCCGTCGTCGCCTCGGGCGAAAACGTGACCGCAGGCCTGATGGCGCTGACGCTTCAGGAAATGGACGTGCCCGCCCGGTCGTGGCAGGGTTGGCAGGTGCCGATCAACACGACCTCGGCCCATTCCTCGGCGCGATTCATGGACATCCCCCGCGCCAATATCGACGCGAAATTCGCCGAAGGCTTCAAGGTCGCGGTCGTCGCGGGCTTTCAGGGCGTGTCCGCCGAAGGCCGCGTGACCACGCTGGGCCGGGGCGGATCGGACACCACCGCCGTCGCCTTCGCTGCCGCCTTCGATGCGGAACGCTGCGACATCTATACCGATGTGGACGGGATCTATACCACCGATCCGCGCATCAGCTCCAAGGCGCGGAAGCTGGAGAAGATCGCGTTCGAGGAGATGCTTGAACTGGCATCCCTTGGCGCCAAGGTTCTCCAGACCCGCTCGGTCGAACTCGCCATGCGCTACAACGTGCGGCTGCGGGTTCTGTCCAGCTTTGAAGACACCGACGAAAACTCCGGCACGCTTGTCTGCGCAGAGGATGATATCATGGAATCGAAAGTCGTCTCCGGCGTCGCCTTCTCCCGCGACGAGGCCAAGATCACCCTGTTCACCATCGAGGACCGCCCCGGCGTCGCCTCGGGCATCTTCGGGCCGCTGGCCGATGCCGGGATCAACGTGGACATGATCGTCCAGAACATCTCGGAAAAGGACTATGACGAAGCGCATCCGGGTGCCGTCACGGACATGACCTTCTCCTGCCCGATCAACCAGGTTCCCCGCGCGAAGAAAGCGCTGGAGGAGGCGCAGGCCGCCGGGCTGGTCAAATACGACGAGTTGATCATCGACGAGGACGTGGCCAAGGTTTCGGTCGTCGGCATCGGCATGCGCTCGCACGCAGGTGTTGCGGCCAAGATGTTCAAGGCCCTGTCCGTGGACGGGATCAACATCAAGGTCATCGCCACCTCCGAAATCAAGATCTCGGTCCTGATCGACCGCCGTTACATGGAACTGGCGGTTCAGGCCCTGCACGACGCGTTCGAGCTGGAAAAAGCCTGAGTTTCAGCAATCCTAGGTTGATCCGGCCCACCGGATCGGCCAAGGTCCGCCGCGGTCATGCCCCCTTGCGCGCATCGCAGGCAGGCGGGACAATGCGACGACATGACGCGTCACGATCAAGCATCTGGGGGGCCTGATGGCGGAACGGACGGACAGCGACAGTCGCAAGCTGCTTCGGCGGCTGCGCGACAGCCTTGCGCTTCCCGGTCAGGGTCAGGACAGGCTGAACCGCATCACGCATCTGATCGCGGATTCCATGGGGTCCGAGGTCTGCTCGATCTATCTGTTCCGTGACGCCGAAACGCTGGAGCTTTATGCGTCCGAAGGGCTGAAGCCCGAATCCGTGCACAAGACCCGCCTGAAACTGGGCGAGGGTCTGGTGGGCCGCGTCGCCCGCGCGGGCAAGCCGCTGAACACCAGCGACGCGCCATCCCAGCCCGGTTTCCGCTATATGCCCGAGACGGGCGAGGAAGCCTATTCGTCCTTTCTTGGCGTGCCTATCCAGCGGGTCGGTGAAAAGCTGGGCGTGCTGGTCGTGCAGTCCAAGAACGCCCGCATCTATTCCGAAGACGAGATCGACGCGCTGGAAGTCGTCGCGATGGTTCTGGCCGAAATGGCCGAACTGGGCGCGTTCAATGGCGAGGGCGACACCTTGGCCAACACGCATCGTCACCCGGTCATGTTCCGCGGCGGCACAGGGCAGGAAGGCGCAGCCGAAGGGCATGTCTGGCTGCACGAGCCGCGCGTCGTCGTGACCAACCCCGTCGCCGACGATCCGCTGACCGAGATCGAACGCATCCGCGAGGCGGTGGGCCGTCTGCGCGTGTCGGTGGACGATCTTCTGTCTGCGGCCTCGCTCGACAAGGAACAGAAGCAGGTTCTGGAAGCCTATCGCATGTTCGCGCATTCGCGCGGCTGGCTGAAGCGGATGGAGGAAGACATCTCGCTTGGCCTGTCGGCCGAGGCTGCGGTGCAGAAGGAACAGTCGGCGGCGCGGGCGCGGATGGAACAGGTGCCGGACGCCTATCTGCGCGACCGGCTGCACGATCTGGACGATCTGGCGAACCGCCTGCTGCGCATCCTGACCGGACAAGGCAAGGATACGGGGGCCGAGATGCCCACCGATCCGGTGCTGGTCGCGCGCAACATCGGCCCGGCGGAGCTTCTGGACTATGGCCGCAAGCTGAAGGGCATCGTGCTGGAGGAAGGCTCGGTCGGCAGCCATGCGGCCATCGTCGCCCGCGCGCTGGCGATCCCGCTGGTCATCCATGCCGAACGCATAACCGCCGAGGCGCTGAACGGCGATCCGATCCTTGTGGACGGCGATCAGGGCATCGTCCACCTGCGCCCCGAGGAAAACGTCGCCCGCGCCTTCCGCGACAAGATTGCGATGCAGGCACAGGCGCAGGAACGCTATGCCTCGCTGCGCAACCTTCCGGCGCAATCGAAATGCGGGCAGGTGACGGCGCTGCACATGAATGCGGGGCTGATGGCCGACCTGCCCTCGCTCGCCCATTCCGGGGCCGAGGGCGTGGGCCTGTTCCGCACCGAGTTGCAGTTCCTGATCCGCAACCAGATGCCCAAGCGCGGCGAATTGGCGCGGCTCTATGCCCGCGTTCTGGATGCTGCCAAGGGCAAGGCGGTCACCTTCCGCACGCTGGACATCGGGTCGGACAAGGTCCTGCCCTATATGAAGCCGCAGGATGAACCGAATCCGGCGATGGGCTGGCGCGCGATCCGCGTGGGCCTCGACAAGCCGGGCGTGCTGCGGATGCAGCTTCAGGCGCTGATCCGCGCCCATGCGGGGCGCGACATGGCCGTCATGTTCCCCTTCATCGCCGAGGGCAGCGAATTCGCCATCGCCCGCGAATCGCTGGAGCGGGAGCTGGAACGCGAATCCGGTCTTGGCCATCCCATCCCTACCGGCGTGAAGATCGGCGCGATGCTGGAAACCCCGGCGCTGGCCTTTGCGCCGGATCGGTTCTTCCGCGGGGTCGATTTCATCTCGATCGGCGGGAACGACCTGAAGCAGTTCTTCTTCGCCGCCGACCGGGAGAACGAGCGCGTCCGCCGCCGCTACGACACGCTATCGGTCAGCTTCCTGACCTTCATCGGCAAGATCGTCGCGCGGTGCGAAGCGACCGACACCGCCCTGTCCTTCTGCGGCGAAGATGCCGGCCGCCCGGTCGAGGCGCTGTGCTTTGCCGCAATGGGAATCCGCACGCTGTCGATGCGCCCCGCCTCCATCGGGCCGGTCAAGGCGCTGCTGCGCCGCGTCGATCTGACCGAGGTTCGCGCCGTCATCGACGAGGCGATGCGCACCTCGGACACGGTGCGCCCGGCGGTCATGTCATGGCTTGCCGATCACCCGGATTGAGCCTTTCCGCTTGACCTTGCTTCGCTGACCTTTGAAACACGGGCCCATGGCAACCGCGACCCTTACCATCGACCTTGACGCCATCGCCGCCAACTGGCGCGCCTTGGACCGCATGTCCGCCCCCGGCACCCAGACGGGCGCCGTCGTGAAGGCGGATGCCTATGGCACCGGCGCGGGGCGCATCTCGCGGGCGCTGGCGCAAGCGGGGGCGCGGCGCTTCTTCGTCGCAGTGGCCGAGGAGGCCGCCGCCGTGCGCGGCGCGCTTGGCCCCGGCCCGCAGATCAACGTCTTCTCCGGCCACATGGCGGGCGATGCCGACATGATCCGCGAGTTGGACCTGACGCCGATGCTCAATTCCATCGACCAGGTCACGCGGCATCTGGAGGTGCTTCCGGGCCATTCCTTCGGCATTCAGCTGGACACCGGCATGAACCGTCTGGGGATGGAGATGCCGGAATGGCAGGCCGTCGCGTCCTTGCTGCTGGATGCGGGGCCGGAAATCATCATGTCCCACCTTGCCTGCGCGGACGAGCCGGACCACCCGATGAACGAGGCACAGCTTGCCGAATTCCATGCCATGACCGACGGCTGCGGCGTTCCGCGATCGCTGTCGGCCACTGGCGGCATTCTGCTGGGCGAGCGGTTCCATTTCGATCTGACCCGCCCGGGGATCGGCCTTTACGCCGCCCGCCCCTATGACGCTGGCACGCCGCCTCTGGTCCTGTCGCTGCCGGTGATCCAGGTGCGCGAAGTCGCGGCGGACGAGGTCGTGGGCTATTCGGCGACATGGCGGGCCGAGGGGCCGTGCTTCGTTGCGACCGTCGCCGCGGGCTATGCCGACGGCATCCATCGCGCGCTGTCGAACAACTGCGCGCTGTGGGCCGGGAACACGCCCTGCCCGATCATCGGGCGCGTGTCGATGGACCTGATCACCGTGGACATCTCGCATCTGGATCACATGCCGGATCGGCTGGACCTGATCGGCCCGCATCAAAGTGCGGATGATCTGGCCGATGCCGCAGGCACCATCGGATACGAGATCCTCACCTCGCTCGGCAACCGCTACCAGCGGCTTTACGCGGGAACGGGCTCATGAGCGTTCTGTCCCCCGTCGCCTCCATCGGGCGCGCGACGCTGTCGCTTCTGGCCTCGCTGGGGCGGATCGCGATCTTTGCGGTGCAGGTGGTCGGGCATATCTTCCGCCCGCCCTTCTATCCGCGCGAGTTTCTGTCGGCCTTGATGCAGATCGGCTGGTTCAGCCTTCCGGTCGTCGGCATGACCGCGCTGTTCACCGGCGGCGCGCTGGCGCTGCAGATCTATGCCGGCGGCGCGCGTTATGGGGCCGAGGCTGCGGTGCCGTCGATCACCGCCATCGGCATGGTGCGCGAACTGGGCCCGGTGCTGGGCGGGCTGATGGTCGCGGCGCGGGTCACATCGTCGATCGCCGCCGAAATCGGCACGATGAAGGTGACCGAACAGATCGACGCGCTGGTCACGCTTTCGACCAACCCGCTGAAATATCTGGCCGTGCCGCGCGTCGTGGCGGCGGTGCTGGTCATGCCGATCCTTGTGGCGGTGGGCGATTCCATCGGCATCGCGGGCGGCTGGCTGGTGGGGGTGAACCAGCTTGGCTTCAACTCTGCCGCCTATCTGCAGAACACGGTCAACTTCCTTGAGTTCTGGGACGTGGCCTCGGGTCTGGTGAAGGGTGCGGCCTTCGGTTTCATCATCGCGCTGATGGGCGTGTTCCACGGCATGAACTCGGGGCGCGGCGCGCAGGGCGTCGGCGCTGCGACGAAATCGGCGGTGGTCGCGGCCTCGGTGCTGATCCTTGCGGCCAACTTCCTGCTGACACGGGTGTTCTTCACCTCATGATCGAGCTTTCCAACGTTCACAAGAAATTCGGATCGAACCGCGTCCTTCAGGGCGTCGATCTGGTGATTCCCAAAGCGACGTCGATGGTCATCATCGGCGGGTCCGGCACCGGCAAATCGGTGCTGCTCAAATCGGTGCTGGGTCTGGTGCGCCCCGACAGCGGCACGATCACGCTGGACGGGCAGGACGTGACGACGGGCGACCGCGATGCCTTCCTCGCGCGCTTCGGGATGCTGTTCCAGGGTGGCGCACTGTTCGATTCGCTGAAGGTGTGGGAAAACGTTGCCTTCCGTCTGCTGCGCGGCGAGCGGAAACTGCCCAAACCGCAGGCGCGCGAGATCGCCATCGAAAAGCTGCGTCGCGTCGGTCTGAAACCCGAAACCGCCGATCAATTTCCGGCGGAATTGTCGGGTGGGATGCAAAAGCGCGTCGGCCTGGCCCGCGCGATTGCGGCCGAACCCGAGATCATCTTCTTCGACGAGCCGACCACCGGCCTCGATCCGATCATGTCTGGCGTCATCAACGACCTGATCCGCGAGATCGTGACCGAGATGGGCGCAACCGCGATGACGATCACGCATGACATGACCTCGGTCCGGGCCATCGCCGACAACGTGGCGATGCTTCACGGCGGCAAGATCCGCTGGACCGGCCCGGTGTCGGAGTTGGACGCGACGGACGATCCCTATGTCCAGCAGTTCATCCACGGTCGCGCGACGGGTCCGATCGAAAGCGTGCGCTGATGGCCAAGGGGCCGTCCTTCACCTGCACGGCCTGCGGCGCGGTTCATCGCAAATGGGCCGGAAAGTGCGATGCCTGTGGCGCATGGAACTCCATCGTCGAGGAATCGCCCCTGACCGCCGGACCCAAAGCCTTGGGCGCGCGCGGCAAGGGGATCGAGCTGACCGACCTTGCGACGCAGGAAGCCCCCCCGCCCCGCGCGCCTTCGGGCATGGACGAACTGGACCGGGTGCTGGGCGGCGGTCTGGTTCCGGCATCGGCGATTCTGGTGGGCGGCGATCCGGGAATCGGGAAATCGACGCTGCTGCTGCAAGCCGCCGCCAGCTTCGCGCGGACGGGGCTGAAATGCCTCTATATCTCGGGCGAGGAAGCGGCCGCGCAGGTGCGGATGCGCGCGCAGCGGCTTGGCCTGACCGATGCGCCCGTGGCCTTGGGGGCCGAGACGAACCTGCGCGACATCCTGACCACGCTGGACAAGGAACGGCCGGCGCTGGCGATCATCGATTCGATCCAGACCATGTGGCTGGACAATGTCGAAAGCGCGCCGGGGTCCGTTTCCCAGGTCCGCGCCGCGGCGCACGAGCTTGTGAACTTCGCCAAGAAACGCGGCGTCGCGATCATCATCGTCGGCCATGTCACCAAAGAGGGCAACATCGCCGGGCCTCGCGTCGTCGAACACATGGTCGATACGGTGCTCTATTTCGAGGGCGAGCGCGGCCACCAGTTCCGCATCCTGCGCGCGGTGAAGAACCGCTTCGGCCCCGCGGACGAGATCGGCGTGTTCGAGATGACGGGCGACGGGTTGCAGCAGGTCGCGAACCCCTCGGCGCTGTTCCTGTCGGACCGCGACAAGCCCGCACCCGGATCGGCGGTGTTCGCCGGGATCGAGGGAACGCGCCCGGTGCTGACCGAGATTCAGGCGCTGGTCGCCCCGTCGCCCTTGGGCACACCCCGCCGCACGGTGGTGGGGCTGGATTCGGGGCGGCTTTCGACAATCCTTGCGGTGCTGGAGGCGCGCTGCGCGATCCCCTTTGCCGGGCTGGACGTATTCCTGAACGTTGCAGGCGGGATGCGCGTGAACGAACCGGCTGCCGATCTTGCCGTCGCCGCCGCGCTTCTGTCGGCGCGCGAGGATGTCGCGATCCCGCCGGAAATGGTGCTTTTCGGTGAAATCAGCCTGTCCGGCGCCCTGCGCCCGGTGTCGCAAACCGAAAACAGGTTGAAAGAAGCCGCGAAACTTGGTTTCACACAGGCGATTGCGCCCAGCCGGTCCAAACTTGGGTCGGCCGAAGGGATGCGCGTCCGACAAATGCCAGACCTGACGGCGTTCGTGGGCGAAATTTTCGGTGCTGGCTGAGGAATAGACATGGACGGCTTTACCATCATCGACGCGGTCGTCGCCGGCGTCATCGTGCTGTCCGCGATCCTCGCCTATTCGCGCGGCCTGATCCGCGAGATCATGGCGATCATCGGCTGGGTCGGCGCCGCCGTTCTGGCCTTCATGTTCGCCGCCAGCGCGCAGCCGCTGATCCGGGAAATCCCGGTCGTGGGCGATTTCATCGGCGACAGCTGCGAGCTTTCGATCATCGCCGCCTTTGCCGCGATCTTCGCCATCGGCCTCGTGCTGATGTCGCTGTTCACGCCGCTGTTTTCCTCGGTCATCCAGAAGACGGCGCTTTCGGGCGTCGATCAGGCGCTGGGCTTCATCTTCGGCGCGGCGCGGGGGATCATCCTCGTGGCCGTGGCGCTGCTGGTCTATGACCGGGCGGTCGGGGCGCAGACGGTGGCGATGGTGGACAATTCGCGCACGGCCAAGGTTTTCGCCAGCTTTCAGGGCAATATCGACGAACAGGTGCCGGAAGATGCGCCGGGCTGGATCGTCGGGCGCTATGAACAACTTGTCAGCGTTTGCGCCGCACCTGCGACGCCCGTGACCCCGGTGCCGCAGAACTGATCCCGATTTCATGAAGGCGGGGTGACAGCGCGCGCCCAAGCGACTATGTGGAGGGCAATCTCCCCACCCGGATTCGGAGCGCGTCTATGCGGCCATTCCTTTCCCACCCCTTCGACGATGACAAGCTGAAGGAGGAGTGCGGCGTCTTCGGCGTCATCGGCGTGGCCGATGCGGCGAATTTCGTGGCGCTCGGCCTTCACGCCTTGCAGCATCGTGGCCAGGAGGCAGGCGGAATCGTTTCCCACCACCCCGAGCACGGGTTCAACTCGGCCCGCCGTTTCGGCTACGTGCGCGACAACTTCACCAACCAGTCGGTGATGGACACGCTGCCGGGGCCCCTTGCCATCGGCCATGTCCGCTATTCGACCGCAGGGCACAAAGGCGCGACCGCGATCCGCGACGTGCAGCCCTTCTTCGGCGAATTCTCGATGGGCGGCGCGGCCATCGCGCATAACGGCAACCTGACGAACGCGGCCCAACTGCGCAAAGAGTTGATCGAGCGTGGGTCGATCTTCCAGTCCTCGTCGGATTCGGAATGCATCATCCATCTGATGGCCCGTTCGATCCAGCGCACCGTGCCCGAACGGATGAAGGATGCGCTGCGCCGCGTCGAAGGCGCGTTCTCGGTCATCGCCATGACGCGTACCAAGCTGGTCGGCGTGCGCGACCCGTTGGGCGTGCGCCCGCTGGTGCTTGGCAAGATCGGCGAAGGCTTCGCACTGTCGTCGGAAACCTGCGGTCTGGACATCATCGGTGCCGAGTTCATCCGAGAGATCGAACCGGGCGAGATGATCGTGATCGAGGACGGCAAGATCACCTCGTCGCGCCCCTTCGCGCCCGCAACCTCGCGGTTCTGCATTTTCGAACATGTTTATTTCTCGCGCCCGGATTCGATCCTCGGCGGGCGTTCGGTCTATGAGACGCGCCGCCAGATCGGGGTGGAGCTTGCGCGCGAGGCTCCGGTCGAGGCCGACCTCGTCTGCCCCGTGCCCGACAGCGGCACCCCGGCGGCGATCGGCTTTTCGCAGGAATCGGGCATCCCCTATGCAATGGGGATCATCCGCAACCAATACATGGGCCGGACCTTCATCGAGCCGACCGAGCAGATCCGCAACATGGGTGTGCGGCTGAAGCTGAACGTGAACCGCGCGCTGGTGAAGGGCAAACGGATCATCCTCGTGGACGATTCGGTGGTGCGCGGCACGACCAGCCGCAAGATCAAGGACATGATCCTCGATGCGGGCGCAGCGGAAGTTCACTTCCGCATCGCATCCCCGCCGACCGCCTGGCCCTGCTTCTATGGCGTCGATACGCCGGAGCGTTCCAAGCTGCTGGCCGCGAACATGTCCGAGGACGAGATGCGCGACTGGATCGGCGTCGATTCACTGCGCTTCATCAGCCTTGACGGGCTGTATCGCGCGGCGGGCGAGGCTGCGGGCCGCAACCCGAAATCGCCGCAATATTGCGACGCCTGCTTCTCGGGCCAATATCCCATCGCGCCTGCCGACAAGCTGGCCGAAGGGTTCGAGATGCAGCAGGCCGCCGAGTGAAGGTCGCGCTGGTCACGGGCGCCTCGCGCGGTCTTGGCGCCGCGCTGGCCGAGGAACTGGCGGCGCAGGGCTGGCACGTCATGGCCGTCGCCCGCACCGTGGGTGGGCTGGAAGAACTGGACGACCGCATCAAGTCGGCCGGCGGCAGTGCCACGCTGGCCCCGATGGACGTGACCGACGAAGGCGCGATGAAGCATTTGTGCCGGTCGATCCATGACCGCTGGGGCGGGCTTGGCTTCTGGGCGCATGCGGCGATCCACGCCGCCCCGCTTGCCCCCGCCGCCCATCTGGACATGAAGGACTGGGACAAGTCGGTCGCGGTGAACGTGCGCACCACCGGCATGCTGATCCCGCTGGTGGAGCCGCTGCTCCGCGCCGGAAACGGCACCGCGCTGTTTCTGGACGACCCCAAGGGTGGGGCGCAGTATCACGCCGCCTATGGCGCGACCAAGGCGGCGCAGATCGCGCTGGCCCGCAGTTGGCAGGCGGAAACGCAGCGCACAGGCCCGCGCGTGTTGATCGCGCAGCCGCAGCCGATGCCCACCGCCACCCGCGCCCGTTTCCACCCGGGCGAGGATCGCAGCCCGCTGGCCGACCCGCGCGGCGAGGCTGTCCGCATTCTGGCCGAAGCGGCATGAAACGTCTTGCGCTGATCCTGCTTCTGGCCGGATGCGATGCCCCGCCCGATATCGGCGCGGTTGATTCTTCCGGCCCCGATCCGGTTCTGCTGCCGCTGGACCAGCTTAACGCGCGCGCGGGCGGCGATCTCTCCGGCCCGCAAACTGCTTCCGATCTGGATGCGCGCGCCGCCGCGTTGCGCGCAAGGGCGGCTGCGCTGCGCTGAAGGGCTGGTCAGCCCTCGCGCAACAGGCTAACAGGCCTTGCGTAGCATAATCGGAGGTTTCATGCCCGCCCCCCTGCGTCTTGGACTTGCCGGCCTCGGAACGGTCGGCGTCGGCGTCATCAAGATCATCCAACAACACGCCGCGATGATCGAAATGCGTGCGGGGCGTCCGATCATGATTACAGCCGTCTCGGCCCGCGATCCGTCCAAGGACCGGGGCGTGGACCTGTCTGGTTACGCATGGGAAAGCGATCCCGTCGCGCTGGCGATGCGCGACGACGTGGATGTCTTCGTCGAGGTGATGGGCGGCCACGAAGGCGCCGCCAAGGCCGCGACCGAGGCCGCGCTGACCGCGGGCAAGGATGTCGTGACCGCCAACAAGGCGCTGCTGGCGCATTCCGGTCAGGACCTGGCCGAAACCGCCGAATCCCTTGGCCGCGTCATCCGGTTCGAAGCGGCGGTCGCGGGGGGCATCCCCGTCATCAAGGCCCTGACCGAAGGTCTGGCCGGGAACGGCATGCGCCGGGTGATGGGCGTGATGAACGGCACCTGCAACTATATCCTGACCCGGATGGAAAGCTCGGGCCTGCCCTATGACCACGTGTTCGAGGAGGCGCGCCAGCTGGGCTACCTCGAAGCCGATCCGCAGCTTGACGTGGGCGGGATCGACGCGGGGCACAAGCTGTCGCTGCTGGCCTCGATCGCCTTCGGCACCAAGGTCAGCTTCGACGCGGTCGAACTGGAAGGCATCGGCGATGTGTCCATCGACGACATCCGCCGCGCGGGCGACATGGGATACCGCATCAAGCTGCTGGGCGTCGCGCAGATGACGGGCCGTGGCCTCGAACAGCGCATGACCCCCTGCCTCGTGCCATCGGACAGCCCGCTCGGCCAGCTTCAGGGCGGCACCAACATGGTCGTGCTGGAAGGCGACGCGGTCGGCCAGATCGTGCTGCGCGGTCCCGGCGCGGGCGAAGGCCCGACCGCCAGCGCCGTCATGGGTGACGTGATCGACATCGCGCGGGGCCTGCGCCTGCCGACCTTCGGCCAGCCCGCGACCACGCTGGCCGATCCGGTCGCCGCCCGGTCCGCCGCCCCTGCCGCGTGGTATCTGCGCATGACGCTTCAGGACAAGCCCGGCGCGCTGGCCAAGATCGCCACGGCCTTGGGCGAGGCGGGCGTGTCGATCAACCGCATGCGCCAATACGGCCACCCCGGCGGCGACGCGCCGGTGCTGATCGTGACGCACAAGGCCACGCGGGACGACATGATGCACGCCATCGCCTCTTTCGCGGCAACGGGCGTGCTTGTCGGCAACCCAGTGGCGATCCGGATCGAGGAAGTCTGATCCGTTAGCGCGACCATCCTTGCCCCTCTTGCCTATCCCGCGCTACGACTTGGGAAATTCAATGCAAGAGGGGCTTTTCATGGCCAACGCCGAACAATTCCAGGACCGCATGCTGTCGCTGGGCCTTGCCCGCGTGTCCGAAGCCGCAGCACTGGCATCGGCCAAGCTGATCGGTCGCGGCGACGAGAAGGCTGCCGATCAGGCCGCCGTCAACGCCATGCGCGACCAGCTGAACCTGCTGGACATCGCCGGCGTCGTCGTCATCGGCGAAGGCGAGCGTGACGAAGCCCCGATGCTGTATATCGGCGAGGAAGTCGGCACCGGCAAAGGCCCCGCCGTGGACATCGCGCTGGACCCGCTGGAAGGCACCACGCTGACCGCCAAGGACATGCCGAACGCGCTGACCGTCATCGCGATGGCCCCGCGCGGCACGCTGCTGCACGCGCCCGACGTGTATATGGAAAAGCTGGCCATCGGTCCGGGCTATGCCCCAGGCCTCGTGACGCTGGACATGACCCCCACCGAACGTGTGAACGCCGTTGCCCGCGCCAAGGGCGGCGACGCGTCGGACGTCACCGTCTGCATCCTTGAACGCGACCGCCACGCGGATCTGATCGCCGAGGTGCGTTCCACCGGCGCCGCGATCCGTCTGATCACCGACGGCGACGTTGCGGGCGTCATTCACTGCGCCACCCCCGGCACCGGCATCGACCTTTACATGGGTTCGGGCGGCGCACCCGAGGGCGTTCTGGCGGCCTCCGCGCTGAAATGCATGGGCGGCGAATTCTATGGCAAGCTGCTGTTCCGCAACGAGGATGAGATCGGCCGCGCCCGCAAGGCCGGGATCGAGGATCTGGACCGCATCTACAGCCGCGACGAACTGGTCACCGCCGACGTGATCTTTGCCGCCACCGGCGTCACGGACGGCAACCTCGTGTCCGGCATCCAGCGCGAAGTGGGCTGGGTCACGATGGAGACGATCCTGATGCGGTCCAAGACCGGATCGGTCCGCCGCATGACCTATCGCAACCCCGTCAAGGCTTAACAAACCCCGCACGAGGGGTTAGGAAACGCCATGACCCCTCGCGCATTTCTGAACGTCGAACGCTCTGCCACCGGACGCCGCTGGGTCGGCCCCTCGGATGACGAGGACCGGCTGGCCGAGGCGATGACACAGCAGACCCGCCTGCCGCTGGCCTTGTGCCGCACGCTGGTCCGGCGCGGGATTTCCCCGGCCGAGGCCGAAGCATACCTCGCCCCCGCCATGCGCGATCTGCTGCCCGACCCGATGGTGCTGCGCGATATGGGCGTCGCGGCGGAACGCATCCTGACGGCGGTGAACCGCAAGGAACGCATCGCTATCTTCGCCGATTACGACGTGGATGGCGGATCGTCGGCGGCGCTGCTGATCGTCTGGCTGCGCCAGATGGGGCGGCAGGCGACGCTGTATATCCCCGACCGCATCGACGAGGGTTACGGCCCGAACGTCCCCGCGATGCAGGAACTGGCGGCAAGCCATGATCTGATCATCTGCGTCGATTGCGGCACCCTCAGCCACGAACCGATCGCCGCCGCCGTGGGCGCGGATGTGGTCGTGCTGGACCACCACCTTGGCGCGGAAACCCTGCCCCCCGCGCTGGCCGTGGTGAACCCCAACCGTCAGGACGAGGATGGCAGCCTTGCGCATCTCTGCGCGGCCTCGGTCGTGTTTCTGGTGCTGGTCGAGTTGAACCGCCGTCTGCGCGCGGATGGCGTGCAGGGGCCGGACCTGATCGCGATGCTGGATCTGGTGGCGCTGGCGACGGTGGCCGATGTGGCCCCGCTGATCGGGGTGAACCGCGCGCTGGTGCGGCAGGGGCTGAAGGTCATGGCACGACGGCAGCGGCCCGGTCTGGTGGCGCTGGGCGACGTCGCGCGGATGACCGAGGCGCCGACCGCCTATGCGCTGGGCTTCCTTCTGGGGCCGCGCGTGAATGCGGGCGGGCGGATCGGACAAGCCGACCTTGGCGCGCGCCTTCTGGCAACGGACGACCCGCGCGAGGCTGCGGCGCTGGCCGCCCGGCTGGACGAGTTGAACACCGAACGCCGCGACATCGAAGCCCGCGTGCGGACCGAGGCGATGGCACAGGCAGAGGCGCGGGGGCTGGACGGTCCGCTGGTCTGGGCCGCCGGGAACGGCTGGCACCCCGGCGTGGTCGGCATCTGCGCCGCCCGGATGAAAGAGGCGACGAACCGCCCCAGCATCGTCATCGGGATCGAGAACGGCATCGGCAAAGGCTCGGGCCGGTCGATCCCCGGCGTGGACCTTGGCGCCGCGATCCACCGCGTCGCCGCCGAAGGGCTGCTGCTGAAAGGCGGCGGGCACAAAATGGCCGCCGGCCTGACGGTCGAGGAAGCGAAGATTCCCGCCGCGATGGACCGTCTGGCCGAACTTCTGGCCAAACAGGGCGCGGGCATGGGCGGCCCGTCCGACCTGCGGATCGAAGGGCTGCTGATGCCCTCTGCCGCGACCCCTGCCCTGCTGGAGCAGATCGAGAATGCGGGCCCATTCGGCGCGTCCTCCCCCGCCCCCCGTTTCGCCTTTCAGGCGCAGGCCGTGCAGGCGCGGCGCATTGGCGAATCGCATCTGCGGCTGAACTTCGGCGGCTTCGACGGGCCGAAGCTGGAGGCGATCGCCTTCGGTGCCTATGACGGTCCCATCGGCCCGCTTCTGGACAATCCCGGCGTGCGGCGTTTCCACCTTGCGGGCAAGCTGGAGCTGAACTCCTGGGGCGGACGGACCAAGGTTCAGATGCGCCTTGAAGATATTGCCGAGGAAACCTGATTTTCCCTCTTGCGCGTGGCGGGCGGCCCGATTAGAAGCCGCCCTACCCAAACGTGGCCCGTTCGTCTATCGGTTAGGACGTCAGGTTTTCAACCTGAAAAGAGGGGTTCGACTCCCCTACGGGCTGCCACTTTGGGTCTGGAATGGCCCGTTCGTCTATCGGTTAGGACGTCAGGTTTTCAACCTGAAAAGAGGGGTTCGACTCCCCTACGGGCTGCCACTTTGGGTCTGGAATGGCCCGTTCGTCTATCGGTTAGGACGTCAGGTTTTCAACCTGAAAAGAGGGGTTCGACTCCCCTACGGGCTGCCAGACCAGACCAGAGAGCCGCCCCTCGGGGCGGCTTTTGTCTTATTCGGCGGCGAACTGGTTCATCGTGTTCGCATGGCCCCCGGCCTTCAGCGCCCGCTCGCCCCCGACCATCTCCTTGAACGTATCGCCAAGGTCCGATCCCACCTCGTGCTGGTGCTTCACCGCGGAAATCCCGCGCCGGATCTCCTCGCGCTGGACGGTGGCGACATAGGCCAGCATCTTGTCGTCGCCGAAATACCCGCGCGACAACTCGTCCACCGATTTGGCGGTCAGGTGGAAGGTCGGCAGCGTGATCAGGTTGTGGAACACCCCCGCCTTGGCCGAGATGTCGGTCTGGAACCGCGCCAGCCGCGCATCCGCCTCCTGCCCCAGCTCGGTCGTGTCATATTCGGCGGACATCAGCGATCCGGGATAGTCCGCCTCCGAAATCCGCCCCGAGGACAGCCATTCCGCCCGCACCTGATTGCGCAGGTTCAGCGTCCAGTTGAACGACGGCGAGTTGTTATAGGTCAGCTTCGCCTTCGGCACGACCGCGCGAATCTCGTTCACCATCGACGCGATCTCGGCCACGTTGGGGGTGTCGGTCTCGATCCAGACCATATCCGCGCCGCCGTCGCGCAGGGATGCGATGCAATCCTCGATCACACGCGCCCGGCCCGAGCCGTCCTTGAAGCGGAACAACCCGTTCGCCAGCCGGATCGGTTTTTGCAGCCGCCCGTCACGCATGATCGCGACCTCGCCTTCGGCAAAGCTGCCATCCTCGACCTCCACCCATTTCAGGTACTCGGCGGCATGGTCCCCCGCCGCCGCGCTGACCGGCAATTTCTGCGTCAGCCCCGCGCCAAGGCTGTCGGTCCGCGCGACGATCACACCATCATCCACGCCCAACTCCTCGAAGGCCAGACGGCAGGCGCGAAGCTTTTCGATGAAGTCCTCGCGCGGGACCGTCACCTTGCCGTCCTGATGCCCGCATTGCTTGGCGTCCGAGACCTGATTCTCGATCTGAAGACAGCAGGCCCCCGCCTTGATGAGTTCCTTCGCCAGCAGATAGGTCGCGTGTTCATTGCCAAAACCCGCGTCGATATCGGCGATGATCGGCACGACGTGGGATTCGAACCCGTCGATGGCGGCGATCGCCTTCCCGCGCGCCACATCGTCCTGCGCCGCAGCCAGCGCGCGGAACAGATCGTTCAGTGCCACCTCGTCCGCCTGCCGAAGCGAGGTGTAGATCTCCTGCACCAATTCGACCACCGCCGTCTTCTCGTGCATCGACTGGTCGGGCAGATGGCCCCAGCGGTTGCGAAGGCCCGCCACCATCCAGCCGGACAGATAGACATAGGCCCCCTTGGTCGTGCCACGCAGACGCTTCACCGACTTGATCATCTGCTGGGCATGGAACCCCGACCAGCAGCCAAGGGATTGCGTGAACTGCGACGGGTCGGCGTCATAGGCGGCCATGTCGGCGCGCATCACCTTTGCCATGGCGCGGGCGATGTCCAGATGCGTGCTGAAGGTGTTCTGCATCTTCACCTGGACGATGTCGTCCACCGAAACGCCCCCCGGTGCGCCGTTCGGGTAACGGGCGGTCACTTCGGCGCGGATTTGCGAATAGCTCATACTGTCCTCTCAATCGACTGCGTTCAGAACGGGATAGGCGGGAATGGCGGCAGGTTCGGGGGCGGTGCCCATGACGGCTTCGTGCAGCAGGCGGGCGGCGGGGGCGAAGTGACCACGGTGGAAGCCATGCGCGCCGTGCGTGGCCAGCAACTCCACCACCTCGGCCTGGATCGCCTCGGCCAGCCGGTCTGTGGTCAGGCGCATCCCGTCCACCTCGGCCCCGTGCTGCCGCCATTGCCAGATGCGCATCCGGGCAAGGTCGGCCAGATCCATCCGCGCGGGGCGGCCCGACAGCCATGCGGCGACCTCGGCGATGGCAATGGCGATCTCGGCCTCCAGCATGGCCTGCGTCGCATCGCCCTTATGGGGTTGGATCAGCATCTCCGGCTCGATCCGCCAGCCCTGACGCGGCACGCGCATCTGGTTGGGGCCGGTCATCTCCTCGGCGAAGACCGCCATCGTCATGACCGGATCGCCCCGGCTGCCGTCGAAGCCGATGCGGACCTCGTGCTCCGGCTCGCCCTCGCCGATAGCAAGGATGCCGCGGCGGTGGCAGACCTTGACCAGACGCGCGGCGCAGGTCGCAAGGAAGGCGCGGTCATGCGGCGTGTTGCCCGGCAGGGTGCGGTCCGCATGGCGCCGCATCGCGCGGATATAGCTGGCGGTGTAGTTCGCGCGGTTCAGCGACATGGCGGCGATGTGGTCGCGCAATTCCCAAACGATCTCGTCCATCTCGTACGCGGCGTTCAGGCTCTCGATGCAGACGGTCGCCTTGATGGTGCCGTGGGCAAGCCCGACGCGATCCTCGGCGAACAGGAACACCTCGTTCCAGAACCGCGCCTCGCGGTGGCTCTCCAGCTTGGCGAGTTCATAGAAAGGCCCACGCCCCGTCGCCGCCAGCGCCCGCCCGTTGTGAAAGATGTCGAGCCCGAAGTCGAACAGCGCCGCCGACATGCCGTGGCCGCCGATCATCACGTTCGCTTCGGTCCCGTGCAGGGCGCGGGGGCGCAGGATCAGCAGCGCTGGCTCCGGCCCCACCTGATCCAGCGGCCCGTCGCGATGGTCCAGCAGGTTCGCGTGGCCCGCGATCACGGCGGTGAAGCTGTGCGAGGTGCGATCCTCCTGATCCGCGACGAAGACCCGCGCGCCGGACCCCAGCGCCGCCTCCATCGCATCGCGAGCCAGCGGACCGACGATTTCAGCGCGGCGGTCCAGCAGGACGGGCGGCATCGGCGCGGCGGTCCAGATACCCTTGCGGGTATCCGTCGTGTCGGCAAGATAATCGGGCATCTCGCCCCGGTCGAAACGTTCCTGCCGCCGGTCGCGGGCGACCATCAGCGCATGCAGCTTGTGCCCGAACCGGGTCTGAAGCTCGGTCAGGAACCCCAGCGCGGCAGGGGTCAGAACCCGGTCCTGCCCCGGCACCTGGCGGAGCACCACAAGGCGCTGGGCGGTGGCGATCGGAATGAAATCTAGGGACATCGCAAGTCCTCCTTCCTCATGATGTAAGGTTAGTAAGGTCATGCTGCGGGCGCGATAATTTCCTTGACAGAAAGGGTCATGCTGTCACGCTTGTCATGCGTTTGGGGGATTTCGGTAAGGTTTGTCATGCGAGAGGAGAAGCTGATCATCGGCCCGCGCCTGCGGTCGTTGCGCCAGTCGCTGGGGCTGACCCAGGCGCAGATGGCGGCGGAGCTGGACGTCTCTGCCAGCTACATCACACTGATCGAGGCGAACCAGCGACCCGCCAGCGCCCGGCTTCTGATGCGGCTGGCGGCGGTCTATGACCTGAACGTCTCCGAACTCGCCCCCGGCAGCGATGCCCAGCTTGCGACCGACCTTGCCGCCGCGCTGAAGGACCCGGCGCTGGAGGCGAGCGTAGGGCGGTCAGAGATCGAACAGGCCCTGCACGCCGCACCGAATATCGCCGCCGCACTGGTCCGCCTGCACGACCGTTATCGCGATCTGGCCCTGCGCGCCGACAGCGGGGTGCAGGACCGCGAGAAGGTGGAGGTTCTGGAACAGGGCCAGCGCCCGGTCGAGGCGGTGCGAAGCTGGTATTACGACCGCAGCAACTACATCGACGCGCTGGACCGCGCCGCCGAGGCGATGGCCGAGGACATGTTGCTGCATCGGGGCGAGCCGCATGTCGCGCTGACCGAACGGCTGGCCCGCCACGGCATCCGCGCCCGCATCCTTCCGGCCGAGGTTCTGGCCGGCCAGCTTCGCCGCTATGTCCCGCATCGTCGGGAATTGCTGCTGTCGGAGCTGCTGGGGCAAAGCAGCCGCCGGTTCCAGATCGCGGTGCTTCTGGCGCGGCTGGAACAGCACGAGACCATCGCCGCCGTCATGGGCGGATCGGGGCTGGAGGGCGCAGCGGCGGCGCTGGTCCGCACCAGCCTTGCCAATTACTTCGCCGCCGCCCTGCTGATGCCCTATCGCCGCTTCCTCGCCGCCTGCGAGAGCGCGCGTTACGACATCGAACTTCTGAGCCACCGCTTCGGATGCAGCCTCGAACAGATCGCCCACCGGATGACCACGCTGCAACGCCCCGATGCGCGAGGGGTGCCATTCTTCTTCGTGCGCGTGGATCGGGCGGGGAACGTGTCGAAACGCTTCAGCGCGGGGCGGTTTCCGTTTTCCAAATTCGGCGGCACATGCCCGCTGTGGAACATCCATGCGGCGTTCGAGACGCCCGACCAGATCCGCACGCAGGTGATCCGCATGCCGGACGGGGCCAGCTATATCTCCGTCGCGCGGGCGATCCAGCGGATGGGCGGCACCTATGGCAGCCCGGGTCAGAAGCTGGCCATCGGGCTTGGCTGCGACATCGCCTATGCCCCGCGTCTGGTCTATGCCGACCAGTTGAACATGGACCGCGCCCAGCCGACGGAAATCGGCCTGAACTGCTATCTGTGCGAACGGCCCAACTGCGCATCGCGCGCGCAGGCGCCGATCAACCGCCGCCTGATCGTGGACGAGGAGGAACGCAGCCTCGCAATCTTCCGATTCGAGGGCGAAGGCTCTCGCCTTTGATGCGGCGCCACCTAAGTCCTGCCCCATGCAGGCGGATATCGTTTTCGTAGGGGCTGGACTGGCGGCACGTATCGCGGCGCTGCGGCTTGCTGCCGTGCCGAAACCGCCGCGCGTGCTGATGGTCGATCCCTCGCCGCCCGCGAACCATACGTGGTCGTTCCACGAACATGACATCACCGGGCAGGATCGCCGCTGGCTCTCGCCCGCCATCGCGCATGAATGGCCGGGGCAAGAGGTCCGCTTTCCCGGCCACCGCCGCACGCTGCGCGCGGGATACGCGACGATCACGCCCGAAAGCCTGCCCGCGCCGAACGTCCTTCGCGCCAAGGCCACGCATATCGCGCCCGACCACGTCATCGCGGGCCAGCGGATCGACGCGCAATGCGTGATCGACGCGCGCGGCTTCGCCCCCCACCCGGCGCTGGAGATCGGGTTCCAGAAGTTCCTTGGGCTAGAGGTAGAGCTTACCGCCCCGCACGGCCTGACCCTGCCCGTCATCATGGACGCGACCGTGGCGCAGGAAGGGGGTTACCGTTTCGTCTATCTGCTGCCCTTCTCTCCGACCCGGTTGCTGATCGAGGACACGCGATACGCGGACACACCGGGGTTGGAGGGGCTGCGCGAGGGCGTCGCCGCCTATGCCGCCGCCCAGGGCTGGCAGATCCGCGAAACCCTGCGCGAGGAGACGGGCGCGCTGCCCATCGCGCTGTCCTTCGACGCGGCGGCCTTCTGGCGGGGGGCAGAAGTCCCGCGCATCGGGATGCGTGCGGCGCGGTTCCATCCCGTCACCGGCTATTCCCTGCCCGACGCGGTGCGCAGCGCGAACATCATTGCGCAGCATTGGCAGGGCAATCTCGGCGCGGCCCTGCGCGAGGATGCCATCGCCCGCGACCGCCCCTTCTATCGCCTGCTGACCCGGATGCTGTTCCGCGCCGCCGACCCCACCGAGCGTTGGCGCGTGCTGGAGCGATTCTATCGCCTGCCCGAGACGCTGATCGAACGATTCTATGCCGGGAACACCACGCAGGCCGACATGGCCCGCATCCTGATCGGCAAGCCGCCCGTGCCCATCCTTCGCGCCATCCGCGCCCTTCCCGAACGGAGACAGAATGCCTGAACGCACCGCCGCCGTGATCGGCGCTGGCCTTGGCGGTCTTGCCCTTGCCATCCGCCTGCAAAGCGCGGGCATCGCCACCACCGTCTTCGAAAAGCGCGACAAGCCGGGCGGGCGGGCCTATGTCTATCACGATGACGGTTTCATCTTCGACGCAGGGCCGACGGTCATCACGGACCCGGACTGCCTGCGCAAGCTGTGGACGTTGTCGGGCCGCCGGATGGAGGATTACGTGACCCTCCTGCCCGTCGCGCCCTTCTATCAGCTGTGCTGGGAGGATGGCTTCCGCTTCGATTACGCCGACGATCAGGCGGCCATCGACCGCCAGATCGCCGCGAAATCGCCCGCGGATGTGGATGGCTACCGCCGCTTCCTCGCCTATTCCCGCGATGTCTATGCCGAAGGATACGAGAAGCTGGGCACCGTCCCCTTCCTCCATTTCCGGTCGATGATAAAGGCCGCGCCGCAGCTTGCCCGCCTGCAAAGCTGGCGCAGCGTCTATTCGATGGTGGCGAAGTTCATCAAGGACGACCAGCTTCGTCAGGCGTTCAGCTTCCACACCCTGCTGGTCGGGGGCAACCCGTTCGAGACGTCGTCGATCTATGCCCTGATCCACGCGCTGGAACGGCAGGGCGGCGTGTGGTTCGCCAAGGGCGGCACCGGAGCGCTGGTCGCAGGAATGGTGCGGCTGCTGGAGGATCTGGGCGGACGGGTGGTGATGAATGCCGAGGTGGACCGGATCGAAACCTCGGGCGGGCAGGCGACGGGCGTGACGGTGGGCGGCGTGACGACGGCCTTCGACATGGTCGCGAGCAATGCCGACGTGGTTCACACCTATGACAAGCTTCTGGGCGATCCGAAGGGCAGGAAGCTGGCGGCAAAGCGGCATTCCATGTCGCTGTTCGTCGTCTATTTCGGCCTGCGCGGCAAACGCCCGGATCTGAAGCATCACATGGTCCTGTTCGGTCCGCGCTATCGCGAGCTGATCCGCGACGTCTTCAAGACGGACGGGCTTGCGGACGACTTCTCGCTTTACCTGCACGCGCCGTCGGTGACGGATGACAGTCTCGCGCCCGAAGGCGACAGCGCCTATTACGTCCTGTCGCCCGTGCCGCATCTGGGAACGGCGGATATCGACTGGGACGTGGCTGGCCCCGCCTATCGCGACCGGATTCTGGACTATCTGGAGGCGCGGTATATCCCGAACCTGCGCCGCGATCTGGCGACTGTGCGGCACTTCACGCCCTTCGACTTTCGCGATCAGTTGAACGCCCATCACGGATCGGCCTTTTCGATCGAACCGATCCTGACCCAAAGCGCGTGGTTCCGCCCGCATAACCGCGACGACCGGCTGTCCAATATGTATATCGTCGGTGCAGGCACCCATCCCGGCGCGGGCATCCCCGGCGTCGTGGGCAGCGCCGAGGCAACGGCGGGGCTGATGATCCATGGATGAGGTCGTTGCAAACTCCGAGGAGTCCATCGCCAAGGGCTCCAAAAGCTTCGCCGCCGCCGCCCGCATCTTCGACCGCGAGACGCGCGACGATTGCGTGATGCTCTATGCCTGGTGCCGCCATTGCGACGATGTGATCGACGGGCAGGAGGGCGGACGCGAACAGGCCGCCGACTTTCGGACGGGTCAGGTCCAGCGTCTGGCCGAACTGCGCCGCCAAACGGATGCGGCGCTGGCAGGCAACCCCGAGGGTCCGGTATTCGAGGCGCTGGCCCGCGTCTGCGCCCGCCGAAACATCCCTGCCATCTATCCGCACCAGCTTCTGGACGGGTTCGCGATGGATGTGGAGGAGCGGCAGTATCGCACGACCGACGACCTGCTGGACTACTGCTATCACGTCGCGGGGGTCGTCGGCGTGATGATGGCGCAGATCATGGGCGTCAGCGATCCGCGCATTCTGGACCGCGCCTCGGACCTTGGCATCGCGATGCAACTGACCAACATCTCCCGCGATGTGATCGAGGATGCGCAGGCGGGCCGCGTCTATCTGCCCACCATGATGCAGGTCACGGGCCACCGCGACCAGTGGCCAGAACTGCACCGGATGGCGCTGGAACTGCTGGATATGGCCGAGGTCTATTACGACAGCGCGATGGTCGGCATGGCCGCATTGCCGCCCCGGTCGGCACTGGCCATTGCGGCGGCACGGCGGGTTTACCGCGCCATCGGGGTCAAGCTGCGCAAGGGGCCGGATCAGTGGGCCACCCGCGTCTCCACCACGAAACCCGAAAAGGCGCTGCTGTTCGCCGCGGCCGCATGGGACGTCGCAAGACCCAAGCCGAACATCCCGCGCACGGGGCTGTATCAGCGCCCGTCCTGAACCTCGTCCAGCGCGGCGCGGTCGATCTTGCGGTTGTGGTCCAGCTCCTTCACCAGATCCTTCACGGGTTTGGCATAGATGAAGCCGAAGGACACGCAGCCCTCCTTCCCCTCGACCGCGTGGTGCAGGCGGTGGGCCTGATACAGCCGCTTGGCGTAACCCTTGCGCGGGATATAGGTGAACGGCCAGCGTTTATGCACCAGCCCGTCATGCGCCACGAAATACAGAACGCCGTAAAGCGTCACCCCGATGGCAACCCATGTCGCCGGACGCCACCACCATTCACCCGCCGCAAACATCCCGATCGCGATGACGGCGAAGACGACGGCGTAAAGGTCGTTCATCTCGAACGCCCCGTGGCGCTCCTCGTGATGCGACTTGTGCCAGCCCCAGCCCCAGCCGTGCATGATATATTTATGCGCCGCCCATGCGACCCATTCCATGAAGGCGACGGTGGCGATGACGACCAGAACCGCGATCATCGCGCCGCCCGTGCCGCCAGCACCGCCGGATCGAACACCTGCGCGATCATCCACTGGAACGGCGCAGGGTCGATCCCCGAGGCGTCCAGCGCATGGCCCGCCCGAAGCAGCAGGTCGAGGCAGCGTTTCTGCGCCCGCGCCGCGCCCAGTTCGGCGACGAAATTCGTCTTGCCCTCATCCTTGCCGGTGTCCTTGCCGGCCTCCTCGGGCGTCTTGGTCACGTCCAGCAGATCATCCGCGATCTGGAACGCCTGCCCCAGATCCTCGGCAAAGCGGCGCAGGGCCGCGCGGCGGGCGGTGGACAGCCCGGCCAGAATCGCCCCCATCTCGACCGAGGCGACCAGCAGCACCCCCGTCTTCATCCGGTTGACCTGATCGATGCGGCGGATCGCGCTGTCGCAGCGGTTCGCCGGGCGGTCGGCAGGATCGAACCCGTTCACGTCCAACTCCTGCCCCGCGACCAGCCCGCCCCACCCGACGGCTCGCGACAGGGCACCCACCAGTTCGATCCGCTGCGCATCCGTCGCGGGCAACCCGCCCACCAGCGCGAACGCCTGATTGAGCAGCCCGACCGAGCCGAGGATCGCCGTCGCCTGCCCAAAGGCCACATGTGTCGCAGGTCGCCCCCGGCGCAGCGCGGCATCGTCCATGCAGGGCAGATCATCCAGTATCAGCGACGCCGAATGCACCATTTCCACCGCGCAGCCCGCGTCCAGCACAGCATCTCGCGCATCGCCCGCCACCAGATGCAGCAGGAACGGCCGCATCCGCTTGCCCGAGGTCATCGCGTCCTGCGATGCCGCCATCAGGCGCGCGGGCGCATCCGGCACATGCAGATGCAGACGCATCCGATCCTCCAACGCGCGGCGAAAGGTCTTGAAACGCACCGCATGATCCTGCGGCGGGCAGAGTTCCGGCGTCATGTTCATCGGGTAGCGATCGCTTCCGTTTGCCGTGGGGGTCTTTTCGTCTATCTGGAGGGAACGCCGCCCAAGTCAAATCCGGAAAGCCTCATGATCAGCACGCGCAAGGCCCAGCATCTGAACATCGTGCTGGAGGGGCGTGGCTCGGGTGACGGGCGGACGGGGCTGGACGCGGTGCGTTTTCGCCATGTCGCCCTGCCCGAGCTGGATTTCGGTGCCATCGACCTGTCCACGCGGTTTCTTGGCCGCCGGATCGCCCTGCCCTTCATGGTCAGTTCGATGACCGGCGGCACGGGTCAGGCCGCGACGATCAACCGCAACCTCGCGCTGGCCTGCGAGGCGCTGACGATCCCGCTGGCCGTCGGATCGCAGCGCGTGGCGCTGGAGGGCGGCGAGGCGGGCGGGCTGGACGCAGGGCTGCGGGCGCTGGCCCCGTCGGTCCCGATCCTTGCCAATTTCGGCGCGGCGCAGCTGAACCGGGGTTACGGCCCGGACCATGCCCGCCGCGCGATGGACCAGATCGGCGCGGATGCGGTGATCGTCCACCTGAACCCGCTGCAAGAGGCGCTTCAGCCCGAGGGCGACCGCGACTGGCGCGGGCTGCTGGACCGGATCGGTGCACTGGCGGAAGCCGTTCCGGTGGTGGTCAAGGAAGTCGGCGCAGGCATTTCCGGCGATGTTGCGCGGGCACTGGCGGATCGCGGCGTCACCGCCATCGACGTGGCGGGCGCGGGCGGCACCAGCTGGGCGCTGGTCGAGGCGGAACGCGCCGCCACCCCCCGCCAGCGCGCCGTGGCCGAGGCGTTCGGCGATTGGGGCATCCCCACAAGCCTCGCCATCGCCGAGGCTCGCGCCGCCTGTCCCGCCACGCCCATCATCGGATCGGGCGGCATCGCGGACGGGCTGGACGCGGCCCGTGCGATCCGGCTGGGCGCGGACCTTGTCGGCTATGCCGCCGCGATCCTGCCCGCCGCCACCCAAAGCCCCGAGGCGGTGATCGAGGTGTTCGCCACCTTTGAAGGCCAGCTTCGCACCGCCTGTTTCTGCACCGGCAGCGCCGACCTTGCCGCGCTGCGCAACGCTGCCCTGTTGCCATAGCCCCTTCCGCGCAAGGCGATTCACCTCTATATGCGCGCGATGACCCAGAACCCGCCGAACCTCCGCCCCGACCTGGCACCCAAGATGGTGCTCGATGCCCCCCGCCGCGAGGGGCAGCCGACGATCGGCATGGTCAGCCTTGGCTGTCCCAAGGCGCTGGTGGACAGCGAACGCATCCTGACCCGCCTGCGGGCCGAAGGATATGCGATCAGCCCCGACTACAAAGGCGCGGATGCGGTCATCGTGAACACCTGCGGCTTTCTGGATTCGGCCAAGGCGGAATCGCTTGATGCCATCGGCGAGGCGCTGCGCGAGAACGGCAAGGTGCTGGTCACCGGCTGTCTGGGCGCAGAGCCTGAATACATCACCGGCGCGCATCCCAAGGTCATGGCCGTCACCGGCCCGCATCAATACGAGGCGGTGCTGGATGCGGTTCACAAGGCTGTGCCGCCCTCGCCCGATCCGTTCGTGGACCTGCTGCCGGCGCAAAGCGTGTCGCTGACGCCGCGCCATTACAGCTATCTGAAGATTTCCGAAGGCTGCAATCACAAGTGCAAGTTCTGCATCATCCCCGACATGCGCGGCAAACTGGTCAGCCGCCCCGTCCACGCCGTTCTGCGCGAGGCCGAGAAGCTGGTCGATGCCGGTGTGCGCGAATTGCTGGTGATTTCGCAGGACACCTCGGCCTATGGCGTCGACCGCAAGCACGATTTCGGCGCGTGGAAGGGTGACGAGGTTCGCGCCCACATCACCGACCTGTCGCGCGAATTGGGCAAACTCGGCGCATGGGTGCGGCTGCATTACGTCTACCCCTACCCCCATGTCCGCAACCTGATCCCGCTGATGGCCGAGGGGCTGGTGCTGCCCTACCTCGACATCCCGTTCCAGCACGCGCACCCGGACGTGCTGAAACGCATGGCCCGCCCCGCCGCTGCCGCGAAAACGCTGGACGAGATCGCCGCATGGCGCGCCGCCTGCCCCGACATCACCCTGCGGTCCACCTTCATCGTCGGCTACCCGGGCGAGACGGAGGAGGAGTTCCAGACCCTGCTCGATTGGCTGGACGAGGCGCAACTGGACCGCGTCGGCTGCTTCCAATACGAAAACGTCGCGGGTGCGCGGTCGAACGATCTGCCGAACCACGTCCCGGATGAGGTGAAGCAGGACCGCTGGGAACGCTTCATGGAAAAATCGCAGGCGATTTCCGAAGCCAAGCTGGCCGCCAAGGTCGGCACGATCCAGCAGGTCATCGTGGACGAGGTCGATGACGAAGGCGCCACCTGCCGCACCAAGGCCGATGCGCCGGAAATCGACGGCAACCTGTTCATCGACGAAGGGTTCGAACACCTGAAACCCGGCGACATGGTGACGGTGGAGGTCGAGGAATCCGGCGAATACGACCTTTGGGGCCGTCTGGTCTGAATCATGGACGGCATGCGGCAACAGGCATAGGCTGACCCTTGGATCTTCCATGGGGCTGAATATGAAACATTTCCTGCTTCCAATGCTGGGGACGCTTTGCGCCATTCCGGCATTCGCCGATGATCTCGTCACGCAGCAAAGCCTGGGCACCGCACTGGCGGTCGATCTGGCGCAAGACGCCGTCGCGGCCTGTGCTGCCGACAATTACAACGTCGCCGCTGCCGTGACCGACCGTTCGGGCGTGCTTCTGGCGCTGGTGCGGGCCGAAAACGCCGGCGCACATGCCGCGAATGCCGCCACGGCCAAGGCCTTCACCTCGGCTTCTTCGCGCAACCCGACCAGCGGCATGGCACAGACGGTGCAGGAAAACCCCGGCGCGGCGGGGCTGGAGGACATTCCCGGCTTTCTGGTGCTGGCGGGCGGCGTTCCGGTGAAGGTGGGCGAGGCCACGATCGGCGCGATCGGCGTCGGCGGCGCGCCGGGCGGCAACCTTGACGAAGCTTGCGCACAGGCCGCGCTGGAAAAACACGCGGCCCGTTTGCAGTAACGGCTTGGGGCGCGCATCAGCCGCGCCCCATCCCGATCAGGCGGACAGCCCGGCGATATGCTTGCGCCCGGTCCAGATGGTATTCGCGGCACCTGCCGGGTTGGCGGCCTTCGGGAACCCTTCTTCCGGCACGGTCCGGCCCGCATCGTCATGTTCGATGAAGAACAGGTGCTGCGAGGGATCGTCCAGCCCGGCAAACACCGCCGTCCAGTCGATCTCGCCCTTGCCGACATCGGCGAAGTCGAACTTCTTTTCCCCAGCCAGCGTGTCGATCCGCCCGGTGCGGTTGCCGTCTTCGGCCCAGTTCAGATCCTTGACGTGGAAATAGGGGAACCGCGCCTGATGGGTGCGGACCAGCGCCGCCGCATCCTCGCCCGCTGCCGCCGCCCAGCCAATGTCGAATTCGAACGCGACCAGTTCGGGGTCCGTCTGCTCCAGCAGGATGTCATAGATCGGCTTGCCGTCGAACCGGGTGAATTCGCCATTGTGGTTGTGGAAGAAGAATTTCAGCCCGTTCGCGCGCGCATGTTCGCCCCAGATGTTCATGTTGGCGGCAAACTCGGTGAACCCTTCGACCGTCAGCGGCACGTTGTAATAATGCGCCGTGCCGCAGTGATCGAGGCCCAGTTCCTTCGCGGTGGCAAAGCACTGCGCGCGGCCTTCCTCGGAATACCACGGGTTCTCGCCGTCCATGGTGCGCGGGCCGAAATGGTTCGACGCAACGCGCATCCCCCGATCCTCGACCAGCTTGCGGAATTCGGCGGGGGTGCGGCCAAGGAAGTCGCCGCCGATCTCGATCTGCGCGATCCCGGCATCGGCCAGAACCGAAAGCGTATCCTCCAGCCCCAGCGACGCCTCTGCCATCAGCGCGCGCACGGTGAAAAGCTGCACGCCGATCCGTTCCGGCGGGATCAGGCCGCCCGGCGTGAAGCCGAAGCCGTCCGCAGCGTTGGCTGGCGCGATGCTGCCCGTCTGTGCCAGCGCGGGCATCCACCCCGTCGCCAGAAACGCGCCGCTGCCCGCAGCCGCCGTCATGAACCCACGACGCTTCATCGAAAACCCGCCCATCGTTCCATCCTCCTATGGTTGGGCGGAAGATTAGCGGCGCTTGACTGCAATGCAATCGATTTCAGGGAAGCCGTTGCGCCCAGTTCAGGATCGCATCCGCCACCCCATCCGTTCGCGCGGGCGACAGGATGCGCCCCGCAATCACATGGCGCATCGGATCATCGCCCTCCTCCAGCGTCACCTGATCGAGCGTGACCGGGCCGCCCCACTCGGCGGCTGCCGCCTCGACCGCGCGGGGGTCGATCACGCGATCCTCGGGCGACCAGACGAACAGCGCGGGCACATGCGCGGTGCCCAGGTCGATCCGGCGGACGTGATCCATCAGCGTGACCATCGGGATCACCGACACCGTGGGATAACGCATGGTCCAGTGTTTCGCATGGTCTTCGTTGACCGGCTGGAACGACCGTTCGCCCCCCGCGATCATCGGCAGCCAGCGCCGGGCATAGGGAAGCTCCAGCATCCACGCCATGCGGTTGTTCAGCGCGAAGTTGGGCGAGATCAGAACCACCCCCGCCAGCCCCTCGGACAGTTTCGGATCGGTCGCAGCCAGCGCCGCCAGCGTCGCGCCGGTGGATGTGCCGACAAGGATCACCCGCTCTCCCAGCCGCCGCCCGATGGCGATGGCTTCGGCCAGATCCTCGACCCAGTCGCCCGCGGCGGGTTCGGCCATCGCCGCACCCGACCGCCCATGCCCCGACAGGCGCGGGAAATAAAGGTTCGCCTTCAGCCCCTGCGCCACGCGGTCGGGAACGGGACGTATCTCCCATTTGCTGGCAGAGAAGCCGTGCAGATAGACGATGGAATATTTCGTGCTTTGCCCCGTCGTGCCGGACCAGACGATCTCTTTGGCATCATCGGGGCGCAGATCGGACACCGCGCCTTCGCGGCCCGCCAGCCAGCCGTCGATGTCGTTCGGGATCGAGGCGGGATCGAAGCTGATGGTGCGATCCACCACCTCGCGCGGGGCAAGAAACCACGCAAAGGCCAGCACGCCGGCCAACAGGCACAGCCACAAAAGGCTACGCATCCAGAACATCCTCCACGGCGGCAATCATCAGCGACAGGCAGTCGGGGTCAGAGAAGCGGTGATCCGCGCCCTTGACCAGCGTCAGGCGGATGTCATCCGCATCCGCATGGGCCAGAAGACGCAGCGCCACTTCCTGCGGCACGTCGGCATCTGCCGTGCCCTGCAAAAGGCGAACCGGGAACGGCAATGGCAAGGGCGCGCGCAGGACCAGCCGATCACGCCCCTCCTCGATCAGGCGGCGCGAGATCACCATCGCATCGCCGTATTCGGACGGCAGCGCCAGCGCGCCCGCCATCACCTCGGCCCGCTGGGATTCGGTGAACCCGGCCCACATCAGGTCTTCGGTGAAATCCGGCGCGGCGGCGATCCCGACCAAGCCCGCGATCCGCTCGGGCATCGCCCGCGCAAGCAGAAGCGACACCCAGCCGCCCATGCTCGACCCGACCAGCACGACCGGCCCCGGCACCAGCGACAACACGGCGCGGGCATCCTCGAACCAGTCCCCGATCGCGCCCTCGACAAAGGTTCCCGACGACTGCCCATGCCCGGAATAATCGAAGCGCAGAAAGGTCCGCCCCTCACGCTCCGCCCAGTCCTGCAGCGCCAGCGCCTTCGTCCCCTCCATGTCGGACCGCATCCCGCCGCAGAACACCACGGGCACGCCCGCGCCCAAGGTCAGGCGATAGGCGATGCGGCGACCTTCGGGCGTGGTCAGGAAATCGGTCATGGCGGCTCCTTTTTCTGCATTTGCATAGCAAGGCGCGCCGCGTCCCGCCAGTGGTTGACTTTGGCACGCATGGCGCGCAAAACGGCCCCGACATAACCCGCAACCGGGCGTTCCGTGGGCGCCAAATCGACGAGGAGAGCCAAGGCATGGCCCAGATTTCCCTCACCTTTCCCGATGGCAACAAGCGCGATTTTCCGGCGGGCACGACCCCCGGCGAAGTGGCGTCATCCATCTCCACCAGCCTTGGCAAGAAGGCTATCTCGGCCACGGTCGATGGCAAGCACTACGATCTGCAATGGCCGATCGACGCCGATGCGACCATCGCGATCAACACCATGCAAGACGACGCCGCCGCGCTGGAGCTGATCCGTCACGATTTCGCCCATGTCATGGCCCGCGCCGTGCAGGAGCTTTGGCCGAACGTGAAGGTCACGATCGGCCCCGTCCGCGATCAGGGCTGGTTCTATGACTTCGACCGGGCAGAGCCGTTCACGCCCGAAGACCTCGGCCAGATCGAAGCGAAGATGAAGCAGATCATCAACGCCCGCGAGCCGGTGAAGACCGAAGTCTGGGACCGCGCCCGCGTCCGCGCGCATTACGAGGCGGCGGGCGAGCCGTTCAAGGTGGAACTGCTGGACCGCATTCCGGGCGACGAGCCGATCCGCATGTATTGGCACGGCCCCTGGATGGACCTCTGCCGTGGCCCGCACCTGCAATCGACCGGTCAGCTTCCCGCCGATGCGTTCAAGCTGACCACGGTCGCCGGTGCCTACTGGCTGGGGGATTCCACCCGCCCCATGCTGCAACGCATCTATGGCGTGGCCTTCAAGAACCGCGAGGATCTGAAGGCCCACATGACCATGCTGGAAGAGGCCGCCAAACGCGACCACCGCAAGCTGGGCCGCGAGATGGAGCTGTTCCACATTCAGGAAGAAGCCCCCGGCATGGTGTTCTGGCATCCGAACGGCTGGCAGGTCTATCGCACGCTGGAAGACTACATGCGCGGCAAACAGCGCAAGGGCGGCTACCGCGAAATCCGCACCCCTCAGGTCGTGGACCGCGTGTTGTGGGAGAAATCGGGCCACTGGGAAGCCTATCGCGAGAACATGTTCATCGTGGAGGTGGACGAGGAAGGCGCGAAGGAAAAGCGCATCAATGCGCTGAAGCCGATGAACTGCCCCTGCCACGTTCAGGTCTATAACCAAGGACTGAAATCCTATCGCGACCTGCCGCTGCGTCTGGCGGAATTCGGGTCGTGCCACCGGTATGAGTCGTCCGGTTCGATGCACGGGCTGATGCGCGTGCGCGGCTTCGTGCAGGACGACGCCCATATCTTCTGCACCGAGGATCAGATCGAGGAGGAATGCGCCAGCTTCATCGCGCTTCTGTCCGAGGTCTACCGCGATCTGGGCTTCGAGAAGTTCGACATCAAGCTGTCGACCCGCCCCGATGTCCGCATCGGCACGGACGAACAGTGGGACAAGGTCGAAGGCGCGCTGAAAGGCGCCATCGAGAAGCTGGGCCTGCCCTACGAGATCAACGAGGGCGACGGTGCCTTCTATGGCCCGAAGCTGGACTTCAAGCTGACCGACGCGATCGGCCGCGAATGGCAGTGCGGCACGTTCCAGGTGGACCCGAACCTGCCCGAACGCCTCGACGCGCAGTTCATCGGCGAGGATGGCGCGAAGCACCGCCCCTACATGCTGCACCGCGCGATCCTTGGCTCGTTCGAGCGGTTCATCGGCATTCTGCTGGAGAACTATGCCGGCAAGCTGCCCTTCTGGCTGGCCCCGCGTCAGGTGGTCGTCGCCGCCATCGTGTCAGATGCCGACGATTACGCGCGCGAGGTTGCGGCGGCGCTAAAGGCCGTGGGCGTGCGGGCCGAGACCGACCTGCGGAACGAAAAGATCAACTACAAGGTCCGCGAACATTCGGTCGGCAAGGTTCCGGTCATCCTCGCCGTCGGCATGCAGGAGGTCGGCGCGCGCACCGTCTCGGTTCGCCGTCTGGGCGAGACCCGCACCGAAGCCGCCACGCTGGACGACATCGTCGCCAGCCTTTCGTCGGACGCGAAGATCCCCGCCTGACTTTTCTGCCTCCCGCGCTAGCTCAAGTGCGGGAGGCAGCCATGCGCGACCGATACCACCCCGCCCAGAAGGCCCTGCACTGGGCCACCGCGATCCTGATCCTTGCCATGATCCCCGCAGGTCTGGCGATGCAGAACGAAAGCGCGATCAGCGACGCACTTTTCACATTCCACAAGAACGCGGGCGTTCTGGTGCTGGCCCTGATGCTGACACGTCTGGCCTTGCGCTTTGCCTATCCGCCGCCGCCGCTGAACATCCCGCTGGCGGGCGTCGCGCATCTGACGCATTGGCTGCTTTACGCGGTGGTCATCGTCATGGCGGTGTCGGGCATCCTGCGCGTGTTGGCGGGCGGCTTTCCACTGGAAAGCCTGAATGCCATCGGCATCGTCATGGAAAAGAACGAGGCGCTGGCGAACCGCGCCAAAGGGGTCCACTGGGCCGCGCATTACGCCGTGATCGGGCTGGTGCTGCTGCACATCGCCGCCGCCTTGCGCCATGCGCTGCGGCGGGACGGGGTGTTCAGCCGGATGCTCTGATCCGCGCCCTTTCGCGCGCCAGCCACAGTGCCGTCACGATCAGGGGGGAGTTCTGGATCTCTCCGCTCGCCACCAGATCCATCATCCCGTCGAACGGCACCAGATGGCCGCGGATGTCCTCGGCCTCGCCTTCGACGCCGAACACCCCCGCCGCGCCATCGGGCAGATCGGTGATCGCGACATAGGAATAGATGAACTCGGTCTTGGCCCCCGGCGAGGGGTAATAGCTGGACACATGCAGCAGATCGCCAAGCGTCAGGCCCGCCTCCTCGACCGCCTCGCGCCGCGCCGCCTGTTCGGGCGTCTCGCCGGCGTCGATGCGGCCCGCGATGGCCTCCAGCTGCCACGGTTGCGCATCGCCGCGCCCGAACGGCCCCGCGCGGAACTGTTCGACCAGCAGCACCCGGTCGCGCACCGGATCATAGGGCAGCACCGTCACCGCATCGCCCGACACGAAGACCGCGCGGTTGATCGCATCGCTTTGCGTGCCGTCGAAGCGGCGGAAATGCAGATCGTATTCCTCGACCGCAAAGAAATGGGCATAGGGCTGGCGACGGCGCAGAACCTCCACCTCGGCGGGCAAGGCATGGTGGCGCAGTTCGGTCGGGGCGGGCACGGCGCGGGCGCGGCTGCTTGCGGCGACGCGCATCTGCTCCAGCCGCGCGCGGATCTGCTCGGGGCTGCGTTGGCCGTAAAGCGCCATGATGTCGGCGGCCAGTTCCACATCCCCGCCCGCCGCCTCGAAAAAGGCGCGCCGTTCCGGGTCCTTGCCGATGATGTCGTCCATGTCCGCCTCCGTCGCTTTTGGCGATGGTTGCTGCATCGCGGCGGAAGGATCAAGCGGGGCGCTGCACGGTGATCTGGGTCACGTCGGTATTTCCCGCCCGGAACGATCCGGCACAGGCGGTCAGATAGAAGGTCCACATCCGCCGAAACCGTTCGTCGAAACCCATCCCGGCGATGCGGTCCCAGCGGGCGTTGAATGTCTCGTGCCACCTCCGCAAGGTCTGGGAATAGCTTTCGCCGAATTCGACGCTTTCGGTCAGCACCAGCCCCGCCCGCGCGATTTCAGACCGCAGAACGCTGGGCGAGGGAAGCATCCCGCCGGGAAAGATGTATTTCTGGATGAAATCGACACCCTGCCGGTAAAGCTCGAACCGCCGGTCCTGAATGGTGATGATCTGAAGCGCGGCGCTGCGACCGGGGTTCAACGCCCCCCGCAACGTGGCGAAATAGGCGGGCCAATACCGCTCGCCCACCGCCTCGAACATCTCGATCGAGGCGATGCCGTCATAGCGGCCCTTCTCGTCGCGGTAATCCTGAAGGCGCAGGTCCACCAGGTCAGCCAGCCCCGCGCGGGCGATGCGGGCGGCGGCGTAATCGTGCTGGGCGCGGCTGATGGTCAGCCCGGTCACGCGCAGCCCACGTTCGGCGGCGGCATATTCCGCGAAACCGCCCCAACCGCAGCCGATCTCCAGCACATGATCGCCGGGGGAGACGCCCATCCGGTCCACCAGCGCCGCGTATTTCTGCCGCTGCGCCTGTTCCAGCGATTCCTGACCCGTCAGGAACAGCGCCGAGGAATAGGTCATCGTCTCGTCCAGCCACAGCCGATAGAAGTCGTTCCCGAGGTCATAGTGATGGGCGATGTTGCGCCTTGCCTGCGCGCGGCTGTTGGATCGCAGCCAGTGGCGCGCCCGTTCCCACGCGCGCAGCATGCCAAGGCCGGGAAACCCGTCATAGATGTCGTCGTTCCCGGCATTGATCAGGTCCATGAAGGCCTGAAGGTCGGGCGTGGACCACCCACCCTCCAGATAGGCTTCGGAAAAGCCAAGATCCCCCTCACGGATCAGACGGGCGAAGATGTCGGGATCGTGGACCTCGATTTCGGCCACCGGGCCCGCCGCTGCGCCTTCCGCCCGAAACCTGCGCCCGTCCGGCAGCACAAAATCCAGCCGACCGCTGCGGATGGACCGCGCCACATCGAACACGGCTGTGAAGTAACGCGGCAAGCCCGCTTGCCCGTCTGTCGTTGTCAGAACCATGGCAATCCTCCGCATTAAAGTCTGGCGCGGAAGATGTCGCTGGCAAGCGTTACTTGCGTTGATAGGCGTCCAGCGCGCGCATTCGCCCTTCGGCAAGGCCGATCAGCGGCGCGGGCGGCATCTGATCGGGCGCAAGGTTCCACGAAACAGGCACCGCGTCAAAGAAGGCCAGCGCGTCTGGGCCCGGTTTGCGCTGCCCCTCGGCCAGCCAGCGATCCTGATAGGCGCGCTTGGGGTCGAATTTTTCCGCCTGCGAGGCGGGATTGAAGATGCGGAAATAGGGCGAGGCATCCGGCCCCGATCCCGCCACCCATTGCCAGTTCAGCGCGTTCGAGGCCGGGTCCCAGTCGATCAGCGTCTGTTCGAACCACGCCTGCCCGACGCGCCAATCGGTCAAAAGATGCTTGGTGAGGTAGCTGGCGACGATCATCCGCGCGCGGTTGTGCATCGTACCGGTCACGAACAATTCGCGCATCGCGGCATCGACCACCGGCTCTCCGGTCATGCCGCGCCGCCACGCCTCGGCATCGGCATTGTCGCGGCGCCAGGGAAACCGCTCCCATCCGTCGCGCCAATGCCGGGTCGCCAGATGCGGAGTGTGGTGCATCAGGTGGTGTGCAAATTCGCGCCATGCCAACTCGCGGATGAATGGCAGTCCGCGTTCGTGATGCAGCGCCGCATGCCAAACGGTGCGCGGGCCGATCTCGCCATAGGTCAGGTTCTCGGACAGGCCCGAGGTCGCGCGCATGTCCAGCCGGTCGCGCCCCGCCTCATAATCGACCAAGCCGCCGTCCAGAAAATCACGCAAGCGTTTCGCCGCCGCCAGTTCTCCGACCACCGCGTGCCGCGCGACCACCGCCGCCCCACGCCGCATCCCCGCGCCCATGTTCCAATCGGCAAGCGCCTCGCTTTCGGGCCATGCCTTCGGCGCCAACAGCTTTCGATGCGAGGGCATCGGCTCGGGCGCGCCCATATCGCGCAGGGTGTTCCAGAACGGGGTGAAGACCTTGTAGAAACCGCCCGTCTTGGTCGCGACGCTGTCCGGGCCGCGCAGAAGGTGGCCGGGATGCGCCTCTCCCTTCACGCCGGGATCGGGAAAGGCGTGCAGGCGCGCGTAATGCACCTCGCCCCCGGTTTCGGCCGCAAGCTGCGCCAGCACCTTGGCAGGATCGCCCCGGCGCAGGATCAGGCGGCTGCCCAGCCCCTCCAGCCGCTGGGCGAAACTCTCGACCGCCAGCCCCAGCCGCCATTCCGGCGCGGTGCCCAAGCCCCCCTCATGCACGAAGACGGGAATCAGCGGGCGGCCCGTCTGCGCGGCCCATGTCAGCATCGGGTTGTCGGCGATGCGCAGATCGCGGCGGAACCACAGGATCAACGGCGCTTCGGTCTGGGGGGCCATCTCATCCTCCGGCTGTCCGAGTGCGAAACTAGCAGCCCGGCAGGCGGCGTCCACCGCCTGCGATTTACGCATCCGCCCGATTTGTGCGCCTTGCGGCGTCATCGCATCTTGCTTGGGTGCCGCCCGGTTGGTTAGCTACCGCCGATCACCTTTTCAAAGGACCGCCCATGCGCCTGAAATCCCTTCTCGGCTCTGTCGCCGCATTGACCATTGCCGTCCCTGCATTCGCCGCCGATCCCGATCTGATCGTGCTGGACTGGGCAGGGTTCGAGATTCCCGAACTGGTGCAGGGTTATGTCGATGCCCATGGCGACGCGCCCACCTGGTCGCTGTTCGGCGACGATGACGAGGCGTTTCAGAAGGTCGCGTCGGGCTTCCGCGCCGATATCGGCCACCCCTGCTCGCAGATGGTGTCGAAATACCGCGACGCGGGGCTGATCGAGCCGTGGGATGTCAGCCGCATCCCGGTCTATGCCCAGATTTCCGACCGCTTCAAGGAATCGGAGATTTTCCACGACGATGAGGGCGTCTGGTTCATCCCGACCGATTATGCCTATACCGCCATCGCCTATAACCCCGACACCGTCCCGGCCGACGATGTGGCCAGCGTGCAGGTCTTTGCGAACCCGAAATACGCGGGCCGCATCTCGCTGCCGGACAACACGGACGACATCTGGGCGCTGGCCTATCTGGCGACAGGCGTGACCGACTGGACCAACGCGAACGAGGAACAGTTCGAGGCAGCCGCCAACTGGCTGCGCGAGGTTCATCCGAACGTCGTCGCTTATTGGGCCGATCCGTCGGAACTGACGCAGCTGATGGCGGGCGGTCAGGTGCAGGTCGCATGGTCGTGGAACGACGGCGTCGCGCTGATGCAGAACGACGGCTATCCGGTCGCCTTCAACCGCGAGGCGACCGAGGGCGCGTCGTCCTTCTTCTGCGGCTATGTCAACTTCAAGAACGGTCCGGGGTCGGAAGACAAGGCCTATGACTTCATCAACGCCTGGCTTGCCCCGGAATCGGCGCAGGTGCTGGTGGACAATATCGGCTATGCCCACACCAACGACGCCGGCATGGCGATGATCGCCCCCGAGGATGTCGAGAACGCGCATCTGAGCGCGGTTGACGGCACGCTGCTGGCCCAGACGCCCATCGACACGCAGATGCGCGACCGCATGGTCGAGACGTTCGAGCAGATCAAAGCCGGCTTCTGACGCCATTCGGGGTCACGATTTCGGATCGTGGCCCCAATTCATCAGCGAATACCGCCAGTCGCTGTGCTCCATATCCTTCCCCGGCCCGCCCTGCGCCTTGTGGCGCTTGATATAGCCGATGACCTTGGCCATGTGCGCCCAGTCGCCCTCGCTCAGATCGGCCTTCTTCTTTTCCTTGATGCCGATGATGCGGTGGCCGGATTTGTGGCCGGTGCTTTCGCCGTTTCCCCGCGTGTCGCCGACCTTGCGGCTTTCCTCGGTTTCAAGCCATTTCTTCAGGGCGGAAGGGGTCATGTTGACCAGATCCTTCCATTCGTTCCAGATTTCATCATGCGTTTTCATGAGGTCCTCCCTTGGAATGCAACCGGAAGGACCCGCCAAGGTTCCGCCCTTGCGGCCCTCGGTGCCGCGCCTTATATCAGGGGTGTTCCGGCTTGCCGGGACTATGGCGATAAACGCACCCGTAATAAGCGGATCGGACCCGGGGGCGGTACCCGGCGACTCCACCAATACTCCCTCGTTTGGGGCGGATGGGGTCGAAACAGGATCGACGAACGTCTAAAGGGGCCAGCTTTCGCTCGGTGAGGTACCACCGTTATCGGTCCGAAATGTACAGTTGCAAACGACAACCGTGCTCCGATGGCTGTTGCTGCGTAAGCAGTAATGACATCGAAACCTAAGTCCTTGCGCTTAGCCGCGTAAGGCGGGGCCCGCAGGAGCCTGGCAACAGAATCCTGCACCTTTCCCCACCCTTTTCCGCACGAAGCGGGCTTTACAAGTTGGCGGGTTCCTGCTGAACACGCGAGCGGCGTCTTTCGCGCGGTTGCCCGATCGTGCGATGGGCCTTTCAATAAGAAGCGGGTGGCCCGTGCCGCGATCCGCCACAAAGCAGGAGCAGAGTTTCACCGTGTCAGATCGATACGCCCGGACCGAACCCGGCCCGGCCACGGCATCCGCGTTTCAGGTGCGCGGGCGATTCCTGACCGCATTGGCGCTTCGCATCGAATCCGGCGGCGCGGATCATCGCTTCTTCGCCCAGCTTGACGATCAGCTTCGCAAGGCGCCGCAGCTTCTGCTGGGCGGGCCCGTCGTGCTGGATTTCGCCAACGCGCCGGATCTCGGCCAGCCGGACCAGCTGCGCGATCTGGTGGAAAAGCTGCGCCGCCGCGACATGCGCGTCTTTGCCGTGCAGAACGCGGCCGGCATCGGAGGGGCGCTCTTGCAGACGCTGGGCCTGATCGCCCTGCCCCCCGGACGCGACGCGCCTCCACCGCGCGAGGCCAGCCCCACGCCGACAACCGAAGCCCCCGCACCCGTGCAGAACACCGTCATCCGCTCGACCATCCGGTCGGGCCAGATGGTCGTGGCGGATCAGGGCGATCTGACGATCATCGGATCGGTCGCCTCGGGGGCGGAACTGGTCGCGGCGGGCAACATCCACGTCTATGGCCCCCTGCGGGGCCGCGCCATGGCGGGCTGCCACGGGAACGAGGATGCGCATATCTTCTGCCAGAGCCTTGATGCCGAACTGGTCGCCATCGCCGGAATCTACCACACGAGCGAGATGCTGGAGGACACCATCCGCCAGCGTTCGACGCATATTTACCTAGAGGACGAGATACTTCGCATGGAGGTGATCGCATGACGACCGAAGCCAAGAACAATCCGCCGCTTGGGCGGGTCATCGTGATCACATCCGGCAAGGGCGGCGTCGGCAAGACGACCTCCTCGGCGGCGATTTCGGCAGGGCTGGCCAAAAAGGGCTTCCGCACCGTCGTGATCGATTTCGATGTGGGTCTGCGCAACCTCGACATGATCATGGGGTGCGAGCGCCGGGTGGTGTTCGACTTCATCAACGTCATCCAGGGCGATGCCAAGCTGAAGCAGGCGCTGATCAAGGACAAGCGGCTGGATACGCTGTCGATCCTGCCCACCTCGCAGACGCGCGACAAGGATGCGCTGACCAAAGAGGGTGTGGAGCAGATCCTGAACGAGCTGAAGACCGAGTTCGACTATATCATCTGCGACAGCCCCGCCGGGATCGAACGCGGCGCGCAACTGGCGATGTATTTCGCCGACGAGGCCGTGGTCGTGACCAACCCCGAAGTGTCCTCCGTGCGCGACAGCGACCGGGTTCTGGGCCTTCTGGGCAGCCAGACGAAGCGTGCCGAAACCGATGGCGCCGAACCGATCAAGGCGCAGGTTCTCATCACCCGCTATGACCCCTCGCGGGTCGAGATCGGCGAGATGATGACCGTCGAGGATGTACTGGAAATCCTTGCCGTGCCGCTTCTGGGCGTGATTCCCGAAAGCAAGGCGATCCTGCGTGCGTCGAACGTCGGCACGCCGGTCGTGCTGGATGCCCCCTCGGCAGCGTCCGAAGCCTATGAGGATGCGGTGATCCGCCTGACCGGGACCGAGCTGGAGATGCGTATCGTCGGCGAACGCAAGCCGGGCCTGTTCCAGCGGCTGTTCGGGCGCACGGCATGAGCCTGTTCGATTTCATCCGCAAACCGCGCCAGCCCAAATCCGCGCAGACGGCCAAAGACCGGCTGCAGATCCTGCTGGCGCACGAGCGCAGCCGCGAAGGCAGCCCCGAGGCCGATTACCTGCCCATGCTGCAAGCCGACATCGTGGCCGCCATCCGCAAATACGTCGCCATCGGTGACAAGGATGTCGAAGTGCGCATGGAGCGCGGCGACCAGATGTCGAGCCTCGAGATCAACATCGAACTGCCGAAGACGCCCGCGACCAAAGCAGGCTGAAGCCAGGGCCGGGGCGGGAAATCCTGCCCCGGTCGCACCCCGCATTTCTGCGCCCGCGCGCGCGACCGGCCGTGCTCCGGTGCGTTCAACGCCTCTTTCCTTCGCCCCCAAATCGCCTATGCTGCATCCGGATCAAGGAGATGCGAATGTCCCAAACCATCGATTACGGCAACCTGATGCACCGCGCGATGCGCGGCCTCATCCAGAACGTGCTGACCGATGTGTCGAAGAACGGGCTTCCGGGGGCGCACCACTTCTTCATTACCTTCGACACGCGGCACGAAGACGTGGCGATCGCGGACTGGCTCCGCGCCCGCTACCCCGAGGAGATGACCGTCGTCATCCAGCACTGGTTCGAAAACCTGATCGTCACCGACGAGGGTTTCTCGATCACGCTGAACTTCGGCAACCAGCCCGAGCCGCTTGTCATCCCCTTTGACAGCGTCCGCACTTTCGTCGATCCGTCGGTCGAATTCGGCCTCCGGTTCGAGACGCATGACGTCGAGGAGGAGGACGAGGAGGAAGCAGCCGAGGAGGAGGCGGAAGACCGCCCGCAACGCGACGCCGAGATCGTCAGCCTCGACAAGTTCCGCAAGTAGTCGCAAAGCCGTTACCAGCGGCGGATAGCACCATGGCGACCCTTTGCAGGAGCGCCAAATGTCCGACCTCGGCCTGTTCATGAAGCAGCTGATCCGCCGTCCGCACCATGTTGTGGCGCTTGCCCCGTCCTCGGACGATCTGGCGCGGGCGATGGCGGCGCATCTGGCCCCCGATACGGGCCGCGTGGTCGAACTGGGCGCTGGCACGGGCAAGCTGACCCGCGCGATCCTTGCCCGCGGCATCGACCCGCGCGATCTGACCGTGTTCGAGACGAACCCCGATTTCTGCGACTGTCTGCGGGCGCGCTTTCCCGGCGTGACCGTCCATTGCGCGGGGGCGGAAACCGCCTCGGGCACCGTGGATGCGGGCGTCGGCGCGGTGATCTCGGGCCTGCCGCTTCTGTCGATGCAGGCATTGACGCAGATGGCCATCGTGGGCGGCGCGTTCCGCATGCTGGCCCCCGGCGCCGCCTTCACGCAGTTCACCTATTCCAACCGCACTCCGGTCGCGCAGGGCGTGGCGGCGGAACTCGGCCTGAAGGCGACGAAGGGCGAGAAGGTCTGGGCGAACCTGCCCCCTGCCCGTGTGTGGCATTACCACCGCGATTGATTTCGCCGGGGTTATGGGCCATCAAACCCGCGACAAGTTCACGGAGGATGCCCCATGACCGCGACCCGCACCGAAACCGACAGCTTCGGCCCGCTTGAAGTTCCCGCCGACAAATACTGGGGTGCGCAGACCCAGCGGTCGATCCAGAACTTTCCCATCGGGTGGGAGCGTCAGCCGGTCGCGATCATCCGCGCGCTTGGCGTGATCAAGAAGGCCTGCGCGCTGGTCAACAAGGCGCAGGGCGACATGGACGCCCAGCTTGCCGACACCATCGCCGCCGCCGCGACCGAGGTGATCGAGGGCAAGTTCGACGACAACTTCCCGCTGGTCGTCTGGCAAACGGGTTCGGGCACGCAGTCGAACATGAACGCGAACGAGGTCATCTCGAACCGCGCGATCGAGATGCTGGGCGGCACGATGGGTTCGAAAAAGCCCGTCCACCCGAACGATCACTGCAACATGGGCCAGTCGTCGAACGACACCTTCCCGACCGCGATGCATGTCGCCATCGGCATGATGGCCCGCGACACCCTGATCCCCGGTCTGGAAAAGCTTCACAAGGCGCTGGTGGCGAAGTCCGAGGAATTCAAGGACATCATCAAGATCGGCCGCACCCATACGCAGGACGCAACCCCGCTGACGCTGGGCCAGGAATTCGGCGGCTATGCCCATCAGGTTGCCAAGGGGATCGAGCGGGTGAAGGCCTGCCTGCCCGACATCTATGAACTGGCCCAAGGCGGCACCGCCGTCGGCACCGGTCTGAACACCAAGGTCGGCTGGGACACCCGCGTCGCGGCAGAGATCGCGACGATCACGGGCCTGCCCTTCGTCACCGCCCCGAACAAGTTCGAATCGCTGGCCGCGCATGACGCGATGGTCATGTTCTCGGGCGCACTGAAAACGGTCGCGGGCTCGCTGTTCAAGATCGCGAACGACCTGCGTCTGCTGGGCTCCGGCCCGCGTTCGGGTCTGGGCGAGCTGATCCTGCCCGAGAACGAGCCGGGTTCGTCCATCATGCCGGGCAAGGTCAACCCGACGCAGGCCGAGGCGCTGACCATGGTCTGCGCGCATGTCATGGGCAACGACGCGGCGGTCGGTTTCGCAGGCTCGCAAGGGCATTTCGAGCTGAACGTCTACAACCCGATGATGTCCTATAACGTGCTGCAATCCATGCAGCTTCTGGGCGATGCGGCAGGCAGCTTCACCGACAACATGGTCGTCGGCACGCAAGCCAACACCGCGCGCATCGACAAGCTGATGAAGGAATCGCTGATGCTGGTGACGGCGCTGGCCCCGACCATCGGTTACGACAACGCGACCAAAGTGGCCAAGACCGCGCACAAGAACGGCACCACCTTGCGCGAGGAAGCCATCGCGCTCGGCTTCGTGGATGGCGAGACGTTCGACCGTGTCGTCCGGCCCGAAGACATGATCGGCCCGAAATGAAGGTCGTCAACCTGCGCGAGGTTCGCAAGTCGCGGGAACGCGACGCGAAGCGCGCGCAGGGCGACGCCAATGCAGCCAAGTTCGGCCTGACCAAGGCCGAACGACTGCGCCAGAAGCTTGATGCCGAAAAGGCCAAGCGCGATCTGGACGGCCATGAGCGGACTTGAGAAACACTCGCTGACCCTGCACGGCCACCGCACATCGGTCACGCTGGAGCCGGAGTTCTGGCGCGCCTTCAAGGGTATCGCCGCCGAGCGCGACATCGCGATCAACGCCCTTGCCGCCGAGATCGACGAGGGGCGCAGCACCAATCTCGCCTCGGCGATCCGCGTCTTCGTGCTGAACCACTACCTTCGCTGAACGCGCAGGCGGATGCCGTCCTTGGCCCGCACGGTCAGATGCGCGACGGGAACGGGCGTCTCCACCACCTCGAACCGGAACGCGCGCACCAGCATCGCCAGCAGCAAGGCCCCCTCCATCATCGCGAACCCCGCCCCCGTGCAGACACGCGGACCGGAGGAGAACGGCATATACGCCTCCCTCGCGCTGGTCTTGGCGGCATCCGTCTGCCAGCGGTCGGGGTCGAAATCGTCGGGGCGGTCCCAGATACGTTCGTGCCGCTGGATGTGCCACGGCGACAGCACGATCTGCGCGCCTTTCGGCGCCTTGCGCCCGCGCAGGTCTTCCGCAGCGGTCGTCTCGCGCACCATCATCGGCACGGGCGGATACAGGCGCAGCGTCTCGCGGAACACGTCGCGGGTGAAGGGCAGACGGCGGACGGTGCCGAAATCCGGCTCCAATGCCGCCGCCTCTGCCGCCACGCGTTCCTGCGCCTCGGGGTTCGCGGCCAACAGATAGAGCGCCCAAGCCAGCGCGGATGCCGAGGTTTCATGCCCCGCCAGAAAAAAGATCGCCACCTGATCGACCATCTCGGCGGTGTCGAAGACCGCATCCGTCAGGGGGTCGGGCGTGGTCATGATCTTGGTCGCCAGATCGTCCGGCGCATGTCCCGCCGTGATCAGCGCCGCGCGTTCCTCGGTTAGTCGGGCGATCAGCGCGCGGATCTCCCGCGCCGCCGCGCGCGTCTTGCGGCCGTGAAATCTGGGCAGCCACGGGATGAATGCCGCCACGTTCAGGATCGGCTGCGTCCGCTGGTAATCGCGGAAACGGTGGAAGACTGCACTCGCCACCTCATGCTCGATGGGGATCGAGAACAGCGTGCGGAAGATCACGTCGGCGGCGGCGTGGCTGGTCGCCGCCTCGATTTCTGCGACGCCGGTGGGCTGCCGCGCCACCGCAGCCTCTCCCGCCGCCCAGATGGCCGGAAATATCTCGCGCAGACGTCCGCCCGCAAAGGCCGGGTCGATGATGCGGCGCTGGCGCTTCCAGACTTCGCCATTGGTCACGAAAACCGAATTTCCCAGCAGCGGCGCCAGCCCTGCACGAATGCGGTCCGATTTCGGGAAATCGTCAGGCCGTTCCTCCAGCACCCGCCGCACCAGCGCCGGATCGTTGCACAGGAAACTGCGAAAGAACGGCGTGCGGAATTCGGCCATCCATGCCCGATAGAGCCGCGCTGGCTGCGCCGAGAGGATATCCTGCCGGAACAGCCGCGCATGATGCAGAAGCGACACGCGATCGGGGCGCGAGGGCGGCTTTGGCGGCCTCATCGGTCGGTGAAACCCGAAAGCGGCGTCTCGATCCGCGATTTGGATGGCGCACGCCCGGCATAGCGTTCGGCCAGTGTCATCGGCCCCGCGGTGATCGCGAAGTAATCGTAATCGCCGCTGTCGAAGGCGTGCAGATACTGGAAATGCAGCGCCCAGAACTTCCAGCGCAGCGCCCTCCAGCGTTCCGGCGACAGTGTTTGGCTGAAGGCGGCGGATACCACAAGCGGCCAGCGTTTGCCCAAGGGCGCAACGCCGCTGACGCAGACCGGATCGCACAGCGCAAAGGCGCAGCCGTCGCCCGGCGCGGTCACGTCCACCCAAGGCACGTCCGTCGTTGCCAGATCATGCAGATCCCCCCGCAGCCGCTTTGCCGCGGGCAGGAAGGACACCATCGGCACCACCTGCCCCAGCGTCAGCAGCGCCAGCGGCCCCTGTGCCCCACCCCGCAGCACATCCGCCACGACCGAAATGCCGATATACGCCCCCGAGGAATGGCCCACGACCAGAACCTCGTCCACCTCATCGGCCAACGCTTCGGACACGCGCTGGCGGAACGCCTCCATCCGAGCCTCCAGCGCCGGGGGGTTCGCGCCACGATAGCGGGCCGAGAAGGCGTAGTCGTGCATCAGATACCACGCAAGGATGCGGTCGTGCCGCCGGAACCAGCGCAGAACCAGCCAAACCACCGGCAAGGACAGAAGCCACCCCCACGGCACCTGCGCCACGAGCCACCCCGCCAGCAGCGCCACGGCAAGCTGCAACAGCAGCGCGACCACCGGATACAGCGCCGCGATCACCGGCCCCTTGCGCAGCCGCGCCAGCCGGAACAGCGCCCCCGACGCGATATAGGTCCATGCCGTCCGCGCCAGTTGCAGATAGGTCGCGGCGATCCCGGTCTGCATCGAGGATTGCACGATGTCGGTCCAGACCAGCACCTCCACCTGCGTTTCCACATCGCCGCTTCTGACCGTCCAGCCCCCCTTCGAGGGTTTCATCGACAGGTCGTAGCCGGAAAGACGCGCCTGTGCGGCCCCCTCGCGACGATAGATCTCGCGATACTTGCGCGGCGGGAAAGGATCGAAGCCGGGGATGTAGAAGACCCTCCGACGGAACGCCATCAGCCAAGCGTTCCAAGGAAGGGCACATTCTCCAGCAGGAAGAAGGAAAACGCGCTGAACGCCCCGGTGATCAGCGCCAGCCCCACAAGGATCAGCAGCACGCCCATCGCCCGCTCGATCGTGCGCATCCACGGCTTCAACCGGTTCATGACCCCGATGGCCCGGTTTATGAACAGCGCCGCCAGCAAGAACGGCAGCCCCAGCCCCACGGCATAGACGCCAAGCAGCGCGGTCCCGCGCGCAAGGCTCGCCTCGGACGCCGCAAGCGACAGGATCGCGCCAAGTTGCGGGCCGATGCAGGGCGTCCAGCCGAAGGCGAAGGCCAGCCCCAGCACATAGGCGCCCAAGGCCGACCCGCCCTTGTCGCCCGCATCCACCCGCGCCTCGCGGTCAAGGATGCCGATGCGGAAGACCCCCAGGAAATGCAGGCCGAAGATCAGCACCACCGCGCCCGATACCTTCGTCATCACACCCTGATACTGTAGCAGCATCGTCCCCATCGCCGAGGCGGCAAAGCCAAGGAACAGGAACACCGTCGAAAGGCCCAGCACGAAGAACAGCGCCGGAAGCAGGATGCGGCGGCGAGCCTGCCCCTGCATGTCGGACATGCTGATCCCACCCATATAGGCCAGATAGGGCGGCACGATCGGCAGCACGCAGGGGCTGAGGAAGCTGAGCACCCCCGCCGCCAATGCGATCATCATCGCCGAGATAAGTCCCGCATCCAGAAGGTCAAAACCGGCCATTCGCTTCTCCTTGCGCGACAGGCATATCACACCCATCGCAAAGGTCACGCAAGCGGGGCGTCACATTGCCGTGGATTCCGCCATAGGCTAGGCAGGGGCATGGAAACCTTGGATTGCGAAAACCTGCTTTGCCCCCTGCCCGTGCTGCGCGCGCGCAAGGTGCTGATGGGGCTGGCATCGGGCGCGGTGCTGCGGGTGCGGACGACCGATCCTATGGCGCGGATCGACCTGCCGCATTTCTGTGCCGAGGCAGGGCACCACCTGCTTGAGACGCGCGGCGATGGGCGGGTCACTGAATTCACCATCCGCCGCAAATGAAAAGGGCGCCGTCTCCGGCGCCCTTTTGCGTTATCTGGCCCACCAGCCGCGACGGCGCGGCTTGTCATCCTCGGCAGGCTCCACCTCGGGCGACGGGGCTTCCTGCAGAACCGGCTCGGCCACCGGGGCTGCGACCTCGACAGCCTCGGCCGGGACCGGCTTGGCGCGGGTGCGGCGCGGCTTCTTCGGCGCTTCCTCGACCACCGGGGCGGCCTCGACCACCGGCTCGGCCTTCTTGCGGGTGCGGCGCTTGGGCGCGGGCGTTTCCTCGACCGGGGCCGCGGGTTCGACCGGCTCGGCCTTCTTGCGGGTCCGCGTCGCGCGCTTCTTCGGTGCGGGCGCTTCTTCGGCAACCGGCTCCGGTTCGACCACGACCACAGGTTCGGCAACCGGCTCGGGCGCAGGCGCCTCGGCCGCTTCCTCGGCGACGCTCTCGTCGCCAGCGGCATCCTCGTCGCCGGCCACGTCATCACCCTCGACCACGGAGGCCTCGCCATTGCCGTTGCCGCGCCGACGACGCCGACGACGGCGCTTCTTGCGCGGCGAATCGCCTTCGGTGGCTTCCGCCTCGACCTCGGGTGCCTCTGCCGTCTCGACGACTTCGGCTTCCTCGATCTCCTCCTCGAACACGACGTCTTCGTCTTCCTCGACGAAGTCACCCATCAACGAGGCATCGCCCGACACGACCAGCGGCGCATCCGGGACCACGCGGGTCGCGGTCTTGAACTTCTCGATCGAATAGTCGGGCGAGACGAGATGCGGGTCCGCCTCGATCCGCACGGCCATGCCATAGCGCGCTTCGATCAGCGCGATATGCTCGCGCTTGTTGTTCATCAGGAAGTTCACCACCGCGACCGGAGCCTTGAGCAGCACTTCCTTCGAACGCTTGCGCGTGCCTTCTTCTTCAAGCTGGCGCAGCACTTGCAGGGCCAGGCTGTCATCCGAACGGATCAGGCCGGTGCCGTGGCAATGCGCGCAAGGCTGCGTGGTGGATTCCAGCATCCCCGGACGCAGGCGCTGGCGCGACATCTCCAGCAGGCCGAAGCCCGAGATGCGGCCGACCTGAATGCGCGCGCGATCGGTCTTCAGCTTTTCCTTCAGACGCTTTTCGACGGCAGCGTTGTTGCGACGTTCATCCATGTCGATGAAGTCGATGACGATCAGGCCCGCAAGGTCGCGCAGACGCAGCTGGCGCGCGACTTCTTCCGCCGCTTCCAGGTTGGTCTTCAGCGCCGTCTCCTCGATGGAGCCCTCTTTGGTCGCACGGCCCGAGTTCACGTCCACGGCAACCAGCGCCTCGGTCACGCCGATGACGATGTAACCGCCCGATTTCAGCTGCACGACCGGGTTGAACATGCCGCCGAGGTAGCTTTCGACCTGATACCGCGCGAACAGCGGCATCGTGTCGTTATAGCGTTGAACCTGCCGCGCGTGGTTCGGCATGATCATCCGCATGAATTCCTTGGCGGTGCGGAAGCCCGCCTCGCCTTCGACCAGCACTTCCTCGATCTCGCGGTTGAACAGATCGCGGATCGACCGCTTGATCAGATCGCCTTCTTCATAGATCGGGGCGGGCGCGATGGATTTCAGCGTCAGTTCGCGCACCTGTTCCCACAGGCGCATCAGGTATTCGTAATCGCGGCGGATTTCCTGTTTCGTCCGCTTGGCGCCTGCCGTGCGGATGATCAGGCCGGCACCTTCCGGCACCTCCAGCTCGGATGCGATTTCCTTCAGCTTCTTGCGGTCGGCGACCTGCGTGATCTTGCGGGAAATCCCACCGCCGCGCGCGGTGTTCGGCATCAGCACGCAATAACGGCCCGCCAGCGACAGATAGGTCGTCAGCGCGGCGCCCTTGTTGCCACGCTCTTCCTTGACCACCTGCACCAGCATGATCTGCCGGACCTTGACGACTTCCTGGATCTTGTAGCGACGGGCGCGGGGTTTGCGCGGCGCGCGGATTTCCTCGGACACGTCCTCCTCGGCGACGGATTCAATCTCGTCATCCTCGGCGGCGGCGCTGTCGTCGAAAAGCTGGTCCTCGGCCTCGTCCTCGCCCAGATCGACCACGTCCATCGCGTCGGACTTCACCGCGTCCTGCACGGCTTCGGGACGCGCGCGGCGCTTGCGGGGCTTTTCGTCCTCTTCCTCGGCGCGGGCGAAGGCACGCTCCTCTTCCAAGAGGGCCTTACGGTCCTCTACCGGGATCTGATAATAATCGGGGTGGATTTCCGCGAATGCGAGAAAGCCGTGACGGTTTCCGCCATAATCCACGAAGGCCGCCTGAAGCGACGGCTCGACCCGCGTTACCTTGGCAAGATAGATGTTGCCGGCAATCTGACGTTTGTTGACGGTTTCAAAGTCGAATTCCTCGACCTTGTTTCCGTCCACCACCACGACCCGGGTTTCCTCCGGGTGGGTGGCATCGATAAGCATTTTCTTGGCCATTGTCTTCCAATGCGCCCAGGCAGACGGGCCTGGCGCGGGCGTGCCCGCGTGTGAGTTCGGTCTGCGTGTGGCGGCTTGTACGGGCGGTGGGGCGCGAGTGGCGGAACGCGGGCGCGCCGATGCGGCACCTCTCGCGTCTTTCCATCAATCCTGCGCCCATCGCGGTTCTATCCCGGACACCTTTTGGCGTCCCGTTGAAAAGCCCGTGTCGACTGCGACTTACGGGCAATGGTGGGGCCTTGCGGCCGATATCCTGCGCCCCATGATGCGGCCTCCGGGCTTCCCCTTCGGCCCGCGTGGGGCTGAGAAACTGACTGCGCGAGACTTGCAGACCCGCGTCCTGCGACAATAAGGGCAGGTGCAGGGAAAACACAATGGCTGTTTTCCACAGGCTTATCGGATGCCCCTCGCCGATCGCGCCCGGCCCCGGTGGATGGACCAGCAGCATCCCAAAATGAAAACGGCGGGGAAATCCCCGCCGCATCATCAGACGTAGTCAGCGCGCTGCAAACTGTATTTCGCCATCTTTTCGTTCAACGTCCGGCGCGGCAGGCAAAGCTCCTCCATCACCGCGACGATGGAGCCTTTATGACGGCGCATCGTATTGTCGATCAGCATCCGCTCGAACGCCTCGACATAGTCCTTCAGCGGTTTGCCTTCGGTGGTCAGCGCCGGGCCGGAGGCTTCGTTGTCGGCCATCAGCAGCGATGCGATCGACCCTGAACCGCGACGGTTCTGCAGGACCGCGCGTTCGGCGATGTTCACAAGCTGGCGCACGTTGCCCGGCCAAGGGGCCTGCAAAAGCTGCGCCGCCTCTTGCGCCGTCACCTGCGGCGCGTCGCAGCCATATTCCTCGGCGAACTGTTCGGACATGTTGGTGAACAGCGTCAGGATATCCTCGCCCCGCGTCCGCAGCGGCGGCAGAACGATGGTCATCGCGCCCAGACGATAGAAAAGGTCCGGCCGCAGCACATCCTCCAGCGTCTTGTCGGGCGCGTGCTGGTTGCAAATGGCGATGATCCGCGTTTCCGGCGGGACCGCCTGATCGTTAATCATCGTCAGCAGCCGCGATTGCAGCGGGTGCGACAGCGATTCAATGTCCTCAAGGCAGAGCGTGCCGCCCCGCGCCTCGTCCACCAGCGGCAGACCGCCCTCCTCCACCGGGCCGAACAGCTTGGCCTGAAGCTGGTCCTCGGTCCATGCCGCGCAGGAGATCGTCACGAACTTCTTGCCTGCGCGTGGACCCACAGCATGCAACGCATGCGCCACCAGCGTCTTGCCCGTGCCCGTTTCGCCGTCGATCAGCACGTGGCTGTCCGCCTGCCCCAGATCGAGGATATCCTCGCGCAGCCGTTCCATCGCGGGGGACGATCCGATCAACTTCTTCATGATGACGCTGCCATCCGACAGCTCGCGCCGAAGCGCGCGGTTGTCCAGCGTCAGCCGCCGCGCCTGCGTCGCCTTCTTGGCCAGTTCGGTCATCCGGTCGGGGTTGAACGGCTTTTCCAGAAAGTCGAACGCGCCGATCCGCATCGCCTCGACCGCCATGGGCACGTCGCCATGGCCGGTGATCAGGATGACCGGCAGGCCGCTGTCCACGCTCATCAACCGTTTCAGCATCGCCATCCCGTCCATGCCGGGCATGCGGATGTCGCTGACCACCACGCCGGGGAAATCCGCGCCGATGGCTTTCAACGCCTCTTCGGCGGAAGCATAGCTTTCGGTGTCGAACCCGGACAGCGCCAGCCATTGGCTGATGGATTGCCGCATGTCGGCTTCGTCATCTACGATAGCCACCTTCATCGCGCGCGCCATTCATTCCTCATTCTGCTGCTTCGATCTTGTTGCCAAGTAGGGGCAACTGAACCTCGAAAACAGCCCCCCCGCCATCAGCATTTCGTGCGGTGAGCCTGCCGCCAAGATCCTTGACGATCCCGGACGAGATGGCGAGCCCAAGGCCCACGCCCTCTCCGGGCTTCTTGGTGGTGTAGAACGGCTCGAACAGGTTTTCCAGATCGGCGATGCCCGTGCCGTTGTCCCGCACGGTCAGGCTGGCATTGCTGCCGACCGAAACGCCGATGTCGATCTGCGGGTCGGCAACCGCCTTGGTTGCATCCAGCGCGTTGCGCAGAAGGTTGATGATGACCTGTTCCAGCCGCAACCGGTCGGCAAGAACCATCACCGGGGATTTGGGCAGGCTGCGGTTGATCCGCACCACCCGGACCTTCAACTGCGGCTCCATCATCGACAGGGCGGCAGAGACGCAATGGCGCATATCAACGGGTTCGAACGCCTCGCCGCCCTTTCGGGCATAGGATTTCAACTGCCGGGTGATGGCGCCCATCCGCTCGATCAGATCGTCGATCCGCTGGAACGAGGACATCGCCTCCTCGGGGCGTTTGCGCTGCAGAAGCAGCCGCGCCCCCGCCAGATAGGTCTTCATCGCGGCCAGCGGCTGGTTCAACTCGTGGCTGACGGCGGCCGACATCTCGCCCAGCGCGGCCAGCTTGGACGACTGGGCCAGCGTGGTTTCCGCCACGGCCAGATCCTTCTGGACCTTTTCCCGCTCGGCGATCTCGCGTCGCAATCTTTGGTTGAGCATCCGAAGCTCGGCGGATTCCCGCTGAAACGACATGCTTTGCGACCAGGCCCGGCGCGACAGCAGATAAAAGGTCGCCGCCAGCAGGATCGCGAAACCCATGATCTCCATCGCAAGGACGGTGTTCACCCGCTCTCGCACCGAATCATAGGCGGTGAAGGTCACGAGCCGCCAGCCGCGGAACGGCACGCGGGCATCGGTCCGCAAAACGCCCTCGCCGCCCAGATAGGCGTCGGGGGGGTCCTGCGCCCAGTCGGCGGTGAACTGGAACGCCCGCCGGATGGCCGAGGGCGGGTCCTGCACCGCCAGCGCCTGAGACAGCTCCAGTCCGCGCCAGCGCGGCTCGGTCGCAAGGATCACGATGCCGTCGCTGTCGGTGACCAGCACCGCATCCTGCAAACCGGCCCAGGCGCGTTCGTATTTCATCAGATCGACCGCCACCGCGACGACGCCGATGATCCGGTTGTCCTGCATCACCGCGCGGGAATAGGTGAAATCGTAGCCGCCCCCCTCGCGCTGCGTGGCGGTGAAGACGGTTTCGTTGTCGCGCATCGCTTCGACGAAGAAACGCTCGTTGCGATAGGTGGTGCCAAGGATGTTGCGGTTGGTCGCGCCCACGACCTTGCCGTCGATGTCCAGCAGCGACAGCGACGCCGCGCCGATTTCCGTCTGGAACGAGATCAGCCGCTGCGACGTGGCCGAGAAATCGTCAGAGGCCAGCGCCCCGATCAGCGAGGCATCCCGCGACAGAAGCAGCGGCACGACCGAATTCCGCTGAAGCTCGGACAGCATGTTGCCGGAATAAAGCGCCAGTCGCACCTCGGCCCGGCTGCGCGTCGTGTCGGTGAAGCGTTCCGACATCCAGCGGTTCGTCACCAGAACGGTGGCGATGGCGACCAGCAGAAGACCCCCGATGATGAGCCGGAGCCGCCAGGAAATTCCCGGCTTCTTCTCCTCGTCATCCGTTTCGTCCCGCACTGTCATGGCGGCAGGATAATCGGGCGCCGGGGCGCCCTCAACCTTGCCGGGATCAGGCAAGCGCCATCCTGCCAAGCAGGCTTTCGAACATCGCCCGCCCGTCGCCGCTGCCCAAGACCGGGTCCAGCGCGCGTTCGGGGTGGGGCATCATGCCCAGCACGCGGCGGTTGGCCGACAGGATGCCGGCAATGTCTTCCATCGCGCCGTTGGGGTTTTCGGCATAGGTGAACGCGATCCGGTCTTCGCCGCGCAGCGCGGCCAGCGTTTCGGCATCGGCGGTATAGTTGCCGTCGTGATGCGCGATCGGCACCGTCACGACCGACCCCTTGCCATAGCCCGAGGTGAACACGCTGTCCGTGGTTTCGACCCGCAGCTCGACATGCTTGCAGATGTATTTCAGCCCGGTGTTGCGCATCAGCGCGCCCGGAAGCAGCCCGGTTTCCGTCAGGATCTGGAACCCGTTGCAGATGCCCAGTGCATAGCCGCCGCGTTCCACATGCGCGGCCAGTGCGGGCGCGATGGGCGAACGGGCCGCGATGGCGCCGCAGCGAAGGTAATCGCCGAACGAAAAGCCGCCCGGAATGCCGACCACATCCACCTTGGGCAGATCGGTATCCTTGTGCCAGACATGGACCACCTCGGCCCCGACGGCTTCGAACGCCACGGCAAGGTCGCGGTCGCAGTTGGAACCGGGAAAGGTGATGACGGCGGCTTTCATGGCGGGCTCCGGCTGGGAATCTGCGCCCCGATTACTCCAATCCCCGGCGCGAAGCCAGAGGCAACGCTTGACTTTGCGGCCCCGAACGCGCATGTGACGCTCAACCGATACGCCCGCTGCCGCGTGAGCAGCCATAGGGCCGGTCAACAGGTTCCCACGATCACGCAGGGGCACCGCGACCATACGGGTCGCTCCGCCTGCAACCAGCCGCCTCTCTGCGGCCCGAACCGATTTGAAAGTTCACATGACGACATTTGCCGAACTCGGCCTCAGCGACCGACTGCTGAAAGCCCTTGCCAACACCAAACTGACCACGCCGACGCCGATTCAGGCGCAGGCCATCCCCCATATCATGAAGGGCGCGGACCTGATGGGTCTGGCCCAGACCGGCACGGGCAAGACCGCCGCCTTCGGCCTGCCCCTGCTGCACCGTCTGCTGGAAATCCACCACCCCGCCGGCCCGCGCAACGTCCGCGCGCTGATCCTTGCACCGACGCGGGAACTGGTGTCGCAGATTTCCGAAAACCTGCTGACCTTCACCAAGGGCACGCCGACAAAGGTCACCACCGTCGTCGGCGGCGCGTCGATCAACAAGCAGTCGGAAAAGCTGGCACGCGGCACCGACGTTCTGGTCGCGACCCCTGGCCGCCTGATCGACCTGCTGGAACGCGGCGATGTGAAGCTGGACCAGTGCGGCTACCTCGTGCTGGACGAGGCCGACCACATGCTGGACATGGGCTTCATCCATTCCCTGCGCAAGATCGCCAAGTTCATCCCGGTGAAACGCCAGACGCTGCTGTTCTCGGCCACCATGCCCAAGGACATCGAAGAACTGGCAGGCACCTATCTGCGCAACCCGGTCAAGGTTCAGGTCTCGCCGCCGAACAAACCCGCCGACAAGGTGACGCAGGCCGTCCACTTCACCCCGCAGGGCGACAAGGCCAAGCTGCTGGAAGGTTACCTCAAGGAACATCCGGGCGAGCGGTCGATCGTCTTCGGCCGCACCAAGCACGGGTCGGAGAAGCTGATGAAGCTGCTGGTCAGCTGGGGCTTTGCCGCCGGGTCGATCCACGGCAACAAATCCCAGAACCAGCGCGAGCGCACGCTGCAGGAGTTCCGCGACGGCACGGTCGAAGTGCTGGTGGCAACCGACGTCGCCGCGCGCGGGATCGACATTCCGGGCGTGAAGCATGTCTATAACTACGACATGCCGAACGTGGCCGAAAACTACGTCCACCGCATCGGGCGGACGGCGCGGGCCGGCACCGAAGGCCGCGCCATCGCCTTCTGCGCCCCGGCGGAAATGGGCGAGTTCAAGGATATCGAGAAACTGCTGAAGAAGCCGATCGAGATCATCGGCGGCGCGCCCTGGGCCGCCGACGTCGTGGCCGCCGCGCCGAAGCCGGGCCAGAACCGCCAGCAGCGCGGCCCGCGCCCCGGTGCCAAGCCGCAGGGCGCAAAGCCGCAGGGTGGCAAACCGCAGGCCCGCAAGCCGCAGGGCAAGCCCGCCGCGCGTCCGCAGGGCGGTGCAGGCGCACCCCGCCGCCAGCGGGCAAATTAACCGTCCGTCAGGAAGAATCGGTGTAGGATCAACACCGTGGATCACGAGTTATGGCCCGCCGCGCAGCCTCCGCGGCGGGCCACTTTCTTTGCGGCGCGCCTTGGGCTATCCGGGGGCATGGCGAAGCTTTATTTCCACTACTCCACCATGAACGCGGGCAAATCGACGCTGCTTCTGCAGGCGGCGCACAATTACCGCGAACGCGGGATGGAGGTCATGCTGATCACCGCCGCGCTGGACGACCGATCGGGCATGGGCGTCATCGCCAGCCGCATCGGCATTTCCGAACGCGCCGAAACCTTCACCAGCGCCGACGATCTTTTCGCCCGCATCGCAGCCGCCCCGCCCCCGGCCTGCATCTTCATTGACGAGGCGCAGTTCCTGACCGAAACGCAGGTCTGGCAACTGGCCCGCGTGGTGGACGATCTGCGCCTGCCGGTCATGTGTTATGGGTTGCGGGTGGATTTCCGCGGCGGGCTGTTTCCCGGATCGGCGGCGCTTCTGGCCCTTGCGGACGAGATGCGGGAAATCCGCACCATCTGCCATTGCGGGAAAAAGGCGACGATGGTCGTGCGTCTTGGCCCGGACGATCAACCCATGCGCGAAGGTGAACAGGTGCAGATCGGCGGAAACGAGACCTATGTCTCGCTTTGCCGCCGACATTGGCGTGAGGCGGTGGGCGATCCGATTGCGCCCGCCCTCGCCAGCCGCTAAGCCTTGGGTCACAGGAACGCGCGGCAGGTCATGACAGCGCTGAAGAAGTATCAGAGGCTGGAATGTCCGGGCATCTGGCGCGAGACGCCGGAGGCAGAGGGGCGCGAGGTGATCGTGTCCTTCCGCGAGGCATCGCTGATCCTGTCCGACCCTTCGACCGAATTCGCGCTGTCGCATTGGTCACTCCCGGCGGTCGAACGGGTCAATCCCGGCAAGACGCCCGCCACGTTCTCTCCCGGCCTGAACGATCCCGAAACGCTGGAGATCGAGGACGCATATATGCTGGCCGCGCTGGACACCGTGCGCGGCGCGCTGGAGGCGGCGCGCCCGCGTCCGGGCCGGTTGCGCCATTGGGTGCTGGCGGGGGCGACGGCGCTGGTCCTCAGCGGATTCTTCTGGATGCCGGGGGCGCTGGTGTCGCACACGATCGCCGTGGCGCCGGAGGCGACCCGCGTGCGGCTGGGCGAAATGGCGTTGACCGAGATGGTGCATCTGACCGGCGCCCCCTGCGCCGATCCCTTCGGGCGGCGCGCGGCGGCGAACCTTTCGACCCGCATCTTCCGCGCCGATCCTGTGCAGATCATCGTCGTCCCGCAGGGTCTGACGCGTCCCATCCACCTGCCGAACCGCCAGATCCTCGTGCCGCGCAACCTGGTCGAACAACAGGACAACCCCGCCCCGCTGGCCGGATACGCGATTGCCGAACGCGCCCGCGCAGCTGCCGAAGACCCGCTGCGCCCGCTGCTGCGCCATGCGGGCGTCGCCGCCACGCTGAGGCTGCTGACCACCGGCACCCTGCCGCAAGATGCGCTGGACGGCTATGCCGAGGCGCTGGTCACGCAGACGCCCGCCGATGTGTCCGACACCGACCTGCTGCCCCGCTTTGCCGAGGCCGAGGTGCCCAGCACCCCCTATGCCCGTGCATTGGACCCGAGCGGAGAGACGACGCGCGGCCTGATCGACCGCGACCCCTTCGCCAGCCAGCCCGCCCCGCCGATCCTTGACGACGCGGATTGGATCGGCCTGTCCACCATCTGCCAAAGCTGAAAGCGCCCCGGTCACCCTAAGGTGCCGGGGCGTCACGTTCCTGTCCTGCCCGACGGTCCGCTGTTATTCAGTTGGCGGGATCATGCGCGAGCGGCGGAATCCTGTCCACTGTTATTTTGTGCCGAACATGCGATCACCCGCATCCCCTAGTCCCGGGACAATATATCCATGGCTGTCCAGCTCGCGATCCACAGATGCTGTGATGATCGGCACATCAGGATGCGCCGCCTTCATCGTGGCAATCCCCTCGGGCGAGGCCAGAAGGCACAGGAAGCGGATGTTCTTCGCGCCCTTCTGCTTCAGCAGGTCGATCGCCGCGACCGAGGAATTGCCCGTCGCCAGCATCGGATCGACCGCGATCACCAACCGGTCCTCCAGCTGTTCCGGCACCTTGCAGTAATACTGCACCGGCAGCAGCGTTTCCGGGTCGCGGTAAAGGCCGACGAAGCCGACGCGCGCCGCCGGAACCAGTTCCAGCACCCCGTCCAGCAGCCCGTTCCCCGCCCGCAGGATCGAGATCAGCGCCAGCTTCTTGCCGTCGAGAATGGGCGCGTCCATCTCCTCCATCGGAGTTTCGATGCGGGTCGTGGTCATGTCCAGCCCGCGCGTCACCTCATATGCCAGCAGCAGGCTGATCTCTCGCAGAAGGCGGCGGAACCCCCCGGTCGAGGTTTCCTTCTTCCGCATGATGGTCAGCTTGTGCTGGACCAGCGGGTGGGTCACGACGGTCAGGTGATCAAGCAATGCACTTCTCCTTCAGGCGGGCGCGGGTGGTATCATCGCACAGCGCGGCGTCAATGGCATTCCGTTCCAGCTTGGCGAAAACACCTTCGTCCCAGTCATGGGCATCGGCCAGCCGGTCTTCGGTATCGGCGGGGAACCATGCCGGGGCCTCGTTGCCGATGGTGATGCGCACCTCGCGGTGGAAAAGCGGCCCCGGCGCGTTCCAGTCTTCGGTCGCGGGGGACAGGTGCAGGATGACCCCCGCCTCAGCCAGCCGTTCCATCAGCGCGGGATCGTCGATGGCGGGGACATGGTGCAGACGCGCGGGTTGCAGCGCCAGCGCAGCGTCCAGCCCTGCCCGCGCCGACAGGATCACCGGCAGCCCCGCCTCGCGCATGCAATCGAGGCACCACGCGAAATCCGCCTGTGCCGGGTCCAGCAGCACGCCGTCCAGCCCCGCCTCTGCCGCAGCGATGGCGTGGCGTTTGCCCTCGGGCGTGGCGACGAGGCTGGCCGGGACCGCCTCGCGCATGGCGATGATGCGGTCGTGAAAGGCGGGCACATCTGCATCCGGGGTCAGCAGCAGTTCGGCGAAATCGCGAGCGTCCATGGCGATCACCGCCAGCGCGGCATATTCCTCGGGACGGGTCAGGATCGCCGCCGCCTTGCGCGCCTCGGGGTCGGTGCGGGCATAGCGGTCGCCGTCGAACAGCCCCGACAGGTCGATCCTGCGCCGCCGTGCCAGATCGCGGGTGAAGCTGGCCGGGGCCGCGCCCAGAAGGTCGATCCCCAGTTCAACCCGCATCGGGCAGATCCAGATGGCGGGAGATCAGCGCGGCGACATCGGTGAACGCGCAATGCCCCAACTCTCCGCTGGCACCCGCGACCAGCACCGGCACGCGTTCGCGCGTATGGTCGCTGCCGCGCCACGTCGGATCGTTGCCGTGATCGGCGGTGAAGACCGCGATGTCGCCCGGCCGCAGCGCCGCGACCAATCGCCCGGCCACCGCGTCGAACCATTCCAGATGCCGCGCATATCCCGGAACGTCGCGGGGGTGGCCATAAAGGCTGTCGAATTCGACAAAATTGGCGAAGGTCAGCGATCCATCCTCCGCCTCGGAGGCCAGCCGCAAAAGATGCTCCGCCAGCGCAGCATCGTTCGCGCCCTTGTGCAGCTTGCCGATCCCGCGATGCGAGAAGATGTCGCCGATCTTGCCCACCGCATGCGTCATCCGCCCCGCCGCCAGCGCCCGATCCAGAAGCGTGGCCCCCGGCGGCGCGATGGCATAATCGCGGCGATTGGCCGTGCGCTGGAACGCCCCCGGCTGCCCGGCGAAGGGCCGCGCGATGACCCGGCCGACGCGCATCGCGTGCAATGTCGGGGCCAGCGCCTCGCACAGCGCCAGCAGCCGGTCCAGACCGAACGCCTCCTCATGCGCCGCGATCTGGAACACGCTGTCCGCCGAGGTATAGCAGATCGGCCAGCCCGTCCGCAGATGTTCCTCGCCCAGCCGGTCCATGATCGCGATGCCGCCGGAATGGCAGTTGCCAAGGATGCCGTCCGTGCCCGCCAGACGGCAGACCTCGGCCACCAGATCATCCGGGAAAGGCGCGTCGGGGAAATAGGTCCAGTCCCACGGCACCGGCACTCCAGACAGTTCCCAATGCCCCGAAGGCGTGTCCTTCCCGCGCGAGATTTCCGTCGCCGCCCCCCACAGCCCCGAGGGCCGCGCCGCAAACCCCGGCACCACACCGCCCGAGGCCAGCGTCACCGCCGCCCCCAGCCCCAGCCCATCCAGCACGGGCATCGCAAGCGGACCGCGCCGCCCCACATCCGCCCGCCCCGCCGCGCATTCGGCGGCGATGTGCAGCAGCGTGTTCGCACCCGCATCGCCGAACGCCCCGGCATCCGGCGCACCGCCGATGCCGACGCTGTCCATCACGATCAGAAAGGCGCGGCTCATGCGATCCTCCCAAGGATGCGGTCAGGTTGCGCCGGCTCGTGATCCTCGAAGCCGTAGGCGGCCTGAATGGCGTGGATGGCGGCGGCGGCGTCATCCTCGGTCGCGGCGTGAACGAAGCCCAGCGGATCGCCCAGCTCCACATCCGCGCCGATCCCGGCAATCTCGGACAGGCCGACCGAGGGGTTCACCCGCTGCCCCGCCCGCACCCTGCCCGCGCCAAGCCGCAGCACGGCCATGCCCAGCGCCTGCCCGTCGATCCGCGCGACATGGCCGGCGCGGGGCGACGGCACCTCGGCCACGATGGGGGCGGATGGCAGGCGGTCCGGCCAGCGGTCCACGAAATCGGCGGGACCGCCCTGCAGCGCAACCATCCGCGCGAAATATTCGGCGGCGCGGCCCGATTCCAGCGCGTCGGCGATCATGCCCTCGCCCGTCTCGGCATCCTCGGCCAGACCGCCCAGCGCCAACGCCTCGCCGCCCAGGGCGCAGGTCACGGTCCACAATCCGGGATTGATGGAGGTCGCGGTCAGCGTCTCCATCACCTCGGCCACCTCCAGCGCGTTGCCCATGGCCATCGCCAGCGGCTGGTCCATGTCGGTGATCAGCGCGGTCGTGCGGCACCCTGCGCCATTGGCGGTATCCACCAGCGACCGCGCCAGCACCTCGGCCTCGACCCGCGTCTTCATGAACGCGCCCGAGCCGCATTTCACATCCAGCACCAGCCCATCCAGCCCCGCTGCCAGCTTCTTGGACAGGATCGACGCGGTGATCAGCGCGGTGTTCTCCACCGTTCCGGTCAGGTCGCGGATCGCGTAAAGGCGGCGGTCGGCCGGGGCGATTTCGGCACTGGCCGCAACGATCGCGCAGCGTGCCTGTTCGATCTGCCGGCGCAGGCGGGCCTCGTCCATCTCGACGGCAAAGCCGGGGATCGCCTCCAGCTTGTCCAGCGTGCCGCCGGTATGGCCAAGGCCGCGCCCCGAGATCATGGGAACATAAGCCCCGCACGCCGCCAGCGCCGGGGCCAGAAGCAGGGACACCGGATCGCCCACGCCCCCAGTCGAGTGCTTGTCCAGCACCGGGCCGGGCAGGTCCCAATCCAGCACCGCCCCGCTGTCCCGCATCGCCTGCGTCAGCGCGACCGCATCCACGCCCCGGCAGCAGACGCCCATCGCAAAGGCCCCCGCCTGCGCATCGCTGACGGAACCATCGGCCAAACCGCGCACGAAGCCCGCGACATCCACCGGCAGCCCGTCCCGCAGATCGGCCAGAAGCCGCGCGATGTCCACTTACGCCCGGTCCATATGCGTGGCGGCAAAGGCCCCCGGCAGCAGGTCCGCCACCGTCATGCCGCGCGCCTTGCCGTCGGTGGTGCACAGCGTGACCAGAACGCCCTGCCCCGCAAACTCGGCGATCTTCTGCCGGCAGCCGCCGCAGGGGGGCACGGGTTCGGGGCTGTCGGCGATCACGAGGATTTCAGCGATCTGCGTCTCGCCCGCCGCGACCATGGCCGCGATGGCCCCGGCCTCGGCGCAGGTGCCCTCGGGATAGGCGACGTTTTCCACGTTGCATCCCTTGAAGACGCTGCCGGAAACCGTGCGGATCGCCGCACCGACCTTGAAACGGGAATAGGGGACATAGGCGTTCTGGCGCACATCGCTGGCTGCGCCAAGAAGGATGGGATCGGGTTGCATCACGCCTCCGGTGTTTTTGGCAACAGTGGGTATCGGGCGGCGGACGTGCAACCCCGCTTGTATGAATCCAAAGATGGTTTAATATTAAACCAACTCGCGGAGGGCAGCATGACCGAGAACAAACGGCACCCGGCACTGGATTATCACGAATTCCCCAAGCCCGGCAAACTGGAGATCCGCGCGACCAAGCCGCTGGCCAATGGCCGCGATCTGTCGCTCGCCTATTCCCCCGGTGTGGCCGAAGCCTGCATGGAGATCAAGGCCAACCCGCAGGATGCCAGCCGCTATACCGCGCGCGGCAACCTTGTGGGCGTGGTGTCGAACGGGACCGCCGTTCTGGGCCTTGGCAACATCGGCGCGCTGGCGTCCAAACCGGTGATGGAGGGCAAGGCCGTCCTGTTCAAGAAATTCGCCAATATCGACTGTTTCGATATCGAATTGAACGAGGCGGACCCGGTCAAGTTGGCCGAACTCGTCTGCGCGCTGGAGCCGACCTTCGGCGCGATCAACCTTGAAGACATCAAGGCCCCCGACTGTTTCATCGTCGAAAAGATCTGCCGCGAGCGGATGAACATTCCGGTCTTTCACGACGACCAGCACGGCACCGCCATCGTCGTCGGCGCCGCTGCGACCAACGCGCTGCATGTCGCCGGCAAACGGTGGGAGGATATCAAGGTCGTCTCCACCGGCGGCGGGGCGGCAGGGATCGCCTGCCTCAACATGCTGCTGAAACTGGGCGTGCGTCGCGAGAACGTCTGGCTGTGCGACATCGCCGGCCTGGTCTATGAGGGCCGGGTCGAGGAGATGACGCCGCAAAAGGCCGAATTCGCGCAGGCGACCGATCTGCGCACGCTGGCCGATGTGATCGAAGGCGCGGACCTGTTCCTTGGCCTGTCCGGCCCCGGCGTTCTGAAGCCCGAGATGGTCGCCCGCATGGCCGACCGTCCGATCATCTTCGCGCTGGCCAACCCCAACCCGGAGATCACGCCCGAGGACGCGCGCGCCGCCGCGCCGACCGCGCTGATCGCGACGGGCCGGTCGGATTATCCGAACCAGGTCAACAACGTGCTGTGCTTCCCCTTCATCTTCCGCGGCGCGCTGGATGTCGGCGCGACCACGATCAACGACGAGATGAAGATCGCCTGTATCGAAGGCATCGCCGCCCTCGCCCGCGCCACCACCAGCGCCGAGGCTGCCGCCGCCTATCAGGGCGAACAGCTGACCTTCGGGGCGAATTACCTGATCCCGAAACCTTTCGATCCGCGCTTGATGGGCGTGGTCGCGACCGCCGTGGCCAAGGCCGCGATGGAAAGCGGCGTCGCGACCCGCCCGCTGGACGATATCGCAGCCTATAAACGCCAGCTCGACAGTTCGATGATCCGCTCGTCGCTGATCATGCGCCCGGTGTTCGAGGCGTCGGCACAGTCCAGCCGCAAGATCGTCTTTGCCGAGGGCGAGGATGAGCGCGTGCTGCGCGCCGCCAACGCCATGCTGGAGGAAACCGACGACAAGCCGATCCTGATCGGCCGCCCCGAGGTCGTCGCCGCCCGCTGCGAACGCGCAGGGCTGAAGATCCGCCCGGATGTGGATTTCGAACTGGTGAACCCCGAAAGCGATGCGCGCTATCGCGACTACTGGGAAACCTATCTGGGGCTGGTGGGCCGTCAGGGCGTCACCCCCGAGGTGGCCCGCGCCGTCATGCGGACGAACACCACCGCCATCGGCGCGGTCATGGTGCACCGGGCCGAGGCCGACAGCCTGATCTGCGGCACCTATGGCCAGTATCTGTGGCACCTGAACTATATCCGGCAGGTTCTGGCGCGGGACGGTCTGCGGCCGATCGGCGCGCTCAGCCTGATGATTCTGGAAGATGGGCCGCTGTTCATCGCCGATACGCATATCAATTCGGAACCTACCCCCGAACAGATCGCGGAAACCGTGCGCGGCGCGGCGCGGCATGTGAAACGTTTCGGCATCGCGCCGAAGGTCGCGCTGTGTTCGTCCTCGCAATTCGGCAACCTCGACAATTCGTCGGGGCGGCGGATGCGCGAGGCGCTGTCGCTGCTGGATTCGTCCGAGCCCGACTTCGCCTATGAGGGCGAGATGCATATCGATACGGCGCTTGACCAATCCACGCGCGACCGCGCCTTCCCCGGCGCGCGATTCGACGGGGCGGCCAACGTGCTGGTCTTTGCCCATTCGGATGCGGCATCCGGCGTGCGCAACATCCTGAAGACGAAGGCGAATGCGCTGGAGGTCGGGCCGATCCTGATGGGCATGGGCAACCGCGCGCATATCGTCACCCCGTCGATCACCGCGCGCGGATTGCTGAACATGTCGGCCATCGCGGGAACTGCGGTCGCGCATTACGGTTGATGGACAAAGCGGCGCAACCGGCTGGACATTGGCGCGCGCTGGCATAACCTTGCGCGTGTTCAACGATGTGTGACAATGAGTGAAGACTGCCCTCCTTCCGGCCAGACGCCTGCCGGGTTCGATCTCGACAGGTTTCACCAGCTTCTTGCTGTCGTCGGCGCACACCGGCAGCTTTTGCTGGATCATGCGATCAGCGATCTGTCGAAGGTCCGAAACGGGCTTGGGGTGGGCGACGTGCCACTTGCGGCGATTCGCGAGCACAGCCATGTGTTGTCCGCGCTTGCCGGGACGCTGGGCGAAACGCGGTTGCAGGCCATGTCCGAAATGCTGAACCGCGAGTCCCATGCCGGGCGGACCGGAGACATCCCGGCCATCCTTGACCGTCTGGACGATCTGCTCGGTTTTCTGGGAAGGCAAAAATGCGCATGACACCAGCCGCAGATACCGTCATCGACCCCGGCCCGATCCTTCTGATCGAAGATACGCCCGCGCTTCAGATGGTCTATCGCTCGGTCCTTGCGGCGGCGGGATACAAGGTCGTGACCGCATCGACCTTTGCAGACGGGTTGGCCCGGTTCCTCGATACCAACCCGATGGTCGTGCTGCTGGATCTGGTGCTGCCCGACGGGGACGGGCTGGACCTGATGCAGGAAATGCTGCGCCTGTCGCCCGATGTGCGGGTGGTGGTCATCACAGCGAATGGGTCGATCACCCGCGCGGTCGAGGCGATGCGGGCGGGCGCACATGAATTTCTGGTCAAACCCTTCGACGAACAACGATTCCTTGGCGCGGTCGAGAATGCGGCGGCGCGGGCGCAGCGGACGGACCCGGCGGCACATGGGCCGTTCCTCGGCTCCTCGCCCGCGATGGGCCGCATCCATGCCAAGATCGCCTCGGCGGCGCGGTCGATGGCAACGGTGTTCATCACCGGCGAAAGCGGCACCGGGAAAGAGCTTTGCGCCAATGCCGTGCATGATCTGTCGGGCCGCGCATCCGGCCCGTTCATCGCGCTGAACTGCGGCGCGATCCCGCAGGATCTGCTGGAATCCGAGGTGTTCGGCCATGTGAAGGGCAGCTTCACCGGCGCCATCGCCGACAAGCCGGGCGCCGCGCAGGCTGCGGATGGCGGCACGCTGTTCCTGGACGAGATCTGCGAGATGGCGCCTGCGCTTCAAACCAAGCTGCTGCGGTTCCTGCAGACCTCGATGGTGCAGCCGGTGGGCGCGGTCCGCCCGCGCAAGGTCAGCGTCCGTATCGTCTGCGCCACCAACCGCGACCCGCTGGAGGAGGTGCGCCGCGGCCGCTTCCGCGAGGATCTGTATTACCGCCTTTACGTCGTGCCGATCCACATGCCCCCCCTGCGCGACCGGGGCGAGGACGTGATCGAGATTGCCGAGGCCGCGCTGAAACGCTTTGCCGCCGAGGAGCAGCGCCATTTCGACGGCTTCGCCCCAGAGGTGAAGTCACTGTTCCGCCAGCATCCGTGGCCGGGCAACGTGCGCCAGCTTCTGAACGTGATCCGCAACGTGGTCGTATTGCACGAGAGCGGAACCATCAGCCTTGGGATGCTGCCGGAAATGGTCTCGGACGGCGGCACGCAATACAACGCCCCGATCGAGGTCGCGCCCCCATCGGGCGATCCGCATCTGGACGGGCTGATCGGGCGCACCCTGTCCGAGATCGAGCAGATCGTGATCGAGGCCACCATCGCCCAGCATGGCGGGTCGATTCCCAAGGCGGCGCGCGTGCTGGACGTCTCGCCCTCGACCATCTACCGCAAGCGCGAGACCTGGACGAAGCCCTAGACGAACTGTTCGCGGATCAGCCGTTCTTCCAGCCCATGGCCGGGATCGAACAGGATGCGGTGGCGGATGTTCGGCTCGGACCGGATTTCCACGACGGCGACATCGCGGACCGACCGACCATCGGCATCGGCCATGACCGGGCGCTTGGACGGGTCCAGCACGTCGAACCGCACCACCGCCGTCGAAGGCACCAGCGCCCCGCGCCAACGCCGGGGGCGGAACGGCGCGATGGCCGTCAGCGCCAGCACATCCGCCCCGATCGGCAGGATCGGCCCATGCGCGGAGTAATTATAGGCCGTGCTGCCCGCCGGCGTTGCCACCAGCGCGCCGTCGCAGACCAGCTCCTCCATCCGCATCCGCCCGTCCACGGTAATCCGCAGCCAGGCCGCCTGCGGACCCGCGCGCAACAGGCTGACCTCGTTGATCGCCAGCGCCTCGTGCACGTGCCCGCCGACGGTTTCGGCCCGCATGGCAAGGGGGTTTATGACCTCCTCCTCGGCCAGCGCCAATCGATCGGGCAGGTTTTCCAACGCGAAGGCGTTCATCATGAACCCGACCGTGCCACGGTTCATGCCATAGACGGGGACGTTGCGCTCCCGCGTCTCGTGCAGGGTCTGTAGCATGAACCCATCGCCGCCCAGCGCAACGATCACCTCCGCCTCCTCGGGCGCGCTTTGCCCGTGGATCGCGACAAGCGCCTCCATCGCGGCAAGGGCGGGCGGGGCTGCGCTTGCGGTGAACCTGATCTTCATCGGCATCTCCTTGACCCCGCATCCTTGGCCGGGGCGGGCCGGGAACTCAAGGCGGTTCGTGGAAATTCCCGTTCCTGTCGTTTTCCAGCCTTTCTGCGCCGCGCGGGCTGCGATAAACAACCGCAATCCGCAAGCGCAGGAGAGCATGATGACCGCCCCGCATATCGAAGCCGGCTATTTCACCAAATCCCTCGCGGACAGCGATCCCGAACTGTTCGGCTCCATCCGCGACGAGCTTGGCCGCCAGCGCGACGAGATCGAGCTGATCGCGTCCGAGAACATCGTCTCTCTGGCCGTTCTTCAGGCGCAGGGGTCGGTGCTGACGAACAAATACGCCGAAGGCTATCCGGGCAAACGCTATTACGGTGGCTGCCAGTTCGTGGATGTCAGCGAAACGCTGGCGATCGAACGCGCGAAAAAGCTGTTCGACGCGAAATTCGCCAACGTGCAGCCGAACTCCGGCAGCCAGATGAACCAGGCCGTGTTCCTTGCGCTGTTGCAGCCGGGCGATACGTTCATGGGGCTGGACCTGAATTCGGGCGGGCACCTGACGCATGGCTCGCCGGTGAACATGTCGGGCAAATGGTTCAACGTGGTCAGCTATGGCGTGCGCCAGCAGGATCACTTGCTGGACATGGAAGACATCCGCCAGAAGGCGCTTCAGCACAAACCGAAGCTGATCGTCGCAGGAGGCACGGCTTACAGCCGCGTCTGGGACTGGGCCGAATTCCGCAATATCGCGGACGAGGTCGGCGCCTATCTGATGGTGGACATGGCGCATATCGCGGGTCTGGTTGCCGGCGGCGTTCATCCCTCGCCCGTCCCGCACGCGCATGTGGTCACGACGACGACGCATAAATCCCTGCGCGGCCCGCGTGGCGGCATGGTGCTGACGAACGACGAGGATATCGCGAAGAAGATCAACTCGGCGGTGTTCCCCGGCCTGCAAGGCGGCCCACTGATGCATGTGATCGCGGCCAAGGCGGTTGCCTTCGGAGAAGCCCTGCGCCCCGAGTTCAAGCAATACGCCGCGCAGGTGAAGGCAAACGCCGCAGCCATGGCGGACGAGTTGATGAAGGGCGGCATCGACATCGTATCGGGCGGCACCGACAATCACCTGTGCCTTGCCGACCTGCGCCCGAAGAAAGTGACCGGCAAGGCGGCCGAAGCTGCCCTCGGCCGTGCCCATATCACCGCGAACAAGAACGGCGTGCCGTTCGACCCGGAAAAGCCGTTCGTCACCTCGGGCATCCGTCTGGGTGCCCCCGCAGGCACGACCCGCGGCTTCAAGGAAGATGAGTTCCGCCAGATCGCGCGCTGGATCGTCGAAGTGGTCGATGGGCTGGCCGCCAATGGCGAAGGCGACAATGCCGAGGTCGAGGCCAAGGTCCGGGGCGAGGTTCAGGCGCTCTGCGCGAAGTTCCCGCTCTATCCGTCGCTGTAAGGGATCGGGGGCCTTCGGGCCCCCTTTTCATTGGGGCTTGCACGGCGGGCTGGAAGCGGCCACTTTTCGGCCCATGCTGAACACCGTCACCTTCCCCGCAGAAACCCCTTCCGATCTTCCGCCGATCCTGATCGTGCACGGGCTCTACGGCTCGGCCCGGAACTGGGGCGGCATCGCGCGGGGGCTCGCCAAGAGCCGCACCGTGCTGACCGTGGATCAGCGCAACCACGGCGAAAGCCCGCATCTTCCCACGCAAAGCTATCCCGACATGGCCGCCGATCTGGCCGAGGTGATCCGCGCCAATGGCGGCCTTGTCGATCTGCTGGGCCATTCGATGGGCGGGAAGGCCGCGATGCAACTGGCGCTGACCGATGGCGGACTGGTCCGCCGCCTGATCGTGGCCGACATTGCCCCGGTCGCCTATGGCCATGACCAGAGCCACCATGCCCGCACCATGCGCGCGCTGGACCTGACCGGGCTGACCTCGCGCGGCGAGGCGGATCGCAGGCTGGCGGCAACGCTGGACGATCCGGGCCTGCGCGCCTTCTTCCTGCAATCGCTGGACCTGAAGGCGGGGCGATGGAAGCTGAACCTTGACGTGCTGGAGGCGGAGATGCCGAAGCTGGTCGGCTGGCCCGAAACGGAAGGGCGGTGGGATGGCCCCGCACTGTTCCTGTCAGGGTCGAAGTCGGACTATGTACTGCCAGAGCATCGCGAAAATATCCGCCATCTTTTCCCCGATGCGCGCTTTGCCAAGATTCCCGGCGCGGGACACTGGCTTCATGCCGACAATCCGCGCGCGTTCGAAGAGACGGTCCGCATCTTCTTCAATTCGTGAAAAGGGCCCCTTTCGGGGCCCTCTCGCATCAGAACGGGCTGTCTTCGAAATAGAAGTCTTCGGCATTCTCGGGGGTGATCAGTTCCGAACCGATGATGAATTCGCCAGCCACCGGCGCGGGCGAGGTGAAGCGCAACGCGGTCAGTTCGATCGCCGTCGCGATCATTGCGGGCGGATAGGTCACGTTCACCGGAACCATCGGGTCTTCGTCGCGGATGCGTGCGACCATTTCCTTCATGCCGGCGCCGCCAACGACCCAGATGCCGTCTTCGCGGCCAGCTTGGCTGATGGCTTCCAGCGCGCCGGTCGCCATATCGTCATCGGCAGCCCAGACGGCGTCGATTTCCGGGAATTTCGACAGGAAGTCCTGCATCACTGTGAACGAGGTGTCGCGGTTCCAGTTGCCATGCTCCATGCCCAGCACTTCGATGTTGGACCCTTCGATGGCAGCGTTGAACGCCTCGACCCGCTCGTTGTCGACGGTCGATGCGATGCCGCGCAGAACGACGATCTTGCCGCCCTCGGGCAGAGCCGAAACGAAGTATTCGCCCGCAACGCGCCCGAAGCTGGGGTTGTCGCCCGCGACATACAGATCCTCGATGCCGTCTTCGGTCAGGCCGCGGTCGACGACGGTGACCCATTTGCCATCTTCGGCCACGCGCTTGACCGTCGGGGTCAGCGGCTCGGATTCGAAGGGCAGCACGACCAGCGCGTCGATGTTGCGGGTCGCGACCATATCCTCGATGTCCGACACCTGTTTCGACGGGTCCGACGCGGTGGTCAGAACGAAGTCGAGGTCCGGGTATTGCTCGGCCAGACGGTCGACCGTCGCCTGCGCGTGATAGTTCAGGCCGCCCGCCCAGCCATGGGTCGCCGCCGGGATCGAAACCCCGATGGTTTCCGCCATGAGCGGGGTGGAGAGCGTGATGAGAGCCGTCGCCGTCAGAAGCTTCTTCATGATTATCCTCCCAGAAGAAATTAGCGTTCCGCCTTGCCTTCGCGCTGCAGCACGACCGCAAGAATGATGATGATGCCTTGGATCGCGCCGTTCAGATACGGGCTGACAAGGTCGGTCAGGTTCAGAAGGTTGCCGATCAGGCCAAGGATCAGCACACCGACCACCGTGCCCCAGACCCGGCCGAAACCGCCCTTCAACATGGTGCCGCCGATGATGACCGAGGCGATGGCTTCAAGCTCCCACAGCACGCCGGTCGATGCCGATGCCGAACCCAGACGCGGCACATACATGATCGTCGCGACGCCCACGAGGATGCCCAAAAGCACATAGGTCAGCGTCTTCACCCGGATCACGTCCACCGCGGAATAGCGCGCGACCTGTTCGTTCGAACCGATGGCGGCGCAGTGGCGGCCGAATGCCGTGTGGCGCATTGCGATCTCGCCCAGAATCGCCACGACGGCGAAGACGATGATCGGCCAGGTGATGCCAAGGATGCCGTCGTAATAGACCGGGCGGTAGGCTTCGCGCACGCCCGAATCCAGCGACAGCGTGCCGCCATCCGCCAGCCAGGTGATCAGGCTGCGATAGATGCCCATGGTGCCCAGCGTCACGATGAACGCCTCGATCCGCGCGCGGGTGATCAGAAGGCCGTTGACCGCACCGCCGAACAGGCCCGTCGCCAGCGCGACCAGCATCCCGACCAGAACCGTGCTGAAGCCCGCGCCCATCGTCGGCACCAGATAGTTCATCGCGATGATCATGACCCCGGCGACGAAGGCCGCCATCGACCCGACCGACAGGTCCAGCCCGCCCGCCGTGATCACGAAGGTCATGCCGACCGCGATGATGCCGATGAAGGCCGACCGCGCCAGCACGTTTGTGATGTTGGCATAGCTCAGGAAATTCTCGTTCAGCCCGACGCCGACAAGGATCAGCACGACCAGTGCGGCAACGGGGCCGATGGCGTGCAGGTTGATGTTCTTCATGCTGCCTCCTCCAGACCCATGGCGAGGCGCACGATGGTCTGTTCGTTCACGTCAGTTCCCGAAACCTCGCCCGCGACATGGCCCGCATGCATCACGATCACGCGGTCGCACAGCCCGATCACCTCGGGCAGTTCGGACGAGATCACGACCACGCTCAGCCCCTCGGCGGCGAGTTTCTGGATGAATTGATAGATTTGTTGCTTGGTGCCGATGTCGATGCCGCGCGTCGGCTCGTCGATCACCACGATCTTGGGGTTCGCCAGCATCGTCTTGGCCAGCAGCAGCTTCTGCTGGTTGCCGCCCGACAGGTTGCCCGCGCGGACCTTGCGGTGCGGCACCCGGATGTCGAATTCCTTGATCGCCTGCGTCAGCGCCGCATCCTCGGCCTTGCGGTCGATGAGGCCCTTGGAAAACTTCTCCAGCGCCAGAAGCGTCAGGTTCTCGCGCAGTGGGAAATTCAGCAGAAGGCCGCATTCCTTGCGGTCTTCGGTCAGATAGGCGAGGCCCGCGGCCATCGCCGCCTTGGGATCGTTCGCACGAATCTCGGTCCCGTTCACGCGGACGGTGCCGGTGCGGTCGCGCAGGCCCGCGATGCCCTCCATCAGCTCTGTCCGGCCCGCGCCGACCAGCCCGGCCAGTCCCAGAACCTCGCCCTTGCGCAGGGTCAGTTTCGCGGCCTTCACATGGCCCGGAACGGTCACGTCGGCTTCCAGCACCACCTGATCGCCGCAGGGCAGTTTCGGTGGGTAAAGATCGGAAACGTCGCGCCCGACCATCGCGGTCGCCATCTGATCTTCGGTCATGCCGCGCGTCGCCGAATGCACCTGCGTTCCGTCGCGCAGCACGGTGATCCGGTCGGCCAGTCGCCGCACTTCGCCCAGCTTGTGCGAGGTATAGAGGATTGCGACCCCTTCGGCCTTCAACCGTTCGACCTGTTCGAACAGCACTTCCGTCTCGCGGTCGGTCAGAACGGCCGTCGGCTCGTCCATGATCAGCACACGGGCGTTGCGCGACAGGGCCTTGGCGATTTCGACCATCTGGCGGTCGGGCACGGAAATGTCGCGCACCTTGGCATCGGGCCGCGCCTTGCAATGCAGGCGTTTCAGCAGCGCCAAGGTCTCCTCGCGCATCGTCTTGTGGTCAAGGAACATGCCCTTGCGCTTCTCGCGGCCCAGAAAGATGTTCTGCTCGACCGTCAGTTGCGATGCGAGGTTGAATTCCTGATGGATCATGATGATCCCGGCATCCTCGGCCTCGGAGGATGCGCCGAAGGTCACGGGCTTGCCATCCACCAGCACCTCGCCCACGGTCGGGTTCAGATAGCCCGACAGGATCTTCATGGTCGTGGACTTGCCCGCGCCGTTTTCACCGATCAGGGCGTGAACCTCGCCCTCGTGCAGTTCCAGATCGACGCCGTGCAGCACCTCGACCGGGCCGAAGCTGCGGCGCACGCCTTTCAGGGCCAGACGGATCATAGCTTCACCCATGCCGCGTTGCGTTTCGACGATCGCAGGCAGGCGTCGATGAACGCCATTCCAGCCAGCCCGTCGCGCAGGGTGGGATAGATCGCCTCGGTCTGCTCGCCCGCCTGATGCGCGCGGATGGCGCGGGCGGCTTCGGCATAGATGTTGGCGAAAGCCTCCAGATACCCCTCCGGGTGGCCGCCGGGAACGCGGGACACACGGGCCGCGTCCGGGTGGTTGCCTGCACCATTGCGGGTCAGCATCCGCTTCGGCTCGCCAAAGGGCGTGAACCACAGCACGTTGCAATCGTCCTGCGACCATTCGATGCCGCCCTTGTCGCCATAGATGCGAAGGCGGATGTTGTTCTCGTTGCCGGGGGCGACCTGGCTGATCCAGAGCATCCCCTTCGCACCACCCTCGTAACGGGTCATGATATGCGCGTTGTCGTCCACCGCACGGCCCGGCACGAAGCTGGTCAGATCGGCGGCAAGCTCGGACGGCTCCTGCCCCGAAACGAAGGCGGCAAGGTTCCACGCATGGGTGCCGACATCGCCGATCGCCCCCGCGCCGGCCTGTTTGGGGTCGGTGCGCCAGTTCGCGCCCTTGGTGTCCACCGCCTCGGTCAGCCAGTCCTGCACATATTCGACCTGCACCAGACGAACCTTGCCCAGATCGCCCGCCGCGACCATCGCCCGCGCCTGACGGATCATCGGGTATCCGGTGTAGTTATGCGTCAGGATGAACAGCGCGTCCGAGCTTTCGGCGGCGCGGGCCAGCGCCTTGGCATCCGCCCCGGTCGCCGCCAGCGGCTTGTCGCAGATCACGTGGATGCCGCGTTTCAGAAATTCCCGGGCCGGGCCGACATGCATGTGGTTCGGGGTCACGATGGCGACAGCCTCGATCCCGTCCTTCTTTCGCGCCTCGGCCTTTGCCATATCGGCAAAGCTGTCATAGCCGCGAATGCCAAGCGCATCCGCCGAGGTCCGCGCGGTTTCGGGATTGGAGCTGAGCGCCCCGGCGACAAGCTGGAACTGCCCGTCCATCCGCGCGGCAATACGGTGCACGCCGCCGATGAAGGCCCCTGCCCCGCCGCCAACCATTCCAAGCCGGATCGGTCTCATGTCTGCTCCTCCAGTCCAAGCATACGGCGATTCGCGGCCATGTCGGTGCCCGAGGCGGCAAAATCGTCGAAAGCGCGGTCGGTCACACGGATGATGTGATCGCGGACGAACTGCGCCCCTTCGCGCGCGCCATCCTCGGGATGCTTCAGGCAGCATTCCCATTCGACCACAGCCCAGCCCTTGAAACCGTTCGCCGTGAGTTTCGAAAAGACCGCGCCGAAATCCACCTGCCCGTCGCCAAGGCTGCGGAAGCGGCCCGCGCGGTCCACCCAGGTCTGGAATCCGCCATAGACGCCCTGACGTCCGGTCGGATTGAATTCGGCATCCTTGACATGGAACATGCGGATACGGTCGGCGTAAATGTCGATGTTGTCCAGATAATCCAGCGCCTGAAGCACGTAATGCGACGGGTCATACAGCATGCAGGCCCGCGAATGGCCCTTCACCCGGTCCAGGAACATCTCGTAGCTGGCGCCGTCATGCAGGTCTTCGCCGGGGTGAATCTCGTAACAGATGTCCACGCCGCAATCCTCGGCATGGTTCAGGATCGGCAGCCAACGGGCCGCAAGCTCGTCGAAGGCGGTCTCGATCAACCCGGCGGGGCGCTGCGGCCAAGGATAGACGAACGGCCATGCCAGCGCGCCCGAAAAGGTCGCCATCGCGTCGATCCCAAGATGCTTCGACAGGGTCAGCGTCTTCTTGACCTGATCGACGGCCCATTCCTGCCGCGCCTTCGGCTTGCCGCGAAGATGTTGGGGCGCGAAGGCGTCGAACGCCTCGTCATAAGTGGGATGGACGGCAACCAGCTGGCCCTGGATATGGGTCGAAAGCTCCGTCACCTCGACGCCGTTCTCGCGCGCCTTGCCGGCCCATTCCTGCGCGTAATCCTTCGATGCCGCCGCCTTGTCGAGGTCGATGAGCTGCGACGCCCCCGACGGAACCTGAACGCCAAGATATCCTGTATCCGCGGCCCATTTCGTGATACCGTCCCAAGTGTTGAACGGCGCGGTGTCGCCCGCGAATTGCGCGAGGAAGATCCCCGGCCCTTTCATCGTCCTCATCGTCTTCTCCCTTATCGACGGCAGAGCTAGGTCTGCAATCGGTTGCATCAACCTTAATTCGAGGCTGTAATCGTTTGCAATATGATTCGGACGCTCGACCGGAGGGGATTGGCGGAGTAATGATCACAGGATGAACAGGCCACGGATCACCGACGTTGCACGCCTTGCGGGGGTTTCAACCGCAACGGTTTCACGCGCGCTTTCGCGCCCCGAACGCGTCAGCGCCGAGACGCGCGCGACGATCGAACGCGCGATCGCCGAGACCGGATACCGGCTGAACCACGCGGCGCGGAACCTGCGCCATCAGCGCACGGGCAGCATCGTGGCGCTGGTGCCGAACCTCGCCAACCCCTACTTCTCGCAGATCCTTTCAGGGATCGCGACCGTGCTTTCGCCCGCGGGCTACAACCTGCTGGTGGCCGATACGCGCACGACGAACCCGCTGCGCTATGCCGATCCGTCGCATGCGGATGGGCTGATCGTTCTGGACGGCTCGGTTCCGCCGTCGGTGCTGATCGAACGGCCGACGGTGGTGGTGTCGGAACAGATCCCCGGCCTGTCCGCGCCCGGCGTTCTGATCGACAACGAGGCGGCAGCGGCGATGGCGGTGACGCATTTCGCCGATCTGGGCCATCGCAAGATCGGCCATGTCACCGGACCGCGCGGCAACGTGCTAACGGAACAGCGCCTTGCGGGGACCGAGCGCGCCGCCTCCGCGCGCGGCCTGCCCGCCCCCGTCTTGATCGAGGGGGACTTCTCGCTCGCCTCCGGTCGTCGCGCGGCACAGGCGTGGCTGGAGATGACGGACCGCCCCACGGGCATGTTCCTCGCCTCGGACGAGATGGCCTGCGGCTTCATCGGCGAATTGCAGCGCCACGGGATCGGCGTTCCGCGCGACGTGTCGGTCATCGGCTTCGACGATATCGAAATGGTCGAACACCTAACGCCGGGCCTGACGACGATCCGTCAGCCGCGCGGCGCGATGGGCTGCGTGTCGGCGGAACGGCTGCTGGCCATCCTGAACGGCAACGACGACGAAAGCGACACGATCCTGCCGGTGGAATTGATCCTGCGCGCCTCGACCGCGATCCCGCGTTAGGGCAGGTCGGGCGCCACGGTCAGGATCGCGGTCCGCCCCTGAAACCGGAACACATGGCGCGACAGCGGATGCGGGATCATCCGTTCGGCCAAGGTGACGTCCACGGCAAACCCCTTGGCCGCCAGATGCGCCGCAATGTCGTGCCCGGCAGACGGATCGTCACCCAGCACACGGACGTTCACGGAATCGATGCCCCGAAGCTGCCCTTCGATCTGGCTGGCCACTTCGGGCGGCAGGGGGTTCGCCTGAACCTTCTCGAACCCTTCGCGCGAAAGGTCGGGGGCCGGTTCGAAACCGGGCTGGTTCTGGTCTTGCATGGCCTGTTTTCCCTTGTTCTTGCCCAATGGCTACCACAAAGGCCCGGACCGGCGGGACCGGGTCTTGCCCGGACAGGCGGTTTGCCGCCTGCCCGGATGCGATCAGACGATCTCGACCGAGTATTTCTCGATCACGGTATTGGCCAGCAGCTTCTCGCACATCTGGCGCACTTCGGCCTCGGCCGCGGCCTTGTCGGTCGCGGTCAGGTCCAGCTCGATCACCTTGCCCTGACGGACGGCATCGACGCCGGCAAAGCCCAGCGTGCCCAGCGCGTGGCGGACCGCCTCGCCCTGCGGGTCAAGAACGCCGTCCTTCAGCATGACATGAACACGGGCTTTCATCGGCGGCCTCTCAGTTGATGAGCGTGGGTTTGGTGGTGTGGGTGACGTTGGACGGCAGCACGCCAAGGCGCCGCGCCAGTTCGGTATAGACATCGGCCAGCGGGCCGGGATCGCGCACGCCGCCTTCGGCGTCCAGCGCGCGGGTGTCCCACAGGCGGCAGCTGTCGGGGCTGATCTCGTCCGCGACGATCAGGCGCATGAAATCGCCTTCCCAGATGCGGCCCACCTCGATGCGGAAATCGGCCAGACGGATGCCGACGCCCATCATCACGCCCGACAGGAAATCGTTGACCCGCAGCGCCAGCGCCACGATGTCGTCCAGATCCTGCTGGTTCGCCCAGTTGAAGGCGATGATATGCTCCTCGGCGACCAGCGGCGATCCCAGCTTGTCGTCCTTGTAGTAGTATTCGACGATCGGGCGCGGCAGCGCCGTGCCTTCGGGAATGCCAAGCCGCGCAGAAAGCTCGCCTGCGGCGAAGTTGCGCACCACCACTTCCAGAGGAACGATCTCGGCCATCCGCACAAGCTGTTCGCGCATGTTGATGCGGCGGATGAAATGCGTGGGAACCCCGACCGAATTGAGCCCGGACATGAAGAATTCCGACAGGCGGTTGTTCAGCACGCCCCGCCCTTCCGCGCGGCCCTCCGGCGCAGGTTCGGCGTCGTCCTTGAAATACTGGATCAGGGTTCCGGGTTCGGGGCCTTCGTAAAGGATCTTGGCCTTGCCCTCGTAAACCTTCTTGCGCCTAGCCATGAACTCTCCGGGACCCAATAGCGGACGGGGCGGCGCAGTGGCCACCCGTCCTTCCCCACGCGCTATAGTCCAAGTGCCGAATGGCCGCAAGGCCAGCCCCTTGTTCGCGCGGGCTGCCGGGGCATATGATGACGTGTGACCAACCAAAGAGGCCATCGATGACCGCTTTCGAAGATCGCGAAAAGGCGTTCGAGAACAAGTTCGCCCATGACGCCCAGATGCAGTTCCGCGCCGAGATGCGGCGCAACAAGCTGCTTGGATACTGGGCGGCCGAGTTGAAGGGGCTGGAAGGCGCCGAGGCCGAGGATTACGCCCGCAGCGTCGTGCAGTCCGATCTGGAAGAGGCGGGCCACGAGGATGTGGTGCGCAAGGTGCTGCGCGATCTGAACGGGCGCGCCGATGCCGACCAGATCCGCGCCAAGATGGCGGGACTTCTGCCCGTCGCCAAATCGCAACTGTTCACCGAGGTTCAGAACAGCGAAAGCTGATCGCCCTTGCGCGGTGGCGGACGGAACAGATCCGTCCGCAGCGGCGGCTGCGGCACTGTCAGGCCCAGCCGTTTGACCGCAAGCTCGAACCGGGTGCCGATCAGCGCGCTCCACTGCCCCTCGCCGCGCATTCGCTTGCCCCACTCGGCATCGTAATCCTTGCCGCCATGCACCTCGCGGATGCGGGCCATGACCTTGGCGGCCCGGCCCGGCACCCGCGCCTCCAGCCATTGGCGGACCAGGGGCGAAACCTCCATCGGCAGGCGCAGCATGATCCAGCTTGCCGCCGTCGCCCCGGCATCGCGCCCCGCCTCCAGGATCGCGTCGATCTCGGGATCGGTCAGGCCGGGGATCACGGGAGACACCATCAGCCGCACCGGCACCCCGGCATTCGACAGCGCGCGTATCGCGGCGATGCGGCGGGCGGGCGTCGGCACGCGCGGCTCCATGCTCCGCGCCAGATCGGCGTCCAGCGTGGTGACCGAAATTCCAACCTTCGCGAGCCCCTTCGCGGCCATCGGCGCAAGGATATCCAGATCGCGTTCGACCATCGCCCCTTTGGTCACGATGGCCACGGGGTGATCATGCGCAGCCAGAACCTCCAGCACCTCGCGCATGACGCGGTATTCACGCTCGATCGGCTGATAGGGGTCGGTATTGGTGCCCAACGCGATGGGCTGCGGCACATAGGATTTCGCCCGCAATTCCCGGTCCAGCACCGCGCCGATGCCGGGGCGAGCGATCAGCTTGGTTTCGAAATCCAGACCCGGTGACAGGTTCAGATAGGCATGGGTGGGCCGCGCAAAGCAATAGATGCAGCCATGCTCGCAACCGCGATAGGGGTTCACCGAACGGTCAAACGGCAGATCGGGGGATTTGTTGAAGCTAAGCGCGGAACGCGGCCGTTCGATCCGCACTTCGGTCCGCAGCAGCCGCTCCTCCTCGGGTATGTCCCAACCGTCGTCGAACGCGGTGACGCTGGCCGCCTCATACCGCCCGGTCGCATTGGCCAAAGCGCCACGCGCCTTGATCCGCTGCCCCGGAAGGATGGTGTCGTCGTTCGGTCCCATCCCCCAGGATTAGAACATATCAGGAACGAAAGCCAGACCTTGCTTTCCAGCTGCACGAACACGATCTTGCAACCATGCAGATCGCCCTTCTTGTCGCCACTGTGATCCTTGCCGCCGGGATCACCATCGCAGCCGCAGCAAGCTTCGGCGCGCTCGGCCTTCTTGCACCTGCAGCGCTGATGGCCTCCGCCGCAGTCATGCTGCGGCGGCGCTGATCACAGCTTCGACAGTTTCGACTGCAGTTCGGCCAACTGCCGCTTGATGTCGGCCAGATCATCCGGCTGCGCGGCTTCGGGTTGCGGCGCCGCCCCCCAGCCCGACATCATCGTCTTCATGAAGGCCTCCTGCTGCTTCCGCATCGCATCGAAGCCCGGAACCTGCGCGATCGGCAGGGTGGAGAAATTCTCCATCATCTTGGCCTGGTTCTGCTGAAGCATGTCGAAGGACATTGCCAGAAACTGCGGCACCACCGAATTCACGCCGCTGGTATAGCTGCGGACAAGATCGGTCAGCACCGCCAGCGGCAGCACGTTTTCGCCCCGCGATTCATGTTCGGCCACGATCTGCAGCAGATATTGCCGGGTCAGGTCGTCGCCCGATTTCAGGTCGATGATCTGGACCTCGCGCCCCTCGCGGATGAAGCGGGCGATGTCCTCAAGCGTCACATAGTCGCTGGTTTCGGTATTGTAGAGACGGCGGCTGGCATATCGCTTGATCAGCAGCGGCTTTTGCGTGTCGGCCATCGGTCTCCTCCCATGAATCCCATGTGAAAAGTTTATGCTACGGATATGCAAAAAGAAAGGCTGCTTTCGCAGACGCAGAAAAGACGAAGGGGCGGGCCGATGACCCGCCCCCTGTCCGGGGAAACCGTAGTGGAGGCGTCTTAGACCGGCGAGGCGTTCGTCGCAGCCTTGCGCGTGGCATAGGTCACGTCGCTTGTCGCCTTCTTCGCAGCCGAGGTCACGTCTTCCGAGATGTCCTTGCCGGCGGCCAGCATCAGTTCGACCGTTTCCATCTGGACCTTCTTCGCCACTTCGGCAAAGGCGGCCATGTTCTCGGCAGCGATCTCGGCAGCCGAGGTCGCGAAGTCCGAAGCGGCTTTGGTGTATTCGGTCGGCTCGGTCTTGGCGCGCGACACTTCACCGATGCGAGCGAAGGTGTCCTTGGCCCACTTGGCCGAAATCTCGGTCGATTTCTCGGCCGCTTCCAGCGCGACGCGCGACATCTTCTCGGTCAGGACGGCCTGCGTCTTGAATGCGTTCTGGAACGCCTGCGTATCGACGGGGAAGTTCGCCAGCATGTCCTGGAAAGCTTTGGTGTAGTCGGTGTTCGTGTTCATAATCTTGCTCCTGTCCGGGCAGATCGACCCGCGATTGATCATGACAGAAAGATAAATGCTGCACCGCAGAAAATCAAGTTTTTCTCTGCGACGCGGCAAAATTATGCAGATCGTTTTTCAATCATGCACTTACGGAAAGCACATATCGCCCGGGGGCCGGATCGCCCATCGAATCATCCAGCGCGCGAGCGGCGACCAGCGGGCCGGCCTGCGGACGTAGCCATGCCTCCCACCGCGCCCACCACGACCCCGGATGGAACTCCGCCCCCTCGCGGAACACCTCGGGCGTCGTCATCGGGGCGTCGTTCACGTAATGGCCGTATTTGCCCTTGGACGGTGGATTGACGATCCCGGCGATATGCCCCGACTGCGACAGGATGAAGGTCTTGTCCTTCGATCCGAACTGCGCCACCCCGTTGAACGACGATTTCCAGTCCGCGATGTGATCGCCCTCGCAGGCGATGGCGCAGAGCGGCACCTTCACATCGGTGATGGATACGGGCTCGCCCAGCACGGGGAACACGCCGCGCACGAACCCGTCCTTCTGGCAAAGCCCGCGCAGGTATTCGACCGCCATCTTCGCCGGAAGGTTCGTCCCGTCCCCGTTCCAATACAGCAGATCGAAGGCCGGAGGCGCCTCGCCCATCATGTAGCTGCGGATCGCGGGCGCATAGACAAGATCGTTCGAGCGCAGGAAACTGAAGGTCCGCGACATGAAGGTCTTGGCCAGATACCCGGCCTGTGCCACCTGCCGTTCGATCCCATCCACGAAATCATCGTTCAGAAAGACGGTAAATTCGCCCGTGTCGGAAAAATCCGTGAGGGTGGTGAAGAAGGTCGCCGACCGCACCGGGTTCTGCTTTTGCTTCTGCAGATGCGCCAGCGTCAACGCCAGCGTCGTCCCCGCGATGCAATAGCCGATGGCGTTGACTTGCTTCGTGCCGCAGATGCGCCGCGCCTCGTCGATGGCGGCGAGGTATCCGTCGCGGATGTAATCGTCCAATCCAGTATCGGCATAGCTGGCGTCGGGGTTCACCCAGCTGACCACGAACAGGGTGTATCCCTGACCGACGATCCAGCGGATCAGGCTGTTTTGCGGCTTCAGATCCAGGATGTAGAACTTGTTGATCCATGGCGGGAACAGCACGATCGGCAGCTTGCGCACCTTTTCGGTGGTCGGCGCGTATTGGATCAACTCCATCATCCGGTTGCGGAAGACGACCCGACCCTCGGCGGTCGCGATATTCTCGCCCACCGCAAAGGCGGTCGGGTCGGCCAGCGTCACCAGAAGCTCGCCGCCATTCGCTTCGACATCGCGGACGAGGTTCTCCAGCCCCTTCACCACGCTTTCGCCATCCGTCGCCAACGCCCGTTCCAGCGCATCGGGATTGGTGCCGAAGAAGTTCGTCGGCGCCATCATATCCACGATCTGCTTCGAGAAATATTCGATCCGCTTCTTGTCCGCCGGGGCCAGATGCTCCAACTGCGCGACCCCGCGCTGGATTGCTTCGGCGTTCATCAGGTATTGCTGCTTGATGAAGTTGAAATAGGGATGCGTGTCCCAAAGCGGATTGGCGAACCGCTTGTCCTTGGGTCCCGGATCGGCAGGGGCGCGCAATTCGCCGCGCGCCAGTGCCTGCTGCGCCTCGACATAATGCGTCAGGCTGCGCCCCCAGAAGGCGATCTGCTGTTCCATGATCTTGGCAGGGTTCTGGACGGCATCCTGCATCCATGCCATCGCGGCCTTGACGAACACATCCTCGCCCGGTCCGTGCAGCCCCTTGTCCGAGGGTTTGCGCTGCGAAACGGCTGCGGTCAGACGCTGCGTCAACTCCTCGATCCGGGCCATGTTGGCGGCCAGTCGTTCACGGCTTTGCGCGGCGCGGTCTTCGGTTGTTGTCATGCGACCCGTTCCCCTCTATCTTTCTGCCGTGCAGCATTGCCGCCACGACGCCCCCGCGCGGGCAAGGAGACGTCATGAACAATATGGCACCCTACGATCTCATGGAAAGCGTCCGCAACACGAACGAATGGCTTGGGGCCACGGCATCCGCCATGGGGTCCTATCCCGCGTTCGCGCTGTCGATGAACCCGTTCCTGACGCTGGCCCAGGCCTGGGGCAAGGTGACCGAACGAAGCTTTGCGCGAATGGTGGCCAAGCCCGGTTGGGGCATCCGGTCCATCGTCGGGTCGGACGGGACGGATCATCTGGTCGATATCCGCACTGTGGTGGAAAAACCCTTTGGCAACCTGATCCATTTCTCGGTGCGCCGGCGTGACCCGATGCCGCGCCGCGTGCTTTTGGTCGCGCCCATGTCGGGGCACTATGCCACGCTCTGCCGCTCAACCGTGGCGAGTTTGCTGCCCGATTGCGAAGTTTATGTGACCGATTGGATCAACGCCCGCGACATTCCCGTGTCGGCAGGCAAGTTCGACGTGGAAGATTACACGCTGTATCTGGTCGAGTTCATGAAGGCGCTCGGCCCAGACATCAACGTGGTCGCGGTCTGCCAGCCGGCACCGCTGACCCTTGCCGCCACCGCCTATCTCGCGGCCGAGGACCCCAAGGCCCAGCCGCGCACGCTAACGCTGATCGGCGGGCCGATCGACCCGGACGCAACCCCGTCCGACGTCACCGATTTCGGCCACCGGATCAACATGGGCCAGTTGGAGCAGATGGCGATCCAGCAGGTCGGCTTCAAATACAAGGGCGCGGGGCGGGCGGTCTATCCGGGGCTGCTTCAGCTTTCCAGCTTCATGTCGATGAACGCCGAACGCCATTCCAAGGCCTTCACCGACCAGATCCTTGCCGTGGCGAACGGCACCGCGTCGGACCACGACGCGCATAACCGCTTCTATGACGAATACCTTGCCGTGATGGACATGACGGCGGAGTTCTATCTTTCGACCGTCGAACGCATCTTCAAGAACGGCGAGATCGCGAACAACGATTTCTTCGTCGAAGGCCGCCGCGTCGATATTGGCGCGATCACCGATGTCGCCGTCATCACGGTCGAGGGAGAGAAGGACGACATCTCCTCCCCCGGTCAATGCGTGGCGGCGCACCGTCTGCTGACCGGGCTGCCGGATTCCAAGAAGGCGCAGCATCTGGAACCCGGCGCGGGCCATTACGGCATCTTCGCGGGCAAAAGCTGGCGGACCAACATCCGCCCGCTGGTGCTGAAGTTCATCGACGCCAACGCGCCGAAACCTAAGGTCGCGCTGGTTCCTGCGGCTGACGTTTCCTAAGGAACGGCACGAGGCAGACCATCACGCTGAACATCGCGATCTGATACCAGGTCGCGTTGGTCGCCGCCTGAACGTGGCTGCCCTGCCCGTCCAGCGTCGAAAAGAAGATCTGCCCCACCAGCGCGATGCCAAGCGCCGCGCCGACCTGCTGGAACGCCTGAAGCGCGCCCGACCCCGACCCCGCATCTTGCGGCGGCACCCCGGCAAGGATGGTCTGGAACAGGCTGGCCACCGTCAGCCCCATCCCCGTGCCGCAGACCAGCAGCGGCGGCACGAAGTCCCAATGGTCAAGCGGCGCCACCGTGCGGGCAATGGTGAAGTGCAGGAAGGCCATGCCCAGCGCCAACAGCCCTGCCCCCGTCGCCAACCTTGGCCGCAGATACCGCGATCCGAGCCGGCCCGAGACGAAGGAGGCAAGCAGCACGCCGCAAGGGAACGGCATCGTCGCCAGCCCCGATTCCAGCGGCGTCAGCCCGAAGCCCGACTGGAAGAAGATCGCGAGGATCAGGAACAGCCCCGGTATCCCCGAAAACAGCATCATCGTGACGAAGACGCCCAGCGCATAGGTCCGGTTGCCGATCAGCGTCACCGGCAGAAGCTGCGTGTGCCCCCCCGCCGCGCGCCGATGCTGCCACCAGACGAACAGCGCCCCGGCCAGCACCGATCCCGCCATCAGCGCAAAGATCCACCACGGCCAGCCATAGACCCGCCCTTCGATCAACGGGAAGACCATCAGGATGATTGCCGCCCCGAAGACGAGAACGCCGACGAAATCCATCCGCAGCGCCGGGTTCGGCGGCGTCGGCGGGATCAGCCGTATCCCCGCGATCACCGCCAGAATCCCGATCGGCACGTTGACAAGGAAGATCGGCCGCCAGCCCAGCCCCCAGACATCGGCGAAGATCAATGCCCCGCCGATCAGCGGGCCGGACACCGACGCAAGGCTGGCCGTCACGCCGAACAGCGAAAACGCGCTGCCCCGTTCGTCGGGCGGAAAGATCACCTGCGCGATGGCCAGCACCTGCGGCGTCATCACCGCCGCGCCCATGCCCTGAAACGCCCGCGCCGCGATCAGCGTGCCGATATCCGGCGCCAGCCCGCACAATGCGGACCCGAGCGTGAACAGCCCGCAGCCCGCCAGAAACATCCGCTTGCGCCCCACGATATCGCCCAGCCGCCCGAATGGCAGCAGGCCCAGCGCGAAACACAGCACATAGATGGCCGAGACCCATTCGATCTCGGACGATGTCGCGCCCAATCCCCGTTCCATCGACGGCAGCGCCACGTTCACGATGGTCACGTCGATCAGGTTCATGAAGTTGGCCAGCAGAAGGCAGGCCATCGCCCACCAGCGGCGGGGATCGGGGGCGGACATCAGATCTGGCGTTCCGGCATCCGGACCACCAGCCCGTCAAGCGCGTCCGTCACCTTGATCTGGCAGGTCAGGCGCGAGGTCGCCGGATCGGGCTGATAGGCAAAGTCCAGCATGTCCTCCTCCATCGCGTCCTTGGCGGGCAGCTTTTCCACCCATTCGGGCGCGATATAGACGTGGCAGGTCGAACAGGCGCAGGCACCGCCGCAATCGGCCTCGATCCCCGGCACGCCATTGTCGCGCGCGCCTTCCATCACGGTCAGGCCGGGCTTGACGTCGATGACATGCTCGGTGCCGTTATGTTCGATATAGGTGATCTTCGCCATGGCCGTTCCCGCTTGCGTGCTTCCCTGCGCCCGACATAGGCCGAAAACGCGGCATTTGCCAGACGCCCGCCTTTGCGCCATGGTCGCGACGAAACGGAGGGCACGATGAAACGCATGATCCTTGTTCTGGCGCTGGCCGCCTGCGCCCGTCCGCCCGAGGTCGCCGGGCCCGTGGTGCCGAACCTTGCCCCTGTCGCCGAAAAAGGTGCCGAGGGCTGCTGGCAGGAACAGGCCCCCGGATGGTTCGAGACGCCCTGCGATCTGAGCCGGGACGAGACGCGCAGTCTGCAACGTGCATTGGCCGCGCGGGGCCTGCTGGACGGCACGGCAGACGGGATCGCGGGGACGGCGACGCGAAAGGCGATCCTCGGATACCAGTCGCAATACGGGCTGGAGTCAGAGACGCTGTCCATCGGCGCCGCGCGCAGTCTTGGCATCCTGCCGGTGCCGATGTGAAAAAGGCGGCTTTCGCCGCCTTTCCCCTTATTCGATTGCCAGAGCCACGAAGCGCGGATCGCCACCGCGGCGGATCAGCAGCAGAAGCGATTTACGCCCCGCCTCCTTCGCTTCGGTGATCCGCGATTGCAGATCGGCAAGACGCGCAACCGGCTGCTGCCCCGCCTCGGTGATCAGATCGCCGTCGCGCAGGCCCTTGGCAAAGGCTTCGGACACCTGATCAACATGCGTCACGACCAGCCCTGCGGCGCCGTCGGGCAGGCCCAGCTCGCCGATGATCTGCGGCGTCACCGGGGTCAGGGTCATGCCCAGCAGCTCTCCGTTGGTCTGCTCGGGCTGGCGCTGGGCAGCGGCAGGTGTCGTCTCGCCCTCGGCCTCCTCACGGCGGCCAAGCGTGATCTCCAGCGTCTGGGTGCGGCCCTCGCGCAGAACGACGACCTGAACGCCTTCGCCGATCGGGGCATCGGCCACGCGGCGGACCAGATCGCGCGTGTCCTTGACCTCCTGCCCGGCAAAGCTTTGCACGATGTCGCCCGCCTGCATCCCGCCGTCCTTGGCGGGACCGTCCGGCACGTCGGTGATCAGCGCGCCCGCGGCAGCTTCAAGGCCCATCGCCTCGGCCACGTCCGGCGTCACGTCTTGAATGCGAACGCCCAGCCAGCCACGACGGGTTTCCCCGAACTCTCGCAGCTGATCGACGACCTTGGTGACCACGTTCGACGCCATGGAGAAGCCGATCCCGATCGACCCGCCGTTCGGCGACAGGATCGCGGTGTTCACGCCGATCACCTGCCCGTCCATGTTGAACAGCGGCCCGCCCGAGTTGCCGCGGTTGATCGCCGCGTCGGTCTGGATGTAGTCGTCATAGGTGCCCGACAGCGCACGGTTCCGCGCCGACACGATCCCCGACGACACCGAGAAGCCCTGCCCCAGCGGGTTGCCCATGGCCAGAACCCAGTCGCCCACGCGCATCAGGTCGCTGTCGCCGAAAGGCACGTGCGGAAGCGGCTCGTCGCTTTGAACCTTAAGCAGCGCGATGTCGGTCTTGGGGTCGGTTCCGACCAGTTCGGCCTGAAGCGTCTTGCCCGAGAAGAACTCGATCTGGATGTCGTCCGCGCCTTCGATGACGTGGTTGTTGGTGACGATATAGCCATCCTCGGAAATCACGAAGCCCGAGCCCAGCGCCTCGGACCGGCGCGGCTCCTGCTGGCCGGGGTTCTGCCGTTCCATGAAGTCGCGGAAGAAATCCTCGAACGGCGATCCGGGCGGCACCATCGGCCCGCCCTCGGTAGAGGCTGCGACGGTGGTGGTCGTGGTGATGTTCACGACCGACGGGCTGATCGACTGCGCCAGGTCGGCGAAGCTTTCCGGCGCGCCCTGCGCCAGTGCGGGCAGCGCGGTCATCGGCCCCAGTGCCACTGCGGCGGCAAGGCCCAGTGCAGTTGCCGAACGCAGGATGCTGCGGTTCTTGGTTTTGGCGTTTGACGGCACCCCGAACTCCTTTTCGAATTGCGTAACGCGGCCCGGCGCGGTGCCGGGTCTCATGCACATCAAATGACAATTAGGGGGCGGTTTTCGCAATGCAAACCCCCGTCGCGCGGCGTCAAATGGGTGTGACGGATTGTAACGTAAAAGGCCGCCACGCGGGCGGCCTTTTTTTCACTGACCTTCGGTGACCGGCCCGGCGGACGGCGCAGGGGCCGGCGCCCCTCCGCGGTCGCTGCGCAGGTACTCGAAGAATTCGCTGGTCGGCTCCATCACGATGGAGCTGTTGTCGCCCTGCAGCGCCCGCTGATAGGAGGTGAGCGAGCGGGTGAAGGCGAAGAATTCCGGATCGCGCCCGAAGGCATCGGCATAGATGCGGTTGCGCTGCGCATCGGCCTCGCCTCGCACAACCTCGGCCTGCGAACGGGCTTCGGATGTCAGTTCCACCACGGTCCGGTCGGCGCTGGCGCGGATGCGCTGGGCAGCCTCGTTCCCGCGTGCGATCTCGTCCGCGGCCTCGCGCTGGCGTTCGGCCTGCATCCGCGCATAGGTGGCGGTCAGGTTCTGCTCCGGCAGGTCGGTGCGGGTCAGGCGCACGTCGATCACGTCGATGCCCAGCGACTGGGCCTGACGGCGCGCAATCTCGCGGATCTGGACCATCAGCGGGATGCGGTCTTCGGACAGCACACGGTTCGACGGGACCGAGCCAAGCACTTCGCGGATGGCGGCGGACAAAATCCGCTCCAGCCGGGCCTGTGCGGCGGCCTCGCCTTCCGATCCGACGGATTCGCGGAATTCAACCACGTCCGTGATCCGCCAGCGCGCAAAGGCGTCCACGATCAGGCGGCGGTCGTCCAGCGGCGTGACTTCCAGCGGCTGGGTCATCAGCGACAGGATGCGCCCGTCATAGGTGACGACCTCTTGGATCAGCGGCACCTTGAAACCTATGCCCGGCTCCTCGCGCACGGCCTTGACCTGACCGAATTGCAAGACCAGCGCCTTTTCGCGTTCGTCCACGATATAGATCGAGGACAGCGCACCGATGACGGCAACCGCGACGACCGGCAGGATGAAATTCAAGCGTGCCATCAGTTCGCCCCCCCGGCTGCCTGTCCGGCAGCACCGCGGCCGATCATTTCGTTCAGCGGCAGGAAGGGCACCACGCCCTGACCGCCCTCACCCTGTGCGACGCCGTCCAGGATGACCTTGTTCATCCCGCCCAGCACCTGCTCCATCGTTTCCAGATACATCCGGCGGCGGGTCACGTCCGGCGCGTTGACATATTCCTCATAGACCGAGACGAAGCGGCTCGCCTCACCCTCGGCCACGTTGACGGCTTGCGCGCGATAGGCTTCGGCCTGCTCCAGAAGCTGCGCCGCCTCACCCCGTGCGCCCGCGGTCACGCGGTTGGCATAGGCGTCAGCCTCGTTCTCCAGACGCGAGCGTTCCTGCTGCGCGGCCTGCACCTCGCGGAAGCTGTCGATGACCGAAGACGGCGGATCGGCGCGGTCGAAGTTGACGCGGATCACGTTGATCCCGGCATTGTAGCTGTCGAGCGTGCCTTGCACCGCCCCTTGCAGATCGGCAGCGATCACGCCCCGGTCGCGGTTGAGGATCGGCGCAAGGTCCGACCGGGCGATGATGTCGCGCATGGCGCTTTCGGCCACCGCGCGCACCGTGTCGCCGGGGTTTTCAAGGTTGAACAGGAAATGCGCGGGGTCAGACACGTTCCAGACGATCTGGAATTCGATATCGACGATGTTCTGGTCGCGCGTCAGCATCAGGCCGGTGTCATTCTCGCCCAGACGCCCGGTGCCGATGTCGGTCGTGCGTTCGCCCGTGACCTGCACCAGTTCATGGGTGACGATCGGCCAGGGCGCGAAGTTCAGACCCGGCTGACCGACCGACGAAAACTCGCCAAGGAACAGTTCGACCGAACGCTGTTCGGGACGGACGGTATAGAAGGAAGCGAAGGCCCAGAGACCCGCCGCCACCAGAACGCCAAGGCCAAGGCCCTGCTTGGTGAAGATCGGCCCCATCGGGTTGCCGCCGCTGGGCGGACGCGGCCCGCCGCCGCCGACGCGGCCCTTGCCGCCCATCAGCACGCGAAGCTGCTCCTGCCCCTTGCGGACCATCTCGTCGATCTCGCCCCGGCCCTCGGGTCGGCGCCCGCCGCCATTGCCGCCGCGGTTGCCGTCGTTCCCCCGCCCGGGATCGTTCCCGCCCGAGCCGCCGCCCCAAGGCCCTCCGTTCGCCATAAAGTCCGTCCCTTCGTTAAGTTCCCGCCAAATTGGCTATTAACCTGCGGAAATCAAGATTTCCTGACCGGCTTGCGAAGCGTCACCAGTTCTTCGGCCATCGAGGGGTGAACCGCCACTGTGCGGTCGAAATCCTCTTTAGTTGCGCCCATTTTCACCGCGATGCCCGCAAGCTGGATCATTTCGCCCGCATGGGGTGCGACGATATGACAGCCCAGCACCCGGCGCGTCTGGGCGCAGACGACCAGCTTCATCAGCACGCGGTCCTGCCGTCCGGCGAACAGCGTCTGCATCGGGCGGAAGGTGGCGGAATAGACCTCGATCGGGCCCTCGGCCTCGGCTTCCTCCTCGGTCTTGCCGACGGTGCCGAATTCGGGCTGGGTGAAGACGGCGCTTGGCACCAGATCCCAGTCGGCCTTGCGCTTCTGCCCGCCAAAGACGGTATCGGCAAAGGCGTGGCCTTCGCGGATGGCGATGGGGGTCAGGTTGATCCGGTCCGTCACATCGCCCACGGCGAAGATCGACGGAACCGAAGTCTGCTGCCAGTCGTCGACCTCGATCTCGCCCTTCTTGCCAAGGCGCACGCCCACGTCTTCAAGCCCGAGGCCCGCGACGTTCGGCTTGCGGCCCGTGGCATACATGACGATGTCAAACTCGTCCTCGGTCCCGTTGGTGGCGACGGCGCGGATGCCTGTATCCGTCTTCTCCAGCCGCAGCACGTCGGTGCCGCATTGCAGGTTCACGCCGCTGGCGATCATCTGCGTGGCGATATGTCCGCGCGCTTCCTCGTCGAAGCCGCGCAGGATCTGCGCGCCGCGATAATATTGCGACGTCTCGACCCCCATCCCGTTCAGGATACAGGCGAATTCCGACGCGATATAGCCGCCGCCCACGATCAGCGCCCGCTTCGGCAGCGCCTTCATATGGAAGATCTCGTTCGAGGTGATGGCCAGATCGCTGCCCTCGAACTCCGGCACGAAGGGGGTGCCGCCGGTCGCGATCAGGATGTGCTTGGCCGTGACCTCGCGCCCATCGGCCAGCCGCACGGTATGCGCGTCCTTGACCGTGGCGCGCTGGTCGAACGTCTCGACCCCGGCATTCTTCAGCGTGTTGCGATACGCGCCTTCCAGCCGGTTCAGCTCGTTTTCCAGCTGGGCGTGGAAGACGGTCCAGTCGAAGCCCTTCACCTCCAGATCCCAGCCATAGGCGCGGGCGTCCTTGTTGATGTGGCGGTATTCGGATGCAAAGACCATCAGCTTCTTGGGCACGCAGCCGCGAATGACGCAGGTGCCGCCCATGCGGTATTCCTCGGCCAGCGCGACGCGTGCACCGTGATCGCCCGAGGCGACGCGGGCCGCGCGCACACCGCCCGAACCGCCACCGATCACGAACAGGTCATAGTCGAAGGCCATCGTCATTCTCCAAGGTCGGCAAAGATATTGGCAGAGGGAGCGACGTCGATGCGCCCTTCGGTGGTTGTTCCGGCGGCAAGGTCCTGCACCTCGACCCGGCCATCGGAATGGCCGACGATCACCACGTCGCAGATGTCGTTGAACAGCCCGTTCTCGACCACGCCCGCGATCTGGTTCAGCAGCAGCGACAGATGCCGCGCATCGCCGATCCGCTTCAGATGCAGATCGAGGATGAAGTTGTTCTCGTCCGTGCGCAGGGGCTGATCGCCCGACATGCGCAAGGTCACCTCGCGGCCCAGCACGTCGGACCCGGCCAGCAATTCCTCGACATGCTGTTTGGTGCTGGTCCAGCCGAAGGGGATCACCTCTACCGGCAGGGGGAAGGCGCCAAGGGCCGCGACGCGTTTGGCCGCATCGCTGATGACGATCATCCGGTCGGACGCCGTCGCCACGATCTTCTCCTGCAAAAGCGCCGCCCCGCCGCCCTTGATCAGCGAAAGCTGCGGGTCGAATTCGTCCGCGCCATCGATGGTCAGGTCCAGCCAGCCCGCATCGTCCAGCGTGGTCACGGGAATGCCAAGCTGCTTCGCCAGTTCCAGCGTCCGGGTCGAGGTCGGAACGCCGGTGACGCGCAGCCCTTCCTCGCGCACACGCTCGGCCAGGCAGCGGACCATCCACGCGGCGGTGGACCCGGTCCCGAGGCCGACCTTCATCCCGTCCTCGATATAGGCGACCGCGCGTTTGGCGGCGACGAATTTGGCCGTGTCGATGGCGGAAAGCTCGGCTGGCATTGGCATCTCCTTGGGTGGGCTGTCTCGCTTATAGGCAATGCCCCGCCGAGGCACAATCAACCGGGCGCACGGCTCCAGAAGCGGAACATCAGAAGGCTGGCGGCGACGGCAAGGCCGCTGACCAGCCCAAGCCACAGGCCCACGCCGCCAAGCCCGAACACGAAGGCCAGCGAATAGCCGACGGGGACGCCCACGAGCCAATAGCTGATCGCGGCCAGCACCATCGGAACCCGCGTGTCCTTCAGCCCGCGCAACAGGCCCAGCGCGATGGCCTGCATCGCATCCGCGAACTGGAACAGCGCCGCCAGTGCCAGAAGCGTGGTGCCATAGGCGATGATCGCCGCGGTGTTGGGTTTGCCGTCGGACAGGAACAGCCCGATGATATGCTCGGGGATCGACAGGAACAGCGTCACGATGCAGATCGCGACGATGACCGACAGGCCGATGGCGGTCTTGGCCGCATCGCGCATGGCGGCATAATCGCCCATGCCCGCGAACCGCGCGACCCGCACCGTGGCGGCATTGGCCAATCCCACATGGATCATGAACGACAGCGCCGCCACCTCCAGCGCGATACCGTGGGCCGCAAGCTCGTTCGTGCCGATCCAGCCCATCATCAACGCGGTCACCTGAAACAGCGACCCCTCGGCCAGCCCGGTCACGCCGATGGGAAAGCCCAGCCGTGCCACCTGCGCCAGCGCCTGCCAGTCGGGTTTCCACAGCCGTTGATACAGATGGAACCGCCGCAGTTCCTTCACCCGCCCGGCATAGATCGCCAGCACGGTCATGTTCACCGTCTGCACCGTGACCGAGGCGATGGCCGCCCCGCGCACGCCCAGTTCCGGCAGCCCCCAATGTCCGAAGATCAGCGGCCAGCCGATGGCGACGTTCAGCCCCACCGCCGAAACGGTCGTCCACAGCACCACCTGCGTGCGCTCCAGCGCGGCGAGATAGCTTTTGAACACCATCACCAGCAGCGCCGGGATCATCCCCAGCCCGGCGATCCGCAGGAAGTCCTGCGCCAGCCCGGCCACCTCGGCATTCTGTCCGGCGGCCAGCAGCACCGAGCCGGAGAACCAGAACAGCGGATAGGTGATCAGCCCGAACCCGACCGACAGCCATAGCCCCATGCGCGCATCGCGCCGCACCTGCGCCTCGTCCCCGCGGCCCAGTGCCGAGGCGACCATCGGCATCACCGCCTGCGCGAATCCAGAGCCAAGGATGAACGTCACGAAGAACATCGACGTGCCCAGCACCACAGCCGCCAGATGCGGCACGCCGTAACGGCCCAGCATCAGCGAATCGACCACGTGCAGCGACATCTGCGCCAGATGGCTGCCGATCAGCGGCAGGCCCAGCACAAGCGTCGCGCGGGCGTGGGAGGGATAGCTCTGTCTCATGATGCCGAGTTACAGCCTGCCGATGTTTTGGGCAACACGAGGCTTGCGCGGGCAAAAAAAGAACGGGGCGAGGGGTCTTCCCCCTCGCCCCGTTCGAGATACTCACGAATAAGATCACTAATACAATCGAACAATGCCCGCCGTCTTAGTGTGCAGTCGCAGCACGCGCATACCTCAATTGGGGTATCGCGCGCACAAACCTGAAATTTGTCTATCGTGGCAGCATCGGCTCCACCCGGCGAAGGGCGGTTTCCCATTCCTGAAAGAACAGAAGCTGTCCCGTCCCCGGCAGAAACTCGGCCGAAACATCCGTAAAATCCTCCAGAAGTTCCCGCACCGTCAGCACCGGGGTTTGCGGGTCCTGATCGGCCTGAAGCAGCACCGTCGGCACGCGGCAGGCGCGCACGACGGCGGACCAGTCCTTTTCCGATCCGATACATTCGCGGGTGAACGCCTCATGCGCCGACCGGCCCTTGGTGAGGCAGACCTCGGACCCCAGCAGCAGCGCATCGCGAACCTCGGGGCGGTCCATCAGCGCGACATCGGCGGGCGAGCCGCCGTTGATGTGGCGAAAGAAAGCGTCCTTGCCCATCTTGTGCGCGACCGCAAACGCCGCCTGCACCATGAATGGCAGGATGCGCGGCGCATAACGGGCATTGGCGAGGATGAACCGCTGCCATTTGTCCATGCGTTCGTATTGCGCGCGGCTGCGCAGCGGCAGTTGGGCCGCACATCCAAGGATGCCGGTCACCATGCCGGGCCGCAGGATCGACAGGTTCATCGCGAACCGCAGATCGGCGCCCAGCGCGATCACCGCCACGCGGCGAATGTTCAGGTGATCCAGAACCGCGGCGTAATCCAGCGTGACACCGGCCAGATGGTCCGTTCCCTTGGAATGCAGATCGCTTGCGCCATAGCCCGCACGCACCGGCACGATCACCCGGATGCCGCGCTGCGCCGCACGGCGTTCCGCCGATGCGGGCCAGCGGATCAGGCCGTAATCCAGATGCATGAACAAAAGCGGCAGGCCGCCCGGATCGCCGAATTCGATCCAATCCAACCGTCGCCCGTCGGGCATCCGCAGCGTCTGAAAGGGCAACCCGACCAGCCCTTCGGCCTGCCGTTCGGACCGGGGCGGGTGCGACAGGTCCATCAGCCCAAGGACGACACGCACCAGTTCGAACTGTGAATGCGTTTCCGTCTTGGCAAGGATCGAGCGAAGCTGCGTGCGGACGGTATCGACCGACCGGCCCCGCGCCTCGGCGATGTCGCGGACGGGCTGGCCCATGCTCAGGCCGCGCACGATCTCCACCTCAGCCAAGGTCAGGCCGAACGCCTCCTGCACCGGCGTCTCGAACCCTTCGGGCCAGACGAGTTCGGTCGATTGCACCAGCGCGACCGGGCGCGGAGCCTCGGCGATGACGGGGGTGATGCGCACGATCACCGGGCTGCCCGTCTGCGACGACCGAAGCCGCAGGGTCGCGACCTTTTCGGCCTTGCCGCCCGTCACGCGCAGGATCGCCTCGGACAGCGATTCCACGTCATGCGGATCGAAGGGCAGATCCGACAGAGGCGCGCCTTCGCGGATATCGAAGGCCTGTTCCATCGCGCGGTTGCAGGCGACGACCCCGGAAACCCCGTCGGACAGAAACGCGGCAGAGCGATGCACCGCGTCCAGCGCCGCGCGCGCCCCGCCCCCGTCGCGCGCCGCATCGTAACGATCAAGAAAAACGCGGGCGCGGGACATATGCGCGTCGATCGCGGGGTCGTCCGCAGCACTTCCGCGCCCTTCCCAGGCGTCGATCAGATCCTCGAACCGCATCGGGTCGAGCGCCACGTCATACAGGCGGTCGACGATTTCTGCCCGGTGTTCATGATCTTCGGGTGGTGTCATATGCCCCGTCTACGCGGTTTCGGCCAATCTTTCCCTGCCGCAGCGCGGCGTCACCGGCAAGCGGTAAATGCATTTCATTCCCCAGATAAACGACCCGGCGCGGATTTGTTCCGAACCCCTTCCGCAGCGCGGCGCGGCGTGGTCTGATGCGCGCGCAGGCAAAAGGAGAAGACCGATGCTGACCATCTACGGCGTCTACAGATCGCGTGCGACGCGCCCGCTGTGGCTGCTGGCCGAAATCGCGCTGCCCTTCAACCATGTCCCGGTGATCCAGGCCTATCGCCTGCCGAACCCGCGGGCCGAAGATGCGCCGTTCAACACCGCGTCCCCGGAATATCTGGCCGTGAACCCGCTGGGACAGGTACCCTGCATGGAGGACGAGGGCCTGATCCTGACGGAATCGCTGGCCATCACGCAGCATATCGCCCGCGTCCACGGCGGCGCTCTTGGCCCGCAGGACGCGGCCGAGGAGGCGCTGATCTCGCAATGGACGCTGCTGGCCGCCACCAGCATCGAGGCCTGCGCGCTGGAGATCCAGAGGATCCTTGCCAATGGCGGCGGCGTGCAGCCCGAGGGTCAGGCCGCCATCGCCATCGCGTCCGAAAAGCTGCGCCGCCCCTTCGCCCGGCTGGAGCGTCACTTCGGGGGCAACGACTGGCTGGTGGGCGACCGTTTCACCGTGGCCGACATCAACGTGGCCGAATGCGTCCGGTATTCGCAGGGCGCGACGGCCCTGATCGCGGAATTCCCGGCGCTGGGCGCATGGCTGGGCCGCTGCCAGTCCCGCCCCGCCTTCCTGTCGATGATGGCCGCGCGGGAGGCCGAGCCCGCCTGACCTTGCCCCCGCCCCGCATGAAATGTTTTATGTGGGGCTTCCAAAACGAATCGAGCGGCCATGAACGACCTCCTCTCCCAGCCCCTGGAAACCTATGACGCATCCAGCATCGAGGTGCTGGAGGGGCTGGAGCCGGTCCGCAAACGCCCGGGCATGTATATCGGCGGCACGGACGAACGCGCCCTGCACCATCTGGTTGCCGAAATCCTCGACAACTCGATGGACGAGGCGGTGGCTGGCCATGCGAACCGCATCGAGGTGGAGCTTCACGCCGACCATTCCGTGACCGTGCGCGACAACGGACGCGGCATCCCGGTCGATCCGCACCCCAAGTTCCCCGGCAAGTCGGCGCTGGAGGTGATCCTCTGCACGCTGCACGCGGGGGGCAAGTTCTCCAACAAGGCCTATTCGACCTCGGGAGGTCTGAACGGCGTAGGGTCTTCGGTGGTGAACGCGCTGTCGGATCACATGCGGGTCGAGGTGGCGCGCAACCGCGAATTGTTCGTGCAGGAATTTGCCCGCGGCGTGCCGCAAGGCCCGGTCGCCAAGGTCGGCCCCGCCCCGAACCGGCGCGGCACCACGATCACCTTCCACCCGGATGCGGAAATCTTCGGCCATCTGCAACTGAAGCCCGCGCGCCTGTTCAAGATGGTGCGGTCCAAGGCCTATCTGTTCTCGGGGGTGGAAATCCGCTGGAAAACCGCCGTCGCCGATGGGGAAACCCCGCTGGAGGCGACGTTCCAGTATCCGAACGGCCTTGCCGATTACTTGGGCGAGGTGATGGAGGGCACGACGACCTATGCCGACAAGCCCTTTGCCGGGAAGGTCAGCTTCGAAAAGTTCAACGTCCCCGGTTCGGTCGAATGGGCGATCAACTGGACGCCCACCCGCGACGGGTTCATCCATTCATACTGCAACACCGTCCCCACCCCCGAGGGCGGCACGCATGAATCCGGCTTCTGGTCCGCGATGCTGAAGGGCATCAAGGCGTATGGGGAGCTGGTCAAGAACCGCAAGGCGTCCGAGATCACGCGCGAGGACATGCTGACCGGCGGCTGCGCCCTCATCTCCATCTTCATCCGCGAGCCGTCCTTCGTCGGCCAGACCAAGGACCGCCTGTCCACCGAAGAAGCGGCGAAATACGTCGAATCCTCGGTCCGCGACCATTTCGACAACTGGCTGGCGGCGGACACGAAATCGGCGGGCGCGATCCTCGACTTTCTGGTGCTGCGGGCCGAGGAACGCCTGCGCCGCCGCGCCGAAAAGGAAACGCAGCGCAAATCGGCCACCAAGAAACTGCGTCTTCCGGGCAAGCTGACCGATTGCACCGCCAAGAACCGCGAAAATACCGAACTGTTCATCGTCGAGGGCGATTCGGCCGGCGGTTCGGCCAAAGGCGCGCGCAACCGCGAGACGCAGGCCCTTCTGCCGCTGAAGGGCAAGATCCTGAACGTCTTGGGCGCTGCATCCGGCAAGCTGAACGACAACACGGAAATCCGCGACATCTGCGAGGCGCTTGGCGTTTCCATGGGCACGCGGTTCAACGTGGATGATCTGCGCTATGACAAGATCATCATCATGACCGACGCAGACGTGGACGGCGCGCATATCGCATCGCTTCTGATGACGTTCTTCTTCACCCAGATGCGCCCGCTGATCGACAAGGGGCACCTCTACCTCGCCTGCCCGCCGCTGTATCGTCTGACGCAAGGCGCGCGCCGCCGCTATGTCGCGGACGATGCGGAAAAGGAAAAGTGGCTGAAGAAGGGTCTGGGCGGCAAGGGCAAGATCGACGTGCAACGCTTCAAGGGTCTGGGCGAGATGGACGCCAAGGACCTGAAGGACACGACGATGAACCCCGAAACCCGCAAGCTGATCCGCGTGTCCATCGACGAGGACGAACCCGGCCAGACCGGCGATCTGGTCGAACGGCTGATGGGCAAGAAGCCCGAATTGCGCTTCCAATACATTCAGGAAAACGCAAAATTCGTGGAGGAACTGGACGTCTGACGTCCGAAGTGCCATGTAAGGGTCATGCCCCGCTCGCTTTCCCTTACCGCCGAACATGTTCGTCGTTCGCTTCGCCATGTCCCAGATCCCGGCCCCGATCCGTCATGGACGCCGCTGACGGACGGTGATTACGCCGCGATGGCCGCCGCGATCCGGGCCGAGGCGGACGGCCCGATCCCCGTCTTCGCCTATGGCTCGCTGATCTGGAACCCCGGCTTTGCGGTCGGGCCGGTGCGGCAGGGCGTCGCCCATGGCTGGCATCGCAGCTTCTGCCTTGAAATTCGCCAGTGGCGCGGGTCCGAAGAAATCCCCGGCCTGATGATGGCGCTGGAGCGCGGCGGATCGACCACCGGGCTGGTGATGGAGATCGCGGCCGGCCACGAGGACGAGGCGCTGCATGCGCTTTTGAAACGCGAGCTGGTCGCCAAGGAAATGGCCGGGAACCTGCGCTGGATCAATCTGCGCACCGAACGTGGCACCGAACGCGCCCTGACCTTCTGGGCGGGGCCGAAAGGGCCGATGGTCGTCAGCCTGCCCGAAGATCAGGTCGCGTGGCGGCTGGCCCATGCCTGCGGCCATGGCGGATCGGGCGCCGAATACCTGCACAACACGGTGATGAAGCTGGAGGAACACGGGCTGCGCGACCGCAACCTCTGGCGGCTTCAGGAACTGGTCGCGGCTGAAATTTCGGGCTGGCCCAACAATACGAATGTATCAGCCTTGTAACAGCGCAATCCGTGCTACCATAAGGGTATGCGGATATGGATGGCGCCACTCCTCCTCTGCCTCGCCTCGCCCATATGGGCCGAGGAGGTGGATCTGGAGCTTGTGCTGCTGGCCGACAGCTCGGGGTCCATCAGCCAGCCCGAAATCGACTTCCAGCGCGAAAGCTATGCCGCCGCCATCGTCCATCCGGAGGTGCTGGAGGCGATATCGACCACGATGACCGGGCGCATCGCCGTCACCTATGTCGAATGGGCGGCCAATCAGGCGACCGTGGTGGACTGGACGATCATCGACGGGCAGGCATCGGCGGCGATGTTCGCGGGCGGCATCCTCGACCAGCCGCGCCTTGCCTTCGGGCGCAATGCCATCGGCGCGGCGCTGCTGGAAGGATTGCGGTTGATCGAGACGAACGACATCAAGTCCATGCGTCAGGTGATCGACTTTTCCGGCGACAGCGCCTCCAGCTTCACCGGCCCGTCCGTCGAGACCTCGCGCGCGCGGGTGCTGGCGGCAGGTATCACCATCAACGGGCTGCCGATCCTGTGCGAGCGGTGCTTCTCGTCCACCGGCGGCGATCTGGTGCAGCTTTACACCGACCGGATCATCGGCGGCCCCGGCGCCTTCGTCATCGCGGCGGAGGATGGCGAGAATTTCGCCGATGCCGTCCGCCGCAAGCTGGTGCTGGAGATTGCGGGGCTGACCCCGTCAACCCAGACGGCCAGCATCCAGCCGAACCACCCGGTCCATCCGTGAGGCCAGTTCCAGATTGTGCGTCGCGATCAGCGCCGACAGCCCGGTTTCACGCACCAATGTCATCAGCGCGTCGAACACCCGGTCCGAGGTGGCGGGGTCGAGGTTCCCCGTCGGCTCGTCCGCCAGCAGCAGGCGCGGCTTGTTCGCCAACGCGCGGCAGAAGGCGACCCGTTGTTGTTCGCCGCCCGACATGGCAGCCGGGCGATGCCCCGCCCGCTGCGCAACGCCGACATGGCCCAGCAGGTCCAGCGCCCGCGCATCCGCATCCCGGCGCGAGGTCCCGTTCGCAAGCTGCGGCAGCACGATATTCTCGGCAGCCGTGAACTCCGGCAGCAGGTGGTGGAACTGATAGATGAAGCCGACCTCACGCCGCCGCGTCTCGGTCCGGGCCTTGTCGCCCAGACCGTTCATCCGCGTGCCGCCGATCTCGACCACGCCATCATCCGGCGTATCCAGCAGGCCCGCGATATGCAGCAGCGTCGATTTCCCTGCGCCTGACGGGGCGACCAGCGCCACGACCTCGCCCGCCGCGACCCGCAGCGACGCGCCGTTCAGCACGTTCACCTCGCCCGGTTTGCCGCGGTTGTAGCCTTTGGTGACACCGTCCAGAACCAGCATGTCACTCATAACGCAGGGCCTCCACCGGGTTCATGCGGGCAGCGCGGCGCGCGGGAAAGATCGTGACGATGAAGGACAGCCCCAGCGACAGCGCGATGGCCGAGATCACGTCCTGCACCTGCAACTTTGCCGGCAACGCATAGATGCCGCGGATCTCCGGGTCCCAGACCCCGCCGCCCGAGACATAGTTCACGAGGCTGAAGATCGGGTCGATATAGATCGCGAACAGGCAGCCAAGGATCACGCCGCAGACTGTGCCGATGATCCCCGTCGCCGCGCCGCAGATGAAGAACACGCGCAGGATCGACCCTTCGGTCAGGCCCATCGTGCGCAGGATGCCGATGTCGCGGCCCTTGTTCTTGACCAGCATGATGAGGCCCGACACGATGTTCATCGCCGCGATCAGCACCAGAACCGACATGATGACGAACATCACGTTATCCTCGACATCCAAGGCGCGCAGGTAGCCGCCGGAACTGTCGCGCCACGTCCAGAACATCGCCGCAGGTCCGCCCGCTTCGGCCAGCGCAGGGATGTAGCTGTCCACGGCTTCGGGGCGGTCCACCATCACCTCGATCTCGTCCGCGAAACCCTCGCGGTTGAAATAGCTCTGCGCCTCGTCGAAGGGCATATAGACGCGGACCTTGTCGATGTCGTAGCGACCGGCGGTGAAGATATAGACGACCTCATACGCATTCGCGCGGGGGGTCACGCCAAACGCCGTCCGCACGCCGTTGGCCGATGTCAGGCGGATGCGGTCGCCAAGCTGGATGCCCAGATCGCGGGCAAGCTGGCTGCCGATGGCGATGCCTTCGCCGAAGCGGGACAGATCGCCCTGCGCGTCCGCTCCGTCGCCGATGCGGGGGATCGACCGCAGATCGGCCTCGCGGATGCCGAACACATCGCCAAGGCCGGACTGTTCGCGGTTGGTGACCATGACCTGCCCCTTGACCAGCGGGGCCGCGCGCGTGACGCCCTGCACCCCGGCCAGCCGCCCGGCCACCTCGTCATAATCGGGAAAGCCGCGCGTCAGCACGCCGTTCTGATCCACCTGCCCGGCGGAATAGACGGTCACATGCGCGTTGGCCCCAAGGATCGTGTCCACCAGTTCCGCGCGAAACCCCGCGCGGACCGAAAGCGTCGCGATCAGCGCGAAGACGGCAAGCGTGATGCCGATCAGGCTGATCCATGTCATGACGGAAACCCCGCCCTCGGCCCGCTTGGCGCGAAGATAGCGCCAGGCGATCATCCATTCGAACGGGGCAAACATCAGACGCCTGCGTAGATCTGCGTCAGGCGGTCCACGGCGGCCTCAAGCGAGACTTCCTCGGATTCCCCGGTGCGGCGCGAGGTCAGTTCGACCTTGCCGTTCGCCAGCCCGCGCGGGCCGATGGTCACGCGCCACGGCAGGCCGATCAGGTCCATCGTCGCGAATTTCGCCCCTGCCCGTTCGTCGCGGTCGTCATAAAGCGGCTCCAGCCCCTTGCCGACCAATGCTGCATACAGCGCGTTGCAGGCGCTGTCGGTGGCGGCGTCGCCCTGTTTCAGATTGACGATGCCGACATGGAACGGGGTGACGCCCTCGGGCCAGATGATGCCCTTGTCGTCATGGCTGGCTTCGATGATCGCGCCCAGAAGGCGGGACACGCCGATCCCGTGCGAGCCCATTTCGACCGGCACGCGGCTGCCATCGGCGGTCACGACATTCGCGCCCATGGATTCCGAATATTTGGTGCCGAAATAGAAGATCTGACCGACCTCGATCCCGCGGCCCACCTTGCGGCGTTCTTCGGGAACGGCGTTGAACAGCGCCTCGTCATGGGTTTCATCCGTGCGGGCATAGACCGAGGTGAACTCCTCGCAGATGCCGGCCACGGCGGCGCGATCGTCGAAATCGACCTCGCGCGCGCCCAGTTTCAGGTCGGTCACGGCGCTGTCATAGAAGACCTCGCTCTCGCCCGTCGAGGCCAGAACCAGGAATTCATGCGTGTTGTCGCCGCCGATGGGGCCGGAGGCCGCGCGCATCGGAATTGCCGTCAGTCCCATGCGTTCATAGGACCGCAGATAGCTGACCATGTGACGGTTATAGGCGTGCAGCGCCGAATCCCGGTCGATGTCGAAGGAATACCCGTCCTTCATCAGGAACTCGCGTCCCCGCATGACGCCGAAGCGCGGACGCACCTCGTCGCGGAACTTCCACTGGATCTGATACAGCGTCAGCGGCAGGTCCTTGTAGCTGTTCACATGGGCGCGGAAGATGTCGGTGATCATCTCCTCGTTGGTCGGGCCATACAGCATCTCGCGGCCCTGACGGTCCTTGATGCGCAGCATTTCCTGCCCGTAATCGTCGTAACGGCCGGATTCGCGCCACAGGTCCGCCGTTTGCAGCGTGGGCATCAGAAGCGGCAGGTGGCCGACGCGGATCTGTTCCTCATGGACGATCTGTTCGATCCGCTTCAGAACCTTGAAGCCCATCGGCAGCCAGGAATAAATCCCCGCCGACTGCTGCTTGATCATGCCCGCACGCAGCATGTAACGGTGCGAGACGATCTGCGCCTCGGACGGGTTTTCCTTCAGGACGGGCAGGAAGTAGCGGCTCAGGCGCATAAGGTGCCTCATAAGAACAGGGTCAGCACGGGGTTTAGGCGGATCGCCCCTAACAGGCAAGCGCCGCGCGCTTTCGCTTGCATGGGGTGGCGGCATGGGCGATGTGTTGCCCAAGACCATGAAGGGGCCGACGATGGGAATTTCACGCTTCAGCCAGGCGAAATGGTGGGGCATCGCCGCGCTCGTCTTCCTCGTCACGCTCTGGCTGCTGGGGAACGTGATCCTGCCGTTTCTGGTGGGCGGCGCGATCGCCTATTTCCTCGACCCCATCGCGGACCGGCTGGAACGGCTGGGGCTGAGCCGGGCGCTGGCGACGGCGGTGATCGCGGTCGCCACCGTGCTGATCTTCGTGCTGCTGGTGCTGGCCGTCATCCCGACGCTGGTGAATCAGCTGACTCAGCTGATCAACTCGGCCCCCGCGATCTTCAGCCAGCTTCAGACCTTCGTGATGAACAAGTTCCCGCAGCTGAGCGACGAAACCTCGACCATCCGACAGACGCTCGATTCGCTGGGCCAGACGATCCAGCAACGCGGCGGGCAGATGGCGAATACGCTGATCACCTCGTTCTTCTCGGTCATCAACGCGGTCGTGTTCATGATCGTGGCCCCGGTCGTCGCCTTCTATCTGCTGCTGGACTGGGACAAGATGGTGGCCAAGATCGACACGCTTCTGCCGCTGGACCACGCGCCGACGATCCGGGAGCTGTTCCGCGAGATCGACCACGTTCTTGCCGGTTTCGTGCGCGGGCAGATGACGGTCTGCATCATCCTCGGCACCTATTACGCCTTTGCGCTGATGGCGGCGGGGCTGAACTTCGGCGCCATCGTCGGCGCGATCGCGGGGTTCCTGACCTTCATTCCTTATGTCGGCGCGCTGGTGGGCGGCGGTCTGGCCATCGGTCTGGCGCTGTTCCAGTTCTGGGGCGACTGGTGGTCGATCATCATCATCTGGGCGATCTTCCAATCCGGCCAGTTCGTCGAGGGCAACATCCTGACGCCCCGCCTCGTCGGCAATTCGGTGGGCCTGCATCCGGTCTGGCTGCTGTTCGCGCTGTCGGCCTTCGGGGCGCTGTTCGGCTTCGTCGGAATGCTGATCGCCGTGCCGGTTGCCGCCGCGATCGGCGTGGTCGCCCGCTTCGGCATCGCGCAATACAAGGCCAGCCGCCTCTATCACGGGATCGAGGCAGCCCCCTATCGGGAAGAGCAGGGTTGATCCGCCAGCTGGCCTTCGACCTGCCGGCACGGCCTGCGCTTGGCCGCGACGATCTGTTCGTCGCGCCGTCCAATGCGCTGGCGCTGGCAAGCCTTGAGGGCTGGCGCGCATGGCCGGGGGGCAAGATGGTGCTGGTCGGCCCCCGTGGGGCGGGCAAGACGCATCTGGCCCATGTCTGGGCCGCCGAGGCGAATGCGGTGCTGGTGGACAGCGGTGCGATGCCCGGCGCCGATCTGGAGGCGCTGACCCGCGAAGATGCCGTCGTGCTGGAGGACGCCGACCGTCTGGCGGGCGAGCGGGAGGCAGAAGAGGCGCTGTTCCACCTGCACAACCTCATGGCCGCCGCGCGCAAACCCTTCCTGCTGACCGCTTCGGCCCCGCCGCGCGATTGGGGGCTGATGGTGCCGGACGTGCTCAGCCGGATGATGGCCGCATCGGTGGCCCGGATCGAATCGCCCGATGACGCGATGCTGTCCGCCGTTCTGGTGAAGCTGTTCGCGGATCGCCAGATCGCCGTCCCGCCCCCGCTCGTGCCCTATCTGGTGGCGCGGATGGATCGATCCATCGGAGCGGCCCGCGCGCTTGTCGCGGCGCTGGATTCGCGCTCGTTGCAGGAGCATCGACCCATCACCCGGCAACTTGCCGCCGAGGTTCTGGAATATGACAGTGTCACAAACGGCCTGTTACAATAACTTCACAAGACATTCATCTTTGGCGTGACTAAGGCACGGCGCATGACCCTCGCTGACTTCCTCAAATCCCCGTTTCCTCAACCGGTTACGCTGCCTATGGCGGAAGTTGCCGGTCCGCGCCGTTTCTTCAATCGCGAGTTGAGCTGGCTGGCTTTCAACTGGCGTGTGCTGGAGGAGGCGTCCAACCCCTCGGTTCCGCTGCTGGAACGGCTGCGGTTCCTGTCGATCTCGGCCACGAACCTCGATGAATTCTATACCGTCCGGGTGGCGGGGCTGCGCGCATTGGCGCGGCGGTCCAATCCGGGTCTGTCCGAAGATGGCCGCAGCCCGGCAGAGCAGCTTGCGCTGATCAACGCCGACGCGCGCAAGCTGATGCACACGCAGCAAACGGTCTACAACAAGCTGAAGAAGCTGATGGAGGCCGAGGGGATCACCCTGCTGACCCGGTCCAAGCTGACGCAGCGCGACCATCGGCACCTTGAGGATCACTTTCTGAACAAGGTGTTCCCGGTGCTGTCGCCGCTGGCGATCGACCCGGCGCACCCCTTCCCCTTCATTCCCAACACCGGCTTCTGCCTTGGGCTGGAGCTGGAGCGGGTGACGGACCGCCGCCGTCTGCAGGCCATCCTGCCGATCCCGGCGCAGATCGCGCGTTTCGTCGCCCTGCCGGGCCGCGCGGGCGAAAACCGCTTCGTTCCGCTGGAAGAACTGCTGCTGCTGCATCTGGACATGCTGTTCCCCGGCTATACCGACCGCGGCCACTGCACCTTCCGCGTGCTGCGCGACAGCGATCTGGAGGTCGAGGAGGAAGCCGAGGATCTGGTCCGCGAATTCGAGACGGCACTGAAACGCCGCCGCCGCGGCGACGTGATCCGCCTGAAGATCAGCGCCGGCGCCCCGGACGAGCTGTTCGACATCATCAAGGAAGAACTCGGCGTTTCCGACGACGAGGTGGTCGAGGTGCGCGGCCTGATCGGCATGGCCGACGTGAAGGAACTGGTGCTGTCCTCCCGCCCGGACCTGCTGTGGCCGTCCTTCACCCCGCGCGTGCCGGAGCGGGTCCTGGATCACGACAACGACATGTTCGCCGCGATCCGGCAGAAGGACATGCTGCTGCATCACCCTTACGAGACGTTCGACATGGTCGTCCGCTTCCTGCAACAGGCAGCGACCGATCCGAACGTGCTGGCGATCAAGCAGACGCTGTATCGCACATCCACCGACAGCCCCATCGTCGCCGCCCTGTGCGAAGCGGCCGAGGCCGGGAAATCCGTGACCGCGCTGGTCGAACTTGCCGCCCGCTTCGACGAGGCTGCGAACATCCGGCAAAGCCGCCGCCTTGAACGGGCGGGCGCGCATGTCGTCTATGGCTTCGTCAACTACAAGACCCATGCCAAGATCAGCACCGTCGTCCGGCGCGAGGGGGACCAGCTGGTCACCTATACCCATTACGGCACTGGCAACTACCACCCGATCACGGCGCGGATCTATACCGACCTGTCCTTCTTCACCTGCGATGCGGCGCTGGGCCGGGATGCGACCAAGGTGTTCAACTACCTCTCCGGCTATGTCCAGCCGCAGGGGCTGGAAAACCTTGCCATCGCGCCCAGCGGGCTGAAACCGCGCCTGCTGGAGATGATCGCCGCCGAGGTCGAACACGCCAAGGTGGGCCGTCCGGCGGAAATCTGGGCCAAGATGAACTCGCTGGTCGAACCCGAGGTGATCGAGGCGCTTTATGCCGCGTCGCAGGCGGGGGTGAAGATCAGCCTTGTGATCCGCGGCATCTGCGCCCTGCGCCCCGGCGTGAATGGGCTGTCGGAAAACATCCGCGTGAAATCCATCGTGGGCCGGTTCCTTGAACACAGCCGCATCGTCTGCTTCGGCAACGGGATGGGCCTGCCGTCGAAAAAGGCGCGGGTGTTCTTCTCCTCTGCCGACTGGATGGGCCGCAACCTCAACCGCCGCGTCGAAACGCTGGTCGAGGCGATGAACCCCACCGTGAAGGCGCAGATCACCGGGCAGATCATGGCCGCCAACATGGCGGACGAGGCGCAAAGCTGGATCTTGCAGGCCGATGGGCGGTTCATCCGTCCGAAATCCGACGGGGACGAACCTTTCTCATGCCATAGGTTCTTCATGGAAAACCCGTCATTGTCGGGCCGTGGCAGCGCCGGGGCCAAGGACGTGCCGCGCCTTGCCCATTCCCGCGACGACGCGCGCGGACCGGAGGAAGAATAGTGCTTTCCGCCACATGGCGGGCGCGCAAAGCCAGACTGCGTCCCGGAGGAGCCATGACGCCAACCAAGACAAAGGACAGCGACGAGCTTTTCGGGGGGCATCTGTTCGACGATCCGTCGATCCGCGCACTTACCCGGGTGGGAGTCGTCGATGTCGGATCGAACTCGGTCCGTATGGTCGTGTTCGACGGGGCGGCGCGCAGCCCGGCCTATTTCTTCAACGAAAAGGTCATGTGCGGGCTGGGACAAGGGCTGGCGGAAACGGGCCGCCTGCACCCGCAGGGGCGCGAGCGGGCGCTGGCTGCGCTGAAACGCTTTGCGCTGCTGGCCAAGGGCATGGGCATCGCACCGCTGACCGTCGTTGCCACCGCCGCCGTGCGCGAGGCCGAGGACGGGCCCGAATTCCAGAAGCTTGTGCTGCGCGAAACCGGGCTGAAGCTGTGGGTCGTGGACGGCGACGAGGAAGCACGGCTTTCGGCGCAGGGCGTGCTACTGGGCTGGCCGGACGCCTCGGGGATTGCCTGCGACATCGGCGGCAACTCGATGGAGCTTGCGCGGATCGGCGGCGGCACGGTGGGCGCGCGAGCGACGTCGCCGCTGGGGCCGTTCCGACTGCAACAGGTGCCGGGCAGCGCCAAGGACCGGCTGGCGCATATCGAACGCATCCTGAAGGACCTGCGCGAGATCATCCAGCCCGATGGCGACCGCATCTTCCTTGTCGGTGGCTCGTGGCGGGTGATCGCGCGGCTGGACATGGAGCGGCGCGGCTATCCCCTGACCGTGCTGCACGAATACCGGATGCAGCCCAAGGAATTGCTGGAGACGCTGGACTGGATCGGCCAATCCGACCTGTCCGCCCTGCGCAGCGCGACCGGCACCTCGGCCGAACGGATGGAACTTGTGCCGCTGGCTTGCGAGGTTCTGCGCGAGTTGGTCCGCATCTTCAAACCATCCGAGATCGACGTTTCCTCCTATGGCATCCGTGAGGGTCTGCTCTATGAGGTCATGCCCGCGAAACTGCGTGCGCGCGATCCGCTGATCGAAGCGGCGCGGGCGGCCGAGATGACGTCGGCCCGCATTCCCGGTTTCGGAAAGAAGCTGTTCCACTTCCTGTCGCCGATCTTCGATGGCGCGAGCCCTGAACGCGAACGGCTGATCCGCGCGGCCTGCCTGCTGCACGACACCACTTGGCGCGCCCACCCCGATTACCGGGCCGAGGTCTGCTTCGACAATGCCACCCGCGCCAACCTTGGCGGGCTGGATCATCCGGGGCGCGTGTTTCTGGGCCTCGCCTTGCTGCACCGTTACAAGAACAACCGCGCCGGATCGCGGCTGGAGCCGCTGTTCAAGCTGCTGCCCGACGAGGAAGTTCAGGAGGCCGAGGTTCTGGGCAAGGCGATGCGCTTCGGTGCGATGTTCACCATGGACGATCCATCCGACGCCGGATCGCTGCATTGGAAGCCGAAAAAGCGCATCCTGACGCTGAAACTGACGCGCGAAGGTCAGGGCCTGTTCGGCGAAGTGGCGCAGGCACGGTTCAAGTCACTGGTCTCGGCGCTGAAAGCCTCCAGCGAAATCGTTGCCGACTAGGCTTGCGGCGGCGCGGCGGCGGGCCTAATCATTGGCCCCCCGCCCTTCCCCACGGAGCCGCCGATGATCCGCCACGCCACGCTTGCCGATGCCCCGCAGGTGCGCGAGGTCTGGAACACGATGATCCGCGACTCGCTGGCAAATTTCTCCGAGATCGAGAAGACCGCAGCCGAGGTGGAAGCAGCGATCCGCGAACGGCCCGAACAGGGATTTGCCTTCTTCGTGGCCGAGGAAGAGGACGGCATCCTCGGCTTTGCCACCTATGCCCAGTTTCGGGGCGGTTACGGCTATCGCTTCACGATGGAGAACACCGTCGCGTTGCTGCCCGCCGCCAAGGGGCGCGGGATCGGGCGCGCATTGATGACGGCGGTCGAGGATCACGCGCGGACCATGGGCGCGCATTCCATGATCGCCGGCGTCAGTGCGCAGAACCCCGAAGGCCTCGCATTCCATGCCGCTCTGGGCTATGAGCACACGGCGGTGGTGCCGCGTTCGGGCTTCAAATGGGGCCAGTGGCTCGATCTGGTCCTGATGCAGAAGTTTCTTTAGGGCGCGTTCGCGCTATGGTTGCATAATGTCGATCTGGACACGCATATCCGAGGCCCTTGCGGCGCTGGCCAGCGGCGAGTCGCTGTCGGATGTGTTCGGTCGCCTGAAATCCCCCCCCGAACGGTCCGTCGCCTTTACCATCGCGATCATCAGCCTCGGCGCCAAGATGGCAAAGGCGGATGGGGAGGTCTCGCGCACCGAGGTGTCCGCCTTCCGCTGCATCTTCGCCATCCCGCCGGGAGAGGAAGCGAACGCCGCCCGCGTCTTCAACCTTGCGCGGCAAGACGTCGCCGGGTTCGAGCATTACGCCCGCAAGATCGCGCGTATGTTCGACCATCAGAAACAGGTGCGTATCGACATCCTTGAAGGGCTGTTCCACGTGGCCGTCGCCGATGGCGGCTTCCACCCGGCCGAGGATGCCTTCCTGACGGAAGTCGCGCGTATCTTCGGGCTGGGCGACGCCTGCCATCGCGCGATCCGGGCCCGCGTCGTGCCGGGCGCGCCGCGCGATCCCTATGACGTGCTGGGGGTGGATCACGGTGCGCCGATCTCGCAGGTGCGCAATGCGTGGAAGAAGGCAGTGCGCGAAAGCCATCCCGACCGGATGATTGCCCGCGGCGTTCCGCCCGAAGCGATCCGGCTGGCCGAGCGTCGGTTGATCGACATCAACACCGCCTGGGAAGAAATCAACGCCAAGCAGGCGGCTTAGGCTTCGGTCCTGCCCCATCCGCCCCTATATTGCCTTTGGGAGGCGCGATGAAATTTCTGTTCATGATCCTTTGGCTGCTGCCAGCGGCGGCATTGGCCCAAGTTCCGGCAAGCGGCGTGACGCTGGACGACTATCTGTGGCAGAAGCGCCCGGTCGTCGTCTTTGCCGACAGCGCCGAAGACCCGGCCTTCCGCACGCAGATGGACTATCTTGCCCGCGATGCGCAGTCGCTGGAGGATCGCGACGTCGTGATCATCACCGACACGGACCCCGCCGCCCGCAGCGCCGTGCGCGAAAAGCTGCGCCCGCGTGGGTTTTCGCTGGTGATTCTGGAAAAGGACGGCAAGGTCGCGCTGCGGAAACCGATGCCTTGGCATGTGCGCGAGATCGTTCGCGCCATCGACAAGTTCCCGCTGCGCCGTCAAGAGATCGAGGACGCCGGGCGGTATTGAAAAGGCCGCCCGAAGGCGGCCTTTCGGTTCAGTGGCAGGCCGGAAGGCCGGGGACGCCGCAGGACACGCCGCCTGCAAGGGCGCCGATCATCGCGCCGCGCGTCTTGCTGCCGCCGGTCGCATCCGCGATCACAGCACCAGCCGCCGCGCCGCCCAGCGTGCGGATCGCCGCGCTGTTGGTCGGGCTGTTCGCAGCGCCATAACCGCCGCCGTAACCGGCATTGCCATAGCCAGCATTGCCGTAGCCGCCGCCATAGTTGTTGCCATAGGGGTCGGTGCAGCCGGCAACCGCCGTCGCCATGACTGCCGCCAGAACCAGAAATTTCGCTTTGACCATGATGCTCGGCCTCCGTTCGTGTTTTATTATGAGGCGATTTTATCCGAACGGTCGGCAGGGAAAAGAGAGATTTACGTGAACCGCCGTGATGATCGGCGGTTCCCGGCCCAGAATGTTACAGATGCCGGTCACTCGTCCCAGTCATCGTCGTCGTCTTCTTCGGGCAATTCGACATCGCCCGCGAAAACCGCAGGAAAGGATGCCTCGGCCTTGGCACGGTCGATGCGCATCAAGGCGTCGTAACTTTGCGGATCGAAAGGATCCTCGGCAGGAACGACTTCGCGCCCGAACAGCCAGGACAGGCGTCCGGCGTCAAGGTTGCCCCGTTCGAATGTTTCCTCGCCGAACTGATACCACAGTGCGGCCATAAACCCTTCGTCGGCGGCGCGGTCCATGCTCTTGCGATCACGGAATCTTTCGCGCCGGATGATCTTGGTCGGCCCCTCTTTGGAGGCGCGACGGATCGTGAACTGGAAGTCGGTTCCGGTCAGGCGGCTGGGAAAGCCGCGGTGCTTCAGCATGAAGTGCACCTCCTCCGGATGGAAAGAAAAAGGGCGGGCCGGGCCCAAAGGCCCGCAACCCGCCCTTTCAAATCACTTGTATTTGCCAGTGTAGACCGGCTCGGTCGTGACGGGCTCGACGTAGGTGACTTCTTCTTCTTTCTTTGCGCAAGCGGCAACGAAAGCAACCATGCACATTGCGAAAACAACTTTCGACATTTTTCTCTCCTGTATTCTTGGGAAGTCGGCTCGCAAGACCATTCCGCGGCCGCCCCCCACTGCGAGGCGCAGACCGCTCGGGTTCGGCCTGTGCGAATCCTAGCCCAATCCGAAACGGTTTGACACTGGAATGTGAGCGGCCCGTGCCCCTGTGGCGGGCTTACATCAGGTGGGCGCCATCATTTTGCAAATCCTACCATCTATAGTGGTTTGCCTAAAACGGCTCCCAGATGCAGTGGTCATCCTCGATGCTGAAAGCCTCGAAAAACTGGGTTGCGTCGGGGTTGGAATCACCGAATGGAAGGCTGATATCCGCCAGCGAAATCACGATTTGCTGTGGTGTCGGTCCGGTTTGCGACACGCGCGGCAGGGCGTAGCTTTCGCAAAGCGCCCGCATGTCTTCGGCTGCCAGATCGAAATCCACCCCGGCAAGGTCCGGCGCAAGAAAGCGGAAGCGCAGCGTCAGCCCAGCGGGGCCGGCGGCATCGCTGACCGTGTCGATCAGCGTCACCGTCTGTCCCGACGGCACGGGGATGGGATCGTCCATTCGGCCCTCCGACATTTCAACCGAAGGTTTATCCGCTTCCCGCGCCGAATCAACGCTGTGCCACCTGCCATGCCGGATTTATCCACGGCTCCTGATTCATCGGTGCCAGCATCGCGCGGCCAAGGATGTGATCGGCGGCCTTTTCGCCCACCATGATCGACGGTGCGTTCAGATTGCCATTCGTGACCCTCGGGAAGATCGAGCTGTCCGCCACACGCAGCCCGTCCACCCCGATGACCCGGCATTCGGGATCGACCACCGCCATGGGATCGTCCCGCCGCCCCATCCGTGCCGTTCCGCAGGGGTGATAGGCGCTTTCGGCATGGTCGCGGATGAAGGCGTCGATCTCGGCATCCGTCTCGATGCCCCTGCCCGGCTGTATCTCGTGCTTCACATGCGCGGCCATGGCAGGCTGGGCGAAGACCTCGCGCGTCAGGCGGATGCAGGCGCGGAACTCGGCCCAGTCGTCCGGATGCGACATATAGTTGAAGTCGATCAGCGGCGCGGCTTCGGGATCGCTGGATGCCAGCGTCACCGCCCCGCGCGATTTCGACCGCATCGGCCCGACATGAACCTGGAAACCGTGCCCTTCCGCCGCCACCTTGCCGTCATAGCGCACCGCCAGCGGCAGGAAATGATACTGGATGTCGGGATATTGCACCCCCGCGCTCGACCGGATGAACCCGCAAGCCTCGAACTGGTTCGACGCGCCAAGACCCGTATGCAACGACACCCATTGCAGCCCCACCCGCAGCTTGCCCGGCAGGTTCCAATAGCGGAACAGCGTGATCGGTTGCAGCGCCGCGAACTGCATGTAGACCTCCAGATGGTCCTGAAGGTTCGCGCCCACGCCCGGACGGTCGGCCACCGCCGGGATGCTGTGCCGCGCCAACTGCTCCCCATCGCCGATGCCCGAGTGCATCAGGATCTTCGGCGTGTTGATCGACGACGCGGCGACGACGACCTCCTGCCCCGCCCGGATCACCTCGACGTGCCCGTGACGAGAGACCTCGACCCCCACGGCGCGGCCGTCCTCGATCACGACCTTCCGGGCCAATGCGCGGACCAGCCGCACCTTGCCCGTTTGAATCGCGGGCCGCAGATAGGCGTTGGCGGCGGACCAGCGGCGACCCTTCCAGATCGTCGCCTCCATCGGACCGAAGCCTTCCTGCTGCTGGCCGTTGTAATCCTCGGTCAGCGGATATCCCGCCTGCTTCCCCGCCTCGATGAAGGCGTTGAACAGCGGGTTGCGGCGTGGCCCTCGCGTGATGTGCAATGGGCCGTCCGCGCCACGCCATTCGGATGCGCCACCCCCGTGCCAGCTTTCCATCCGGCGATAATAGGGCAGCACATCGGCATAGGACCACCCGTCCGCCCCCTGATCCGCCCAATGGTCGAAATCGCAGGCATGGCCGCGGACAAAGACCATGCCGTTGATCGATGACGACCCCCCGATCACCTTGCCGCGCGGCGTGACCAGACTGCGCCCGCCCAGATTGGGCTGCGGCGTCGAATGCAGCCCCCAGTCGTATCGCGCCATGTTCATCGGAAAGGACAGCGCCCCCGGCATCTGGATGAACGGCCCCCAGTCGGTGCCGCCATATTCGATGACGGTGACGGTCTTGCCCGCCTCGGCCAGCCGGTAGGCCATGGCGCAGCCCGCCGACCCCGCGCCGATGATGACGTAATCAGTAGGGTGCATCGACTGGTCCCATCCCCACATAGACGGATTTCACCTGCGAATAGTGCTCGATCGCCGCGCGCCCATTCTCGCGCCCGACGCCCGACATCTTCACCCCGCCGAACGGGCTTTCCACCGGCGTCAGGTTATAGGCGTTGATCCAGCAGGTTCCCGCCTCCAGCGCCGCGATCACCCGGTGGCCGCGCGCCAGATCGCGCGTGAACACCCCCGCCGCCAGCCCGAACTGGGTGGCATTGGCGCGCGCGACGACTTCCTCTTCGGTCTGGAAATCCAGCACGGCCATCACCGGGCCGAAGACCTCCTCGGAGGCAAGCTGCATGTCGTCGGTCACATCGGCGAACACGGTCGGCTGCACGAAGTTTCCGTCGCGCATGCCCCCTGTCACCAGCCGCCCCGTCGCAGCGCTGACATAGGCCATGACCTTGTCGGCCTGCGCGGCAGACACCAGCGGCCCCATCTGCGTCGCCGGGTCCAGGGGATCGCCCATCACGATCTTTTCCGCGCGCGCTTTCAGACGCGACAGGAACTCCTCCTTGATCCCCGCCTGCACGAAGACGCGGGTGCCATTGGAACAGACCTGCCCCGCGGAATAGAAGTTGCCCAGCATCGCCGCGCCGACCGCCGAATCAAGGTCGGCATCCTCGAACACGATCAGGGGCGATTTGCCGCCAAGCTCCATCGTCACATGACGCAGGCCTTCGGCGGCGGCGGCATAGACGCGGCGCCCGGTCGGCACCGATCCCGTCAGCGACACCTTTGCCACGCGCGGATCGGTCACAAGCGCCGCGCCGACGCTGCCGAACCCCTGCACCACGTTGAACAGCCCCGGCGGCAGCCCCGCCTCGACAAGAATCTCGGCCAGCTTCAGCGCGCCGAGCGGCGTCGTCTCGGACGGTTTGAACACCATCGCATTGCCCATCGCCAGCGCGGGCGCGGCCTTCCAGCAGGCGATCTGGCTGGGATAGTTCCACGCGCCGATCCCGACGCAGACGCCAATCGGCTCGCGCAGGGTATAGACGAAGTCCTGCCCAAGCGGCACGGTTTCACCCGTCACCGAAGGCGCAAGGCCCGCGAAATATTCCAGCGCGTCCGCCCCCGAAGGCCAGTCGGCCACCGTCGTTTCCTGAATGGGCTTGCCGGTGTCCAGCGTCTCCAGCAGGGCCAGATCGTCGCCCCGGTCCCGGATGATGTCGGCGGCGCGGCGCAGGATGCGGGCGCGATCCACCGGGCGCAGCGCCGCCCATGTCTTCTGCGCCCGCGCAGCGGATGCAAGGGCGCGGTCCACCAGCGCCGGGGTCGCTTCGTGCAGCCGCGCGATCACTTCGCCGGTGGCGGGGAAGATCACCTCGATGGGCGCACCGCCCTCGTCCTCGACATAAGCACCGTCGATGAAATGGCTTCCCTGCGGTTGCGCCTTCATTTCGGAATTCCCTTCAGTTCGAATTGGATGTGGCTTCGCACCAGCGCGACCGATGCGGCGGGATCGGGGTTGACCTCGGCCAAGGCGTGCCGCAAGTAAACGCCATCGATCAGAGCACCGACACCAGCGGCTATCGAAGTCGCCCTTGCGCCGGCCATGGGGCGCAGACAGTCCACCAGATTGGAGTGAAGACGTCGCTGATAGATCATCAGCAGTCGCTTTGCCTCCGGCACGGTCTGGGCCAGCACATAAAAATTCAGCCAGGCGCTGATGATCTCGCGCCGGAAATTCTCCGCCGAGAAGGAGGCCCGAAGGATTGCGACAAGACGTTCCTCGGGCCCGGCGGCCCGGGCCAGCTCGTCCCGGACTTCGGCGCCGTAAAGCGTCAGGATGTGGCGCATCGCGGCCAGAAAGATCGCTTCCTTGCCGCCGAAATAGTGATGGGCCAGCGCGGTGGACATTCCCGCGCGCTTGGCGATCTGCCCCACCGTCACGTCAAGGCTCCGCCGATGGCCGATCTCGATGATCGTCGCCTTGATAAGCTCTGCCTTTCGAATAGGCTCCATACCAAGTTTCGGCATCGCGCCCCCAATTTTTCTTGCAATGCCGGGCCTAGCGTGAAGTTTATTGATCAGTCAATCAACAAAAAACTCTCAGGGAGATTCCAATGAAGACAACCCTCCTCGCCACGGCCTGCACTCTGGCCCTTGCCGCCCCGGCGCTGGCGCAGTCCGAATGCACCGCCGTGACCTTTTCGGATGTGGGCTGGACCGACATCACCTCGACCACTTCGGCCACGCGCCAGATCCTCGAAGCACTGGGCTATGACGTGGAGGTCGACATCATCGGCGTGCCGGTCACCTATGCCTCGATGGATTCGGGCGATATCGACGTGTTCCTCGGCAACTGGATGCCAGCGCAGCAAGGCGCGCTGCAACCCTATCTCGACTCGGGCAGCATCGAGACGCTGAAGGTCAACCTCGAAGGCACGAAATACAACATCGCCGTGCCGACCTATCTTTATGACGCGGGGCTTCAGACCTACGAAGACCTGCCCAAGTTCAAGGACCAGTTGCAATCCACCGTCTATGGCATCGAGCCGGGCAACGAGGCGAACGAGTTTCTGACCAGCCTGACGCAGCCGGGCCAGATCCTCGAAGGGTGGGAGATCGTGCAGTCCTCGGAACAGGGGATGCTGGCGCAGGTCAGCCGCTTCTATCCGCAGGAACAGGCCGTGGCCTTCCTTGCGTGGGAGCCGCATCCGATGAACGCCACCTATGACATCAAATACCTGAAGGGCGGCGAGGAGTTCTTCGGCGAAGAAGGCGTCGTCAACACCGTCATCCGCAAGGGTTTCGCAGACGAATGCCCGAACGTGGCCAAGCTTCTGTCGCAGCAGATGTTCACCCTGCCGATGGAGAACGAGATGATGGGTCTGATCCTCGATGACGGGATGGAACCGGACGCCGCCGTTCTGCAATGGCTGCAGGAACACCCGGGCACCGTCGATCCGTGGCTGGCGGGCGTGACCACCGTGGACGGCGAAGAAGGCCTGCCGGTGGTGAAGGAAGCTCTCGGGCTCTGATCCCACGCCGCCCCGCCGCATGAGGCGGCGGGGCCATTCAGGGCGTCCCCGCCCGCGTCCATCCACAGCAAGGGGCCCGAATGCTCGACTGGTTTACAGATTACAAGATTCCCGTGGGCCGATGGGCCAAGATCGCCTTCGACTGGCTTAACGCCAATGGCGGCCCGGTGTTCGAAGCGATCCGCTGGGTGATGCAAGGGCTGATCGACGGCGTGATGTTCGTGCTTCAGGGCGCGCATCCCTTCGTCATCATCGCGGCGATGGTCGCGCTGACATGGCTGTTCCAGCGCAACTGGAAGACCTGCCTTTTCGTGCTGGTCGGATTCCTGTTCGTGTTGAATCAGGGCTATTGGAAGCCGACGATGGAAAGCCTGACGCTGATCCTGATCGCCTGCGCGACCTGCATGGCCATCGGCGTTCCCATCGGCATCGCCGCCGCGCACCGCCCGCGGCTGCAAGCAGCGATCACGCCGCTGCTGGACCTGATGCAGACGCTGCCGACCTTCGTCTATCTGATTCCGGCCATCGTGTTCTTCGGCCTGGGGATGGTGCCGGGGCTGCTGGCAACGGTGATCTTCGTGCTGCCGGCGCCGATCCGGCTGACGACGCTTGGCATCGCCTCGACCCCGCCCGCGCTGATGGAGGCGGCCGAAAGCTTCGGCGCGACGCCACGCCAGCGGCTGTGGAAGGTGGAGCTGCCCTATGCGCTGCCGCAGATCATGGCGGGGCTGACGCAGGCGATCATGCTGTCGTTGTCGATGGTGGTCATCGCGGCACTGGTCGGGGCCAATGGGCTTGGCGTTCCGGTCGTGCGGGCGCTGAACACCGTGAACACCGCGCTGGGCTTCGAATCGGGTTTCATCATCGTCGTCGTGGCGATCATCCTTGACCGCATGCTGAAGGTGCACCGCAAATGACCGCAGTGATTTTCGACAAGGTCTCCATCGTCTTCGGCGATTATCCCGAACGCGCGCTGCCGCTGATGGATCAGGGCAAGACCCGGACCGAGGTGCAGAAGGAAACCGGCCAGATCCTTGGCGTGCACGATTGTTCGCTGACGGTGAACGAGGGCGAGATCCTCGTGCTGATGGGTTTGTCCGGGTCCGGCAAGTCCACGCTGCTGCGCGGCGTCAACGGGCTGAACCCTGTCGTGCGGGGCGATGTGCGGGTCCATAACGGCAAGGAAATGGTGTCCGTCACCAAGGCATCGTCCTCCGAGCTGCGTCGCCTGCGCCTGTCGCGCATCGCCATGGTGTTCCAGCAGTTCGGCCTGCTGCCATGGCGCACGGTGCGGGAAAACGTCGGCCTTGGCCTGGAACTGGCCGGCATGTCCGCCAAGGACCGCCGCGACAAGGTGGACGAACAGCTGACGCTGGTGAACCTGAAGCAATGGGCCGACCGCAAGGTGGGGGATCTGTCGGGCGGGATGCAGCAGCGCGTCGGCCTTGCCCGCGCCTTCGTGACCCAGGCGCCGATCCTGCTGATGGACGAGCCGTTCTCGGCGCTGGACCCGCTGATCCGCGCCCGGCTTCAGGACGAGCTTCTGGACCTGCAAAAGAAGCTGAAACGCACGATCATCTTCGTGTCGCACGATCTGGACGAGGCGTTCAAGATCGGCAACCGCATCGCGCTGATGGAAGGCGGGCGGATCGTCCAATGCGGCACCGCGCGCGAGATCATCGCGAACCCCGTGTCGGATTACGTCGCCGATTTCGTCGGGCACATGAATCCGCTGTCGGTGCTGACGGCGCGGGACGTGATGGTGCCCGGCGCATCGACCGCCGACCGGGGCGTCGATGCCGAAATGCCCGTCAAACAGGTGATGGAGATGTTCGCAACCGGCGCGGACGAGCTTGCCGTGCTGGAGAATGGCGCCAAGATCGGCACCATCCGTTCGGAAGCGGTGATGGCAAAGCTCCTCAACCCTCGGGGGTAGAGGAGGCCTTCTTCGCCGCGGGTTTCTTGGCGGCGGGCTTCTTCGCCGCCGGTTTCTTCGCCGCAGCTTTCTTCGGGGCCGCCGCCTTCTTGGGGGCGGCCTTCTTCTTGCCGCCTTTCGACGCCTTCTCGTTCACCAGTGCGATTGCATCTTCCAGCGTGATCGTCTCGGGCGTCTGATCCTTGGACAGGGTCGCGTTGACCTTCTCCCACTTCACATACGGCCCATAGCGCCCCGGCATGACCGAGATCGCACCGCCATCGGGGTGATCGCCCAGGGCGCGCAGCGGCTCGGTCGCCGCCCGCTGCCCGCGCACGACCTTGGATGCCAGAACCTCAACCGCGCGGTTCATGCCGATCTCGAACACTTCCTCCACATCCGGCAGGTTCGCATATTTGGACCCATGCTTCACATAGGGGCCGAACCGCCCGATCCCGGCCTCGACCAGCTCGCCATCCTCCGGGTGCGGGCCGATGGGGCGCGGAAGGGCCAGAAGACGCAGGGCGCGTTCCAGATCCATGATCTCGGGCGACCAGCCTTTGGGCAGGCTGGACCGCGGCGGTTTCGGCACATCCGCCGTCGCCTCGCCCAGCTGCACATAGGGGCCGAACCGCCCGGCCTTCAGCCAGACCGGAACGCCGTTCGGATCGTCGCCAAGGATACGCTCGGCCGTGCCGCCTTCATCGCCGCCCGAAATCGGGCGGGTGAAGCGGCATTCGGGATAGTTGCCGCAGCCGATGAAGGCCCCGCCGCCCCGCGCCGTCTTCAGATGCAGCCGCCCCGTGCCGCAGGTCGGACAGATGCGCGGATCGGACCCATCCTCGCGCGGAGGATACAGATGCGGCGCAAGGAATTCGTCGATGGTCGTCAGAACCTCTCCGATGCGCAGATCGGCGGTTTCGGCGATGGCGGCGGAAAAATCGCGCCAGAACCGCGCAAGGACTTCCTTGTAGCTGCGGTCCCCGGCCGACACATCGTCGAGTTCATTCTCCAGATCCGCGGTGAAATCGTATTCGACATAGCGGCGGAAATAGTTGGTCAGGAAGGCCGTCACTAGTCGCCCCTTGTCCTCGGGGAACAGGCGGTTCTTGTCCTTGCGGACGTATTCGCGGTCCTGAATCGTGGTCAGCACCGAGGCATAGGTGGACGGACGCCCGATCCCCAACTCCTCCATGCGTTTGACCAGCGTCGCTTCGGTGTAACGCGGCGGGGGCTGGGTGAAATGCTGCTCGGGCGTGACGTCGCGTTTGTCGGTTTTCTCGCCCTGCATGATCTGCGGCAGGCGGCCATCATCCTCGCCCTCGTCGTCGCGGCCTTCCTCATAGATCTTCAGGAACCCGTCGAACAGCACGACCTGACCCGTGGCGCGCAGCACCACCTGCTCGTCCGCGCTGGTCAGGTCCACCACCGTCCGCTCCAGCCGCGCCGCCGCCATCTGGGACGCGATCGTGCGTTTCCAGATCAGGTCATACAGTTTGAACTGGTCCGCCTCCAGCCGCAGCTTTTCGGGCGATGCGGACATCTCGGTCGGGCGGATGCACTCATGCGCTTCCTGCGCGTTCTTGGCCTTGTTCTTGTACATGCGCGGGCTGTCCGGCACGTAATCCGCCCCGAAGCGGCGCTTGATCTCGTCCCGCGCGGACATCACGGCCTCGGGGGCCATGTCGATGCCGTCGGTCCGCATATAGGTGATGTGCCCCGCCTCATACAGCCGCTGGGCCGCCGACATGCAGGCCTTGGCCCCCATGCCGAACTTTCGGCTGGCTTCCTGTTGCAGGGTGGATGTCATGAAGGGCGCCGACGGGTTGCGCGAGGCGGGCTTCGCCTCCACCGCCTTGACGGTGAAATCGCGCGAGTTGACGGCCTGCACCGCAAGCTCCGCCGCCTCGGTCGTGGCAATGTCGAACTTGTCCAGCTTCTTGCCGCCGAGCACGGTCAGCCGCGCCTCGTATTCCGCGCCGCGCGGGGTCGCCATCAGCGCCTTGACGGTCCAGAACTCGCGCGCGCGGAAGGCTTCGATCTCCATCTCCCGCTCGACGATCAGGCGCAGACAGACCGACTGCACCCGCCCCGCCGATTTCGCGCCGGGCAGCTTGCGCCACAGCACGGGCGACAGGTTGAATCCCACCAGATAATCCAGCGCGCGGCGGGCCAGATATGCCTCCACCAGCGGCGCATCGACCTGCCGGGGGTTCTTCATCGCCTCCTGCACCGCCGCCTTGGTGATGGCGTTGAAGGTCACGCGCTGGACCGTCTTGCCCTTCTTCAGCGAAGACGCCAGCGCCTCCTGCAGGTGCCACGAGATCGCCTCGCCCTCGCGATCGGGGTCGGTGGCAAGGATCAGCGTGTCGTCGGTCTTCAGCGCCTCGGCGATCGCGCGGACATGCTTCTTGCTGTCCGCCGCGACCTCCCATTTCATGGCGAATTCGGCATCCGTATCGACCGATCCGTCCTTGGGCGGCAGATCGCGCACATGGCCATAGGATGCCAGAACGGTAAAGTCCGACCCCAGATATTTGTTGATCGTCTTGGCCTTGGCCGGAGATTCGACGACGACGACGGCCATTCACCCACCCATTTTTCTTTGCTCGACAGCGCGGCTACATGGGGATGAAGCCACGGGTTTGTCAACCGACCCGCGCAAGCAGCCCTCCGGCCTGACGTTCTATCACCCCGTCCAGTTCCAACGACAGCAGTGCCGTGGCCAGCGTTTCGGCAGGCAGGCCAAGGTCGCGGATCAGCTGATCCTCGGCCACCGGGCTGGGACCAAGCAGCGACAGGATGCGCCCGTCCAGTGGGCCGGGATCGACCTTTGGCGCGGGCTGCTCCAGCGGCAGCGGGCGCTGCACATGGCCCGTCCCCTCGATCACGTCGGCAGCGGACCGGACAAGGATCGCCCCTTCGCGGATCAAGAGGTTGCAGCCCGCCGCACGCGCATCGAACGGATGGCCCGGCACGGCGAACACGTCGCGCCCCTGATCCAAGGCGTTGCGCGCAGTGATCAGGCTGCCCGACCGCGCCGCCGCCTCCACCACCACCACGGCGCGGGAAATCCCCGACACGATTCGGTTGCGCAGCGGAAAATGCCGCGCCTGCGGCTCGGTCCCCGGCGGCTGTTCGGACAACAGGCAGCCCTTTTCGGCGATCCGCGCATGCAGCCCCGCGTTTTCCTGCGGATAGACGACATCCACCCCGCCGCCCAGAACCGCGACCGTGCCGCTGTCCAGCGCCGCCTCATGCGCTTCGGCATCAATGCCGCGCGCAAGGCCGGAGACGACGACATGCCCCGCCTCGCCCAAGGACCACGCCAGTTTCCGCGCCATGCGGATGCCAAGGCTGGAGGCGTTCCGCGCGCCCACCAGCGCCACCATGGGCTGCGACAACAGCGACACATCGCCGATCGCCCAAAGCACCGCGGGCGCATCCGGCAGGTCCGCCAGCGATCCGGGATAATCCGCATCCCCGAAACACAAAAGCCGCGCCCCCGCCGCGTGACCCTTGGCGATTTCGGCCCGCGCGACGCCCTCGGGGCAGGCCTCGTATCCCGACACCCCCGCCGCCCGCGCGATGCCGGGCAGCGCGTCCAGCGCCGCCGCCGCACCGCCATGTTCCGCCAGCAGCCGGTGGAACGTCACCGCCCCCACCCGGCGCGAGCGAATCAACCGCAGCATGTTCAGCGCATTCTGTTCCATCGCCTTTCATTCCCGCGCGAAGGTTAACCCGGCGTTAACGCCCGCCCGCTTGAACCCGCCCGACGTAAAGGGGAATATGCCCGGATCGCAGCAGGGCCCGAAGATGATCCACCTCGAAGACGCAACCTTCGCCATACAGGGCCGGACGATCCTGCACGGCATCTCGGCCCGATTGGACGAAAGCCGCATCGCGATCATCGGACGCAACGGATCGGGCAAGACGACGCTGCTGCGGTTGATGGCGGGGCTGATCGCACCGACTTCGGGGCGGGTGACGGTGGACGGCACGGCGCCGGACAATCGCCGCGCGATGCTGTCGCGCATCGGAATCCTGTTCCAGAACCCCGACCACCAGATCCTTTTCCCCACCGTGACCGAGGAACTGTCCTTCGGCCTGCGCCAGATGGGCCGGGACACCGCCGCCGTGACGACGCTTCTGGCTGCCGAAGGCCGCAGCCACTGGGCGGACGCCCCGACGCAAAGCCTGTCGCAAGGGCAGAAGCAATATCTGTGCCTGATGTCGATCCTGTTGATGGGGCCGGAGACGATCCTGCTGGACGAGCCGTTCGCGGGGCTGGACCTGCCGACGCAGGCGCGGCTGGCGCGGCGTCTGGCGGCGCTGCCGCAGCGGTTGATCACCATTACCCACGACCCGGCGGCGACGGCGGGATGCGAGCGGGTGCTCTGGATCGACGAGGGGCGGCTGAGGATGGATGGCCCGCCGGGCACCGTCCTGCCCGCCTTCTCCGCCGAAATGGCGCGTTTGTCCGAAGATTCGGACGCGCTGCTGTGCTGAGCCTCACCTCGCCGATCCGCACGCCGTTCCACCGCATCCCGGCAGGGCCGAAACTGCTGGCGCTGCTGCTGGTGGCGGGGGGGACGATGGCGCTGGCGGACCCGGTGCCGCTGGCGGCGCTGCTGCTGGCAGTGGCGGTGCTGTTCGCGGCGGGGGGCGCGGGTTTCGCGCGGCACGGCCTGCGGGTGATGCGGCCCGTCCTGCCGTTGGTGGCGGTGCTGATGGCGTGGCACCTGTGGCTTCGCGCGCCCGAAGCGGGGCTGGTGATGATCCTGCGGATGCTGGTGGCGATGGTGGCGGCGAACCTCGTCACCATGACGACCCGGCTGGACCAGATGATCGCCGTTGTGCAGCGCGTCGCCGCCCCCCTGCGCCATATCGGCCTGCGCCCCGAGGCTCTGGCGCTGGCCATCGCGCTGATGATCCGCTTCATCCCCGTCATGTCCACCCGTGTCGCGCAGATCGGCGACGCATGGCGCGCCCGCTCGCGCCGCCGCCCCGGCTGGCGGATCGTCATGCCCGCCGCGCTCGCCGCGCTTGACGATGCCGAGCAGGTGTCGGAAGCATTGCGCGCACGCGGCGGGCTGTCATGAAACCGTCGCAAGGAGGATACATGGAACGCAACCTTTCGATGATCGCGCTGTTCGCCGCGCTGATCGCGGTTCTGACGCTTGTGCCGCAGATCCACCTGCCCTTCGGCGTGCCGATCACGGCGCAGGGGCTTGGCATCATGCTGTGCGGCACGGTGCTGGGTGCAAAACGCGGGGCGCTGGCGGTGCTGCTCTATCTGGCGGTGGCGGCGATGGGCCTGCCGATCCTGTCGGGAGGACGCGGGGGCCTTGCACCGTTCTTCGGGCCGTCGGCGGGCTTCCTGATCGGCTTCCCGGTCGCGGCCTTCGTCATCGGCTGGATCGTGGAACGCTGGCGCGCGGGGATCGGCACGGTGGCTTTCGTCGCCTCGGTCTTCGGGGCGATCCCGGTGCTCTATGCCTTCGGGATCACCGGATTGGTGCTGTTCGCCACCAAAGAGACGTCCTTTGCCACCGCGACCGCCGCGATGGCGGTGTTCCTGCCGGGCGACATCCTGAAGGCGGTGCTTGCGGCGGCGATCACCCGGTCGCTGGCCCGTGCCCGTCCGCAGGCGATCCTGTCGCGCGCATGAAAAAGGCCCCCGCGGGGGCCTTTTCTTATTCCTTCGCCCGGACCCGCTGCAAAAGCGGCATCACGTCCGACATGTCCGGCCCATGCGCCTGCCCGGTCAGAGCCTTGCGCAGCGGCATGAACAGCCCCTTGCCCTTGCGGCCCGTCGCCTCCTTCACGGCGGCGGTCCATTCGCCCCATGTGGCGGGCGTGAACGGCCCCTCGGGCAGCAACGCCAGCGCCTGAGCGACGAATTCGGCATCCTCGGGGTCGATCTGCGGCTCGGCCCCTTCGTGGAACAGCTGCCACCAGCCCTTCAGATCGTCCAGAACCGTCACGTTGTCCTTGGCGACACGCCAGAAGCCTTCTGCCAGCGGGGCGGGAACGCCGATCGCGTCGATCTTCGGCGCGACTTCCTCGAAGGACAGCCCCTGCACCCAGGTCTTCGTCAGCGGGAACAGATCCTCGGCGTCGAACTTCGTCGGTGCCGCGCCAAAGGAACCGATTTCGAACCCGGCGATCAACTCATCATGGCTGCGGGCGACCTCGATGGGCTTGGACGAACCCAGACGCGCCATCATCGACAAAAGCGCCATCGGCTCCACCCCGCGCGCACGCAGATCGCGCAGCGACAGGGTGCCAAGCCGTTTCGACAGCGCCTCGCCCTGCGGGCCGGTCAGCAGTGAATGGTGCGCGAAATCGGGAGGCGTGCCGCCCAGCGACTTCATGATCTGGATCTGCGTCGCCGTGTTGGTGACGTGATCCGCCCCGCGCACGATGAACGAAACGCCCATGTCGATGTCGTCCACCGAAGACGCGAAGGTATACAGCACCTGCCCGTCCGCGCGGATCAGCACCGGGTCCGACACCGACGCCGCGTCGATGGAGATCGGGCCGAGGATGCCGTCCGTCCACTCGATCCGCTCCTGATCCAGCAGGAAGCGCCAGTAGCCGCCATCCTTCTCGCGCAGACGGTCCTTTTCCTCGGCCGTGAGCTTCAGGGCGGCGCGGTCATAGACCGGCGGCTTGCCCATGTTCAGCAGCTTCTTGCGCTTCAGGTCCAGATCGGTCGGGGATTCGAAGCACTCATAGAACCGCCCCGCATCCTTCAGGTGCTGCGCCGCCTCGGCATACCGATCAAGCCGCGCCGACTGCGTCTCCTCGCGGTCCCAGGTCAGGCCCAGCCATTCGAGGTCTTCCTTCAGCGCGTCGACATATTCCTGTTTCGAGCGTTCCTGGTCCGTATCGTCCAGCCGCAGGATGAAGGTGCCGCCGGCCTTGCGGGCGATCATCCAGTTCATCAGCGCGGTGCGCAGGTTGCCCACATGGATATAGCCGGTGGGGGAAGGGGCGAAACGGGTGACGACGGTCATGGAAAACTCTCCGGTTCTTCGCGCGAACCTGTTTCACAGAAGGCCCGCCTTGTCCACCATTGCGGCAAAGGGCTTCCGCCGTTACCCTGCGCCAAAACAAAAGAACGAGAGCAGGCATGTCAGACCCCATCCTTGCGCAGCTGCGCGAGCGGATCATCTCGGCCCCCGAACTGGTGCTGGAGGATCGCGACGTGATGCGCGCGCTGATCGACGCGACGGACAACGCGCGCGGCACCAACGTGATCGACATGCGCGGCATCGCGATGGAACGGCTGGAGACGCGGCTGGACCGGCTGGAGGATACCCACCGTTCGGTCATCGCGGCGGCATACGAGAATCTTGCCGGCACGAACCAGATCCACCGCGCGATCCTGCAGCTTCTGGACCCGCACAGCTTTCCGGCGCTGCTGACCATGCTGTCGGGCGATTTGTCGGACACGCTGCGGGTCGATCACATGCGGCTGGTGCTGGAGACGTCGCAGGATGCGGACCCGGCGCTGACCAAGCTGGACGTTCTGCGGATGGCGCAGCCGGGGCTCATTGCCGATTACGTCGCGGGCGGGCGGTCGATGCGCGACCGCCGCGTGACCCTGCGCCAGACCGATCAGGGCTCCGAAGCCGTCTATGGCGATCACGCGGGCTGGATCCGGTCCGAGGCGCTTCTGGTGCTGGATCTTGGGCGCGGGCGGCTTCCGGGGATGCTGGCGATGGGCTCCGAAGACCCCGAACAGTTCAAGGCGACCCATGGCGCCGACCTTCTGACCTTCTTCGCCGGCGTGTTCGAGCGCGTGATGCGCCGCTGGCTGTCATGAGCCTTGCCATCCCCCCGGCCGCGCGCGACGCGATGGGCCGGTGGCTGCTGCATCTGAGCAGCCTCGACGGCGCATCCCCGGCGACGGTGAAGGCTTACGGCGCGGATGTGACGCGCTGGCTGGACTTTCTTGCGCGCCATTGGGGCGAAGGCTACGGCATCCCGGCGCTGATCGCGGTGCCGCAGGGCGACATCCGGGCATGGATGGCATCCGAACGCGCCTCGGGTCTGGGGTCGCGGTCGCTGGCGCGGCGGCTTTCGGCGGTCAAGAACTTCACCGACTGGCTGGTGGAACGGCATGGGGGCGATGCGACCGTGATGCTGTCGGCCCGCGCGCCGAAATACCGCCGTTCGTTGCCACGCCCCCTGCCCGAAGCCGCCGCGCGGGAAATGATGACCGAGGTGGCCCACCACCCCGAGGAGTGGATCGCCGCCCGCGACCAGGCCGTCGTCACGCTGCTTTATGGTTGCGGGCTGCGCATATCCGAGGCGCTGGCCCTGACCGGGACCGCCCTGCCCGAAGTGCTGCGCGTGACCGGCAAGGGTGGCAAGGAACGACTGGTCCCTACCCTGCCCGTCGCGCGCGAGGCGGTGGCCCATTACGTCCGCCTGTGCCCCTTCGATCTGACGACCGGGCCGACCTTCCGCGGCGCGCGGGGCGGGCCGCTGAATGCGGCCATCGTCGCGAAGGCGGTGGCGCAGGCCCGCGCGCGGCTTGGTCTTCCAGCTTCGGCAACGCCGCATGCCTTCCGCCACTCCTTCGCGACCCACCTTCTGAACGCGGGCGGCGATCTGCGCACCATCCAGACATTGCTTGGCCACGCCTCGCTTTCCTCGACCCAGGTCTATACTTCGGTGGACAGCGCGCGGCTGATGGAAGTCTATTCTCGCGCCCATCCGCGCGCCTGACTTGCCACCCCTGCCCCGAAAGGCCATCATCCCCGCCATGGATCTTCGCATCAAAGCCCTCTCCGTCCACCTTCTGACCGCCACCGGCGCGGTCCTGTCGATGCTGGCCATGCTTGCCGCGGTCGAGGAGAAGTGGTCCCTGATGTTCCTGTGGCTGGTGGTGGCGCTGATCGTCGACGGGATCGACGGCCCGCTGGCGCGGCGCTACGACGTGACGCGGAACTGGCCGAATTATGACGGCGTCCTGATGGACCTGATCATCGACTATCTGACCTATGTGTTCATTCCGGCCTATGCCCTGTTCAAATCGGGGCTGCTGGAAGGGTGGGAAGGCTGGCTCACGATCATCCTGATCGTCTACGGCTCGGTCATCTATTTCGCCGATACGCGGATGAAGACCAAGGATTACAGCTTTGCGGGTTTTCCCGGCTGCTGGAACATGGTCGTGCTGGTCCTGTTCGCGATCAAACCGGGCGAGATGGTGATCCTGCTGATCTCGCTGGCGCTGACGGTGGCGATGTTCCTGAACCTGAAGTTCATCCACCCCGTGCGGACCGAACGCTGGCGCTGGCTGTCCCTGCCGATGGCGATCGCATGGACGCTGTTCGCGGGATGGGCGGCGTGGGTCGACTTCCATCCACAAAGCTGGGCGCATTGGGGGCTGGTCGTGACCTCGGTCTATCTGCTGTTCGCCGGCATCGTGCAGGAACTGTTCCCCAAACGGGCATGATACGCCCCGCCGTTCCGCAGGACGAGCCCGCCATCCGCGCCTGCGCCGAGGCGGCCTATTCCGGCTATATCCCGGCGATTGGACGCAAGCCCGCGCCCATGCTTGCGGATTACGCGGCGCTGATCGCGGACGGTGCGGTTCATGTCGCTGCGGACGGGGATGTGCTGGGGTTCATCGTCCTCCATCCCCATGACGATAACATGCTGCTGGAAAACGTCGCCGTCCTGCCCGAGGCGTCAGGGCGCGGCATCGGCAAGGCGCTCGTGGCGTTCTGCGAGGCCGAAGCGCGGCGGCGCGGCCTCGCCTCGGTTCGGCTTTACACCAACGCGGCGATGGTGGCGAACCTGTCGATCTATCCACGCCTTGGCTATACGCGGACGGGCTGCCGAACCGAGGATGGGTTCGACCGCGTCTTCTTCGAAAAGCGGGTGTGAAAAAGGCCCCTCGCGGGGCCTTTCCGTCACAGGACGCTGTCGCAGCGGGCGCAGGTTTCGGGATGCTGGTGCGTGCCCACATCCGGCAGGATCTGCCAGCAGCGGGCGCATTTATGCCCCTCCGCCTCGCGGAATTCCACTGCGACGCCCGGAACGTCCGGCAGGGTGAACCCCTCGCCCGCGCCTTCCAGCACCAGACCCGAGGTGATGCAGATTTCCGCGAAATCGACCGAGGCCAGCACCCCGCGCAGATCGTCCGCCACCCGCACCACCGGCGCGGCCTCAAGGCTGGCACCGATGACCTTGGCGGTGCGCTGCACCTCCAGCGCGGCAGTCACCACGCGGCGGGCGGCGCGGATCGTCTGCCATTTCGCAGCCAGTGCCTCGTCCAGCCATGCGGCGGGCGTTTCCGGCATGTCCAGAAGATGCACCGAAGACGCATCGCCGGGGAAGCGCGACAGCCACACATCCTCGGTCGTGAAGACCAGAACTGGGGCCAGCCACGTCACCAGACGGTGGAAGATCAGATCCAGCACGGTCCGCGCCGAACGGCGGCGCAGGCTGTCCGGCCCGTCGCAATAAAGCGCGTCCTTGCGGATGTCGAAATAGACCGCCGACAGGTCCGTCGTGCAGAAGGTGAACAGCTTCTGGAACACGCCTTGGAAGTCGAACGCCTTGTAACCCGCGCGCACCTCGGCATCCATCTCGGCCAGACGGTGCAGCACCCAGCGTTCCAGCTCCGGCATATCCGCAGGCTCGACCCGCTCGGCCTCGTCGAAGCCCTTCAGCGCGCCCAGAAGGAACCGCAGCGTGTTGCGAAGACGGCGATAGCTGTCCGCCGTGCCTTTCAGGATTTCTTTCCCGATGCGCTGGTCGGCGGTGTAATCCGCCTGCGCCACCCACAGCCGCAGGATATCGGCACCGTATTCCTTGACGATCTGCTCCGGCACCACGGTATTGCCAAGCGATTTGGACATCTTCATGCCCTTCTCGTCCAGCGTGAAGCCGTGGGTCACGACATTGCGGTAAGGCGCGCGCCCGGTCGTCCCGCAGGCTTGCAGAAGCGAGGAATGGAACCAGCCGCGATGCTGGTCGGTCCCTTCCAGATAGACGTCCGCGATTCCGTCCGCCGTCCCGTCCGCCCGGTCGCGCAGCACGAAGGCATGGGTCGAGCCAGAGTCGAACCACACATCCAGCACGTCGAAGACTTGGTTGTAGTCGTCCGCCCGATCGCCCAGCACCTGCTGCTTGAAGCCGTCCTTATACCAGACATCCGCGCCTTCGGCCTCGAACGCCGCGACGATCTTCGCGTTCACCTCGGCGTCGCGCAGCAGGAAATCCGCATCGTCCGGCTTCGCGCCGACCTTGGTGAAGCAGGTCAGCGGCACGCCCCATGCGCGCTGGCGCGACAGAACCCAGTCGGGCCGCGCCTCCATCATCGAATGCAGACGGTTGCGCCCCGAAACGGGGGTGAACTTCACCAACCGCTCGATCGAGGCCAGCGCCCGTTTGCGGATCGTGTCGCCATATTCGCCCATGCCATCGTCCAGCGGCCGGTCGATCCCCGCGAACCATTGCGGCGTGTTGCGGAAGATCAGCGGCGCCTTCGAGCGCCACGAATGCGGATAGGAGTGCTTGACCTTCCCCTTTGCCAAGAGCCCACCCGACGCCGCCAGCGCCTTGATGTTCGACACGTTGGCCGGGCCTTCCTTGCCTTCGGCCGTGATGATGTGCTGCCCGCCGAACAGCGGCAGGTCCGCGCGATAGGAGCTGTCCTCGGTCACGTTATAGGTCATCGGCAGGCCGAATTTCAGCCCGAGCTGATAGTCGTCATCGCCATGGCTGGGCGCGGTATGCACGAACCCCGTCCCCGCCTCGTCCGTAACGTGATCGCCCGGCAGCATGGGGACGTCGTAATCCCATTCGCCATTGCCGCCCTCGATCCCGCGATAGGGGTGGGCAAGGATCACATCCTCGAATTCGGAAGCCGCCACATCGCGAACACGCTCGAACGCCGCGACCTTGCCCTGCGCCATCACGCCTTCGGCCAGCCCATCGGCCAGCACCAGCATCTCGCCCGGCTTCGCCAGCGCGTTCTCCGCCACCTCGCCGACGCGATAGAGGCCATAGCCGATGCCCGGTCCGAAGGCGACGGCCCGGTTCTGCGGAATGGTCCACGGGGTGGTGGTCCAGATGACGACGGACACATCTTCGCCCGAAACCGTGCCGCGGAACCGCACCCAGATCGTATGGCTGGTATGGTCGTGATACTCGACCTCCGCCTCGGCCAGCGCGGTCTTTTCGACCGGCGACCACATCACGGGTTTCGAGCCCTGATAGAGCGTGCCGTTCATCAGGAACTTCATGAACTCGTCGGCGATCACCGCCTCGGCGTGGAAGTCCATGGTCAGGTAGGGGTCGGCCCAGTTGCCGGTAATGCCAAGGCGCTTGAACTCGTCGCGCTGGATGTCCACCCAGCCCTTGGCAAAGGCGCGGCACTCCTGACGGAAATCGACGATGTCCACGGCGTCCTTGTCCAGCCCCTTGGCGCGGTATTGCTCCTCGATCTTCCATTCGATCGGCAGCCCGTGGCAGTCCCAGCCGGGAACGTAACGTGCATCGAAGCCCATCATCTGGTGCGAGCGGACGATCATGTCCTTGATCGTCTTGTTCAGCGCGTGGCCGATATGCAGATGCCCGTTGGCATAGGGGGGGCCGTCATGCAGCGTGAAGGGCGCGCGGCCCGCCTTTTCCCGCAAGCGGTCATAGATGCCGATCTTTTCCCAATGGGCCAGCCATTCGGGCTCGCGCTGCGGCAGGCCGGCGCGCATGGGAAAGTCGGTCTCTGGCAGGAAAACGGTGTCGCGGTAGTCGGGCGTGGCGGTCGGGGCGGGCGTCGTCATTCGGGTCGGTCCTTCGGGAATAATGCGTGGGGGCCATGCAAGCGAACCCGGCGGCTGAAGGCTACTCAGCGCGCCGGGCGGCTAATTCGAAGGATCGCGATGCGATATTTCATGCCCCGGCTTATACGCGCGGGGCATGTGGCGGTCCAGAGCCCGCGTCAGCCGCGGATCTTGCCCGCAAACTCGATCAGACGGCGGGTCTGGTGGCCGATTGCAGTCTTCGCATCCTCGGTGAACTCGTCGCCCTGGGTGTGGCTGTAGCCATAGGGGTTGCCGCCCGACTTCGCGATGGATTCGTCGGTGAAGCCCGGCGCGACGATCACGGCGCCCCAATGCATGAACGTGGTGTAAAGGCCAAGGATCGTGGCCTCCTGCCCCGCATGGCGCGATTGCGACGAAGACATTGCGCTGATCGCCTTGTTCGCCAGCTTGCCGGTGAACCATGCGCCGCCCAGCGTGTCGATGAACGCCCGCACCTGGCTGGACGCCCCGCCGAACCGGGTGGGCGAGGAGAACAGATACGCATCCGCCCATTCCATATCCTCGACCGTGGCGACCGGGATGTCGGCAGTGCGTTCGGCCTGTGCCTTCCACGCGTCCTGGCCGTTCACCACCGCTTCCGGCGCGGTTTCGGCGATGCGCAGCAGGCGGACCTCAGCCCCCGTCGCGCGCGCGGCCTCGGCGGCGATTTCCGCCATCTGGTGGTTGGTGCCGTAGGTGGAGTAGAACAGAATCGCAAGCTTCGTCATGGTCTTGTCCTTTGGATGTTCCTTGGCCGAAGACCTAGCCCCGCCGATTGCGAAACACCATTCGCCAAATCCGCAATGTATCTGTGCAAAGCTGCACGGGTTGCACGAACCCGACGATTTCACTAGGTCTTGGCCCGAAAACTCCCGGAGGTGATGGCATGGCAAAACGGTTCTGGATCGGCGGCATCCTTGCGATCGGCCTTGCCCATATGTCCACCGCGCAGGGCGCGGTCGAGACGAAACAGTATGACGACGGCTCGGTCTATGAGGGCACGTTCCTGAACGGGCTTCAGCATGGAACCGGCACCTACCGGCTGCCCAGCGGCTATGAATACACCGGCACTTGGGAAAACGGTCAGATCAGCGGCAAAGGCACCGCCCGCTATCCCAACGGTTCGGTCTATGAGGGCGATTTCGTCGCCGGCCGCCCCGAGGGTCGCGGGAAGATTACCTTTGCCGACGGCTCGACCTATGAGGGCGACTGGCTGGCGGGCGAGCGGACGGGCGAGGGCGTTGCGACCTATGCCGACGGCTCGACCTATACCGGCGGTTTCGCGGGCGGGCGCCAGGAAGGACGCGGGCGCATCCAGACCCCCGACGGCTATGTCTATGACGGCGAATGGCTGGACGGGGCCAAGGAAGGCAATGGCCGCATCACCTATTCCAACGGCTCGGTCTATGAAGGCGCGCTGGTCGGCGGGCAGCCCGAAGGTCAGGGCAGCCTGACGACCACCGAAGGGCTGCGCTATGTCGGCGGCTGGACGGGCGGCCAGATCAACGGCACCGGCAAGCTGACGCAGGCGAATGGCGACATCTATGAAGGCCCGCTGGAGAACGGCCAGCGTCATGGCGTCGGGCGCGTGACCTATGCCAATGGCGACACCTATGGCGGGCAGTTCGTGCATGACCAGCGGCAGGGCAAGGGCGTCTTCACCCGCAAGGACGGCTATTCCTATGACGGCGACTGGGCCGAAGGCCGGATCGAGGGTCAGGGCCGCGCCAGCTATGCCGACGGTTCGACCTATCAGGGCGCTTTCGCGGGCGGTCAGCCGCAAGGCAAGGGCAAGATCACCTATGCCGACGGATCGACCTATGACGGCGACTGGGTGGAGGGGCGCATCGAAGGGCAAGGCCGTGCCGATCACGGCGGCACCGTCTATGAGGGCGCCTTCGTGCAGGGCAAATACGAAGGCCGCGGCGTGATGACCATGCCCGACGGATACCGCTATGACGGCGACTGGAAGGCGGGCGAACGCGAGGGCACCGGCACCGCGACCTATGCCGACGGAATGATCTATACCGGCGGCTGGGCGAAAGGCCTGCGCGAGGGCCAGGGCGAGTTGAAGCGCCCGGACGGTTATCATTACATCGGCGGCTGGAAGGCCGGGCAGTTCGACGGCACGGGCAAGCTGACCTACGCCACCGGCGACGTCTATGAAGGCGAGTTCGCGGCCAACCGCCCGCACGGGACCGGCACCCTGACCTATGCCTCCGGTCAGGTCAGCAGCGGCACATGGTCCGAAGGAATCCTGACCTCTCCGGCAGAGGCGCAGTAGCCGCCCCTGCGGCCGCGCCCGAGCGGGGGCTCGATGCCCCCCGAGGGCGCCCCACCTGCGACAATCGGCCACCGCAACCCAAAGCAGACGCGCGCGTTGACCTCGGACCCGACACATCCCGGAGCTTCCATGTCACGCATTGCGCTTCTGCTCGCCGCGACCATCCTCTCCACCTCCCCGCTTCTGGCCCAGCAGACCGGCAATGCCGTTCCGCAGGATCAGGCCGACGGCAGCGCCCCCGCCTCGGGCGCAGCCGATACGCCCGCGGGCCAGCCGGTCGAAACCGCGGCCCCCAACGCCCCCGACCAGCAGCCCGCCTTCGAAGGTCAGACCCGCGCGCCGCAGCCCGAACAGACCGCGACGGTCGCGACCGAGGTCGTCGCCCAAGGTCTGCCCCACCTTTGGGCGATGGAGTTCCTGCCCGATGGCCGGATGCTCGTCACCGCCAAGGAAGGCGCGATGCACATCATCGCGGACGGCACCCCCGGCCCCGCCATCGCCGGCGTGCCGGAGGTCGATTTCGGCGGCCAAGGCGGCCTTCTGGACGTCGCGCTGGGCAATGACTTCGAAGAAAACGGAACCATCTTCTTCTCCTTCGCCGAACCGCGCGAGGATGGGAACGGCACCGCACTGGCCAAGGCGCGGCTGGTCGAGGATGGAACCAACGCCAGCCTCGAAGATGTCGAGGTGATCTTCAGCCAGCGCCCCACCTATGACGGCGACAAGCATTTCGGCAGCCGCATCAACATCGACGAAAACGACGTGGTCTGGCTGACCGTGGGCGAGCGTTCCGACGAAGAGCCGCGCATTCAGGCGCAGGATCTGGGCAGCCATTTCGGCAAGGTCATCCGCATCAACACCGACGGCACCCCGGCCGACGGCAACCCGTTCGTCAACGAAGAAGGCGCGATGCCCGAGATCTGGTCCCTCGGCCACCGCAACACCCAGTCCGCCGCGCTGGACAGCGAAGGCCGCTTCTGGATGGTCGAACACGGCCCGAAAGGCGGCGACGAGTTGAACCGTCCCGAGGCAGGCCTGAACTACGGGTGGCCAGAAGTCACCTATGGCATCGAATATTCCGGCGATCCCGTGGGCGAGGGCATCACGCAGCGCGAAGGCACCCAGCAGCCGATCTATTACTGGGATCCCGTCATCGCCCCGTCGGGCATGGCCTTCTATGACGGCGAGGAGTTCCCGGAATGGAACGGCGCGGCCCTTGTCGGCGGCCTCGTGTCCACCGGCGTCGTGGTGCTGCATCTGAATGGCGACAGCGTGGCATTCGAGGAACGCATCCCGCTGGATGCCCGCGTTCGCGATGTGCGCGTCGGCCCGGACGGCGCGATCTATGCCGTGACCGAGGATCGCGACACCGGATCGTCCGAGATCGTGCGCATCACCAAGGGATAACCCCTTGCGCGAATCTGCGCGACGCGGTCTGAAGCCCCCGCAAACACCTGCGGGGGCTTTGGCATGATCGAACACCACTTCCTGACGCCGCAGGGCCTCAAATCCGTCGAAGGTGCCCCGCCCTCCGCCGAAGGCATTCTCTGGGTCGATCTGTGCAATCCCACCCGCTGGGAAGAAAAGCTGATCGAGGACCGGATGGGTGTGCAGGTTCCCACCCGCGCGGAAATGGCCGATATTGAGGATTCGTCCCGCCTTTACGTCGAAGGCGACGCGCTGGTGATGACCGCTGTGGTGATCGAAGGCGTGCAGGACGGCCGCCCGAAACGCGCGCAACTGACCTTCGTGCTGCTGCCGCATGTGCTGATCACGGTGCGCTACACCAACCCCCTGCCCCTGCGCACCGTCGCCGCCCGCATCGCCCGCGCCCCGCATGAATGCGACACGGCCCCACGCCTGATGGCGACGATCCTCGAAGCCGTGGTCGAACGCATCGCAGACGTGCTGGAGCAGACCTCGGCGGACCTGTCCGACCTGTCGGACACGATCTTCTTCACCGAGGAGGAAAGCGCCCGCAAACCCAAGCCCGGCCATGACCTGCAATCGCTGGTCCGCCGCCTTGGCCGCAAAAGCCGCACCCTGTCGATCCTGCGCGAAAGCATGCTCTCGCTCGATCGGCTGATCCCGTTCCTGCGCACCGCCGGGTCCAAGGAAAGCGACCGCCCGACCCCGAAAGGCACCGCACGCCTGAAAGGGATCGAACGCGACCTGCGGTCCCTGTCGGCCTATGAATCGCAGGTCGAACAGGAACTGACCTTCCTGCATTCCGCCACCATCGGCCTGATCGGGGTGGAGCAGAACCAGATCATCAAGGTCCTGTCGGTCGCGACCGCCCTGTTCCTGCCGCCCACGCTGGTCGGCACCATCTATGGCATGAACTTCCGCAACATGCCGGAACTGGACTGGCGCTATGGCTATCCGCTGGCCATCGCCGCGATGGTGCTGTCGGCGCTGCTTCCCTATATCTGGTTCCGCCGGAAAAAGTGGCTCTAGGGCAGAAAAGCTGTCCTTTATTTGGGGTTGCATGGCCGCGCATGCCGCCTATAGTCCGCCCCATGGCACGGGACCAACATATCGCATTCGGCGCAAGCGCCCTGATCCGCACCCGCGGCCTGCTTCTTCTTACTCTGCTCTGAGCGTGCCCCCGGGCGCGAACGCTCAGAGGTATCAGCGCCCGACCTACCGCTGACCAGAGAGAAGCACCATGCAAGACAAAGTATTCATCTTCGACACCACCCTGCGCGACGGCGAACAATCCCCCGGCGCGACGATGACCCATGCCGAAAAGCTGGAAATCGCCGCCATGCTGGACGAAATGGGCGTGGACATCATCGAGGCTGGCTTCCCCATCGCCTCCATCGGCGATTTCGAGGCTGTGTCGGAAATCGCCAAGAACTCGAAGAATTCGGTGATCTGCGGCCTGTCCCGCGCGAATTTCAAGGACATCGACCGCTGCTGGGAGGCGGTGAAACACGCCGCCCGCCCGCGCATCCATACCTTCATCGGCACCTCGCCCCTGCACCGCGCGATCCCGAACCTCGACATGGACCAGATGGCCGAACGCATCTTCGAGACCGTGACCCACGCCCGCAACCTGTGCGACAACGTGCAATGGTCGCCGATGGATGCGACGCGGACCGAGCATGACTATCTGTGCCGTGTGGTGGAAATCGCGATCAAGGCGGGCGCGACCACGATCAACATCCCCGACACCGTGGGCTACACGGCGCCGCGCGAATCCGCCGCCCTGATCCGCATGCTGCTGGAACGGGTGCCGGGCGCGGACCAGATCATCTTCGCCACCCACTGCCACAACGACCTGGGCATGGCGACCGCGAACTCTCTGGCCGCGGTCGAAGCTGGCGCGCGCCAGATCGAATGCACCATCAACGGTCTGGGCGAACGCGCCGGCAACACCGCGCTGGAGGAGGTCGTGATGGCCCTGAAGGTGCGCAACGACATCATGCCCTATGCCACCGGGATCGATTCGACCAAGCTGATGAACATCAGCCGCAAGGTCGCGACCGTCTCGGGCTTTCCGGTGCAGTTCAACAAGGCCATCGTCGGCAAGAACGCCTTCGCGCACGAATCCGGCATCCATCAGGACGGGATGCTCAAGAACGCCGAGACGTTCGAGATCATGCGCCCCGCCGATGTGGGTCTGTCCGAAACCTCGCTGGTCATGGGCAAGCATTCGGGCCGCGCCGCACTGCGCGCCAAGCTGAAGGATCTGGGGTTCGAGCTGGCCGACAACCAGCTGGCCGATGTCTTCGTGCGCTTCAAGGCACTGGCCGACCGCAAGAAAGAAGTCTTCGACGAAGACCTGCTGGCGCTGATGCAGGATGCCGACACCTCGGCGGCTTATGACACGCTTCAGATCAAGCGGCTGCGCGTCGTCTGCGGCACCGAAGGCCCGCAAGAGGCGGAACTGACCCTGTCCGTCGATGGGGTGGAGCATACGGTGGATGCGACGGGCGACGGCCCGGTGGATGCGGCCTTCAACGCGGTCAAGATGATCTTCCCGCACGAGGCGCGGCTGCAGCTTTATCAGGTGCAGGCGATCACCGAAGGCACCGACGCGCAGGCCACCGTGTCCGTCAGGCTGGAGGAAGACGGCAAGATCGCGACGGGTCAGGCCGCCGATACCGACACGGTCGTCGCCTCGACCCGCGCCTATGTGAACGCGCTGAACCGTCTGATTCTGCGCCGCCAGAAGACCGCGCCGGATCACGATGTGAAGTCCGTCAGCTATCGCGACGCGGGTTGACCCGGTTTTTTCACCTGCTCGCACAAGCGTGACGACTTTACTTTTTGCGACTTTTTCTGCGCCGATCTTGACGATTGGCGTAGAAAACCTAGGGAAATACGGCAATCTTGCGTCTTTTCGACTTGGGCGAAACCCTGCCGGGGGGCCGTTTGCGCCACCACAGCCGCCGAACCCCTACTTCCGCTTGCAAGGCACCCTTTCTATAAGGAACCGCCCGCGAACCGCGCGAGTCGCGGGCCTTCTTTGCGTAAGGACAGGACCGGATGGCTTTTGGTGGAATCTTCTCGTCGGACATGGCGATCGACCTTGGAACGGCGAACACGCTGGTCTACGTCAAGGGCCGCGGGATCATCCTGAACGAGCCGTCGGTCGTCGCCTATCACGTCAAGGACGGCAAGAAGCAGGTCCTGGCCGTGGGCGAGGATGCCAAGCTGATGCTGGGCCGCACCCCCGGCAGCATCGAGGCGATCCGCCCGATGCGCGATGGCGTCATCGCCGATTTCGACACTGCGGAAGAGATGATCAAGCACTTCATCCGCAAGGTCCACAAGCGCACGACATTCTCCAAACCCAAGATCATCGTCTGCGTCCCCTATGGCGCGACGCCGGTTGAAAAGCGCGCGATCCGCCAGTCGGTCCTGTCGGCGGGCGCCCGCCGCGCGGGCCTGATCGCGGAACCCATCGCTGCGGCCATCGGCGCGGGCATGCCCATCACCGATCCCACCGGCAACATGGTGGTCGATATCGGCGGCGGCACGACCGAGGTTGCGGTGCTGTCCTTGGGCGACATCGTCTATGCCCGTTCCGTCCGCGTCGGCGGTGACCGCATGGACGAGGCGATCATCGCCTATCTGCGCCGCCACCAGAACCTGCTGATCGGTGAATCCACCGCCGAACGGATCAAGACGTCGATCGGCACCGCCCGCATGCCCGATGACGGGCGCGGCGCGTCCATGCTGATCCGGGGCCGCGATCTGCTGAACGGCGTGCCGAAGGAAACCGAGATCAATCAGGCGCAGGTGGCCGAAGCCCTTGCCGAACCCGTCCAGTCGATCTGCGACGCGGTGATGCAGGCGCTGGAAGCGACCCCGCCGGATCTGGCCGCCGACATCGTGGACCGCGGCGTGATGCTGACCGGGGGCGGTGCGCTTCTGGGCGATCTGGATCTGGCCTTGCGCGAACAGACGGGCCTGTCCATCTCGGTCGCGAACGAGCCGCTGAACTGCGTCGCAATGGGCACCGGCAAGGCGCTGGAGTATGAAAAACAACTCCGCCACGTGATCGACTACGACAGCTGAGAGGGCCAGCGTGGCAAGGGACCGCAACGGACCGGAACAGTTCACCCGCCCGCTGCGCCGCATCCTTGTCGGCGGGATGGTTCTTCTGCTTCTGGCGATCTTCATGATCTGGCGTATCGACAGCCCGCGCGTGGAACAGCTTCGCGCGGCGCTGATCGACCGTTTCGTGCCGGGTTTCGGCTGGGTCATGGTGCCCGTGACCAAAGCCACCGACATGGTGGACAACTTCCAGTCCTATACCCGCATCTATGAACAGAACCAGGAACTGCGGCGCGAATTGCAGCAGATGCGCGCGTGGAAGGAAGCCGCGCTGCAACTGGAACAGCAGAACGCGCGCCTGCTGGAGCTGAATCAGGTGCGGCTGGACGCCAAGCTGACGCATGTGACGGGCGTGGTTCTGGCGGATTCCGGCTCGCCCTTCCGCCAGTCGGTGCTGCTGAACGTGGGCCAGCGCGACGGCATCCGCGACGGTTGGGCGACGATGGACGGTATCGGTCTTGTGGGCCGCATCGCAGGCGTCGGCAGCCAGACCAGCCGCGTGATCCTGCTGACGGATTCCAACAGCCGCGTGCCGGTGGTGGTGCAGCCCTCGGGGCAACGCGCGCTGCTGACGGGCGACAATTCGACCGGGCCGCTGCTGGAGTTCCTCGACAAGCCCGATCTGGTGCGTCCGGGCGATCGCGTCGTAACCTCGGGCGATGGCGAGGTGCTGCCCGCCGACCTGTTGGTGGGAGAGGTCGCGCAATCCCCCGACCGCCGTCTGCGCGTGCGCCTTGCCGCCGATTACGGACGGCTGGAATTCCTGCGCGTCCTGCGCAGCCACGAGCTTGCACCCCTGACCGATCCGGGCGGCCTCGTGGCCCCGCCCGTCACCGCCGAGGCGGGAAATGGTTGAAGGCGCGCACGCAAGGCTGTGGCTGTTCCGGTCGGCCTATGTGGTGATCGCGCTGGTTCTGGTCGTTGCGCGGCTGCTGCCCTTGGGGCAGGCGCCGGGCGCGTGGCCGGGGCCGGACGTGCTTTTGTGCTTCACGCTGGCATGGATGCTGCGGCGGCCCGACTACATGGCGCCGTGGCTGATCGCGCTGATCGTGCTGGCAGAGGATCTGCTGCTGATGCGCCCGCCGGGGCTGTGGACCGCCGTCGTGGTGCTGGCGACCGAATTCTTGCGCAGCCGCACCGCATTCACGCGCGAGCTGACCTTTCCCGCGGAATGGGTGCTGATGTCGGGCACGATGATCGCCGTCGCGCTGGCCTATCGTTTTGCCTTCGGCATCGCCTTCCTGCCGCAGCCGCCCTTCGGCTTTGCGATGATGCAGGTCGTGGCGTCGATCCTGTGCTATCCTTTCGTCGTCTGGATTTCGGTCATGGTCCTCAAACTCCACAAGCCCGCCACCGGCGAGGTCGACGCCTATGGGAGACGGATGTGAAACGCAGCGCCCGCGACACCGACGACAGCAGCCGCACCATCACCCGCCGCGCCCTGTTCATGGGGGGCGCGATGTCCGCCGTGGTGGCCGTTCTGGGCGCAAGGCTGCGGTATATGCAGGTCGATCAGGCCGACCAGTTCCGCATGCTGGCCGAAGAAAACCGCGTGTCCATCCGGCTGATCCCGCCGAACCGGGGTCAGATCTTCGACCGCAACGGACGGCTGATCGCGGGGAACGAACAGAACTACCGCGTGGTCATCACGCGCGAGGATGCGGGCGATGTCGAGGAGGTCATGCACCGTCTGGCGCAGGTCATCCCGCTGCCCCCCGAAAGCATCCGTCACAGCATCGAGGAATCGAAGAAACGGTCCGCCTTCGTGCCGATCGTGGTGGCCGACCGGATTTCGTGGGACGACATGTCCAAGGTCGCGATCAACGCCCCCTCGCTTCCCGGCGTCACGCCCGAGGTGGGCCTGTCGCGCGCCTATCCGCTGGACACCGATTTCGCGCATATCGTCGGCTATGTCGGCCCGGTGTCGGACCGCGACCTTGCCGCGCAGGAAGCGCCCGATCCCCTTTTGCAGATCCCGCAGTTCCAGATCGGCAAGATCGGGGTGGAAACCTGGATGGAGGACACCCTGCGCGGGTCCGCAGGCAACCGCCGGATCGAGGTGAACGCCGTCGGCCGCGTGATGCGAGAGCTTGACCGGATCGAGGGACAGGCAGGGGCCGACCTGCGCCTGACCATCGACGCCGAGGTGCAGAATTTCTGTCAGGCGCGTCTGGGCAGCGAAAGCGCATCCGTTGTGGCCATCGACGTCACCAACGGCGATCTTCTGGCCGTCGCCTCGGCCCCGTCTTTCGATCCGAACCTTTTCGTGCGCGGCATAAGCTATCGCGACTATGCCGTGCTGACGGAAAACGACCACCGCCCGCTGTCGAACAAATCGGTGCAGGGGGCCTATCCGCCGGGATCGACCTTCAAGATGGTCACCGCCATCGCGGCGATGGAGGCGGGGATCATCAACGCCAATACCACCGTCTATTGCCCCGGATATTACGAACTGGGCGGGCGGCGGTTCCACTGCCATTCGCGTGGCGGGCACGGGCATGTGAACCTCGACACCGCCTTGGGCAAAAGCTGCGACGTGTATTTCTATGACGTGTCGCAAAAGGTCGGCATCGACAAGATGGCCGAGGTGGGGCGCAAGCTGGGGCTGGGCGAACGGCACGACCTGCCCATGTCCGCGATCACCGAAGGCATCATGCCCGACAAGGCGTGGAAATCGGAGCGCTACGGTCAGGAATGGCGGATCGGCGATACGATCAACGCCTCCATCGGGCAGGGTTACGTTCTGGCCTCGCCCCTGCAACTGGCGGTGATGACGGCGCGGATCGCTTCGGGACGGCAGGTGCTGCCGCGTCTGGTGCGCATGATCGGCGATCAGGAGGTCCCTGCCCCGGAAGCCGCCCCGCTGGACATCGCCCCAGCATGGCTGCGCGCCGTGCGCGAGGGGATGCACACCGTGTCGAACAAACAGCACATGACCGGCTATTCCAACCGGATCGTGGACCCCACCATGATCATGGCCGGCAAATCAGGCACCAGTCAGGTCCGCAACATCACCGCCGCCGAACGCGCGCGGGGGGTGATCTCCAACGACCAGCTTCCGTGGAACCGGCGCGACCACGCGCTGTTCGTCGGCTATGCCCCCTATGACAACCCCAAGGTCGCGGTGGCCTGTGTGGTGGAACATGGCGGCGGCGGGTCCACCGTCGCGGGGCCGATCGTGCGCGACGTTCTGATCCGTATTCTGGCCGGAAAGATGCCGCCGCTGACCGCCTATCCCGAAAGCCAGCGCGCGCGGATCGAAACCGCGCTGTCGGAGCTGAAGCTGCGCGATTTCGGCGGGCCTCTGGCCACCGTGGCCTCGAACTCGCGGGCGTGACATGAGCTTTCTTGAATATCGCCTTCAGACCGTGCCGACGGGGCTGCGCAAGGTCCTGCACCTGAACTGGGCGCTGATCCTGCTTTTGACCGCCGTCTGTTCAGTCGGCTGGCTGATGCTCTATTCCGTGGCGGGGGGCGATCTGTCCACATGGGCCGAGCCGCAGATGAAGCGTTTCGCCGTGGGCCTGACCATCATGATCGCGGTGGGCTTCGTGCCGATCTGGTTCTGGCGCAACATATCCGCGGTGGCCTACCTGATCTCGGTCGGGCTGCTGGTGACGGTGGACCTGATGGGCCATGTGGGGATGGGGGCGCAGCGCTGGCTGAACCTTGGCTTCATCATGCTGCAACCGTCCGAGTTGATGAAGATCACCTTGGTTATGATGCTGGCGGCCTATTACGACTGGCTGCCGACGCAGAAGACCTCGCGCCCGCTTTGGGTGATGATCCCGGTGCTGCTGATCCTGCTTCCCGTGGCGCTGGTTCTAGTGCAGCCGGACCTTGGGACCGCGATCCTGCTGATGGGCGGCGGGGCGGTGGTCATGTTCTGCGCGGGGGTCAGCTGGATCTATTTCGCGGTGGTCATTGGCGGCGCGGCGGGGCTGATCGCCGCCGTGCTGGCCAGCCGGGGCACGCCGTGGCAGATGCTGCGCGATTACCAATACAAGCGGATCGACACCTTCCTCGACCCCTCGACCGACCCTCTGGGCGCGGGATACCATATCAGCCAGGCCAAGATCGCGCTCGGCTCGGGCGGCTGGACGGGGCGCGGATACATGCAGGGCACGCAAAGCCGGCTGAACTTCCTGCCCGAGAAACACACCGACTTCATCTTCACGTCGCTGGCCGAGGAGTTCGGCTTCGTCGGTGCCTGCTCGCTTCTGGTGCTTTATGCGCTGATCATCGCCTTCTGCATCTCGTCCGCGATCCAGAACAAGGACCGTTTCGCCTCGCTCGTGACGCTGGGCATCGCGGCCAGCTTCTTCTTCCTGTTTGCGGTGAACATGCTGATGGTGATGGGCTTTGCCCCGGTCGTGGGCGTGCCGCTGCCGCTTGTAAGCTATGGCGGATCGGCCATGATGGTGCTTCTGACCGCGTTCGGCATCGTGCAGAGCGCCCATGTCCACAGGCCGAGATGATCGTTTACTTCGCAGCAGGGGCCAAGGCGTGGCCCGAATATGAAGCCCCGCTGACAAAGGCGCTGGCGGGCACCGGCGCGACCATCGTGACCGAGGCACCCGATCCCGCGGCGGTGGATTACATCATCTTCGCCCCCGGCGGCGATATCGAGGATTTCACCCCCTTCACCCGCGCCAAGGCGGTGCTGAACCTTTGGGCTGGAGTGGAAAAGATCGTCGGCAACCCGACCCTGACGCAGCCGTTGTGCCGCATGGTGGACCCCTCGCTGACCGAGGGGATGGTTGAATGGGTGACGGGCCAAGTGCTGCGGTTCCATCTGGGGCTGGACCGTTTCATCGCCCGCGCGCCGCATTGGGACCAACATGTCCCACCGCTGGCACGCGAGCGTCCGGTGGCAGTGCTGGGTATGGGCGAGCTGGGCGCGGCCTGCGGGCAGGTGCTGGCCGGGCTGAACTTTCCCGTCACAGGCTGGTCTCGCACCCCGCGCGATGTGCCGGGCATCCGTTGCCTGTCGGGCGATGTCGGCGATGCGCTGGACGGCGCGCAGATCGTCGTCCTGCTTCTGCCGAACACGCCCGATACGCAGAACGTGCTGAATGCCGAAACGCTGGCACGGCTTGCCCCCGGTGCGGCCGTCATCAACCCCGGTCGCGGCCCGCTGATCGACGATGACGCGCTGCTGGCGGCGCTGGAAAGCGGGCAGGTCGCCCATGCGACGCTGGATGTGTTCCGCCAGGAACCCCTGCCAGCGGAGCACCCTTATTGGCACCACCCGAACGTCACCGTGACGCCGCATGTCGCGGCCTCGACCCGCGCGTCCGGCGTGTCGCACAGCATCGCCGAAAACATCCGGCGCGGCGAGGCGGGCGAGCCATTCCTGCATCTGGTGGATCGCACGCGCGGGTATTGATCTGGAAAGATCGCCCGCAGGGTGATTAGTTACGCGCGAAAGGCGGGCATAAGACCCGCGAAGGCAAAGGGCAGACCGATGAAACGCTTTCTTCGCATCGCGGCGCTGGCGGCGCTGATGGGCAGCGCGGCGCTGGCGCAGGAAACCGGGGCCGAGGACCCGCCCACCGAAGGGGCCGAGCATGACCCGAACCGGGGCGCGGTCACCAACCTGCCCCTGCCCCGCTATGTCACGCTGAAGACGAACGAGGGCAATGCCCGGCGCGGCCCCGGCCTGACCCACCGCATCGACTGGGTGTTCAAGCGCGACGGCATGCCGCTGAAGCTGACCGCCGAACACGGCCACTGGCGCCGGGTCGAGGATGCCGAGGGTGCGGGGGGCTGGATGCATTACGCGCTGCTGTCCGGCGTTCGGTCCGTCCTGATCGCGGTCGATCTGGCCGAGTTGCACTCCCGCCCCGGCGACGATGCCCCGGTGGTGATGAAGGCCGAACACAACGTGCTGGCGCGGCTGATGGAATGCGATCCCGACTGGTGCCGCCTGAACATCGAAGGCACGCGCGGCTGGGTCCGCAAGGCCGCGCTTTGGGGTGTCGATCCGGGCGAGATCGTCGAGTAACCTGCCGCCATGGAATCGCGCACCAAGTTGAACCTTCAGGCCGGTCTTGCCTCGCTGCTGGTCGCCTCCACGCTGGTGGGGTTGAAGCTGTGGGCGATGGGCGAGACGGGGGCGCTGTCGATCGCGGCCTCGTTGGCCGACAGTGCGATGGACCTGATGATGTCGCTGGGCGCGATGGCGGCCATCTTCTATGCCGCCCGCCCCGCCGATGACGATCACGCCTTCGGCCATTCCTCGGCCGAGGATATTGCGGCTTTGGGTCAGGCGGTGTTCATCCTGATCTCGGCCGCCGTGATCGCGGTCGCCGCAGTGCTGCGGCTTTTGTCCGACGATCCGGCGCCGCTGCAATCCGAGGCGCGCGGCATGGCCGTCATGGGCGTGTCGATCCTGCTGACGTTGGCGCTGGTCTGGTGGCAGGGGCGCATCGCGCGGGCCACGGGCAGCAAGGTCGTGGCCGCCGACCGTCTGCATTATCTGGGCGATCTGGTGCCGAATATCGGGGCCATCGTGTCGCTGTTCGCGGCCAGCCGCCTTGGGCTTGCGCAGATCGACAGCGTGGTGGCCCTTGGCGCGGCGGCGATGCTGGCCATCGGCGCGCTGCGGATCGGGCGCGGGGCGTTCGACGCGCTGATGGACCGTCAGGCCGACCCCGAACTGCTGCGCGGCATCCACACGCTGGCAGATAACTGGCCCGGCGTGCGCGGGTTTCACGACCTGAAAAGCCGCACTGCCGGAAGCCGCGTATTCATCAATCTGCATATCGAGCTGGACGGCGATCTGACCCTGCGCGAGGCGCATGAGATCGGCGCGGGGCTGAAACGCACGATCCTGCTGGCCTATCCGCAGGCCGATGTCATCATCCACAAGGACGTCGCAAGATGAGCGAAGCCGAATCCTTCCTTGCCGCCCATCCCGATATCGAGGCCATCGACATCGTCCTGCACGATGCGAACGGCGTCGGGCGTGGCAAGATCATCCGGCGGCACGAACTGGCGGGGCTTTACGAACAGGGGCGGCATCTTCCGGTCTCGATCCTGGGCCTCGATATCTGCGGCGAGGATGTGCACGAGACGGGGCTGATCTGGGACAAGGGCGACGGCGATCAGCGCGCATGGCCCATTCCCGGCACGCTTGTTCCGCTGCACGGCACCAACCGGGCCGAAGTGCTGATGTCGGTGCACGAGCTGGACGGCACCCCCGCCGGATCGGACCCGCGTCATGCCTTGCAACGACAGGTGAATGCCTTCGCCGCCGAAGGTTTGCGCCCCGCAGGTGCGTTCGAGCTGGAGTTCTTTCTGCTGGCGAACGAGCGTGACGCCCATGGCCGCATCCAGCCCGCCCGCGACGTGCTGGACGGGCGCGCGACGACGCGGACCGAAGTCTATTCCGTCGATCACCTGCACGGGATGCTGCCGCTGTTTAACGACATCTATGCCGGGGCGGCCAAGGCGGGGATCAGGGCCGAGACGATGATCTCGGAATTCGCGCCGGGGCAATACGAGCTGACGCTGCATTACCGCACCGACGTGATGCAGTCTGCCGACGATCTGGTGCGGCTGAAACGCATCGTGCGGGCGCAGGCGCGGGCGCATGGCGTGACCGCCTGCTTCATGGCCAAACCGTTCGAACAGTTCGCGGGATCGGGGATGCATTTCCACGTCTCGCTTCAGGGCGATGGAGGTAACGTCTTTGCCGAAACAGGCAAAGGCTGGTCCGACACGATCCGTCATGCCATCGGCGGGCTGCGCGAGACGATGGCGGAGTCCATGCTGGTCTTCGCGCCCCATGCAAATTCGTGGCGCCGGTTCGCTTCGCAAAGCTATGCCCCCGTCTCGCCGACATGGGGGGTCAACAACCGATCCGTCGCACTGCGTATTCCTGCGGGCGACGTGCGCGCCCGGCGGATCGAACATCGGCCCGCCGGGGTGGACGCGAACCCCTATCTGGTGGCAGCGACGGTGCTGGCGGGCATTCGCCACGGCATCGCGAACCGGATCGATCCGGGGGCGGAAACCGTCGGCAACGGCTATGAAGCCGCGCCCGATCCGACCATGCCGACCGACTGGCGCGAGGCGATCCGGGCGGCCCAAGGCTCGGCCTTTCTGAAGGATGCGCTGGGCGATGATCTGCACCGCACCTTCACCGCCATCAAGGCGGCGGAACTGGCGCGCGTGTCGCGCACGATCCCTGAACTCGATTTCGACCTATACCTGCACACCGTCTAGCGCCGCGGCGATGATGCCCGGCACGGATGGGTGCAGCCCGACGGGGTCCAGCAGCGGCCCGCGAAAGCCGCCCGCCGCCAGTCCTTTGGGCAGATCCTCGATCACATGACCGCCCCGCGCGGCGAAGAAGGGCAGACAGGCGGCGTCCGGCATCGCGGCGGCCACTTCGGCGATCTGCGGCTGCTGGTCGATGAAGGCGGCGCGGGCGGGAACGCCCATCGCCTCGATCTTGGCGCAGATGTCATGGGCGATCTGCGACGGGGCCTTGCTGCGGAACGACCCATGCGCAGCCAAAAGGATCGGTCGCCCCGCGCCACGGGCAAGATCCAGCGTCAGCGCCTCGATCGCCGGATCGGTGCCGAAGGGCGGCAGGATGCGCCATCCCTCGCCCCCGGCATCGCGAAGGCGTTGCGGCAGATGGACCTGCGTGAACCAGCCGCCCGCCATGAACAGGGGATAGACCAGCCCCGCCCCCGCGACAGCTTCGCGCAAAGCCTCCCCTTCGGCCAGCGTGACCGAGCGGACATCCCACCCCGTCAGATGGTCCTGCACCTTGCCCGCAAGCAGGGCGATCTCTGCCGCCGCGGGCCCGGGGTCCGAGGGCTGCCCGTGGGCGATGATGAGTGCGCGCTTCATGCCGCAACCATAGCGCCACGGGGCGCCGATACCAGCCGTGGCAGGATGACAACACCACGACGGAAATGTAACGAAAATAATTGCAGTCCGAACGTTCGGATATATCTTAGGTCCTCAACCATCAGGATCGTCGCCATGCCACGCCCCAGCTTTCGGTCGCTCGCCGTCTTTCTCGTCATCCTTCCGCTGGCCCTGCTGATCTGGGATGCGTCGCGGCTGGACGACATCGCCCTGATCTTCAAGGAAGACCATTCCATCGAAGTCGTCTCGGTCCTGCTTCTGGCGGTGGGCGTGGTGCTGTGGTTCACGCTGGCTGGACGCTATGCCCTGTCCGAATGGCAGATCCCGGCACTTTTGACGTTGATGGCCGCGCGCGAGTTGGATTTCGACAAACGCTTCACCGATGCGGGCCTGCTGAAGCTGCGCACCTATACCGGCGATGCGCCGATGATGACCAAACTGGTGGGCGGCGCGATCATCCTTCTGGTGCTGGTGGCCAGCTATCGCCTGCTTCGTCGCAACCTGCCCTTCTGGTGGGTGCGGCTGCGCGAAGGACATGCCGATGCGTTCCTGATCCTTGGTGCGTTCCTGACGGGCGTTCTGGCCAAGGGGCTGGACGGTCTGGCCCGCAAGCTGGAACCGCTGGGCGTCGCGGTGCCGCAGAACATCGACATGTTCGCAGGACGCACCGAGGAAGCGTTGGAGCTTCTGTGCTACTGGATGCTGTGTATCACGATCGCGCGGATGACGGCGGTGAAATACGCCGCCATCCTGCATCCCAAAGCCATCCCGGCCGAGTGATTAGACCTCGACCACGACCTTCCCGATCGGGTTGGAACAACAGGCGAGGATATAGCCTTCTTCGATATCCTCGTCGGAAATCCCGCCGTTATGGACCATGTGGACCTCGCCTTCGGTCTTCATGATCTTGCAGGTGCCGCACAAACCAAAGGTGCAGCCGGACGGAATGTTCAACCCGCTGGCCCGCGCCACCGCCAGCACCGTGTCGGTCTGCGCACAGGACACCGTCTTGCCCGAGGCGCTGAACGTGATCTCGGCGCTGGTATCGGCATCGGGCACCACATCGTCCAGAAGCGGCGAATCGCCGTCCGTCTCGATCGGGGCCTGGAAGCTTTCCTGGTGATACCGGCTCATGTCATAGCCAAGCGCGTTCAGCATGTCGCGCACGGCCTGCATGAACGGCTCGGGGCCACAGCAGAACACCTCGCGTTCCAGATAGTCTGGCGCCATCAGGCCCAGCATCAGCTGGTTGAAGAAGCCGCGATACCCGGTCCATGCGCGCCAGCGGTCGGGTTCCTCGACCACGAAACGGACGACGAAGCCGGGAACCCGCGTCGCCATATGTTCAAGCTGTTCGCGGAAGATGATCTCGGACGGGCGCTTGGCCGCGTTGATGAAGACGATGTCCGGCTCGGTCCCCTGATCCCACAGGAAGGTGGACATCGAATACATCGGCGTCACGCCCGACCCTGCGCTGATGAACAGGTATTTCGGCGACGGGTGATGGGCGGTCGAAAACAGCCCACCCGGCCCCACCGCCTTCAGCCGCACGCCGGGCGCAAGATTGTCCAGCATCCAGCGCGTGCCGATGCTGGTATTGGGCTGCGCCTTGGCCGTGATCGAGATCGACAGCGGGCGCGAGGGCGAGGACGAGATCGTGTAGGTCCGCCAGACCGTCCCCGATTCCGCCGGAATCTCCAACGTCAGGAACTGGCCGGGAAGATAGTCGAACCACGCCCCCGAAGGGGCGCGGAAGACGAAGGTCGCGACGTTCGGCGCCTCCGGCACCACCATCACGCATTCAATTTCTTCGCTGTCGCGCCAGGGGGCGGTGCGGGCGGGGCCGAATGTCGCGTTCATTCTGCGGCCATCGCCGTGCGCGGGGTCAGACGGTCGGTCATCGTGTTCGCATACCAGTCGATGAACTGGATCACGCCTTCCTCTTGCAGCTTGGAATAGGGGCCGGGTTCATAGGCGGGCGACAGGATGCCCTTCTGGTTCTCCTCGACCACCAGCCGGTCTTCGTCATTGGTGTTCAACCAGACGGTGGTCAGATCCGTCAGATCATAGTCCACGCCCTCGACCGCGTCCTTGTGGACCAGCCATTTCGTTGTCACCTCGGTCGTGGTGGGCGACAGCGGCACGATGCGGAAGACGATGGCATGATCGCCAAGGAAGTGGTTCCAGGTGTTGGGATAGTGATAGAACAGCAGCGCGCCCGCGTCGTTGAAGGGCATCGCGCCCATGCGCTTCTTCACCGCCGCCTTCGTGCTCATGGTATAGCTTTCGGCGTTGTTCAGCAGCGGAATGCGCGCCAGACGCCACTGGAACCCCGGATCGTTGACGAAACGCGACGGCAGACCCGCCGCTTCGCAGCGGTGCCAATGTTCCAGAATGTCGGGGCTGGCACTGTCGGGGCCTTCCATCGCGGTCATGTTCGGGTTGTCGGAATAGGTCCGGCACAGCGACGGATGCGCCCCGCCGCAGTGGTAGCATTCGCGGTTGTTCTCGAACACCAGCTTCCAGTTGCCGTTCTCCACGATGGTGGACGAGAACGCCACCTTGGCATCCGCCAGACCCGAGGGCGCGACATATTCCGTCAGCTTGCCTGCCACGGTGTCGAAATCGGGCGGCGTCTCGTTCAGGCAGATGAAGACCATCCCGTTGACTTCGCGCAGGGCGATCGGCTTCAGGCTGTATTTGGAGGGATCGAAATCCGGCCCCATGTCGCGGGCGAACAAAAGCCGCCCGTCATGTTCATAGGTCCACTGGTGATAGGGGCAGACCAGCTTCGGCGTTGATCCCACCAGTTTCGAACACAGCCGTTGCCCGCGGTGACGGCAGACGTTGTGGAAGGCGCGCAACTGCTTGTCCGACCCGCGCGTGATGACCACCGGATAGGCGCCGACCTGAAGCGTGACGAAATTGCCGGTCTTGGGGATTTCGCAGGCCGGAATGGCGAACAGCCATTCACGATACCACAGGTTCTCCATGTCCAGCTGGAACACGCCGGGATCGCAATACAGATCCCGTTCCAGCGCATGGGCCGGCTTGCGCCGGTTCAGGGCCGAAAGCATCTCATGTCCGTCCAGCATCTTTGCCTCCGAAGGCCACAAGGGCCGAAGTGGGTTGCAGCAGGCGTAAGCCTTTCGCCTGACATAATCCGCGCCGCATCGGGACTTGCGCTTTGGGGCGACATTTGCCGGTCGGGACGCGACATCTGCCGCGAAAGGCCCGCGGTGGATGGGATCAGGATAGGCTGCCGGATGGCGCCGACGTGCCGGAACTCGACATTCCGGCGTCCATTTCGGACATCACTCGGCGGGCAACGCCGCGCAGGCTTGCCGCACCGCCTCGGGACCGGGGGTGCCTTCGGTCGGATCGGCGGCGCAATCCCGGCGCACGGTGGCGCGGTCTTCTTCGGTCAGAAGTGCCCAGTTCTGCGCGACCTCCTCAGCCGGGCGCAGGGTGGTGAAATCGGCGTCCGAGAAAAGAGCCGTCGTTACCGATTCGGGCCATTGCGCGGCAGATGCGGCGCCTGTGGTCAGCAGCAGGATCAGCAGCGCGCGCATCAGATCGAAGACCCGATCGTCAACTCGTTCCGCAAGGCACGAAGCCCGTGGATCTCTGCCAGCAGCCGCCCGGCCCTTTCGCGTTCGGCAAGGCTCGCGACCCGCCCGGTCAGCGTGACGATGCCGCGGTCGGCACGTATCTCTATTCCGCCGATCGCGATCCCGTCCGCATCCGACAACCGCGCGGCAACGGCATCCAGCAGCGCCGCATCCCGCGCGCCGCTTGGAGCCGAGATGTCGTCCACCCGCCGCAATTCGGCATTGTGATCGCCGAGCCACGACGCGACCTCGTCCGCAGCCCTTTGGATCATCCCCCGGTCCTTTCGCGGATGGCGCGCGGCAAAGCCGTCCCGGTCGTTGTAATAGGCCCCATAGCCCGCCCGCCTGTCGCCGTAATCCGCAATACGGCTGGTGCCGAAATCGTCGTATCCGCCGGTCCGAAGCCGTTGGCCACGGTAAAGCGGCGTTTCCTCGGGGTCATGCATATGGGCCATGGCACATCCTCCTTGCGCTGCCGAAGGAACAACGATGCCGCCTTCATTGTTCCCCCCGGTTGCAAAGGATGCCCGATGACCTGTCTTCTCCCCGAATGGTTCGACCGCGACGCCCCCGCCGTGGCCCGCGATCTTGTGGGCGCGGTGCTGACCCTACGCGGTGCGGGCGGCCGCATCGTGGAAACGGAGGCCTATACGCAGACCGATCCTGCCTCGCACAGCTTTCGCGGGCCGGGGCTTCGCAACCGTTCGATGTTCGGGCCGCCTGGGCGCGCCTATGTCTACCGATCGTATGGTATCCACTGGTGCCTGAATGTCGTCTGCCGCGCCGGCGAGGCGGTGCTGATCCGCGCGATGGAGCCAACGCATGGGGTGACTGAAATGGCCGCGCGGCGCGGCACGGATGCCTTGCGCGCGCTGTGTTCCGGGCCGGGAAAACTCGGTCAGGCGCTTGGCATCGGGCTGGATGATGACGGCGGCGATCTGTGCATCGATGCTGGCCTGCCCTGCGCCGTGATCGCCGGTCCCCGCATCGGCATCACCCGCGCGGTCGACGTCCCGTGGCGCTTCGGCGAAAAAGGCTCGCCCTTCCTCAGCCGCCCGTTCCGGGAACATAGCGGCAGGGCACTCCGTTGATCCATGCAAGGAAAGGAGGCCCCAATGACAGGCCCGCGCGACCCCGTCCAACCCGGCGATCCGGCACCCGGCCCGGACCCCGACACCTATCCCGATCCGATGCCGGACCCCGACCCGATCCCACCGGGCGAGGACCCCAACCTGCCCCAGCCGGGCGAGGTGATCCCGCCCATCCACGGTTGACGCATGGCGCGCCCCTTGTGGGCGCGCCTTTCGCTATGGGCTGGTGCTGCCTGCGGGCGGCGCATCGGCATCCGCCGGGCTGTTCGGCGACGTGGCGTTCGGCGCGGCGGGTTCGGCAGAGTTGGTCTCCGGACGCGTCACCTCGGCCTCGGGCGTAACCCGGGGCGCGCCTGCGGTGCCGCCGCTCTGCGGCTCCTCGGCACCGGTGCGCCCGTCGATCTGCGTTTCGGCCCCGGCGGGGGCATTCCCCTCGGTCGCCTCCTGGCCGAACCACCATGTCAGGATGATCGCAACGAAGATCAGAACCGCCGTGATGCCTATCAACGGCCCCGCATGGCGTCTTTTCTGGCGGTCGAGGTCGGATTCGGGTTGGCTCATCGTTCTTCTCCCCTTTTGCCGATCAACGCCGGGCATGGGCGAGGGTTCCCGGAACACCCCGCCCCGTCCGCAGTTGTCCAGCGATGAAAGGAGTGCATCATGCCCGCAAAATCGAAATCCCAGCAAAAGGCGGCTGGCGCCGCCCTGTCGGCAAAACGCGGCGACACCAAGAAAAGCGAGTTGAAGGGCGCGTCGAAGCAGATGGCGCAGTCCATGTCGGAAAAAGAGCTGGAGGAGATGGCCTCCACCAGCCGCAAGGGCAAGCCCGACCACGTCAAGAGGTAAGAAAGCCCAGCATCCGCCGTTCCTCGGCCCGCAATTCCGCATCGCCCTCGGGGGTCACGCCTTCCAAAAGGGTGATGCGGTCCTCGGGGGTCAGCGTCGAAAGTGCAAGGATGCGGGGGTGGATGTAGGATTTGCGCGCGATGGCTGCGGTATTGGCCAGAACGTCGGCGGCGGCATTCGCCATCATCCGGATCGGTAGCGCCCCTTCCGCCGCCCGTGCCGCGCCGAACGCTGCCAGCGATCCGCCCCATGTCCGGAAAGTCTTCGCCGTCGCCCCCACCACGCCCGACCCTTCCGCGATATAGCTGTTCAGATGCTGCGAGGAGACCGGACGCGGCTCGCCTTCCTCGTCGATCCACGAAAAAAGGTGGCGGCCGGGCAGATCGCCGATCTCCTGCATGATCCGGTGCAGCCGTTTGTCGCGCAGGATCTGCGTGACCGGCTTGCCGCCCTTGGCGCGGAATTTCAGCCGCACCGCCCCATCGGACAACGAGACATGGCGCGGCAGCAGCGTCGTTGCGCCGAAGGTCTTGTTTTCCAACGTATAGGCCGGGGTGCCGATGCGAAGATACGCGCGGTCGATCAGCATCGTCATCGCGGCAAGGCTGAAGTCCAGATCGCCAGCCTCGCCCTTCAGATCGCGCAGCACGCGGCGGCGCAGGCGGCCCAGCCCCTGCCCGAATTGCGGCAGATGGTCGTATTTCGCTCCCGACCGCCAAAGGCCCCAGTCGGGATGATACCGATACTGCTTGCGACCGCGCACATCGTATCCCGTCGCCTGAAGGTGGCCGTTGGGCAAAGGGCAGATCCAGACGCGCTCATAGGCGGGTGGAACGGCAAGGGCGAGCACGCGGGCGCGCTCCGTGTCATCGATGCGGCGTCCGTTCGGACCGATATAGGTGAATCCCCGCCCCGACCGCTTTCGTCGGATACCCGGCATCCTGTCTTCGACGTAAACAAGACCTTCGGGAACGGAGACTTCTGTCATCGGGGGCTCCTTGCTTGCAGCCCCTCAACTGCGCGAAACCATCCCATGTTCCCCGCAGATCGGACATTCCGCGCGTGAGCGCACGGTTATCGACCGCGTTTCGGCATAGAGCGCATCGTGCAGGATCAGGCGGTTCGCGAGCCCCTGCCCCGCGCCGGTCAGGTGCTTCACCGCTTCGGTCGCCATCATCGCACCGAGGATGCCGGGAAGCGGGGCCGCGACCCCCGCCTCGGCACAGGAAGGCACCAGTCCGGGCGCGGGCCGGACCGGAAAGACGCATTCATAGCAGGCCGTGCCCCGCGCAGGATCGTAAAGCCCGATCTGCCCTTCCCATTGCGTGATCGCACCGGCGATCAACGGACGCCCCGCCTGTGCCGCAAGCCGGTTCACAAGGTATCGCGTGTCGAAGTTGTCGGTCCCGTCGAGGATCAGGTCATAGGCGGACAGGTCATCCTGCGGCCCGAGATGCCGCGCCAGCGCCGTGACCGCGACGAACGGGTTCAGCGCCCGCATCGCCATTGCCGCGGACTCTGCCTTGTTCATTCCGATCCGCGCATCGGCGTGGATGACCTGCCGCTGAAGATTGGAGTTCTCCACCGCGTCGCCATCCATCACGGTGATCCGCCCCACCCCCGCGCCCGCAAGGTAAAGCAGCACGGGCGCGCCAAGCCCTCCCGCGCCCACCACCAGCACGTTCGCCTGTTTCAACGCACGCTGGCCGGGGCCGCCAACCTCTCGCAGCAGGATATGGCGGGAATAACGGTCGAGCTCCGTGTCGGAAAACAGCCCGCGGCGCGGTGCCTCGGCAGGCCGCGCCCGCGCGCGCAGGCGCAGAAGCAGTGCGCGATACCCCGCGATGCCCGCGCCCACCACGCCCAGCGCCAGCCAGACCCGCGCATCGCCCCCCGTTGCCAGCCGCAAGGGCGCATCCGGCGGCAGCACCAGATGCAGCAGCACAGCCCCCAGCCAGACCGCCCCCACCATCGCCCAGCGCAGCCGAGTCGGCGCCCCGACCAGACGGCCCAGCCCCCAAAGCGCCGCGGCAAGGGCGATGACGGCGATCATTTCGTGCCGGTGGACCCGAAGCCGCCCGCGCCGCGCACCGTTTCGGACAGGCTGTCCACCAATTCGAACCGGGCCTGCACCACGGGGGCAACGATCATCTGCGCGATCCGCTCGCCATGCGCGACGGTATAGGGGTCATAGCCAAGGTTGATGAGGATCACCCCAAGCAGGCCGCGATAGTCATGGTCGATCGTGCCGGGCGTGTTCGGCAGGCTGATGCCGTATTTCAGCGCAAGGCCGGAACGCGGGCGTATCTGCACCTCGAACCCTTCGGGAATTTCCAGCCGCAGCCCGGTCGGGATCAGCGCGCGCTGCATCGGCGCAAGGAAGATGCCACCATGGCGCAGTTCGGGCGCAAGGTTCGCGCGCAGATCCGCCCCCGCCGCGCCATGGGTCGCATATTCGGGCAGCGGGATGGCGCGGTCTGCGCCCTCGTCCCACATCACGCGCAGAAGCGGTGCCATCGTCATCTCCTTACAATGTCTTTGCGATTTCTTCGGCAAGGCGGCGGGCGACCAGATCCTTGGTCATGCGCGGCCATGTGTCCGACCCGTCCTGCCGGATGATCGTCACGGCATTCTCGGTCCCGCCCATGATCCCGGTGGCGGGCGAGACGTCATTGGCCACGATCCAGTCGCAGCCCTTGCGGGCCAGCTTGGCCGTGGCATGGGCGATCACGTCATCGGTTTCGGCCGCGAAGCCGACGACCAGCGCGGGCCGCTGCGGCCCCTTGGAAATGGTGGCGAGGATGTCCGGGTTTTCGGCAAATTCAAGCGCCGGGGCATTGCCCGCCTGCTTCTTCATCTTGGATTCGCTGGCATTGGCGACATGCCAATCCGCCACCGCCGCCGCAAAGACCGCCGCATCCGCAGGCAGCGCCGCCTGCACGGCGGCCAGCATCTGGCTCGCCGTTTCCACCCGCACGACATGCGCGCCCTCGGGCGGCGGCACGGTGGCGGGGCCGGTCACGAAGGTCACCCGCGCGCCCAGCGCCAGCAGCGCCCGCGCCAGTGCCGTCCCCTGCGCCCCCGAAGATCGGTTGGCGATATAACGCACCGGGTCGATCGGCTCATGCGTCGGGCCGGAGGTGACAAGCACATGCCGCCCCGCCAGCGGCCCCGCCGCGAAAGCCGCCTCCACCGCTGCGACGATCTCCAGCGGTTCCGACATGCGGCCCGGACCGTATTCGCCGCAGGCCATATCGCCTTCGTTCGGGCCGGTGAACAGCACGCCGTCGCCGCGCAGCACCGCGAGGTTGCGCTGCGTCGCAGGGTGGTTCCACATCCGCACGTTCATGGCCGGGGCCACCAGCACCCGCGTATCCGTGGCAAGCAGCAGGGTCGAGGCAAGGTCGTCCGCCCGCCCCTGCGCCATCCTAGCCAGCAGATCCGCCGTGGCCGGGGCCACCACGATCAGGTCCGCCGAACGCGAAAGCTGGATATGGCCCATCTCGGCCTCGTCCGTCAGGTCGAACAGGTCACGGTAAACCTTGTTCGCCGCCAGTGCGGACACCGAAAGCGGGGTCACGAATTCCTCGGCCGCGCGGGTCAGCACCGGGGTCACGGATGCACCACGTTCACGCAGCCGCCGGATCAGGTCCAGCGCCTTGAAGGCCGCGATGCCGCCGCCGATCACCAGAAGGATACGTTTGCCGCGCATAGGAGCCTCTCGTTTTCCCAAGCTTTAGGCGTGGCGACGCGGCGCTTCAACCGCCAAAGGCGGCGCAGGGGTCCTCGCGGTCCGGCGCGGGCGCGGTCAGCCACAGATCGAACGGCTGATCGCCCTCGCCTTCGACCTGCCCGACGGACAGCACGCGCAGATCGGGGGCGGCTTCGGCCAGAACCGCCGGCACCGCATCCAGCCGCGCATGGCCGGACCCGGCAATCAGCACCACCGGCCCGCCCGTTTCGACATGGGCCGCGATCACCGCGCGGGCAAGCTCCGCATCCCGCAGACGCTGGGCCTCGACCATGCCGGGCAACGCCTCGTCCGGCAGGGCGTTGCAATGGGCAGCCTGCTGTTCCGCCTCCAGCGCCGCCTGATCCGGCAAAGCGCGGGCAAGCCCGAACCGCGCGGAATCTTCGCCGAACACGGACGCGGCGCCTTCGGTCATCGCGCGGCGGATCACCTCGCGCCCCGGATCGCCGCCGAAGATCGGCGCATCGGTGGCGTCGAAGATTGGCCGATACATGTCGGAATTCGGCCATGTCCAGCCAAGGCTGTCCCATGTGCCGTCATAGGCCCCTGCCTGCGCGGGGGTCAGCATCTCGAACACCAGCGCGGCGGGCTGTATCGCCGCGACGGCGGCGGCCTGATGCCGATGATGGAGGGGATTGTCATGCACCTCGCCCAGGATCACCACGTCGGCGGCGGGCAGGGAATGCAAACGCTCCGGCCCAATTTCCTCGGCCCGGAGCGGGGTCGCCAGCAAGAGCAAGGCAAGGATGCGCATCACAGGAAGTGATGCACCTCCCGGCTTTGGGTTTCAAGGCTGCGGCGCATCTTGCCGAAGGCGGCGGCTTCCAACTGGCGGACGCGTTCCTTTGACAGTCCAAGCTCCTCGCCCAGCGATTCCAGCGTGCGGGGCGCCTCGCGCAGTTTGCGTTCGGTCACGATGAACCGCTCGCGCTGATTCAGCCCCTGGATCGCGATGATCAACCAGTTGCGCAGATGCGCGGCGTCATGGGCACCTTCGACCGTCTCGGCGGCCTGCGCGCTGTCGTCTTCCAGCGCGTCGATCCATTCGCGGCCTTCATCCTCGGCGGATTGCGTCGCGTTGAGCGAAAAGTCGGTGCCCGAAAGGCGGCCTTCCATCATCTCGACATCGGCCAGCGGCACGCCCACTTCGGTGGCGATCATGTGGCGCAACTGATGTGCGTCCAGCGTCTCGCCCCGGCTCTCGGCCTCGCGCTCCAGCTTGGCCTGAACGCGGCGCAGGTTGAAGAACAGCGCCTTCTGGCTGGACGTGGACCCGGTGCGGACCATCGACCAGTTCCGCATGACGTAATCCTGGATCGACGCCTTGATCCACCATACGGCATAGGTCGAGAATCGCACGCCGCGATCGGGGTCGAACTTGTCGGCGGCCTTCATCAGCCCAAGGCTCGCCTCCTGGATCAGATCGTTCATCGGCGCGCCATAGCGGCGGAACTTCGACGCCATGGAAATCGCAAGTCGCATATAGGCGGTGATGAGGCGATGCAGCGCCGCCTCGTCGCGTTGGTCGCGCCACGCATAGGCAAGGCGAAGCTCGGTTTCGGCATCCAGCAATTCGGCCTTCATGGCCTTGCGGGACATCGTCTGGTCGCTGAAAGCATCAAGTGGCATCCGGCACTCCCTCAGTTTTTTGAGCCATCGCGATGGTCGTTGCCATCTCGCTTGACGTTAGGAAGCACAGCCACATGTATCAGTGTCGGTGCCCACCCGGGTTCTGCCGTCTCAACGACGATGCCCGCGCGCTAGTTCCCGAAAAATATTCGGCAAGGGGCTTTTTCTTTGTGTGCCGTGATGATTGAGCTACTCCCCTGAAATCGGACAGTGACGGA
>NZ_SMYN01000049.1 GCF_004959935.1 Falsirhodobacter xinxiangensis | reverse complement strand
TCTCGATTGCGAACAGCAGCCGGCACATACATTGACAGGGGGTGGGCAGAAAAACGCCAAAATGTGCAGACTTATGCCTTCTTGGCAGCAACTTATGATTTTATTGGTGACCCCGACAGGACTTGAACCTGTAACCTGCCCCTTAGGAGGGGGCTGCTCTATCCAGTTGAGCCACGGGGCCGATGAGAACCTTGTGCGTCGAAAATCCCTGTTCCGCAAGAGGCGGAACATCTTGGACTGTGACACGCTTGGCGCTAACACTAGCAGACCAAGCTGCAAGGAGACGTCAATGTCCGATCCCCGCCGTCCGCTGACCCTGCGCGATGTGTCCGAAGCCTCGGGGGTGAGCGAGATGACGGTCAGCCGGGTTCTGCGCAACCGGGGCGATGTGTCGGTCGCCACGCGCGAGCGGGTGCTGGAGGCGGCGAAGGCGCTGGGTTATGTGCCCAACAAGATCGCGGGGGCGTTGGCGAGCCAGCGGGTGAACCTTGTCGGCGTGGTGATCCCATCGCTGTCGAACATGGTGTTTCCCGAGGTGCTGACCTCGATTTCGGCGGTGCTGGAGGATACGGGGCTGCAACCCGTCTTTGGCGTGTCGAACTATCAGCCCGAGCGGGAGGAGGCGGTGATCTACGAGATGCTGTCCTGGCGCCCTTCGGGGATCATCGTCGCGGGGTTGGAACATACCGATTCCGCGCGGGCGATGTTGGAGAATGCGGGCGTTCCGGTGGTCGAGATCATGGATACGGATGGCAGCCCGGTGGACAGCGCCGTGGGCATTTCCCATGAACGGGCAGGGCGCGAGATGGCGAAGGCCATCATCGCCGCCGGATACCGCAAGATCGGCTTCATGGGGACGCGGATGCCCAACGACCACCGCGCGCGAAAGCGGCTGGACGGGTTCCGCGCCGTGCTGGCCGAGGCGGGGATCGGGCTGGCGGACAGCGAATTCTATGAGGGCGGCTCGGCGTTGGCCAAGGGGCGCGAGATGACGGAGGCGATGCTGACCCGCAGCCCAGACCTCGACTTTCTTTATTATTCCAATGACATGATCGGCGCTGGCGGGCTGCTTTACTGTCTGGACAAAGGGATCGACGTGCCGGGCAGGATCGGGCTGGCCGGATTCAACAATGTCGATCTGCTGGACGGGTTGCCGGTGCGGCTTGCCACGATGGACGCCTGCCGGGCCGAGATCGGGCGGCAGGCGGCGATGATCGTCGCAGGGCGCCACCCCGAAGGGTTGATCGGGGGCGAGGTGGTGACCCTGACCCCGAAGCTTGAGCCGGGCGGAACGATCAGGCAGTAAGCCGCATCCCGTCATGGCCAAGGATGGTCGCCGTCAGAAGCTGCCCCTCGGGGCGGTCTTTGGTGAAGGCGACCTCGGTGAACTGTTCGGTCCGGCCAAGGCGCGGTCCTTCCATCAGAATGCGATGGACGCGCCCTTGCTGCGCGGCAAGATGCGCCGCCACTTGCCGTTCGCCCGCTGCCCGCAGCCGTGCGGCGCGGTCCTTGATGGCAGGGCCACGCACTTGCGGCATCCGCGCGGCGGGCGTGCCCTTGCGCGGGGAATAGGGGAAGACGTGCAGGAAGGTCAGCCCGCACTGCTCGACCAGCTTCAATGAATTGTCGAACATCGCCTCGGTTTCCGTGGGGAAGCCTGCGATGATGTCGGCACCGAAGATCATGTCGGGACGCAGGCGGCGGGCATCCTCGCAGAAGCGGATCGCGTCGTCGCGCAGGTGGCGGCGCTTCATCCGTTTCAGGATCATGTCGTCGCCCGCCTGAAGCGACAGATGCAGATGGGGCATCAGACGCGGCTCGGTCGCGATGGCGTGCAAGAGGTTCTCATCCGCCTCGATCGAATCGATCGAAGAGATCCGCAGGCGGGGCAGGTCGGGCACCAGTCTCAGAATTCGCATCACCAGATCGCCCAAACGCGGTGTCGCGGGAAGGTCCGCGCCCCACGAGGTCAGGTCCACACCCGTCAGCACCACCTCGTTGAAGCCGCGATCCACGAGCCGCTTGATCTGCTCGATCACCACGCCCGCCGGGACCGACCGCGAATTGCCGCGACCGTATGGGATGATGCAGAAGGTACAGCGGTGATCGCAGCCGTTCTGGACCTGCACATAGGCACGGTGGCGGCCAAAGCCGTCGATCAGATGTCCCGCCGTTTCCTTCACCGACATGATGTCGTCGACCATCACCTTTTCGGTCGTGCCGATCAGGTCCAGCCCGCTCCACGTTTCGGGCAGCATCTTTTCGTGGTTGCCGATGACACGGGTGACCTCGGACATTTCGGCAAAGGTTTCGGGTTCGGTCTGCGCGGCGCAACCGGTGACCAATATGGGCGCACCAGGGTTTTCGCGGGCAAGGCGGCGGATTTCCTGCTTGGCCTTTCGCACTGCTTCGGCGGTCACGGCGCAGGTGTTCACCACGACCGCGTTCGACAGGCCCGCCGACGCTGCAAGCTCCTTCATCGCCTCGGTTTCATAGGCGTTCAGGCGGCAGCCGAGGGTTGCAAAGACAGGCGCGGTCATAGCCACTCCATGGGGATGGCTCCCTCGAACACCTTGGCGGTGGGGCCGGTCATCCAGACGCCATCCTCGCGCCAGTCGATCTCCATCCGGCCGCCATCCACATCGACGATCACGCGCCGCCCGGTCAGCCCGCGCAGATGCGCCGCGACGACCGTGGCGCAGGTGCCGGACCCGCAGGCAAGCGTGACGCCCGCGCCCCGTTCCCACACGCGCATCCGCAGATGATCGGGCGCGATCAGGCTGGCGAATTCGACATTGGTGCGCTCGGGGAACAGCGGGTGATATTCGATCTCCGGCCCCCGGATCGCGGGATCGATGCGGTCCGCATCCTCGACGAAGAAGACGCAATGCGGATTGCCCATGCCGACGCCGACGGGATCTCCCTCGATCGGCAGGCGGTGCAGGTCCTGAGCCGAGGCCAGCGGCACGTCGGCCCAGTCAAGCTGCGGCTGGCCCATGTTCACGCTGACCATCGCGCCGTCGCGCACCGCTTCCAGCAGCCCGCGCCGGGTCTTGATCGTGACGCGGCCCTTGCCAGTCCCTTCCATCACCAAAGCGGCGACGCAGCGCGTGGCATTCCCGCAGGCCCCCGCGCGGCTGCCATCCGCGTTCCAGAAGTCGAGACCGACATCCGCTTCCTGGGAATCGCGAATCTCGGCCAACTGGTCGAAGCCGACGCCGCGATGCCGGTCGCCAAGCGCCCGCGCGATGGCGGGGGTCGTCACCGCCTCGCGCCCACGCGAGTCGATCACAACAAAATCGTTGCCAAGGCCGTGCATCTTGAGGAAACTGATCTGGTTCATCGGGGCCATATACGCCTTTGGCAAAGTTTTCGCCAGAGGGATGAATTTTTGCACTTGACCCCATCGGCTGCAGGTCATACTCAGCCCCCCGTGAAGTGGGCCTATAGCTCAGTTGGTAGAGCAACTGACTTTTAATCAGTGGGTCGCAGGTTCGAATCCTGCTGGGCTCACCACATTCACTCTTGTCGCTGGTCATCCAGCTTAGGCACTTTGGTCAGGTTTGGTGGCACTTTGGTCACCTACAGTGCGCACATGGCGCACCTCTGGCCTGTTCGCACGGTCTTCCTGTCGAAATGCAGTGAGGAGATCGTGCTGTCATAGCTGCTTGACCTCCGGACAAGGCATGCTGCGAAAAGCTGACCCGTAGCTCGCACACCGGGGGTGCGGCTAAAAAGTTGGACTATCTAGGA
>NZ_SMYN01000048.1 GCF_004959935.1 Falsirhodobacter xinxiangensis | reverse complement strand
GGACATTTGGGTTCGGGAGCGGAGAGCATGCTGGTATGAGCAATCAAAGAGACCTTCATCAGTGTGCGGCGCTATGCTGGCGGGATACAGGTTCGGACGTAGAAATCCTGCTGATAACCAGTAGGGACACCGGTCGTTGGGTCATCCCGAGGGGCTGGCCGATGGACGGCAAGACGTTTTCAGAAGCTGCGGCCCAAGAGGCGTGGGAGGAGGCGGGCGTCAGGGGTGTGGTTCATCCCATCCCCCTTGGTCGGTATAGCTACTGGAAACCCCAGCTGCACAAACATCTCGACGTCTCGGTCTTTGCTCTGAACGTCAAAGAGGTTTTATGCAGCTTTCCTGAACGCGGGCAGCGCGAACGGATATGGCTGCCGCCCTCAGGTGCCGCTGCGAAGATTGCTGAGCCTGCCCTCGCCGCAATGATCGCCGACTTCCTATGAAAAGCCCGCGGCTCGCGTCCGATCGTCTGCTGACGATCAATCACCCTCACGATTGCTGACGAGTGTGAGACTTACTACTGCCGGCTAATCAGCTAATCCACTAATCAGAGAAAGAAGAAGCGCGGCGATTGCCGCGCTTTCCGAATTCATTATGTGAGATTACTGAACTTCGGGCCATTCGAATTCCGGGGCGCTTTCAAGAAGAGCGCGATCCGACGTCAGGACGGTGAAATAGTCATTCGGCGAGTCTCCATCGCGAATGACCACCAGCTCGTCCATCGAGATGGCGACAGTCTTCTCGCCCAGGCCGAGGAAGCCGCCGATGTCGGTCAGCACGGCCTTGACCTGACCATCTTCACCGATGACCAGATCGCTGATCTCGCCGACATCATCCCAGTCCTGATCGACTTCGGTCATTTCCGCGTTCGCGTCGACTTCAACTTCCGACACATACAGGCGCTTGCCGATGAATGTTTCTGCAGACTTATCGCCGGTCGCGAGGGTGTAATTATAGCCCCTCCCCGAGGTATCAGCAGGGGCCGCTGCCGTCGGCTCGGTCGTCGCGGTCGTTGCCGTCTGAGCAACAACAGGGGCAGCGAGCATGGCGACAATAGCGGTGGAGGTGAGCAGTTTAATCAATTGAAGTCTCCCAAATATCATCCCGGCGTCAGCCGGCTGCGGGGATAACGGGCGGATATCATCTTAAGTTCCTTCCTATGGCCCCTGCATGCTACCCTAGAGAGCGTCATTTGGAGCGGTTCACCTTACTATTCTGCAGCGCAGCGAAAGCTAGCAATGTCCCATCCACTACTTGCTCAGCCGCCATCGCGGGCCGGGCAGCTTTGAGAGCTCAAAGGTGACACTCATTACGTCTTCCCGGCTGCAGTTGCAGCGAACTGTCGCAGCAATTTCCCACTCTACGGCTGCTGCAGCAGCAGCGCCCGTAGATGTGGGCCATTTGGCTTTGCCAACATAAATTCGCTCGTCGTCCCTCCGACAAAAAACAAGCGGCGGCAAGAGGTCCTGCCGCCGCTGGCATCGCCAGACTTCGGCAATAATAAAACTCACCACAAAAACTCAGTTCACTCGCAACAGGCCTTCGGTGTTGGCCGAGAGATGTCCCTTTATCGCTTAAGGGACGGGGCAGGCAAGGCGCATCCTGCGCGAACATCTCGCGGTCTACTCGCTTGAAATCGCCTAATTTTAACGTTTGAGGAAGATGGATTTGCGGACATGTCTCTTCAGATAGGTGGTGGCGGGGCTCGTTTGATCGCTTAGGCGAAGGCAGACCCCGGTTACGCGTCTGCTTACGACAGCAGACAGATAGTTCATCGCGTTGTCATATAGTTAGCCCGAGCAATGCAATTTTTAGTTGTTTTCTGCGCTGCGGCACTACTGTTGCCTCGCCAGACTACCGGCAGTTTTCAAAAAATCAGAGGCACAGATGAAGGCACTAGTAACGGCCCTCGCGGTCATCGCGGCACCCACCATCGTAACCGCCGCTACCATCTCGCCAGGGAGCAATTTTGGCACCAGCTTCCAACTGACTGAAGGTGGCTACGTTAGCTACTCATTCACCGCGTCTGAAGCACTGAGCGTCAGCGAGATCGCGGTCGCTGGCACAGGTTTTTCGAGTGCCGGCCTCGACAGCGTCGCGTTTGGTATCGTCGGCAGTGACCTCAGCTATGGCTTCGATATGATCGAGGCAGGTTCCGATCCGGATACTTTCGCCGCGATTGGTTTCATTGACGGGTTCACCGCAGACATCGGCGAAACCTTCGCAATTTATTTCACAAAGAATGCTGGCGTGAATAATGCGAGCATGGCGGTGTCGTTCGAGACCGCCGCGCTAGAAGCGCCTGCTCCAGTTCCGCTTCCTGCTGCCGGCGGTATGCTGGCACTTGCCCTCGGCGGCATGGGCTTCGCAGCACTCCGCAAGCGTCGCTGACGCTGGTTTGACCCCCGAGCGTAGCTTGGGGGTCAGCTACTCCTATGAACCAGAACTCCAGAGCCATCATACCACGCAAAAAAATCCGCCCTTTAGGATAGCCTGCGCTTCAGAGTCTTGCCTTTCGCTAACATTCGGGGCGAAGACGAGGGCGCGACTGGTTCGGCGCACGGAAGCCGCGCAATGCGTGCGCAGGCCACATTGTCCCCTCTCGCAATAGGATCTGCGTCTTCGAGCAGGAACAAGCGATCGCTCCCCGTAACCGCTGCCCGTTGGCGCCCCCCTGCAGCCCAGCACGATGACGTGAGTTGCCATGCGCACAAGCGGGCACATTTAGGATGACCGGCCTGGGAGCGTCACGCTTTGGCTCAAGACTATAAGACACTTGATCTTGCCGTGACTCTGATGGAGGTCGAACTTCTGCCAGCCTCGACGATACCGGCCGTCACTCGCGTCAGGGATCAACTCATCAAGGGACATCGCATTTCGGAGGATATTGCCTCTCTATGCCCAAAGGTAGCCTATCAGCGCTATCTTGACGGGATGAAATAGACCCATCCGCCCCTTGACCGTTTGGGGTATCGTGCCATTTGCAGGCAGCATTACTCAGTTCGGTTTGTTACCATGTTGCCGGCGTCGCTGTGCTCGCAGCCGCTGGTGTCTTTGGTGCCCTGTTGTCTTGTCGCGCTGGAACGCCAAACGCCTGGCCCAACTCGACGTCAGGAACATCGCCGCCTCCCGCCTGTCATTTTTTCCTTGGAGATGGGGAGGGGATGATGCACGGATACTGGGTCGTGCCGATTACGTTCAAGATAAGGCCAGGACTTCCAATCACGCTCGGGGGACCGACAGATGCAATGTCTTTCCCGAGAGGGAAATGGATATGGCCAATCACGGACGCGTCGATTCACGCAATGGCCGTCTGTGAAGCTTCCATGGACCGCGAAACTGATACGGCGGAGCCATCTTATGCCCCTGTCAGGCAGGCGCTTCTGACAGCGGGGATGAAGGCTTGCTAGGCAACGCCCGGGGCAAACCCGGTCGGCGCGCCGATCATGCCCATGCGGAACACCTATCGCAGATCAGGAACGTCACGCTCGTGCGCGTAGGCCGATTTGATGAGTTTATGTCTGCTGTGGTCTGGCTCATCCATACCCCCCGGTAGGCTTTACCCCCGCAGCAGGTAAACCACCTGCTCCCGATTTCTGAAGCTTACAAGCGGTATATTTTCGCAAAACACCCGGCTCGGCTGGGAACATTTCTGAAGGCCATGAGGTGCGAACCCACCCGGCTGGTTGTGTCAAAGCTGCTGCCTTGGCGTATCCCCGCCGAGCGCGTCTAGCGCCCTCGGGCGCTTGGAACGTCCTGCTCTTCAGACGGTTCACCACGGCTTTTCCAATGCAGGATGCCATGTCCGAACCGCCTAGACCCGAAGTTTTACCTCTCGTCGAGGAAACGGCTGAACTGACCAAGCAAGCCCGCCTAACAGGTCGGGTTCGTGTTTCGACGGNGGTCGAAGGATCGACGCCGCACCGGAGGTCAGGGTCGAGGGGGATGTGACGATCATTCCGGTCGTGGAAGAGCGCGTGGTGGTGACGCGGGAATTGTATCTTCGAGAAGAAATCCATGTTCGCCGCGTCCACCGCACGGAGACGGACGAAATCCCCGTCACGCTAAGGCGTCAAACCGTCCGCATCGAACGCAGTTCGATCGAGGACCGGGATGACGAAAGCCCTATCAAGCACAAGGATGACCAAGATGAGCTATGA
>NZ_SMYN01000047.1:2500-5606 GCF_004959935.1 Falsirhodobacter xinxiangensis | reverse complement strand
TGGTTGCGGGAGCAGGATTTGAACCTGCGACCTTCAGGTTATGAGCCTGACGAGCTACCGGGCTGCTCCATCCCGCGTCATTTGTGATCGTTTTTAAGAGATTTGGGTTCTTTCTAGGTTTGGCGGTGACCTACTCTCCCACGTCTTGAGACGCAGTACCATTGGCGCGACGGCACTTAACGGCCGAGTTCGGGATGGGATCGGGTGTTTTGCTCGTGCTATGACCACCAAACCGAGGAAGAACCCTTCTCTGCGATTGTATCGCAGAGAGGTTACAACATCTTTTGTTCCAAGTCTGTTTTGTGCTTTTGACGATCCTGCATGGCGTATGTGCCTTGCTTTTTCTGGATCAAATCAAGCCTATCGGGCAATTAGTACCAGTCAGCTGAATGCGTTGCCGCACTTACACCTCTGGCCTATCGACGTGGTGGTCTTCCACGGCCCTCAAGGGAGACCTTGTTTTGAAGGGGGCTTCCCGCTTAGATGCCTTCAGCGGTTATCCTGTCCGAACATAGCTACCCAGCACTACCGTTGGCACGATAACTGGTCCACCAGTGGTTCGTTCACCCCGGTCCTCTCGTACTAGGGGCAACTCTTCTCAAGTCTCCTACACCCACGGCAGATAGGGACCGAACTGTCTCACGACGTTCTAAACCCAGCTCACGTACCTCTTTAAATGGCGAACAGCCATACCCTTGGGACCTGCTCCAGCCCCAGGATGAGATGAGCCGACATCGAGGTGCCAAACGATGCCGTCGATATGGACTCTTGGGCATCATCAGCCTGTTATCCCCAGAGTACCTTTTATCCGTTGAGCGATGGCCCTCCCACTTGGGACCACCGGATCACTATGGCCGACTTTCGTCTCTGCTCGACTTGTCAGTCTTGCAGTCAGGCTGGCTTCTGCCATTGCACTCAACGACCGATTTCCGACCGGTCTGAGCCAACCTTCGCGCGCCTCCGTTACGATTTGGGAGGCGACCGCCCCAGTCAAACTACCCACCACGCAGGGTCCCGGATCCGGATGACGGACCGCGGTTAGACATCAAGAGTGCGAAGGGTGGTATCTCAAGGATGGCTCCACAAAGACTGGCGTCTCTGCTTCGATGCCTACCACCTATCCTGCACATCACAATCCTGATGCCAGTGCGAAGCTATAGTAAAGGTTCATGGGGTCTTTCCGTCTAACCGCGGGAAGTGTGCATCTTGACACACAGTTCAATTTCGCTGAGTCCACATCAGAGACAGCGGGGAGATCGTTACGCCATTCGTGCAGGTCGGAACTTACCCGACAAGGAATTTCGCTACCTTAGGACCGTTATAGTTACGGCCGCCGTTTACTGGGGCTTCAATTCGGAGCTTGCACCCCTCCTTTTAACCTTCCAGCACCGGGCAGGCGTCAGACCCTATACGTCGTCTTGCGACTTCGCAGAGCCCTGTGTTTTAAGTAAACAGTCGCCACCCCCTAGTTTGTGCCCCCCACCCATAGTTGCCTACGAGTGGGGCCTCCTTCTCGCGAACTTACGGAGGCATTTTGCCGAGTTCCTTTGATGTGGTTCTCTCAAGCGCCTTGGTATACTCTACCAGTCCACCTGTGTCGGTTTAGGGTACGGTCTTATAGAGAGGCTATTTCCAGGGACCACTCAGCAGCCCAACCAATCCGATAAGGCTGAACTACCTCTGCAATCCGTCACCATCTCACGGCCCAGGAATATTAACCTGGTTCCCATCGACTACGCCTTTCGGCCTCGCCTTAGGGGCCGGCTTACCCTGCTCAGATTAGCTTTAAGCAGGAACCCTTGGACTTTCGGCGACAGGGTCTCTCACCCTGTTTGTCGCTACTCATGTCAACATTCTCGCTTCTGATCTCTCCACCGGATGCCTTACAGCCCGGCTTCACAGAAAGAACATTGTCTCCGCTGAACCCGAAGGGTCAGAAGAGACAGCGTTCTATATCACAGAACGCTCCGCTACCACGCATATCGCTATGCATCCTGAGCTTCGGCTCGTGGTTTGAGCCCCGTTACATCTTCGCCGCAGGACAGCTTATCTAGACCAGTGAGCTGTTACGCTATCTTTAAAGGATGGCTGCTTCTAAGCCAACCTCCTGGTTGTTTTGGCCGTCCCACATGCTTTCCCACTTAACCACGAATTAGGGGCCTTAGCTGCAGGTCAGGGTTGTTTCCCTCTTCACGACGGACGTTAGCACCCGCCGTGTGTCTCCCGGATAGTACTCTTGGGTATTCGGAGTTTGCTTAGACTCAGTAAGGCTGTGGGCCCCCATCATCCATGCAGTGCTCTACCCCCCAAGGTATTCGTCCGAGGCGCTACCTAAATAGCTTTCGCGGAGAACCAGCTATCTCCAGGTTTGATTGGCCTTTCACCCCTAGCCACAAGTCATCCAGACCCTTTTCAACGGGTGTTGGTTCGGACCTCCAGTACGTGTTACCGTACCTTCATCCTGCTCATGGCTAGATCACCTGGTTTCGGGTCTGATCCCACTAACTCAATCGCCCATTTAAGACTCGCTTTCGCTGCGCCTACACCTATCGGCTTAAGCTTGCTAGTAAGACCAAGTCGTTGACCCATTATACAAAAGGTACGCCGTCAGGACTGATGTCCCTCCGACTGCTTGTAGGCGTCCGGTTTCAGGTACTGTTTCACTCCCCTCGTCGGGGTGCTTTTCACCTTTCCCTCACGGTACTGGTTCGCTATCGGTCAGTAAGGAGTACTTAGCCTTCGGGGGTGGTCCCCCGATCTTCAGACAGGATTTCACGTGTCCCGCCCTACTTAATACGTCCCATCGAGCTTCCTGTACGGGGCTGTCACCCTGTATCGCTGTGCTTTCCAGCACATTCCAGTCACTCTCAAGGCTCGGCTGGTCCGCGTTCGCTCGCCACTACTAGCGGAGTCTCTCTTGATTTCCTTTCCTCCGGGTACTTAGATGTTTCAGTTCCCCGGGTTTGCTCTAAAACCCCTATGTATTCAGGGTTAAAGTACCTGGTCATGAACGCTGATGATCACCAAGGGTGACAACAACGAACATTCAGGTGGGTTTCCCCATTCGGACATCCATGGATCAAAGCCTATTCCCGGCTCCCCATGG
>NZ_SMYN01000046.1 GCF_004959935.1 Falsirhodobacter xinxiangensis | reverse complement strand
CCGTTATCTACTGGTTATGAATCCTGACCCTAGAACTTCATGACGCAAGCGTGGGGCACATTATCCGTAGTCCAAATCGAACTCGATATCCCGCCCGGACGCGGCGATCATCTGCCGAAGCTCGGGCACAGATGGTGGCCGGTATTCGCGCCAGTCTGTCTCGATGGCTAAGCGATGAGCGACCATGTCCGCGAAGTCGCGCAGCACTGTGGGCAGGTCGCCAGTGATGACTCCCTCAAGCCGGTTGATCCGGTAGGAAAGGTGAAACTGCATCGGGCCGCCATGGAGTGTGAGGCGGCAGCAGGTAGCGCGCGCAAGGTTGGTTGGCCACGATGCGGCGATGACATTCTCGTGGGGGGCGGAGTTGGATGGTCGCGCAGTCAACCGAGCCGAACAGGCCGTTTTGATACGTGATCTTCACGGCAAAAGTGTATATTATTCTGCAGGATGACTGGGGTGGCTGCGGTCTTCGCGCTTGGCGGAGCGATCCACGACGAACATCATGATGCCGCCGATGATCAGCCCGCCAATAGGGGTGATGAGTAGAGCGATCGTCTGCATCGTGGTCATGGCTTCATCTTTCCAAGAATCCATCTCGCCATCCAATGTAGTGCAATGGCCAGAGAAAAACAAATTGCGGTAACTGCGATGCTACGGGCGTTGACTGTCGCGGGGTCGGTCAACGCCTTGATTGCTTGCGTGACGCCACCAACCGCGAACACAGCAATCGCAAGGCCGTTGACGAACGTCGCGGTCAGCTTGGTCTGCTCGTTGTGGATCGTATGGTTCGGCTGGGTCATCGCCTAGACGCGCTTTGGGGGTTCAAATCTCTGGACCGCTACCAACCCGGCGGGAGTGACGCGGTTTGGTAAGCGCTTACTTATCTTCGCGCTCAGAGTATTCACGGAGCGCCTTTGCTAGCCCACCCTGTGGCAAGCGAGGTTCGCTCCGCTCTCGCATCTGACGTACCGTATTTAGCCGCTGTTGCAGTTCCGCATGCCGCATCCGGTTCATTTGCATGTCTGCCTCAGCCGCAGCCAGTTCGCGCTCGATCATCGCCTGTTCGTTCGCTAGGGGGTCATCACTCACTAGCTCCCGATCTCTGACTGACTCGCGAAGGCGTAAGATCACTTCGGCAGACAGGCTGCGGTATGACCGGCGTGCCCGATCCTCCAGCGCGGCTTTCAAGTCTGCTGGTATAAGGAACTTGTATTGAATGCGTTCATCGTCAGTCATTGCTGACTGATGTACCAAAAATGTCCTTGACGCAATCGGACATCAAATGTACCCAAGGTACATAAGATGTACCCATGAGTGAGGATATGGAGGCTCGGCAGTTTAAATTGATGATCCCGCCAGACGTGAAGGCGTGGATAGCGGCGGAAGCCGCATGCAACATCCGATCACAGTCGGCGCAGATCGTGTTCGTTTTGAGATCAGTGATGGCAGCGGGGGGCGATCTTGGCGGAACGGCCCCCGCTGCCGGAGACGACAACGCCGCCTGACCAGAGGCGGCGCATCTAAACAGTGCTGACATAAGGAGTATCAGCCTTGTCTATCCATGAACGTAGCATCGCGCCCCGCGCATTCCAAGTGCCGGTCATCGCGGGGGTGGAGATCACCACCGACGCGCAAGGACGGTTCAATCTGAACGCCCTTCACAAAGCAAGCGGCTTGGACGATCACAAACGACCTAGCAAATGGCTTGCAACTCAACAGGCGCAGGAACTGATCGCCGAGCTAAAGGGCCAAAGCCCTAATTCGGGCTTTGGGGTTCTGAATGTGGTGAAAGGCGGACACGCTCCCGGAACCTTTGCCGCAGAAGAATTGGCTGTCAGCTACGCCGGCTGGATCAGCCCGAGCTTCCAGCTGGAGGTCAACCGGACCTTCATTGCCTGCCGCAAGGGCGAGGTGAAAGGTCGTGACCTTGCCCCCTCGGCTTCCGCCTCGCGCGAAGCCCGACTGCTATTCAAGCAGTTCATGGGTATCGGCAAAGAAATGAAGTTGGACGGGAACCAGATCATCCTGTCGGCGAACCGCGCGACGAAGTCTCTGACCGGCATCGATATGATGGGAGAGATGGGGATCGTTCAGATCGAGGCTCCGCAGCAGGAAGCCAGCCTGAACCCAAGCGACATTGGCGCTCGTCTCGGTGGCCGCACCGCGAAGGTGATCAATCTGGCTCTTACTGCTTCTGGCTTCCAGAAACAGTTCCGTGATGCGAAGGGGCATCCCTACTACGAGCCTACGGACAAGGGCGTCGAAGCAGGCGCGATCATGGTTGACACCGGGAAGAGAACGGAGACTGGCATCCCCGTGCGGCAGTTGCGTTGGGCGGGCGGCATTGTCGCGCAACTGCACGATTATCTCGAAGGCGGTGCCGCGTGATTGATATGGAAAAGCTCGGCCGGGCGTTCTTTGCCGCCCGCTTTACGCTTGATGTCGGGTGTGAACGGGTGGCTCTGGATGAACGCATCCCCGATGAGGATGCAGACGAGTTCATGGAAGCCCTAGACGCGGCGACAAGCCAATTCAAAACAATCTCGGACTCAATCGCCAAAGAAAACGAGGCGTTTTGCAGCGGTTACATCGCCGCGAACCGCGAGGCGTTGGCCGCGGGTAAGAAGTGGAGCGACGAGCGAGCCGAGAAGGTCGCCCTCCTGCGCCTCTCAGGCGACGACACGCCCGAAGATCAGATCCCGCTGTAAATCAAACGGCCCCCGGCGGCGCGGCAACGCTGTCGGAGGCCTAACCCCAAACGATCTGATAAGGAGATCGATCATGGCTCAGGCCAACAATAAGCATCGTCGTGCCTTCTTGAAAGGGGCACCTGCCGTCGGTTTCGCAGCTCTGCTGGTCGGCGCAACACCCGCAGTCGCGGCAACACCGCGCGATCCAGTCATTGCGCTGATCGCAAAATGGAAAGCCGCCCGCTCGCAATGGGATGAGGCCGCGGCGTCTGATCAGAGCGGCGCGAGTGAGTCTGCCGAGTGTCTTCGACTGGAGGACGTGCGCGAGGCGCTGGCCTGCCGCATCCACGAGACGGCACCCACCACCGCAGCGGGTATCGCCGCGCTGATGGAGTTTGCCTGGATCGACTGCGGCGCCGATTACATGGGCAGCAGCGACTGGATCGACGTCAATCGGTCTGTCGTGAAGAACATCATGGAAGCGGCGCCAGGGCTGGCGGTATAACCAACGCTTGCGGCGGCGCGCTGCCGCAGGCATATTCGCAGCACACTTCGCATGCGCAAATCACTGCAAATCCCGCGCACGACCGGCACGGGTGGTGGGGCAACCCGCTGGTAACGGTAAGGCGGTCAAGGCAAGGCGAGGCCTGGCAAGGTCGGTTGAGGCCCGTCGAGGCGGTCATGGTTATGAGGGCGGTCTTTTCGGAGGCCGCCCTTTAAATGCGCGAGGCGGGGTTTGGCTGGATAAGGCAAGCCGCGGCAAGGTGGTCACGGGGGTGGCTCTTTTTGAGGGCCACCTCACCTATTCGATAACCCAAGGTTGCTATCGGCGGAAAATCGCCTCTACGATCCTCGAAATTACGAGGGGCGAGAATCATTGGTGGCAGTTGCGGATAGCCAAGCTTTTAACTTGGCAACGGAAGACGATGCGTGGGACTTTCTTGATCGCTTCACGAAGGGTCTGGTAGAGGTAACTGACGTTGCCCAGGTCACCTTTGGTGATTGGGCCAATATTTCAGTCTACATTCCGGGGAAGCGCTACAACTCCGCCATCACTCCCTATATGATGCAGGGATGGGTTGAACTTCAGCGGTCTTTGTATCGCGCTTACGCGTTGGCTGCGTCGGGCAAGGCGGATGCCAAGAGGCTCACCGAGCGCGATAAGGAGATTTTGGAGCTTGTCGTCAAGGTCGATGAGGGCAGTTCAGACCAGAAGGTTGATCTGCAAGCCATCCTTGAAAAAGTCGCCTCATCCATGGTGGACAAGATGACGCCTACGCATATCACTGCCGTGATCGTCGCCCTCGGATTGCTTTATGCTGGAACGACGGCGACCACCACTTGGCTGAACAATCAGAAAGAGATCAAGCTGGCGGAGATCGCTCAGCAGGTCGAGACTACGCGCTCTGAGGAGCGACGCGAGTCCCTGAATGCGATCGTGAGTTTGGCCGGTCGAGATCTGGAACGGCTCCAAATCCTAGAGGAAGTAGCCAAAGAAGTTCCGATTGTCGCGGAGATAGAAGAACAAGCGAGCGCGGGGCGCGACGAGCTTGTTCGGCATGTCACCAAGACAGACGCAGTGGTAAATGGCGTGCCCATTTCCAGCGCGGCAGGGCAGAGTGTTACTAGCGCCGTCCGAACCCAAGCCGTAGAAGAAAGACTAGACGGGGTCTACACAATTCGAGGAACGGACACGACCGCAGCCACCGGATTCAGGGTTCTCCTGAGCGACAAACAAGGCCGAGAATTCACGGCAGAGGTCGCTGACGTATTGACGACGGTGGATGATCGTAATGCGATCCAGAATGCCGAATGGTCAAAAGTGCCATTGTTTTTGACGATGAACGCGAAGCTGCGGCGAGGTGAGGTCGTCGAGGCTAAGATCATGAGTGCCCGGCCTTATGACCCCGAAACGGATGGCTGAGATGAAGATGCCCTTTAGCGACGAGGGTCGCGAAGAAGTCGTGGCATTGCTCGGAACCGCGCTTATCGCGGTGCAGAACGTCGAACTCATGATCGCTAAGGTTCTGCAGTATGTTCTGCCCGAAGAGCACGGCACCGCCCCAGCGGAAGATATTGCAGCAAAGCTCAGCAAGAAAACCATGGGCGCACTCATACAAGCACTCAAGAAACGCGCCGACATCGACGAGGGTCTCGTGGCTGCGCTGGACGACTTCCTCGACAGGCGGAATATCCTTGCCCACCGTCTGCGGGATATCGCTGGCCCGAAATATGAAAGATTCGATAAGCTCGGGACCTTCGCCTATGAACTCACGGTGCAGGCGAGTTCCATTGCGCCAGTCTTTACGGACTTGCTCTTCACGTTTAGCCAGAATGCGGGTATCCAAACCAGCGTTGACGATCTGGTGCGGAAATCGATTGGTTCAGGGATGCTCGGGCAGGCCGGGCGCTTCATAAAGCCCAAGGCCTAACGCTAGAGTCTGCTACCTCTCCATCTCATCCCGCAGCGTTCCTCGGCCGTAGGATGAGGGGCTTGGGCATCAAGCCAGCTGGTAAGGAGCCAAGAATCCCCTGATCCAGCCGGGCACCGATGGCCAGCTGTAGCCGCGGTTGTCTCGCCAGGATGCCGACTCAACGACCTTCGTATTCGCTAACACCCATGCGACGGCTTCATCGTGCGGGTAAACGTAGACAGCATCGCCTTCGATGAATGCGACATGCAGGTTCTTGCCCTCATATTTGCCGTCGATGGTCAGCCGGCCCTTAAGCTGAACGCGAAGGATGTCATCGCCACCGATGTGGAGTGCGATGAAGTCGGCACCTTGGAAATCGTCGGATAGGCGGATCGAGTGGTATCCATAATCTGACAGGCAGGCGGCGACCTTGTGGAAGTTGTGGTTCTCTCGCTGCCGAGCGTTCAGTTCGGAGTAAGGGACTTTGCGAAAATTGGGCAGAGGGTCGCTCATTGACCTAGCATTCGGTTGTAGCGTTCCAGTTCGTCGCCTGACTGCCGGAGGTCATCCCAGACTTTCTCGCGAGCAGCTTCCTCACGCGCCTTCTTCTCGCCAAGAATGAACCATCCGCCGCCCGCAAGAACGGCAACACAGGTCACTGCGACCAACACCTTTAACAGTCCATCAAAACCCATGAGGCCTCCGGCAATATGCTGTGGGGCTGATCCTCCCCCACTGAAGTGGTCCGCCGT
>NZ_SMYN01000045.1 GCF_004959935.1 Falsirhodobacter xinxiangensis | reverse complement strand
GAAATCTGTCCAAGGATCGGGGAGTAGCTCAGACACACTGTTGCGAAAACGATCTCAATCTTTTTTCGCATAGCGATTTTAGCCCTGCGCCCGCCGCGCCCCGTTTAGGTCGGCCAACCGTGTGCCGGAACCCAGGCGCCACCGCCACTCTACCTCGCGGGCCTCGTCTTCCTCGGCCTTACCAAAGAGTTCGCCGAGATCGAACGCGGCAGGCAAGCGCATCAAGCCATTCGCATCTCCGAAAATCAGATCGCCGGTTCTGACGATCACATCCCCGATGATAACGGGTCCGAACAGTTCTGCGCCTGGCACATTCAGCAATCGTGTAGTGACCACGTTGGTGCCGCGGGCATAGATCGGCAAGCCTATCTCACGCAACTCCTCGATGTCCGTCACGATGCCGTCCACAACGATGCCCGCCGCACCTGCGGCATGGGCGGCACGGGCCACCATTTCGCCCACGCAGGCGATGTGGTGATCGCCCGCGCGGTCGATCACCAGCACGTCGCCGGCCTGCAATTCGTCCAGCACCAGATGCACCGGCAAGGCATCGGGCAAAGGCTGGCGGACGGTAACCGCGCGGCCGATCAGCTTGCCAGAGGTCAGCGGGCGCACGGCAGGCGACACGATGCCTTCGGTCAGGTAATGGCCCAGCGAGGCGGGCTGGATCGCCCGCATCCTTTCCAGAATGGCGGGATCGAGCGGCGTACGGTCGAAAGGATGCCGGATCATTTCCGCACACCCTTCACCAGTTCTGCGGCGGTGCGACATCCAGCATTCAGGAACGCCATGTCGTTGCCGACCAGCAGCATGTCGCCGCCTTCGGCCAGAAGATCGGCCACCTGCTCCGGTGTTTGGGGCGCGCACGGCAGCATCACCTTGATCCCGCGTGCATGGCATTTCGCGATCAACTCTCGCATCGCCTCGCGCACTTGCGGATGCTTCATCGAATAATCCACCGGAATGCCGCAGGACAAAGCGTAATCGGCTGGGCCGAAATGCACGACGTCGATGCCCGGAACGTCGAGGATCGCGTCGATATCGGCAAAGAATTCGTGGCATTCAGCCATCGGGATCAGCAGCGTCTCGCGGTTGGCGCGGGCGGCGTAGTCGGTCCAATCGAAGCCTGGCCCGCCATAATTGGCCGAGCGGACCGAACTGTCGCCGCCCCGCCGTCCGAGCGGGGGGAATTTGGTCGCCGCCACGATGCCACGCATCTGTGCTGCATCATGGACCTGCGGGATGATGACGCCCGCTGCCCCCAGTTCCAGCGCCTTGCGCAGTCCCGTGGGGCTGCTGTCCGGCACTCGAATCAGTGGTGCTACACCTGCCAGACGCGCGGCAAGGATCATCCGTTCCATAGGCAGGTCCAGACCAAGCGCGGTATGTTCGGCATCAATGAACACGAAATCCAGCCCGTGATGTCCCGCGATTTCCACCGCAGCAGGCGCACCGGAATACACGTTCATCCCGAAGGTCGGGCGCGACAGGTCCATCATACCGTGGCCGCCAATGTGCAGACGCGATAATCCTGCGGGCGGCGATCGCGCCACGGGTGGACCTCATAGACGCCCGGATCGCGGATGATCGACTTCACGCGGGCCTTTTCAAGGTCCAGATCGACGGTGAAGATGCCATCCGCCATGCCCGCATTGATGATCTCGGACCCGTCGGGGCCGATGACATGGCTCGATCCCATGAACTGCATCCCGTCATCCATGTCGTTGCGGTTCGACGACAGGAAATAGACGAAGTTTTCCGCAGCCCGGACGCGGCTGAACAGGTCGGGCAGGATGCGCGCGGCCTCGGGCCATGCGGCGGGCAGGACGATGATGTCGGCTCCCTCCAGCGCCAAGGTGCGGGCGACCTCGGGGAAGCGGATCTCGTAGCAGATGGCGACGCCGATGCGCCCGATTTCAGTATCGAAGACAGACGGCCCCTCGATCTCGGGGATGTCGACGAAACGGTCGCCGATCATGAAAGGCAGGTGCATCTTGTGATGCAGCCCGATGATCCCCTTTGGCCCGATCAGGGCGGCGGTGTTCAGCGCCTGGCCGCCGCGCCGCTGATAGAAACCGACGACGATATGGATGCCGGTCTCGCGCGCGGCGGCAAGGATCGGTTCCAGATCACCACGTTCGATATCCACGGACGCGGCGATCAGGCTTTCGCGGTCATCAAAGGAACCGCCAGTCAGGAAGCATTCCGGCCAGGCGATCAGGCGCGACCCCGATGCCGCCGCCTCGCGCGATTTTTCGGCGACAAGGGCCGTGGTGGCAGCGGTGTCGCCATGGATGGGCGAGAACTGGGCGAATGAGATCTTCATGGCGATTTTCCTGTGGGTCAGTCGAGCTTGAAGCCCACCGCGTCGAACACGGTCTGCGTCATCTCGGGGTCGAAGGTGGTTGCGTATTTGGCGATGACGGGGCGCACGGCGTCCTGCATCCGCGTCATTTCGGCGGGGTCGATCTCGGTCACGGTGTTGCCCGCCTCGCGGATCGCGGCCAGCGCAGTGGTTTGTGCGTCGCGCGAAATCTGGCGCTGTTCGATGGCGGTTTCGCGGGCGACCTCGATGATGAGGGTCTGCTCATCCTCGGTCAGCTTGTCCCAGAACGGCTTGCCGATCAGAACGATCTGCGGGTTGTAGTTGTGGCGCGTGACGGAAATGAAATCCTGCACCTCGTGATACTTGGACCCGAGGATGAAGGGCGCGGTGGTTTCCTGCCCGTCCACGGCGCCGGTTTCCAGCGCGGTATAAAGTTCGGTCACGGCCATCGGCGTCGGGTTCGCGCCCAGCGCTGCCCACATGTCCACCAGCAGCGGGTTCTGCTGCACGCGGATCTTCAGGCCGGAGATGTCCTCCAGCTTGGTCACCTCGTGCTTGTTGTTGGTCAGCAGGCGGAAGCCCTGTTCCCAGAACGCCAGCCCAATGACGCCATGTTCGGGAAGCTGGTCGGTCAGGTGCTGGCCCACCTCGCCATCCAGCAGCGCATCGACGGCATCCACGTCCTGATAGATGAATGGCAGGTCCAGAATGCCGAAATCCTGCGCTTGGGAAATCATGTTGCCCGCGTTCCAGACCATCATCTCCACCACGCCGCCTTGCAGCGAGGACAGCACCTGCACATCGCCGCCCAGCACACCGTTGGCGAAGACGCGGGTGTTCAGCTTGCCGCCGCTTTTCTCGGCCAGCTTTTCGGCGAAGATGTGCATGCCAAGGACGGGGGGCGTGCCCTCTTGCCCCGTGGCGGCGAATTTGATGGTGCGCGAATTGTAGTCCTGTGCATATGCGCCCGTGGCCAGAAGGGCAGCGGTCAGAAATCCGAAGATCGTTTTCATAAGTCTATCCATGTTGGGGGTTGCGGGGTCTTTTCGCCCCTTAATGAGAGATCCAGGCGGCAGGCACGGTCACCAGTTCCGGGAACAGCACCAGAAGGAACAGCACGGCGACTTCGGCCAAGAAGAACGGAAGCGTGCCCTTGAACAGCGCTTCGTAATCCATCTTGCCGACGGCGCAGACGACGTTCAGCACCGTGCCGACGGGCGGCGTGATCAGCCCGATGGCGCAGTTGATCATGAACAGGACGCCGAAATAGATCGGGTCGATCCCCGCTGCGACGACAACTGGCACAAGAATGGGGCCAAGCAGCAGGATCGTCGGCGTCAGGTCCATCGCCGTGCCGACCACGATGATCAGCAGCATCAGAACGAACATCAGCAGCTTGGGATCGTCCATGAACGGCTCGATCATGCCGATGACCTGTCCGGGGATATCGGCGATGGTGATCATCCATGCCGGGATCGCGGCCGCGGCAACAAGGAACATCACCCCGGCCGAGGTCTTGCCCGCACGGAAGGTCAGCTCCTTCAGATCGTCCAGGGACAATTCGCGATAGACGAACATGGCGACGAATAGCGCATAGGCGGCGGCGACGGCGGCGGCCTCGGTCGGCGTCACGATGCCGAAGCGCAGGCCGACGATGATGATGACCGGCAGCATCAGCGCCCAAAGACTGCCCTTGAACGCGCGGCCCCGTTCGGCCCAGCTTGCGCGGGGGGTGGGGATCACGTCTTCCTTGCGGGCCACGAAAAACCAGGTGATCGCCAGTGCGACCGCGATCATGATGCCCGGCGCGATGCCGGCAAGGAACAGCTTGCTGATCGACAGGTTGGTTGCCACGCCGAACACGATGAAGCCGATGCTGGGCGGAATGATCGGCCCGATGATCGAGGCCGAGGCGATCAGCCCGCCCGCGCGTTCCTTGGCATGGCCCGCCGCCACCATCATCGGCAGCAGCAGCGCCGAAAGCGAAGCCGCATCCGCCAGCGCCGAACCCGACAACGACGACAGCAGAACGCTGGCAAAGATCACAACATATCCAAGGCCACCGCGCTTGTGCCCGACCAGCGATTGCGCCAGCGCGATGATGCGGCGCGACAGGCCGCCGGTGTTCATCACCTCGCCCGCCAGAATGAACAGCGGGATCGCGATCATGGGAAAGCTGTCGACCGCGTTCAGCAGGTTCTGGGCGATGATCTGGCCGTCGAACAGCCCCATCTGCCACATCAGCGCCGCGCCCGTGATGATCAGCGCATAGGCGATGGGCGCACCGATGGCGATGACGGCCAGAAGCGTGCCCGTGAAAAGCGCGACGGTCATTTCAGCGCCCCTTCCGCCATCAGGCGCTCGGCCTCCTCTTCGTCCTCGGACACGGCGACGGTCAGGTCCGTCAGCCTGCCCGTGACCAGCAGCAGCAGCTGTGAGATCAGGAACATCCCGCTCAGCGCCGCAAAGAACACGCCTGCGGCATAGACCAGCCCGATGGGCAACATCGTCGCGGGCGAGATGGTGGACAGGTTGATCTGCATCTGCTGCCAACTTCCGACCAGCAGCAGCCATGTGACGTAAAGCATCACCAGATGCGTCGCGGCAAAGGCCATGCGGCGCAGCGACATCGGCAGGCGTCGCACCAGCATGTCCACGCCGATATGCCCGCGTTCATACAGAACCAGCAGCGCGCCGATGAAGGTCATCCAGACGTAAAGCAGCCCCGAGATGCCCTCGGACAGATAGATGCCGCTGTTGAACGCATAGCGCAGCACCACGTTGCAAAAGATCAGGCAAAGCATTCCCGCCATGCAGAGGATCACGATCCACCGCAAAATCCCGAGATAGATGTTCCTGAAGGCGGTCATGTTTACCCTCCGCTGTCAAACAAGGGGCATTTACCCCAGAACAGAGGACGCAGATCTGCCATCGGCCAAAGCCGTTCATCCTCCGACAGCACGCCCGTTTACGGGTCTTTCGCCGCGGTCTCCCTGTTACCTCATTGCTAGGTTAATTGTATGATGACTGTCAACGTATGATTCAGGCAGCCTTCAATTTCCTGTATCGGTCCAGACTGCCAACCAGATGGAACCGCATGGCATCGCGCGCATCCAGCACATCCCGGCGCTCGATCGCGTCAGCGATACGTCGATGTTCTTCCAGCATTTTCGCCAGATATTCGCGGGTGATCTTGGGGATCGAGGCATGGATCAACTGGCTGCGCGGGATGATGACCGGACCGATGAAGGACATGAAACGCGGCATGTAGTTGTTGCCGCTCGCTTCGGCGATGGCCATGTGAAAGTCGAAATCCAGCTCCCGGGGGTTCGCGGAGAACACGTCGAGATCGGTCGTTCGTTCGAATGCGTCAAGGATACGGCGCAGCCCCGCCTCGTCGCGCCGCTGTGCCGCAAGGCCCGCGGCCTCCACCTCTACCCCAAGCCGAAGCTCCAGGATTTCCAGGATTTCGTTCAATTCGCCCAACCGATCCGGGCTGATCTTCAGCACCATTCCGCCACGCGCTGCAACGAAGACGCCAACACCTTGGCGCGACTCAACCAGACCTTCAGACCTCAGATGGGCGATGGCCTCGCGCACGACGGTACGGCTGACGTTGTAGATTTCGCCCAGTTTCGCCTCGACCGGAATGCGAGCTCCCACGGCGTATTCGCCAGCGTCGATCCGTTCGGCGATGTCCTTCGCCACGATGGAAGACAAGCTGTCGCGCCGTCGCTTCATGTAGTGCCCCCGTTTTGTTTTATGATGTCATATCTCATGAAGAACCGCGAATGAAGCGCATTGCGTCGCCGTCCCAGCATGTTTCCCGGAAACAGATTGCGGTTGGACCCGAAATCCATGCACCATAAGCACCAAAGGGCTTCGGGCATTGTGTTAGTCCGATGCCGGCTTCTGCCACGTCCAGAGAGGGCGGACGATCGACGGCCCCCTGACACCAATGCTGCGAAGCCGCATTCTCCGAAGCGGCCACTCGCAGGACGTGCAGCGAAAAGTTCGCAGTTGAAGTCTCGGGTTTGCGGTACAAAGCGAACTCTCGCTGCTTTCTCGTGTGAGCTATCTACATGTGCTGCCTAAGGCGGTTACGCGACCTTCACGATCAGCTTGCCGAAGTTCCGACCCTCCAGCATCCCAATGAACGCTTCGGGTGCGGCGTCGATACCGTCCACCACATGTTGATTTCCACCGAGACGTGACCCGGTGGGG
>NZ_SMYN01000044.1 GCF_004959935.1 Falsirhodobacter xinxiangensis | reverse complement strand
CGGCAGGCCGATCCCCTGGTGAAAAAAGACCGGTCAGAAACGGCTTGCGGCGGCAGCAATGCAGCTACTTGAAGGACACCGCCCCCGCCGCGCTTGCCATGCCACCACCCGCCACCTACCAACCTCAAACCGGCAGACTTTCGTTATGAACAAGGGACCAGCGGGGGCAGATCAGATGCACGATGCGGCCCTTCCGTTAGATGCGAAATTGGCGGCATCTACGGTCGCTAGCCGCTCCCGCATGATGGAGATCCGTAGCGACGACTCCGCGCGCGCTTAATTGGGAGGGGGCTCATGAACGTCTTCCGATCCCGCGTGTTTGGCGACTGGCGGCGGCGTCAATCGCAATTCGATCGGAGGGAAATCAACGGCGGGTGCATGGGCGTTCCGCGCTTCTATAGCCCGCTGATAGAGATCCTCGTATCCGCCCACCATCCGGTCCAGCGTGAAATACCGTTCAACCCGCGCGCGGGGGATCGGGCGCGGGATGGCCAGCGCCTGCGTGATCGCGCGGTCGAAGGCAGCCGGATCGTCCGGTGGCGCAAAGCAGCCAGCCTCGCCGATGATCTCGCGCGCGGCACCCATGTCCAACGCCGCGACCGGCAGGCCGCAGGCCATTGCTTCCACCGCTACGAGCCCAAAGGGTTCGTCCCAGAGCGGCGTGAATAGCAGGATCGAAGCGCGTCCGATTTCCTCGGCAAGTGGACCACCTTTCACGTGCCCTCCATACCGGATGCGCGTGCCCAGCAAAGGCGCGATGCTTGCGTCGAAATACGCGCGATCCTCGATATGGCCGAAAAGCGTCAGCGGAAGGTTTAACCGCCGCGCCGCCTCCGCCGCCAGATGCGGTGCCTTGTTGCGCGAGATGCGGCCCGCCCACACGGCGGAACCGTCGCCCTTCGCCCGGAGCCGCCATTGCAACAGGTCGATCCCGTTGTGGACCACATGCGCTTCGGGCGGCGGGCCCTCGGGCCACCAGCATTCCAGCTGCTTGGCCGATGTGACGGTGAAGAGCGACCAAGGGGCGGCGCTTTCCCTGACCGCGCGGTGCAGCGTGTCGAAGGGCGGGATGTGCAGGGAGGTCACCATCGGCAGCCGATGCGCCCGCGCCAGACGGGGCGGATAGCGGTGAAGCGAATTGTTGTGGATTACGTCGAACCCTCCGTACAGCAGCGCCCGACAGGCGGCGGCAAATCCGCTATCAAGGTAGTCGTGCAGCACATGCGTCTCGACATAGTCATTCCACGGATAGACGGTTTCGTAATGCTCGGGCAGGACGGGATGGATTGAAAATTGCGGATCGCTGTCGCCGGCCGCGAATAGCGTCACGTCATGGCCCCGCCCCATCAGGGCTCGAGCAAGGTGCCAGCTGTGCGCTTCCATCCCACCCATGAAAGGCGGCGCGATGGGATGGCGGACATGGGCGATCAGTGCGATCCTCATTCGGCGGCGACCGGATGCAGCAGAGCCTTCTGCCCTGGATCGGCGGAACCCGCCTCGATCTCCAGTCCAAGCCGTTCCTTCAGCGCGTTCAGGATGCGGCGGGTATTGGCGTAGGGCATATCGGCATCCTGCCGGGTGAAGGCGATGTCGGCGGCATCCGGTTCGCGCAGGATACGGATGCGGGGGCCGTGATTGTCGATCAGCCCCATGAGCATGAAGGCGTAGAGCCAATGCTCCATCGTGCGGTAGCCCCATTTGTCGGCGAAGAGTTCGGCATTGCGGACGACGCTGTGCAGATGGTGGACGGGCGGCATGTGGTGGGGGTGGTATTGATGGTAGACCTTCGCCCCCGCGATCCAGCCGATGGGCCGCCCCGAGGTCGCGACGATCTTGCCGAAATCGGTATCCTCGCCGCCATAGCCGGTGAAGCGTTCGTCGAAGCCGCCGACGGCGCGGAACGCATCCGCGCGGATGGCAAAGTTCAACGACCAGAAGCAGCGGTAGTCGGTGCAGATCTCGATGCCTTGTTCAGGCGGTCCCCGCCGGTCGGAATGGCGCACCGCCACGGCGTCGAAAGTCTCGGCTGTCCAGCCGGGCGCAGTGGCGCCGCCCGGCAGATACATCACCTCCCCCATCAGGATGCCTTCGAAATCATGCGCGGCGTAATCGGCGACCAAGGTAGGCGCGGGAATGCAATCGACATCAAGGAACACCAGAAGATCGCCCCGCGCCGCAGCCGCCGCCGCGTTGCGAGCCTTGGCCAGCGGCAACTCGCCCGCGACATGGATCTGGCGCACGGGAAAGGGCATCTCGGGCAGATCGTAGGGCGCGTCCTGCATCCGTGCGATGATCACTTCGGTCGGGAAGAGGGTCTGGCGCGCAAGACCGAGCATGACGTTGCGCAGGTGGTCGCCGCGGCCTTTAGCGATGGTCAGGATGGAAACGGACATGGGCACCTCAGGACGTTGCGGGGATGGGGATGATGTTGTCGGGCTGCATCGGGGGCGACAGGCGTATGGCCAGAGTCTCCAGCCATTCGGCGGCACGCGCCGCGCCGTCGGTGCCGGCAAGGCTGCGCTGGCGGTCAGGGTCGTGGGTGCGGCGGGCGGCTTCGACCGTCTGCCGCCATGCATGGGCGGAGGACGGCAGCGCCGGCGAGTGCCATGCCGCCCCTGCGGCGTGCAGCGCGCGGGCCTTGAACACCTGTTCATCGAAGTAGCGCCATTCCGGCACGGCGATCCATGGTTTGCCCGCCGCGAGAACCTGGTGACATGTCGTGTTGCCGGTCGACGCGACGATCAGATCAGCACCGGCGATGTGGTCCGCCACATTATCCACCCAGCCGAGATGGGTCAGGTTTGATGGCTCGGTCGCATGCCAATCTCGTTTGACGTGGCCAAGGGTGGTCCATCGCATGTCGGGAAAGGCGCGAGCACCCACCCCGAGCGGTGCCGCCGAAAAACCGTCGCCGCCCCCGCCCGAGATCACCAGAACCCCGCCGCCGTGGCTTGGGGCAGGAACTTCGCCCGGACATCCCAGACCAGGCGCGAAGAACATCCGGCCGCGCATCCAGTTCCAATCCGGCTGGGCGAGTGCCTGATGGAACGGGGCGAGAATGCCTGCGGCGCCCTCGTAGGCGGCACGATGGCCCGGATCGCTGCGGTCGCCGTGCTGCAGCACCGCGACATGCGGGATCGAGCAGATGCGGGCAAGCTGCGCGATCTCGACCGAGACGTCGGTGACGATCAGCGCGGGTGCGGCCTCGGCGAACCATCCGGCAATAGCACCCATGGCGGTGCGAATGCCGGGCCAGCCCAAGGGGGCGCAGTGCAGCGTCTGCGGTGTCGGAATGTGGTCGAGGCCATAGATTTCGGCCCCCGTCGGCTCGAACAGCGAGGGAATGCGCAGAACACGGACACCTGAACGTAGGGGCGGAAAGATGTCGTCGCGGGCGCAGAAGATGGTGACGGGGCGGGACATCGCGTTGACCAGTGCTGCGCAGCGCTCGGCGTGGCCGCGCCCCTGATGGTGAACGAAATAGCCAATGGGTGCGGTCATTGCGCCAGCCCCAGACGGGCAAGACCCTCCATTACGCCGCCCGCAAAATGCGCGTCCACGCGCATCAGCCCTGGACGGGGTGGCAGGCGAGCAAGCTCCGCGCTCGCGTTGCCGACGACAATGGCCGTGCCGCAGCGGCGCAGCATGTCGATATCGTTGCCGCTGTCGCCCGCTGCGATGCAGTGCTCCAGCCCCAGCCGGTATCTCGATGCCAGCGCGGCGATGGCATTCGCCTTCCCTGCGGCAGGGGGTAGCACATCGATCAGCCGCCCGTGGGAATGAATCACCAGCGCCCTGAGCCGAGCGTTGCGAAGCGCCTGACGGATGCGTCTTGCATCCCGCTCAGTGCCGAAAAGGCTAAGCTTGTGCGCCTTCTGGTCGACCTCTGGTTGCCAGTCGATTCCAAGCGCGGCAAGGCTCGACCTGACGGCGGCCCTGTCCCAGCTGGGGCCGATCCGATCCCCGAACTCCTGCCAAAGATGCAGGCCGTCCTCGCCGCGCAGAAAGATTTCGGTCCCGACCGAGGTGATGAACGCCGCAGGTTCCGGCACGCCCCAGCAGCGCAGCACGGCGCGCGCCTCGGGGAGCGAGCGCCCGGTGGCGACCACGAAAGGATGGGGTGCGGTCGTCGTCCAGCCCGCGAAGGCGCTTGCGGAGATTCGGCATCCGGTGAGAGTATTGTCGATGTCGCAGACCAGCAGGCGCTGCGCATGCGCGACCGCGGGCATGGTCGTGCGCAAGCCGCGATAGATTTCCAGCGTTTCGGCAGCATAACGCGACCAGTCGTAGCGGTCGATCCCGGCAAGGGCGTTTTCCGATTTCTCCCGCCAGAGTTTTCGGTCCTTGATCAGCCGCAGACACGCGTGGGCGATGGCTGGGACGTCCGACGGCTCGATCAGAAGCCCATGGTCCAGATCGCCCAGAATTGCCGAAGGTCCGCCGTGGCGGGTGGCGACGACGGGCAGCCCCGCCTGCGCGGCCTCCAGCAGTGTCAGACCGAATGGTTCGAACAGGGCGGGATTCACAAACACCCCCCCAGCCTGTGCGGCATGGCGGTAAAGTGCTGTGACCTGCGCGGTATCATGCGCGGGCGGCAGCGCGAACCTGCCCTTGCATCCGGCGCCGCGTCGGTGCAGATCGTCCAGCACGGCTCGCCCTTCGGACTCGATGACTGCGTGCTGCCCGGATAGGATCACCAGATTGGCACAGGCTTGAAGGTCGGGCGATGTGGCGAAGGCATCGACCAGCGCGCAGAGGTTCTTCTTGGCGACGGGCCGCGCCACCGCAAGGATCATCGGGCGGTCTGGATTGTCCAGACCGGACAGCAACGGTGCCAGATCGGCGGGCGCATAAGACATCGGCGCGACCCCCGGCGTGACGCGATGCACCCGCGCGATCGCCCCCGTATCATAGGCTGCGATCTGGCGCTCGGCCTCATCGCGGCTGGAGACGACGATTGCAGGGGCAGACGCGATCGCGCGGCGTTCTGCACCGATGCGCCGCGCCTCACGCAGGGCAGCGCCCGCCTTGTCCAATCCGAGCGAATGGGGGGTGTAGACGACCGGAATGTCGAAAACTTCGCCTGCAGCAAAGGCAACCTCCGCCGCATCGGCGAAATGGGCATGCAGCACATCGGGACGCCCGCGTCGGGCCAGATCGGCGATCAGGGCCTGCGACAGTTCGGGAATTTCAGCCCATAGTGCATCCTTCGAAAGATAGCCGCGCGCCTGTGTGTGCAAACGGCGGATGAACAGGCGCGGAGCCACTTTTGTCTCCACCTCGGCATACTCTGGGCCGAAGTCATGGAAGGCGCGGCTTACGATCTCCACGCGTCGCACGCCCGGCAGTCGCGCCTGCGCTTCGGCCGCGCCAAGGACGTAGGTGATATGGCCGCCCGTGTCTTCGGACATGCCATAGTGAACCGGTGGTGCCTTGAGGCAACCGCCGAGGGCGACGTGCATGATGTGCATGGGTAATCCGTTGAAGTGGCAGGTGAGAACCCGCTTACCTGCGTAGTGTTCCCGGCTTCGTGAAAATGCAACGTCCGGTGGATTTGCTGCCCCTAAGTCGCAAGGCAGGACGTGTTCGATTACATTGAGATGTTCTACAACCCGAAGCGCAACATGCGAGAAACGGCATGTTATCGCCCGCCGAGTTCGAGCGGCAGCAGATGATGAGACGTGAAGGCGTCTGAGAAACTCGGGGCTATTCAACTTCAAGCTTTGGGAACCCGGCGAAATGACCGGAGTTTGGCGAGTATCGGCACGTTTTTGATGCTCATTGGGAGCGCGCGTGTGGAGGGCCAACAATGACATACAATCCAAACCCTGAAGGGACAGTCGCCTACGCAGAGCGTGCGACACTCGGCCAATTCAAAAACGTATCATGGGGCGCGATTCTTGCTGGGGTGGCAGTCGCCCTCGTGGTTCACGTCCTTCTGACAATGCTAGGGGTTGGTATCGGCGCCGCGACCCTCGACCCGGGCACGGGCGACAACCCTGCGGCGGCGACGTTCTCGGTGGCCTCGGCGATCTGGTATGCGGTGTCGGGGATCGTTTCAGCATTTGCTGGCGGGCTTGTGGCAGCGCGTCTTTCTGGTCGCACGGATGCCCATCTTGGTGGGCTTCATGGTCTGACCGCATGGGCTGTGACGACGCTCCTTATGCTCTATTTGCTGACATCGTCTGTGGGTGCGGTTGTGGGTGGCGCTTTCAGCGGTGTCACGGCTGCGATTGGCGGCGTCAGCCAAACAGTGGCGCAGGCGGCAGGCCCGGCGCTGGACGATGCAAACCCGCTTGATGCACTTGAGCGTCAGATCTCGGCTACAGGTAATGACCCTGAGGCACTTCGCCAGCGAGCCTTGAATGCCATGCGAGGCTTGGCGACAAGCGATGAAGCAGGGCGTGAGGTCGCCCGGCAGGAAGCGGCCCAAGCGCTTGCCGACATGCGCTCTATTCCACTGCCCGAAGCGCAACAGCAGGTCGAGCAGATCGAACAACAATATCGCGAAACAGTCGATCAAGCTCAGGCAACCGCAACCGAAGCTGCCGAAACAGCGGCAAGCGCCTTGGCTGTCGGAGCGATTGCTGCTTTCGTTGCGCTGATCGCCGGTGCCGTGGCCGCGTGGCTGGGCGGACGGACAGGTGTGTCCCAACCGATCACCACTGTTGCCGCCAGCCAAACTGTGCGCCGTCACTGATAGGAGAATTGTCCCGCGGCTCGGATTGCGTATCCTCAATCCGAGCCTCACGGCATTCCCCTTAGGACCTTTGCAAACGTTGCGTTCGCGGCTTCCAGTTTAGCCAGTCCAGTCAGATTGAGCCCAGCGAAGCACGCACGATCACGAAGTTCTTGTCATAAAGGCGACGTCCTAGTCACGCAACGAGTTGCTCTTTTTCGATCCGTTGCCGGAACGTCTGAACGATCTGCGCAGGAACGCGGGGATTCTCCAAAAAACATGGCGTCAGGATACCGTAAAGGGATCTGCTCGGGCGTGGCATGACCAGAATGGAAGATCATCGGGATACCCCGCGGGCAGAGTTCATCTGCGACCTTAGACCGGGGATAGCGCACGCGCTGCAGCTGCATTCGCTGCAGCGGATATGAATGTCGCCTTTGGGGCTTTTGCTGTTGATTTCCACCGAGACGTGACCCGGTGGG
>NZ_SMYN01000043.1 GCF_004959935.1 Falsirhodobacter xinxiangensis | reverse complement strand
CCGTCACTGTCCGATTTCAGGGGAGTAGCTCAGTCAGCATACTCGGCATGCTGCCCGCTCCGACCGGACGCATGGCGGAAGGTCGCGCCCGACGGCGCCGCGCCGCCCCCACGGTCTGTCATCGCGGCCGGCGCCCAGAAGTATCTGGTCTTTCTTGCCCCTTGATCGAGGGCCGGGGAACGGCTTGTTGGACGCTTCAGGTCAGCCATGGGCGCGTCATGGACGGGGCGGAGTTCGAAGGCGGGAAGGGCGACCCCATCGGCAAGGGCGGCGCAGTTCAGGCGTGCCGTCGCCAGGGCCCGCGCTGCCGGGCCTGAAAATCTTCGATCCCAACCTGCGTCAGCGTCTTTGGCAAAGCGTGGACAACATGCGCCGCGGCCCGATGGAGGCGGCTGCGGATATTGTCTTGCCCAGCTTCGACGACGAAGCGCAGGTGTTCGGCGATGCCGACCTTGCCACCTGTGCCGAACGCTGTGCAGCGCTTGGGTGCAGAATGGTCATCATCAAGAACGGCGGTGACGAGATGTTCGGGCTGTCAGGCGGAGTGGCAAAGCGGTTTGACGGGGTGATACGGCTGCGTCCGGTGGACAGTACGGGCGCAGGGGACGCATTCAACGGTGTCTTCGCCGCCCGACTGTTTGCCGGCCATACAATCGCGGGGTCGGTGAAAGCTGCCCATCGCGCTTCGTCGCAAGTCATCATGCATCCGGGTGCGCTTTTCCTATNCTGAAGGCCGGGGCTGTCCTTTCCCGGCCAGACTTATCGCATGGCTTGCGTGACGGGGATGCTGAGCGCGGTGAAGCCGTTCAGGACTGCAACGCGGATCTGGAACACTACGATCTGACGGCCGAAGTCCCGGGCGGGCAGGCGCTGGCCTAGCAGCTCGACGCAATGCGTTTTGGTTTCGGCCCGGCTTCGGCGGTGATTGCCGCTCGATCGTCGCCCGATGGGGCGCCCAACCCGCGTCGAGGTGCGCAGGATCGATGGCCCGGCGGTGTCGGCCTTCCACGGCTTGGCGTTCTTGCGGGGCGGGATGATCGCGGCGGCGCCTCGGGTGTCGAAGGCGCCATGGGCGGTGACGGTGGCGATCTCCTTTTCAGGCGGGATCTGGTTCCTGTCGCACCAGCCTCCCACGGCATGGCCGGATCGAACCAGATCGTCAGAGAGCCACAGCGCTTCAGCGCTTTGTTGTAGCTCGGCCAGTTACAGGTCTTGTAGGTCGGAGGTGTCGGTCTGCTCATGCTGCCCAATTATCACGCTGGATTCACAAAAGGAATCCAGCGCTGGATTTGGGCAACAGAGCCGAGGACAAACTTGACGTCTGAAAGCAATCGCTTCTGCCCATTCACCGGACGGCGGGCGGGAAGCGGTGGGACGGCACTTCGGTGTGATACCCGGCAATCTGCAAGGGCGGTCATTCGCTAACGTGTCGTCGAGATGACGAATGGTACTGGGTTCTGTCGCAAACGCTGCCAGATGCGTGATTACGGAGTTTACCCGGGACTGCGGACGCAATGGGCGAGCCATGACCGTTTCTCGAATCTCTAGAGTTCCTTGATGAAGTCGATGGCCGGCTAATTGATGATCATGGCGCGCTTTGGACGCAGAAAAACCCCGTGATGGCGGGGCGATGGTTGCGGGGCTTGAATATTGCCCGCTTGCTCGAATCGAGACCGGGGCGCAGGCTTGTTTCTTTACGAGTTGGAGAGTGACAATGCAGACCTCGGTTCTCGCTTTGGCGCTTGCCTTTTCGGCGGGTGCTTCACAGGCAGCGACGCTGACATTCGATAGTCTTGTCGAATATATGCCAGAAGACTTCACCTGGATGGAGCAAGGCTTCTATGGCGATCCCTCAATGTACTATACCCCCGGGGAGGGCACCATCCACGGCCCGGGCGGTCCAGCTTGGCCTAGCGCGACAATACAGCGGGACAGCTTGTTTACCCCCTTGTCTATCGATGTAGCTGGCCATGGCGGGCTCAACGAGGGACCACAGGATTGGGAAGGCGAAATCGAGCCTTTTGACAACCTCATGTTCGAAGGCCTTATAGACGGAAAATCTGTCGCATATGTGGCCATGGCTATGGGAGTGGGTGGCAGTTCCTTTACCTATCATTTCGGCCCGGAATTCCGCGGTATCAACGAGTTGATAATCAGTACGCCACTAGATTTTGTTGACCATCCGTCAGGCTTGGGGTGCGCGGATTGCTCTGCCATCGTCTACGACAATTTGAGCTACACCCTCGCCCCCGTTCCGCTGTCATCAAGCGCTCTGATGCTTGCCTCGGGGCTAGCCTTTGCAGCCGCTATCCGCCGCCGACGGTGAATGACACGATGCACGCGTATCAAGAGCCGATTAGCGCCCCACCTCGTCTGATCCGCTGCGCATTCGTTTCGTATCTGCTGGCATCAATTCAATGGAAAACGGCTGCTCATGTTTCTTCCGGGAACAAATGCCGGAGAGACTTCTTCTTCGTGCAAACCGAGAAGCGATTACTGGGTGCACCGCTTTCCTGGTCAGCCTGCCGGGTTTTCGGATCAGAACCCATCGTTGATCACTCGACGACTTCGGAGAGTGACGATGAAGACGCTTCTGGCGGCCGCATCTCTTTTGATCAGCATGCCCGGCGCAAATGCACCGATACAGACCTTCGAATTGCCCCGGAATTCGGAGATGGTGGGGAATGGTCCGAGCAAGGCTTCGCCGGTGATTTGGTCTCCCCGCTTTACGATGGGCGTACGGAGATAAACGGGCCCGGCGGAGCCCTTAACGGTGTCGAGAACATTACAGCGATCGCCGTGAAATCGGGCAAAAATAGGATCGCTATATCTGGGGGCGCTTGGTCCAATTCGATCCTTCATCCGATCGGCTTGAACAGCCGCATGGTGAGAATGGTTCCCTGACCATCGGGTGACGGGCTGACGTTTTCAAGAACTACGTCCGAAGTCATGCCCTCGATGTCGATCGCGCCCCTTGAGGCGGTCTTCAGATCGCCGGCGCTGGTCAAGCCGTCCACCAGCAAGCGCACATAGTCTCCGCCCGCTTCGGCCTGTCCCTCGATGTGGTCCGATCCATCCAGCTTGAGAATGGCTTTGGTCATAGCGTCCTCCTGACATCTGCATCAAGTTCTCCTGACCAACGCAGTCTCGCGCGTCTGGGTCCAAAGACACCGCCCCACGTTCCCTTCGCAAATCGAACGGCGCGACAGCGCTTGGGAAAAGAGGGCCGTTTTGGGCATTGCAGCCACAGGTGATGGAGAATCTCTTCAAAGTCGCGAACGCGAAGATGCGAGAATCTGACCGGCCGAATTGCGTCAGAAAGGGTCAACCTTGCGCATCACAGCATCCCCCGGCCCGATCAGTCCATTCACTACAATGATGAACTTCGCGCAGCGGCTCGGAAAACTGACGGCGCTCGGAGCGCATCGGACGCTTGCGCTGCACGATGGCTCCACGCCCAACGCGCTGGCCATGACGCCACCCGCCGAACACCAGTTTCAAACCGGCAGATCCTCGTTATGGACGAGGCACCAGCGGGGATGCATGTCAGGGGTCGAGCTGTCCTCGTCCCAATCCTCGGCCGTTCCTTTGCCAAGGTTTTCGAAGGTCGGGGGTGCGTGCTCGTGCAGCGCCGCCGCCATGGCGAGAACCATAGTCCGCATCGACACTCTCCACTCATTGATGGTGAAGGCTGCGCCGCCGCGCCCATTCGAGCAAGCAAGCGGACGGGAACAAGCTTCTGTCCGGGCGGTTGCGGCAGGCCAAGGGCGAGTGGATGCGCGATGAACGAGACGACGACTCCCAACCGGGCCCGGCACCCGCGCCGGTTCGGATTTCCCGTCAAGGTGATGGGGCGCGCGGATATTCCGAGCCATGACACCCGACGCTGGCAGCAAGGGCCGCATCTGAAGACATCGATCGAACATGTGGACCGGGTTCTGGACTATCTGGCGGGGGTGGGCATCGACATGTATCGCCTTTCCTCGGATCTTGCGCCCTATGCCACCCATCCGGACATGCCGCAGTTTCACGGCATGGTGGCTGAAAGCGATGCCGAACTGGCGGCCCTTGGCCGGAAGGCACGGGCGCTGGACATGCGCCTGTCGTTCCATCCGTCGCAATATGTGCTTCTCAACAGTCCGGATGCCGAACTGACGCGGAAAAGCATCTGGGACTTCAGCTCTCAGGCCGAGATGCTGGACCGCATGGGGATGGGGCCGGAGGGGGTGCTCGTCACCCATGTCGGCGGGGTCTACGGCGACCGTGAGCAAAGCCGCGCCCGATGGATCGAGGGGTATGAGCAATGCCCCGAACATGTGCGCCGCCGTCTTGTGCTGGAAAATGACGACATCCGGTTTTCGGCTGCCGATGTTCTGTGGATTCACGACCGCTGCGGGGTGCCGCTGATCTTCGATTACCAGCATTTCTGGTGCCTGAACCCCGAACGGCTGGAATTGCGCGCAACCGTGAAGCGTTTCGTCGACTCCTGGCCCGCTGGGGTGCGGCCCAAGATCCACTTTTCCTCTCCGCGCACCGAGATGCGCGAGATGAAGCGAAAGCTGACGGCGGCAGAGCGCGATGCGCTACCGGCGAATGCGAAGACGCGGGTAAAGACGGTTCTGGTGCCGCCGATCTGGACGGGACATGCCGATTTCACCAACCCGTTCGAATTCGCCACCTTCATGCGCGCCGCGGCGGGGCTGGAATTCGATGTGATGCTGGAGGCGAAGGCGAAGGACGTTTCGCTGCTTCGGTTGCGGGGCGATCTGGCGCGATATGCCCCGGATGTGGCGGCAGAGTTCGGGATCGCCCCCGGCGATGCTGCGGAGCCATAGCGGCATCCGGTGAAAGCGGCTTGGCGTCACGATGCCGGCGGCATAAGGTGCGGGCGGCTCCCCACCCACCGACAGGCAGGGAATTCCTCGCAGGGATGTTCCGATGCGAAACTCAATCCTGAAATCAACGCTCATCGCCGCGCCGCTGCTGCTTGCGATGCCAGTGCTCGGTCATGCGCAAGGCGTCTGGACCGCCGCGCCGGACCAGATCGACGGCAGCCTGCGCGCCGGGTCGCGCGAGGTGCCCGTGCAACCGGGCGACAAGACGCAGCTTGCGGTGCGCAACGTGACGCCGGGCGCGTCCATCACCGTCCTGCGCGGCACCGAGCTTCTGACGCCCGAGCCGCTGGTCGCCGATGAAAAGGGCGCCGTCGCGGTGCCGATCCAGGTTCCGGCGGATGCGGAGGTTGGCAACCAGCCGCTGACGGTCATTTCGCAGAACCCTGCGGGCGTGGCGCTGGTGAACCTGAAGCTGTCCAGGGTCGTGGCGCCGCTGAATGTCGACGCCTTTGATCTGGCGACGGCCGAGGTGGGCGAGCGTGCCTATCAGGCCGACATGTCGGCGGATGGCAAGCTGTTCGTCGCCTCGGCCCGCGGCCCGAACGAGGAAAGCCGTCTGGTGCGCCTGAATGCCGAAACGCTGGAACTGGAGGCCGAGGCCGAGATCGCGCCCTCTTCCGATCCGAAGGACGGGCTGATCGACGTCTTCGGCGTCGAGGTGGACGATGCGCATGGCAATGTCTGGACCATCAACACGCTGAACGAGACCGTCACCGTCTATGGCGCGGACGATCTGAAGGTGGTCAAGGCGTTCGAGGAAGGCTCGATTGCCCATCCGCGCGACATCCTGATCGATCAGGACGCAAGTCGCGCCTATGTCAGCGTCGGGCTGGGCGACAAGGTTGCCGTCTATGACACCGCCACGCTGGAACGGGTCGGCACGCTTTACTTCGAGGCGGAAGGCGGGCGCGATCATTTCGGATCGATGACGCTGGCGCTGGACAAGGCAAGCGGGCGGCTCTGGTCGGTCAGCCGCGACACGCCCTTCGTCGGCTGGGTCGATGTGAACACCGGCGCAAGCGACAGTTTCGAAGTGCCGCAAATCGTCGGGGGATCGGGAATCGCGCATGATCCCGAAACCGGGCGCATCTGGCTGACCGGGCAGGAGTCGGACAATGTCGTTCTGATCGACGAGGAGGGCGAGGTGATTGCCGATACCTATGTCGGCGCTGGCGGGCTGAGCATCGTGTGGGACCCGGTGACGAAGCAGGCCTATACCGCGACGCGCGCCGGTGGCACCATTGCCGTGCTGGATGCGGATGCGAAGCTGGTCGCGAACCTGCCCCTTGGCGATCTGCCGAACGAGGTGTCGCTGGGCACGGATGGCACCGTCTTTGCCGTGGCGATGTATGGCACGCCGGGCGACGACGACCAGACCGGAACGATCACGCGCATCACGCCCAAGCGCTGATCAGGCGCGCAGCGTCGCGCCACCATCGACATAGAGGTCGGCCATGGTGACATGGCCCGCCTCGTCCGACAGAAGGAACATCGCGGCGTTCGCGACATCCTCGGCGGTCGCAAGCTTGGCCAGCGGGATGCCGGTGCGATGGCTGGCCAGATCGCCCGCGATGACCTTTGCCGCCCCGTGTTCATCCGCCCACATCCCCGTCTGCATCGGCGTCAGGGTCGATCCAGGGGCGAGGATGTTGCAGCGCACGCCATGCGCGGCCAGTTCCAGCCCGAGGCAGCGGGTCAGCATCGTCGCAGCCGCCTTCGACGCGGCATAGGCGCCCATGTTCATCCGGGGAATGCCCGCTGCGTTCGAACTGACGACGACGATGGCGCCGCATTTGCGACCGACCATCGCCGCGCCCATCGCGCGGGTGACTTTGAAGGTGCCGCCTGCGTTGATGTCCATCACGCGAGCCCATTCCTCGGGCGAGGTGTCCAGAACGGAAAGGTTCGACACGATCCCCGCCGCATGGACGCCCAGCGCCAGCGGCCCAAGCCGCGCTTCGGCTTCGGTCACTGCATTGCGGACGGCTTCGGCATCGCGGACATCCAGCGCGTGCCAGATCGTGCCATCACTCTGCGGGTTCAGGGCGGCGAGCGCCTCGGGGGTGTCGGTGGCGAAGACCTTTGCTCCGGCGCCCCGCAGCTTTGCGACGACCGCCTGGCCGATCCCGCCCGCCGCCCCCGTGACGAAGGCGGTGCGATCCGCAAACCCGTTCAGTTGCATGCCCGACCTCCGATATGCCCGGTGCAGGAATGCCCCGGGCGGTGGGCGAAGGCAACGACGAGGTCAGCTGCGCGAGCGTTTGGCGAACAAGCCGCGGACGATCTCGGCGGCGACAACTGCGATGCGCAGAAGACAGCGGCGAGTCAGTCGGGTCGTGGCATGGCGGTCCGGACGGGGAGTCTGGCGCTGCGCAGGGTGATTCCAGCCCGGAAGGTGCAGATTCTTGTCACCGACAAGGATGGACCGCAGGATGTAAGCGTGATCGTCGCAGCGTAACGTCAAGTTTTATTGGGGTTTTGCGCGGTACGTTAAGAATTTTCATTTTTCCTCTTGCGAGTGTTGGTTCGTATCCGTAGATACCGCTTCACCGCAGCGGAGA
>NZ_SMYN01000042.1 GCF_004959935.1 Falsirhodobacter xinxiangensis | reverse complement strand
TTTTTCAACACAATCTCCCATTAGCAGACATTCGCTGCGCCGCAGAACTACGCGCTAGATGCTTCAAAGTGCTTTTCGATCCTGGCCACAATCGGCAAGGCTCGCCCCGATCAATTCTGCGAACGACGATGCGGATACGGGCAGCGTCCTCCCCCGCAGCTGGCACAGGACCAGGTTAGCACGTGGAATATCGCGGTCATCAATGGGGCGGCTGATCAGGCCGGTCGGCAGATCGACGGGAGGCGCGCCGATCTCGATCTGGACGGTCAGCATGTTGCAGCGGATCACCAAGCCCCGTAGCCTTTCGAAGGAATTCGACTCTGCTTGCGGCGCAAGGCGCAGATCGCGCCGTGCGATGGCCGCGTCCGGAACCTGCCGCCCGCCAAGGCTTCGGTCCGGCAATGCAAGCGGATGGCTCATACAGTCGGAGTGATCGTTGGTCTGACGCGCAGCGAAAAGCTGCCTTTAAGCTCACGGGTCGGGACAAAGCTGTCCTTTCATTCCAGCGGTGCGGCAACATTTGTACTGTTGTCCGGTAATGAATGCTTACAGCCGGCGTTTTCGAGCCACCCTATGCCAGGCTATCATGCTCTTCGTCTTAGCTGATTTAGTTGATCATATGATGTTCATATTCTCATGACATTATCGGTCGTGTTGACGTGTGTCCATCAGACAATGGTTTGCCCAGTTTTTTTCCAGTCTGCGTCGAACGCCTCTATTCCCTTATGCGTAAGCGGGTGATCGATCAAATTCAGCAATGTGGCCGCAGGCACGGTCGCCGCATCCGCACCTAATAAGGCGGCCTCGCGGATGTGATTGGGGGTCCGAACCGATGCTACCAATATCTGCGTTTTAAACGCGTAGTTGTCATAGATGCGCCGGATGTCGGAGATCAACTCCATACCATCGATATTCAGATCATCAAGTCGCCCGACAAACGGTGATATAAACGTGGCTCCGGCTTTCGCAGCGAGAAGAGCCTGATTGGCGGAAAAACAAAGCGTGACATTCGTCATCCGCCCCCGATCGGTAAAGCTCCGGCAAGCCCGCAAGCCGTTCAAAGTAAGTGGGAGCTTGACCACGATGTTCGGCGCAATGCTGGCGAGGGCTTCACCCTCACGCATCATGCCGTCGTAGTCTGATGCAACAACTTCGGCCGAGACGGGCCCGTCCGTGATCTGACAGATGTCCTTCAGCAGCTCGATGATCGGTCGATTGACTTTGAGCACCAAGGATGGATTAGTGGTTACACCATCGATGAGACCGGCATTCTGTAAAATTTCAATTTCGGACAGATTGCCCGTGTCGACGAAGAATTTCATGATGTCCCGCAGGGGAGATGGTGTCATGCGCCCTGCAGACCTGCCGCGCTCCGTGATCACCACTCTAAATACCAAGCCGAAGCGGTCCACTATGTTCCTAGGCGCGCACAGCCACCCCGTTCTATTACTCGATCGGGAAGAGGCCTTTGATCGCGGCGATCATATCTACAGGCTTGTCGAGCAAGGGCACCATCTCGAACTCCGTGGGAATAGATGACCGGCTTTCACTGCTCGCGAAAATGATCGGAATGCCCGCCGTCATGCATACCCGTGCCAAGGGATAAATCATCTGATCGCCGATCCTAATGTTCAGGATGCCCCCATCGGGTGATGCGTCGCCAAGCAGGGCATATCCATGGACCATCGTGGATGCGGGTCCGACCACGACGCCACCATGGGCCTCGATCTGGTCACAGATGTCCATGCTCAGCAGTGCTTCATCCTCGATAACCAGGATGCGCCTTCCGGCAAGGTGGGTATCATTCATATGCCGTCCCCCGAAGCGATGCTGCGGGAAACACTGGGATATACGCTTCGTTCCGTCACAACGTCGGTGATCACAGGATCGGGATCGTTTCAGGCTGCCAGCATGGTCTGCCGACGTCTAGGCGGTGTGTTCCATCTCTAAACACAACACTGCCCCGTTCATTGATGCGGGCCACTGGGCCTCCGCCCCGAGCTGGGTTGCCAGACCATCAATCAGCCGGATGCCGGTGCCCGAGCCTTTTGGTGCTACCTGCGGATCTGCAGGCAAGCCCTTCCCGTCATCGCGAAGAGATAGGCGAAGTCGGTTGTTTGCGACCTCGAGCGACACGAAAATTGTGCCGCCTGTCCCGTCAAAGGCATATTTTAGACTGTTGGTGACAAACTCATTGGCGATCAGTCCCATGGGAACCGCCGCCTCCGGTCCAAGGTGAATGTCGGCAATGTTGCATTCCAGCCGGACTTTGTGTGTAGCAGCGTCATGCAGGACGCAGAGGTTCTCCATAAGCTCGGAGAGAAAAGACTTCATCGGCAACGTGCCCGCGTCTTTCGCGTTGTAAAGTTTCTCGTTGACCAGACGAAGCGTTTCTATCCGCTCGGCAACCCCAGCCAGTTCGGCACGGGCATCCTCGGTCTTGGCATGCCGGGTCCGCAGGCGCACCATACTTGTGATGATGCCGATATGGTTCTTGACGCGATGCTGCAGCTCCAGAAGCAAGCGCTTGTTGGTTTCAAGGGCGTGCCGGAGACTGTGCGCCTTGTGCAACCGATCAATAACCGGCCCCAGGATTGCGGCATACGTTCGTAAGAATTCGATATCGGCCGCGGAGAAATCGCGCTGCTCTCGGCTATCGACTTGCAGCAATCCATACGCTCTGCCGCCCGGCAGAAAGATCGGAACATTGATCAACGACACCACGCCATGATCGCGCAAAAAAAAAGCGAACTCGAACCGCTTTTCATCCTGAATGTTGGGGGACACCACGGGCTTGCCGAGTTTTAGCGAGTAAGTTTCCGAAGACCGCTCAGAAAACTTCAGACGCCGTCCAATGACATTCTGGTCAGGGTCCCAGCCCACGCCTGCTTTAACGAGAGCGGCTTCACCACTTTCTTCCATCTCCAGAATTTTCGAGAAGTCACAGTCGATCGCCTCGGACACCAGGCGGCAAGCCTCGATCAAAACCTCGTCCAGTGTGTCAGATCGCAAGGCGAAGTCGCCGAAATCCGCCAGAACCTTTTGCTGGGCTTTCATTTGTCTGAGGTTCGGCACACGGTCCCCTTCCATGGGGCCGGTTCAAGACGGCAAAAAAGATGCCTGACACCGGCGCCTCAAAGTCTGCTCGGAGGACATATCACATCTGACGCTCCGACGCGAACCGTTGCTCGCGCGGGCAGTCATTGATGCCTCTTTGCAAGCTGTTTCAGACCAAACGCTGGCCCGCACTGGCGATGTAGGCCCACCTGCCGCGCGTATGCAACAGCTACCTTGGCGGGAACAATCATGCTTCGACAGTCTTTCATTGGCCTTGGCCACATCGACGAGGCGATGGCGGCCTATCGTTCCGCGCTTGGACCTCGCTTTCGCCAACATCCAATGAAAGTGACCCTCCGACATTCGCGCATATCGGACAGGCGAGGAGAAAGCCTATGCAACTGACGGGCCTAAATGTTGAATGATGCATCATCTCTCATCGCCTTAGGTGCTTTCGGAAGCGATCCCGGAAGTCTGAGCGCAGAGGTTTACCTTCCCCATAGTTTCAAAAAAAATGGCCCGCTTGTCGTCGTGCTGCATGGCAGCACACAGTCTGCGGCGAGTTACGATGCTGGCTCGGGGTGGTCAGCTCTTGCGGATGATCTGGGCATCACCCTGCTGTTTCCCGGCCAAAGGCGCACCAACAACCCGCTGGGCAGTTTCAATTGGTTCAAGCAAAGCGACAACCATCGCGGGGGCGGCGAGCCCATGTCGATTGCCCAGATGATCAGGTTGGTTGCGAACGAACATTCCATTGACCCAACACGCATTTTCATCACGGGCATGTCCTCGGGCGGGGCCATGACCTCAGTAATGCTGGCGACCTATCCGGAACTGTTTGCTGGCGGCGCGATCATCGCTGGCCTTCCCTACCGTAGTGCGAATTCGCTGGTGCAGGCACTTTGCCGCATGAGGGGGTTTGGCGGACCTTCCGATCGAAAGCTTGAGCGTCTGGTCCGCGACGCCACGGATTTCGACGGACCTTGGCCAATAATTTCGGTCTGGCACGGCGACAACGACAAGACAGTAGCCTCCTCGAACGCTCGGGCGATCGTCCATCAGTGGCGCAAGATCCATCAGGCCAAGGCCCTGTCTATGGAAAGCTCTCAGGGACCGGGATCCACGCGGCGCGTCTGGTCTGACCAGAGTGGCAGGGACGTGATCGAAGAGATCATTGTGCATGGCATGGGACATGGCACACCCCTCGGCACCGCAGGTAAGGAAGGTCTTGGGAAAGAGGGGAAATATATGCTGGAGGTCGGTATATCCTCGACCCGTCGCATCGCCGAGTTTTGGGGTCTTGCTCGCGCGTGACCGGTCCGGTCGAAGGTGCGAAGAAGGTGTTGCCCCACAGAACACGCCGGCATCAGGCAGATTGAATGGCATTAAGACAGCCTAGCTGGCAATGCTGCGCCTTTGCGCTGTTCCGCAAACAAGAGAGTTGCCATGGCCGTCACCGAGGATGATCGCACCGCCGTAATTGTGGCGCAATCGCAAATGATCGAGGATATCAGAGTGTCAGGTGACGAGGAGAAACTTATCGCTTACCTCGACACTCACATCGGCTGGCTTTACGGGATCGACCTTACAACGATCAACACAACCGACCAGCTTGATGCGATATCTGACCCCTTATTCTGCGCTCTGATGGCTGCTCGGGGTTGATCCAGCATAGTAACCCGACAAGAAGATCACCTCGCCGAAAACCGCTGATGTTATCCGAAAACTCGCCTAAGGCTCCCGGCTCGCCCATGCACGCGTCCTCTTCGCGTTGGATGGCCGGTGGCGCATCGCTCATGTTTGCCTCCATGGTCGGCCAAACGAGCCTTATCGCGCAATTCAACGGCGCGCTTCGTCACGAATTCGATTTGAGCAACGGGCAGTTTTCCGCGCTTTACTCCGGTGCGACCCTCGCAAGTGCATGCATCATATTTTTCGCCGGAAATCTTACGGATCGGTTTGCAGCGCGACCGCTGGCAGCGATTGCACTGGTGTTGCTCACGCTGACGGCATTCTGCGCATGGGTCATCCAAAATCCTGTCCACCTGGCTCTATTTCTGACAGGCGTGCGTTTTCTTGGCCAAGGGATGCTCATTCATGTTGCGATGACGTCGATGGGCCGCTGGTTTCAAAAGCGGCGCGGTCGTGCGATCTCGGTTGCCTCTGTCGGCCTCACGGTTGGCGAGGCGGTCCTGCCATTTTCTGTGGCGCTTGCTATTGCATCATTCGGCTGGCGCGCTGTCTGGGTGGTCATTGCCGTCGCACTCGCCACCATAATGCTTTCTCTGATCCTCTACCTGTTCAAGGATGCCCCTGAACAAAGGCCCGGTCAGACCGCGCCGCAGTCTGAAGCCCCGTGGTCGGCTGACGATCACCAATCGGGTGGCGGATGGACGCGAAAGCGCGTCCTTCGTGATCCCCTGTTCTGGACGTTGTTCCCTGGTCTTATGACCATGCCATGCGTGGGATCCCTGATCATTTTTCACCAAGGGCATCTCGCAGGCCTGAAGGGTTGGTCCCAGCTACAGTTCACCGCATTTTTGCCCGTTATTGCAGTGACGTCCGCGCTGGCGTCCCTTTTTGGAGGGGCGCTCGTGGACAGGTTCGGGGCTTGGAGGATGATTTCGATCTATCTGCTGCCACTGATGCTAGCCTGTGTCGGGCTGGCATTTGTCAAAGACCTGATATGGCTACCCGCCATCCTCGCATTGTTCGGCGTCACTCTCGGTTTGTCGGGTTTATTGATCAGCTCACTTTGGCTGGAGCTTTATGGCACAGCGCATGCTGGCAGCATTCGTGCCATCTCAACCAGCGGGGTGATCATTGCCTCCGCTGTGGGACCTGGAGCCGCGGGTGTCCTGATCGATTTAGGTGTCTCATTGGACGAGCAAGCTTTGATCTTTGCCGCTTGGTGCATTGGGTGGTCAGCCTTTTACACAACGACTAAGGGGAAGCTGCTGAGCCGCATCGAGAACCTCAGCTGAAGCTAGCCGCCAAATCGTTTCGCAGACACGCGGCCTTAAGGGTCTGCGTTCTGGAACGATTTCAAGATCCGCATGTTGCTTGCGCTTCATAGGAGGCTTTATGACCAGCACATCATCCGCTCGCGATATTTTCGTTGATGGATTACGCAACGCCCATGCCATGGAAAAGCAAGCTCTCTCGATCATGGAGCCACAGCTGAAGCGGCTTCAGCACTATCCTGAAGTGTCAGCCATGTTGGAGCAGCACATTCGCGAGACCGAGGGGCAAATCGATCGACTGGATACTATTCTGGGCGGTTTGGCCGAGGGCTCTTCCACCCTAAAGGACATGTCACTGTCATTTACGGGCACTATGGCCGCCGTGACCCATTCCATGGCGAGCGACGAGATACTGAAGAACAGCTTCGCCAACCATGCCTTCGAAAACTTCGAGATCGCGGCTTACACCTCCCTGATCACGGTTGCCGAAGAATGCGGTGCAACCGACGCTCTGCAACTGCTCCGCCTTAGCCTCGACGAAGAGCGCAAGATGGCGGAGTCGATCGAAGACAGCTTGCCGGCAGTGACGCGCAAGTTCTTGCAGCTCTCGGCCAGCAGCGAGCGCGCCGACATCTGACGGGTGCCCGGGCACCCGGCACTCTGGAAAATTCAATATCACAGGAGGCCAAAGTGGCTGACAAAACCCTCGACACGCTGTTCCACGAGACGCTCAAGGACATCTACTATGCCGAGCGCCAAATTACCAAGAACCTGAAGAAGATGGCGCGGGCGGCGCAGGATCCCGAACTGAAGGCCGCCTTCGAGGCCCATCAGGAAGAGACCGACAACCAGATCGAGCGCCTCAAACAGGTGTTCGAATTGATTGGCAAGCGACCACAGGGCAAAACCTGCGATGCCATCGAAGGCATCATCTCGGAAGCGGCAGAAGTCATGGAAGAATTCAAGGACAGCCCCGCCCATGACGCCGGTCTTCTGGCAGCGGCCCAAGCCGTCGAGCACTACGAGATGAGCCGTTACGGCTCGCTGAAGGCATGGGCGCAGCAGCTCGGCATGGACGAAGCGGTGACGCTGCTTGACGAGACGTTGCAGGAGGAGACTGCGACTGACGAGAAGCTGACAGTGCTGGCCGAGACTGCGGTGAACACCGCAGCAACGGGCTCGGTTGAAGCTGCATGATGGAAATGGCCCGCTGCTGCGGGCCGTTTTTTTCCCGGCCTGTTACACTGGCGAACCGGCGGCTGGCATTTTGCCGGTTGCGATGAAACGAACACCTCCCTGAGTGACGCCGGACACTGTCGTCAACCAGAACCACGCGCTGGAAGCATTGCCACCTCCTCCCATCTCAAGCCCGAAAGTCCCATATGGATCTTTGCATTATCACCGGCGCAGCAAACGGCATCGGCCTCGAGCTGGCGCGCGTTGCACATGCCGAAGGACACGGGCTGTTGCTCGTCGATCGGGACGCTGGCGTTGATTTGATCGCCGCCGAGCTCGGCGTAGAGGCAGTTACGGCAGATCTGTCCACCAAAGCGGGCCTCGACGTTCTATGCGAACGGCTCGATGGCAGGACGCCCGATATCCTAATGCTCAATGCAGGTCGCAGTCTAGGTCACGCGTTTGTCGAGCAAGCGGAGGATGACATCCTCGATGTAATCGAGACGAATGTCACCGGCACAACGATGCTCGCGCGGCGGATGCTGTCGGCGATGGTCGCGGCAGGGTCCGGAAAGGTGCTTATCACGGGTTCGATCGTAGGCTACATGCCTGGCCCCTATCAGGCGGTCTACAACGCCACCAAGGCCTACGTGAATTCTTTCTCCATCGCGCTGGCCCATGAACTTTCGGAAAGCGGCATAAGCGTCACCTGCCTCATGCCCGGTGCCACCGATACCAAGGTCTTCGAGCGTGCCGGAATGCGCGATACACCTGTCGGCGAAATGAAGAAAGACGATCCTGCGAAGGTCGCGCGCACCGGTTATGATGCAATGATGGCGGGGCGTGAGCAGATCACCCATGGTTTGATGAACAAGGTTCAGGCGACCGCCGCAGAAATTCTGCCAGCCGGAATGGTCGCAGAACTCCACCGCAAGATTGCCAAGCCAAATGAATAGCCCGATGGAATGCTGGCTGTGCCTGGCAGGCGGGAATGCTCTGGGTGCCTTTTACGTCGGAGCTTGGTCGGCGATCGAGCGGTCCCGCCTCGACGTCACACGCATATGCGGCGCGTCGATCGGCGCCGTCGTGGCGGCCGTGGTCGGAGGCAATGCCCCCGAAAGGCGCGAAGAGGCGCTATCGGATTTCCTCAAGGCCGTCGCGCAAACGCCGCCATTCTGGGCCACCGACGGTCGACGCGCGCTCGTGACAAGCACACTGTTCCGCGGCAACCCAAGTCTGTTCGGGCCGTCCATGCCCGGACTGTGAGCTACTCCCCGATCCTTGGACAGATTT
>NZ_SMYN01000041.1 GCF_004959935.1 Falsirhodobacter xinxiangensis | reverse complement strand
CCGTCACTGTCCGATTTCAGGGGAGTAGCTCAGAGCGCTACGGCCTTTTCGCCCGTATCCTTGAGCTTGAGCGCGAGCTGATCGAGCTTCGCAGCGAACGCAATCGGCTGCGCAATCCGGCGGCAGCGTTGACGGATTGGATGAGGCGCAAATGGAAGAACGATTAGCATGTCGTTATTATGATTATGCTTTAGCCCGAACCTATATTGAGAGTGAGGGGCGAGCAGACCAGGGAATGCGCCTAGCAGGTCAGCCAGACATGGAAACACAATCCATGGTCCCGACGTCCGAAGGGTGGGAAACTGACCTGATGTTCCCCCATCCCCAAACCGGCGCCCTGACAACCATAAGAGACGCCGAGGCGGCTGATGCCTTGTTTGTTTCCTATTCGGGATGGGCACTGACCCCGGAGTTTTATGAAGCGGTCTGGGCGTGCGAAGCCGCAAAGCTCGACCCGCTGGTCGCAGGGGATCTTCGAACCATGGTCAGAAATGCACTTCGGTCCTCTGGAATTGATGTCGATTGAGCCGCTGAGCAAAATTGCGCCCAAATGCCGAGATCCAGAACTCTGCATTAAGATCGGCATTCTGAAACGTCAGCGCATTGTGTAATCGCACGCGATGCATCGCGCCTTTGCCACTCCTATTCGATTCACCAACCCCGACACTGGCGGGTCGGTCGTGTTGGTCGATACGAGCAGCGCGGTCATCTTCCTGTCCACACGCTGGCGATGGGACAAAGGCCTGGGTTACTTCACCGCTGCCCGCGCGTGCATGATGGTCATGGATGAGTTCGATGATCCCGAGAATGCACGAGCGGCCGTCGTCTTTGCGCTTCGGCAAGCAGGCGTTGCAGCGACATAAATTCGGATGAAGATGTAAGATGTTCGCTACTTCGCAAAGGTATGCAGAAACCGCGCGAAAGCTATCGATGCAAAGGCTGCCGCTTCATGCGCTGGCAAGTTCACAAAGATCACGTTACCCCATCAGCATTGCCCGGGGAGGTTAGCCGCATCGCGAATTCCGCCTGATCATATGCCGCGAACCGACAGCCCCTTCGAATTTGACTATGCGCCTTTCCGCTTCAGTTTTGCATGGCAGATGACGACGAGTAGATGTTGGCCATGACAATAGACAACAGCGAGGATACTGGAGATCAAACCGAAGGCGAGAAATCGCTTTCGCCATCAGGGTCGATCTTCAGCACTTCTTATGACCCCAGTGCGGGCTCTCGAAGAAAGGCACCTGCGCGCACCAAAAAATGGGCCTCAGCTCGATACGATCGACGATTGGTTGTGCCGCGTGTTGCAGCGCTAGGCGGCAGTCAGAATACAGACGGCGCGGCCGACACCGGCCACACCCCCCCGGGTGTTGAACCCAAACACCATTGACTTGCCAGCCCCGCCGTTCCCGATCAAGGGGGCCTTAGATGCGCTGTAATTTTCAAGTTTCAAGCGCACTGCGGCCTTGATTACGATGTTGTGTTGGCTGGCTTTTCTAATACTGTAAGGAACATTTGTTCACCCGTCGTCGCGGACCGGACAAGAATTGCTCCTATCAGTGGCAGGCTGGCATCTCGAAGGTGAACACAGTGTTTGCGTCTGTGGAAGCAACAAGCATCCGACCACCATGCGCCTTCGCGATCTCCGAGGCGATATAGAGACCGAGACCCAAGCCCGACCCATTCGGTCGCTCGTCGCCTTTTTGGAATGGGCTGAACAGGCCCGAAAGCTTCGACTCCGGGATCGGTGCCCCTTCGTTGAGAACAGCGAGCGCAAAAGTGCCTTTGGTCACTTTCGCGGATACATGGATTGGACGATCCGGCGTTCCGTGGGTGATTGCGTTGCCGAGCAGGTTTGACAGCAGTTGCGCGATCCGAGCGCGATCACAATCGAGGTTTGGCGGAAGCTCGAACGTGACGACAATCTCGCTGGACGGGGCGACGGCGCGGAACTCGGCCACGATCTGATCGAGCGCCTCGGTCAACGGCCTATCGCTTCGGCGGTCCAGCACTATGCCTCCGCCCAGCCGATTGCGAGCGTGGTCCATCAGGTTGGACACGAGATCAGCCATCCTTTGCCCGGAGCCGTCCATCAGATCGATGAGCGCGAGCTTCCGCGGATCGGCTTCTTGCCGTTTCAGCATGCGCAGACCGGCACGGACGGCCGTGATCGGGTTGCGCAGATCATGGGCGAGAATGGCCATGAACTGCTCCTGCACGTCGGCAATCTCGCGCTCCTGCGCCAACTCTTCCTCGGCATTCTGAAGCCGAGTATCCAGTTGCAGTGTCTCACCGATCATTCGCGCAAACATGCGCGTCATGGCCAGAACGCGCGGATCGTCCAGTGTCTGTGGATTGGGGTCCAGCGCACAGAGGGTGCCAAAGAAACGTCCATCGGGCCAATGAATGGGAATGGAGAGATAGCTGCGGAAACCATACATCTGTGCGGTAGGATGGCCCTTATAGGGGCCAGGCGCGCGGGCGTCGTTGAAGACAATCTCAACGTCCGCCTGCCGGACCTCGTGGCACAGCGTGGTTTCAACCACAAGCTCCGATCCCGGAAGAAGGCCAAACCCAAGATGATCCGCGACGCTGCATGTGATCCACCGGGCATCGGTTACGCGTGCAATCGCGGCAAAGCGAAGGCCGGTTGCCATGCAGACCGTCTCCAGCATCGTCGGGATAGAGGCATTGCCTGCAATGGCCCGAAGGTCGTCGCGGAAATCATGCTCATCCAGACCGCCCGCCGGTGGAGCAATGATCCTGACCTCTGACATGCTGCGCGACTTTCATACTGCCCATGATCTTATAGGCAAAATTCGCGTAGAAGGCCAGCCAATGCGCATGACGTTGAAGTCCTACTCGCTTGGCCACCGCGGGAACGAGCGATCAATTCTTTTACAGCTTCGAGGCGTCTTAGCGGATGGTGAGATCAGCATCACTTATGGCGTCCTGCAAAGATGATGCCTGTTTCTGCTTGCGTCCGTCACGATAGTTGGGCCGCCGGACAAAATTGCGACGTCAAGCGTGGACGATCTGATCTATTTCGTCGATGTCCGCACTTATGTCCAAGGAACAAACTCTCTGCAGGGTTGTATAGCTTTGTTCCCGCCGAAGCCCCGCTGGCACCCGGCTCTGTCGGCGGGGCACTGTCTCCCTCTACGGTGATCGAAGTGCACGCTTTGACCTAAATCATAGATGGCAGACCCGGCACACCGACCGGAAGCCATGCGACCCTGATCGCTTACATGGTTGATCATGGCTCAAACCTGGCGCCGAACTCATGCTTAAGCGCCGCTCAGGACGAACGCGCCCTGCGGCAGATTGTCTCGATGACCAGATTAGAGTGGCGGTTATCGTTCACCCTATCAAAATCGCTTATCCTGCGAACGGACACCTGTCGGACACGATAGCGAGGCGAGAATGGTCCCGCCCCGAACCTCGTCACTGTCCATCGGGCGGCGTTCGATTTCCCGTGTATTCCCGCAGCCCAATACTCTCGGCTATCAGATCCTTGACCTAATAAGCGCGCATACGCACGCTGGCATCGCGCTCGGCGAAAGACGATCTGACTGCATTGCGGCTCAAAGACCGAGCAGCGCGGCGTTTATCGACCTCTGACCTGCAAGCGTTCAGGCGATGCCCGCGCCGCCCGTGACACCGTAGACCTCACCGGTAATGTAACTGCCCTCCTGGCTGGCCAGCAGGACATAAACTGGGGCGATCTCCACTGGCTGGCCTGGGCGGCCGAAGGGGGTCTGCGATCCGAACTGCTCTACCTTCTCCTGCGGCTGGCCGCCCGAGGGTTGCAGCACGGTCCAGAACGGACCGGGGGCGACAACATTCGCGCGCACGCCCTTCTTCATCAGCTGCTTTGACAGCGCCTTGGTATAGGCCACGATACCCGCCTTCGTCGTGGCATAATCCAACAGGATATCCGACGGATCGTAGGCCTGCACCGAGGCGGTAGTGATGACCGACGCGCCGGGTTGCAGATGCGGCGCCGCCGCCTGCGCGATCCAGTGCATGGCATAAAGGTTGGTCTTCATCGTCAGGTCGAAATCCTCGGACGAGACCTTCTCGACATCCTCGCGGAACTGCTGGCGTCCCGCATTGATGACGAGGATGTCCAGCCCGCCAAGCTCGGTCACCGTCCGCTCCACCATCTCGCGGCACCAGCTTTCCGAAGTGATGTCGCCGGGCAGCAGCACGGCCTTGCGGCCCTCGGCGCGGATCAGCTCGGCCACCTCCTCGGCATCGCGGCGTTCGGCTTCGAGGTAGGAGATCGCGACATTCGCCCCCTCGCGCGCATAGGCAATGGCGGCGGCGCGACCGATGCCAGAGTCGCCGCCTGTGATCAGCGCGCGGCGCCCCGTCAGCTTTCCCGAGCCCTTGTAGCTCTGCTCGCCATGGTCGGGGGCGGGCTGCATCTTCGCGGCCTCGCCGGGGGCGGGTTGCGGCTGCTGCGGGAAAGGCGGTTTTGGATATTGGTTGCGCGGATCCTGCGGGGCAAGGCGATCGGTCACGGTCGATTTCTCCTTCGATTTCATCACGCCAACCGTCCGATGGCACGGATGTTCCGCGGAACGGCCGAGGACAGCACCGCGTTCGCCTCCTGCTTTCCTACCCCTTCCAAGGATCCTTCGAATGACCGCAACACCCCGATCCAGCCGCCGCGACGAGGCTGGCTTCCTGCCACTGGAGGGATACGGTGCAATCGGCGAAGGGCGCTCGGTCGCGCTGACGGGCGAGGATGGCGGGATCGACTGGTGGTGCGTTCCGAACATGGACAGCCCGCCGCTGTTCGACCGCCTACTGATCGGCTCGGGCACCCTGCCGGACGGATCGCAGGCGGGGCATTTCAGCATCACGCCGACGCAGCCCTTCCGCACGAGCAGAACTTATCGCCCGGGCAGCAACGTTCTGGAAACGCGGTTCGTCACCGATGATGCCGAGGCCGTGCTGACGGAATCGCTAAACAGCGGCACCGCCGGGCGGCTGCCATGGGCCGAACTCGCGCGGCGCATCGAAATGCTGCGGGGAACGATGGAGTTCGCAGTCACTCTGCGCTTCGGCCATCGCGCGGGACGCCGCAGCCCCTACATGTCGCCCGCCGGTCCACATGTGATGTTCCATGTCGGCGCGGTGCTGGGTGCGTTCCTGCATGGGGAGCGGCTGGCCATCGCCGCGCAGGGCGACGGCGGCATCCGGGGCACCCTGACGATCCCCGAGGGCGGACGCGAGGTTCTGGCCATCGTCGCAGGCGCAGACGAGCCGCTGGTCATCCCCGACCTTGCCGCTATCGATGCGCGGATCGACGGATCGGATCGGGAATGGCGCGACTGGTCCGCGCTGTTCAACGAGGACGGTTTCGTGATGCGGCAGGCTTTGGCTCTGAAGCTGCTGCTGTATTCGCCCAGCGGGGCGATCGCAGCGGCGGCCACCTCGTCGCTGCCCGAGCGGATCGGCGGGGACAAGAACTACGACTACCGTTTCGCATGGGTGCGCGATGCCGGATATTCCATCGTGTCGTTCCTGCAGATGGGGGCCGAGGCCGAGGCGAAGGCGGCGCTGACCTGGTTGCTGCGGCAGCTGTGCGAGCATGGCACGCGGGTCTGCTTTCTGCTGGACGGCGGCACGGACGGGGAAATGCGTGAATTCGATTTGCCCGGCTATCGCGGCAGCCGGCCGGTGGTGCAGGGCAACCGCGCAGCGGACCAGCACCAGCACGGCATCTACGGCGACATATTCGAGACGGTCGCCGCTTTCACCCGCGCGGGGAATATCATTGATGCGCGCAGCGCCGAGACGCTTTCACACCTTGCCGACGAATGCGCGGACCGCTGGCGGCAGAAGGATTCCGGCATCTGGGAACTGCCCGAGGAGCGGCATTATACCATGTCCAAGATCAGCTGCTGGCAGGCCCTGTCCCGCGCGGTGGAGCTGGCCGATGCGGGCCATCTGCCAACCACCTGCCGCGACCGCTGGAACCGTGAACGCACCCGCATCGCCGAGTGGATCGACGCGACCTGCTGGGACGAGGCGAGGCGCGCCTATGTCATGTATCCCGGATCGGACAGGCTCGACGCCTCGATCGCGCTGGCGGTGCGGTTCGGCTTCGACGGGCAAGACCGTCTCGCCCTCACGCTCGACGCCATCGACCGCGAGCTTGGCACTGGCGGGCTGCATTACAGATACGGCGGTATGGAGCAGGAAGAGGGCTGCTTTCTCGCCTGCTCGTTCTGGATGGTGGAGGCGCGGGCGCTTCTGGGCCAGACCGAGACCGCCCGCGACGCCCTCGCGCGGCTGAAGACGATCTGCGGCGACGGCATCCTGCCCGAGATGATTGACCCGTCCGATCACAGATGGCTCGGCAATCTGCCGCAGGGGCTGAGCCATCTTGCCGCGCTTCAGGCCGCCGTCGCTGTGCAGTCAGGAACATCGGTCCGGCGGCAGGGTTTGTGATCCGCGCCATGATTTTCGCAACAGGAGAGACCATGCAGGCCCCGATCCCCTATTCCCCCTCCGTGGAGACCGTTGCTCCCGACGAAGCGGAAACGATCCGCGAGCTGGTCGAAACCCTGCGCGGCATAATGGAGGTGACGGCTGCGGATTACGGCCATGCCGTCCGCTCGGTCCATGCCAAAAGCCACGGCATCATCAAGGGTGAGCTGGAGGTTCTGGCGGACCTGCCACCGGAACTGGCACAGGGTATGTTCGCGCGTCCGGGCCGCCATTCCGCGATCCTGCGCATCTCCACCAATCCCGGTGACATCCTTCACGACAGCATCTCCGTCCCGCGCGGCATCGCTCTGAAGGTGCTGGACGTTGATGGGGAGCGGCTGGAGGGGGCCGAGGGGCGGACGCAGGATTTCGTCATGGTCAACGGTCCAGCCTTCAGCGCCAAGGATGCCGCTGCGTTTCTCAAAAGCCTGAAGCTGCTGGCCAAGACCACCGACCGCGCCGAATGGGCGAAGAAGGCGCTGTCCTCGGTGCTGCGCGGGACCGAACGCGTTCTCGAAGCGGTCGGCGGCGAAAGTTCCACGCTGAAGACCTTGGGCGGCGCGCCGAACGTGCATCCGCTGGGCGAGACGTATTATACCCAGACCCCGTTCCGCTATGGCAACCATGTGGCGAAGCTTTCTCTGGTGCCAATCTCCAAGGCACTTACCCGCCACACCAAAGAGATCGTGGACACGAGGGACCGTCCCGACGCGCTGCGCGACGCGGTCGATGCGGCGATGCTGGCCGGCGAAGGGGTTTGGGAGTTGCAGGTCCAGCTGTGCCGAGATCCCGAGAAGATGCCGATAGAGGACCCCACCGTGCTTTGGGACGAGGACCTGTCCCCATTCACCCCCGTCGCCCGCCTGACTGCGCGCCCACAACACGGCTGGACCGAAGCGCGGGCGAAGCAGATCGACGACGGCATGCGCTTTTCAGTCTGGACCGGCCTTGAGGCACACCGACCCTTGGGTGGCATCAACCGCGCGCGGCGCGCACCATATCGCGCATCCGCAGATTACCGCGCGGAGATCAACCGGTGCCCCATCCACGAACCTGCCTCGGTGAATCTACCATCGTCGTGATGTGTATGCCCCCTTCGGACGCACCGTCCGAAGATGCCGTCATCAATGTCGTTACACAATCTTGCTGAGGCTGTTATGGACCTAAACATTAAAGGAAGACGCGCGCTTGTGACTGGGGCGAGCGCTGGCATCGGCTACGCGACCGCCCGGGGCCGAATTGCGAGAAGTCTCTAAAAAAGGCCGCAGGCTTTTACCTGCGGCCTGTCAACTCAAGCGGCGCGGCGGTCGTGCCGTCCTTCCAGGATCTCCTCCGCAACCTTCGCAACGAAGGCCGGCAGATCTCCAGGATTGCGGCTGGTCACCAGTCCCTGATCCGTGACGACCTCGGCATCGCTCCACTCCGCCCCAGCGTTAACCAGATCGGTTCTGATCGACTTGAAGGAGGTGACTTTGCGACCTTTGGCGATGCCGGTTTCCACGAGCAGCCATGGGCCATGGCAGATTGCGCCGATCACCTTCTTCTCCGTCCAGAAGGATTTGACGAAGGCCAGCGCCTTCTCGTCGATGCGCAGGACGTCGGGATTGATCTGGCCGCCGGGCAGGATCAACGCGTCATAGTCGGCGCTCGACACCTTGCCGAGTGCGTGGTCGACCTTCACGGAGCGCCCCCAGTCCTTTTCATCCCAGCCCCGGATTTCCCCTGTTTTGGGCGAGACGACGTGGACCTCGGCCCCCGCCGCCCGAAGGTCGTTCAGGGGAACCTCAAGCTCGGACTGCTCGAACCCGTCGGTCGCGAGGATGGCGATTTTTTTGCCGTTCAGCGTCTGCATTGGAAGTCTCCGTTTTGCATTCTGTTCGCTGAAGAAACGAATGCAGGGGGCGCTCGTTCCTAAAGGTGCGTTCACGATCTTCTGTGAATGCGTTCGGAACCCGGCGGTGTCATGTAGCAGCACTTTACCGTTACGCGGTTCGGGCAAATCCGCTGCTTCGATGTGAAAATTGGTGGGCTTCTGACGTCCCTCGGGGACTGCGAGTAATGACGATACGCTTAGTCTGAATCATGAAAAGTCTCCGGCTGTTCGCTCGCAGGACCAACGTAGGCTTCACTTGTCATAGACAACTTGATCGCGCCGGATCGCGCATCAGTCTTGAAGGGGCGCGGCATTCGGGAGGACCTCATGACATTCGCGGTCATCTTCGGCGCGAGCGGCGGCATTGGCGCAGCATTGGTCGAGGCCGCCGGGCTTTCCGGACAACTCAACACCGTCCTCGGACTGTCCCGCCGCAGCATTCCGGCGTTCGATCTGTGCAACGAGGCTTCAATCCAAGAGGCTGCCGCCCATATCCGGGCATTGGGGGCGCCGTCA
>NZ_SMYN01000040.1 GCF_004959935.1 Falsirhodobacter xinxiangensis | reverse complement strand
GCGGGAAGGGGAAGGTCTCGAAGGTGGTCGAGGGGGTATAGCGGGGCCGATCCTCCAGCGACGTGCCCATGCGCAGCGACCAGAGTTCGTGAAAGCGCGAGTGCAGGATGCCGAAGGTCGTGTCGTCGTCGCGGGCAATGGCGATTACGGCAGAGTCAGCTAGCGTCGAAACAGGTGCCCAGACAAACAGCCGATACTTAGATACGCGAGGACTTATGATGTAGCGTCCAAGCCCACTTAGCGCCCGACGCATTTCGGAACGTGGGCGCTGGTGCAGCCACCAACCGGCAAGTGAACGGGTTTCGCGTCCTCTCAACAGTCCTTTGCCAGTGCGGGCACGAGTTTGGTTTTCAGCGTCGATTGCTTCTCGCAAATAGGAGAGTGGAGCCTCGAATAATGCTGCCTCACGCTCGGTCATGTCTGCACCGAAGTCGATCACCCATTGGTCCGACGGCCGGCGGGTAACGTCCATTCCGTTCGCCCAAGGACGCAAAACATCGGTGTTCTTCCGCCCGTTTGGATTGGTCGGAAGGACCACCCATTGCCTAGCAAGATCGCCCGAAACTTCAAAAGGTCCGGTCTTTATGGTGCCTTGAAAGGCAATTCTGCTGTTTTCACTAAGGGTCGCCGCGCGAGTGAGGTCCACACCACCGCTACCCGTCAAATCCGCAAACACTTTCGCCACATCGGCCCCGTCTAGTCGCGCCTCACCGCCCTTCTGTCCGTCAAAACACACCATCGATACCCGCACCGCCGCGCCGTCCACGGTCCAGGGTTCGTCCGACCATGCCTCGAAGATGCGGCCGCGCTCGGTGATCGGCTTCAGCACCTCGCGGTTCGCGCCCCCGCGAATGGAGTTGGTGGTGACCAGTCCGGCGCGTGTTAGGCGGCCCGCCTCGATCATCTCCCACGCTTTCGCAAACCAGTAGCAGACAAAATCCACGCCCCCTGGCACGATATTCCAGGCCCGGCGCAGGGCGGTCGTGTAGCCCTCGCCCAGTTCGGCGATCATCTTCTTGTTGCCGATGAAGGGCGGGTTGCCGACCACCGCATCGGCATCCGGCCAGTCGGCGCGGCTGCCGTCCGGGGCCAGCACCGAGTCGCGGTTCTCTATATTCGCCAGCGGGCGCAGGATCGGGTTCCGCGCCGCCTCGAAGCCGTTGCGGCGCATCCACTGGATTTCCCCGATCCAGACGGACACGCGGGCCAGTTCGGCGGCATAGGGGTTCAGCTCGATGCCGAACACGCATTCCGGGCCGACACGGGGAAAGCCGCGCGGCAGGCCTATCGCCTCGGCATCCAGGTTGACGCGATGCTCCAGGTCCTTCAGCGACAGAAGCGCCAGATACAGAAAGTTGCCCGATCCGCAGGCCGGGTCCAACACGCGGAAGTTCGCCAGCCGTTCAAGGAAAGCCTCCTTGATGCCTTCGGCCTCCTTGTGGGCGCGGGTGCGGGCGGCGGGACTGCGCGCCGCTGCGGCCTTGTCCAGAGCGGCGCGGATTTTCGCCTGCGCGGCGTCCCATTCGGCCAGCAGGGGGCGGATGATGACCGGGTCGACAATCTGCATGATCTTGTCGCGGTCGGTGTAATGCGCGCCCAACTGGCTGCGCTTGTCGGGGTCAAGCCCCCGTTCGAAAAGCGTGCCCATGATCGAGGGGTCGATTTCCGACCAGTCCAGCCGGGACGCCGCCAGCAGTTCGTTCACGTCCCCAGCTTCCAGCGGCAGGGCCTCGGCATGGTCGAACAGCCCACCGTTGAACCATTCCACCTGCTCAAAGCCGACCATGCCGCCCGACTGCATCGCTGCAAATAAGGTCGAGGCATGGGCCTGGAACATCCGGGGCTGACGCTGTGCGTGCTCGATCATCCGCTGGAACATGCGGTCGGGCAACAGGTTCACGTCCTCGGCGAACAGGCAGAAGATCAGCCGATTGACGAAATGCGCGACCTCATGCGCCTCATGCCCCCGGTGGCGCAAGTTCATGGCAAGGGCGGCAAAGCGACCGGCGGCATCTTCGGTCAGCCCCTGCCGGGTCTTGGCCGGGCGCAGCCGCTCGGGATCGGTGAAGGCGGCTTTCAGCAGGTCGCGTTTCGCCGCGTCAGCCAGCTCGTCCAAAGCGATGTCATAGACCTGCTGGACCGTGTTCGTCCAGTTGGTGTGCAACTGGATGCGGTCCATGTCGGAAACGATCAGCAGCGGCGGGTTCTCGAGCGCCACGGCATATTGCTGAAGCTGGGCAAAGGCGGCCTTCAGGTCTTTCCGCCTGCCCTTGTATTCCCAAGCAAAACAGCCGCGCCGCCACACGTCCGCCCAGCCTTCGCCGCCGCTGGTCTTAGTCGCTCCCTTCTCGAAGGTGAACCACTCGCCCTTGGGGTCCGCCGTCACCGGATCGTCAATGTCCAGCAAGCGGCAGAGGTCTAGGAAATGCGCCTGCGATGCGCTGCGCTCCTTGAGTTCGACATTGCGCCACTTGGCGATGAAGGCATGTGGCGTCAAATCGACCTCCAAATGTTTCTATGACTAAATTAGCCCCCGGAACGAAGCTTGTAGGCTGATCAAGCAATCACGCGCGGGACAGGTCTGACCTCTTGGAGATCATTCAAATACTCTGGGTAAATCGCGCGCACCATGGGCGTTCCAAGGGGATTGCAGAGAAACACCGTTTTAGAAAAATGTGCCCCTTTCCCCGTTAGGGGCGAGGGGATAATTTGGCCTTGTGCCAAATTGTCTAGTGAGTGCACATTTTTTGAAATGGTGTTACGTTTGCCATGTTACGACGTTCCCGGTGCCAAGCCGCCACGGAGCCACGCCAGCACGCTGACGCAAGAGGAAAACGATGCAGGATCAGGGTTTCGTCATCGGGGACTACGACTGGCTCAAGACCCAGGGCGGGCCTCCGGCGGGCAATCGTCGTTACGCCATCCTGCGCGTCGGTAAGATCAAGACCAAGGGCCATCTCGGCGCGGCCCTCGCCCATAACTTCCGCGAACGCCACACCTCGAACGCGGATGCCGATCGCCTGCATGACAACACCGTCCTCAAAGGCGCGGACGGTGCCCAGGGCGTGATCGCGGCATGGGACGCCCGTGCACCGGAGAAGATCCGTAAGAACGCTGTCCATGCCCTCGAATACTTTGTGGGGGCCAGCCCTGAGAAGATGGCGGCGATGACCCGCGACCAGCAGGACGCCTATTTCCGCAAGGCCCTCGACTGGTTCAAGGGCCGCCACGGCGCGGAGAACGTGCTTTCGGCCGTCATCCATCGCGACGAGACGACACCCCACATGCAAATGCTGGTGATCCCCCTCGATGCGCGCGGCAAACTGAACGCCCGCGAGCTGGTCGGCGGCAAGGCTACCCTCAGCAAGATGCAGACCGATTTCGCCCGCGACGTGGGTCAGGATTTCGGGCTGGAACGGGGGAAGGAACGCAGTCAGGCCACACATCAGACCATCAAGGAATACTATGCCCGCGCCAATGCCACCCCGGAGACCTATTTCCAGCTCCCTGAGCGCCACAAGGGCAATCTATTAGGGGTGGGCAGGGAAAGCGATGAGGATTGGCGTCAGCGGGCCTCTGAGGCCGCCAGAGACGCTGTTGCCCGGACCAAGGCCCAGTACGAGGAACGGCTGCACCAGATCGAACGTGGCGCGGCCCAGCTCCTGTCCGGCATACGGGCGCAGGAAAAGGCCCTGCGGCGGGAGTTTGGCAAGACCACGCCCGAGGAACGCCAAATGGCGACGCTCCACATGAACGGCTTGCTCATCACAGCGGGCACTCGCGAGCTAAGCCATATGGAAGGCATCGAGTTGACCGAGGCGGCCGAAACATCGTTCGGACCGGAGGGTATGAAAAAGCTGCTGACCGGCGATGTCAGCCAATGTCCAGGCGAGACTAACCTAGATCGGATCAGAGCAGGGCTGGATATCCTTCGAAGCTATGAGGTTCGTGGAATGGATCTGAGCGTACCGCTTCAGCGCATGAAGCAGGATATTGATCGGGATGCGGAAGAACGCCGTCTTGAACAGGAACGCGCACGATCTGAGCCTCAGACCAGCTTCATAGCAAAATCCCACGATCGCGAACGAGACGACGATTGGGATCTGTGATCCCTCCCTTCCCCCCTGCACCCCCAACCCTTGCGCGCTACGCACGCGGAATCGTCCGTTCGGCCCACAAGGGGCCTCACGTCCGATAGCAAAAAACTACACAGGCAGGCAGGCGCCAGCGCTTTGATCCGCGCTCCCGCCTGCCTGTGCATTTTTTTGCTTCTATATAAGAGTGAGAAGAGAAATGCGATTTTCTCCTTATTTTACAGGATGGCGAAAGACAAAAAATGGAACTCGAAAGACAAAAAATTACCATCATAAGACAAGTATAGCTTGATTTTTGTCTTTCGAGCGAAGATGGTCCTTCGGTCAAAAGACAGAAAATGGGGGCTGTTATGTCTAATGAAGCTTCTAGGTTTACCGGACCTACGATCCTAGAAGCGAAGGAGGTTAACCTTCGCCGCCTAGACTACAGCCCTCGGGAAAACCCCTTCATGACGGGCGCAGAAATCCGCACCTCGACCAAGACAGTCCGCACTCGGAGCACTCCTCGTGACTTGCTGGACCCAGAGACGGGAGAGGTTGTCGGGGCGACCGTCATCCACACCATAGAGGAACGCGACGAGGAGCATTTCGTCAAAGTCTTCGCAGAAGGCGTCAGGGCTGCATTCGATCTGACCAAGACAGGCGCGCGCGTCTTCAACACCGTGCTGGCAGAGTATCAGACTGCGAAGATGACCGGAGGGTATGCCGATAGCTTGACCCTCTTTTTCTTTGATGAGGGCCTGAACGGGCGTGCGATCGACATGAGCGAGAAGAGCTTTCAGCGCGGCTTGAAGGAGCTGCTAGCGAAAGGCTTCCTTGCTCCTAAGGCCCCGAACCAGTTCTGGGTGAATCCCGCCTTGTTCTTCAAAGGTGATCGCGTGACCTTCGCGCGTGAGTATCGCATCAAGAGCCGGAATATCGTTGAGAATGTTGCAAGCGGCACCTTGCAACATGATGATACTTCCCAGTGACACCTAACGCGCGTCACCCTTACATTACCCTTACATTACCCTTACATTACCCTTACAGCGTTAGAACATGAAATAGGCCCTGTAACCCCATGAAATTGAGCGCGAATGAGGCAGCGAAGCGAACGGGGAAGAGTGTTCCCACGATCACTAGGGCCATAAAATCAGGTAAGATTTCGGCAGACCGCACTGATACAGGAGGGTATATCATCGACCCTTCTGAACTCTTTCGCGTTTTCCCTGCGGTAACGACGTCATCTAACACAACCCCTAACGCGTTATATCCTGAAACCCCAAAATTACGCCTACCTGAAACCTCTGCATTAGAGGAGAGGATCAGGATGTTGGAAGCTGCCCTGTCTGATGCTAAGGTAGAGCGGGACGAATGGCGGGATCAGGCTAAACGACTAGCAACAGCGCTTCCCGCCCCAAGTCTCAATTCTAGTGACGACGCCTCGCCTGTCATGCCGCCGCAACGACCACATCAACCCCGCCGCTGGTGGCTGTGGCGTACGAAGACATCAACTTAACTACTGAAGAGCGTCATGAGTTGCGGCTCTATGGCGGCTCGACTCTTAACTACGTGCCTGTATGTTTCGCCCGCCGGGGGTCAGCATCAGGGAAGTATCTTGGAACCGTCGATTTCAGACTACGAGATTTCTATCATTAAAGGCTTGTTGCGCATGAACTATAGGCCTGCACTAGTGCAGGCTTATTTTACGCGACCGGACAGGCTAGTAAACCCAGCTCGAATTCAGGAAATTAAAACTAACGCAACAGCAAGAGTTGCTGCGATAGCCTCAGCTTCAGATGAGGATGTTGGGGATTTTCTAGACGCATACGCGCGAGCTAATCCTGCAAATGAGCAATACTCCCCTCCCATTCAAGAGAATGACGTTAATCAGTTCAAGCTAACTGAAAACGGAAAAATCACAATTGTTTCTGCAGAAGCAGATCTGCTGTTCGGCACTCCAGAGATTAAAGAAATTTACGATGAGTTACGGATTAAAGCCGTAGACCTCATCACGCAGGGCCATAACGGCCTCGGCGAAATCCACAATGATGTTTCAAGGTTCAGAGATGCCTTGCCAGAAGATGCCCTCGATGCATCGGTCATAAGAATATTTATGAGAGGCAGTGGCCTTAAAAGCAAGCTTGCCTCATACGATGCACACAAACAAAATCCGGAGATCTATCCAGTTGTCGACTTAGAACCCGGTATTGTCCCTCTCTTTCGGGATCTAGTTGAATCATTTACTCTACTAGTAAACCTGACCCCTGCCATGGCGGTGCTTGAGGGCAAAGCCACTACGAACGAGCAATACCTTTCACAAGGAGAAGCTCTAGAAGCGATAAAGCCGGCACTTGATGGGGTTGAGCAAATTGCTGAACCGGAAGCAGCTGAGGCGTTAGGTGAGCAGATTTCTGATGGTCTGAATGCCCCTCAAAACCAGTCCGGTCGCAATCAAAGAGCTGTAGCCTTCTCTTCTGTGCGGAACTTTGCTATAAGCATCTTCACCCCAGTGTACCATGCCGCCCGGTACATCTTGGGAAATGACAAACTTCCTATAATCGCTCAACATTTCAGGAATGGTCTTGCTTATGCAGCTGGACAGAAGTTCTATCCTTATTTGCATGACCGCTTTCCTGCAATCGTTGAATACGTCAAAAACAACGCTGAATCCCTAACCGCTTACGCGGAAAAGATCATTACTAATCAGCAACTCCATGAGTTCATTAGGGCAATGATCGAAATCATACGTAGTATCCCATAAGGCAGCAGCTCTTGATCACGCAAAATAAGTCACATGCCGTCATGGCCCAAAGAAGTGAGGCTAAGGATAGTTTAGATAACTTTCCCACTCCTCCATGGGCTACTCGTGCATTGATCGAACACATAATAGAGCGTGGGAATAAGAAGTTTTTGAGCAATATGTCATGCTTAGAGCCAGCTTGTGGAGCTGGCCATATGGCAAAGACCTTAGCCGAATATTTTGGGGAAGTCAGTGCAGCTGACGTACATGACTACGGTTACGGCAAGGTCGAAGACTTTCTTAATAACTCTCACGGGCCTAATGCCTTTGATTGGGTAATAACCAACCCACCGTTTAAATATGCGGAAGAATTTATCGAAAAATCATTACGCATATCTAGCAGAGGCGTAGCCATGCTAGTACGTACGGTTTTCATCGAAAGTGTGGGTAGATACGAAAGAATATTCTCACAGAACCCACCTCAAAAATTCGCTCAATTCAGCGAGCGTGTCCCGATGGTTAAAGGTAGACTGGATAAGAAGGCGTCTACTGCCACTGGATATGCATGGATTGTATGGGAGAAAAACATATCTTCCGAATCCCGGCTTTTTTGGGTTCCCCCATGCAGAAGGGAACTTGAAAGAAACGAGGATTATGTAGAAGATTTGTCCTCTGGGCCTGTCAGCCAGATGCGTGAAGCGGCATTGGAAAGAGAAATTTTGCAGAGAAAGCTTTTCTGATAATCCAGGCTTTACGTCCACTTTGTGCGGTATCTCCAACTACGGACGAAAAGCAGTGTCGAGCAGGTTCCTTGTGTACAGCCCGCCGAACTGCAAAATATGTCGCACGTAGTGCTACAGCGCTCATCGAAGCCGGTATTGAAAAACCCAAGCGATTAGGTTATATCTGGCGTATGCCGACTATCCTTCGCCTCGATGGCCTGCGGGTGAGAATCTACGTGGACGATCACCGCCCCGCCCATGTCCACGTCATTGCAGCAGATGGTGAGGCCGTGTTTGTGCTGAACTGCCCTGATGGCCCGCCAGAGCTGCGGGAACGCCACGGGGTCTCGTTGAAGATGGTGAACCGCATCCAGAAGGAACTGGCCGAGCATCTGTCAGTCCTTTGCCCGAAGTGGAGGGAGATTCATGGAGATTACTGAGCAGGAATTTCAGGCGGCGACCCTTCGTGGTGAAGACGTGCGGCGCAGAGGCTATGCCGTTCGGGCCGACTATGACGCCCGCCAGAACCGGCTGGTCGTGGACCTCAACACCGGCGTCACGATCATGGTGCCTGTGCATTTGATCGAAGAGCTGTCGGACGCCAGCGCCGACGATCTGGGGGAAATCGAGATCAGCCCGGCGGGGACCGGGCTGCACTGGCCCCGCTTGGACGCCGATGTTTACGTGCCCAGTCTGATGCAAGGGATCTATGGCACCAAGCGCTGGATGGCCGCACAGCTCGGAGCGGTTGGAGGCAGCTCCACATCACCCGCCAAGGGTGCGGCAGCGCGGACGAACGGGGCCAAGGGCGGCAGGCCGCGCAAGCAGGCGTAACCGCAGCGCTATCCAAGACGAGGCAAGACGAGGCAGGATATATGCAAGTGTAGAACATTTGCGGATATGAAGGCTTGCCATGTGCCGCGCGCCTTCCCATGTCAGGCTTACACGGGCTTAGACCCCACAAGACACGAGCTCAGACCTCACCCTACTTCGCACGGGCTCAGACCCCACGGTGCAGGCTCAAACCCTCGCCCCTATCCCTTCCCCTGAAACCCCTGACGGGAGATCGACATGCGGCGATTGCGCATGTGGTGGGCGGGTCTGTCTTGCGCGGAGAGAATAGCGGCTCTGGCCCTGCTCTTGCAGATGATCGACACCTTAAAATGACACAACCCCGGCGTGAAAGATCACGCCGGGGTTTTCGATGACATAACACCCGTTCGATCCCAATCACACCTCGCGGTTGATCTGGCGGGCAAGGGGCCTCTCTCCATCGCGCCCCCAGCCCCTGAACTAGACCACCCCAAGCCCGCCACAGGGTTCTGGTCCCGGTTGTTTGGAAAGGAGCGGGGTGACTGAAGCCTTTCAGCCTACCGGGCGGCGCGCTGCTGGTTGAGATGGAATAGACGGGCCAGGATCTCGTCGTCGGTCAGCAGGCCCGCACGCCAGTCATCGCCCCAGCCATAGGCTTCGGCCACGGCCTCATCCAGCGCCTTGTGGGCATGATCCAGCCAGGCGGGACGGACGTTGTAGAGGTTGGTCAGGGTGCGTTTCCTCAGCTCCCGTTCGGCCTTGTCGTCCACAGGCAGGATGCGGTCGGGATAGCCGGGGACCACCTCGGGCACGCGCGTCACCAGGTCGGGCGGGTTGAGCCAGGTTTCCCGCAACTCGTTCAACCGGGCGGCGGCGGCG
>NZ_SMYN01000004.1 GCF_004959935.1 Falsirhodobacter xinxiangensis | reverse complement strand
TGGCTCTGAAACTCAATGAGTCTGGACCCTAGAGCGTTCGCATCCGGAAAACCCGCGCAACCGTTAAAATAGACTTCAAACGCTGGGAGAAGACATGCTTGATCTACTCTACTTGTCGGCCCCACTACATCGACAGATCCGAAGGGCCAATTGTGAAGCTGACTGAAGAAAGCAAATCTACTTTTTTCACATGCTGATGAGATGATCAATGCGGCCGCATCATGTGCGTCTTGCGAAGAGAGGGTAAGGTCCATTGAGAACTTTATTCTGGGCAGTGTTGTCAGAGGCCGAGCCATAACGGCGCGGCATCGACGCAATATTTCAATTATCAGCCTGCTGTTCTGATTTTCAGTTACGAAAACAAAACACCTTCAGTGCAATAGACTACATTTTGTCGTCAGGTATCGCCTTGGTCTACCCATGTCAAGCGTCCTCGAAAAATGACATGGCAAACACTATTCGCACATCTGGTTTCACCGCTCTGATCGACACCTTGGTGTCGAAACGAGAGAGCATTGGTATGAACCAGCGCGAGCTGGCACGTCGGTTGGGGTGTTCTCAGGGCACAATCAATCGCATCGAAACGGGGCAGCGCCGCATAGATGTCATTGAGCTTGTGGTTTTAGCTCGGGCGCTGGATCTGGATCCGCGTGACCTTTTCGATCTGGTCGTGCGAAAAATCAGCGACGATGAGCTCATCGCCAACTTCAGCACCGCGGGGCGTGCGCAGCGAGAGCGCGAAAAATAACTTGGTGGCGCTGGACTGGATCAGGGCGGGCCCCTCACCCATCTGCGCACAAATTTACACCAGCCATGCACTGGAGATGCCAGTGCGCCATGGCCGACTTTACGCCGCCGTGGACGAGCAGGCCGCACAGCTAAGGATGGGACGATGCACGAGCTTTCTTGTAAGCTGAACTTCCATGATCATACTGTCACGAACATCTGAGACGGACAGCGCCGGATCAATGTCATCGAGTTGATAGCGATCGTGCTGGTCTTGGATATTCACTCGGAACAGTTGTTTGGTCTGATTGGAGGAAGCGGCGTTGGGGAGCTGGCGAACAACTTTAATCGAAAGGCAGGAAGCGCGGCAACAGTGCGAAAACCGGCCAAGGCTTTTCAGCTGCAGCGAAAAAAAAGCGTTGGTGGTGCCCTATTTGAGGTGTTCGCTCCCGCCATTCGTCAACACGCTTCGCGTATCTCCATCATGTTGGGGGCAAGGCCGAGGCTTTGCCTCGGTCAAAAGGATTATTGAAATTCCATGCCGTCCTCCGCTCGCCCAGCCAGCTGTAAGCTGGCTCGCTCTCGGACGGCCCCACTAACGTCGCGCCCCTCGTCCCTCGCTATCGGCACGCTTGCTCCCTTCATATCGTAAGAATAGACATATCTCGGCGCACAAAAGCATAGTGAAACTGGCACAAGGCGGTATGGCCGGAAAACCCTTCAACATCTTCGGCCATGGCTGGGAGGAAGGCTTCGACCCCGCCACATGGGCCGCAGAAAACCGGGGCGATACGGTGATCGGCCCCGACGTCTGGATCGGGTCCGAGGCCTGGATCATGCCGGGCGTCACCATTGGCGCCGGGGCGATCATCGCCGCGAAGGCGGTTGTCACGCGCGACGTCGCGCCCTATTCGGTGGTGGCGGGGAATCCGGCGCGTGAAGTTCGCCGCCGGTTCGACGATCCCACCATCGCGCGCCTTCTGGACATCGCATGGTGGGACTGGCCAGTGGACCGGATCTCGCGCAACCTGAACGCCATTCGCGGGGCCGACCTCGCGGCACTGGAGACTGCCCGATGATCGACTTCACCCTTGCCCCCGAGGCCGAACCCGACGCGCGCGAGGCGGGCCGCCTGCTGTTCGCCGGGCCCGTCGATTTCGTCAAAGGCGTCGTCGCGATGCCCGGCCTGCCCCCTGCCGACCGGATCGAGGTCTGCTTTGCGGGCCGATCCAATGTCGGGAAATCCAGCCTCATCAACGCGCTGACGAACCGCAAGAACCTTGCCCGCGCGTCGAACACGCCGGGCCGCACGCAAGAGATCAACTATTTCGCGTTGGGCGAGGAGAAATACCTCGTCGACCTTCCGGGCTATGGTTATGCCGAAGCGCCCGTGGCCATCGTCGCGAAATGGCAGGCGCTGCTGAAAAGCTATCTTGCCGGACGGTCCACCCTGCGCCGCGCCTTCGTGCTGATCGACACGCGCCACGGCGTGAAGGCCGTCGATGCCGAGATCATGAAGCTGCTGGACCGTTCCGCCGTAACCTTTCAGGTCGTGATGACCAAATCCGACAAGGTCAGCCGTGCCGAGCGCGAGGCGAATATCGAACAGGTCAAGGCCGCGCTGTCGAAACACCCCGCTGCCTATCCCGAAATCGTGCTGACCAGTTCGGAAAAGGGCGACGGGATCGAAACCTTGCGTGCGATCATCGCAACTCTGGAATAGCGCGGCGGACCTGCTAGCTTTCCGGCAAGCGAGGAGAAGTGGATGTCCGACCCAGCAAGACCCGAAGATTTGCCGAAACCGGACACGTTCGAGACGCCAGATGCAGATGCCCGCACCGGAGCCGAAGCCGGTGATCCTCAGGTCCTGACCGGACCAAGCGCCGCGCCGTCCGGCACCGGCGCTGCCGATCCCGCCCCCGAGGCGACGTCCCATTCGCCGCTTGCGCCGCTGCGCCACCCGGCGTTCCGGCTGATCTGGACCGCCACGCTGGTCGCGAACCTTGGCACGCTGATCCAGAATGTCGGCGCGGGCTGGATGATGGCGACGCTGACGCCATCGCATGACATGGTCGCGCTGGTGCAGGCCTCGACCACGCTGCCGGTGATGATCCTTGCGATCGCTGCCGGTGCGCTGGCCGACAATTTCCCGCGCCGCAGGGTCATGCTGATGGCGCAGACGTTCCTGCTGGTCGTCTCCGCCCTTCTGGCGGTGGTCGCTTTCATGGGGCTGCTGAACCCGTGGACGCTGCTGACCTTCACCTTCCTTCTGGGCTGCGGATCGGCGATGCATCTGCCCTCGTGGCAGGCGTCGATGCGCGATCTGGTGCCGCGCGACGATCTTGCCGCCGCCGTGACGCTGAACTCCATGAGCTTCAACCTCATGCGATCCATCGGCCCCGCGCTGGGCGGGCTGGTGGTGGCATGGGCAGGACCCGCTACGGCCTTCGCGCTGAACGCCATCAGCTATACCGCAGTGATCTATGCGCTGGCCCGCTGGAACAGCCCGCAGGAACCGCGCGCCCTGCCCCCCGAGCGGATGGGCCACGCGATTTCGGCAGGGCTGCGTTACGTGTCGATGTCGCCGAACCTGATGCGGATGATCGGGCGGGGGCTGGTGTTCGGCGTCGGCGCGGTCACGCTTCTGGCGCTGCTGCCAGTCATCACGCGCGATATGCTGGGCGGGACGGCGACGACCTATGGCGTGATGCTGGGCGCCTTCGGTCTTGGGGCCATCGGTGGTGCGCTGGGTAGCCCGCGCATCCGCGCCCGCTTTTCGATCGAGACGATCATCTGCGGTGCCTTCGTGCTGTCGGCCGTCGGCACGGCCATCGTCGCGCTCAGCCGATACGAGGCTTTGACGGTTCTGGGGCTGATGATCGCGGGATCGGCCTGGGTATCGGCGCTGTCGCTGTTCAACGTCTCGGTCCAGCTTGCGACGCCGCGATGGGTCGTCGGGCGGGCGCTGTCGATCTATCAGACGGCCACCTTTGGCGGGATGGCTGTCGGAAGTTGGTTTTGGGGCCTTCTATCCGATGTGATCGGCATTCCCGGCGCACTTTTGGCGGCAGCGACCGTCATGGTCGTCGGGGCGGTTCTGGGCCGCATCTGGCCCATGCCCGACTTTTCCGACGTCAACCTCGACCCGGCGAACCGGTTTTCCGCGCCGGCGCTGCGATTGGACCTGAAGCCGCAATCGGGACCGATCATGGTGATGATCGACTGGGACATCCCGCCCGAGAACACGCAGGCTTTCCTTGCCGCCATGACCGAACGGCGGCGCGTGCGTATCCGCGACGGGGCGCAGCAATGGGCGCTTCTGCGCGATCTGGAAAATCCCGACATCTGGGTCGAAACCTATCACGTCCCCACCTGGGTCGAATATATCCGCCACAACATCCGTCGCACGCAGGCCGATGTCGAAAGCTATGACCGGCTGGTGAAGCTGCATCGCGGCCCCGAACGTCCGCATGTGCACCGGATGATCGAACGCCAGACGGTGCCGCTGACCGACGATACGATGATCCCGCACAAGCTGCCCTAGACGTGCTGGGCGCCGTTCACCTCGATCTCGGCACCCGAGATGTAGCTGGACTGGTCCGAACAGAGGAACCAGATCAGGTCGGCCACCTCTTTCGGCTGGCCCAGACGGCGCAGCGGCAGCGCCTCGACGATCTTGTCGGTGCCGGGGGACAGGATGGCGGTTTCCACCTCGCCTGGTGCGATGGCATTCACGCGCACGCCCAGCGGGCCGAAATCATGCGCCATTTCCCGCGTCAACGCCGCCAGCGCCGCCTTTGATGTGGCATAGGCGGCCCCCGCAAACGGATGCACCCGCGCGCCCGCGATGGAGGTCACGTTCACGACCGACCCCTTCGCCGCCGCCAACTCCTCGCGCAGCCCGCGCGCAAGGATGACCGAGGCGAAGAAGTTCACGTTGAACACCTGCCGCCACGTCCGCAGCTCGGTCGCCAAAGTGTCCAGCCTGCTGCCCCCATCCCCTTTGGGCGAGATGCCCGCATTGTTCACCAGCGCGTCCAGCCGCCCACCCACCCGTTCGCGGATGGAATCGATGGCGGCGGCGGTCCCGTCGGCATCGGCAAGGTCGATCTGGATGTGGTTCGCCTCGCCCCCCGGCCATGGGCAGCGCGGATCGAAGGCTTGCCGCGAACATGTCAGCACGCGCCACCCTTCCGAGGAGAACCGCTTTACCGTTGCATGGCCGATCCCCCGGCTTGCGCCCGTCAGCAGCAGTGTCTTTTCACCCATCGCGGTTCTCCTTTCCGGCAAACCTACGCGCGGGGGGCGGAATTGCAAGGTTGGCAGGGGCGCGCAAAGGCGCTAGTCCTTGACGCGGAACAAGGAACCGGCCTTATGAAAAAGCAGCGTCCCATGCACGACTCCATTGCCACCGCCAAGACTTTGTCCGAGGCACTCCCCTATCTACAACGCTATGCCGGTGCGGTCGTCGTCGTGAAGTTCGGCGGCAACGCGATGGGCGACGACGATGCGATGGCCGAATTCGCGCGCGATATCGTGCTGATGCGGCAGGTGGGCGTGAACCCGGTCGTGGTGCATGGCGGCGGCCCGATGATCAACGATCTGCTGGCCAAGCTGGGCATCAAGTCGGAATTCGTGCGCGGCAAGCGCGTGACCGACAAGCCCACGGTCGAGGTGGTGGAGATGGTCCTGTCGGGCCTTGTGAACAAGCGCATCGTGCAGGCGATCAACGATCAGGGCGGTCGCGCCGTCGGCATTTCCGGCAAGGACGACGATCTGATGGTGGCCGAGGCGGACGATCCGGAGCTTGGCTTCGTCGGCAAGCCGGTAGAGATGAACGTGCAGGTGTTGCGCGATCTTTACACCGCGGGCATGATTCCGGTCGTCGCCCCCGTCGCCACGGGGATGGAGGATAACGAGACCTTCAACGTCAACGGCGACACTGCCGCCGGTGCGATCGCCGGCGCGCTGAAGGCCGACCGCCTGCTGCTGCTGACCGACGTGAAGGGTGTGAAGAACAAGGATGGCGATGTCGTCACCCAACTGACCCCCGACGACGTGCGCGCGATGATCGCCGACGGCACTATCGCGGGCGGCATGATCCCCAAGACCGAAACCGCGCTGAAGGCTGTCGAGGAAGGGGTGCGCGCGGTCGTCATTCTGGATGGCCGGGTGCCGAATGCGTGTCTGCTGGAACTGTTCACCGATCACGGTGCCGGTTCGATGATCCGCACGACGGAACCGCGGGTGAAACCCCGCATCCGTTGACGGCTTTCTCTGGGCATGTAACCCTCGTGTAACGGAGGAACCGACATGCCCAGACTGATCCTGATCCGCCACGCCAAATCGTCGTGGGACAACGCCAACCTTGCCGACCATGACCGCCCGCTGAACCAGCGCGGCATCGCGGCGGCCGAGGATCTTGGAGGGTGGCTCGCCTCGCGCGGCTATGCGCCCGACGAGGTGCTGTGTTCAGATGCCACCCGCACGCGCGAGACGTGGGAGGGCATCGCCCCCGCCCTGCCCTCCGCGCCCGAGCCGGTGCTGAAGTCCGCGCTCTATCATGCCGGTCCGGATGTGATGCTGGCCGTTCTGCGCCATGCCAAGGGCAACGTCGTCGCCATGCTGGGCCACAACCCCGGCATCGCGGAGTTTGCGCATCGTCTGGTGGCAAATGCCCCACCGAGCGACCAGTTCGGCAAATACCCGACCGGGGCGACGCTGGTCGTGGACTTCCCCGGCCCGTGGGCCGAGGTCGATTTCCATCAGGGCAGCGCGATCGATTTCATCGTCCCGCGCGAGCTGGTTCAGTGACCCAGGATCTGGCTCAGGAACAGCTTCGTCCGCTCTGACTGCGGGTTGTTGAAGAATTCGCGCGGGGTGTTCTGTTCGACGATCTGGCCCTGGTCCATGAAGACCACCCGGTTCGCCACAGCCTGCGCGAAGCCCATCTCGTGCGTGACGCACAGCATGGTCATCCCTTCTTCGGCAAGGGAGATCATGGTGTCCAGCACCTCCTTGATCATCTCGGGGTCAAGCGCCGAGGTCGGCTCGTCGAACAGCATGATCCGCGGCTTCATGCAAAGCGAGCGGGCGATGGCGACGCGCTGCTGCTGACCGCCCGAAAGCTGGCCGGGATATTTGTTCGCCTGTTCGGGGATCTTGACCTTGCGCAGGAAGTGCATCGCCGTTTCCTCGGCCTCGGCCTTGGGAACCTTGCGCACCCAGATCGGGGCCAGCGTGCAGTTTTCCAGAATTGTCAGATGCGGGAACAGGTTGAAGTGCTGGAACACCATTCCAACCTCGGACCGGACCTTGTCGATGTTCTTCAGATCCGAGGTCAGTTCGGTCCCGTCCACGACGATCTGACCCGACTGATGCTCCTCCAGCCGGTTGATGCAGCGGATCAGCGTCGATTTGCCCGAACCCGACGGGCCGCAGATGACGATCCGCTCGCCCCGGTTCACCGTCAAGTTGATGTCGCGCAGGACGTGGAATTGACCATACCACTTGTTCATCTGGCTGATCTGGATCGCGACCTCGTCGCTGACCTTCATATGGCTGGTGTCTACAGCGCGTTCGATGGTTTCCATGGACGGCTCCTTAACGATGATCGCGTTTCAGCCGGCGCTCCAGATACATGGAATAGCGCGACATGCCGAAACAGAATAGGAAGAAGATGAAACCGACGAAGATATAGGGCTCCCAATAGATGCCCTTCCAGTCGGTCGAGGCGCGGACGGCGTCGGTGATCCCCTTCAGCGGGTCCAGAAGCCCCACGAACACCACCAGCGTCGTGTCCTTGAACAGCCCGATGAAGGTGGACACGATGCCCGGGATCGAGATTTTCAGCGCCTGCGGCAGCACGATCAGCCGCTGCGCCTGAAAGTAATCAAGGCCCAGCGCGTCGGCGGCTTCATATTGCCCGCGCGGCAAGGCCGCCAGACCACCCCGGATCACCTCGGCGATATAGGCGGCGGCGAACAGGGTCACCATGATGATGACGCGTAGGATGATGTCGAAATTCGTCCCCGGCGGCAGGAAGTAGTTCAGCAGCAAGGACGCCGTGAACAGCAGCGTGATCAGCGGCACGCCCCGGATGAATTCGATGAAGCAGACCGACAGCGTCTTGATGAGGAACATGTCCGACTGACGGCCCAGCGCCAGCATGATGCCCAAGGGCAGCGACAGAGAGATCGCCGAGACACCGATGGTCAGCGCCAGAACGAACCCGCCGAAGCTGGACGACCGCACCGATTCAAGCGCCAGCGGCGCGACGCCCGCCAGCGCCCGTTCAACCGGGCCGGCAAGGAATAGCCACCAGACCAGCGCCGCGGCCACGGCCAGCAGCACCGCCGCCAGCGCGTTGCGCTTCGCCATGCCCCGCCAGACGGCATAACCGACGACGAAGCCCGCCAGCGCAACCACCGGTGTCCAGATCGTGCCGCCCCACAGCAGCCAATAGCCGACGAAGGGAAACAGCGCCGAAAACGCCATCAACCTGCGCGGCACGGCGGAAAACAGGATCGGGGCCAGCGCCGCGAACAGCAGCACCAGCGCCAGCACCGGACGCCAGTAAAGATGCGCGGGATAGAAGCCGAAGGTCCATTGCGTCCAGCGGTCGCGCACCACGGCAAGGCAGGCGCCGCGCGCACCCTCGCCCCATGTCTCGGCGATGATCTGGCGGCATTCGCCCAGCGTTTGCGCGTTCCAGACCGAATGGGCGAACCACGGCACCAGCCCGCGCAGGATCTGGAACAGCACCAGCGCGCCAAGGATGGTCAGGATCGTGTTCAGCCAGCCCGAGAACAGATTCTCGCGCAGCCATTTCACCGCGCCGGATTGGCTGGCGGGCGGCGCGGCCTCGGGCAGCATCGTGTCGCGAACGAAGCGAACGGTTTGCGTTCCGGTCTCGCTCATCTCAACGCTCCTTCAGCTTGATGCGGGCGTTGTAGACGTTCATCGCCCCCGAGATGACGAGGCTGATCGCCAGATAGATCAGCATCATCAGCAGCACGCATTCCAATTCGCGCCCCGTCTGGTTCAGCGTGATCCCCCCGAGCGTGCCGCGCAGGTCCAGATACCCGACCGCAATGGCCAGCGACGAGTTCTTGGTCAGGTTCAGATATTGCGAGATCAGCGGCGGCACGATCACCCGCAGCGCCTGCGGCAGGATCACGAGGCTCATGGTGCGGCGGGGGCGCAGGCCAAGGGCGAAGGCCGCCTCGGTCTGGCCGCGCGAGACGGCAAGGATGCCCGCCCGCACGATTTCCGCAATGAACGCGCTGGTATAGAGCGATAGGGCCAGCCACAGCGCCATGAACGAGTTCGACACGTTCACGCCGCCGGTGAAGTTGAAGCCGGTGATCGCCGGGACCGACAGATGCACACCAAGCGCCCAGAGCAGCGCGGCGATCGGCAGGATCAGGATCAGCAGCGATTTCCACCAGGTCTTGGGACGCAGGCCGGTCGCTTCCTGCACAGCCGTCGCATGGCGCAGCAGCGCACGGCGGGCCAGAAGGCTGCCCGCGATGACCGCAACGATGGCAAGAAAGGTCAGGTTGATCGACAGCGGCCCAAGCGCAAGGCTGCCGAGGCCCCGTTCGACCAGCACATCCGGGATCGCTGTGTAACGATTGGTGACCGCAAACAGCCCGAACAGCATCGAGCTTTCCGCCTCGCCCGTCTGGGCGTTGACGCGGAAGGTCGCAGGAAGGGGCGATGCTTCGGTGAATGCGGTGAAGACCAGCAGAATCCACAGCAGCAGCGGCACGTTGCGGAACATCTCCACATAGACCGTCATCAGCCGCGCCACGAGCCAGTTGCTGGACAGGCGCAACACGCCGACGATCACCCCGATCACCGTCGCCGCGAAACAGCCCAGGACCGCGATCAGCAGCGTGTTCAGCAGCCCGACCAGCAGCGCCCGCGCATGGGTGTCGGCATTGGTATAGGGGATCAGCCGCTGCGCGATGTCATAGCCCGCACGCTGGCCCAGAAACCCGAAATTGAAATCCTTGCCCAGAACGGCAAGGTTGCGGACGGTGTTGTCCACCAGCCACGCCGCACCCGCCATGAACAGCATCAGAACGATGACCTGAATGGTCAGCGAACGATAGCGGGTGTCGTATATGAGCATGCTCAGCCGGAAGGAATCCTTCGGCGCGTCCACGGCATTTGCCATGTATTTCCCCCTGGAACGACTCGTCCGGCCTTTGTGGCATATTGGCGTCGTTGCGCCCGGACAGGTCGAATTGGATTGGAGAAGGGGCGCGCTGACGCGCCCCCGTTATCTGATCAGCGGAAGGGCTGGGCGTAGAGCAGCCCGCCTTGGGTCCATTGCGCGTTCAGACCGCGCGCCAGACCGATCGGGGTTTCCTCGCCGATAGTGGCCGAGAAGATCTCGCCATAGTTGCCGCCTGCGGCGATGGCGTGTTTGGCCCAGTCGTTCGGCAGGCCGGTCATCGCGCCCAGCTCGCCCTCGGTGCCCAGAAGACGCTTGATCTCGGGGTTGGGGGAATTGGCGGCCATGTCTTCGACATTGGCTGCGGTGACTCCATACTCCTCGGCGGCGACCAGCGCGTTCAGCGTCCAGCGGACGATGTCGCCCCACTGGTTGTCGCCGTGACGCACGGCCGGCCCGAGCGGCTCTTTGGAGATCACTTCCGGCAGGATGACGTGGTTTTCCGGGTCGGCAAAAGCCGCACGGGTGGATGCCAGACCTGAGATGTCGGTGGTATAGGCGTCGCAGCCGCCCGCCAGATACTGCTGCTCACCCTCGGCGTTCGACTGGATCGCGACGGGGGTATAGGTCATGCCGTTGGCGGTGAAATAGTCGGCAAGGTTCAACTCGGTCGTGGTGCCGGTCTGGATGCAGACGGTTGCGCCATCCAGTTCCTTGGCCGAGGTCACGCCCAGATCCTGACGGACCATGAAGCCCTGCCCGTCGTAATAGTTCACGCCCGCGAAATCCATCGACAGGTCGGTATCGCGCGAGAAGGTCCAGGTGGTGTTCCGCGCCAGCAGGTCGATCTCGCCCGAGGCGAGGGCGGTAAAACGGGTTTCCGCGGTGGTGGGAACGAAACGGACCTTCTGCGGATCACCCAGCACGGCTGCCGCGACGGCGCGGCAAAGCGAGACGTCGAAACCCGTCCAGTTGCCGCTTGCGTCGGGTGCGGCAAATCCGACAAGCCCCGGGTTCACACCGCAGTTCAACTCTCCGCGTGCCTTGACGTCATCAAGCGTGGCGGCCGATGCCAGCCCCGCCGCAAGCCCGGCGACTGTCAGAGTGCCGAAGAAAACGGTTTTAGTCATAGGAACCTCATCCTGATTTCGCCCTTCTCCGGGCTTATGTGCTTTTCACGATCCGCGCGGATCGCGCCCCCAGCATTTGCCTAGTTTCCGCCCATCGCGGCGCAGCCGTCAAGAGTAGCGGCGATTTCTGCATAAATTTTCAGACTTTGGCGCCACTAGAACAGGCAGCGCGCAAGTTATCGAACATTTGCCCAACCTGCGGGCAATGTTGTTACCGACACAATGCCAAGAATCGGTCGGCGTTCAAGAAGGCCTGCAAACGTTTTTCATCCATCTCGGCCGCGTCGTCGTCGACGCCCCATTTCTCGGCCTGCCAGGTCTCGTCGATGCGCGACAGCGCAAAGGCCTCGGCGGCCGAGATATGGCCCCGATGGACCGCAAGCCCCAGCACCAGCGAGCCGGAAATCGCGACCATATCATGCAGCGCGACCAGTTCGAACGGTGACAGCGAAGCCACATGCCCGCGCAGCGTCGCGACGGATTCGACCGGCTGATCAACGGGGATGATGCCGGTCGTGACATGCAGCGGCGCGCCCAAAGCCTCGGCCGACCAGTGCAGCAGCGGGTCCCACGCAAGCTGGCGCTCGGCCAATTCGCCCTCCCCGCGATAGCAGAGCAGATCGCTGCCGCCGAAACCCGCGATCTCGCCGACCACTGCGTCGAACAGCGGGATGACCTTGTCGATGGCCGAATTGGCCGCCCGGGTCAGCGGCATCGTGTCGGGCCGGATCGTGCCCTCCTGCGCCTGCCATTCCGCCGCAAGGGCTTCGGCCAGCGCCCGTGTGGGCACCGCCAGCGGCGTCTTGGCGGGAGTCTTCACCCCGCGCCCGTCCAGCAGGATAGTGAAACCGCCGTCCGCCTCGGCGACCGTGGCGTCCTTCCAGAAACGTTTCGCAGCCCAGCCCGACATCAGGCGTCCCCGAACGGATCGGCGGGCACGTCGCCTTCCTTCCAGTCCAGCATGTTCCACGTCCGCTTCATATGGTCGGGCAGCGGCGCCACGAAGGTCATCGCAGTCTTGGTGATCGGATGTTCGATGGTCAGTTGACGGGCGTGCAGGTGCAGCTTCTTGCTGACATCGCCGCCGATCGACGCGCCCCAGCCATCGCCAAGGTTCTCCGACTCGCTGCCGCCGTATTTCCCGTCGCCAAGGATCGGGTGCCCCATTTCGGCCATATGGGCGCGAAGCTGGTGGGTGCGGCCCGTGATCGGCTCCAGCGCCATCCACGACATGCGGGTGCCAAGGAACCACAGCACGAAGAAATCGGTATGCGCGCGTTTGGCGTTGGGATGGTCGGCCATCTTGGCGGGATGGACGCAATGCATCTTCTCGTCGCCGCGGCGGCCGATCTTTTCCAGCCCGTATTTGATCGACCCCTTGCGCGGGTTCGGAACGCCGGCCACCAGCGCCCAATAGATCTTGCGGGCATTGCGATGGCGCAGCGCCTCGGACAGCGCCCGCGCCACGCGGTCGGTCCGGGCCAGCATCAGAACGCCCGAGGTGTCCTTGTCCAGCCGGTGCACCAGCTTGGGCTTGTCCTTGTAGCCGAACTTCAGCGCGTCGGCCAAAGCGTCCACATGCCGCTCGCCCAAGCCAGAGCCGCCCTGCGAGGGTAGTCCCGGCGGCTTGTTCAGCACGATCAGGTGCTCGTCCTTATAGATGACGGCGTTCTGGATCATCTTGGCATCGGCGGCGCTGATCCCCTTGGCGTCCGGCTGCGGCGCGGCCCCTTCGGGCAGCGGCGGCACGCGGACCTGCTGGCCCGGCGCCACGCGGTCGGACGCCTTGGCCCGCCCGCCATCGACGCGGACCTGACCCGTGCGGCACATCTTTTCGACCTGCCCCTGCGTCACCTGCGGAAAACGGCGCTTGAACCACTTGTCCAGACGCTGTTCGCCGTCATCCTCGGAAATCGTCACGATCTGGACGCTCATTGGAACCCCTTTGCGAGCCATGCACCCAAGGCCAGCGCGAAAATGGAAAGCAGGACCGATCCTGCGACATAGGCGATGGCCGCCCCCGGTTGATCCTGCCACAGCCGGACCGCATCCAGCGAGAAGGCAGAAAAGGTCGTGAATCCGCCCAGCAGCCCCGTCATCAGCAAGGGCTGCCAGCGGAACAGCATCACGGCCAGCACGCCCATCACGAAGGACCCGATCACGTTCACCGCCAGCGTGCCAATCGGCGCGCGCAGCTGCGCCACCAGAAGGTAGCGCAGCACGGAACCTGCGGCTCCGCCGAGGGCGACTTGCGAAAGGGTCAGAAACATGGGCGTTCCTTGGGTCCGCGGGGGTGGAATGTCAACCCTGACGCTTGGCGCGCAGCTTGGCGAAATACTCGATACGCTTGTTCAATTCCCGCTCGTATCCGCGTTCGGGCGGCGAATAGAGCAGCGGGCGTTTCATGCCGTCGGGGAAATAGTTCTGGCCGGAAAAGCCGTCTTCGGCATCGTGGTCGTATTGGTATTCCGCGCCATAGCCCAAATCCTTCATCATCCGCGTCGGCGCATTGCGGATATGCAGCGGCGGCGGCTCGGACCCCGACTTTTTCGCCGCAATGACCGCATTCTTATGCGCCATATAGGCGGCGTTGGATTTAGGCGCCAATGCCAGATAGATAACCGCATTTCCGATCGCCTGATCGCCCTCGGGACTGCCCAGACGCTCATAGGTCTGCCACGCCTCCAGACAATAAGCCTGCGCCTGCGGATCGGCGAGGCCGATATCCTCGATCGCCATCTTCAGCACGCGGCGGGCAAGGTAACGCGGGTCCTCGCCTCCCTCCAGCATCCGGGCGAACCAATAGATCGCGGCATCCGGGTCCGATCCACGCACGGATTTATGCAGGGCGGATATGAGGTTGTAATGTTCCTCGCCCGATTTGTCGTATTTCGCGGCGCGGCGCATCAGGCGGGCCGAGAGCGCCTGCTTGTCCAAGATCCGGTCCAGCTTCCACGCCGCCACCTGCTCGATCAGGTTCAAAAGCGCGCGGCCGTCACCGTCCGCCATCTCCAGCATGGCCTCGCGCGCCTCGCCGTCCAGCGGTAGGGCGCGGCCCAGTTCCTGCTCGGCCCGCTGGGCCATCCGTTCCAGATCGGCCAGCGTCAGGCGTTCCAGCACGATCACCTGCGCGCGGGACAGGACGGCGGCGTTCAATTCGAAGGACGGGTTTTCCGTGGTCGCCCCGACCAGAAGGATCGTGCCATCCTCCATATGCGGCAGGAAGCTGTCCTGCTGCGCCTTGTTGAAGCGGTGGATCTCGTCCACGAACAGCAGCGTGCCCTGCCCGTTCTGGCGGCGCAGGCGGGCGGCCTCGAACACTTTGCGCAGGTCGGGAACGCCGGTGAAGATCGCGCTGATCTGGACGAAGGCCAGATCGGTTTCCGATGCCAGCAGCCGCGCGATGGTCGTCTTGCCGACGCCGGGCGGGCCCCACAGGATGATCGACGACAGGCTGCCCGAGGACAGCATGGCGCCAAGCGGGCCATCTTCGGACAGGATGCGACCCTGCCCGATCACGTCGGACAGCGCCTGCGGGCGCAGACGGTCGGCCAGCGGGCGGTTGCCCGTCGGCGCCGGTGGTTCAGGCAGCGTGTCGAAAAGGTCGGCCATCGCACATAGATATGCGCGATGGCCGCGTGTTGAAAGGCGTCAATGCAGAGCCTTCGTGAAGTCCATCGAGACGACCTGGTTGTTCACGTTCTCGATCTCCATCACCGGACCCATGGCGGTCATGTCGACCCCCACGCGGCCCGCCCAGCGCGGCCAGTTGGCGTTCAGGAGCGTCAGGCAGTGAGTCGCGCCCAGACGGCGTGCCGCCGCCCCAAGTTCGCTGACCAGTTTCGCATGGACCGCCCGGCGCATGTTCATCGGCACGTCATGCGCAACGAAAAGGCGCGAGCTTTCCCAGATGTTTTCGGCAACGGGTGCCTCCTTGTAGAGGAGCGTTTCAGGAATGGTTTCCAGCAGTCCGCGCTGTGCGTCGCGGATCATGTAGGTATAGATGCCGCATTTCGTCGTGGTGGGCGTCAGGCGGTTGCCCGCAAGAACGCGCCCCAGTTCGTCATGCACGACAACCCAGCGGCTGGCCGGAGTGTCGTATTGGTCATATTCCATTCCCATTGCCTCGGGGAGGTTCCACTTGTTGTGGACAATAAAAAGCTCACGCCTTGCGCGAAGCATGTTCGCGAAAAGCTCGCCATGGTTGTGGATGTTGGCAAAGGAAAGGGTCGTGGTCTGCATTATAGCCTCCTGCAGGGTTGGTGGTGGTAAACCGTCAGGAGGGCGATCAATCAGATCAGTCGATAATCCTTCGCGCGCTGTATGGCCTCGGCCGTGGTGCGCGCCATAAGGCGCACCCGTGCCGAAGAAATCCGTGCTTTCAGCGCGCTTTCAGAGATCCCAAGCTTTTCGGCAGCTGCCGCATGTCGATCGCCCCCAGCAATACAACGCAACGCCTCGACCTGGGCCTGCGTCAGTTCTTCGGGAGGCTCCGTCATCTCGTGCAACCGCTGCACGATGGCGGTGATCTTGTCGATCTCGGCATCCCGGAATTCCCTGTCATCGCGTGCAAGACTTGCGATGGTCCGCGACTTGATCGGCCCGCAGGAAACCGTGACCCCGAAATTGAGGCCGAATTTTTCTGCTTCGATAAAAAGGCCGAACGGGTCAGGCAGGTCAGGATCGCTCCAACGGATGCGACCGACCTTGCTGAAACCCCATGCCGTCATTGGATCGCGAAGAACGAAACCATTTTCAGTATAATGGTCGATCCACTTCTGGTTGTAGGTCTGGAACGTCAGCAGCGGCGATGTGAACCTGATATGCAGGCCCAAAAAATAGCCGGCGGTCGCAAGAAGCGACAGCTGATGAAGTTCAAGATCGATGCCAGATTTGACTGAGGACATGTCTATTTCGATAAGTTGCGCGGGTCTGTAGAAACTTTAAGATAGCCTTAGCATTGTATCTAGAGACCGGGGTGATGATTCCGGCCGAATCGTTCCAATTATCTGCAAACTTGATTAATTGGTTAGAGATTAATACCCGTTTAACGAGAAAATGAAAAAACCCGCCTTTCGGCGGGTTGTTCCGTGCTGCCTTTGCCTGACGAATCAAGCTTCGACGGCATCCTCGGCTTCAAGACGCGCGCGATCGGCTGCGCCCTTGGCAGAAGTGTCGCGGTCCACGAATTCGATGATCGCCATCGGAGCCATGTCGCCATAGCGGAAGCCGGCCTTCAGAACGCGGACGTAGCCGCCCTGACGGTTCTGGTAACGCGGGCCGAGGATGGCGAACAGGCGCTCGACATGCTTGTCCTCTTTCAGCTGCGCAGCAGCCTGACGACGGGCATGCAGGTCGCCACGTTTCGCCAGCGTGATCAGCTTTTCGATGATCGGACGAAGTTCTTTCGCCTTGGGCAGGGTCGTCTTGATCTGCTCATGCTCGATCAGCGAGCCCGACATGTTGGCGAACAGCGCCTTGCGGTGTTCATGGGTGCGGTTCAGGCGGCGATAGCCACGTGCGTGACGCATGGGTCAATTCCTTCTTTGCTTTGTCCGGCAGGCTGCGACCTGCTCACCTTGGGGCGGGATTGCCCATATATTCCCCCGCAGACCGGGGCATTCGGGGGCCTCGCGGCCCCCTTGTTCTCAGAACTGGTCTTCGAAACGCTTGGCCAGATCTTCGATGTTTTCCGGCGGCCAGTCTTCCACGTCCATCCCGAGGTGCAGGCCCATGCCCGAAAGCACTTCCTTGATCTCGTTCAGCGACTTCCGGCCGAAGTTCGGGGTGCGCAGCATCTCGGCTTCGGTCTTCTGGATCAGATCGCCGATATAGACGATGTTGTCGTTCTTCAGGCAGTTCGCCGAACGGACCGAAAGCTCCAGCTCGTCGACCTTCTTCAGAAGCAGCGGGTTGAATTCCAGCCCGTCTTCGACATCGTGGCGGCCGGCCTGCTCGGGCTCTTCGAAGTTCACGAAGATCGAAAGCTGGTCCTGAAGGATGCGCGCGGCATAGGCCACAGCATCGTCCGGGGTCAGCGAGCCGTCGGTTTCCACGCGCAGCGTCAGCTTGTCATAGTCCAGGACCTGACCTTCGCGGGTCGGTTGGACGTCATAGCTGACCTTCTTCACCGGCGAGTAGATCGCGTCGATCGGGATCAGCCCGATCGGTGCGTCCTCGGGACGGTTCTTGTCGGCCGAGACATAGCCCTTGCCGGTGTTGACGGTCAGTTCCATGAACACGTCCGCGCCATCGTCCAGGTGACAGATGACGTGATCCTTGTTCAGGACCTCGATCCCGTTGGATTCCGAGATGTCGCCCGCGGTCACGACGCCCGGCCCCTTGGCCGAGATCGACAGGCGCTTCGGCCCCTCGACTTCCATCTTGATCGCCACGCCCTTGAGGTTCAGCACGATGTCGGTCACGTCCTCACGGACGCCTGCGACCGACGAGAACTCGTGCAGAACGTTGTCGATCTGCACCGAGGTGATGGCCGCGCCTTGCAGCGACGACATCAGAACGCGGCGCAGCGCGTTGCCCAGCGTCAGACCGAAGCCGCGCTCCAGCGGTTCGGCGATGACGGTTGCCATGCGCGCAGCATCGGCACCCGGCTTCACCACCAGCTGCGTCGGCTTGATGAGTTCCTGCCAGTTCTTGTGGATCATGCGTGTCGCCTCCATACCAGTCCCTTGCCCATGTCCAGCAAGCGAGGGACGCCCGAGGATCAGAAATGACGAAACCGGGCCGCGCTTTTGGCGCGGCCCGATCTTATTGTGTTGCCGTTAGACGCGGCGGCGTTTCGGCGGGCGGCAGCCGTTATGGGCCATCGGCGTCACATCACGGATCGAGGTGATGTTCAGGCCGACCGCTGCCAGCGCGCGCAGAGCCGATTCGCGGCCCGAACCCGGACCTTGAACTTCGACTTCGATCGTCTTCAGGCCATGCTCCTGCGCTTTTTTGGCTGCGTCTTCGGCAGCCATCTGAGCGGCGTAGGGCGTGGATTTCCGCGAACCCTTGAAGCCCATCGTGCCGGCGGACGACCACGAGATCGCGTTGCCCTGCACGTCGGAGATCAGGATCTTGGTGTTGTTGAACGAGGAGTTCACATGAGCAACGCCAGCGGCGATGTTCTTGCGTTCCTTGCGCTTCATACGGGTTTTATCACGTGCCATCTGTCAGCGCCCCTTATTTCTTCTTGCCAGCGATGGCTTTCGCCGGGCCTTTGCGGGTGCGCGCGTTGGTGTGCGTGCGCTGGCCGCGAACCGGCAGGTTGCGACGGTGACGCAGACCGCGGTAGCAGCCAAGGTCCATCAGACGCTTGATGTTCATCGAGGTTTCGCGACGCAGGTCGCCCTCGACGGTGTAGTTGGCGTCGATGTGCTCACGGATCGCCAGAACTTCGGCGTCGGACAGCTCGTTCACGCGGCGGGTGCGGTCGATGCCCACGGCTTCGCAGATCTGCTCTGCGACGTGGTTGCCGATACCCGTGATATAGGTCAGTGCGATCGGGACGCGTTTCCCGGTCGGAATGTTTACGCCAGCAATACGAGCCACGCGTTTTCCTTTTCGGTTGCGGTTCCGTAACGCCGGAACCTTTTTTCACAACTCTGCCCCGAGAGGCAGAACGATCTTCGCGCGGAACGCGAAACACCACGGGCGATTCCCGAGGGACGCCGTGATCTATGGGGTTTTGCCGCGCCCGTCAAGCCGCGGAAAACATCATTTTCCGTCGATGACCTTCGCCACCGCCGCAGCCACGGTCTCGACCGGCGCAAGGCCGTCCACGCCCGACAGCTTGCCCTTGGCGTAATAATAGCCGACCAAAGGCGAGGTCTTCTTGTAGTATTCCATCAGCCGGAAGCGCAGCGCATCCTCGGTGTCGTCGGCACGGCGCTTCAGATCGTGCGAGCCGCAGACGTCGCAAACGCCCGCGACCTTTGTCGGATGCGTCCGGTCGTGATAGACGGCACCGCAGTTGCCGCAGGTGAAACGCCCGGTGATGCGCGCGACCAGCGCCGCGTCATCGACCTGCATCTCGATCACCGCGTCCAGCCCCTGCCCCATCTGCGACAGCAGTTCGCCCAGCGCGTCCGCCTGTTTCAGCGTGCGCGGGAAGCCGTCGAAGATGTAGCCCTTGCCGCCTTCGGCCAGCCGCTCGCGGATCAGGCCGATCACGATCTCGTCCGTGACAAGCTCGCCCCGATCCATGACCTCGGCGACCTTGCGGCCCATTTCGGAACCGCTCGCTTTCGCATCCCTCAGCATGTCGCCGGTGGAAAGCTGGACCATGCCCCGCTCCTCCACCAGACGTTTCGCCTGCGTTCCCTTGCCCGCACCCGGCGGCCCGAGCAGAATTACGTTGGTCATGGTCCCTCTTAGCGGCGGGTGGGCGCGCGGTTGCCGCGCTTGCGGCCGCGAAGCTGCGATTTTTCGATCAGCCCTTCATATTGATGGGCCAGAAGATGCGATTGAACCTGCTGGATCGTATCCATCGTGACCGACACGACGATCAGCACCGACGTGCCCCCGAAATAGAACGGGATGGCCAGTTGGTGGCGGATGATCTCGGGCAGCAGACAGACGAAGGCCAGATAGGCCGATCCCAGCACCAGAACGCGGTTCACCACATATTCGAGGTAATCCTGCGTGCGCTTGCCCGGACGGATGCCCGGCACGAAGCCGTTCTGGTTCTTCAGGTTGTCGGCCACGTCCTCGGTCTTGAACGCGACGTTATGCGTATAGAAATACGCGAAGAACACGATCATCGCCGTGAAGAACAGCAGATACAGCGGCTGACCCGGACCGAAATAGGCGAGGATCGTGGACATGACCGGACCCGTCTGCCCCCCCGAGAAGGTGGCCAGCGTCGTCGGCAGCAGCAGCAGCGACGAGGCGAAGATCGCCGGAATCACACCCGCCGGGTTCACCTTGACAGGCAGGTGGCTCGACCCGCCGTCATAGATCTTCATCCCGACCTGACGGCGCGGATACTGGATGTGGATCTTGCGCAGCGCCCGTTCCATGAACACGACGAAGGCAATCACCGCCACCACCATGACCATGACGCCGATGATGACCGCCGGAGAGATCGCGCCGGAACGCCCCTGGCTCAGGAACTGGCCCAGATGCAGCGGAAGCTCGGCCAGGATGCCGACGAAGATGATCAGCGAGATGCCGTTGCCGATGCCGCGCGCGGTGATCTGCTCGCCGATCCACATCAGGAACATCGTGCCGCCGACCAGCGTGATCACACAGGCGATCTGGAAGAACAGGCCCGGATTGGTGACAAGATCACCAGCCTCAAGGCTGCGGGCGATGCCATAGGCTTGGAAGGTCGCCAGAATCACCGTGAAATACCGGGTATACTGGTTGATCTTCTTGCGGCCCTGCTCGCCCTCTTTCTTCAGCTGTTCAAGCTGGGGCACCATCGCGGCCAGAAGCTGCACGATGATCGAGGCGGAGATATAGGGCATGATGCCCAGCGCGAAGATACCCATCCGGCTCAGCGCGCCGCCGGTGAACATCGACAGGATGCCGCCGATCCCGGCCGCGGCGCCGTCCATGAATTCGCGCAGCGCGCCGCCGTCGATTCCCGGAACCGGAATGAAGGTTCCCAGCCGATAGACGATCAGCAGGCCTAGGGTGAAGAAGATGCGGCGGCGCAGGTCGGTGGCCTTGCCCAAAGCCCCCCAGCTGAGGTTCGCCGCCATTTGCTCTGCAGCAGATGCCATGCCCGGTCTCTTTCAGGAAAGCGCCGCCGATCCGTTTTCCGGGTCGGCGGCGCGGGAAAACTGTTGCTGATGTAAGCGGGGATGACCCCGCTCACAACCGCTTATTCAGCGGCGGCGACCGGAGCGGCCTTCAGCGTGATCGTCCCGCCCGCCTTCTCCACAGCCTCGACCGCCGTTTTCGACGCGCCGGAAACCGCCAGGTTCAGCTTTGCGGTGATCTCGCCCTTGGCAAGAATACGGATGCCGTCACGCGCATGGTTGGTCAGGCCGGCGGCGACCAGAGCGGCCTCGTCGATGGCGCCCGAGATGTCCAGCTTGCCGGCGTCGACGAATTTCTGGATCAGACCCAGGTTGACGACTGCCCATTCCTTGCGGTTCGGCTTCGAGAAGCCGCGCTTGGGCAGACGACGATAGAGCGGCATCTGGCCACCCTCGTACCCGTTCAGCGCAACGCCCGAACGCGATTTCTGACCCTTGATACCGCGGCCTGCGGTCTTGCCCTTGCCCGAGCCCGGGCCGCGCGCCACGCGTTTCTTCTTGCGGGCTGCGCCTTCGTTGTCGCGAAGTTCGTGAAGTTTCATGTCGCTTCTCCTTGGCCGGAACTGCCCCGCCAGCGACGGACAAGGCAAACACGGCATTTCTTGATTTTATTGCGTCGGGCCAGCCGAACACCGGGCGCGTATAACGGTTCGGTCCATTCGGATCAAGGTTCGATTTTCGTCAAGAAAACCGCTTGTCTCCCCCGAAGGGCGCAAATATACGGGTCGGCGGAGATGTGGCCGAGTGGTCGAAGGCACACCCCTGCTAAGGGTGCAGGCCCGGAAGGGTCTCGAGGGTTCGAATCCCTTCGTCTCCGCCATTTCCCCATGGAACATCCGCCCGCCACCCGCGTTTGCGCCGAAGGGAGGGACCGAGGATGCTGGATCACACCGGAATCGTGGTGTCGGACCTCGCGCGCGCCAGACGCTTCTATGACGCGATCGCGGTGCCGCTGGGCCTTGGGACGGCCGACAATGGCGAACATGCCTTCCTGCTGGGCAAAAGCGCGGCGGAACCCATCCCATATCTCTGGATCGGAACGCTGCGCCCGTCCTATTGGGCCGAAGGGTCGCGGCCCGGTCTGAACCAGATGCACGTCGCCTTCGTCGCGCCCAGCCGGGATGCGGTCGATGCGTTTCACAAGGCAGCGCTGGCCGCAGGCGGGACCGACCATGGCGCGCCCGGCCCGCGCGATGCCTTCGGCAACTACTATGGCGCCTTCGTGCTGGACCCCGACGGCAACAACATCGAGGCCTGCATCCGTGACCTTCAGCCCGCGCGCATCCGATAGCCGATGCCGGTTTCGGTCAGAATGAACCGGGGCTGGTCCGGCACGGGTTCGATCTTCTGGCGAAGCTGGCGCATATAAACGCGCAGGTATTGCACGTCTGCGGTGTCCTCCCACACCCGGTCCAGCAGGAACTTATGCGTCAGCACCCGCCCCGCATGCTGGACCAGAAGGCACAGCAGATCGTATTCCTTGGGCGTCAGATGCAGATCGCGCCCCTCCATCCGGACGGTGCGGCGGGTCACATCCACCTCCAGCCCATCCACGCGATACAGCGTCACCTCGCCCTGCGCCTGCGCGCGGTTGCGGAGGGCGACGCGCAGCCGCGCCAGCAGCTCCTGCATCCCGAAGGGCTTGGTGACGTAGTCGTCGGCGCCCAGTTCCAGCGCCTCGACGATTCCGCCCTCGTCCGTGCGGCTGGACAGGATCACCACCGGGATGCGAAGCCCCGCCGCACGCCAGCGGGCCAGCACCTCCTGCCCCGGCATGTCGGGCAACCCGAGGTCCAGTATCGCGACGTCGGGGCGGTGTTCCTCCATCCGGTCCAGTGCGGTGCGCCCGTTCGTCGCCTCGACCACGGCGAAACCGCCTGCCTTCAGACCCACGCCCAGTAGCTTGCGGATCGGCGGCTCGTCATCCACGATCAGGACGCGGGTGGTCATGCTGGCTCCTCTGCGGGAAGGCGGATGGTGAAGACCGCCCCGCTGCGGTCCGACCTGTTGGCGGCGAGGATCGTCCCACCCATCGATTCGACGAAACCGCGACAGATCGACAGGCCAAGGCCGGTGCCCGCCCGCACCGTATCGCCCTTGGCGGCCCGATAGAAGCTGTCGAAGACGCGTTCCAGATCGTCGGGTGGGATGCCCGGCCCTTCGTCCATCACCTGCAGCAGCACATGGCGGTCGTCGCGCCATGCCCGCACATGGATGGTCGAACCTTCGGGTGCGTATTTCGCTGCATTGTCCAGCAGGTTGTAGAACACCTGATCCAGCAGCACCGGATCGACGCGGATCATCGGCAGCCCTTCGGCCACCACGCGCCGAAGCACATGCGCGCGGGTGATCCCGGCGGCGCGGGCAAGGCCGGTGTCGATGGCCTCCTGCGGCTCCAACGGGGTCAGGTTCGCCTTGGCGCCGCTTTCGATCCGGGTCATGTCCAGAAGGTTGGCGATGAATCGGTGCAACCGCTCGCCCTCGTCGATGATGGTGCCGATCATCTCGGCCCGTTCGGCGCCGGGCAGGTCGAAATCGCGCAGCGTGCCCGCCGCACCGATGATCCCCGCGAGCGGCGTCTTCAGATCGTGCGAGACCGAGGTCAGCAGCGCCGAACGGAGCCTGTCCGCCTCGACCGCCAGCTTGGCGCTGTCCATCCCGGCGACCAACTGGATGCGCCCGATGGCCAGCGCCGCCTGATCGGCCAAGGCATCGAACAGGCGCTGCTCCTCGGGGGTCAGGACCGGGCCGGTGCGGTCGTTGTCCAGCCCGACGACCCCCACGACCGCCGCCCCCGTCCGGAGCGGCAGGAACAGCCGCTTCGCCCCCGGCAGCGTGTCGGCCCCGCGCCCCGCCGCCCGGTCGTGGTCCCACGTCCAGCGGGCGGCGGCCATGTCGGCCTCGTCGATCCGGTCCTCGGGCGGGTATCCGGCCATCACCGCCAGCCGCTCCCCCTCGGGCAGCAGGATTACCACCCGCACCCCCAGCATCGACGCAAGTTGATAGGCCGCCGCCCAAAGCACATCGTCCAGCGTTCCCGCGCTGGACAGCTTTTTCGAGAACTGGAACAGCCCCTCGGTCGTGCGGGCGCGGGCGCGCGCGGTCGCCGCCTGCCGCTGGATATGCGCCGTCAGGTTCGACGCCACCACCGACACGGCAAAGAAGAAGCCCAGGGCCACGACGCTTTCCGGGTCGGATATGTCCAGCGTAAACAGCGGCTGCAGGAAGAAGAAGTTGAACGCGAATGCCCCGACGACCGAGGCGAACAGCGCAGGCCACAGCCCCGACCGCAGCGCCGTCGCCAGCACCGCCATCAAAAAGACCAGCGCGATGTTTCGCACGTCCAAAAGGCTGCTCATCACCGTGCCGATGCCGGTGGCCATGGTCACGAAGGCCAGCGCCGACAGATAGGGCCGCAGCCGCACCCTGCCGCGCGGCGCGGAGGATTTCGACAACGGTGCGGCGTCGCTGCCCGAGATGACATGCACGCTGATATCGCCGCCGTGATGGATCAGGTCCGACGCGACCGACCCTTCCCACCATTCGCGCCATCGCGGCTTGCCCGATTTGCCGATGATGATCTGGCTGAAATTGTTCGCCTTGGCAAAGCGCAGGATCTCCTTCGCGGCATGTTCGCCCGGAAGGGTGACCACCTCGGCCCCGATCTGCCCCGCAAGGCGCATCGAGGCGGCGATGCTGTCCCGCTCGGCCTCGGACAGCGTCGCGGCCCGCCCCGTTTCCACATGAAGCGCGGTCCATGGCGCGCGCATCCGGTCGGCATGGCGGCGGGCATAGCGGACAAGGCCCGCGGACCTTGGATGTTCGTCGATGCAGACCAGCACTCGGTCGCCCGCCGCCCATGGCCCCTGAATCGCATTGGCCTGCATATGGCTGACCAGCTGATCGTCCACCCGCTGCGCCGTCCGTCGCAAGGCCAGCTCGCGCAGCGCGGTCAGGTTGCCGGGCTTGAAATAGTTACGGATCGCGCGGCTGGCGGTTTTCGGCAGATAGACCTTGCCCTCGCGCAGCCGTTTAAGCAGATCGTCCGGCGTCAGGTCGATGATCTCGATATCGTCGGCGCGGTCCAGAATGCTGTCCGGCACAGTCTCGCGCACACGGATGCGGGTGATCTGCGCGACGACGTCGTTGAGGCTTTCGACATGCTGGATGTTCAGCGTGGTCCAGACGTCGATCCCGCGCGCCAGCAGTTCCTCGACATCCATGTATCGTTTCGGATGGCGGCTGCCGGGGGCATTGGTATGCGCCAGCTCGTCCACCAGCGCCAATGCGGGGGCGCGGGCGATGATCGCGTCCAGATCCATCTCCGTGAGGGATTGGCCGCGATAGTCGATCTGCGCGCGAGGGATCACTTCGAAGCCGTGGATCAGCGCCTCCGTCTCGGCCCGACCGTGGGTTTCGACGACGCCGATCACGGCGTCGATCCCGTCCGCGCGCGCGCCCCGCGCCGACATCAGCATCTCGTAGGTCTTGCCGACCCCAGGTGCCGCCCCGAGGAATATCTTGAGCCGCCCGCGTGTTTCGCGGGCGGCGGTTTCGAGGAGAGCCTCGGGCGAGGGACGATGATCGTCTTCGGTCATGCGTCAGAGTTCGTCCAGCGCGAGATTCAGTTCAAGCACGTTCACGGTTTCCTCGCCCAGGAAGCCGAGCGTGCGGGGCGCGACATGTGCCTCGACCAGCTCTGCGATCCTCGCCTCGGTGATGGCGCGCGCAGCAGCAACGCGGGCGATCTGGAAACGCGCGGCCTCGGGGGTGATATGCGGGTCCAGACCGCTGGCAGAGGTGGTCAGCATGTCGCCCGGCGCCGCATCGCCCAATTCCGCGCGGGCGGCGTTCACCCGTTCGACCAGCGCGGCGCTCGACGGGCCATAGTTCGACCCGCCCGAGGCGGCAGCATCGTAATCCACCGCCGAAGGCCGCGAGTGGAAATAGGTCTCGCCGGTAAATGTCTGTCCGATAAGGCGGGATCCGACCACGGTGCCGTCCCGTTCGATCAGCGACCCGTTCGCCTGATTGGGAAAGATGGCCTGTGCCAGACCTGTCATGCCCAAGGGATATGCGAGGCCCGTAAGCGCCGTCAGGATCACCAGCGTGGCGACGGCGGGGCGGAGTTCTTTCAGCATCATACCAATCCTACAGAGGTGATGGCCATGTCGATCAGCTTGATCGCCACGAAGGGAACGACCACGCCGCCAAGGCCGTAGATCGCCATGTTGCGCGACAGCAGCGCCCCTGCACCGACGGCGCGGTATTTCACCCCGCGCAGCGACAGCGGGATCAGCGCCACGATGACCAGCGCGTTGAAGATGATCGCCGACAGGATCGCGCTTTCGGGACTGTTCAGCCCCATGACGTTCAGCGCGCCAAGCTGCGGATAGAAGGCAAGGAACATCGCCGGAATGATCGCGAAATACTTGGCGATGTCGTTGGCGATGCTGAAGGTGGTCAGCGCCCCGCGGGTCATCAGAAGCTGTTTGCCGATCTCCACGATCTCGATCAGCTTGGTCGGATCGCTGTCCAGATCCACCATGTTCCCCGCCTCGCGTGCGGCCACGGTGCCGGTGTTCATCGCGACGCCCACATCGGCCTGCGCCAAGGCGGGCGCATCGTTGGTGCCGTCGCCGCACATGGCGACCAGCTTGCCCTTGGCCTGTTCGCTGCGGATCAGGTCCAGCTTCATCTCGGGCGTGGCTTCGGCAAGGAAATCGTCCACGCCTGCCTCGGCCGCAATGGCGGCGGCGGTCATCGGGTTGTCGCCGGTGATCATCACCGTGCGGATGCCCATGCGGCGCAGTTCGGCAAAACGTTCGCGGATGCCGCCCTTCACGATGTCCTTGAGGTAGATGACGCCCAGCAGCCGATTGTCCCGCACCACGGCCAGCGGCGTGCCGCCCGCCTTGGAGACTTCATCGCCAATGCGGCGGACCTCCTCCATCTCGGCTGCGGCAGCGCGGCCGCGTCCGGTGGCCGAATTTGCCGACCCGACATGTTTCAGGATCGCATCGACAGCGCCCTTGCGGATCTGCGTCTCGCCCATATCCACGCCCGACATCCGGCTTTGCGCGGTGAATGGAACGAAGGTTGCGTTGAGAGTGCCCATGTCACGCGCACGGATGCCGTATTTCTCTTTCGCCAGCACGGTGATCGACCGGCCTTCGGGGGTCTCATCCGCCAGCGAAGCAAGCTGCGCCGCATCGGCCAGTTCTTCCGCCGTCACGCCGCGCACGGGACGGAATTCCGACGCCTGACGGTTGCCCAGCGTGATCGTGCCGGTCTTGTCCAGCAGCAGCGTGTCGATATCGCCCGCAGCCTCGACCGCGCGGCCCGACATGGCAAGGACGTTGAACCGCACCAGACGGTCCATCCCCGCGATACCAATCGCCGACAAAAGCGCGCCGATGGTCGTGGGGATCAGCGTGACGAACAGCGCGACCAGCACCACGACCGGAATGGACCCGCCCGCATAGGCGGCAAAGCTGGGGATCGTCGCCACGGCAAAGACGAAGATCAGCGTCATCCCCGCCAGCAGGATGTTCAAGGCAATCTCGTTCGGGGTCTTCTGCCGTTCCGCCCCTTCGACCAGACCGATCATGCGGTCGATGAAGGTTGATCCCGCAGCCGCCGTGATCCGCACCACGATACGGTCGGACAACACCTGCGTGCCGCCGGTCACAGCCGAACGGTCACCGCCGGATTCGCGGATCACAGGCGCACTCTCACCCGTGATCGCGGCCTCGTTCACGGATGCGACGCCCTCAATCACCTCGCCGTCCGAGGGGATGATCTCGCCCGCCTCGACCACGACCACATCACCGACTTTCAAGCTGGTGCTCGGCACCTTCTTGCCGTTCTCCAGCGTCGCTTCGGTGTCGGTGCGGCTCTTCTTCAGCGACTCCGCCTGCGCCTTGCCGCGCCCTTCGGCCACGGCTTCGGCGAAGTTGGCGAACAGGACCGTGAACCACAGCCACAGCACAAGCTGAAAGGTGAACCCAAGGCCACCGCCTCCGGTCGCAAGATCCTTTACCAGCAGCACCGTGCAGAGCACCGTGACCACGGCGACGACGAAGATCACCGGGTTCTTGGCCAGCTTGCGCGGATCGAGTTTCGTGACGGCCCCGCCAAGCGCGGGGACCAGAATGCGGGCATCCAGAATGCTCGCGGATTGGGAGTGGCTCATTTGACGCTCCAGAGGTTCAGCGCAATCAGGACAAGGATGACAAGGATCGCGGCGATCCGGATCATCCGGTGGCGCTGCGGCGGGGGCATTACCCAAGCCGCACGCGCAGTTTTTCAAGGCTGCGCATCAAAAGGTCTGCCCCGCCATGACCGCCAGATGTTCGACGATGGGCCCAAGCGCCAGCGCAGGGAAGAACTCCAGCCCGCCCAGAACAAGGATCACGCCCACCAGCAGCGCCACGAACAGCGGTCCGTGCGTCGGGAACGTGCCATCGGATGCAGGAACCGCCTTCTTGCCCACCAGCGATCCGGCCATTGCAAGGATCGGCAGGATCATCAGGAACCGCCCGGCCAGCATCGTGATGCCCAGCGTCAGGTTATACCAAGGCGTGTTCGCCGAAAGGCTGGCAAAGGCCGATCCGTTGTTCCCGCCCGCCGAGACATAGGCATAAAGCATCTCGGAGAAGCCGTGCGGGCCGGGGTTCAGCACCGAGGACACCGCACCGGGCAGAACCGCCGCCGCCGCCGTCATCCCCAGCATCATTAGCGGCAGGATCAGCAGCGCCAGCATGGCGAACTTCACCTCGCGCCCCTCGATCTTCTTGCCAAGGTATTCGGGTGTGCGCCCCACCATCAGCCCGGCGATGAAGATCGCGACGATCACGAACAGCAGGATGCCATACATCCCCGCCCCCACGCCGCCGACGATGACCTCGCCCAGCATGATGTTCAGCATCGGGATCATGCCCCCAAGCGCCGAGAAGGAGCCGTGCATCGCGTTCACCGCACCACATGACGCAGCGGTGGTGATGACCGCGAACAGGGCCGATCCAACGACGCCAAATCGCGTCTCCTTTCCCTCCATCGCCGTGCCGATCAGCGGGTTGCCCGCAGCCTCGGCCCAATAAACGACCGCAACGCCGATGATGAACAGGATGCCCATCGTCGCCAGGATCGCCCAGCCCTGACGTTCGTCACCCACAAAGCGTCCGAACACATTGGTCAGGCCGACGCCGATGGCGAAGATGCAGACCATGTGGAACAGGTTGGTCAGCGCGGTCGGGTTCTCGAACGGGTGCGCGGCATTGACGTTGAAGAACCCGCCGCCATTGGTGCCAAGATGCTTGATCATCATCTGCGACGCCACGGGGCCTTGCGCGATCGTCTGTTGCGCGCCCTCCAGCGTGGTGGCGACGGTATAGGGTGCGAGGTTCTGCGGCACCCCCTGCCAGACGAGGAACAACGTCCCCACGATGCAGATCGGCAGCAGGATATACAGAACCGTCCGCGTCACATCCACCCAGAAGTTTCCGAGGCCGCTGGCCGACCGCCGAGCGAACCCGCGGATCAGCGCCACCGCAACCGCGATGCCAGAGGCGGCAGAGAGGAAGTTCTGCACATTGAGACCCATCATCTGGGTCAGATACGACATCGTCGTCTCGCCGCCGTAGGCCTGCCAGTTGGTGTTGGTGACGAAGCTGACCGCCGTGTTGAACGCCAGATCCGGCGCCACGCCCGCCAGCCCCTGCGGGTTGAACGGCAACGTACCCTGCATCCGCTGCAACAGATAAAGTGCAAGGATACCCGCAAGCGAGAAGAACAGCAGCGAGGCGGCATAGCGCGTCCAGTGCTGCTCTTCGCCGCGCGTGCCCGCAACGGCATAGATCGCGCGTTCGACCGGCGCGAGAAACATCCGCTCGCCTGAAAACACGCGGAACATATAGCCGCCAAGCGGTCGCACCAATGCAAGAACGATCCCGCAATACAGCAGGATCTGAAGCCAACCATTCAATGTCATGTCAGAACCGCTCCGGCCGGACCAGCGCATAGGTCAGATAGACCAGCAGGAAGGCGGCTACCCCGCCGCCAAGGATATAATCGAGCAGCATCAGAGTTTCTCGCACGCGCGGATATAGGCAAACGCGGCGGCAAAGAACCCGGCGGTCAGCAGGAGGACAAGGATTTCCATTCGATACCTCGATAAGGGACAGCTCATCGCGGCGAAGGTGATCCTTGTCGCATAGGGAATCGAGACGGGCGCGCAGGCGAAGATATAAGGATCTTATAAAGACGGGTCAGTCGCGGCGGCGCATCCGGTCCGACAGGAACAGCAGCGCAGGCTCCAGCGCGCCGTCCCAGTATCGCCAGTCGTGCTTGCCATGCCCCACGCGGAACTGGTGCGCGATCCCCGCATCGCGCAGCGCGATATGCATGGCAGCGTTCCCGGCAAAGAACGGATCGTCCGCGCCGATGTCGAACCAGAAGCCGAACCCCATCTGCTGCGAGGTCTGCGCCCCGGCCGCCATCGCGACCGGATCGGACCGTCGATAGGCTTCGTTCAGCCGCGCCTCCCCCTCCAGCCCCGCGCCGAAAGCCCCGGCAAAGCGGCGCTCGTATGGGGGCTGCGCCATCCCGATCATTTCGGCATCGGTGCGGAACGCGCCGCTCAGCACTGCCGCGCCGCCGAACATGTCGGGGTATCGCAGCTGATAGACCGTCGCGGCAAAGCCGCCCATGGAAATGCCCAGCATCATACGCGCCTCGGTCCCCACGATGGCACGATAGCGGCGTTCGACATAGGGAACGAACTCGGTGATGAACATGCGCTCCCATTCGAACCCGCCATCGGCATCGTTCAGGAAATAGGTCGCGGGCAGGTTCTCCTCGTTCCGCCGCCCGTCCGGGGCGACGGCGATGACGGGCGGGATGCGCCCTTCGGCAATCAGGCGGTCCAGCAGCCGGTCGATGGCGACGAAGCGGAACCAGTCGGCAGGCTGCCCATCCACCGCCCCGTGCAGCAGATAGATAACGGGATAGGCGCGGCTGTCCTCCTCGTATCCCGGCGGCAGATAGACCGCATAGCCGACGCCCTGACGCAGCACGCTGCTGCGCATCTCGGCATCCTCCTGCACGGTGCCCGCCCCGGCAAGCGACAGGATCATGGTCAGTGCGATGGCCAGACGTCGAAGCATCCCCACCCTCCTTTCAGAAGCTGAACCGATAGGTCATGCGGATCGACCCGCTGCGAAGGCCAAGGCTGTCGCCCCCGCCATTCCACGCGAAACGGTTGCCCGCATAATTCGCGTATTCCACCGCCAGCTTGTCGTTGATCGCATAGCTGGCCGAATAGGTGTAATCTGCGTCCGAGGCGTCCTGATCGCCGGGGGAATAGATGTTGGCCGTCGCGCGCAAGGTCAGCTTTTCGAACGCGGTCACGCCGCAGGTGATGCCGCCGCTTGACTTCGATGACCGCGACACGGCGGCAAAGCCGGAACAGTTCAGCTTGCCCAGGGCGTCGATCCCCGTCGCCTCGCCCAGATCCCACGCGGGCAGCGGGCGCGAGATGCGAAGCCCGCCTTGGCCGAACGCGCCGATCACATCCTGCGCCTGACGCGGCAACCGCCCGGAGTAGCTGGCATATTGCACCAGAAACCCCATCGGCGCGCGCCATGACAGGGCATAGCTGAAGTTGGAGTCCGACGCGCTGCGCTGCGACGCGATGGGAAAGCCCGTGAAGGACAGCCGCAAGGACAGGCCGGACCGATGCGCGATGTTGCAGCCGACCGTGCCCGACAGCTTGCCGCTGCGAAGGTTGCCCGTGGACGGCGCGCGATAGGTCAGCCCGGCGCTGCCCGTGATGCTGCAATCGAACCGGAAACGGCGCGTGGGGGTCGGCGGGGCGGTGTCGCGGCCCGGTGTCGCGACGGGTTCCTCGGGGAACTCCACTGCCTCGACCAGACGCGGTTCGGGCAGACGCGGTCCGGGTGGGGGCGTGTCGGGCGGGGGCGGCACATCCGGGGTCGGTGCGCCAAGCGGCGCGCTTTCGGCAACCGCAACCGGGGCCGCATCCGCTGCCGGGATCGGCGGCGGCGCGGGAGGCGGCGGATGGCCCCCGAACTCCGCCCAGCGCGCCAGGTCGCGGGCCAGCGGCTCGGCCTCGGGCGGCAGGCCCCGCGCCGCGCAGGGCGCGCCCGCGCAGTCCAGCGCATGCCGCCCTGCCCGGAACGCAGGATCGCGGCTGATCACCGCCCGCCCATCGGGATAGAGGCGGTAGTGCCAGCCGTCCCGCTCTCCTTGCTGATAGCGGGACCAGAAGAAGACGTTGGGCGTGTCGATCAGAACCTCGGACGCGCCCGGCGCGAAGGGGGACGAGGTATCGACCAGCGCCGGCCCCGGCCCTTCCTGCGCGGCGGCGGCGCCCGCCAGCATCGCGGCGAAGGCTCCTGACTTCCAGATCACCCTGCCCCGCCTTTTCCATCTCACTGCGGGTCCGAACATAGCAGGCGTTCCAGCAGATTGAGCGATGCCGCCGCTGCGAAAATATCCACCTGCGGCCCGAAAGCCTCACGCGCGGCGGCGCGGGTCCGAGGGCCGACGCTACCGTCGATGGGGCCGGGATCGTGGCCCGCTTTGGCCAGAAGCGCCTGAAGCCGCGCCATCGGCTCGCCCTCGGGCAGCAGATCGCACACGCAGGCGCAGCGCGGTTCCGGAACGGCGGCAGGAGCCGGGGCGGCAGCGGGAGCCGGGGCGGCGGCCGCGCGCGGGGTTGCGGATCGCGGGGGCAATGGCTGGGGCGCGACGGGCGGCAGAACGGTCGGACCCGTGGTCGCAACGGCACGCGGCGCGGTCGCGGGCGGCGCCGCCGTTGCCGATGGCGGCGCCGAGGCAAGCGGAAGCGTCGGAGCCAGCGATTCTGTCCGGACGGGGGCAGCGGGTGCTGCGTCCAGTTCCGGTGGCGGCGCGACGGGGGCCACCGCGGCGGGCTGCGGCGCGGGCGGCGGCTCGGGCGCGGGCTCCGGTTCCGGCGGGGGAACGGGGGTGGGTGCGGGCGCGGGCTCCGGTTCGGCAGCCGCGTCTTCGGGCGGATCGGGCGGCGGCGGGTCCGGCTCCGCCGCTTCCGGCGGTTCGGGTGGTTCGGGAGGCGCAGGGGGCGGCGGCAATCGCACGAGCCATCCGCCCAGACGCCGCGCCACCTGCGCCGCATTTTCGGGCGGCGTGCCATGCGGCGTGTAATCGCAAGTCCCCGTCTGCGGCGCGCAGGCGATGTCGATCCGCCATTCGCCCATCTGCTGATCCGGGCCGACCGAGGCGGTCGCATCCGGGAACCGCCGGAACCTGAACCCGTCCAAGGCCCCCGTCTGCCATGGGCCGGAAAAGCGGCCGCTTGGCACATCCGTCTCGGCCAGCGCAACATCGCTCGCCCCCGGCGGCGCGACGGTCAGGTTGCGCGGCACACCTGTCGGCGGGGCGGTCTGCGCGTGACCCGCCGTGGCAAGCACGGCAAGGATCAGCCCCGCCCGCACGTCATTTCCCCACGGCCAGAAGCGGCCCGTGGCTGCGGAACGCGATCGAGGCCAGCACCACCGCATTCGTATTCGCGGTGAAGCTGTCGTTCACCTCGCCCGACGCTTCATAAAGCCCCTCGGGCCAGCCTTTCTGCGGGTCGGCTAGCGCGGCGACGCCCGCCAGCAATTCGTCCGTATATCCCGTGTCGAACAGCGCGTCCCAGCCGAAGGCGGCCTTGACGCTCAGCGTGCGGCGGCTGTCCAGCCGATCCCCCGCCAGCGTCAGCACGGCCCAGGGCGCGCCCCCGCCCCAGACGGTGGCATAGGCGAAATAGGGCGCTTCCGAGATGTGCCCCTCTGTCACCGCCGTCAGTACGCCCGTCTCGCGATAGCGCATCTCCTGCGCAAGATAGACCGCCGAGGCGAAGCGATGCGAGGTGCCGTCGAAGCCGAATTCCAGCCCGTCCAGAATGAACGGCTCGCTGGTGATGAAGGCCGGAACCTGATTGCGGTTCAACCGCCCATCCGCCGGAACCGTCACGCCGCCCACGTCGCGCACCACGAGGTTATCCTCGATCCCCACCGCATGCAGCGCGTCAAGGCCATAGAGCATCAGCGCCTTGCCGCCATATTGCTCGTATCCGATCCGCCCCTCCTGATGTTCGACGGTCAGCCCGTCGGTCACGTTGGACCCGTTCAGCCGCCCCTCGCGCACCAACCGCGCCAGATCGAAACGCGACAGGACCGCATCCACCCGCCCCGCTTGGTCGGGATAGTTCCGCTCGACCGCCTCCAGCGCCGACAAAAGCCGCGCCATGTCCAGCGCGGACCAGCCAAGGCCGATGGCGGTGGGCTGGTTCTGGTAATTCACCATCGCAAGGCTGCGCACGTCATAGGCCTTGTTCGGCAGGCTGTCTTCGAACAGCGGAATGCGGGCAAGGCTTTCCAACGCGCGGGTCAGGCGGGCCTCCACCTCGGCATCGTCCACGATCTGAAGCCGGTGGGCCGAAATCAGCGCGATCAGGAACGACCCCGTCTCCCACATGGTGGTCGATGGATATTGGTCGGCGGAATTGGCAAGGCCGGTTTCGGGATGGATGTTGTTCTGGAAATAGCGCCATGCGGTGCGCGCCTGTTCAAGATCGGCCTCGGAGGGCGGGCCGGGAACGGCCAGCGGCATCGGCACCGCCTCGATCTGATCCAAGGGTTCGGGCTGGGCGGGCGCGGCGAAGGGATTTCGCAGCAGCCCTTCCAGATGCAGCTCCAGCGCCAGCCCGGCCAGAAGCGCGACGATGAAGATGATATGGCTGCGCGCCCGCGCAAGGTTCCTGCGAAAGCTCATGCTCCCTCCGTTTCCTCGGGTTGCCACAGCGCGGCGGCGATCATCCCGCCCATCGCCATGCAGTTGTTCAGGCCCCAAAGCCCGTTCGTCACCACGCCCGCCAGCGTCCAGTCCCCCCGTCCCGCGATCAGCCAGCCCGACGCCCAGACGACCGAGGCGACCGTCAGCACGACGATGGCAAGCTGCGGGCGCACCAGATGCAGGAACCGCCCCGACTGGCGATCCTTGGGCGTGACGGGGAACGAGATCTTCTGCCCGGACAGAACCGCCTTCAGCGCCTTCAGCCCGATGGGAAAGAACGCCAGATACGACGTCTTGGCGGCATAACCCGCGATCCCCCACGTCCCGACCATCGTGGCCAGTTCCAGAACCAGCAGGAACGGGATCACATGGACGAAGAATTCCACCGTATATGCCGAAACCGGCGCGACCCCGGTGAACAGATAGACGGCGGGCGCGATCAGAAAGATCAGGTTCCAGATCGACCCCAGATAGGACCAGAAGGTCGATCCATACATCAGCCGCTGCGCAAAGGTCAGGCCGGGGCGGAACAGCGGGTTGTCGTGGAACAGGATATCAAGGCTGCCACCCGCGTATTTGAACCGCTGGATCGTCCATGACAGCAGGTCCTGCGGCGACAGCATCCGGCTCTCGATGGTCGGGTGCAGGACCGATTTCCACCCCCGCTCGCGATCCGCATGCAGCACGATGGAGGTGTAGATGTCTTCGGACACATGGAAACGATACGGGGTCAGCACCTCGGCCACCACGGCTTCGGTGCGGATCGCTTCCATCAATTCAGGGGCGACGGATCTTTCGCGGCTGGCAAGGGTCACCTCCTCCTCGGTCTGCAGCACGCGGCGTTCGACGCTGGCGCCGAAGCTGCGCAGCGCGGCCTCCATCACCGCCTCGCGCCGGTGGATCGAGCCTGCGCCGCAGCAAAAGGCGGCATTGGCGCGGTTCCGGCGGCGCAGGATCACGTCATAGAACATCTGCGGATCGCTCACGAACGGGTCCGCGCCGAAGGTGATCTCGCCGAGCACCCCCTCGATCCCGCGCCCCAGCCACCGCCCCGGCGCGCCAAGGCGTCGGCCCAACCGGGCGGGCAGACGCTCGCCTTCGGGCAGGTCGTAGAACCATTGCGGCGTCTGCACCCAAGCCATCTTCGGATCGCGGAAATGGCCCAGCGTATGGGTCAGGATCGTCGGAAAGGGCCGCGTATCCGCATCGCAGATGACAAGGAAATCGCCCGAGGTCTTCTCCATCGCGTTGCGAAGGTTCCCGGCCTTGTAACCCTCGTTGGTGGCGCGGGTGATGTAGTTCACGCCCTCCTGATCGCAGACCGCGCGCATTTCGGGGCGACGACCGTCGTCGAGGATATGGATGCGGATGTCGATGGGATGGGGATATTCGACGGCCTTGGCATCAATGATGCCCAAGCGCACCAGCTCCGGGTCTTCGTTATAGGTCGCGAACAGCACGTCCACCGCGATGGGGCGACCCGGCTCTGGATTGCCGGGGTCCACATCTTCGATCAGGGCGGGTGCGTCGGGGATGACCACCGGCTGATCCTGCCACAGGTTGATCGTGAACAGGATCAGCCCGACGAAGGCGAAGGTTTCCGCCAGCACCAGCGGCACCGCGAACCACATCGCGTCATGGTTCAGCGACGAGGTCCAGCGGAACAGGATATACCATCCCCCCAGCACGAGGCTGAGCGTGGCAAGGAACTGCCACACCCCCTCGCGCACCGCCGAGTATCGCAGTGGCTCGGGCGGGCGGCGATGTTCGAACTTCGTGAAATAGAAGTCGCTCATTTCCGTTCCCACGGCGCAGGCCCAAGCCCGATGGTCCATGCCAGAAACGGGATCTTCGAGATGATCCAAGCCACCGCGAAGGCCCCCGGAAGCGCAAAGGCGAAGCGCGTCGTCACGATGATCCACGGCTCGATCTGCGTCAGCGCGGCGCGGTGCATCGCGATGTCATAAAGGTCGATCACCGCCGGATGGATCAGATAGACGCCGAAGGTATATTTCGCCAGCCTGCTCCACCGTGGGGACCATTCGCCATACTGGCTGGCCATGAACACGGTGAAGACCACCAGCGGCATCAGGAAATGGCCATAGAACGCCCAGCTTTCCCGCACCGCGTAACGCCCGGTCATCCACGCCTCGCCAAAGGCAGGCAGCGTCGCCAGCCATGCCAGCACCACCAGCCACATCGCCCCGCGCCGCAGCAGACGGGATTCCCCGCGCGGGATACCTTCCTTCCACAGCCCGAACAGCGAGAAGGCCGCGATGCCATAGGCGACATAGGCCATCACCTTGATTGCCCGGATCGCGAAATCGCGCAGGTCAGGCTCCAGCCCCAGCCCCCAGACCCAGCCCTGAGCGTATTGCATCACCCCCAGCGCGGCGATCACGCACAGCCCGAAGATCGGATAACGCTGCCCCAGCCGCATCACCGGAAAGAACAGGAACAGAAGGAACAGGGTGGGCAGGAAGTGCATGTGATACTGCGCCTCGCCCAAGGCCAGATACCCGGCCCAGGACGCGGGCCGCGAAAGCTGGTCCCAGATCGCCTGCCCGTAACCGAACTCGTTCGCCTTCAGCAGCCGGAAGAAGGCATAGAAGACCGTCCAGACCAGAAACGGCACCAGAAGCCTGCGCGCCTGTTCGCGGATCGCCTCGCCATATTCCGGGCGGCGTCGGTCCAGCTTGAACGCCATCAGAAACAGCGAGAAGGTGAAGAACATCTCCGACCCCGAAAGCTCGGCGATGGACCGCAGCAGGACAGGGATGGTGCGGTCCGCGGGTTCGGCATTGGGAAAGACGGTGCCGGAGAAATCGGTGGTGCAGTGGATCAGCACGACCCCGACCGCCGCCAGGGCGCGGTTGGCATCGAACCACACAAGCCGGGCCTTGGGCGCGTTCATTCCGGCACCTCCGCATCGGTCAGCCCCGGCGCGCGGCAGGCCTGCGGCGGCACGGCGGCGATTTCGGGCGGCGGAACCAGATGCTTTTCCACCCCACAGGTGCTGGCGGCGATGCCGCCCGCTTCGGGCACGACGCGGCAGAACTGGAACGCGCTGGCCGGAACCTGCGGCGCGGATTGCGCCGGCGCGCAGTTGCAGCAGACGGGTTCGACGATCTTCGGATCGGGCATGCAGCGTCGTGCGCGGATATCGGTATATTCGAAGGCCGTGTCCCAGACCTGCGTATTGTCGTTGCGGTATTGCAGGATCGGCCCCTGCGCCTTGTAAAGCAGCGCGGCAAGGATGATGCCGTTGTTGTTGGCCGTATGCAGCGGGATGAACCCGTTGCCGTTCTCGTAGACGCCTTCGTAGAAGCCGCCCTCCTCCTCCGACAGGTCGGCCACGGATTCGAACAGAAGGTCGGTATAGGGCGTCTCCCACAGTGCCCACATGCCCACCGCCGCCTTGGCCGCGATGGCGGCGCGGTCGGGCTGATACACGTCGCTGGGGTCCAGCGTGTTCCACGGGTATCCATCGGCAAAGATCGTGTCATAGACGAAATAGGGTGCGCCTTCGACCTGATGCTCGGACCGTGCGGTCAGGATGCCCGTCCGCTCGAACCGCCGCTGCTGCACCAGATAGATGCGGTTGGCAAATTCCGCCCGCCAGCCATGCGACGCAAGCCCCGGGCCGCTGTCCTTGTCGTTCGGCAGGTCCCAGCCCAGTTCCAGCCCGTCCAGAAGATAGCCCTCGGTCAAGACGTAGTTCTGGTTGTTGAAGATGCGCGGATCGCGGGCATCCACCGGCACTTCGATGTCATAGATGGTGGTGTAGGTGTAAGGCCCGGCTTCCAGCGCCGCATGCGGGTCGAACCCCCACAGCGCGAACCCCTTGGCGGCGTATTCCTCGTATCCCAGCCGCCCTTCCTGCACATAGCGCGTCTCGCCATTGCCGGACACGAGCGAGCCGAACAAGCGTCCGTCATCATTGGCAAGGTTGCAGTAGTTCCAGCGCATCGGGATGTTGTCGATGCTGTTCGCCAGATAGGGATAGCGTTCCTTCATGATCTTCAGCCAGACCAGAAGCCGCCCGATATCCAGCACGGAAAAGCCGACCTCGCCGGGCTGGTTGGCATAGTTCACCTTGGCCCCGGTTTCGGTGTTATAGACCTTGTTGGGCAATTCGCCCCGGAACAGGCTCAGGTTCCGCAGGGTCGAAATCAGCAGGTTCGCGCGGCGGTCGAATTCCCGCTTGTCGATGATCCCAAGTTCGTATGCCGAAACCAGCGCGCTGACGTATGATCCGGTGTCCCACATGGTCGTCGAAGGATAGGAACCGACGGCGTTGACGAGGCCCGTCTCCTCCTGAAAGCGCAGCACGAAATAGGACCACGCGGTTTCCGCCATCGCCCGCTCGCGTTGGGTCAGCGGGCCGCTGCGACCGAAGGGCACCGCCGGATCGGCAAGGGCCGGTGGATCGTCTTGGGAAAAGGCCGGCGGCACGGCGCAGACGAGGCTTGTGGCAAGCAGCAACGCCGAGGTGAACCTTCGTTGTCTGCCTCTCATCACCGTCCCTCGCGCTTCGGTTAATCCAGAGTTGTTTTCAGATCAGATAGTTCTCCTAAAAAGTGCATCAAGTTTTCGTGCAAATCCACCTCGAAGATGCGCTTCGCCTCATTCGCGTGGCCATCGCGCACCATTCCCTCCAGCCGTTGTGCGGAATGGCGCGTATCCGTCAGGCCGAAGGTGCCGACGATCCCGGCGATGGAATGAAAGGCGCGGGCCACTTCGGCGCCGTCCGGCTCGGGCGCGGCAAGGACCGCAAGATGCCGCCTGATGTCGGCAATGCCCGCGGCGATCAGCCCCGACAGGCCCTCGTCGCCGAAATCCTCGCGCAGTGCGGCGATGGCGTCCTGCGGCAATCCCTGCGGCACGCCCGGGGCAAGGTGGCGCAGAAGCGCGGCCTGCAACTCTGTCTTCTGGATGGGCTTGCCCAGCACCTCGTTCATGCCCGCGGCGATGCAGTCGGCCTTTTCCTGCACCCCGACATGGGCGGTCAGGCCGATGATCGGCACCTGCCCCGCAGGTCCGGGCAGCGCGCGGATGCGGCGCGTCGCCTCCATCCCGTCCAGACCGGGCATCGACACATCCATCAGCACGGCATCATGCACGCCCTGCCCCGCTGCCTCGATCGCGGCCAGCCCATCGCCGACGATCTGCGCGCGATGGCCCAGCCGGTCCAGAAGCATCCGCGCGACCATCTGGTTGATCGAATTGTCCTCGGCCACCAATATGCGAAGCTGCTGCGCCGCCGGGGCCTGCACGCCGCCCGCCTCCTCGACCGGATCGGCCAGCGGAAAGGCGATCTCGGCGTAAAAGACGGTGCCCTTGCCGGGGGTGCTCTCGAACCCGATCTCGCCTCCCATCAGCTCGACGAGGTTCTTGCAGATCGCCAGCCCCAGCCCCGTCCCCCCGAAGCGCCGGGTATAGGAGGCGTCCAGCTGGTTGAAGCGCCCGAAGACCTGATCGTGACGGTCGGGCGGGATTCCGGGGCCGGTATCGCGCACCGCAAAGCGGATGCGGCCCGGCTCGCCCTTGCTGCTTGCCTCCAGATCGACGCGGCCTTGCTGCGTGAACTTCACCGCATTGCTGACAAGGTTCAGAAGCACCTGGCGCAGCCGCCCGGAATCGCCCTCCAGCCAGTCGGCGACGTCGTCATCGATCCGGCAGCCGATCTCCAACCCCTTGGTCGAGGCCTGCCCGCGATAAAGTTCCGCCACGCCGCGCATCAGCGGACGAAGCTGGAACGGGGCGGCGGCCAGCGTCATCCGGCCCGCCTCGATCTTCGACATGTCCAGAATGTCGTTCAGTATCACCAGAAGCGCATCCGCGCTGGACCGCGCGACCTCGACCTGCATCCGCTGCTGCGGGGTCAGACCGTCTTCGGCCAGCACGGTCAGCATCCCGATCACGCCGTTCATCGGGGTGCGAAGCTCGTGGCTCATCACCGCCAGAAACTCGCTTTTCGCGGCGTTGGCGCGGTGGGCCTCCTCGACCGCGCGGGTCAGGGCAAGGTGCTGTTCCACCTCGGAGGTCACGTCGCGCAGGGTGCCGGTCAGCACGGCGGCCCGTCCGCGCGCGTCATAGGACATCTCTGCCGCGCCGCGCACGAAACGGATCGATCCATCGCGGTGGATCATCCGGCATTCGATGGCGGCGGGGCGGGTGCCGCCGGGCGGGCCGGGGCGCAGAAGCCTGTCCAGCCGCCCCTTCAGATCGGGAATATCCTCGGGGTGGACCAGATCCTCCATCCCCGGCAAAGGCGCGCCAGGCGGCACGCCGAACAGGCGGCGAAGCTGCGGCGACCACGACACCTCGCCCGTGGCGACGATGCGGCGGAAACTGCCCAGCTGCGATATGCGCTGCGCCTCGGCCAGCGTCCGCTCGCTTTCGGCAAGGGCACGTTTGCGGGCGACCTCGTCCGTCACGTCCCGCACGGTCGAGGTCATGCGCAGGGGCTTGCCCGCCTCGTCCGACAGTATTTCCGAAATCGCATGGACCTCCACCTCCACCCCGTCGGGGCGGCACAGGCGATAGGTGATCTCGCGCTGCGCGGGCATCCCGCTGGCCTCGGCGCGCGACAGGGTGGCCTTTTCGCTTTCGCGCAGCCGTTCCAGATCGTCGGGATGGACCAGCGCCTCGAACTCTGCCCCGGTCATGCGCCCGCCGGGCGGAAGGCCGAAGATATCGGCAAGCTGGGGCGACCAGCGCACCTCGTCCCGCTCGAAATCCCAGCGGAACGATCCGATCCGCGCGATCCGGTGCGCGTCTGCCAGATCCTGAACGGCCGATCGCAAGGTGCCCTCGCTTTCATGCAGCCGCCGCCGCTGGGACAGAAGCACGATGGCCGCCGCCGCGGCGACGACCAACATCAACCCCGACAGCCGCTGGACGGTGTTGCGCAGCCCCTCGACGCGGGTCCGCTCCTGCGCGACGCTGGCCCCGAAACGGTGGAACGTCCCCGAGACATAGCGCGCAAAATCCGTCCCCTGATCGACGATGGCCTGCGCGACAAGCCCCGCACCTTCGGCCGTCAGCACATCGTCCTGCGCCCCCGTCCGGAGCCGGTCGGCCAGAACCCGCGCCATGCGGCGCAGCGGCTCGGCATCCTCGGTCAGCATCTCGGCGATGCCGGGGCGCGACAGGAAGACGTTGGTGCGATGCTGAAGCAGCCGCGCCTGTTCGGCCAGCAGCAGCAACGCCCCCCCGTCGCCGCGCAGCCACGCATCCGCCGCGATCCGCGCGTTGTTGTAGGAAAGCTGCAGATCGAACAACTCGGTCCGGGTCGCGGTTATGTCGGTGGATTCGACCTCCTGCCGCAAAAGGAACGGCGCGGCCACGATCACGGCGATGGCAAGAATGCAGACCAGCGCGATGAAGTTGAACCCGGTCCGCAGCGAACGCCTCATCGAAAGGTCAGCGTCAGGCGGTTGCGCCCCTCGCCGCTTTCATATCGCAGATCGTCCGCGCAGGTGCGGATCAGCGCCAGCCCCCGCCCGCTTTCGGCCAGCGGATCGTCCGGCGCCTCCGCCTCCAGCAGCCCCGGCGGGATGGGGTTGCCGACATCCACGATCTCGACCTCGACCCCGGCGCCGAAACGAAGCGCGATCTCCACCTCGCCCGCCGGATGGCCGTGGCGCACGATGTTGCTCAGCGCCTCGACCAGCGCGATTTCCAGCGCGATCAGGCGATCCTCGGGCAGATGGGCGGCGGCGGCATCGCGGAGCTTCGGTGCGATGCGGTCGATCGCCTCCAGTTCGACCGGCATGCGGAACCGCATGGGGTCCATGTCATGCGTCCAGCATCTGAAGCGCCTGCGCGCGGTCGGGGAAAGACTTGAACACCCGGTCCATGCGGGTGATGCGGAACAGCTGCACCACGCTGTCGCCCAAGCCGCACAGCACGATCTCGCCCCGGTTGCCGACCTTTTTCAGCAAGCCCACCAGCGCCCCCAGCCCCGAGGAGTCGACGAAGGAGACATTGGCAAAATCCAGCACCAGCCGGTCGTTCCCGGCATCGATCAGGGCTGCCACCTCGTCCTTGAAGCCGGCGGCGGTGGCTGCGGTCAGGCGCGACATGTTCGGATCGACAAGGCAGACGCCTTTGGAAAACTCGGTGGTAATCAAGATGCAGGTCTCCTTTCCATGACAAGAACGGTCAGATCGTCGGCAAGCGAATGGCCCTGACGCCAGCGCATCAGTTCCTCGGTCACGCGGCGCGGCAGGCGGCTTGCGTCCTGCGCGGCCTCGTTCTCGATCAGATGACTCAGGCGCGTGTCGCCGAAGGCGGTGCCCTCGGGGTCTTCGGCCTCGGTCGCGCCGTCGGAAAACATCACGATCCGATCCCCCGGCTCCACCTTCGCGTGGCTGTTGGAATAGACGGCCTGCGCCAGAAGTCCGACCGGAAAGCCGCCATCGCCCAGACGGCGCGGGCCAGAGGCACCGCCCACCAGCAAAGGCGGCGGATACCCGGCGAGGCAATAGCTCAGATCGCCCGTATCCTCCTCCAGCACGGCGGCGAACAGGGTCAGGTATTCGTCGCTGTCGGTCTTGAAGAAACGCCGGTTCAGCGATGCGGCCAGCGCCGCCGGGTTGGCCCGCCCGTCCGGCCCGATCGCCTTGCTGGCGAAATATTCCGCCGTGACAAGATGCCCGAACGCGACCGAGGTCAGCGCCGCCTGCACCCCATGACCCGCGACGTCGATGGCATAGAACCCGATGCGACCCTGCCCCAGTTCGAAATAGCCGAACATGTCGCCCGACACGAAGGCCGACGGCACGAAGGACGCCGAAAACGCACAGCGCCCCAACACCGATGATCCCAAGGGCAGCATCCGCCGCTGCGCCAGCGCCGCCGCCTCCAGATCCGCGCGGATCTGCTCATGCGCCTCGTGCAGGATGCGGTTCTTTTCGTTCAACTGGCGCTCGTGTTCGACCAGCCGGACCGCCGCGCTGATCCTGACGCGCAGCATCGACGCCTCGAACGGTTTGGAGATGAAATCGTCCACCCCGACATCCAGCGCGCGGCGGCGGTCATCCTCGCGGTCGCGGCCCGTGACCATCACCACATGGACGTAGTGCCCGCCCCGCCGTTCGCGGATGCGGCGCGTCAGATCCAGCCCGTCCATGACCGGCATGTCCAGATCGCAGACGAGGATATGCGCGCCGCTCGACTCCAGCAGCCGCAGCGCCTCCTCGCCGTCCGCGGCCTCCACCGGCTCGTGCCCCAGCTTTCGCAGCAGGGCCGAGATGTAGAAGCGCTGCGTTGCATCGTCATCCGCGACCAGAATTCTCATGAACCGCTCCGCAACCATCGCCGATCAACCTAGAGTAGCAACAGACGAAGGCTACGGTCTTGTGAAAAAGCAACGGCGCGCGATTTGGCGGCCAAAGCGTCACACAAGTTTCATCGCACATTCATCCGACTGTTTTCATCGGCCCCTACCTGCGGGGCCAACACGGGCGGCGTCATGCGGCCCGGACGGAAAGGATGTTCATGCTGATCTCTGCCGAGGGCGTCACCAAGATCTTCAACGGCAAGACCGCCGTCGACAACGCCACCTTCGCCGTGGACCGCCCCATGATGATCGGCGTGATCGGGCGTTCGGGCGCGGGGAAATCGACGCTGCTGCGCATGATGAACCGCATGACCGACGCAACCTCGGGCCGGATGCTGTTCGAGGGGCGGGACATCCTTGCGCTGAACGGCGCGGACAAACGCGCGTGGCAAAGCCAGTGCGCGATGATCTTCCAGCAATTCAACCTCGTGCCACGTCTGGACGTGGTGTCGAATGTGCTGCACGGGCTGCTGAACCGCCGCTCGACGCTGGCGACGATGTTCAACATCTGGTCGGCGGACGATATCGGTCGCGCCATCGCGATCCTTGAACGGCTGGGCATTGCCGAACAGGCCATGAAACGGGCCGAGGCGCTTTCGGGCGGCCAGCAGCAGCGCGTGGCCATCGCGCGGGCGCTGATGCAGGACCCCAAGGTGATCCTTGCGGACGAGCCCATCGCCAGCCTCGATCCGATGAACGCGCAGGTCGTGATGGACAGCCTGCGCCGCATCCACGAAGACGACGGGCGCACCGTCGTTGCCAACCTTCATACGCTGGACACCGCGCGCCGCTATTGCGACCGGGTGATCGGCATGCGCGCGGGCCGCATCGTCTTCGACGGAACGCCCGACCTTCTGACCACCGCCGCCGCCCGCGAGATCTATGGCGCGGATGCCAGCTTTTCCGAAGCCGCCACCTCGACCTCGATCGAGCCGGCGGATCAGGAATACGCCAAGACTTTGCTTCACACCTGAGGGATTTCCCATGAAACGTCTGCTTGCCGCCCTTCTGGCGACTTCGACCCTTGCCGCGCCGTCCTTCGCGCAAGAGATCACCGGCTTCAACATCGGCATTCTGGGCGGCGAGAACGCTCAGGACCGCATGACCAACCAGGAATGCTATCGCGCCGCGATCGAGGAAGAGCTTGGCGTGCCGGTCAAGCTGTTCACCCCCGCCGACTATGACGGCGTGATCCAGGGCCTGCTGGGCGGCACGCTGGACATGGCGTGGCTGGGCGCATCGGCCTATGCCAAGATCTATCTGACCGACGCCGAGGCCGTGTCCCCGGTGCTGGTGAAACAGAACCTCGACGGCACGATCGGCTACTACTCGATCGGTTTCGCGCGCAAGGACAGCGGCATCACCTCGCTGGACGACATGAAGGGCCGCTCCTTCGGCTTCGGCGATCCGAACTCGACCTCGGGCTACCTGATCCCGAACGTGGAAATCTCGCAGGCCGGTTACTCGATGACGCCGAACGACTATTTCGGCGACATCCGCTTCACCGGCGGACATGAGCAGACCATCGTCGCCGTCGCCAACGGCGATGTCGACGCGGGCGTGACCTATGCCGACGCGCAAGGCAACTGGGAAGACGGCTACAATTCGGGCGCGCTGCGCAAGGCCGTGGACGCAGGCCTGGTCGACATGAACGAGATCGTCGAGATCTGGAAATCGAAAGAGATCGTCGAAGGCCCGATGGTCGTCCGCAACGCCCTGCCGGAAGACGTCCGCGCCAAGGTGACCGAACTGACCGCGAACCTGTGGGAAAACGATCCGACCTGCGCTTATGGCGTTGGCAACGGCGAGGCCAAGGACTTCATCCCGGTCACGCACGATCAGTATCAGTCGATCATCGACGCACGCAAGCTTTCGGGCTCCTGATCCAATCCGGGGCGGGCCACGCGCCCGCCCCTTTTTCACGGGACGGCAGATGACCGACACCATCCGCGACGATTACCTCGCCGCCGCGCGACGCAAGCGCATGTATTCCGGCATATTGCTGATCCTGTTCGTGGCGATGCTGGCCGGCGGCTTCGATCTGGCCCAAAGCCGCAACGCGGGGGGCTTCCTGTCCGGCCTGTCCCGCATCTTCGACTTCCCCGGCGAATTGCTGGCCGAGGCGTTCCAGAAGGCCGGGAACATCCCCGGCCATATGTGGACCTACCTGCCGTCCCTGATCGAGACGATCAACATCGCCGCCGTCGCCACCCTGTTCGGCGCGCTGATCGGCGGGGCGCTGTCGCTGCTGGCGACGCGCGGCCTTGCCCGCTGGCCTGCCCTGATCCCGGTGTTCCGCCGCCTTCTGGACATCTGCCGCGCCGTCCCCGAGGTGGTGATCGCGCTGGCGCTGATCTTTGCTATGGGTGGCGGGCCGGTCCCTGCGATGGTCGCCATCGCCTTCCACACCATCGGCGCGCTGGGCAAGCTGTTCTCCGAAGTGAACGAGAATGCCGACCTGAAACCGGTCGAGGGCCTGTCCTCGGTCGGCGCAAGCTGGTCGCAGCGCATGTGGCTGGGCATCCTGCCGCAGGTCGCGCCGAACTGGCTGTCCTATGCCCTGCTGCGGTTCGAGATCAACGTGCGCGCCTCGGCCATCCTCGGCTTCGTCGGCGCGGGCGGGATCGGATACGAGCTGAAGAACGCCATCAGCTGGGGTCAGGGCCGCTTCGACGCCGCCGCCTCGATCTTCCTGCTGCTGTTCCTGACCATCGTCGCGATCGACCAACTGTCGAGCCGCTGGCGCAATTCCCTGATCGAGGGCGAACATGGCCGTCACTGACCTTGCCCCCATCCATCGCGGCTTCGCCAAAAAGCGGTTCAAATCCTTCGCGATCCCGGCGGGCATCCTGATCTATCTGACCTATGCGTTCTTTGCCTTCGACATTCCGGGGCTGGCGCAACGGTTCCGCAGCGACAATGCGATGATCATGATTTCCGGCGCGTGGAGCTACAAGACCCACGTGACGCAGGACAACCGCCGGAACGCCGTCTCTGTTTCCATCGAGGGCGAGCGCCGCGCGACCTACGAGGATAACGACTGGCCCGAATGGGTGGCGCGCGACGGGGCCTCGACGGCCATCGCCCTGCCCCATGACCAGTCGGTGCGCTTCGATCCCGATGCGGTGCGCGTGACTGTCCCCGACTATGGCACGATCACCGTGACCAACACCGACGGCGTGCAGGTCCAGACCCCGGACGGCACCCTGCCCGCGTGGATCACCGCGTCGAACACCCGCGCCGACATCCGGCTGGACGGCGGCCGTATCAGCGTCACCCGCGCCCGGTCCGAGGTGTTCCGCTATTTCCCGGGGTGGGAGCTGTTCTTCTTCACCCTCTCCAGCCCGTTCCACGACATGAGCTGGGGCCAGATCGCCGCCAGCGCCGTGTCGTCCGAACAGATCCGTCCCGGCATGTCGAACATCGCGGCCATGGCGTCGGATTTCTGGAACAACGACATGTGGCGCCACAAGGACGTGGTCTGGGCCCTGTTCGAGACGCTGCTGATGGCCTTCCTCGGCACCATCGGGGCTGCGCTGATTTCGTTCCCGCTGGCCTTCCTTGCGGCAAAGAACTTCATGCCGGTGGCCCCCGCCCGGTTCGGCATCCGGCGCGTCTTCGACTTCGTGCGCGGGGTGGATGCGCTGATCTGGACCATCATCCTGTCGCGCGCCTTCGGCCCCGGCCCGATGACCGGCGCGCTGGCGATCCTGATCACCGACACCGGCAGCTTCGGCAAGCTGTTCTCGGAATCGCTGGAAAACATCGACGAAAAGCAGGTGGACGGGTTGCGATCCACCGGCGCCAACGCGCTGCAACGCGGGCGTTTCGGCGTCATCCCGCAGGTCGCGCCGGTGATCCTCAGCCAAGTGCTGTATTTCCTCGAATCCAACACGCGCGGCGCGACGGTGATCGGCGCGATGGTGGGCGGCGGCATCGGCCTTCTGCTGACCCAAGCGATCCAAACCCAGAAGGACTGGGAGAACGTCGCCTATTACATCGTGCTGATCGTGCTGCTGGTCATGGCGATGGACAGCCTTTCGGGCTGGCTGCGCCGCAAGCTAATCCGGGGCGACGGTTAAGGTCACGCGGTCGCCCGCGAACCAGGTGTGCCCGTATTCCACGGGCGCACCCGACGCATCCGCGTTGACGCTGACCGAGCGCAGGATCGGATCGCCCTCGCGGATCAGCAGATGCAGCGCCTGAAACGCATTGGCGCGCTTTGCCGTCAGCCGCGTTTCCACCCGGACGTAATCGCCCACGCCGCATGCCGCCAACGCCTCGGTGATCGAGGTGCCGCGCGCCAGTGCAGCCCCGATCCCCGGCAAGCGTTCAGCCGGAAAGACCGAACGATAGACCGCAAGTGGTTGGTCGTCGGCAAAGGACACGCCTTCGCGCACATGAACCATCGCGCCTTCGGCAATGCGCAACGCCCGCGCCTCGGCCTCGTCCGCGCGCCGTTCGGTCAGGGCCAGCACCTTGCGGCCTGACACCCGCCCCTCTGACGCGAGGTTGGCATGGAACCGCACCCGCCGCCCGATGGCGTAATCCAGCGGCGGCTTGCCCGCGACGAATACCCCCGCCCCGCGGCGCGAGATCACCAGCCCCTCATGTCCAAGTTCCGCAAGCGCGCGCCGCACCGTGTGGCGGTTCACCCCGAACCGCGACGAAAGCTCCGCCTCGGTCGGAAGCTGCATCCCTTCGCGATAGCGTCCCGCAGCGATGGCGGAACGAAGATCCTCGGCGATGGCGGTCCAAAGAGGCGTGCGGCTCATGTCATGCAAACTTCATATTCAAGTCGTTGTCGGAACGTCGCGAATCGGCTACTTGTCTAGTTGTATAGATAACCAGACAACCCCGCAAGGTGTCCGATATGAACCGACAGACATGGATGGGTCTTCTGGCACGGGCCGAGCCGTCGCGGCTGGCTGCCCTGCTGCCCGACCTTCCGCCCCACAGCTTCGCCCGCCCGCCCGAGATCGGGGCCGTCATGGTGCGCGGTCGCGCCGGCGGCACCGGCACGCCCTTCAACCTTGGCGAGATGACGGTGACCCGTTGCGCCCTTCGGCTGGAGGGGGGCGATGTCGGCCACGCCTATGTCCAGGGCCGCGACAAGCACCATGCGACCCGCGCCGCCATCGTCGATGCGCTGATGCAGGGCCCGCAGGCAGGCGCCATCCACGATGCCGTCCTGACGCCGCTGGCCGATGCCGAGACCGCCCGCCGCAAGATGCGCGCCGAAAAGGCCGCCGCGACGAAGGTCGAATTCTTTACCATGGTCCGGGGGGAAGACTGATGCTCGAAGGTGGCTTTCAGGACCAACCGCGCCAATCGGCAACCGCCTTCCGTGCCGCGCTGGATGCGATGGCCCGGCCCGGCACGATCCACACCGTTGCGGGCGCACAGCCCCCGGCGCTTTCCATTGCGGCGGGCGTGCTTCTGCTGACGCTGGCGGATCGGACGACTGGCCTCTGGCTTGCGCCGTCGCTGTCGGCGGCGCGCGACTGGATCACCTTCCACACCGGCGCGACCTTCACCGCCCCGGAGGATGCGCAGATCGCCATCGGCGCATGGCCCGACCTGCCGCTGGCACGCTTTCCCATCGGGCGCCCCGATTATCCCGACCGTTCGGCCACGCTGATCGTGGAAATGCCGGCCCTGACCGCCACCGGCCCGCGCCTGAGCGGCCCCGGCATCAAGACCCACGCCAACCTGTCGCTGCCCGAAACCGAGGCCTTCCGCATCAACGCGGCCGCCTTCCCGCTGGGCCTCGATTTCTTCTTCACCGCCGGGGACCGCCTTGCCGCCCTGCCCCGCACGACGAAAGTGGAGGCCGCCTGATGTATGTCGCAGTCAAAGGCGGCGAGCGCGCCATCGAGAATGCCCACGCCTATCTTGGCGAACAGCGTCGGGGCGATCCCGGCGTCGCGGAGCTGGGCACCGACCAGATCGAACAGCAACTGTCGCTGGCCGTGAACCGCGTGATGGCCGAAGGCTCGCTTTACGATCCGGCGCTGGCGGCGCTGGCGATCAAGCAATCGCGCGGCGATCTGATCGAGGCGATCTTCCTGATCCGCGCCTATCGCACCACCCTGCCGCGTCTGGGCGCGTCGATCCCGGTCGATACGGCCAGGATGGAGTGCATCCGCCGCGTCTCGGCCACGTTCAAGGACGTGCCGGGGGGACAGATCCTGGGCCCGACCTTCGATTACACGCACCGTCTGCTGGATTTCGCGCTGATGGCGGAAGGTGAGGCCCCCGTGGCCCCGCGCAAACCAGCCGAACCCGCGCATGTGCCGCATGTCACCGGCTTTCTGGGCGATCTGATCCAGCCCGAGGACTCCAGCGACACCGAACCGCGCGATCTGACGCGCGAGCCTTTGGAACTGCCCGCCGACCGCGCGCTGCGCCTGCAATCCCTGACGCGGGGAGATGAGGGGTTCATCCTCGGCCTCGCCTATTCGACGCAGCGCGGATACGCCCGCAACCATGCCTTCGTGGGGGAACTCAGGATCGGCACCGTGGCCGTGGAAATGGACATCCCCGAACTGGGCTTCAGCGTCGAGATCGGCGAGGTCGAGTTGACGGAATGCGAAACCGTCAACCAGTTCAAGGGATCGAAGACCGAACCGCCGCAATTCACCCGCGGCTATGGCCTCACCTTCGGCCAGACGGAACGCAAGGCGATCAGCATGGCGCTGGTGGACCGCGCGCTGCGCTGGCGCGAGCTGGGCGAAGATTACGTCGGCGCCCCGGCGCAGGACGAGGAATTCGTGCTGTCCCACGCCGACAACATTCAGGCGACAGGGTTCCTCGAACACATCAAGCTGCCCCATTACGTCGATTTCCAGTCCGAACTGGAACTGGTGCGCCGTATGCGAGAGGCCGCGGAATGACCGCGGCCCCCACCCTACCGCTTACGCGGCCACGCCCAGAACGCCATCCCGCCGATACCGGCGATCAGGCCTGCAAAAAGCCATTCCATAGGTTCCTCCCTCTCTCCTCCGAGGATCGAGTATGAACGCGCGCCAAAAGAATACAACAGAATACAATTTCGCCTATCTGGACGAGGATACGAAGCGGATGATCCGCCGCGCGCTGCTGAAGGCGGTCGCGATCCCCGGCTATCAGGTGCCCTTCGCCAGCCGCGAGATGCCGATGCCTTACGGTTGGGGCACGGGCGGGGTGCAGGTCACTGCCGCCTGCCTGACCCCGGACGATGTGCTGAAGGTCATCGACCAGGGCGCGGATGACACGACGAACGCGGTATCCATCCGCAAATTCTTCCAGCGCACTGCCGACGTCGCCGTGACGGAAGCCACGCAGGACGCCACCATCATCCAGACCCGCCACCGCATCCCCGAGGCCGCCCTGACCGAGGGCCAGATCCTCGTGTTTCAGGTGCCGATCCCGGAACCGCTGCGTTTCCTCGAACCGCGCGAGACCGAGACCCGCAAGATGCACGAGCTGGAGGAATACGGCCTGATGCATGTGAAGCTTTATGAGGACATCGCCAAGCACGGCCAGATCGCGACCGCCTATGCCTATCCGGTGAAGGTCGAGGGACGCTATGTCATGGACCCCTCTCCCATCCCGAAATTCGACAACCCGAAACTGTCGGGCAACCCTGCCCTGATGCTGTTCGGCGCGGGGCGCGAGCAGCGGATATATGCCCTGCCGCCCCATACCAACGTCGTGTCCCTCGATTTCGAGGATCACCCGTTCGAAGCGTCCAAGGCGAACCACAACTGCGATATCTGCGGCGCGGGCGACACCTATCTGGACGAGGTCATCACCGACGATCAGGGCAGCCGCATGTTCGTCTGTTCCGACACCGATCATTGCCGCATCCGGCAGGAGGCATGATGCAACCGCTTCTTCAGGTCAAAGACATCCGCAAGACCTATGGCCCCCGCATCGGCTGCACCGATGTCAGCTTCGACCTTTACCCCGGCGAGGTCATGGGCATCGTGGGCGAGAGCGGGTCGGGAAAATCCACCCTGCTGTCCTGCCTTGCGGGCCACGCCCAGCCCGATACGGGCGCGGTGATCTTCGACGGGCGCGACACCGTGACGATGCCGGAACCCGAACGCCGGATGCTGGCCCGCACCGACTGGGCCTATGTCCACCAGAACCCGCGCGACGGGCTGCGGATGGGCGTCAGCGCGGGCGGGAACGTGGGCGAGCGGCTCATGGCCGTCGGCGCGCGCAACTATGGCACCATCCGCGACACCGCGACCGACTGGCTGGGCCGGGTGGAGATCAACGCGGACCGGATCGACGACCGCCCCTCGCAGTTTTCCGGCGGGATGCAGCAGCGGCTCCAGATCGCGCGCAACCTCGTGACCGGGCCGCGGCTGGTGTTCATGGACGAACCGACGGGCGGTCTGGACGTCAGCGTTCAGGCGCGGCTGCTGGACCTGCTGCGGGGTCTCGTCCGCCGCATGGGGCTGTCGGCCATCATCGTCACGCATGATCTGGCGGTGGTGCGTTTGCTTGCCGACCGGCTGATGGTGATGAAGGGCGGGCATGTGGTGGAACAGGGCCTGACCGATCAGGTGCTGGACGATCCGCAGCACGCCTATACCCAGCTTCTCGTATCTTCCGTCCTGCAGGTGTAACATGATCGACGTGCAAAACGTGACCAAGACATTCACCCTTCACAATCAGGGCGGCACGGTGATCCCGGTGATGCAGGGTGCATCGCTGTCCGTGGCGGCGGGCGAATGCGTCGGGCTGATCGGCCAGTCGGGCGCAGGAAAATCGACGCTGATGCGGATGATCTGGGGCAACTACCTTGCCGCCTCCGGCTCCATCATGGTGGCCGGGGTCGATGTGGCCCGCGCCGCCCCGCGCGAGATCATCGCCCTGCGCCGGCACACGATGGGCTATGTCAGCCAATTCCTGCGGGTCGTGCCGCGCGTGCCGACCATCGACGTGGTGGCCGAACCGCTGGACTGCGAGGATGCCCACGAACAGGCCGCCGCCCTGCTGACCCGCCTGCGCATCCCGGAACGCCTCTGGGGCCTGTCGCCCACCACCTTTTCGGGCGGCGAGCAGCAGCGCGTGAACATCGCCCGCGGCTTCATCGCGCCCCGCCCGGTGCTGCTGCTGGACGAGCCGACCGCCAGCCTCGACGCTGCCAACCGCGAAACGGTGATTGCGCTGATCGAGGAGGCGAAGGCCGCGGGCAGCGCCATCATCGGCATCTTCCACGACGAAGGCGCACGCGACCGGGTCTGCGACCGAGTGGTGAACGTGACGAGGTTCGCATGAAGGTCTTTGCCGTCTGCGGCCCGTCAGGTGCGGGAAAGGACACGCTGATCGACGGGGCGCGGGCAGCGCGGCCCGACCTGCACATCGTCCGCCGCACCGTCACCCGCCCCAGCGGTCCCGGCGAAGACGTGGTCGGCGTCACCCCCGAGGAGTTCGCCGCCATCCGCGAGGCGGGCCGCTTCGCGCTGGACTGGCAGGCGCATGGCCTGTGCTATGGCATCCCGATTTCGTCTCTGAAGGCCGCGCAAGAGGGGCAGACGGTGATCTTCAACGTCTCCCGCGCGATGCTGAACCCTGCGTCGGGGGTGTTTCCGGGGCTGCGGGTCATCAACGTCACCGCCTCGGCCAAGGTGCTGGCGCGGCGGCTGGCGGGGCGCGGGCGCGAAACGGAGGCCGATATCGCCGCCCGCCTTGCCCGCGACATCCCCCTGCCCGCCGGGCTGCGCGTCACCACCATCCGCAATGACGGCACGGCGGAAGACGGCATCGCCGCCTTCCTTGCCGCGCTTCAGCCGGTCAGCGCATAGCGGTGGACCAGATGGAATCGCCCGTCCTCCGCCTCGCCGAACAGGCACAGATCCTCGATCACGAAGGGATCTGGCAGGATGGGGGCAAGCACCTGCTCCAGCACCCGTTCCACATCCGCAGGGGCGTCATTGCCGGTCAGCGTCAGATGAAAGCGGAACTCCTCCATCACATAGGGGTAGCCCCACGCATCCAGCAATTCCCGCTGCCTTTCGCTCAGCGCCTCTGGCTTGCGGCGGGCGCGATCCTCGGGCGTCATCGGCGCGCGGAACCTGTCCAGCGCCCGCACGACCTCGGCCGCCAGCGGCTCGGGGTTGATTCCGGGGGTCAGGGCGATGAACCCGCCAATGCGATGCAGATGCAGCGCGCCCAAGGACACGGGCGACAAGCGGGATGCCAGTTCGGCGAGCCCATCCTCCAGCCCCGGCAGCGCGACGAAGGGCGCCTTGATCGTGCCGTGGAAGCCGTATTTGCGCGGTGTGGCCGTGATCGCCGCCACGTCCAGCGGCAGGTCGGGATGCGCCACCTCGCGGCCCGAAACCGGGTCCCATCCCAGCCAGCTTGCGGCGAAATCCGCGAATCTCCCCGCCCGTGGCGCGTAATAGATCGCATAGCGGCGGAATGTCATCGGCCTGTCACCTTCATCCTTCAAGTCCCGCCCCCTCATGTCACCCACGCATGACAAAATCAAAACAAACGAGCCCATCATGACCGAAACGATCCTGACCAACGCCACCCTTGTCCTGCCCGAGAAAACCCGCCGCGGCACGATCGTGCTGAAAGACGGGCTGATCCACGACATCTCCGGCCCCTCGGCGCTGGGCATCGATTGCGAGGGCGACCTGATCGCGCCGGGTCTGGTGGAGCTGCACACCGACAATCTGGAACGGCACATCCAGCCGCGTCCGGGCGTGGACTGGCCCCATGCCGCCGCCCTGATCGCGCATGACGCGGAACTGGCGGGCTGCGGCATCACCACCGTGTTCGACGCCCTGCGTGTCGGATCGGTCCCGTCGGGCAAGCGCGGCGATTACCGGCCCTATGCCCGCCCGCTTGCGTCGGAACTGATCGACCTGCGGGCCAAGGACGCGCTGCGCATCAGCCATTTCCTGCACCTGCGGGCCGAGGTCTGTTCCGAAACGCTGGCCGAGGAGCTTGACGCCTTCGGCCCGAACGACCGCATCGGCATCGTCAGCCTGATGGACCACACCCCCGGCCAACGCCAGTTCCGCGACGTATCGAAACTGGAGCAATATGTGCGCGGCAAGCACGGATTGTCCGAGGAAGGCTTCGCCGAACATGTCGCCGGGTTGCGCGCGTTGCGCGAAAAGAACGGCACGCTGCACGAGGAAAAGACCGTCGCCTTCGCCAACCGTCTTGGCGCGGTGCTGGCCAGCCATGACGACACCACGGCGGACCATGTCGCGACCTCGGCCGAATATGGCATCCGGCTGGCCGAATTCCCCACCACGATGGAGGCGGCCCGCGCCTGCCACGACCACGGCATTGCGGTGATGATGGGCGCGCCGAACGTGATCCGGGGCGGCTCGCATTCGGGCAACGTCTCGGCCCGCGAATTGGCCGAGGCGGGGCTGCTGGACATCCTGTCGTCCGATTACGTGCCGGGCGCGCTACTGCTGGCGGCAACGCAGCTTGGCGATCTGTGGGAGGATATGGCCCGCGGCATCGCGACCGTCACCGCCGCCCCTGCCCGCGCGGCGGGTCTTGCCGACCGGGGCCGGATCGAGACGGGGCTGCGCGCCGACCTGATCCGCATGCGCCGCGTCGAAGGCGCGCCGATGCTGCGCGGCACATGGGTGCGTGGGAACCGCGTCGCCTGATCTTGCCATCTCGGCGAATTCCTGCCTCAATGCCCGCACGCCCAAGTGGCGCGCGGGAAGCCTGTCTTTCCGCCTGACGCACCCCGGTCGGCTTCCATTTCGGCGGAACCCTGCCAAGGCCTTCTGCGTATATTCGTCGCGCCCCCTTGCGGGCGCCTCTCGGAATGACAAAGGGACAGCGGAATGATCGCGTTCACAACAATCCTGTTCGGGCTGGTCGGCATTGCGCTGACCGGGCTTGGCGGATGGCTTATCGCGGAAGGCGGCAGTCCCGCCTTCCTGATTCTGGGGCTTGCGGTCCTGCTGACGGCGGTGCTGATCGCCCTGCGAAAGGCGGCGGCGCTGTCCGTCTATGCCGTGACGCTGATTGCATGGCTTGCCTTCGCGGTCTGGGAAGCGGGCTTCGACTGGTGGCGTCTGGCGCCCTATGGCGGCGTGATGGTGCTGCTCGGCATCTGGCTATGGCTGCCCTTCGTGCGCAACCGGCTGTGGTCGGGTGGATATGCCTCGCGCGATGCGGTGATGACGGGGCCGGGCAAGTACAAGGGCCAGCGCACACCGGGCCTGCCCATCGCGCTGGCGGTTCTGGCGACCGTCGCCGTCGCCGTCTATGCGATGTTCCAGGACCCTACCGACATCGCAGGCGAGCTTCCGACCGAGATCGTGAACGAGGCTCCCGCCTTGGGCAACGAGATGCCCGATGGCGACTGGCACCAGTATGGCCGCACGAATTACGGCCAGCGTTATTCGCCGCTGGCGCAGGTCACGCCCGCCAACGTCGCGGATCTGCAAGAGGTCTGGCGTTACCAGACCGGCGACGTGAAACGCCCCGATGACGTGGGCGAGACGACCTATCAGGTGACACCGCTGAAGATCGGCGACCGGCTGTATGTCTGCACGCCGCACAACATCGCCATCGCGCTGGACGCGGCGACGGGGCAGGAAATCTGGCGCTTCGATGCCAATTCCGGCATGAACCCCGACCGCCAGCACCAGACCTGCCGTGGTGTGACCTATTGGGACATGGCGGACATGCCCGCCCCGGCCCAGACCGCCGTGCCGACCGCGCCCACAACGCCGGAGGCCCCCGAGGCCTGCCCGACTCGCGTCTATCTGCCCACCGCCGATGCGCGCCTGATCGCGCTGAACGCTGAAACCGGAGAGGTATGCGAAAGCTTCGCCGATGGCGGCACCCTGCGGCTGGAAGCCGGGATGCCCTACAACCCGGCGGGCTATTACTATTCGACCTCTCCGCCCGTGGCCGTGGATGGCAAATTGATCATCGGCGGGGCGGTGAACGACAACTTCTCGATCTACTCGCAGTCGGGCGTGATCCGCGCCTTCGACATCGCGACGGGCGAATTGCTGTGGAACTGGGACAGCGGCAACCCCGAGGACACCTCCCCCATCGACATCGCGGGGGGCGAAACCTACAGCGCCAACAGCCCGAACTCGTGGTCGGTGTTTTCCGTCGATGAGGAGCGGGGGCTGGTCTATATCCCGCTGGGCAACCAGGTCCCGGACCAGCTTGGCATGGGCCGGTCCGAAGCGGTCGAGGCGCATTCGTCTTCGATCGTTGCGCTGAACGTCGGCGATGGCCAGCAGGAATGGGTGTTCCAGACCGTCCACCACGACCTGTGGGACATGGACGTGCCCGCCCAGCCGGTGCTGATCGACCTGACCGTGGACGGCGCAAGCGTTCCGGCGCTGGTCGGTCCGACGAAACAGGGCGACATCTATGTCCTGAACCGCGAAACGGGTGAGCCGATCCTGCCCGTGACCGAGGAACCCGCCCCGGGCGGCGCCATCCCCGAGGATTTCACCGCCGAAACCCAGCCCACCTCGGCCCTGTCCTTCAAACCCGCAACGCTGCGCGAGGCGGATATGTGGGGCATGACCATCTTCGACCAGCTCATGTGCCGGATCGAATTCAACCGCCTGAACTATGAAGGGCGCTATACCCCGCCGTCGCTGGAAGGGACCATCGTCTATCCCGGGAACTTCGGCACCTTCAACTGGGGCAGCGTCGCGGTGGACCCCGAACGTCAGGTGATGTTCGGGATGCCGACCTACCTCGCCTTCACCTCGCGTCTGGTGCCCCGCGCCGACATCCCGCCGAAGGGCGCGGGCGAGACGGCCAGCGAACAGGGCCTGAACCGGAACGAGGGTGCCCCTTATGGCGTCGTCATGGGTCCGTTCCTTGGCGCCTTCGGGGTTCCCTGTCAGGCCCCGCCATGGGGTTACGTCGCCGGTGCGAACCTTGCGACGGGCGACGTGGCGTGGAAGCACAAGAACGGCACCGTCCGCGACATGACCCCGCTTCCCCTGCCTTTCGCGATGGGCGTGCCGGGCATCGGCGGTCCGATCATCACCAAGGGCGGCGTCGCCTTCCTTGGCGCAGCGGTGGACGATTACCTGCGCGGATACGATCTGACCACCGGCGACAAACTGTGGGAGGCACGCCTGCCTGCGGGCGGCCAGTCCACCCCCATGACCTATGAGGTGGACGGGCGGCAATTCGTGCTGATCGTCGCGGGCGGGCATGGCTCGGTCGGAACCAAGCCGGGCGATTATGTCATCGCCTATGCGCTGCCGGAAAATTGACGCAAAAGGGCGGCACGGGTGATCCCCGTGCCGCCCCCTGTCATTCTGTCGGATGCGTCAGCCGATCCAGGCCAGTGCCACCCCGACCAGGACCGCGACGCCCGCGATCAGGCAGATGTAGGGCAGGCTCATCGCCTCGGGCGAACAGTCGTGCCCGTCGCGCTTGGTATCCCGGGACATTCGGATCATGACGGAACCTCCTCGCTTCGAATCCACAACTTCTGCGTGGCCCCTTCTGTTCCACGCGACGATGCCGATGTCGTGAATCGTCCGTGTGACAGCGTCAGATGGCGTCGACGCCCAGATCCTCGATGATCATCTGGCGGGCGCGGTTGACGCGGCTTTTCACCGTGCCGATGGCGCAGCCGCAGATCTCGGCCGCGACCTCGTAACTCTCGCCCAGCATGACGACCAGAATGATCATCTCGCGGTAATGGGGCGGCAGGCGGTCCACGGCGGCCATCAATTCGCGGCCCCGGACATACCATTCCTGCGTCGCCTGCGCGACGGGCGCGCCGGACACGCAATCCTCGCCGCCGGTGGCTTCGCGTGCGCGCACCTTCACGTTGGTGAGGAAGGTGTTGCGCATGATGGTGAAAAGCCACGCCCGCAGACGCGTTCCCTCTTGAAACTTGTCAATGTTGCCAAGCGCCTTTACCAATGTATCCTGAACCAGGTCGTCGGCATCGGCGGCGTTCTTGCACAAGGCTCGCGCATAAGCGCGCAGCGCGGGAATGAGGTCCAGCACATCGGGAACGACTTTCCCATGGTTTCGCTGATCCATCCCGCAACGCCCTCGCTGTCTGGTAACTGCGGGTCAACGTGACGTTAACGCTTCGGTTCCCCATTGGGGAGCATTCAGCAGGGGAAATCCGCCAGATGACGCAACCTGCCGACATGCAGATCGAAACGGATGTGGACCGGCTGTCCGCCGACCTGCTCCGCGCGATCGAAGCGGAACCTGTGCCCGAACGCATCGCGGAACTTGCCCGGCAACTGCAGATTGCGCTTGAAGCCCGCATCGCCGCGCGCGAGGCGCTGGAAACCCCGCGATAGTTTTCCACAAGAGATTCGCGCGCATCCACAGATTACCGATTCACATGCGCGGCCCCAATATCTAGTATGATTCGCAAGCGGGCTTCACGCCCGGTGGGCGAACACGCCCGCTTCTGGTGGCAGCAGCCGCCGGGCAAACGATATCAGGGGCCGCCAATGTCAATCTCGGAACATTTCGACGAACTGCATCCGATCGACATGGTCGAGACGTTGGCCCAACATCACGAATGGGACTTCGACCGCATCGCCGACGATCAGATCGCCATGCAGGTGACCGGCCAGTGGCGCACCTATTCGCTGACGCTGGCATGGTCGCATCGGGACGAGACGTTGCGCCTGATCTGCACCTTCGAGATGGAGCCGCCCGCCCACCGCATTCCGCAGCTTTACGATGTCGTCAACCGCTGCAACGATCAGGTCTGGACCGGCGCCTTCACCTTCTGGGAGGAGCAACGCCTGATGGTCTGGCGTTACGGTCTGCTTCTTTCGGGGGGGCAGCTTGTCGGGCATGAACAGATCGACCGGTTGATCCGCGATGCCGTCACGGCAGCGGAACGCTATTACCCCGCATTCCAGATGACGACATGGGCGGAACAGGCGCCGGAAATGGCGATGAAGGTCGCCATTGCGGAGGCTTACGGTCACGCCTAACCTTCCCCCGGAAAAAGGGGAAAGCGATGGATCTGAACGAGGTGAGCCGCCGTGGACTGGTGCTCTTGGGCTGCGGCAAGATGGGATCGGCCATGCTGGCGGGCTGGCTCGGGCAAGGACTGCCCGCCGTCTCGGTCCACGTCACGGAACCGAGGCCGTCGGACTGGCTGACCGGGACCGGGGTGCGCCTGAACGGCGATCTGCCCGACGATCCCGCCATCGTTCTGATCGCGGTAAAGCCGCAGATGATGGCCGATGCCCTGCCCGGCCTCAGATCCCTTGGCGGCGGCAAGACCCTGTTCCTCAGCGTCGCGGCGGGCATTTCCATCGCCACCTACGAGGCGATGCTGGGCGCAGGCACGCCGATCATCCGTGCCATGCCCAACACCCCCGCCGCCGTCTCGCGCGGGATCACCGCGCTGATCGGCAATTCGACCGCCACCGCCGCGCATCTGGATCTGGCCGAAGGGCTGCTTTCCGCGGTGGGCGAGACCGTGCGCCTTTCGGACGAGGCGCAGATGGATGCGGTCACCGCCGTCTCCGGCTCCGGCCCCGCTTACGTCTTTCACATGATCGAGGCGCTGGCCCATGCCGCCGAGGCGGAAGGCCTGCCGTCCGACCTTGCCATGCGCCTTGCCCGCGCGACCATCACCGGTGCGGGCGAGCTTGCCCACACCGCCCCGGACAGTGCCGAACAGTTGCGCGTCAACGTCACCTCGCCGGGCGGGACGACCGCCGCCGGGCTGGCGGTGCTGATGGCCGAACTGCCGGACCTGATGCAGCGCACCGTCCGCGCAGCCGCCGACCGCAGCCGGGAGCTTGGCAAATGATCACCTATGACGATTTCGAGAAGGTCGACATCCGCGTCGGCCGCATCACCCGCGCGGAACCCTTCCCCGAGGCGAGGAAGCCCGCCTTCAAGCTCTGGGTCGATTTCGGCGGCGAGATAGGTGAAAAGCGGTCCTCGGCCCAGATCACCAAACACTACACCCCCGAGGGTCTGATCGGGCGGCAGGTGCTGGCCGTCGTGAACTTCCCGCCCCGCCAGATCGGCAAGGTCATGTCCGAGGTTCTGGTCCTCGGGATGCCGGATGCCGATGGCGAGGTCGTGCTGGTCGGTCCCGGCCATGATGTTCCGCTTGGAGGCAAGCTGTTTTGAAAACCCTGCTCATCACCCGCCCCCTGCCCGAAGAAGTGGTGGAGGCCGCCCGCGCCGCCTATGCCGTGACGGTTCGCGAGGATACGTCGAACCTGTCGCGAAACGAGATGCTGGCCGCCTTGGCCGGGTATGACGCGGTCCTGTGCACTCTGGGCGACCGTTTCGATGCAGAGACGTTCAAGACCCCGCCCCGCGCGAGGATGCTGGCCAATTTCGGCGTCGGCTACAACCACATCGACGTGACGGCGGCGGCGGAACATGGTGTCATCGTCACCAACACCCCCGGCGCGGTGACCGATGCCACCGCCGACATCGCGGTGACGCTGATCCTGATGACGGCGCGCCGTGCGGGCGAAGGGGAACGTCTGCTTCGCGCCGGCAAGTGGGAGGGTTGGCACCCGACGCAGCTTCTGGGCACCCATGTTTCGGGCAAGCGCCTTGGCATCATCGGCATGGGCCGCATCGGTCAGGCCATCGCGCATCGCTGCCACCACGGCTTCGGGATGGAGGTGCTGTTCCACAACCGCTCGCCCAAGGACCACCCCTTTGCGCGGCAAGCCGAGATGGACGAGGTGCTGGCCGCCGATTTCGTGGTCATCGCCGTGCCCGCATCCCCCGCGACGAAGCATCTGATCGGGGCTGCGGAACTGGCGAAGATGACCGGCATCCTCATCAACATCGCGCGCGGCGACATCGTGGACGAGGCGGCGTTGGTGACGGCGTTGCAGAACGGGCTTAAAGGTGCGGGTCTGGACGTCTATGAACGCGAGCCCGAAGTCAGCCCCGAACTGCTGACGATGGAGAATGTGACGCTGCTGCCCCATCTGGGCACCGCCGCGCTGGATGTGCGGACCCAGATGGGGTTGATGGCGGTGGACAACCTCCTCGCCTTCGCCAAGGGCGAGGAGCCGCCGAACCGCGTCTAGTAGAACGTCGCGCCGGATGCCGCCTTCTCGCGCAACAGCGCGGGAACGGCGAAGCGGTCGCCCTCCAGCCCGTCGCAGATCTCGGCGGCGCGGGCTGCGCCCATCATGTCCAGCCACGAGAACGGCCCCCCCGTCCACGGCGCGAACCCCCAGCCGAGGATCGCGCCCACGTCGCCTTCGCGGATGTCCGTCAGCACGCCGTCCTGCAAGGCACGCACCGCCTCCAGCACCTGAACCATCATCAGACGGTGCTGCACCGTTTCCAGATCGGGCCGCGCGTCACCCTCCAGCCCCGACCACAGGCCAAGCCGCTTGCCGTCTGCATAATCGTAAAAGCCCGCGCCGGCCTTCTTGCCCAGACGCCCCTTCTCGGCCATCGGGAACAGGATCGCATCCACGGCATCGTCGGGATAGGCGTCGCCCATCGCGGCCTTGGTCGCCTTGGCGATCTTCACGCCCAGTTCTAGCGAAATCTCGTCCACCAGTTGCAGCGGGCCAAGCGGCATCCCCATCAGCTTGGCCGCATTCTCGATCAGCGCGGGGGATACGCCCTCGCCCACCATGCGGATGCCTTCGTTGATGTAGGGGATGATGCAGCGGTTGGCATAGAAGAACCGCGCGTCGTTCACCACGATCGGCGTCTTGCGGATCTGGCGCACGAAATCCAGCGCCTTGGCGACGGCTATGTCACCCGTCTGCCTGCCCTTGATGATCTCCACCAGATTCATCTTCTCGACCGGGCTGAAGAAGTGGATGCCGATGTAGCGGTCCGCGTTGTTCGCCGCCTTGGCCAGTTCGGTGATCGGCAGGGTCGATGTGTTGGTGGCGAAGATGCCCGCGCCTTCGGCCTTCTTCGTGACCTCGGCCTTGACCTTCGGGTCCTCGAACACCGCTTCGACGATCAGGTCGCAGCCCTCCAGCGCGGCGTAATCGGCGGTGGGGGTGATCCGCGCCAGAACCTCGGCCTTCTTGTCGGCGGTGACCTTGCCGCGCTTCATGCCCTTGTCCAGAACACCCTCGGCATGGGCGCGGCCACGCTCGGCGGCCTCGGCCGTGCTATCGACCAGCACGACCTCGATCCCGGCATTGGCGGCGACATAGGCGATGCCCGCGCCCATCATCCCCGCGCCGATCACGCCCAGCCTTTGCACCTTCTGATCCGGCGCCTCGGGACGGTTCGCGCCTTTCTCCAGCGCCTCCTTGTTGATGAACAGCGTGCGGATCATCGCGCTGGAGCTGGGGTTCATCAGCACCGAGGTGAACCACCGCGCCTCGATCTTCAGCGCCGTGTCGAAGGGAACCAGCGCACCCTCATAGGCCGCCGACAGCAGCGCCTTGGCGGCAGGATACACCCCTTGCGTCTTGCCGTTCACCATCGCGGATGCGCCGACATAGGTCATGAATCCGGCCGGGTGATAGGGTGCGCCGCCGGGCATCTTGTAGCCCTTGGCGTCCCACGGTTTCACGATATCGGGTTCCGACAGTACCCATTCCTTGGCGCGGGCCAGCAGGTCCTCGGGCGGCACCACCTCGTCGATCAGCCCCGCCGCCTTGGCATCCTTGGGCGAGGACAGCTTGCCCTCCAGCAGAAACGGCGCGGCCATCATCGCGCCCATCTTGCGCACCAACCGCGTCGTGCCGCCCGCGCCGGGGAAGATGCCCAGCAGGATCTCGGGCAGGCCGATCTTGGCCTTGGGATTGTCGGCGGCGATGATTCGATGGCAGGCCAGCGGAATCTCGAACCCGATCCCCAATGCCGTTCCCGGCAGCGCCGCGACGATGGGCTTACCGCCTTTCAGCGTCTTGGGGTCGATCCCCGCGCGTTCGATCCGGCGCAGGACGCCGTGCATGTCCATGACCCCGGCAAAGATCGTCTCCGCCCCGCCTTCCTTCATCTTGGCCAGCACGTTCAGGTCCATCCCGCCCGCGAAGTCCTTCTTGCCCGAGGTCAGCACGATGCCCTTCACGTCGGGATCGGAAAGCCCCCTGGCGACCAGCCCATCCAGATCGGCAAAGCCCTGCATCGACATGACGTTCATCGACTTGGCCTGAAGATCCCAGGTGATGACCGCGACGCCATCTTCGACCGCATACGAAAAATCCATGCTCACACCCGTTCGATGATCGTTGCCGCGCCCATGCCCGAGGCGACGCACAACGTCGCAAGCCCCGTGCTTTTTCCCGACCGCTCCAATTCGTCCAGCAGCGTGCCGATGATGATTGCGCCCGTCGCGCCCAGCGGATGGCCCATGGCAATCGCACCGCCGTTCACGTTGACCTTCGAATGATCGACGTCGAACGCCTGCATGAAACGCAGCACGACGGAGGAGAATGCCTCGTTCACCTCGAACAGGTCGATGTCGCCGATCTGCATCCCCGCCGCGCGAAGGATGCGTTCCGTAACCGGAACCGGCCCTGTCAACATGATCGTCGGCTCGGTGCCGATCTTGGCCGTCGCACGGATGCGCGCGCGCGGGGTCAGGCCATGCGCCGCGCCGAACTCGGCGTCGCCGATCAGCACGCCCGCCGCCCCGTCCACGATGCCGGAACTGTTCCCGGCGTGATGGATATGCTCGATCCGTTGCAGATGCGGGTATTTCATCAGCGCGATCTTGTCGAAACCGGGCATCGCCTCGCCGATGTCCTTGAATGCGGGTTTCAGCGCGCCCAAGGCCTGCATGTCGGTGCCGGGGCGCATGTGTTCGTCATGCCCAAGGATCGTCAGCCCGTTCATATCGCGCACCGGCACGACCGAGCGGGAAAAGCGCCCATCCTCCCAAGCCGCGGCCGCGCGGCGCTGGCTTTCCACGGCGAAGGCATCTGCGTCGTCACGGCTGAACCCGTATTCGGTCGCGATCAGGTCCGCCGAAATCCCCTGCGGCACAAAACCCGTGTTCATCGCCAGCGAGGGGTCCACGGCAATCGCCGCGCCGTCGCTGCCCATGGCAACGCGGCTCATCATCTCCACCCCGCCCGCGATGTAACCGCCGCCAAGACGCGCCTGCGCGGCAGCAAGGTTCACCGCCTCCAGCCCGCTTGCGCAGAAACGGTTGATCGCAAGGCCGGGAATCCGCTGATCCAGCCCTGATGCCAGAACGGCGGACCGCGCAAGGCAGCCGCCCTGCTCGCCCACCTGCGTCACGTTCCCCCAGATCACATCCTCGACCGCGTGGCCCGAAAGGCCGTTGCGTTCGGCCAGCGCGTCCAGAACACCGGCGGACAGGCGCACCGCCGTGACCTCGTGCAGCGCGCCGTCGGGGCGGCCCTTGCCCCGCGGGGTGCGGATGGCGTCATAGATGAAGGCTTCGCTCATGATCTCTCCGGGGCTTGGTGCAAGGTCGCGCGGGTCAACTCCTCGCGCGTGGGGCTGTCGGGCAAATCCGCGATGCGGTTCACCCATGCGTGGCGGGATTCGATGCCGTCATTGCGGACCGGCTGGAACGGGAAATCGGGCGGCAGGCAGCCCGACATGATCTCGGTCGGGCCGCCATGCTGGCGATAGAACATCGGCGTGCCGCAGCGACCGCAGAACCCGCGATGTGCGATGCTGGACGAGGCGAAGACGGACGGCGTGCCATACCATGTCAGCATCGCATCATCGCACATCAGCAGCGAGGCAAAGGCATTGCCCGCCGCCCGCTGGCACATGCGGCAATGGCAGACGTTCGCCTTGGTCTCGCCCGCCTTCAGATGGAACCGCACCGCCCCGCATTGGCAACTGCCATGGGTTTCGGGCGTCTGCATCAGAACGCCTCTGCCGGCAGCGCCATGACCGGGTCCGCGCCGCTTTTGATCCGCGCCAGATGCATCGCCGTCGCCGGAAGGTGCCGCGCCATGTAATAGCGGCCCGTCGCCAGCTTGGCCGCGGCAAAGTCGCCCTGCTGGCCCGACGCCGCCTTCGCCATCCGGGCCCACATGAAACCAAGGCAGACATGCCCCATCATGTGCATGAAGTCATAAGCCCCGGACAGCGCGGCATTGGGGGTCTTCATGTTCTCCATGAAATACATCGCGGCGGTTTGCAGATCCTTGGAGGCGGCTTTCAACGGCTGGACGAAACCCGCCATTTCCGGTCCGTCATTCTCGCGACAGAAGGTCTTGATCATCTCGAAGAACGCCATGATCGGCTTGCCGCCGTCCAGCGCCAGCTTGCGCCCCACGAGGTCCAGCGCCTGAATGCCGTTCGCCCCTTCATAGATCATCGCGATCCGGGCATCGCGCACGAACTGCGACATGCCGGTTTCCTCGATATAGCCGTGCCCGCCGAAGACCTGCTGCGCCTGCGTCGCGCATTGGTATCCCATGTCGGTCTGGAACCCCTTCAGCACCGGCGTCAGTAGCGAGATCAGCGCCTCGGCCTCGGGGTCGGTCTTGGCCTTGTCGATCAACGACGCGCCCCAGAAGGTGAAGGCCCGCGCGCCTTCGAGGAAGCTTTTCTGGTCCATCAGGCTGCGACGGATGTCGGGATGCACGATCAGCGGATCGGCGGGGCCTTCGGGGTTCGCCGGAGGGATGCCGCGCCCCTGCAGCCGCTCCTTGGCATAGGCGACCGCGTTCTGATACGCAGGCTCGGCCACGGCATAGCCTTGAAGGGCGACCCCAAGCCGGGCCTCGTTCATCATCGTGAACATGCCCTTCATGCCCTTGTGCAGACCGCCCAGCAGCCAGCCTTTCGCCCCGTCGAAATTCATCACGCAGGTCGAATTGGCGTGGATGCCCATCTTCTCCTCGATCTTCGAGGTGGTGACGGTGTTGCGATCTCCAAGGCTGCCATCCTCGTTCACAAGGAATTTCGGCACGATGAACAGGCTGACCCCGCGCGTGCCGTCCCCGCCGCCCGGAGCCTTGGCCAGCACCAGATGGACGATGTTTTCCGCCAGATCGTGATCGCCTGCGGAAATGAATATCTTGGTCCCGGTGATCAGGAAGCTGCCATCCTCCTGCGGTTCGGCCTTGGTGCGCATGATGCCAAGGTCGGTCCCGGCATGGGGTTCGGTCAGGTTCATCGTCCCGGTCCAGTCGCAGGACGCCAGTTTCGGCAGATAGGTCCGCTTCTGCGCATCCGTGCCATGCAGCAGGATCGCGCTGTAGGCGCCGTGGGTCAGGCCCTGATACATGTTGAAGGCCATGTTGGCCGACACGAACATCTCGCCCACCGCCGTGTGCATCAGATAGGGAAGCCCCTGCCCGCCATATTCCTCGGCGCAGTCTATGGCGGGCCAGCCGCCTTCCTTCATTGCCGCGAACGCTTCGGGGAAGCCCTTGGGCGTGCGGACCACGCCATTTTCCAACCGGCACCCTTCGGCATCGCCGCTGGCGTTCAGCGGGGCCAGAACCTCCTCGGACAGTTTCGCGGCTTCGGTCAGGATCGCTTCGGTGAACGCCTCGTCAAGATCGGGATAGGTTTCGGACAGGTTCAGGACATGGTGCAGCACGAACTGCATATCCTCGACCGGGGCGCGATAGATCGTCATTCCTTCCTCCTATTCGGCGGCGCTGCGGAAACCGGCAAGGGTCTGCGCGCCTTGTTCAAGCTGCTGGCGAAGTTCGGTGATCGCCTCGTCCAACTCGGCGCGCTGCGCCTCCATTGCGGCAAGGCGCTGGCGGGCAAGGTCATAGGTGCGCGCGATCTGCGCCGCGCCCTGATCGCGGTCGTAAAGGTCCAGAAGCTGGCGGATGTCTTCGAGGCTGAAGCCGAAACGCTTGCCGCGCAGGATCAGCTTCAACCGGGCACGGTCGCGGCGGGTGAAAAGACGGCGGGTGCCGTCGCGGATCGGAAAGATCAGCTCCTTGGATTCATAGAAGCGCAAGGTTCGCGGCGTCACCGAAAATTCGGCGCACATTTCGCGGATCGTCATCAGCCTGTCGGTCATGGGTGTTCCCGTGCTTGCCGACCCTGACCCTAGCACGGGTTTACGTTGACGTTAGCGTAACGTCGCGTCAATGCCGGGTGATTGCCATGGCCGAGGCCCGCAGCGCGCGCAGATCGGTGATCGCGCTGTCCAGCGCATCGCGTTCGCGGATCATCTCCTCCAGCCGCTTGTCGGCCAGCGCGGCCATCGCCGCCTGCTGCGCCGCGGTCCCCTCGCGTTCATAGATCAGCAGCCACTGGCGGATTTCCTCAAGGCTGAAACCGAACCGCCGCCCGCGCAGGATCAGCGTCATGCGAGCCACCTCGCGCGGGCCGTAAAAGCGTGCACGGCCTTCCTTTTCGGGCTGCAGCAGCTCGATGTATTCGTAGTAGCGCAAGGTGCGGGGGGTGACGTCGAACCGTTCCACCATTTCCTTGAAGTTCAGCTTTTCGTTCATGCCGGTCCTCCTGCAAGGTGATGGTAGTGCGCGGCGCGGGCGGCTCAAATCTCTTGCGGCAGATCGCGCGAGGGTGCAGATCAGGGGAATGGATGCTCTCGACTCTGCCCGCCGTTTCCTTGCCGCGCTGCCTCATTGCGCCGCCCTGTCCATGACATTGGACGAGGCTGGCGACGGCTGGGCGGTGCTGTCCATGCCGTGGGACGCGCGGCTGGTGGGCGATCCGGCGACGGGCGTGATCGCGGGCGGCGCGGTGTCGGTCCTGATGGATACCGCATCGGGCGCCGCCGTCATGTCCCACCCCGAAGCGGCGGGCATCACAGCGACGCTGGACCTGCGCATCGACTACATGCGCCCCGCGACGCCGGGGCAGCGGCTGCGCGCGCGGGCGGAATGCCACCACGTCACCCGCACCGTCGCCTTCGTCCGGGCAACCACCTTCGACGATGGCGAAAAGCCCGTGGCCATGTCCACTGGCACCTTCACCGTCGTGAGGGAGATGACGCCATGACCCCCGAACCCGTTCAGGTGGTGAAACAACGGCGCGACACCGCGCTTGCGGCGCTGGTGGCCGGGGTGCCCTATATCGGCTTCCTCGGCATCCGGTTCGACCGCCGGGGGGACGAGTTGACCGCCGTGCTGCCTTATCAGGACATGCTGATCGGCAACCCGATGCTGCCCGCCTTGCACGGCGGCGTGACGGCGGCGTTTCTAGAAGTCGCGTCCATCGTCGAACTGGCATGGCAGATCCAGTGGAAGGACGTGGAGGCGGGCGGCCTGCCCCTACCCGCCTTGCCCAAGACCATCGGCATCACCGTGGATTACCTGCGGTCCGGCCTTCCGCGCGACGCCTATGCCCGCGCGCGGGTCAACCGATCGGGTCGCCGTTATGCCTCGGTCCATGTCGAGGCATGGCAGGACAACCGATCGCGCCTGTTCGCGCAGGCCACAGGGCATTTCCTGATGCCGGATGGTCGTTGACGCCGCGGCGATTCCCCTGTAACGGCACGGCTTCGATCCCATGCACCCTTGGAGGATGGGACGATTTACATATGGAGAATACCAATGGCTAAAGAGATCCCGGATCTTGTTGCCGTGGTGCGGACGGGGACTGGCAAGGGGGCCGCTCGTCAAGCTCGTCGTGAGGGCAACGTACCCGGTGTCGTTTATGGTGGCGGTGTCGACCCGCTGGCCATCAACGTCAACTACAACATGCTGCTGAAAAAGCTGAAGCAGGGCCGCTTCCTTTCGACGCTGTTCAACCTGAAGGTTGAAGGTCAGGAAGACGTGCGCGTCATCTGCCGCGGCGTTCAGCGCGATGTCGTCAAAGATCTGCCCACGCACCTCGACCTGATGCGCCTGCGTCGCACGTCGCGCGTGAACCTGTTCATCCACGTTGACTTCATCAACCACGATGCGGCACCGGGCCTCAAGCGCGGCGGCACTCTGGTCGTCGTCCGCAACGAGGTCGAACTGGAAGTCACCGCTGGCGACATCCCGGACCACATCACGGTTGACCTGACCGGCAAGAACATCGGCGATGTGATCCACATCAACGACGTCGTTCTGCCCAAAGGCGTGAACGCGACCATCGACCGCAACTTCGTCATCGCGAACATCTCGGCCCCGTCGGGCCTGCGTTCGTCGGACAACGAAGAAGGCGACGACGCCGCCGAGGAGTGATCCTTACCGGCCTACGGATCGGGGCGCGAAGGGAGACCTTCGCGCCCTTTTCATTTTCCCATCACCCAATCGTCGAAGGCGGCGATCATCCGGGGGCGCATTTCGGGATCGTCCGTCTCCACGATCTCTTGCAGGCGGTGGCGCCCGGTGATCCGGTGGACGCGGTCCGGATCGGCCTGTCGCCCGGTGATCGCGGCATAGTCGCGCAGGATATGCGGCACGAGGTCCGGCCCCAGGAAGCGCGGTGCGACGAATTCGCGGTGCAGCGGGCCGATGCCGCTGTCGGCGAAATCATAGATGCCATTCAACACCCCAAGCCGATGGTTGAACGCCATGTTCCAGCCATGCGCATCGAAAAAGCCGTAGATATCGCCGAAGGGATCGGGCGGCAGCGGATCGCGCAGCAGCGCCTCTGCCGCAAGGCGGGACACGTGCGAAAGATGCGGCAGCGCCAGCGCCGGATCTGGCCCCTCCTCGATGGGAACCGCCCCGTTCGCGGCCATCTCGGTCACGTCCAGCGCATGAAGCGCGGCGAAGAACCGCGCCAGATCGAGGGCCAGCCGCGCCTTGGCCGTCGCGTCCAGCCGGGCATAATCCTTCGGCTCCAGCACATCGCCCGGCAGCTTTCTGTGGGACGAGAAGACGGGCGGGCCCAGATGCAACACCATCTTCGGCACCGGCAGCGGCAGGCGCGCATGCAGCACCGCCAGCAGCCCCGCCTCGCGGCGCAGACGGCGTTCCGCGATCGGGTTGCGCGGGAACTTGAAGATCATGCGGTCGCCGACATCCAGCGCGATGCAGTCCCACCCGCCGTTCCGCAGCTTGAACCGCGCGCCGGCCAGTTCGGGGAATCGCGCCAGGATCGCCGCCCGCCATGGCTCGGTCGGGATCATGGCTCGATATGCTGGACCGAGGAGAAAAGCTCCAGCTCCGGATGCCCGGCATAGACATCACCATACCCGCCCGCGCCGCGATGCGCCTCGCGGAAGGCGTCGGACCGGGTCCAGTCGCGGAAGCTCTGCTCGTCCCGCCAGATGGTGTGCGAGGCGTAAAGGACGTGATCGTCCTTCGCCGGCCCGCGCAGCAGGTTGAACGACACGAAGCCCGGAACCTCCGGCAGCCGACTTTCGCGGTTTTTCCAGATCGCCTCGAAGGCATCCTCCTGACCGGGACGGATACGGAAACGGTTCATCGCAAGAAACATGGTCACCCCCTCAGACGCGGCAAAAGGTTGCCATAGATTGACGCCGCGTCAAGCGGTTGCGTCATTCGGGCGATGTCCCTAGAACGGATGCAAACGGAGGCGGCGATGAAGCTTTTGGTCGGTCTGGGCAATCCCGGCGCACGTTATGCGGGAAACCGTCACAACATCGGCTTCATGGCATTGGACCGGATCGCGTCCGATCACGGCTTCGGGCCATGGAAGCGCGGGTTTCAGGGGCAGATGGCCGAAGGGCGGCTTGGGTCCGACAAGGCGGTGCTGCTGAAGCCCGAAACCTTCATGAACCTCTCCGGCCAGTCGGTGGGCGAGGCGATGCGCTTCTGGAAGCTGACCCCCGCCGATGTGATGGTGTTCCATGACGAATTGGACCTCGCCCCCGGCAAGGTGCGGCTGAAGACCGGCGGCGGCCATGCCGGGCATAACGGCCTGCGGTCCATCCACGCCCATATCGGCGAGGCTTACGACCGCGTGCGGCTGGGCATCGGCCATCCCGGCCACAAGGACCGGGTTGCGGGCTATGTCCTTGCCGATTTCGCCAAGGCCGAGGCGGACTGGCTGGACGACGTGATGCGCGGCGTGTCGGACGGGGCGGCGGCGCTTGTTTCGGGCGACGGGCCGCGGTTCCTGAACGCGGTCGCGCAGCGGGTGGCCCCGCCCCGGCCCTCCACCGGGACAGAGCGCCCGGCGAAGCCCGCAGAACCGCCGCCCGAGGATACACGCAGCACCCTGCAGAAACTGGCGGATCGGTTCAGATGATGGAGCCTTCGGAAAACGTCCTTGGCGGCAAGCTGGAATCCTGTTCGGTCGATCCGCTGACGGGGTTCTATCGCAACGGCTGCTGCGACACCGGCACCACGGATCTGGGTCGCCACACGGTCTGCGCCGTGATGACGGCAGAGTTTCTGGCGATGTCGAAATATCTTGGCAACGATCTGTCCACGCCGCGCCCGGAATACGGGTTCAAGGGGCTGGCCCCCGGCGACCGCTGGTGCCTGTGTGCCGCACGTTTCCTTCAGGCGCATGAGGAAGGCGCGGCCCCGCAGGTGCGGCTGGAGGCGACCCATCGGCGCACGCTGGACGTGGTGCCGATGGAAATCTTGCAGATCTACGCGCTTTAGACCTTCATCTCGAAGCCAAGATGCTTGGCGACGGTGAAGATGTCCTTGTCGCCACGGCCCGACAGGTTGATGACGATGATGTGGTCCTTGGGCAGCGTCGGCGCCAGCTTGATCACATGCGCGATGGCATGGCTGGATTCCAGCGCCGGGATGATGCCCTCGGTCTGGCACAGAAGCTGGAACGCGCCCAACGCCTCGTCATCGGTCACGGAGACATATTCCGCGCGGCCCACATCGTGCAGCCACGCATGTTCCGGCCCGATCCCGGGATAATCCAGACCCGCCGAGATCGAGAACCCTTCGAGGATCTGCCCGTCCTGATCCTGTAGAAGATAGGTGCGGTTGCCGTGCAGCACGCCCGGACGCCCGCCGGTCAGGCTGGCGCAGTGCTGCATCTTCTCGTCCACGCCCTTGCCGCCGGCCTCGACCCCGATGATCTTCACCGAAGGATCGTCGAGGAACGGGTGGAACAGGCCCATCGCGTTCGACCCGCCGCCGATGGCCGCGACGATGGTGTCGGGCAGGCGGCCCTCCTGCTCCTGCATCTGGTCGCGCGTCTCGCGTCCGATGATGGATTGGAAATCGCGGACCATGCCGGGATAGGGATGCGGGCCCGCGACCGTGCCGATGCAATAGAAGGTGTCGCGGACATTGGTAACCCAGTCGCGCAGCGCGTCGTTCATCGCATCTTTGAGCGTGCCACGACCCGAGGTGACGGGAATCACCTCCGCCCCCAGAAGGCGCATACGGAAGACGTTGGGCGATTGCCGTTCCACGTCATGCGCGCCCATATAGACGATGCATTTCAGCCCGAACTTGGCGCAGACCGTCGCCGTCGCCACACCATGCTGCCCCGCCCCGGTTTCCGCGATGATCCGCGTCTTGCCCATCCGGCGTGCCAGAAGGATCTGGCCCAGCACGTTGTTGATCTTGTGGCTGCCGGTGTGGTTCAGCTCCTCGCGCTTGAGGTAAACCTTTGCCCCGCCAAGATGCTCCGTCAGGCGCGATGCGAGGTAGAGCGGGCTGGGACGGCCGACATAATTCTTCCACAGATCGTCCATCTCGGCCCAGAAGCTCGGGTCGGTCTTGGCGTGGTCATAGCACTTTTCCAGCTCCAGGATCAGCGGCATCAGCGTTTCGGAAACGAAACGCCCGCCGAAGATGCCGAAACGGCCATTCTCGTCCGGGCCGTTCATGAAACTGTTGATGCCGTCCTCGGCCATGTGCTCTCTCCTGCTGGATCGGTCCGGTTTACACCCGGCGGCAGTTCAGCGCAAACGCGGAACGGCAGGACCAAGCGCGGCACGGGCGAAGGCGGCGATCTTGGCGTGATCCTTGACCCCACGCGCCGACTCGACCCCCGAGGACACATCCACCTGCCGCACATTGGTCAGCCTGATCGCCTCGGCCACGTTCTCGGGTGTCAGCCCACCCGCCAGCATCCACGGCTTCAGCCAGCGGCGGCGGCCGACCAGCCGCCAGTCGAAGGCGATGCCGTTGCCGCCCGGCAGATCCACGGTGGGCTTTGCGTCGATCAGAAGCTGGTCGGCGGCAAGGCTCATCTCCAGCAGGTCCGCCAGATCGCCCTCGTCCGCGACGCCGATGGCCTTCATCACCGGCAGGCCATAGCGCGCGCGCACCTCGGCCACCCGTGCGGGCGATTCCGAGCCGTGAAGTTGCAACATGTCCAGCGGCACCTGATCGACGATGGAATCCAGCGCGGCATCATCGGCATCGACCACCAGCGCGACCTTGGCCAGCCCCGCCGGGGCGGCGAAAGCCAGCGCCCTCGCCTCGGGGATCGTCAGATGGCGCGGGGATTTGGCAAAGAACACCAGCCCTGCGTAATGCGCGCCAGCCGCGGCAACGGCAGCCATGTCGGCTTCCGTCCGCAGCCCGCAGATCTTGACCCGTATCCCGCTCACTTCCGGTCCAGAAGCGCCAGAACCTCATCTTGCGGCTTCTGCTCTCGCAGGCTTGCAACCTCCGCCCGAAGCTTCACGGCTTCCTTCTGCGACTTCACGCCGACCTTGCGGATCTTGTGTTCGCGAATCCATTCCCAGATGAATCCGATCAACAACCCGATCGCCGCCGCGCCAAGGATGACGAGGAACAGCGGCAGCTGCATCTGCCACGAGAACCCGAGGAAAGCGCCAAAGCTTTCGGGCAAAAGGCGAACCGTCACCGGGCCGCGATTGGCCATGGCGACGGCAAGAAGCAGGATCGACAGGACGGCGATCAGCGCGATACGGAAGCCACGGACCATCTCAGCGCCCGTTCAGCCTGTCGCGCAAAAGTTTCCCGGTCTTGAAAAACGGCACTTTCTTATCCTCTACTTCAACGGCTTCGCCGGTCCTCGGATTGCGTCCGACCCGCGCCTCCCGCGCTTTGACGGAAAATGCACCGAAGCCCCGAAGCTCCACCCGATCACCGCGCGACAGTGCTTCGATGATCTCCTCGAACACGGTGCTGACGATACGTTCGACATGACGCTGGGTCAGGTGCGGGTTTTCGTCGGCAATCTTCTGGATCAGTTCTGATCGTATCATTACCCCCCCGATGCGGCCATTCTGCCGCGCTTATCCCCCTGAATATACGCAATGTAATTCCTGTGACAAACAGGAAAACCCCCACAAGCAAAAAGGCCCCGCGACATGCGCGGGGCCTTTCCATTTGCCTTGCGGCAGATCAGCGGTTGTTCTTGAGCGCTGCGCCCAGGATGTCGCCCAGCGACGCGCCCGAATCGGACGAGCCATACTGTTCGACGGCCTCTTTCTCTTCGGCGATTTCACGCGCCTTGATCGACAGGCCCAGACGGCGGGTCTTGCTGTCCACGTTGGTCACGCGGGCATCGACCTTGTCACCGACCTGGAAACGCTCGGGGCGCTGGTCTGCACGGTCACGGGCCAGATCCGAACGACGGATGAAGGCCTTCATGCTGTTGTATTCGACCTCGATGCCGCCATCTTCGATCGCGGTGACCTCGCAGGTCACGATCGAGCCGCGCTTCACGCCGTCAACTGCATCCGTGAACGTGTCTTCGCCCAGAGCCTTGATCGAGAGCGAGATACGCTCTTTCTCGATATCGACTTCGGTGACGGCCGCCTGAACGGTGTCGCCTTTGCGATAGTTCTGGATCGCGTCTTCGCCGCGCTGGTCCCACGACAGGTCCGAAAGGTGAACCATGCCGTCGATGTCGTTGTCGAGACCGACGAACAGACCGAATTCGGTGATGTTCTTGACTTCGCCTTCGATGTTCGTGCCGACCGGATGCGTTTCAGCGAACACTTCCCACGGGTTGCGTTGGGTCTGTTTCAGGCCCAGCGACACGCGGCGTTTCGCCGAATCGATTTCCAGCACCATCACGTCGACTTCTTGCGAGGTCGAAACGATCTTGCCGGGGTGCACGTTCTTCTTGGTCCAGCTCATTTCCGAGACGTGGACCAGACCTTCGACACCGGCTTCCAGTTCCACGAACGCGCCGTAATCGGTGATGTTCGTGACGCGGCCCTTGTGGACCGAACCCAGCGGATACTGGATTTCCACCGAATCCCACGGATCGGACTGGAGCTGTTTCATGCCCAGGCTGATGCGGTGGGTGTCCTTGTTGATCTTGATGACCTGGACCTTCACGGTCTCGCCGATCGACAGGATCTCGGACGGGTGGTTGACGCGGCGCCATGCCATGTCGGTGACGTGCAGCAGGCCATCGACGCCGCCCAGATCGACGAACGCACCGTATTCGGTGATGTTCTTGACCACACCGTCAACGGTCTGGCCTTCGGTCAGGTTGGAGATGACTTCGGCACGCTGTTCGGCACGCGACTCTTCAAGGATCGCACGACGCGAGACAACGATGTTGCCACGACGACGGTCCATTTTCAGAATCTGGAACGGCTGCTTCATGCCCATCAGCGGGCCAGCGTCGCGAACCGGACGGACGTCAACCTGCGAGCCCGGAAGGAACGCAACAGCGCCGCCCAGATCGACGGTGAAGCCGCCTTTGACACGGCCGAAGATCGCGCCGTCGACGCGGGTCTCGTTGGCGTAGGCTTTTTCCAGACGGTCCCACGCTTCTTCGCGGCGGGCTTTCTCGCGGCTGATGACAGCCTCGCCACGCGCGTTTTCGACGCGGTCCAGATAGACCTCGACTTCGTCGCCGACGTTGATGTCAGCGGTCTCGCCGGGGTTTGCGAATTCTTTCAGGTCGACGCGGCCTTCCATCTTGTAGCCGACGTCGATGATGGCCTGACCCGCCTCGATGGCGATGACCCGGCCTTTGACAACCGAACCTTCGTCCGGGGTGTCGATCTCGAAGCTTTCCTTCAGAAGGGCTTCGAATTCGTCCATAGTTGCTTTAGCGCACATGCGTTTACAGTTTCCTTTATACGGTTTTTCTGGCCATGCGGTTGGCTCCGCCGGTCTTTGTGGAAATGCGAAAAGGGCCCGAGGCTTTATGCCCGACCCTGTCCGATCCTTTGACGGATGGCTTCGACGGCCATCTCGATCGCCGCCGATATAGACAATTCGGTCGTATCAAGCAAGAGCGCATCCGGTGCCGCGACCATCGGCGCGGTCGCGCGTTCGGCATCGCGCGCGTCGCGTTCGATCACCTGCGCCAGCACCTCGGCCTCGTCGCCGCCGACCTCCAGCCAGCGGCGATGCGCCCGCACCAGCGCCGAAGCGGTGACGAACAGCTTCACCTCCGCCTCGGGGCAGATCACCGTGCCGATGTCGCGCCCGTCCAGAACCGCGCCCCCGTCCTGCCGCGCGAAGTCCCGCTGGAACCGGGTCAGCGCGGCCCGCACCTCGGGGATGGCGGCGACGCGGCTGGCCGCCTGCCCCGCCTCCAAGGACCGCAGATCGCCGCGCGCCAGATCCTCGGGGGTCAACTGCGCCGCCGCGACCGGATCGCCGCCCTTCGCGCCCACCGCGCGATACAGCAGCCCCGTGTCCAGATGCGCGAACCCGAACTCCGCCGCCACGGCGCGGGCGATGGTGCCCTTGCCCGCCGCCGCCGGCCCGTCTATCGCAACCGTGAAGATCACCGGATATCCGCGCCCAGATCCGCCATCAGCTTGCCGAAGATCGGGAAGGACGTCGCGATGGGCGATCCGTCATCCACCGTTACCGGCTTCTGCGAGGCGAGGCCAAGCACCAGAAAGCTCATCGCGATGCGGTGGTCGATATGGGTGGCCACCGTCGCGCCGCCCGGCACCTTGCCGCCAAGGCCGTGGACGATCAGCGTGTCCTCGTCCTCCTCAATGGTTACGCCGCAAGCCTCCAACCCGCGCGCCATCGCGTCGATCCGGTCGGATTCCTTGACCCGCAATTCCTTCACACCGCGCATCACGGTCTTGCCCTCGGCGAACGCCGCGACGACCGACAGCACCGGATATTCGTCGATCATCGAGGGCGCACGCTCCGGCGGCACCTCGATCCCCTTCAGCGACGATGCCCGCACGCGCAGATCTGCCACCGGCTCGCCACCTTCCTCGCGCGGGTTCTCGAAGGTGATGTCCGCGCCCATCTCCACCAGCGTCGGGTAAAGCCCGTTGCGGGTGGTGTTCTGCGACACGCCGGGAACCAGAATGTCCGACCCTTCGACGATCACCGCCGCGCAGACCGGGAACGCCGCCGAAGACGGATCGCGCGGCACGGCCACGACCTGCGGGCGCAGTTCGGGCTGGCCCTGCAGGGTGATGACGTTGCCGGCGTTGGTGCGCTCCACATGCAGCTTCGCGCCGAAGCCCGCGAGCATCCGTTCCGAATGGTCCCGCGTCGCCTCGCGCTCGGTCACGACCGTCTCGCCCGGCGCGTTCAGCGCGGCCAGCAGCACCGCCGATTTCACCTGCGCCGAGGGCATCGGGGTCGTGTATTGCACCGGAACCGGGTTCGCCGCCCCCACCAGCGTCAGCGGCAGCCGCCCACCCTTCCGGCCATAGGACTGCGCCCCGAACAGCGCCAGCGGATCTGTCACGCGCCCCATCGGACGCTTGCGCAAGGACGCATCCCCCGTGAACGTCGCGGAAATCGGCGAGGTCGCCATCGTTCCCATGATGAGCCGCACCCCGGTGCCGGAATTGCCGCAGTCGATCACGTCCTCCGGCTCGCGAAAGCCGCCGACGCCGACGCCATGCACCGACCACGCGCCGGGGCCGTGCTGGATCACATCCGCACCGAAAGCCCGCATGGCCTTGGCGGTGTCCAGCACGTCCTGCCCTTCCAGCAGCCCGGTGATCTTGGTTTCCCCAACGGCCATCGCCCCGAAGATCAGCGCACGGTGGCTGATCGACTTGTCGCCCGGAATCTCCGCCACGCCTTTCAGCGGGCCGGAGCGGTGGGCGGTCATGGGTTCGGGGGTGCCGTGGCCGGACATGGGGCGTCTCCTTCTCTCGGGAACGCCCCTAGCATGTTAGCGTCAGCGGCGGAAGGTCACGTAATGCGGGGCGCGGCCTTCGCGCAGCGCCTTCTGCTCGTATCGGGTGGAATGCCAGTCGTCCCACGCGTCCGGCCCTTCATGGACCAGCGCGAACCCGGCCTTCGGCCCTTCCTCCAGCGTCTGGCGGATATAGTCGGGAATGTCCGAGGCGACGCGGAACTCCGCCCCCGGCTTCATCACGCGGAACAGCGGGATCAGGTGATCCTGCGTCACGAACCGCCGCCGATGATGCCGCGCCTTGGGCCACGGATCGGGATAGTTCAGAAACGCCTTGGAGATGCTGGCATCCGGCAGCACGTCCATCAGATCGCGCGCATCCCCGGGATGGACGGCCACGTTCGTCACCTCCGCCGCGCGGATCTTGCCCAGCAGCATTGCAACGCCGTTCACGAAAGGCTCGCAGCCGATGATGGAGACGTCGCGATACCGCGCCGCCATCGCCACCATATGCTCGCCGCCGCCGAAGCCGACCTCCAGCCACGTCTCGCGGCCCGGAAACAGGTCGATCTGCTTGCGTTCGGGGTTTTCCTCGAAGGTGATGCCGGCCGGGCGCAGATGGCCCAGATCCTCCAGATAACCCTTCTGGCTTTGCCGCAGGGTCTTGCCGTGGATGCGGCCATAGAAGTTGCGGCGTTCGGGGTGAAGGCTCATTCGTCTTCCTCGGGCGGATCGACGACGATGCGCCCTTCGGTCAGATCGACCGTGGGCACGATGGCGCGGGTGAAGGGAAGCAGAAGCGCCTCGCCCTTGCCCTGCACCTCCAGAATGTCGTCGGCGCCGTGGTTGTGCACCGCTGCGACCGTGCCAAGCAGGGTGCCGCCGGTATCGCGCACCTCCAGCCCGATCAGGTCGGAGTGGTAGAATTCGTCATCGCCAAGCGCGGGAAGCTTGTCCCGCCCGACGTAAAGCTGGGTGCCTTTCAGCGCATCCGCTTCTTCCTTGGTCGCAACGCCGGTCAGGCGCGCGCCAAGCCCGCCCGCGACGGGCCGGGTCAGCGTGATGCGGAACTGCCGCCCATCCTCCGACGCGACCGGGCCGTAATCGGCGATCGCCTCGGGGATGGCGCAGAAGCTTTTCAGGCGCACCTCGCCCCGCACCCCGAAGGACCCGGAAATCGCACCCACGCAGATACGGGACGAGGACATCTCTTACTCTTCTGCCGGAGCAGCTGCGCGGGCAGCTTTCTTGGCAGCCAGCTCTTTCGCTTTCTTGCCCGGCTCGGCGGCCTTGGGGTTGTTGCGGACGGTCTTCTCTTTCAGACCGGCAGCTTCCAGAAAACGTGCGACGCGGTCGGTCGGCTGTGCGCCCTGGCCCAGCCAGTACTGCACGCGCTCGACGTTCAGCTTGATGCGGTCTTCGCTGTCTTTCGCCAGCAGCGGGTTGTAGGTGCCCAGCTTCTCCAGGAAGCGGCCGTCGCGCGGCATGCGCGAGTCGGACGCGACGATGGCATAGTGCGGGCGTTTCTTCGAGCCGCCACGGGCGAGACGGATTTTCATGGCCATGTTGGTATCTCCTTCAAACGGTCATTTCTGGTGTTGTTCGTGATGCCTGATGACTTCGGCGATGATGAAGTTCAGGAATTTCTTGGCGAATTCGGGATCGAGATCGCCTTCGCGGGCCAGCCATTCCAGCCGCTCGATCTGCTGCCCCTCGCGCGCGGGGTCGGACGGCGGCAGCGCGTGCTCGGCCTTCAGAACGCCCACTGCCTGCGTGTGCTTGAAGCGTTCGGCAAGCGTATAGACGAGGATCGCATCCAGCCGGTCGATGCTTTCGCGATGGCCTTTCAGCAGTTCGGCAGCGCGGGCTACGTCGCTCATTCGGTCCTCCTCGGGTGGCGCCAGACGTCATGCGGAATGTCCGAGGCAAGCTTGCGCGCCTCCGGGTCGATCACCGCGCCCAGCCGCTCGGCCAGTGCGGCGGAACGGCGGTTCTCGGTCGCGATATAGCTGACGGCGGTATCCCATTGCAGATCTTCGAAGACATGGGTGCAAATCGCCTTGGCGGCTTCGTGTGCCAGCCCCCGGCCCTCGCCCAGATCCGACCAGATCGCCCAGGCGATCTCCGGCTCGGGGCGGCCTGCGATGAACATCGGCCCGGCATGTCCAAGCGGCGCGCCGCTGGTCCGGTCCGTCAGCACGAACTGGCCGAAGCCGCGCATGACCCATTGGCCGATGATGCCCGAAAACTTCAGCCATGCCGCATCGGCGTCCGCCAGACGGCTCATATACCGCGTCCGGTCCGAGGTCGCGAATTCGGCATAGGCCGGATAATCCGTTGCCACCGGGGCGCGGAGGATCAGGCGTTCCGTTTCCAGAACCGGAGTTGCGGAAAGCTGGATCATTTCTTGCGGCCAAGCCCCGACAGACCTGCGGGCAGCGTCAGCCCCTTCGGCATCCCGCCGAAACCGCCGGGCATCTGGCCCTTCATCGCCTCGGCCGCCTTGGCCAGCGCCTCGGGGTCCATCTGGCTCGGGTCCGGGGTCTTGCCGCCGATCATGTTCTTGAGGGCGTTCTTCATCATGCCGCCCTTGCCCATCTTCTTCATCATGTCCGCCATCTGGCGGTGCTGTTTCAGAAGTTTGTTCAGCTCCGACACCTCAAGCCCCGCGCCCGCCGCGATCCGCTTCTTGCGCGACGCCTGCAGAAGGTCCGGGTTCGCCCGTTCCTTTTTCGTCATCGAGTTGATCAGCGCGATCTGGCGGCGCAGCATCTTGTCGTCGAAGCCCGCATCGGCGGCGGCCTTCTGCATCTTGCCCATGCCCGGAAGCATGCCCATGACGCCCTGCATCCCGCCCATCTTCAGCATCTGGTCAAGCTGCGCCTTCAGGTCGTTCATGTTGAACAGACCCTTCTGGAAGCGTTTGACCATGCGTTCGGCCTGTTCGGCCTCGAACGTCTCGCGCGCCTTTTCGACCAGAGCGACGATGTCGCCCATGCCAAGGATGCGGCCCGCGACGCGCTCCGGCTCGAACGCCTCGATGGCGTCCATCTTCTCGCCCAGACCGACGAAGCGGATCGGCTTGCCGGTGATGGCGCGCATCGACAGCGCCGCACCGCCGCGCCCGTCGCCGTCCATCCGCGTCAGCACGACGCCGGAAATCCCGACCTGCCCGTCGAATTGGGTCGCGACGTTCACCGCGTCCTGACCCGTCAGACCATCGACCACCAGCAGCGTCTCGCGCGGCTGGGCGATGTCGCGCACCGCCTGAACCTCGGTCATCAGCACTTCGTCGATGTGCAGACGGCCCGCGGTGTCCAGCATCACGACGTCATAGCCGCCCATCGAAGCTTGGGTCTTGGCGCGTTTGGCGATCTGGACCGCAGATTCGCCTTTGACGATCGGCAGGCTGTCCACGCCGATCTGACCGGCCAGAATCGCCAGCTGCTCCATCGCCGCCGGACGGTTGGTGTCCAAGGAAGCCAGCAGTATGCGCTTGCCGTCGCGGTCTTTCAGACGTTTCGCGATCTTGGCGGTCGTGGTGGTTTTCCCCGACCCTTGCAGACCCACCATCAGGATCGCGGCGGGCGGGTTGTCGATCTTCAGCGCATCGGCACGGCCTTCGCCGGTCAGCACCTGCACCAGTTCGTCATGGACGATCTTCACGACCTGCTGGCCCGGCGTCACCGACTTGGTAACGTGTTGACCCTTGGCCTTTTCCTGCACCCGCTTGACGAAATCGCGCGCGACGGGCAGCGACACGTCGGCCTCCAGCAGCGCGGTGCGAACCTCGCGCAGGGCGGTGGCGACGTCGTCCTCGGTCAGGGCACCCTGACGGGTCAGGCGATCAAAGACGCCACCAAGCCGTTCTGACAGATTCTCGAACATGGCCTTACCCTTTCCAGTTGCCCTGCCCCGACATAGGCCGGAACGCTCCAAACGCCAACGTCACCCACGGGCGCAACGCGCTGGTGGATGGCGATCCCATGATGGGACCGGAGCGCATAACGGACTCCGGGACGCGGGCTCAATACGCGCCCTTCCCCCACGAGTCAAGGAAAGGCTTGAGTTTGCCGCCCCCACGCGTAAGTTGTGCGAAAATGCACAAAGGATGGTGCGCGCGTATGAGCTTCGAGAACTGGGACGAGATCCGCACCGCGTTTCAGGTGGCCCGCCTTGGCACCGTGTCCGGCGCGGCCGAAGCCCTTGGCGTGCATCATGCCACCGTCATCCGCCATATCGACGCGCTGGAAAAGCGGCTTGGATCGAAACTGTTCCAGCGTCATGCGCGTGGATACACCCCCACCGAAGCCGGGCGCGACCTGCTGACCGTCGCCCAGACCACCGAGGAACAGTTCGGGCAACTCGCCTCCCGCATCCGTGGCCAGGGCGAGGAGGTGGCGGGCGAGTTGGTCGTCACATCCATCAGCGGCGTGGCAGAACTGATGACCAAGACGCTGGTGGATTTCCAGAACCAGCATCCGGGCCTGATCGTGCGCTTCCTGTCCGACATGCGCGTCTTTCGGCTGGACTATGGCGAGGCGCATGTCGCTATCCGCGCCGGCGCCGCACCCGAAGAACCGGACAACGTCGTCCAACCGCTGATGCGCCTGCGTCACGGGCTGTATGTCGCGAAATCCTATGTCGAACGTTTCGGGATGCCGACCATCCAGACCGCCGCCCGCCACCGGTTCATCGGCGCGGAAGGGCCGATCAGCCGCGCCCCGTTCCACCGCTGGCTGGCAAGTTCGGTGCCGCCGGAATCGCTCGTCTTCCGCGCCTCGGACAGTTCCGCGCTGGATGAGGCTGTCATCAGCGGTGCGGGCGTCGGCTTCCTGCCGATGTTCCGCGCGCACAGCCGCGACGATCTGATCGAGGTGCTGCCCAGCCAGCCCGACTGGGATGCGCCGCTTTGGATCGTGACCCATGTGGACCTGCACCGCACGCTGAAGGTGCAGGCTTTCCTGACCCATCTGAAGACCGCCGTCAAAGGCTGGGACTGCGCGAAACCCGCTTGAACGTCGCGAACTTCGGGTATAATCCCGACCAATAGAGTAAGAAATCTTCCGCTGGCGGTTCCCTCGGCCCGCGCGAAGCATGTTCTCAAGCCAAGGGCCGCCCCTCGTGCCCGCGCCAGAGACGCATCCATTCAAGGAGCGCCCGATGGCAATGACCCCCGACCAGATCCGCACCGCACGGCAGGCAGACCCCAAGACCCGCGCCCGCGATTTCGCCGCCGCCCATGGCATCGCCGAGGCGGAACTGGTCGCGGCACTTGGCGGCATCCGCATCGACGCGCATCCCGACAGGCTGTTCCCGCTGCTGGAACCTTTGGGCGAGGTGCTGGCCCTGACGCGCAATGCCTCCTGCGTGGCGGAAAAGGTCGGCACCTACACCGATTTCCATCCCGGCCAGCACGCCTCGATGACCGTCGGGGCCGAGATCGACATGCGGATGTTTCCTTCGCACTGGGTGCATGGCTTTGCGGTGACGGATGGCGACAAACGCTCGATCCAGGTGTTCGACGCGGCGGGCGATGCGGTCCACAAGGTCCATCTTCGCCCGGCCAGCGACGTGGCTGCCTTTGACGCGCTGGTCGCGGCGCTGACGCTGCCCGCAGCGGCGCTGGACCTTGCACCGCGCACACCCGTTGAAGGCCCGAAGGCCGATCCCGCCCGTGCGGACGCCCTGCGCGCCGAATGGGACCAGATGACCGACACGCACCAGTTCCTGAAACTGACCCGCAAGCTGAAGATGAACCGGCTTGGCGCATACCGCATCGTCGGCGCCCCGCGCGCCGTGCCGCTGGACCCGCGCGCGATGACCGAGGTGCTGGAGCTTGCATCAAGCCGCAAGGTGCCGGTGATGATCTTCGTCGGCAACACCGGCTGCATCCAGATCCATGGCGGGCCGGTGGACAAGATCGTGCCGATGGGCCCGTGGATCAACGTGCTGGACCCCGGCTTCGATCTGCATCTGCGGCAGGACCACGTGGCCGAGGTCTGGCTGGTCACGAAGCCGACGCAGCGCGGCCCGGCGATTTCGGTCGAATGCTTCGACCATGACGGCGCGCTGATCGCGCAGGTCTTCGGATACCGCAAGAACACCGCGTCCGAGCCGTGGGAGGAGCTGACATCCGCCCTGACCCGCACGCTGGAGATCGCATGATGCGCGCCCTTGCGCTGCTTTTGCTGACCGCGCTGCCCTGTGCGGCGCAGGACCGTATCGCCTCGCTTGGCGGGTCGGTTTCGGAGATCGTTGCCGCGCTTGGGGCCGAGGATCGGCTGATCGCGCGGGATTCGACGACCCTGTTCCCGGAAACGCTGACCGCTTTGCCTGATGTCGGCTACGTCCGCGCCCTGTCGCCCGAAGGGGTGCTGTCCGTCGGCCCCGACCTGATCCTTGCCGAAGAAGGCGCAGGCCCCGTCGAGGCGGTCGAGGCATTGCAGCAGGCGGGCATTCCCTTCGTGTCGATCCCCGAAGATCCCTCGCCCGAGGGGGTGCTGGCCAAGATCCGCGCCGTGGGTGCGGCACTGGACATCGACGCGGAACCGCTGGCGTCGCAGGTGGAGGCCGGGTTCGACCGCGCCGCCGCCGCGCGGGCCGATGTGACCGACGCGAAGAAGGTGCTGTTCATCCTGTCGGCGCAGGGCGGGCGGTTGATGGTGGGGGGCGATCAAACCGCCGCCGGGGCGATCATCGAACTCGCGGGCGGGATCAACGCCGCCACGGGCTTCGACGGCTACAAACCCATGACGGACGAGGCGATCCTGACCGCCGCCCCCGACGTGATCCTGATGATGGACCGCGGCGGTGATCACGGCGCGGCGAACGAGGTGCTGTTCGCCCAGGCCGCGCTCGGTGCCTCGCCCGCGGCGAAGTCGGATGCGGTGGTGCGGATGGACGGGCTGCTCCTGCTCGGCTTCGGGCCGCGCACCCCGGATGCCGCGATCCAGCTTCACGACGCGCTTTACGGGGGCTGAGATGGTTGCCATCGCAGGCTCCGTTCCCGGCGACAGGTCGGACCGCGCAAAGCGGTTGTTCTTCTGGCTGCTGGCGGGGCTGGCGGCTGTGGCTGTGCTGTCCATCGGCACGGGCGCATCTGGCGTGTCGGTGCTGGACGCGGCGCAGGGCTGGATGGCGGGCAATCTCGATCCGCGCGACGCGCTGGTGCTGAAAAGCATCCGGCTGCCCCGTCTGGCGCTGGGCATGTTGATCGGGGCGGCGCTGGCGGTGTCGGGCGCGGTGATGCAGGGGCTGTTCCGCAATCCGCTGGCCGATCCGGGCGTGGTCGGCGTCGGCGCGGGGGCGAGCCTTGGCGCGGTCTTTGCCATCGTTCTGGGCGGGATGCTGCCCGTCTGGATGGGACAACATGCGGTCAGCCTGATGGCCTTTGCCGGGGCGGGCTATTCGACGCTCCTGCTCTATCGCGTCGCGACCCGGTCGGGGCGCACCTCGGTCGCAACGATGCTGCTGGCCGGGATCGCGCTGGGCGCGTTGGCGGCGGCGATGGTGGGGGTCATGACCTATATGGCCGATGACCGGCAGTTGCGCGACCTGACCTTCTGGGGGATGGGGTCGCTGGCCGGGGCAAGCTGGACCAAGGTCGGGGCCGCGCTGCCGCTGATCCTGCCCGCGATCCTGCTCTCGCCGCTTCTGGCGCGGGGGCTGAACGGATTGGCGCTGGGCGAGGCTGCGGCGGGCCATATGGGCCTGCCGGTGCAGCGCATCAAGCTGCTGGCGATCCTGACCGTTGCCGCGGCGACGGGGGCATCGGTCGCGGTGTCGGGTGGGATCGGCTTCATCGGCATCGTGGTGCCGCATCTGCTGCGCATCGGATCGGGCCCGGATCACCGCTGGCTGTTGCCCAATGCCGCCGTGCTGGGCGCGATTCTTCTGTGCCTTGCCGATATCGTCGCGCGGATGATCGTCGCCCCGGCGGAACTGCCCATCGGGATCGTGACCGCCATCCTCGGCGCGCCGGTGTTCCTGTGGATATTGCTGTCCCGCAAGGGCGTGGGGGCGCTGTGATCGTTGCCGAAGACATCTACGTTCGGCTGGGCGGGCGCGTCATCCTTGATGGCGTATCGTTCCGCGCGCTGCCGGGGCATCTGACCGCCATCGTCGGCCCGAACGGGTCGGGCAAGACGACCCTGCTGCGCGCCTTGACCGCCGAAGTGCCGTTCGCCGGGCGCACCGGCATGAACGGCACCGACATCGCCCATGCCAAGGCGTGGCAGCTTGCCGCCATCCGCGCCGTGCTGCCGCAGGCGACCCCGCTGGCCTTTCCCTTCACCGTGATCGAGGTGGTGCGCCTTGGCCTCGCCTCCGGCATTTCGGCCAACCGCGCGCATCTGGCGCAGCAGTCGCTGGCCCGCGTCGGGCTGCAAGGCTATGAGGGCCGCATGTATCAGGACCTGTCGGGCGGCGAGCAGCAACGCGCCCAGCTTGCCCGCGTTCTGGCGCAGGTGTGGGAGCCGGTGCTGGACGGCCAGCCCCGCTGGCTGCTGCTGGACGAGCCTGTGTCGAGCCTCGACATCGGCCACCAGCTTGTCGTCATGCAGATCGCCCGCGACTTTGCCGATGCGGGCGGCGGGGTGGTTGCGGTGATGCACGATCTGAACCTGACCGCGATGTTCGCCGACCGCGTGGCGCTGCTGGCGGGTGGCCGGATGGTCGCGCAGGGCACCCCGGCCAAGGTGCTGGACGATGCCAACCTGTCCCGCGCCTATCGCTGCCGGGTGCGGGTGAACACGCCGCCCGATGCGGGGACGTGGCTGGTGCCGCACGCGGCCTCGGTCTGACCGCGTCAACGCGCCGCCCATGATCACGGGATTGCGGCTTGCGGGCGGCGCGGCCCGCCCGCAAACTGCGCCTGCAACGGCAGGAGCAGGCATGGAAAACCGTCACGAGGGCGCAAGCGAAGAAGAAGCCGAAGCCATGCGCCTGCGCGCGGCGGGCGCCCCTGCTGTGGACATGCATTTCGAGGAAGGCGAGGACGAGCCGCGCCGCCCCCGCAAACCCGTCCGCAAACGCCTGTCCGAAGTGCTGGAGGATATCGCCCACGATCCTGCGCGCGACCGCATCTCGATCTCGGATCTGGTGCTGGCGATGGATGGGCGGGCCTTCGGGGCGCTGCTGCTGATCTTTGCGCTGCCCAACGTGCTGCCGACGCCGCCGGGCACGTCGGGCATCCTTGGCCTGCCGCTGATCTTTCTGTCGGCGCAGTTGATGATGGGGCGGCTGCCCTGGCTTCCGGCCTTCATCGCCACGCGGTCGATGGAACGGTCGGCCTTCGCGGCGCTGGTCGGCAAGATGACCCCGGTGCTGGGCCGCGCGGAAAAGCTGCTGGCCCCGCGCCTGACCTTCATGGTGTCGGAGATGGCGCAACGCTTCATCGGCGCGGCGCTTCTGGTGCTGGCCATCGTGCTGGCGCTTCCGATCCCGCTGGGCAACATGCTGCCCGCCTTCGCGATGACGCTGATCTCGCTTGGGATGCTGGAACGTGACGGGCTTTGGGTGGGGATCGGGCTGGTCTTGGGCGCGGTATCGCTGGTGATCGTCTGGGGCGTGGTCTGGGCGATGATTGCGGCGGCGATGTTCCTCTTGAACGAGGCGTTCAGCTAGATCCCTCGCCGCGCCCGCAGCGCCGCCCCGATGGTGCCATCGTCAAGGTAGTCGAGCTCGCCCCCGATCGGCACGCCCTGGGCCAGTGACGTGACCTTGACCGCAGCGCCCAGAACGTCGGCGATGTAATGCGCCGTCGTCTGCCCATCGACCGTGGCGTTCAGCGCAAGGATCACCTCGCGCGCGCTCTCGTCGCCCACGCGCTGCACCAGTTTCGGGATTCGAAGTTCCTCCGGCCCGATGGAATCCAGCGCCGACAGGGTGCCGCCAAGGACGTGATAGCGGCCACGGAACGCCCCGCCCCGCTCCATCGCCCAAAGATCGGCGACATTTTCCACAACGCAGATCTCGCCATTCGCGCGGCGCTCGTCCCGGCAGATGGGGCAGATGTCGGCATCGCCGATATTGCCGCAGATGGCGCAGTCGCGGGCCGAAGCCGCAACCTCGGCCAGAACCTGCGCCAAGGGGGCCATCACCTGCCCGCGCTTTTTCAGCATATGCAGCACCGCCCGGCGCGCCGAACGCGGGCCAAGACCCGGAAGCCGGGCCATCAACTCGACCAGCCGTTCGATATTGCCGGGGGCGTCCATGTCAGAAGGGCAGCTTCATGCCCGCCGGAAGGCCAAGCCCTTCGGTCAGCTTGCCCATTTCTGCTTGGTGCCGATCCTGCGCCTTCGACTGCGCGTCCTTGATCGCGGCAAGGATCAGATCCTCGACCACTTCCTTTTCCGAGGCGACGAAGATCGACGGGTCGATGTCCAGCCCCACCAACTCGCCCTTTGCCGTCGCGCGGGCCTTGACAAGCCCCGCCCCGCTTGTCCCTTCGACGATGATGCTGCCAAGCTGCTCCTGCATCTCGGCCATCTTGGTCTGCATCTCTTGTGCAGCCTTCATCATCTTGCCCATGTCGCCAAGGCCACCAAGTCCGAACATCTCAATCCTCCTCGAAAGGGTCCCATTCATCTTCGACCTCGGGCAGCGCCTCGGCTGCCGCATCGGCTACGGGGGCGCGGATATCCGCAATCGTCGCGCCGGGAAAGGCGGCAAGGATCGCCTGCACGATGGGAAGGCCCATCGCCTCGGCCCTGGCGCCCTGTTCCTCGGCCTGCCGCAGTTCCGCAATGGTCGGCGCCCCGCCCGAGGCGATGGAGACGCCCCAGCGTTGCCCCGTCCAGCCCTGCAACCGCTGCGCCAGCTTGGCCGCCAGATCGCGCGGCGCGCCCGGCCCCGGCTCGAACTCGATCCGGCCGGGTTGATAGCGAACGAGCCGCAGGCCCGTCTCCACATCATTGAGCAGCACCATGTCGCGCTTGTCGCGGATCAGCGCGACCACCGAATCGAAGGTCGCGGGCAGCGCATTCGCCACCGTGCCGCCACCCACTGCGCGGGCCATGGTGGTGCCGCCCCCGCCTTGCGGCGCGGACACCGGCGCATGGGTCGGCTGCGGCAACGAATTGATCCGCCGCATCAGCTGTTCCGGGTCCGGCAGGTCGGCCACATGGGTCAGCCGGATGATCGCCATTTCCGCCGCCATCATCGCGTTCGGGGCCAGCGCCACCTCCTCCAGCGATTTGAGCAGCATCTGCCACATCCGCGTCAGCACGCGCATCGGCAGACGGGTCGCCATTTCCAACCCGCGAGAACGCTCGTCCGGGCCGATGGTCGGATCGTCCGCAGCTTCGGGCGTGATCTTGATGACGGAAATCCAATGCGTGATCTCGGCCAGATCGCGCAGGACGGCCATCGGGTCGGCCCCGTCGGCATATTGCGCCGAAAGCTCGGACAGCGCGGATGCCGCGTCGCCCTTCATGACCATGTCGAACAGATCCAGCACCCGGCCCCGGTCGGCCAGCCCCAGCATCGCGCGGACCTGATCGGCGGTGGTCTCGCCCGCGCCATGGCTGATCGCCTGATCCAGAAGGCTGGTCGCATCCCGCGCCGACCCTTCGGCGGCCCGCGTGATCAGTGCCAGCGCGTCGTCGGTGATCTGCGCGGTTTCGGCAGTGGCGATGCGGCGCAGAAGGGCGATCATCACCTCCGGCTCGATCCGTTTCAGGTCGAACCGCTGGCAGCGCGACAGGACCGTGACCGGAACCTTGCGGATTTCCGTGGTGGCGAAGATGAACTTCACATGGGCGGGCGGCTCCTCCAGCGTCTTCAGCAGCGCGTTGAACGCGCTGGTCGACAGCATGTGAACCTCGTCGATGATATAGATCTTGTAGCGCGCGGATGCGGCCCGGTAGTGCACGGACTCCGTGATCTCGCGGATGTCGTTCACGCCGGTGCGCGATGCGGCGTCCATCTCCATCACGTCCACATGGCGGCCTTCGGTGATGGCGCGGCAGGCGTCGCATTGGCCGCAAGGTTCGGTCGTGGGGCCGCCCTTGCCGTCGATGCCGGTGCAGTTCAGGCCCTTGGCGATGATCCGGGCAGTGGTCGTCTTGCCCGTCCCGCGGATGCCGGTCATCACGAAGGCATGGGCGATGCGGTCGGCCGCGAAGGCGTTCTTCAGCGTGCGGACCATCGCCTCCTGCCCGACCAGATCGGCGAAGGTTTCGGGGCGGTATTTGCGCGCAAGGACCTGATAGGTCCCGGTCGTTTCGGTCATTCGGCCTGTCCCGGATTCGGATCGTGCCAACCTATGTGCGGGGGGCGGTTTCGTCCACCCTTGCAGGCATCCGCAATGAATCGTGAGTTGATCCGCAAACCGACTGGCGCTATTTCTGGAAAAGTTAAGTATTTGTTACGAGTGATAGGTTAAAGATGTTTCGAATGGCTGCGGCCATGTGCTTCGTGCCGTTTTTCGCGCACGCCGACATTGGCTTCGAACCCCCTTTCGGTTTGACCTGCTTCGATCAGGTTCCCACTTTCGCAACGCTGGCGACCTCGGGTCTGCCCGGCACGCCGCTGACGCGCCGCCATAACCCGCCGACGATGTATGGAATGCCGCCGATTCCCACGTCGCACCGCCCGCCGGGTGGTGGTGGCGGGGAAGACCCGCCGCCCGCGCCCGTGCCGCTGCCCCCCGCCATTGCGATGGGGATCACGGGGTTGCTGCTTCTGGCCGGGCTTTCGGCCCCGAAGCTGCTTCGCAATCGAAGGAATGTTGGTAGCGGAGGAGGGATTTGAACCCCCGACCCCAGGATTATGATTCCCGTGCTCTAACCAGCTGAGCTACTCCGCCAACGGGGCGGACCAATATGGGCAGCCGGGGGGGAGGTCAAGAGGTTTTTTGCACCTATCTTCGCCGTCTGCGGCTGGCGGAGGGGATGTTCAGCATGGCGCGGTATTTCGTCAGCGTGCGGCGCGCGACCGGCAGGTGATGCGCGCCCAGCGCATCGGCAAGCGCAGCATCCGACAAAGGCGCCGCGGGGTCCTCGGCGGCGATCAGGCGCGAGAGCATCGCGCGCACCTCGGCAGCGGCGGGGCTGTGCGTGTCGCCCAGCCGCCCGGTGAACAGCCGCCGCAGCCAGATCGTGCCCAGGGGCGTATCGACCGAGGTGCCCGCCACGACCCGGCTGATCGTGCTTTCGTGCATCGACAGGTCCGCCGCCACGCTGGCCATGGTCATCGGCACCAGCGCCGCCAGCCCGTGTTCCAGCGCCGCGCGTTGCCGCATCAGGATCGCGCGGCCTACGTTCAGCATCGTCGTGTTGCGCCCTTCGACCATCCGGGCCAATGCGCGGGCCTGCTTGACCTGCTCGCGCGCGTCATCGCCTTCGGTCGGGGTGATGGCCAGCGTGGGCAAGGAGGAACGGTTCAGCGAAACCTCCCAGCCATTCGCACCGCGCCGTGCGATCAGGTCCGGCTCTCGGGTCGGGGCGGCACCGGGCACGAATTGCGCGCCGGGCTTGGGATCGAACTGCCGCAGCACCCGGATGCGGGCGCGGATGTCGGACGCATCGGCGCCGCACAGGGCCGCGATCCGCTCGATCGCGCCGCCCGCCACCAGATCCAGATTGGTCAGCATGAAATCCATGACCGGGTCGAGGCACCCCTCCTCCTCGGCCTGAAGACGCAGACATTCGGCAAGCGAACGGGCGAACAACCCGCGCGGCTCGATCTGTTGAAGCTGGTTCAGAACCGCCTGCAGGTCCGATTCGGCGCACCCCGCGGCGAGGGCGATCTGGTCCAGCGGCTGGCCAAGCCACCCCGACGGCTCCAGCGCCTCGGCCAAGGCGACGGCCAGCCGATAGTCACGGGCGGGGCCGATGATCCGCGCAATCTCCTGCATCACATGCGCCATGAGGCTGGGCGCGGCGGATTCCGCCAGATCGGCCTCCAGCCCGCCCCCCATCTGGCGGAAGGCATTGCTCCAGCGGGGCAGCCATTCGCCGGGACCGGGGTCCGGCGGTGGGCCGACCTGAAGCGCGGGATTGGCCGCCGCCTGCTCCTCCAGCCAGCGCGCCAGTTCCGGCGCGTCCAGTTCCAGCACGCGGATCGATGCGGTCAGCCCAAGGTTCAGCTGCAATCGCTGGCCTTGGGTGATGCCTATGCGCTGGCGGGATTTCATCGCCCGGTCAAACGGTGCGGTAACGGTCGCTGACCTCGTCCGCCAGCTGTGCCGCCCGGTCGTCGAAGCGTTTCTGCACCTTGCCCCGCGCCAACCGCAGCGACTGGATGAACAGGCGGGCGGCCAGCGAGTTGGGCTTCATCTCGGCCACGATGGCAAGGCGCGTGCGCTTGGGCGTCAGCGCGATCAGGTCCAGCGTGGTCTGCGCATCCAGCGACGCGCCCGACGCAACGAAGACCAGCCGCTTGTCCGGCACGCTTTGCACGAGGCGGATGATGGCGCTCCGGGGTTTGCCGCGAAAGGTGAATTCGGTCTTCCACACGGGGGCCGGGTCGGCCTCCGTCTCGATGCGGCTTACGGTCGCACCGCGCCTGCGGATGGACCGTTCCCACCGGTCGAAATCGGTCAGCGCGGCGAAGGCAAAGTCCAGCGGCGCCTCGATATCGCTTTTGGTGGTGAATTTCATGGTCGCTCCTGCATCTGCGGTTGCATGGAGTTTTCCCTCAATCCAGCCGGTCCGCAAGCCATGAGGAAATGAGAAATCGAGCGATCGACCCCGCGCGCGGTGCGGCGATATCGGGGTGGGTTCCCGCGATGGCGGCGAACATCTCCTCTCGGGTGGCCCAGCGGGCATCCTCGATCTCCACCGGGTCGATGCGGATCTCGCGGCTTTGCGCCTCGGCGCGGCAGCCCAGCATGAGGGACGCCGGGAAAGGCCAAGGCTGGCTGGCCAGATATTCGACCCGGCCGACGGCGATGCCCGTCTCCTCCAGCACCTCGCGGCGGACGGCATCCTCAATCGTCTCGCCCGGTTCGACGAAACCGGCAAGGCAGGAATACATCCGTTCCGGCCACCCGTGCGAGCGGCCCAGAAGCAGCCGGTTCCCGTCCAGCACCAGCATGATGACGACCGGGTCGGTACGCGGAAAATGCTTGGCACCGCAGCCGGGGCAGTCGCGCTGCCAGCCGCCCATCGCGGGGGCGGACCGGGCGCCGCAGGGCGCGCAGAACCGATGGCTGCGATGCCATTGCGTCAGCGCCTTGCCAATCGCCGCCAGTTCCGCATCGCGCGGTGTCAGATCGGCCATCACCTGCCGCAGTTCCACAAAGCCCGCATCGGCATCCAGCGCGGGATGGGTCTGGCGGCTTGCATCGACGAACCCCGCCTCGATCCCTTCAGCCCCCGCTTCGGGCGACCAGTCCGAGATGTCCTGCGCGAAAGTGGCCGTGCCGTCGTCCAGCCCGAGGAACACCGTAGATTGCCCCTGCGCCAGCACGGGGCTGCCCGCCTCAAGCCGCAAGAGCGCCCCGGCCTGCACCAGCACCTTGCCGCGCCAGACGGGCAGCACCCTGCCCTGCGCCAAAAGGGCGCCCGCCTCGGCCCGCAATGTCGCCGCCCGGTCCAACCCCGAACCGCCAAGCGCCAGAATTTCCGTCATCTTCTATCCCCCGCGCCCGAACCGCGCCCGGACGGATACAGGGAAAAGTGGCAAAAACGTGGCAGTTTGTCCATGACAGCGGCGAACGGGCTGGATTCGCTGCGCGGCTTCTGATTAACCTTTGGGGAATTGCTGAAAAAAGATTTCGATGTCCCGATATTCCAACGACTTGACCGTCGCCGCCTCGGGCGATCTTCCCGGCGGGCAAAAGGACAGGGTGCACCTTCGCATTCTTGCCACCAGCGACATCCACATGCACCTCCACCCATGGGATTACACCACCGCCCGCCCGACGCAGACGCAAAGCCTTGCGCGGATCGCGGCGTTGGTCGCCGATGCACGGGCCGAGGCCGAGACCTGCATCCTGCTGGACAATGGCGATTTTCTTCAGGGCAGCCCCATGGGCGACTGGGTCGCGCATGGGCGGGGGCTGGCGGGGCGCATCCACCCCGTCGCTGCGGCGATGAACCATATGCGCTATGACGCGGCGACGGTGGGCAATCACGAATTCAACTATGGCATAGATTTCCTGTCGCAGGTGCTGGGCAGCGCGAGCTTTCCCTTCGTGTCCGCCAATATCTCGCGCGTGGACGGCACCGCTTTCCTGCCGCGATGGACTGTCCTGACCCGCCCTGTGCGCGACGGCGCGGGGACGGCGCACGATCTGCGGATCGGCATCATCGGTTTTGCCCCACCGCAGATCATGACCTGGGACCGCGCCGTGCTGGAAGGCGTGCTGACGACCAATGACATCGTCGCCGCCGCACGCGAACACGTCCCCGCCCTGCGCCGCGAATGCGATATCGTGATCGCCCTGTCCCATTCCGGCATCGCGGGCGAAGGCGAGGCAGCGGGGGCCGAGAATGCCTCTGCCGCGCTGGCCGCAGTTCCGGGGATCGACGCGGTGGTGGCGGGCCACAGCCACCAGATATTCCCCTCGTCCGCGTTCGACGGGCTGGCTTGCGCGGATGTCGCGCAAGGCACGCTGCATGGAACGCCCGCCGTGATGCCGGGTTTCTGGGGCTCGCATCTGGGCGTGATCGATCTGGTCCTGCGTCCGGGCGACTGGCAGGTGACGGGCTGGCGTTGCCATGCCCGCAGCAGCGATGGCCTCGCGCCCGATGCCGATTTCCTTGCCGTCACCGCCACCGACCATGACGAGACGGTGGATTTCGCCCGCCGCCCGGTGGGGGAAACGCTGACGCCGCTCAACACCTTCTTCGGCATGGTCGCGCCCACCCCCGCCGTCGCCCTGATCGCCGAGGCCGGGGCCGCCCATGCCCAAGCCGTGCTGGGCGACGCGCTGCCGGTGCTGGGAACCGGGTTGCCGTTCAAGGCGGGGGGGCGCGGCGGGCCGGACTATTTCACCGACATCCCCGCGGGCCCCATCGCCTTGCGGCATGTGACCGACATCTACTGCTATCCCAACAGTTTCGCCGTGCTGCGCCTGTCCGGGGCCGAGGTGGCGGGCTGGCTGGAACGCGCCGCCGCGATCTTCAACCGGATCGAGCCGGGAATCCCCGACCAGCCGCTGCTGCCGCCGGAGGTTCCAAGCTATAACTTCGACCTGATCCACGGGCTTACATTCCGCATCGACCTTGCCCGCCAAACGGACCGCATCCGCGATTTGCACCTGAACGGCGAACCGCTAGACCGCGACGCGATGTTCCACGTCGCGACCAGCAGCTATCGCGCGGGCGGCACCGGAGGATTCAGCCCGCGCCCGCCGGTTCTGAGCGGTCCCGCCACGATGCGCGAGGTGCTGATGGACCGCATCGCGACCCATCCCCCGTCTGCGGGCGCGCCGCCCTTCTGGTCGTTCATGCCCATGCCGGGCACGTCCGTGACCTTCGACACCTCGCCACGCGCGATCCACCACCTGCACGAGGTCCCGCATCTGTCCCTGACCCCGCTTGGCACGACCGAGCGCGGCTTCCTGCGGTTCCGGCTGGATCTGTGACTTGCGCCCCGCCCTCTACGGGACTATATCACCCCCCGAGAGGTTGGCGCGGGCGAACGCCTCGCCAACCCGGTCAGGTCCGGAAGGAAGCAGCCGCAACGAGTCCCGTTTGGGTCGATGTCCAGCCTCTCACCCCTCCACCCGAATCGGTGCGCCTTTGAAGGCTGGGGTCTTCGATGCCAGATCGTGCAGGTCCAGCGGGACCAGCGGGTTCGCTTCGGGATAATAGGCGGCGACGCATCCCATCGGCAGATCGTAGGGCGTGACGGCGAATCCCGGCACCCGGCGCTCCTGCCCGTCATCGGCTGCCGAGACCAGCGTCACGCGCTGCCCTTCGTGCAGACCTGCCCGCGCGATCTCTGCCGGGGACATCAGCACGATCATCCGGTCGCCCTCCAGCCCCCGCAGCCGGTCGCGATAGCCATAGATCGTCGTGTTGAACTGATCGTTCGACCGCAGCGTCATCAACGTCAGCGCTCCCTCCGGCCCATCGCCCAGTGCAGACAGCGTGTCCGGCACCGTGAACTCTGCCTTGCCGCTTTCGGTTTTCCAATCCCGGACCCGCGCCGAATTGCCGCGATAGAATCCGCCCGCGTCGAACATGCGGTCGTTGAACCGGGCGAACTGGTCGGGATAGGTCGCCTCGATCAGGTCGCGGATGCGGGCGTAATCGGCCTGCCAATCGTCCCACCGCAGCTTTGGATTGCGCGGCAGGGTCGCCTTGGCCAGCCCTGCGACGATGGCCACCTCGGACAGCAGATGCGGCGAGGCCGCGGGGCGTTTGCCCACCGATCCGTGGATATGGCTCAGGCTGTCCTCCATCGTGACCGCCTGCGGGCCGCTGACCTGCATATCCTCCTCGGCGCGGACAAGGCAGGGCAGAAGCCATGCGCCGTCGCCGACCAGCGTGTGCGAACGGTTCAGCTTGGTCGCGATCTGGACATTCAGCTCCAGCCCCGCCCATGCCGGATCGGCGCGGCCCTGATCCGGGATCGCGCGGGCGAAATTGCCGCCAAGGCTGACGAAACCCCGCACCGTCCCGTCGATCACGCCCCGCACCACCTCTACCGTGGTCATCCCGGTATCGCGCGGCGGGGCAAAGTCGAACTGCTCTGCCAGACGATCCAGCGGCACCAGTTCCGGCTTTTCCGACATGCCGACCGTGCGCTGCCCCTGCACGTTGGAATGGCCGCGCACCGGGCAGATGCCCGCGCCCTTGCGCCCGATATTGCCGCGCATGAGCAACAGGTTCACCAGCATTCCGATGCTCTGGCTGCCATGCACGTGCTGGGTCAGGCCCATGCCATAGACGCCGATGACGTTCTTTGCGCTGGCATAGATTTCGGCCACTTCGACCAGATCGGCGCGGGGAAGGCCGGACTGCGCTTCGATCTCCTCCCATGTCAGCGCGTCCATCCGCGCGGCGAAGGCGTCGAAGTCAGTGCAATGGGCGTCGATGAAGCCGCGATCGACCGCCCCCAACGCAAGCAGATGCTTGCACAGCCCCGCGATGGCCGCGATGTCGCCGCCGGGCCGCAGTTGCAGATAGATGTCCGAGATCTTCGTCGAACCGCCGGTCAGCATCTGCGCCGGGCTTTGCGGGTTCGCGAATTCCAGCAGCCCGCGTTCGCGCACCGGATTGAAGGTCACGATCCGGCAGCCACGCTTGGCAGCCTGTTGCAGCGGATGCAGGAAACGCGGGCTGTTCGATCCGGTGTTCTGGCCAAAGAACAGCAGCATGTCGCAATGCTCGAAATCGTCCAGAACGCAGGTGCCGACGGGCGATCCGATGGTCTTCTTCAGTGCCACGCTGGTCGTCTCGTGGCACATGTTTGAACTGTCGGGCAGGTTGTTGTGGCCATAGACCCGCGCGAACAGGGCATAGAGATAGGAGGTCTCCAGACTGGCCCGGCCCGAGGCATAGAAGACCGTCGATCTCGGCTCCAGCCCCCGCAGCTTCGCGCCGATGGCGGCGAAAGCCTCGTCCCATGTCGTCTGCACATAGCGGTCGGTAGCGGCATCGTAGCGCATCGGATGGGTCAGCCGCCCCACCGCCTCCAGATCGTGGTCGTTCCAAGTCCTCAGTTCCGTCACGCTGTGCGCGGCAAAGAAATCCGGGCCGCAGCGGTCGCGGGTCAGGTCCCAAATCGTGGCTTTGGCCCCGTTCTCGCAGAACTCGGCCAGATGCGGGTTCGGCGGCTTGGCCCATGCGCAAGAGGTGCACATATGCCCCTTTGGCTTGTTCTGCCGCCACAGCGTCTCCAGCACGCCGGGGGGCGAGGCGTGGCCGGTGCCCATATGGCGCAGCACGCTCTTGATCGACCCCCAGCCCCCGGTCGGGTGGTCATAGAACGGGGTCGTGGGGTCCTGTTCGCGTTCCGGGGTGTCCTTCATGGCGGCGGCTCCTTGGATTGCCGATGTCAACCAGCGGCCCGCCCAAGCGTTCCCGGATCAGCAGGGGCCAAGCCAGAACACACCGGAAAGTGTCAGCAACGTCGATGCCATCGCGGCGGCTGCGGCGATGGCCGCGCTTTGCCCCAAAACCCCGCCTCGCCGCGCCAGCCATAGCGGGATCGCCCCCGCCACCAACCCGACCGCGACGCACAGGATCAGCAGCCCGCGCAGCAACCCCGCCTCCATCCCGATCGCGCAGCCCGTCGCCTGCACGGCATAGACGGCAAGGAAGGCTGCCGACCAGATGACGAAGCCCGCAATCAGAAGGACCAGACGCCTCATGCCGCACCCTCGGCCAGAAGGCGCAGCAGCGCCGGGAACGTCGCCGCGACGACGGTGACCAGCGCGGCATAGCGCTGCCATTGGGCAGAGATGCGGCGATCCCCCCATCCCGCCAGCAGAACGCCGATGGCCGCATGAACCGCCCCCCATGTCGCCAGCGCCGCCAGCGCGGCAGGGGCGGCATGATCCTGCACGCCCTCCATCCGCCAAAGGATCGCGGTGAACGCGGCCACCGTCACCAGTTGCGGAACCAGCGCCCGCCCCGGAAGCGCCAGCGCCACCAGCCCCCCGACCACCGCCACCCAGGCGGGCCAGCCGAAGCCCGGCCATTCCGCCGGGGGCCAGCCGGGGGCCGAGATCGCCAGGAACCCCGCCCCGAACACCAGCGAGGCGAAGGCCGTCGCATCCGCCGCGATGATGAACCGCATCGCCAGAAGCGAAGGGGGCATCCGCGCCGCGCGGTGGTTCGGCAGCATCAGCCCCTGCCCCGCATCCAGAACCGCAGGCGCGGGCATGGCCGCGGTCCAGCGCAGGAACAGCGCCACCACCGCCACCGCAAAGACCGGGGCCAGCAGATACGCCTTGAACAGCAGGCTCAGGAACACCCCGCCGGTGGCCAGCGCGGTCAGCAGCGGCAGGAAGGTCGGCTTCGGCAGGATCACGATCTGCTCTGGCCGACCCGACAGGGGATCGACGCCCAGTGTCTCCATCTCTCCGCGCGGGGTGGCCAGCAGGCCCTTGCCCGCCGCCAGCGACGGCCCGTCTATGTCGCCCATCGGGACCGAGGCAAAGTTATAACTGGGCGGCGGCGTCGGCATCGCCCATTCCAGCGTGCCAGCTCGCCACGGATCGCGCCGGAACGGCCGCCCGAACAGCATCAGCAGCACCAGATCCAGCGCCAGCAGCGCAAAGCCGATGGTCGTCACGAACCCGCCCATGGACGAGATGAAGTTCAGCACCTCCCACCACGGATCGTCATAGCTGTGGACGCGCCGCGTCATCCCCAGAAGCCCCGTCAGGTGCATTCCCAGAAAGGTCAGGTTGAACCCGACGAAGATCGTCCAGAACGCCGCGTGGGACAGCTGCTGCACCGGCTGGCGCCCGGTCATGTGCGGCAGCCAGTAATAGGCCGCCGCCATCATCGGGAAGACGAAACCGCCGACCAGGACGTAATGCAGATGCGCCACCACGAAATGCGTGTCATGCGCCTGCAGATCGAACGGCACCATCGCCAGCATCACGCCCGAAAGCCCGCCGCAGACGAAGACGAACATGAACCCGAACACATGCAGCATCGGGATGGAAAAGCGCGGCCGCCCCGCCGCCATCGTTGCCAGCCACGAGAATATCTGCACCGCCGTCGGCACTGCCACCAAGGCGCTGGCGATCGAAAAGAACGACAACGACAGATGCGGTATCCCCGTCGCATACATATGGTGAACCCACAGCCCGAAGCTGAGGAACCCCATCGCCACGATCGCCGCCACGATGGCGCGGTATCCGACCAGACGGTGGCGCGAAAAGACCGGGATGATGGTGGAGAGCACCCCGGCGGCGGGCAGGAAGATGATATAGACCTCTGGGTGGCCGAACAGCCAGAACAGGTGCTGCCACAGAAGCGGATCGCCCCCGCGCGTCGGATCGAAGAACGGAAGGCCAAAGGCGCGCTCGGCCTCCAGCAGCAAGGACCCGAGGATCAGCGGCGGGAACCCCACCAGCATCATCCCCGCGACGACCAGCATATACCAGCCGAAGATCGGCATCCGGTCCAGCGACATCCCCCCGGCGCGCAGCATCAGGATTGACACCAGCATCTCCACCGCCGCCGACAGGGCCGAGATTTCGACGAAGGTGATCCCCAGCAGCCAGACATCGGCGTTGATGCCGGGGCTGTAGGTCGCGGATGACAGCGGCGCATACATGAACCAGCCCGCATCCGGCGCGGCCCCCATCAGCAGCGCGACGATCAGGATCGACCCGCCTAAAAGGTAGCACCAGTAGCCATATGCGGACAGGCGCGGGAACGCCATGTCCCGCGCCCCAAGCATCTTGGGCAGCAGATACATCGCCAGCCCCTCGAAAAAGGGGATGGCGAACAGGAACATCATGATCGTGCCATGCATGGTGAAGACCTGGGCATAGGTCCCCGGCTCCATGAACTCGCTTTGGCGCGAGGCAAGCTGGATGCGGATCAGCATCGCCAGCAGCCCGCCGATGGCAAAGAACACCAGCGCGGTCAGCATGAACCGCTTGCCGATCACGGTATGGTTCACGGCGGCAAGGCGGCCCCAGCCGGGGGCCGTGCGCCAGATGCGGTCAAGTTCCTTGTGGCGGCGGATGGGGGTCATTCGCGCCCCCAATCGTCGCTTGCTACGGCGGTGAAACTCATATCCACATGCCCCGTTCCGCAATATTCGGCGCAGACACCGCCATATTCGCCGGGGGCGTCGGCGCGCAGCACGATCCGGTTCGCATGGCCGGGTATCGCGTCGATCTTGCCGCCAAGGCGCGGAATCCAGAAGCTGTGGATCACGTCGGGGCTGGTCACGACGATCTCCACATCCCGGCCGGCGGGCAGGTGCAGCACGTCGGTCGTCTCGGACCCGTCGGGGTAGCGGAAGGTCCATTGCCACATGCGGGCCTCGGCCTCGATCTGGGTGGATGCCGTGCCGCCCAGCGTGCCCTCGCCCAGCCAAAGCGCCGCCCCGGTCAGCGCGGCCAGCACGGGCAGCGGAAACACCAGCCCGCCGCCCACGATCCACCACCGCGCCGGGATGCCCCGACCCGCCGCCGGGCGCAACAGCAGCCACAGGAACAGCGCCAGCATCAGCGCAAAGATCGCCGCCCCGCCCCAGAACATCCACCACCACAGCGTCGCGATCCCCTGCGCCGCCGGACCTGCCGGCGACAGCACGGACAGATCGCGATCGCAGCCTGCGGCGAAAAGGATCGGGAACCCGGCCAGCCCCAGACGTCTTGTCGGGGCATGAAGGAAACCGACGAACATATCGCCGACGAAACGCATGGCAGCGAACAGAACCCCGTCATCGCGAAGGTCGAGGAAAAGGCGACCGACAGCTTCATCGCTGTCGCGGGTCATCCGCTGCATGCGATGGCCGTCCATTTTCCGATCGCGCTGATGATCTGCACGCTGGGCATCGACATCCTTTACTGGTGGGACGCGGACCCGTTCTGGGTGCGCACCGGGCTGTGGTCTTCGGGGCTGGCCTTCTTTGCCGGGATCGGCGCGGCGCTGGTCGGCACGGTCGAACTGCTGGCCGTGCCCGGCATCCGCGCCCGGGCCGCAAGCTGGGCGCATGGCATCGCCGGGATGGCGCTGGTGTCGGTCGCCGGTGCGAACTGGGGCCTGCGGCTGGCCTTCCCCGAGGCGGTGCTGCCGCAGGGGCTGGCGCTTTCGGTCGTCGGCGTCGTCCTGACGGGCATTGCGGGCTGGCATGGGGGCAAGCTGATCTTCGATCACGGCATCGGCCTCATGGTGTCGCCCAAGGATTGATGCGCACCACCAGGTCGGGCAGCGCGCCGGGGCGGAACAGGTCCGGCGCGATGGGCATCTGGGGTTTGGCCAGCACCAGCCACAGGATGCCCGTCACGATCGCCCCCGTCGCCAGCGTGACCGTCACGAACCGCCAGCCGGGATAGCGTTCGCCCTTGCGGAACAGCCGGATCACGACGAGTCCGGTCAGCACATGGACGAAGGTCATCACCGCGACCAGCGCCAGCTTGGCCGCGAACCACGGCGCGAACACCTCGCGCGCAAAGATCAGCGCGATGCCCGACGCCACCGCCACGAACGCGAAGGGCGAGACGATGGCGATATAGGCGAAGCGCACCATCTCCTGCAGTCGGTGCAATTCGTCGTCGCTGCGGACATGGCGGCGTTGGATATAAAGCGAGGGCAGCGCCAGAAGGCCCGCGCTCCAGACGGCGATGGCGGCGATGTGGACGGCCTTGAGCAGCGCGATCATGCGTGGCCCGCGCGCGGCAGAACGCGGGTCAGCACGCCATGGATCGCGAACCCCAGATAGGGCAGCGCCGCAGGAGCCCACATCAGAAGGCCCGCAAGCTGCTGATCCTCCAGCGGATCGATGCCGTAAGGCGCGGTCGTCAACGCGTGAAACGGGTGAAGCACGCGCCCGGCAAAGGTCAGAAGCGCGCCCAGCATCCCCATCTGCAAAAGCGTGCCGAGCGCCAGAACCGCCCCCTGCCCCGGCCGCGCCATCATCGCCGACCACAGCCAGACGGCGGTGCCCAGCAGCGTCGCCTCCATCATCCAATAGACGGCATCGCTGCCCAGCGCGGCGGCATAGGGCGCGGGCATGTGCCATGCCCAGACCGCCGCCATATGCGCCAGAAAGGCGAGGCTGCCCTGCCCGATCCGAACACCCGCCCCCGAAACCAGAAGCGGCGCCGCCACCGCCACGATCAGCACGTGATGCAGCACCCGCGCCGAGAAAAGCGCACTGGCCAGCGCGCAAAGCGGCGAGACGAAGCTGACCGCCAGCACCGCGACCCCTGCGATCCACGCGGCCCGAGAGCCGTTAACCCGAAAGGTGCAAAGCGCCGCGATGCCCAGCGCCGCCAGCAGCAGCGGGCCGGTATTCCATGCGGATGCCAACTCCGAAGGCGCGGGCGGCGCGCCGCAATAGGGGATGCTCGTCTGGGCCATGATCGTCCTTCCGTCACAAAGGAAATGTCAGCACGGCGTCCTCGGTTCCCGGAGCCGCACGTGCATCATTGTCGCGCCCGTTCGGCCAGTTCTCGCCGACCCTTTCAGCCGGTTCACGCGGCGGTTCGCCAAGCGAAGCTCCGCGCATGGGAAACGCGCAAAGGTGGCAATATCCTCGCCCCGCAACCGGCGGATGCCGGCCCCAGACTGCGAAAGGAATATCCGTGACCGGCAAAACCCTTTCGGCGTGCATCTGCGCCGCCACCTTTGCCTTCATCATCATGCCGGAAGCCGCTTCGGCCTATGTCGGGCCCGGTGCGCTGCCCACGCTTGGGGTGGTGGCCTTGGGGCTGGCCGCCCTTGTTACTGCGATCGGCGGCCTTGCGGCACGGCGGGTCGCGGAGGCCAAGGACCGTCGGGGGTGACGGCCCGCACCGCCGCGCGGGCCGCCATCAACGAAACGATCACGCCCTGGCTCGCCCTGTTTCCCAGACGCGCGGGCGGGCCGCCCCGATCCGAGGACAGGCAGCGGATCGCGCCCCCGGCTGCGGATCGCCCGGTGCTCGTCACCTCGCTTGCGCGGTCGGGGACCACTCTTCTGGATGTCCTGACCGGGCAGGAGGAATTCGCAGCCCCCACCCGCCGCCATATGCCCCTTGCGCTGTCACCGATGCTTTGGGGCAATCTGGCGCGCAGCCTCGGCGCCCCCGGCCCGGTCGAGGAAGTGGCGTGGATGGCCTTCTGGAAGGCCCATTACGCCAAGGATCACATCCGCCCGTGGACCGACCAGCGCCACCCGGAATTCGAGGCGTTCCTGCGCCGCTATATGGTGCGCGTGGTTGCGGGCAAGGCCGGGGCGTCCCGCTATATCTCGGGGAACCCCGCTTCGCTTGCGCGGCTGCCGTGGCTGCGGCGCGCACTGCCGGATGCGGCCGTGGTGATCCCGCTGCGCGATCCTTTCGTTCATGCCCATTCGCTGCTGGGCCAGCACCGCGCCGGATCGCAGCGCGACCCGGCAGCAGCGTTTCGCCCCTTGGGCGGCCCGCGCAAAGGCGATCCGATGACGCCGGAGTTCTGGCTGTCCTATTGGGCCGACACCTATCGCATGGTGCTGGAGACGGCGGGATCGAACGCCATCCTCGTCGATCAGGACGCGCTTTGCTCGGACCCGCGCAACCACCTGCCGGTTCTGGCCGATGCGCTGGACCTGGCGGATCCGGCGGCACTGGCCGAGGCCGCGCCGCGCTTTCGCCCGCCCCGCGCCGTCTCGCCGCCGGAAAGCGCCCCCGCCGCGCTGATCGCCTGCGTCCACGACACCCATGCCGCATTGAAGGCGCGCTGTCTGCGACCATAGCTTCCCCGAAGCGCCGTGAAAGGCTACCATCCCACCTATGGACCGCATCGCCGTCACCCGTTTCGTGGATGCCAATTTCAGCCTGCGCGGCAGCGTGAGGCTGCATCGTCATGCGCTGAGCTGGGACATGCTGAAGGCCCCGGCCAACGTCTCGCTTGCGCCGCTGTTCCTCATGCAGCGGTTGGCGGGGCTCACGCTGGACCGGATGCGCCTGCCCCGCGCCGCACGCTGGGTCACGGCCCGCCCGCTGATGTTCCAGACCGCATTGGCGACCGAGCTGGACCTGCGCCTGCGTCGCGACCTGCTGGAGCCGCTTGGGCTGGCCGCGCTGACGGGCGATTATGTCGCGACCCGCACCGCCACGAACGAGATCGCGGCGACCCTTGGCACCGTCGGCTTCGGCGCGGTGGCGTTCAAATCGCTGACCCCCGGCGTTCTGTCGCTGGCCCCGACGCTGGCGGCGGTGATGGCCCAAGGGGCGGCCATCGCGTCCTTCCCGCTGGGCGGTGCGCTGGGCGCGGTGTGGTATGGCGCCTTTCCGTCCACCGTGCCGATGGCGACCGTCATCGCGACGGGCGCGGCGCTGGTTCTCGTCATCGCGGTCCTGTCCACCTTTGCCGGCATCGTCACCGATCCGCTGCAACGCCGCCTCGGCTGGCACCAGCGACGCCTGAACCGGCTGATCGACGCGCTGGAGGCAGAGACCCGCGCCCCCGGCACCGGCCGTTTCGCCGCGCCGGAACATTACGTCGCCCGCAGCGGCGATCTGGCCGATGCCGCGCTGAACGCGATGCGCTGGATCAGGGGCTGAGCCGCGCCGCGCTTTTGCCAGCCAAGCGCAGGCCCAGCTGCAAATCCTCGGCGCCCGGCCAATGGTGCCAGCCACCGGCGGCTCTGGCAGGCGGCGCGGGAATCGGGTAAAATCGCGCCCATGACCTATGATCGCCCCATCCTCACCCCCCCTGACGGAGAGACGAAAGTCCTTCTCCACTCCTGCTGCGCGCCCTGTTCCGGCGAGGTGATGGAGGCGATGACGGCATCGGGGATCGATTACACGATCTTCTTCTACAATCCCAACATCCACCCGAAGAAGGAATATGTCCTGCGCAAGGAGGAGAATATCCGCTTTGCCGAAAAGCACGACATCCCCTTCATCGACGCCGATTACGACGCCGACAACTGGTTCGCCCGCGCCAAGGGGATGGAGTTCGAACCCGAACGCGGCATCCGCTGCACCATGTGTTTCGACATGCGCTTCGAACGCACCGCGCTTTATGCCTATGAGAACGGATTTCCGGTCATCACATCCAGCTTGGCCATTTCGCGCTGGAAGAACATGGCGCAGATCAACGATTGCGGCGTGCGTGCGGCCAAACCCTATGACGGCGTGAAATACTGGGAATTCAACTGGCGCAAAGGCGGCGGCGCATCCCGCATGATCGAGATTTCCAAACGCGAGGAATTCTACATGCAGGAATATTGCGGCTGCATCTATTCCCTGCGCGACACGAACGAGTTCCGTCTTTCACAGGGGCGAGAGAAGATCGAAATCGGCAAGATGTATTATTCGAACGAGAAACCCGAAGAATAAGTCGCGATCCATCCCCGGAACGAACGATAATTGGCGAAATGCGACTCACGGATTAAATGTTGCTGGAATCATCCTGCGCTGGCACGATCTGATTCTGGTCAACATTTGGTGAGTGTGATGTTAAAGATTGCGCTGGCAGCCTTCGCGGCTGCGGGATTTTCGACCATGGCCGAAGCTGCGGTCGTCACCTATACCTACAACTATGCGTTCGATTCCGAAACAGTCGCCTTCGACGGCATTGGTGACGATGGCGAAGGGGGCTCCTATACCTATTCCATTTCGCGCAGCGCGAGTTTGGATGAAACCGGCAGCTTCGACATTTCGATCGATACCGACATCGTCGAAATATCCGGCCTTACCCTGACATGGTATGATGACGCCACGAAGGGGCTTACCACGACATTGCCGGGCGTCGGTTTGCGGACGTTGACATTCGGCGCGGACGGGATGCCGGAGTATTGGGATCTGTATGTCGAAACCACGTCCGAGACGTGGAATTACTATTACGGCGGCGATTTCTATAACGGCGGCGAATATATCAGCATCAATGCGCTGGGCGAGGCGCCGTTCTTTCTTGGCCTGCCGGACGGGATCGAAGGCTATGGCCTGCTGACGACCGGCAAGACCGGCCCCGGCGGCACATGGAGCGTCGCAGGCGGCGAAATGCCCTTGGCCGCGGCGGCGCCGCTTCCGACCCCCCTGCCCGCGTCCGTCCTGCTGCTGATCGGCGGGATCGGCGCGCTCGGCCTCATGCGGCGCGGCGCAAGACGCGCGTGACGAAGGCGGCGGTGAACACCGCCGTCAGCACCAAAACCACAGTCGGCGCGGGGGCGCTGTCCAGAAAGAAACTGGCATAGGCCCCCGTCAGCATCGCGCCGACGCAGACCGCGACCGACACCGCCATCATCCGCCCAAAGCTGCGCACCAGCAGAAAGGCAGTCGCCCCCGGCGTGATCAGCAGCGCCACCGCCAGCACCAGCCCGACCGAGGACAGCACCGCCACCACCGTCAGCGACAGGATGCACAGCAGCCCATAATGCAGCCAGCCCACGCGCAGACCCGAGGCCTGCGCCTGCGCCGGATCGAAGGCGTGCAGCAGGAAGTCCTTCCATTTCAGCAGCAGGATCAGCGCGACCGGAATGCAGATCCCCGCCGCAGTCCAAAGGTCTTGCGCCCCCACGCCCAGCATGTTGCCGTAAAGCACATGATCCAGATGCTCGTTCGTGGTGATCGAGGTATAGAGGATGATCCCCACCGCAAACATCCCCGAGAAGACCACCCCCATCACCGTGTCGCGCTTGACGCGGCTGTTCTCGGCCAGCCAGCCGGTGGACAGCGCGGCAATCATTCCGGCGATGAACGCCCCGATCACCAGCGGAATGCCCGTGATCCAGGCCAGCACCACCCCCGGCAGCACCGCGTGGCTGACCGCATCGCCCATCAGCGCCCAGCCTTTCAGCACCAGAAAGCAGGACAGGATCGCGGTCGGCGGCCCGACGATCAGGCAGATCAGAAAGGCGTTCTGCATGAAGCCGAATTCGAACGGCGAAAGCGGGGTCATTCCAACGCCTCCGCCGCGCGCCGCCGCGCCGCAAGCAGCCCGTGCTTGGGCGCAAAAGTGAAGACGCCAAGGAAGATCGCCGTCTGAAGCGCCACGATCACCGCCCCCGTCGCCCCGTCAAGGAAATAGCTGATATAAGCCCCCACGAACCCCGTCACCGTCCCGATCACCACCGAGGTCGCGATCAGCCTCGGGAAACGGTCGCACAGAAGATATGCCGTCGCCCCCGGCGTCACGACCATCGCGATCACCAGAAACGCCCCCACCGTCTGCATCGCCGCCACGATGGCCGCCGACAGCAGCACGAAGAACATCGCCTTCAGCCGCGCAGGGTTCAGGCCGATGGACCGCGCATGGCTTTCATCGAAGAAGGTGACCATCAGGTCCTTCCATTTCAAAAGCATCACGCCCAGACAGACGAAGCCGATGATCGCCAGCTGCAGCGTATCTTCCGGGGTGATCGACAGGATGTTGCCCATCGTGATCGTCTGCACCGACACCGCGATCGGGTTCAGCGAGATCATGAACAGCCCCAGCCCGAAGAAGCTGGTGAAGATGATGCCGATGATGACATCCACCTTCAGCCCCGAACGGTCCGACAGGAACAGCATCGCCCCCGCCGCCAGCCCGCCCGCCAGAAACGCCCCCAACGCAAAGGGCAGCCCGAGCATGTAAGCCCCCGCCACCCCCGGCACGACAGAGTGCGACAGCGCATCCCCGATCAGCGACCAACCCTTCAGCATCAGATAGGCCGACAGGAACGCGCAGACGCCCCCGACCAGCGCCGAGACCCACATCGCGTTGGTCATATACATGTAGTCGAACGGCTCCAGCAGCGTCATTCTTCCGCCTTCCGAACCTTGTCGCCGTAATGCACGATGGGCCGTTCGTCATCCGAGATGATCGTCAATTCGCGCGGGTCGTCATCGTCGTGCAGCGCGGACCCGGTCAGGGTGAAGTGTCGCAGCACCCCGCCGAAAGCCAGTTCCAGATTGGCGCGGGTGAATATCTCCTCGGTCGGGCCATGGGCCAAGACGGTGCCCTTGACCAGAACCACGCGGTCGCAGAATTCCGGGACCGAGCCGAGGTTGTGGGTGGATACCAGCATCACCCGCCCCTCGTCGCGCAACTCGCGCAACAGGGCCACGATCTGATCCTCGGTCTGGACATCGACGCCGGTGAACGGCTCGTCCAGCAGGATCACGCGACCGTCCTGCGCCAGCGCACGGGCAAGGAAGACGCGTTTGCGCTGGCCACCCGAAAGCTCTCCGATCTGGCGGTGGCGGAAATCCTGCATCCCGACGCGGCGCAGCGCCTGATCCACAGCCGCGTGATCCGCCGCAGATGCACGGCGGAGGAAGCCCATGTGACCATAGCGCCCCATCATCACCACATCCTCGACCAGCACGGGGAAAGCCCAGTCGACTTCCTCGGCCTGCGGGACATAGGCGACGACGTTGTGGCGCAGTGCCTCGCGCACGGTCATGCCCAAAAGGCGGATTTCGCCCCGCGCTGCGGGAACGAAGCCCATGATGGCCTTGAACAGCGTGGATTTCCCCGCGCCGTTCACCCCCACCAACGCCGTGACGGTGCCGCGCGGGATGGCGAAACTGGCGTCGCGCAGCGCCGTGTGGCCGTTGCGATAGGTGACCGTCACACCATTGGCGACGATTCCATCATCGGACATGTTCGGTCAGCCCCTTCGCCACGGTTTCCGAAGTCACCCGCAGCAGGTCCAGATAGGTCGGAACCGGCCCGTCCGGCTCGGACAGCGAATCCACATAGAGCATGCCGCCATATTCCGCGCCCGTCTCGCGCGCCACCTGTTCGGCGGGTGCCTGGCTGACGGTGCTTTCGCAGAACACCACCGGGATGTGATGTTCGCGCACGCCGTCGATCACGGTCCGCACCTGCCGGGGAGTTCCGGTCTGGTCGGCGTTGATTGGCCACAGATACAGCTCTTGCATCCCGAAATCGCGGGCAAGATAGCTGAACGCCCCTTCGCAGGTCACGAGCCAGCGTTTGTCCTCGGGGATCGCCATGACCTGATCGCGCAAGGGCCCGATCGTGTCGCGGATCTTTCGCTTATAGGCCTCGGCATTCGCCTCATAGACCTCGGCATGTTCGGGGTCGTATTCCTGAAGCGCGTTGCGGATGTTGTCGACATAGATCAGCGCGTTATCCAGACCCATCCACGCATGGGGGTTCGCCAGCCCCTCGTATGATCCCTCGCGGATTGGCACCGGCTCGATCCCTTCGGTCAGGACCGCGGACGGCACATCGCCCATGTTGCTCAGGAACTGTTCGAACCAGCGTTCAAGGTTCAGCCCGTTCCACAGGATCAGATCGGCCCCCTGCGCGCCCGCGATGTCGCGCGGCGTCGGCTCGTATCCGTGGATCTCTGCCCCCGGACGGGTGACGGAGACGACCTCTGCCGCGTCCCCCGCCACGTTCCGCGCCATATCGGCCAGCACAGTGAAGGTTGTGACGACCTTGAACGGCTCCTGTGCGGCAGCGGGCAATGCGATCAGGCTAGTGGCGGCAAGCAGGCGAAGAAACATCGTGGGCTCCTGTCATTCTCGGCACGGACAGAAGATGCGAACGATTCTCAACTGTCAACTCCTAATGAGAACGGTTCGCAATTACCTCCGGTTCCATGGGAAGTTTCGGGCTGATAGGGTGACGTGGAAATGGAGGCACCCAATGGACGTCGTCATCTATCACAACCCCGCCTGCGGCACCTCGCGCAATGTGCTGGCGATGATCCGCAACGCGGGGATAGAGCCGCATGTGATCGAATACCTGAAGACGCCGCCTTCGCGCGCGATGCTGGTGCAACTGGCCGAACGGATCGGCGTCCGGGCGCTGCTGCGGGAAAAGGGCACGCCCTATGCCGATCTGGGGCTGGGCGATCCGGCGCTGGACGATGATGCGCTGATCGACGCGATGGTGGCGCATCCTGTGCTTATGAACCGGCCCGTCGTGATCAGCCCCAAAGGCGTGCGCTTGTGCCGCCCGTCCGAGGAGGTGCTGGACCTGCTGCCGCCCCAGCGCGGCCCGTTCGTCAAAGAAGATGGCGAGCAGGTGGTGGACCCGAACGGGGTCCGCACGCGCAGCGCCTGAAAGGAAAAAGGCGGCCCGAAGGCCGCCCTCTCAGTCCCGTGCCCGTTCGACGTAGGAACGGTCTTCGGTGTTGATCACGATCCGCGTGCCGGTGCCGATATGCGGCGGAACCATCACGCGCACCCCGTTGGTGCAGATCGCGGGTTTGTAGGACGACGACGCCGTCTGACCCTTCACGACCGGCTCGGTCTCCGAAATCTCGACCACGACGCGCTGCGGCAGTTCCAGCGCGATCGCGACACCTTCGAAGGTCCGCAGGTAGACCTTCACGCCGTCGCCGAGGAACACGTTGTCGTCGCCCACCACGTCGGGGGACACGACCAGCTGCTCGTAGGTTGCCGGTTCCATGAAGTGGAAGCCTTCGCCGTCTTCATAGAGGAAGTCGTATTCGCGCTCGTCCACCGTCGCCTTTTCGACCATCTCGGTCGTGCGCCAGCGTTCCGACACCTTCACCCCGTCCGAGATGCGGCGCATGTCGACCGACGTGGTCGGCGTGCCCTTGCCGGGGTGAAAGTTCTCGGATTTCAGAACGGCATAGAGCTTGCCGTCCATCTCGACGACATTGCCCTTGCGAAGGGAGGATGCGATGACTTTCACGAATTCGTCCTTGCTGGGGGTCCCGGTTGACGGGAATTGCCGCGTGATCTAGCGCATTCCAGCGGAAATCGAAAGCCCGAACCAATGACCGAGACTCGCTGGTGGGATGCCCACCGCCATGAAGGCCGCCGCCCCCTGCTGCTGGAGCGGAACCGCATCCAATCGCGCATCCGGCTCTGGCTGGCCGATGAAGGTTTCATCGAGGTCGATCCCGCCGCGCTTCAGAACAGCCCCGGCAACGAGACGCATCTGCACGCCTTCGGCACGGATGCCATCGGCAATGACGGCGCGGCGCGGCGGATGTATCTGCACACCTCGCCCGAATTCGCGATGAAGAAACTGCTGGCGGCGGGCGAGACGCGGATCGCGGCCTTCGCCCATGTCTTCCGCAATCGCGAACGCGGGCCTCTGCATTCGCCGGAATTTACCATGCTGGAATGGTATCGCGCGGGCGAAGATTACACCGTGCTGATGGACGACTGCATGGCGATCCTGCGGATGGCTGGCCCGCTGCAGTTCCGCGACCGGGTCTGCGATCCCTTTGCCGAACCCGAACGGCTTTCGGTGCCGGATGCCTTCGCCCGCGTGGGGGTCGATCTGCTGCCGACCATCGGAAACCGCGATGCGCTGGCGGCGCAGGCCGGGCTGCGGGTGGCCGATGACGACACGTGGTCCGACATCTTCTCGCGCATCCTGTCGGAGAAGGTGGAGCCGACATTGGGCCTGGGCCGCGTCACGATCCTCGACCACTATCCCATCGTCGAGGCGGCCCTTGCCCGCCCCGCCGCCGATCCCCGCCTTGCCGAACGGTTCGAGCTTTATGCCTGCGGGGTGGAGCTTGCCAACGGCTTCGGCGAGCTGACAGACCCTACCGAACAGCGCCGCCGCTTCGTGGCCGAGATGGACGAAAAGGCCCGCCGATATGGCGAGCGTTACCCTATCGACGAGGATCTGCTGGCGGCGCTGGCGCATATGCCCGCATCCTCGGGGATCGCGATGGGATTCGACCGGCTGGTGATGCTGGCCACCGGCGCGCCGCGGATCGACGACGTGATCTGGGCGCCCGTGGGTTACTGAGCGGCGAGTGCGGCTTCCTCGTCGCAGACGACGGTGAAGGTCTTCAGCACATGCGGGCCGAAGCTGTGGATCATCGCCACATCCGCTGCATCGCGCCCATAGGCGATCTGGATGCGTCCGATGCGGGGGACATTGTGCCGCGCATCGAAGGCATACCAGCGTCCGTCCAGAAACGCCTCGAACCAGGCCGAGAAGTCCATCGGCCCGCCATACGGTACGCCGATATCGCCCAGATAGCCGTTCACATACCGCGCCGGGATCGACATGGCACGGCACAACGCGATGGCCGTATGGGCAAAGTCGCGGCACACGCCCGTTCCGTCCCGCAGCGCCCCCGCCGCCGTGCGAAAGGATGATGCGTTCTGATAGTTGAAGGCGATGCTGGCATTCACATGGTCGCAGATCGCCTGCACCCGCGCCCATCCCGGCGGCAGATGCCCGAAAAGACCCCATGCCAGATTGCCAAGTTCGTCGCTTTCGCAATAGCGGCTGGGCAGCAGAAAGGTTATGACATGATCGGGCAGCTGGTGGATCGGCGTCTCTGCCGCCGCAAGGTTCACCTCGTCCGGCTGACCGCTGTCGCGGATCAGCCCATCGCCGCGCAGACGCAGATCCCCTGGCGAAGCAAGAATTCGCTGGCAGCGATTGCCGAACCCATCGGTGAACTCATGGATGCTCGCGTGGGGCGAGACTTCGATCACCTCGTCCTGTTCCAGATCCGGACGGCGCGCCTCCCGGATCGCCATGCGCGAGACGAGTGTCGTCTCCTGCGGGCAGGAAATTGTGATGTCGTAGCCGAACCTGATGAACATTCTCACCCCCCAAAATGGCGGGGGATCAACATGCCGACATGGGTAAAGTTCCGCTCAGATGCGGCGCAGGCGGATCACGACATCGACACGGCTCAACTCGGCCCCCTTGGGCAGATCAGGCAGGCGTGCGATTTCAAGCTGATCGGCGGGCGCGTCGGTCAGTTCCGCCGTGTCTTCCCAGAAGAAATGCGGGTGATCGTCCATGCGCGTGTCGAAATAGCTTTTTGAGCCATCGACCACGACCTCCTGCATCAGCCCCGCCTCGCAAAAGGCGCGCAGTGTGTTGTAGACCGTGGCAAGGCTGACCTTTTCCCCCGCATCGGTCGATGCCGCGAACAGGCTTTCCGCCGTCACATGCCGGTTCTGGCCGTCGCCGACCAGCAGCGCGGCCAAGGCCACGCGCTGCCGCGTTGGCCGAAGGCCACCCTTCGCCAGCCAGTCCGTTCCACGCTCCAGCACATTTTCCGTCATAGGGTCGTCACCTCGCATTCCCCTTCTATATCGTGCGCCCTTGGGTTTTTTCAAACGGATTCCCCCGCCCTTGCCCTTACGCAAGCCCAAGTGGTAGAGGGATGGCAAAGTATGATGGGGAGCCTGATGGCCGGATATCCGACGAGTTTCGACAAGGAAGCACTTCTGGCCTGCGCGCGCGGGGAGCTTTTTGGCCCCGGCAACGCCCAGCTTCCCGAACCGCCGATGCTGATGATGGACCGCATCACGGAAATCTCCGAAGACGGGGGCGAACATGGCAAGGGTCATGTGGTCGCCGAATTCGACATCAATCCGGACCTGTGGTTCTTCTCCTGCCACTTCCCCGGCAACCCGATCATGCCGGGCTGTCTTGGTCTTGACGGTCTGTGGCAGCTGACCGGCTTCAACCTTGGCTGGCGCGGCTGGCAGGGTCGCGGCTATGCGCTGGGCGTGGGCGAGGTCAAGCTGACCGGCATGGTCCGCCCCGACCGCAAGATGCTGCGTTACCACGTCGATTTCACCAAGGCCGTGCAGACCCGCCGCCTGACCATGGGCGTCGCCGATGGGCGCGTCGAAGCGGATGGCGAGGTCATCTATCTGGTCAAGGACATGAAGGTCGCCCTGTCGGCCAGCTGAACCCGAAAGGATTCCCCCATGCGTCGCGTCGTCATCACCGGCATCGGCATCGTCTCCCCCATCGGCAACAACGCGGAGGAGGTGGAAGCCTCTCTGCGCGCGGGCCGTTCCGGCATCGTGGCATCGCCCGATTACACCCAGCACGGTTTCCGCAGCCAGGTCCACGGCATGCCGCAGATCGTGCTGGAGGATCACATCGACAAGCGCGACCTGCGCTTCATGGGTCCGGGTGCCGCCTACAACTTCATCGCCATGGAACAGGCGATCAAGGATTCGGGGCTGGAGGAAGCCGACGTGTCCAACGAGCGCACGGGCCTGATCATGGGTTCGGGCGGTCCGTCCACGTCCAACTTCTTTTCCGCCCACAACACGGTGATCGAAAAGGGCGCGCCCAAGCGTATGGGCCCGTTCATGGTCACGCGCTGCATGTCGTCCACGAACTCGGCCTGTCTTGCGACGCCGTTCAAGATCAAGGGCGTGAACTACTCGATCACCTCGGCCTGCTCGACTTCGGCGCATTGCATCGGCAACGGTGTGGAGCAAATCCAGCTGGGCAAACAGGACATCGTCTTCGCCGGCGGCGGCGAGGAGCTTGACTGGACCCTGTCCTGCCTGTTCGACGCGATGGGCGCCATGTCGTCAAAATACAACGACACGCCTGCCACCGCCTCGCGCCCCTATGACGCGACGCGCGACGGTTTCGTGATCGCAGGCGGCGGCGGCGTGGTGGTTCTGGAGGAACTGTCGCACGCCCTTGCACGCGGCGCGAAGATCTATGGCGAAGTCACCGGCTATGGCGCGACCTCGGACGGCTACGACATGGTCGCCCCCTCTGGCGAGGGTGGCGAGCGGTCGATGCGTCTGGCCCTGTCCACCCTGCCCGAAGGCCGCAAGATCGACTACATCAACAGCCACGGCACATCGACCGGCGTTGGCGACGTGACCGAGGTGAAGGCCATCCGCCGCGTCTTCGGCGAAGGATCGACCCCGCCCATCGCATCGACGAAATCGCTGACCGGCCACTCGCTCGGCGCGACCGGCGTGCACGAGGCGATCTATTCGCTGCTGATGATGAACGGCAATTTCATCGCCGCATCCGCCAACGTGACCACGCTGGACCCGGAACTCCACGAAGGCGAAATCGTCACGACGCTTCGCGAAGGGGTTGAACTGGACGGCGTTTTGTCGAACAGCTTCGGCTTTGGTGGCACCAATGCTACCCTTGTCATGAGCAAATACAAATAAGGGCACGAAGATGGCCGATCTCCTGAAAGGTAAACGCGGGCTTGTGATGGGCGTCGCGAACGAACGCTCCATCGCCTGGGGCATCGCGAAGGCTATGGCCGGCGAAGGCGCAGAGCTTGCCTTCACCTATCAGGGCGAGGCTTTCGGCAAGCGGCTGGAGCCGCTGGCGGCGTCGGTGGGGTCGAACTTTCTGGTCGATGTGGATGTGACCGACGACGCCAGCCTCGATACGGCGTTCGACCGGCTGAAATCGGAATGGGGCGGGATCGACTTTCTGGTCCATGCCATCGCGTTCTCCGACAAGAACGAGCTTTCGGGGCGGTTCATCAACACCTCGAAGGCGAACTTCCAGAACTCGCTGACCATCTCCTGCTTCAGCTTCATCGACGTGGCCAAACGCGCGTCGGAACTGATGCCGAACGGCGGCACGCTGCTGACGCTGACCTATCAGGGATCGAACCGCGTCACGCCCAACTACAACGTCATGGGCGTGGCCAAGGCGGCGCTGGAATCGGCGGTGCGGTATCTGGCGAACGATCTGGGCCCGCAGGGCATCCGCGTGAACGCGATTTCCCCCGGCCCGATGAAGACGCTGGCGGGCGCTGCCATCGCCGGCGCGCGCAACACCTATCGCCAGACCGAACAGAACGCCCCGCTGCGGTCCAACGCCACGCTGGAATCGGTGGGCGGCACCGCCGTCTATCTGGCCTCGGACTACGGCGCCTATACCTCGGGCGAGATCGTGCGCGTCGATGGCGGCTATCACGTTCTGGGCATGCCGCAGCCCGAGCATCTTTGACCTGACACATCGGCGGGTCATGTTGTCCTGAACAGGAGGACGACATGACCCAGATGATCTTCGTCAACATACCCGTCACGGACCTCGAACGCTCCAAGGCGTTCTATCAGGCGCTTGGCTTCACGCTGGACACGCGCTTTGCCGACGATACCGCCTGCGCGGTCACGATCAGCGACACGATCCACCTGATGATCCTGAAACAGGACCGCTTCAAAAGCTTCCTGACCGGCCCATTCGCCGATCCGGCGCAGGGAACCGGCGTGCTGATCGCTCTGTCGCGCGAGAACCGCGAGGCGGTGGACGACATCACCGAAGCCGCCCTTGCCGCCGGCGGGACCGAGCCGAAGCCCGCCGACGATCACGGCTTCATGTATAGCCGCACCTTCCGCGACCCGGACGGCAACGTGTTCGAACCGATGTGGATGGATATGGAGGCGGCGGGAATTTCCGACGCGGCAGCTTCCGAAGAAAAGTGACTGGAGCGGGCGGCGGGAATCGAACCCGCGTCTTTAGCTTGGAAGGCTAAGGTCTTACCATTACACAACGCCCGCGCTGACGCTTCATATAACCACTGGGATCGGGGGGTGCAAGAGCGATGGACGACCGGATCGAGGCGATCTTTGCCGCTGAAAACCCGTGGCGCGACCATCTGGCCGCGCTGCGCCGTATCCTCAAAAGCACCCCGCTGGTCGAGGAATACAAGTGGCGCGCCCCCTGCTACACCTATCAGGGAGTGAACATCGCGACCGTCTGGGGGCTGAAGGACGCGGCGGTGCTGTCGTTTTTCAAGGGCGCGCTGCTGGATGATCCGGCGGGCATACTGGAGCCGCCCGGCCCCAATTCGCGATCCGCCCGCACCGCCCGCTTCAAGCGGCTGGATCAGATCGACGCGGACGTTCTGAAAGCCTATGTCGCCGAGGCCATCGCGAAATCGGCAGAGAAGGTGGATCTGTCCGCCCCGCCCGTCCTTCCGGACGAGATTGCGGCCCGGATGGACCCCGCCCTCCGCACCGCCTTCGATGCGCTGACACCGGGACGCCAGCGCGGGTGGATCGTTCATATCACCGGCGCGAAACAGCCTGCGACCCGGCTGGCGCGGCTGGAAAAGGCAGCCCCCAGCATCCTGAAGGGCAAGGGGCTGCACGACCGTTAACGGCGGGTGATGCGCCCATCCACCGCCGGGTGATACGGCCCGTTCGCCGCCAGATACTCGGCCACCACCTGCGCCAGATCGGGGCCGAAGTCATAGGCTTCCGCCGCCGCGGTGAACATCGAGAACCCATCGCCGCCATTGCGGATGTAGTTGTTCGCGACGGCGAGATAACTCGCGGCCGGGTCCAGCGCCACACCACCCACCGTCACGTCCGACACACGGCTGCCCGCAGGTGCGGCGGGATCGAAGGCATAGGTCATCCCCGCCACCTGAACAAAGCGCCCCGCGCCTTCTTCAAGCTGACTGACGCCGTTTTCAAGCGCCGCAAGCAAGGTCGCGCCGTCGATGCGGAAGGTGGACAGCGTGTTCTGGAACGGCAGCACCGTCAGCACCTCGCCCATCGTCACCTCGCCCGCGTCGATGGAGGCCCGCAAGCCCCCCGCATTGACCAGAGACACCTGCACGCCCTGATCCTTCACCCGCGCCAGCTGCGCCTCGGCCACGAGGTTGCCCATCGTGCATTCCTGCTGGCGGCACACCTCGCGGCTGCCGTCGATGGGCTCGGCGCTTTCGGCCACCACCTGCGCGCGAATCTCCTCCAGCGGTTTCGCCATTTCGGCCACGCGGGCCAGAGTCGCCTCGTCCTCGGCCACCTTGGCATCCAGCAGAACCGGTGCGCCCGCCGTTCCCGTAACCTTGCCCTCGTCATCGAAGGTCACGGTCAACTCGCCCAGATATTTGCTGTAGGCATAGGCCTGCACGATCGGCACATCGCCCACCATCGTCGGATAGGGCCCCGCCGCCCCTTCTTCGGTCGAGGACAGAAGCGTGTGGCTGTGCCCGCCCACGATCACATCCACCCCGGTGGTCTCCGCCGCGATGCGCTGATCGATGGCATAGCCCGAATGGGATAGCAGGATGATCTTGTCGATCCCCTGCGCGGTCAGGTCATCCACCTCCTGCTGCACTGCCGGGACGGGGTCGGTGAAGTTCACGTTCGGGCCGGGGCTGGCAAGTTCGGGGTTGTCCTGCGGGGTCAGGCCGATCACGCCGATCTTCTGCCCGCCGCGTTCCAGCACCGTGCTCTTGGCGAATTTGCCGGCCAGAAGCGGCTCTTGGCTGACATCTGCGTTGGCCATTAGAAGCGGCATGTCCACCGCCGCCTCGAATTTCGCAAGTTCCGCCGGGCCGTCGTCGAATTCGTGATTGCCCACCGCCATCGCGTCATAACCGAGCCTCTGCGTGAACTCCGCCGCCAGCGCGCCCTTGTAGTGAGTGTAGAACAGCGTGCCCTGAAACCAGTCGCCCGCATCCAGCAGGATCGTGTTCTCGCCGCCCCGCGCCCGCGCCTCCTCCACCGCGGTCACCAGCCGCGCCACGCCGCCAAAACATTCGCCCGCCGCGTTATCCTCGGGGGCGCAGGTGGAATCCGACGCGGTGATCGGCTCGAACCTGTCATGGACGTCGTTGGTATGCAGGATGGTCAGCGTGAAGTCGGCCTGCGCCGCCCCCGCACCAAGGGCAATCATCACCGGGACAAGGGGAACAAGGCGCATCGGAATATCCTTTCATGTCACATCCATGACTTTGCGGTCCCGCCCGTCCCATGTCAAAGCCCCCATTGACCGGAACCCCCGCAGGGTGCATGAGATACCATGCTGATCTACAAGATCTTCCGCCGCCCCGAATGGGAAGCGTTCCGCGATGCCGGTGAAACCGACGGTGCGCCTGTCGATCTTGCCGACGGATACATCCACATCTCCACCGCCGCGCAGGTCGCCGAAACCGCCGCCAAGCATTTCGCTGATCAAAGCGATCTGGTGCTGGTCGCGCTGGACGATGCCGCGCTTGGCCCCGACCTGCGGTGGGAGCCGTCGCGCGGGGGCGCGCTGTTCCCGCATCTTTACCGCCCGCTGCGCATGGCCGATGTTGTCTGGGACAAATCGCTGCCCCTTGGCGCCGCCGGCCATATCTTCCCCGAGGGCGTGATTTGAAACTGACCGAGCGTATCGGACTTGGCCTTCTGCACCGGATCGACCCGGAGCGGGCGCACCATCTTTCGCTGACCGCGCTGAACAGCGGCTTCGTGCCGCTGCATGGCGGGCCGATGACGGGGACCCGCCTTGCGACCACGCTGGCCGGGATCGCGCTGACGAATCCGGTCGGGCTGGCGGCGGGCTTCGACAAGAACGCCACCGCCCTGCCCGCGCTGCTGCAATCCGGCTTCGGCTTTCTGGAGGTGGGGGCCGCGACTCCGCGCCCGCAGCCGGGCAATCCCAAGCCGCGCCTGTTCCGGCTGAAACAGGACCGCGCCGTCATCAACCGTTTCGGCTTCAACAACGAAGGTGCCAGCGCCATCTGCGCCCGCCTTGCCATGCGCCCGCGCGGCGATGTGCCGGTGGGCCTGAACCTTGGCGCGAACAAGGACAGCGCCGACCGCGCCGCCGATTTCGCCGCCGTGCTGGCCTGCTGCGGCCCGCATGTGGATTTCGCCACCGTCAACGTGTCGTCCCCCAACACCGAACGCCTGCGCGACCTGCAGGGCCGCGCCGCGCTGACCGCGCTTCTGGCCGGGGTGATGGAGGTTCGCGCCGGTCTGGAACGCCCGATCCCGGTCTTCCTGAAGATCGCGCCCGACCTTTCGGATGACGAGTTGGCCGAGGTGGCAGAGGTCGCGCTGGCGTCGGGGCTGGACGCGATCATCGCCACCAACACCACCCTGTCGCGCGAAGGGCTGTCCGATCCGCAGAAGGATCAGGCGGGCGGGCTGTCGGGCAAGCCGCTGTTCGAAAAATCGACCCGCGTTCTGGCGCGCCTGTCGCAACTGACGGACGGGCGCATCCCGCTGGTCGGCGTGGGCGGCATTTCCAGCGCCGAAGACGCCTATGCCAAGATCCGGGCCGGGGCGAGCGCGGTGCAGCTTTATTCCGCGCTGGTCTATGGCGGGCTGTCGCTGGCGGCAGAGATCGCGCAGGGGCTGGACGTGGCGCTGGCCCGCGACGGGTTCGCCAATGTCGCCGATGCCGTGGGCACGAATCGCGACGCCTGGCTCTAGAACGCCTTGAAGGTCATCGTCGTCAGCGTGCGGCTGATGCCTTCGATGTCGAACAATTCCCGCGCAAGGTAGTGGCCCACATCCTCGCCATCGGGGATATAGACCTTGGCGATCAGGTCCCATTCGCCCGAGGTCGAGAAAAGCTCCGAAACGATCTCGCGGTCATAGATCGCGTCGGCCACCTCATAGGTCTTGCCGGGGGTGCAGCGGAACTGGACGAAGACGCAGATCATTGTGGTTCCTCTTGTTTCAGGGTCAGGCGCGGCGCGGCTTTGGGCAGGTCGTCCACGCCCAGCGGCACCTGCGGACGGCCCAGCCGGTTGCGGACCACCCAAAGAAGCTGCCGCTCCGCCCGCGTGATGGCAACATAGGCAAGGCGCTTCCACAAGGGCACGCCTGCCTCCATCCGCCCCGCCTGCGCCGCGGCATACATGTCGGGCGCAAAGACCTGCACCCGTTCCCATTGGCTGCCTTGGGCCTTGTGGATCGTGACCGCCGCGCCGTGCAGGAAGGCTGCGCCCATTCGTGCGGCGGCGGGGATGAACGGTTCTTCCTCGTCCGGCTTTTCGATCTTGATGATGCTGGCGGCCGAGATTTGCGGGTCTTCCGCCCCCACAACGTGCAGGCGCGCAAACCCATCGCGCGTGCCGGGCCCCAGATAGATCACCTGCGCGCCTTTGATCAGCCCCCGCGCCTCAAGGTCGATGCGTTTCTTGCGGTGCTTCAGCGGCAGTTCGATCCCGTCGCAGATCAGCGGCTCTCCGGGCAGCAGCGCATCCTCGGGCGCACCATTCGCCGCACGGAACGCCTGGATCAGCCGGATGCGCGTTGCGTTGCGCCAGACCAGCACCGGCGATCGCGCCATCAGATCGCAATCCACCCGCTGTGCCATCACCACGCGGTCGTCCCGTGCCGCCGCACGTTCCACCATCCGCTCGAAATCGTGGAAGCTCAGGTCCGGGTCCGCCAACGCATGCGCCAGATCGAGGATCGGGTTGTCCTCGGTCTGGCGGTGAATGCGGTTCAGGATCAGCTTCCTCGGCTCTCCCAGCCGGTCGAAGACCATCTGGCCGGACTGGCCCACAGGCGCAAGCTGCGCCGGATCGCCGAACAGCACCAACGTCGGGAAAATCTCGCGCAGGTCGTCGAACTGCCGCTCGTCCAGCATCGAGGATTCGTCCACGAAGCCGACGTCCAGCGGCTCCTCCCGCCGTTTCCAGCCGCGGATGAAATCCGAGCCGCGCAAGCCCGCCGCCGCCAAAGCGCCGGGGATGGACGGCACGGAATCATAGAACGCCTTCGCCCGGTCCAGCGCGGCATCGGTCATCCCCTCGACATCGACGGGCCGCTTGCCGGTGCCTGCCAGCCATTCGGCCAGCACCTCGTATTGCGGGTCATAGACGGGGGTGTAAAGGATGCGGTGGATCGTCGTCGCCGGAACCCCGCGCAGCCGCAAGACCGAGGCCGCCTTGTTCGTCGGCGCCAGGATCGCCAGCGTGCGCCGTTCTTTCTTCTTCTTGCTTTCGTAATCGCCCGAGACGATCTCCACCCCCGCATCGCGCAGCGATTTCGTCAGGCTGGCCAGCAGCATCGTCTTGCCCGACCCCGCCTTGCCGATCACCGCCAGCACGGTCGATTTGCCTTCGACCGCGGGGGTATGGTTGCCATCCTCCATATCCACGCCCATGCCGGAAAGCTGCTGGGAAAGGCGGTCCCAGGCCTCGGCCTGATCGTCGGAAAATGTGATGAGGGCAGGAGCGTTCATGCCGCGACCATAGACGCAGCGGGGGCGCTATCCAAGGCGCTGCGACACCCCGCTGGCGTAAAAGGCCAGCAGCGCCTCCTTGCCGGAAACGGGCTGCATGATGCCATCCCGCTCCTCCAGTATCCCGCGTTTCTCCAGCGCGCGCAGACCCTCGGCCACCGGATCGCCCTCCAGCATCAGGACCGCGCCTGCCGCCTCCAGCCGGGCGGTCATCGCCGCCACCGCCGCCGGCACCTCGGCCCGCGCCACGCCCGGCGCGGCAGCCGCCACCAGCGGCACGGGCAGGATCGGCACGGCCGCGCCCACATGCTCCATCAGATGGCCCGCCAGCGCCTCGGGCCGCGCCCCGTTGCCCGCGATCCATGCCCGCAAGGATATCGGCGCCCCGAACGCAACCGCCGCCGAACCGAAGCCCGGAAAACGCCCCCGAACCAGCCGCCAGAACATGCGCAGCACGAAGCCGCAGATCGACAACACCCCGGCGCGGAACTTCCGCTCGCCCTTCGCCGCCGCCTCGACCAGCACCCGGTCCTCCAGCACGCGGTCATAGGCAATGCCGACGGGAACGAAGACCACGTCCCGCCCGATGGCATCGAAATCCTGCACGATATAGCTGAGCAGCCCGACCTTCGGCACCTGCACCCGCCCGTCCAGCGACAGCCCGCCTTCGGGAAAGAAGGCCTGCGTCACCCCTGCCTGCGCCGACATCTGCACATAGCGCGCCAGCACCCGCCGATACAGCTGGTTGCGCGACCCGCGCCGGATGAAATACGCGCCCATCGCCCGGATCAGACGCGACAGCGGCCAGACCCGCGCCCATTCCCCCACCGCATAGGACAGGGCCGAACGGTCCGCGACCAACCACGTCACCAGCACATAATCCATGTTGCTGCGGTGGTTCATGATGAAGATGACGGTGGAATCGCGGTCCACCACCTCGCGCCCCGGCGCATGAGGGGCGATGCGGACCTTGTAGAAGGATTGCGTCAGCCGCCGCGCAAACCGGATCGCGAAGCCGAAATAAACGGTGGCGGAAAAGCTGGGAACGATCTCCCGCGCATAGGACCGGGCCTTTTCGAACGCCACATCCTCGCGCCCGCCTTCTTCATGCGCATGATCGGCGATGGCGGCGGAAACGGCGGGGTCATGGACCAGCCGCAGGATCATGTCCTGACGGCGCATCAGCTTGAATGGCTGGATCGGACGCTCAAGCCGCTTGTTCAGCCGCGCCACCACCCGTTCCATCCGCCGCCGCAGATACCAACGGGCCGAAGGCACGAGCACCCTGTCCAGCGCCGCAATCGCGGCAAAAGCCAGCACGAGCACCAGCAGCCAGACGGGGAGTTCGACGGTCGAAGTCATGCGGGCACCTTAGGGATGCCCGCAAGTTTCGGCAATCACGCGTGAATGGCGCCGGTGCCGCAGGCGAGCGCAGCCTCGCGCACGGCCTCGGAATAGGTCGGGTGCGCGTGGCAGGTCAGCGCCAGATCCTGCGCCGAAGCACCGAATTCCATCGCGACGCAAACTTCGTGGATCAGATCGCCCGCGCCCGGCCCGATGATGTGGCAGCCAAGGATGCGGTCCGTCGCCTTGTCCGCGATCAGCTTCACGAAGCCCTCGGCCTGGAAGATCGCCTTGGCGCGCGCGTTGCCCATGAAGGGGAACTTCCCGACCTTGTAGGCGCGACCCTCGGCCTTCAGCTGCTCTTCGGTCTTGCCGACCGAAGCAACCTCGGGCGTGGTGTAGATGACGCCGGGGATGACGTCATAGTTCACATGGCCATGTTTCCCGGCAAGGATTTCGGCCACGGCCATGCCCTCGTCCTCGGCCTTGTGGGCCAGCATCGGGCCGACGATCGCGTCGCCGATGGCATAGACGCCCTTCACGCTGGTCTGGAAATGCGCGTCGGTCTTGATCTGGCCGCGCTGTTCCATCTCGACGCCCAGCGCCTCCAGCCCCAGACCGTACACGAAGGGCTTGCGGCCCGTGGCGACCAGAACCGTGTCGGCGGTCACGGTTTCTTCCTTGTCGCCCTTCTTCAGCTTGTAGGTGACGGTGGCCTTGCCGCCATCGACCTTCACACCCGAAACGGCGGCCCCAAGGATGAAATCGAAGCCCTGTTTCGACAGGATCTTCTGGAAGCTCTTGGCAACCTCGGCATCCATGCCCGGGGTGATCGCGTCAAGGTATTCGACCACCGTCACCTTCGCACCCAGACGGCTATAGACCGAGCCCATTTCCAGCCCGATCACGCCCGCGCCGATCACGACCATCGTTTCCGGGATCTTGTCCAGCGCCAGCGCCCCGGTCGAGGTGACGACGATCTTCTCGTCCACTTCGACACCCGGCAGGCTGGCGGGAACGGAACCCGAAGCGATGACGATGTTCTTGGCCTCGTGGACCTCATCACCGACCTTGACCTTGCCGGCTTCGGGGATCGAGCCCCAGCCCTTCAGCCAAGTCACCTTGTTCTTCTTGAACAGGAACTCGATGCCCTTGGTGTTGCCGTCCACGACGTCCTGTTTATAGGCCTTCATCTTCGACCAATCGACCGTCGGGTTCGCGCCCATCAGGCCCATCTTCTCGAAATTCTCGTGAACCTCGTGCAGGTGGTGGGTCGAGTTCAGCAGCGCCTTGGACGGGATGCAGCCGACGTTCAGGCAGGTGCCGCCCAGCGTCTCGCGACCCTCGACGCAGGCGACCTTCAGGCCAAGCTGCGCGCAATGGATGGCGCAGACATAGCCCCCCGGCCCGCCGCCGATCACGATCACATCAAAGCTTGCCATTCGTCAGACTCCTTGGTCAGAAAAGGGCCGTCAGCACCATGACGATGGTTGCGACGAACCCGAACATGAAGATGATCGAACGCCAGGGCGTCCAACCGTAAGCATAGGCGGGGATATAGGCGACGCGCGCCGCCAGATAGACCCAGGCGCAGGTGGCCGTGATGACCCCCTGCGATCCGCTGGCCCAGACGGCCAGAACGGCGACGGCATAGAGGAACAGGTTCTCGGCATGGTTCGCCTGCGCCCGCCGCAACCGCCCCGTCATGACCGAATATCCCGGCTCGCGGTCACGGGGGGAGAGGTTGTAATCCACACCCGTGTCCTTGTTTGCCGAAGCGCCCGCCAGCCCGATGGCCGCGACGTTCAGCAGCGCCGAAAGGCACAGGACGGTGATCTCGGTCATGCCGTTTCCAGAAAATGCGGGGTCATGACGCCGCCGAAGGCCTGTTCCTTCGCCAGCCAGTCCTTTGCGCCCTTCGCATTATGCACATCCAGAAGCACAAAGGCCTTTCCGCCCTCGCCCTTCCATATCTGCATCTGGGTCAGGCCGGAATTTGCGCGATCTTCGGCATCGGCATCCCATGCCGATTTCCAACCGGCATAGTCGGACGTATCGATCTGGATCAGAAGCTGCATGGCGTATCCTCCCGTTTGCAGGGCGCGACTGCCGCGCCCCGCGGGATCAACGTGAACCCGGTGCTTACAGGTCCATCAGCAGGCGACGGGGATCTTCCAGCGCCTCTTTGACGCGGACGAGGAAGGTAACCGCGCCCTTGCCGTCAACGATCCGGTGGTCATAGGAGAGTGCCAGATACATCATCGGACGGATGACGATCTGACCGTTCACCACGACCGGACGCTCCTGGATCTTGTGCATCCCCAGAATACCCGATTGCGGCGGGTTCAGGATCGGCGAGGACATCAACGAGCCATAGACGCCGCCGTTCGAGATGGTGAACGAACCGCCCTGCATCTCCGCCATCGACAGTTTGCCGTCACGGCCGCGTGCGCCCAGTTCCGCGATCTTCTTCTCGATCGCGGCGAAGCCCAGTTGGTCGGCATCGCGCACGACCGGAACCACCAGACCATTCGGCGTGCCGACGGCCACGCCCATATGGACGTAGTTCTTGTAGATTACGTCGGTGCCGTCGATCTCGGCGTTGACGTCCGGGACCTCTTTCAGCGCGTGGCAGCAGGCCTTCACGAAGAAGGACATGAAGCCCAGCTTCACCTTGTGCTTCTTTTCGAACACGTCCTTGTATTCGTTGCGCAGGGCCATGATGCCCGACATGTCCACCTCGTTATAGGTGGTCAGCATGGCTGCAGTGTTCTGCGCCTCTTTCAGGCGGCGGGCGATGGTCTGGCGCAGACGGGTCATCTTGACCCGCTCCTCGCGCGACGCATCATCGGCAGCAACCGGCGCGCGCGGCGCGGCAGCAGCAGCCGGCGCTGCCTTCGGCGCGTTCATCGCCGCCAGCACGTCTTCCTTCATGATGCGCCCGTCGCGGCCCGAGCCTTGGACGGCATCACGCGACAGGCCAGCCTCGGCCAGGGCCTTCTTAGCCGAAGGCGCGTCTTCCACGTCCTTGCCCGCCGGGGCAGGCGCAGCTTCCTTGGGCGCTTCGGCCTTCGGCGCAGCCGCCACGACCGATCCGTCGGTCGAGATCACGGCCAGTTTCGCACCTGCCGGGACCGTGTCGCCTTCCTTGGCGATGATCTCGCCCAGAACGCCCGCTGCGGGCGACGGAACCTCGACCGAAACCTTGTCGGTTTCCAATTCACACAGCATCTCGTCCTGCGCCACGGCATCACCGGGCTTCTTGAACCAGGTGGCGACCGTCGCCTCCGAGACGCTCTCGCCCAGGGCGGGGACCATCACATCGACCATCTTGCTCTCTCCTGCGCCGGTCTTGGCCGGCTCTTCCTTTTTCGGTGCGGGGGCGGCGGGCTTGGCCCCGCCTTCGCCGATCTGTGCCAGCAGCGCGCCTGCGCCGATCGTCTCGCCCTCGGGGGCGACGATCTCGGTCAGGGTGCCGGCGGCGGGGGCCGGAACCTCGACCGTGACCTTGTCGGTCTCCAGCTCGCACAGCATTTCGTCGACTTCGACGTGATCGCCTACCTTCTTGAACCATGTGGCGACGGTCGCTTCGGACACGCTTTCGCCAAGGGTGGGCACACGGACTTCGGTCATCTTATCCTCCGATGCTCAAGGCGTCGTTGATCAGCGCTTCCTGTTCGGCCTTGTGGCGCGAGGCCAGACCCGTCGCCGGCGAGGCCGAAGCCGCCCGGCCCGCATAAACCGCGCGCGAATGTTTCGCGCCGATGCGGGTCAGCACCCATTCGATGTTCGGCTCGACGAAGGTCCAGCCGCCCTGGTTCTTCGGCTCTTCCTGGCACCACACGATCTCGGCGTCCTTGAAGCGGCCAAGTTCGCGCACCAGCGTCAGCGCCGGGAAGGGATAGAACTGTTCCAGACGCAGCAGATACACGTCGTCCAGACCGCGCTTGTCACGTTCGGCCAGCAGGTCGTAATAGACCTTGCCCGAACAGATCACGACGCGCTTGATGTCCGCATCGGGGCGCAGCTTCAGATCCGAATGCCCCTTTTCCGCATCGTCCCACAGGACGCGGTGGAAGGTCGAGCCGTCGGTGAAGTCCGCCGTGTCCGAGATACACATCGGATGGCGCAGCAGCGATTTCGGCGTCATCAGCACCAGCGGCTTGCGGAAGGTCCGGTGCATCTGGCGGCGCAGGATGTGGAAGTAGTTCGCCGGGGTCGAGACGTTCGCAACGATCCAGTTGTCGTTCGCCGACATCTGCAGGAAACGTTCCAGACGTGCCGAGGAATGCTCCGGCCCCTGCCCTTCATACCCGTGCGGCAGCAGCATGGTCAGACCCGACATCCGCAGCCATTTGCTTTCGCCCGAGTTGATGAACTGGTCGAACATGATCTGCGCGCCGTTGGCGAAATCGCCGAACTGGGCTTCCCACAGCGTCAGCGCATTCGGCTCGGCCAGAGAATAGCCGTATTCGAAGCCCAGAACCGCATATTCCGACAGCATCGAATCGATCACCTCATACCGCGACTGGCCGTCGCGGATGTGGTTCAGCGGATAGTAGCGTTCCTCGGTGTTCTGATCGACCAGACCCGAATGGCGCTGCGAGAAGGTGCCGCGTGTGCAATCCTGACCCGACAGACGGACCGGATAGCCTTCGGTTGCCAGCGAGCCGAAGGCCAGCGCCTCGGCAGTCGCCCAGTCGAAGCCGGTGCCGGTTTCGAACATCTTCTTCTTGCCGTCCAAAAGACGCGCCACGGTCTTGTGCAGCTCGAACCCTTCGGGCGCACGGGTCAGCGCGGCGCCGACCTCGGCCAGCGTTTCCGCCGAAATCGCCGTCGCGCCTGCCTGATATTCCTCACCCTCGCGGTTGAGGTGCTTCCAACGCCCGTCCAGCCAGTCGGCCTTGTTCGGCTTGAAGTCCTTGCCGGCCTCGAACTCCTCGTTCAGGCGCGACTGGAACGCGGCCTTCATGTCCTCGATCTCGCCCTCGGGGATCAGGCCGTCCTTGACCAGACGTTCCGTGTAAAGCTGAAGCGTGGTCTTCTGCTTGCGGATCTTCTGATACATCGCCGGGTTCGTGAACATGGGCTCGTCGCCCTCGTTGTGACCGAAGCGGCGATAGCAGATGATGTCCAGAACCACGTCCTTGTGGAACTTCTGGCGGTATTCGATCGCGACGCGCGCGGCATGGACCACGGCCTCGGGATCGTCACCGTTGACGTGGAAGATCGGCGCTTCGACCATCAACGCAATGTCGGTGCAATAGGGCGAGGTGCGGCTGAAGGACGGCGCGGTGGTGAACCCGATCTGGTTGTTCACCACGATATGCATCGTCCCGCCGGTGCGGTGGCCGCGGATGCCCGAAAGCTGGAAGCATTCCGCCACGACGCCCTGCCCCGCAAAGGCGGCATCGCCGTGCAGCAGGATCGGCAGAACCGCGCCCCGCGTTTCCTGATCGTGCAGCTGATCCTGCTTCGCGCGGACCTTGCCCAGAACGACCGGATTCACGGCTTCGAGGTGCGAGGGGTTCGCGGTCAGCGACAGGTGGACGGTGTTGCCGTCGAACGAGCGGTCCGAGGACGCGCCGAGGTGATACTTCACATCGCCCGAACCATCGACGTCATCGGGTTTGAAGCTGCCGCCCTGAAACTCGTTGAAGATCGCGCGATACGGCTTCTGCATCACGTTGGCCAGCACCGACAGACGGCCGCGGTGCGGCATGCCGATGACGATGTCCTGCACGCCCAGCTGACCGCCGCGCTTGATGATCTGCTCCATCGCCGGGATGAGGCTCTCGCCCCCGTCCAGACCGAAGCGTTTGGTCCCCATGTATTTCACATGCAGGAACTTCTCGAAGCCCTCGGCCTCGACCAGCTTGTTCAGGATGGCGCGGCGACCTTCGCGGGTAAAGGCGATCTCCTTGCCATATCCCTCGATCCGCTCCTTCAGCCATGCCGACTGTTCGGGGTCCGAGATGTGCATGTATTGCAGCGCGAAAGTGCCGCAATAGGTGCGCTTGACCAGATCGAGGATCTGGCGGATCGACGCGACCTGCAGGCCCAGCACGTTGTCGATGAAGATCGGACGGTCGTAATCGGCCTCGGTGAAGCCATAGGATTTCGGGTCCAGCTCAGGGTGGTTCGAGATGTCGCGCATCCCGAGCGGGTCAAGATCGGCGGCCAGATGGCCACGGATGCGGTAGGCGCGGATCAGCATGATCGCGCGGATCGAATCCAGCACCGCGCGCTGCACCTGCGCGTCAGAGATGGAGATCCCGGCCTCGGAGGCCTTTGCTGCGATCTTGTTGCCAGCGGCCTTGGCGTCCTTGGCAGGCGCGGCAACCGGCCATTCGCCGGTCAGCGCGGCCGTCAGGTCATCGACCGGCATCGGCGGCCAGTCGGTCCGGGCCCAGCTGGGGCCTTCGGCGGCGCGCTTTGCATCCTGGTCGGATTCGCCAAGTGCGGCGAAGAACTCGGCCCATTGGGCATCGACGCTGCTGGGATCGGCTGCGTGTCGCGCCTGAAGCTGGTCGATGTAATCGGCGTTGGCCCCATCCATGAAGGAGGAGGCTTGAAATTGCTTGTTGGGGCTTTGTTCCGTCATGGCTGCACCTGACATGTGGATGCGCCGCCCCGGAAACAGGGCGGCGCGATTGGGTTTATGCGCGACCGAGGGCTTTCATCACCGCCTCGCCCAGATGGGCCGGGCTGTCGGCGACGATAATGCCGGCCTCTTTCATCGCGTTGATTTTGGATTCCGCATCGCCCTTGCCGCCGGCGACGATCGCGCCTGCGTGGCCCATGCGGCGGCCCGGAGGAGCCGTGCGTCCGGCGATGAAGCCTGCCGTCGGTTTCCAGCGGCCCTTCTGGCGCTGGTCTGCCAGGAACTGCGCGGCTTCCTCTTCGGCGGAACCACCGATTTCGCCGATCATGATCATGGCTTCGGTTTCCGGATCCGACAGGAACATGTCGAGCACTTCGAGGTGCTCGGTCCCCTTGATCGGGTCGCCGCCGATACCAACCGCCGAGGATTGGCCGAGGCCGAGGTCGGACGTCTGTTTCACGGCCTCATAGGTAAGCGTGCCGGACCGCGAGACAACACCGATGGAGCCACGTTTGTGGATGTGGCCCGGCATGATGCCGATCTTGCACGCGCCGGGCGTGATGACGCCCGGGCAGTTCGGCCCGATCAGGCGCGAGTTCGAGTTCAGCAGCGCGCGCTTCACCTTCATCATGTCCAGCACCGGAATGCCTTCGGTGATGCAGATGATCAGCTCGATATCCGCGTCGATCGCTTCAAGGATCGAATCCGCAGCGAAGGGCGGCGGAACATAGATGACCGAAGCATTCGCGCCGGTTTTCGCGACGGCGTCATGCACGCTGTCGAAGACCGGCAGGCCCAGATGCTCCTGCCCGCCTTTGCCCGGAGTCACGCCGCCGACCATCTGCGTGCCATAGGCGATGGCCTGTTCGGTGTGGAACGTCCCCTGCGAGCCGGTGATGCCCTGGCAGATGACCTTGGTGTTTTCGTTGACGAGGACGGCCATGGATTATCCCTTCACCGCTTTGACAATTTTCTGGGCGCCGTCTTTCAGGTCGTCCGCAGCGATGACGTCGAGGCCCGAGTTCCGGATGATCTCTTTGCCCAGTTCGACGTTCGTGCCTTCAAGACGGACGACCAGCGGAACCTTCAGGCCCACTTCACGCACCGCGGCCAGAACGCCCTCGGCGATCACGTCGCAGCGCATGATGCCGCCGAAGATGTTCACGAGGATGCCTTTGACGTTCGGGTCGGACGTGATGATCTTGAACGCCTCGGTCACCTTCTCTTTCGTGGCGCCACCGCCGACGTCGAGGAAGTTCGCGGGTTCGGCACCATACAGCTTGATGATGTCCATGGTGGCCATCGCGAGACCCGCGCCGTTGACCATGCAGCCGATCTCGCCGTCCAGCGCGATGTAGTTCAGGTCGAACTTCGACGCGGCCAGTTCCTTCGGGTCTTCCTCGGTCTCGTCGCGCAGGGCGGCGACGTCGGGATGACGATAGATGGCGTTGCCGTCGAAGGACACTTTCGCGTCCAGAACCTTGATCTGGCCTTCCGGCGTCACGATCAGCGGGTTGATCTCCAGCATCTCCATATCCTTCTCGATGAAGGCTTTATAGAGCAGCTTGACCAGCGCCACGCATTGCTTCTGCTGTGCACCTTTCAGGCCCAGCGCGAAGGCGACCTTGCGGCCGTGGAAGTCCGACAGTCCCGAAGCCGGATCGACCGAGAAGCTGACGATCTTCTCGGGGGTGTGGGCCGCGACTTCCTCGATGTCCATGCCGCCTTCGGTCGAGGCGACGAACGACACGCGGGACGTCTGACGATCGACCAGCAGCGCCAGATACAGCTCGCGCTCGATATCCGAACCCGCTTCGATATAGATGCGGTTCACCTGTTTGCCGGCGGGGCCGGTCTGGTGCGTGACCAGCGTGCGGCCCAGCATCTGCTTGGCCAGCGTCTCGGCCTCTTCGACCGACTTGGCAAGGCGGACACCGCCCTTTTCGCCAGCTTCGGCTTCCTTGAACTTGCCCTTGCCGCGGCCACCTGCGTGGATCTGCGACTTCACGACCCAAAGCGGGCCGTCCAGTTCGCCGGCAGCGGTCTTGGCCTCATCGGCCTTCAGCACGACCCGGCCGTCCGAAACCGGCGCGCCATAGCTGCGCAGAAGCGCCTTGGCCTGATATTCGTGGATGTTCATGGCAATGTCCCATGCTGGTGATTTGGGCTGTGGATGACACGGAACATAGGCACGGTGAAACGAAATCTGAGTGAAATGCGCGGCATTCCGCAGAAAACCGACTTTTGTGATCACACCTTGAAAAGCCGTGATCACAACCCTTTGCGCTGCGGCATCGAATGCTGCATCTGCAAACAAAACGGGCGCGACTCGCGCCGCGCCCGTTCCGAATCCTATGGCCGTGAAATCAGGCCAGCGTGGGGTCGATGCCCTTGCAGGCCGCGACCAGACCCTTCACCGCATCGACCGACTTGTCGAACATGGTCTGCTCGTCCGCGTTCAGCTTGATGTCGACGATCCGCTCGATCCCGTCCTTGCCGATGATGGTCGGCACGCCGACATACATCCCGTTCAGACCCAGCTTGCCATCGACATAGGCGGCGCAGGGCAGCAGACGCTTCTGGTCTTTCAGGTAGGCTTCCGCCATCTCGATCGCCGAGGTCGCGGGCGCATAGAAGGCCGAGCCGGTCTTCAGCAGGCCGACGATCTCCGCGCCGCCGTCACGGGTGCGCTGAACGATGGCATCCAGTTTCTCTTGGGTGGTCCAGCCCATGCTCACCAGATCCGGCAGCGGGATGCCACCGACGGTCGAATAACGGGTCAGCGGGACCATCGTGTCGCCGTGGCCGCCCAGAACGAAGGCCGTCACGTCGCGCATCGACACGTTGAATTCCAGCGACAGGAAGTGACGGAAGCGCGCCGAATCCAGCACGCCGGCCATGCCGACGACCTTGTTGTGCGGCAGGCCCGAAAACTCGCGCAGCGCCCAGACCATCGCGTCCAGCGGGTTGGTGATGCAGATGACGAAAGCGTTCGGCGCGTGCGCCTTGATGCCCTCGCCCACCGATTTCATGACCTTGAGGTTGATGCCCAGCAGGTCGTCGCGCGACATGCCCGGCTTGCGCGGAACGCCGGCGGTCACGATGCAGACATCTGCGCCCGCGACGTCCTCATAGCTGTTGGCGCCCTTCATCACGGCGTCGAAGCCTTCGGACGGGCCGGACTGGGCGATATCCAGCGCCTTGCCCTGCGGGGTGCCTTCGGCGATGTCGAACAGGATCACGTCGCCGAGTTCCTTGATCGCGGCAAGATGGGCGAGCGTGCCGCCGATCTGGCCGGCGCCGATCAGTGCAATCTTGGGTCTGGCCATGGAGTATCTCCCAAATCCGTTTGGCAATTGACGCAGGTAGGGCTAGCCCCTTGATCCGGAGGGCGCAAGCGTCAAGCTGCGATGTTCGCGCTCACATCGGCGCGCGGTTGTATCCCGACGGCGCACCGCACATAACGAGGGCATGATGGACGGCATGACATTCTGGATTCTGGCGGTGACCGCATCGCTTTGCGTCGGACTGTCGAAGGGCGGCCTGCCGGCGTTGGGTGTGCTGGGCGTGCCGATACTGTCCCTGGCGATTTCCCCGGTGACGGCGGCGGGGCTGCTTTTGCCGATCTTCTGCGTGTCGGACATGTTCGGCCTCTATGCCTATCGCAAGAATTACGACCGCCGCGTGATCCTGCTGATCTGCATCGGGGCGACTGCGGGCGTGGCCTTCGGCGGTCTGACGGCGCATCTGGTTCCGGAGTGGCTGGTGACGCTGCTGATCGGCCTGATCGGCGCGATCTTCGCACTGAACCGCCTGCTGCGCCCGGCCTTGGGCGAGGCGCGGCACGCCCGGACCGCCCCCGGCCTGTTCTGGGGCGCGCTGACCGGGTTCACCAGCTTCATCAGCCATGCGGGCGCCCCGCCCTATCAGGTCTATGCCATGCCGCTGCGAATGCCCAAGGCAGTGTTCGCGGGAACCTCGACGATCATCTTCGCCTATGTGAACGGGATCAAACTGATTCCCTACTGGTTCCTTGGCCAGCTCTCGGCGGAAAACCTTGCCGTCAGCGCGTGGCTGGCGCTTCCTGCGGTTGCGGCGGTCTTCCTCGGCGTCTGGCTGGTCAAGATCATCCCCGAACGGCTGTTCTTCCTCTTGGTGACATGGGGGCTGCTGCTGATTTCGCTCCGCCTGATCTGGCAGGCACTGGCATAGGAGAAGACGATGGAACGACCCCTGCGCTCGGTTCTTTACATCCCCGCCTCGAACGAACGGGCGCTGGAAAAGGCGGCCACCCTGCCCTGCGATGCGATCATCTTCGATCTGGAGGATGCCGTTGCCCCGGACCGCAAGGCCGAGGCGCGCGAGATGCTGCTGCAGGCGCTGAAGGGCGATCACGGCCACCGCGCAAGGATCGTCCGCATCTCCGCCCCCGAGGATGCGCCGCATTTCGACGCGGTGGATGTGGATGCGATTCTGGTGCCGAAGGTGGATGCGCCGCTGCATCTGGACGTGCAGACGCGCCATCCCGTCTGGGCGATGATGGAGACGGCGCGGGGCGTGCTGAACGCCGCCGCGATCGCGGCGCATCCGCGCCTGACCGGGATGGTGATCGGGTCGAACGATCTGATGCGCGAGCTTCATGCCCGCGACGTGCCGGGGCGCGGGCCGCTTCTGACCAGCCTTGGCCTGTGCGTTCTGGCGGCGCGGGCGAATGGTCTGGCGATCATCGACGGCGTCCACATCACCTTCCGCGATCTGGATGCGCTGAAGGCCGAATGCCTTCAGGGCCGCGACATGGGCTTTGACGGCAAAAGCCTGATCCACCCCGTCCAGATCGACACCGCGAACGAGGTCTTCGCCCCCCGCCCCGAGGATGTGGACCTTGCCCGCCGCCAGATCGACGCGCACGAGGCAGCCTTGCGTCTTGGGCAGGCGGTTGCGGTTGTGGATGGTCGGATCGTCGAAAACCTGCATATCATCACCGCAAGGCGCACCCTTGCCTTGGCAGAGGCGATCGCCGCGATCTAGCAAGCTGAAAGGCAAGCCATGTTCCTTCTCATCCTCGGCGTCGTTCTGTGGTGGGGCGCGCATCTGCTGAAACGGCTGGCACCGGGGGTCAGGGCACGCCTGTCGCGCGGGGCGGTCGCGGGGATTCTGGCGCTGTCGGTGCTGCTTATGGTGCTCGGCTATCGCGGGGCGGATTTCGTTCCGGTCTGGTCGCCACTGCCGGGAATCGGGCATCTGAACAACCTGTTGATGCTGGTGTCGGTGTTCCTGTTCGGCGTCGGCGGCACCAAGGGCACGCTCTATACCCGGATGCGGCACCCGATGCTGTGGGGGACCGTGATCTGGTCCGTCGCGCATCTGCTGGTGAACGGCGATCTCGCCTCGCTGGTGCTGTTCGGCGGCATCGGGTTCTGGGCTCTCGTGGAAATGGCGATCATCAACCGCACCCCGTGGAACCGGCCCGCCGCCGGTCGGGGCGCGAAGGGCGATGCGATGAACCTTGTCGGAACGCTGGCCCTTTACGCCGTCATCGCGGGGGTCCACATCTTGCTGGGCCACAATCCATTTCTGGGAACCTACGGATGAAACTCTACCGACTGCTGACCGAGGACGACACCGCCGCCTTCTGCCACAAGGTCACCGCCGCGCTGAACAAGGGCTGGGAACTCTATGGCAGCCCGACCTATTCCTTCGATGCGGCCAAGGGCGTGACGCGCTGCGGACAGGCCGTGACCAAGGAGGTCCCCGGCATCTACACCCCCGAGACGAAGCTGGGCGAACACTGACGGATTTCGTGATCACACGCCTGAAAAATGTGATCACGAATGCCATTTTTCATGCATATGACGCTGAAATGACGTGCAGCGACGCGTGACTCCGCCGCAGGATCGTCTATGACAGGGGCAGCAAAACCGGCCAGCCCGCCACCCCATGCGGGTGCGCAAGCGAGATGAAGGACAAGATCATGGCTGAAGTGAAACGGGTTCAACGGCCCCTTTCCCCCCATTTGCAGATCTATCGCCCGCAGCTGACCTCGCTCACCTCGATCCTGACGCGGATCACGGGGAACGCGATGTTCGTGGCCGTGATTCTGATCGTGTGGTGGCTGATCGCGGCAGCGACGGGCGAAGATGCGTTCGAAACCGCGGATGCCTTCGTGACGTCGTGGTTCGGCGATCTGGTTCTGGCGCTGTCGGTGCTGGGCATGTGGTATCACCTGCTGGCGGGCCTGCGGCACCTGTATTTCGACTCGGGCCGCGGGCTGGAAGTGCCGGTGGCCGAAAAGCTGGGCCTTGCCTGCCTGATCGGGTCTGTCGTCCTGACCCTCATCACCCTGATCCTGGTTTAAGGAGGCTGCGATGCGTTACCTGACCGATTACAAACGCGCGACCGGCCTCGGCTCTGCCCATAGCGGGGCCCATCACCACTGGCAGATGCAGGTCTCCTCGGCGGTTCTGGTCTTTCTGATCCCGGCATTCATGTTCACCTTCGGCTCGATCCTCGGATCGGATTACGAGGATGTGCTGGACTATTATTCGCGCCCCTTCCCGGCCATCGTGGCGGCGCTGACGCTGATCGTGGGCCTCGTCCACTTCAAGAACGGCGCGCAGATCATGATCGAGGATTACGCCAAGGGTTACACCCGCAAGGCGGCGATCGTGGCCGTGACGGCCTTCAGCTACACCTGCATCGCGGTCGGCCTGTTCGCGCTGGTCAAGCTCGCGCTCTAAGGAAAGTCAAATGGCAGCTTACGATTACGAGACGCATGACTATGACGTCGTGGTGGTTGGGGCCGGCGGCGCCGGGCTTCGCGCGACGCTGGGCATGGCGGAACAGGGCCTGCGCACGGCCTGCGTGACCAAGGTCTTCCCGACCCGCAGCCACACCGTCGCGGCACAGGGCGGCATCGCGGCCTCGCTGTCCAACATGGGCCCCGACAACTGGCAGTGGCACATGTATGACACCGTCAAGGGGTCGGACTGGCTGGGCGACACCGACGCGATGGAATACCTGGCGCGCGAGGCCCCCAAGGCGGTTTACGAGCTGGAACATTACGGCGTTCCGTTCAGCCGGACCGAAGAAGGCAAGATCTACCAGCGTCCCTTCGGCGGCCACACCACCGAATTCGGCGAAGGCCCCCCGGTGCAGCGCACCTGCGCCGCCGCCGACCGGACCGGCCACGCGATCCTGCACACGCTGTATGGCCAGTCGCTGAAGAACAAGGCCGAGTTCTACATCGAATACTTCGCGCTGGACCTGATCATCACCGACGGTCGCTGCACCGGCGTGGTGGCGTGGAAGCTCGACGATGGCACGATGCACGTCTTCAACGCCAAGATGGTGGTGCTGGCGACGGGCGGCTATGGCCGCGCCTATTTCAGCGCGACCTCGGCCCATACCTGCACCGGCGACGGCGGCGGGATGGTCGCACGCGCGGGCCTGCCGCTTCAGGACATGGAGTTCGTGCAATTCCACCCGACCGGCATCTATGGCTCGGGCTGCCTGATCACCGAGGGCGCACGCGGCGAAGGCGGCTACCTGACCAACTCCGAAGGCGAGCGGTTCATGGAACGCTACGCCCCGACCTATAAGGATCTGGCGTCGCGCGACGTGGTTTCGCGCTGCATGACGATGGAGATCCGCGAAGGCCGCGGCGTGGGCGAGCACAAGGATCACATCCACCTGCACCTGAACCACCTGCCGCCGGAAACGCTGCATGAACGTCTGCCGGGGATTTCCGAATCGGCCCGCATCTTCGCTGGTGTCGATCTGACCAAGGAGCCGATTCCGGTGCTGCCGACCGTCCATTACAACATGGGCGGCATCCCCACGAACTACTGGGGCGAGGTTCTGAACCCCACGCCCGGCAACCCCGACGCGATCTTCCCCGGCCTGATGGCCGTGGGCGAGGCTGGCTGTGCCTCCGTGCATGGCGCGAACCGTCTGGGTTCGAACTCGCTGATCGACCTCGTGGTGTTCGGACGCGCGGCGGCAATCAAGGCGGCGGAAGTCGTCGATCCCAAGCTGCGCAACGATCCGGTCAACAAACCCGCCGTCGATGCGATCTTCGCGCGGTTCGATGCCGTCCGCTATGCCGATGGCCGCATCCCGACCGCCGAACTGCGGCTGGAGATGCAGCGCACCATGCAGGCCGACGCCGCCGTGTTCCGCACCGACAAGACGCTGGCCGAAGGCGTCGAGAAGATGAAGGTCATCGCGGGCAAGATGGGCGATCTGAAGGTTTCCGACCGCAGCCTGACCTGGAACTCGGACCTGATGGAAACGCTGGAACTCGGGAACCTGATGCCCAACGCGCTGGCCACCGTGGTCGCCGCCGAAGCGCGTAAGGAATCCCGCGGCGCCCACGCGCACGAGGATTACCCGAACCGCGATGACGAGAACTGGCGCGTCCACAGCCTTGCGCTGGTGGATGGGGCCGATGTCACGCTGACCACCCGTCCGGTGCATCTGGACCCGCTGACCAAATACGAAGACGGCGGGATCGATCTGAAGAAGATCGCGCCGAAAGCGCGGGTCTACTGATGCGGTGGGTGCTGCCCCTCCTGCTGCTGGCCGGTTGCGCCCAGGTCGCCGACAATGTCGCGCGGCGCTCGGCGCGGTCGGTCGTGCTGCCGGTGGTGTCGCAATACATGCCCTCGGGTCCGGCGCAGCTGGCCACCGACTGTGTGCTGAACAACGCCAGCGCCGGGGAAATCTCGACGCTGGCGCGCGACATCGGCACGCGGGCGGGCACCACCACCGTTCAGACCGTGGCGAACATCGCCCTGCGCCCCGGCACGATGCAGTGCCTGTCCTCGCAGGGGCTGCCGATGCTTGGCGGGGTCACCTACTGATGCGCTGGCTCGCTCCCCTTCTGCTGCTGGCGGCCTGCGGGCCGATCCCGCTGGAGGATGCGGAGCGCGCCTGCCTGCGCCGGGCCGAGCTTGCCGAACGCCCGCGTGGGCATATCGCCATCGGCACCGGCACCCTCGGCACCTATACCGATCTCGAGGTTTCGGCCTCGTCCGACTACTTCATGGGACGCGACCCGGCGGCTGTCTACAACGCCTGCGTCTACCAGAAATCCGGCGGCGAGATGCCTTCCCGCCCGCTTTACGACCGCCCTGACTGGAGGGGATGATCATGGTTCAGCTTACCTTGCCAAAGAACTCGAAGATCCGCACCGGGAAAACCTGGCCGAAGCCGGAGGGCAAGAACATCCGCAAGTTCCAGATCTATCGCTGGAGCCCGGATGACGGCCAGAACCCGCGTGTGGACACCTATTTCCTTGATATGGACAAATGCGGTCCGATGGTTCTGGACGCGCTGATCAAGATCAAGAACGAGGTCGATCCGACCCTGACCTTCCGCCGCTCCTGCCGCGAAGGCATCTGTGGCTCCTGTGCGATGAACATCGACGGGATCAACACGCTGGCCTGCATCTATGGTCTGGACGAGATCAAGGGCGACGTGAAGATCTATCCGCTGCCCCACATGGAAGTCATCAAGGACCTGATCCCGGACCTGACCCATTTCTATGCCCAGCACGCATCCATCATGCCCTGGCTGGAAACCAAAACGAACCGTCCCGCCAAGGAATGGCGTCAGTCCATCGACGACCGCAAAAAGCTGGACGGTCTGTATGAATGCGTGATGTGCGCGTCATGCTCCACCTCCTGCCCCAGCTATTGGTGGAACTCGGACCGTTATCTGGGACCGGCGGCATTGCTGCACGCCTATCGCTGGATCATCGATTCGCGCGACGAGGCGACGGGCGAGCGTCTGGACGAGCTTGAGGACCCCTTCAAGCTGTATCGCTGCCATACGATCATGAACTGCGCCAAGACCTGCCCCAAGGGCCTGAACCCGGCGAAGGCCATCGCCGAGATCAAGAAGATGATGGTCGAACGCGTCGTCTGATCACCCTCGGCGGGCGGCGTCGATCGCCGCCACGTCGATCTTCTTCATGGTCATCATGGCCGCAAAGGCGCGGCGGGCCTCGTCCCCGCCGGCCAGCATCGCCTCGGTCAAGGTGCGCGGCGTGATCTGCCACGAGATGCCCCAGCGATCCTTGCACCAACCGCATTCGCTTTCCCGCCCGCCATTTCCGACGATGGCGTTCCACAGGCGGTCGGTCTCCTCCTGATCCTCGGTTGCGATCTGGAACGAGAACGACTCGTCGGCCTTGAACACCGGCCCGCCATTCAACCCCATGCAGGGGATGCCCGCGACGGTGAAGAACACCGTCAGCACATCCCCTTTCTTGCCCGACGGGTAATCGGCGGGCGCATGGGTCAGCGCGTCCATCCGGCTGTCCGGGAAAACCGAGACGTAGAAGTTCGCGGCCTCCTCGGCATCGTTGTCGAACCATAGGCAGACGATGTTCTTGGGGACCTTCATCACTGCACCGTGATCGCGATCGTGTCGGAATAGGTGTGAACCTCGGTCCCTGCCGCCACGCCGGTCGCGTTGACCGCGCGCGTCGCCACGTTCCGCCCGCAGCTGCGGCTGTCGCGGCTGCTTTCCCCACCATCGGAATAGCTGACGATGGACGATGCCGGCAGCCGCGCCTGCACGCTGGCCCAGCTTGGTGCCGCCCCACCGCAATCATCGGCGCGGTAAGCGTCAAGATGTTTCGTCTCGCCCACTGCAAGCGTCAACCGCTCGGCCGAGGCCGGAATCGCGGTGGTCGCAGCGGGAGTATCCATACAGCCCTGAAGCAGCAGGGCGGCAGCAGCAAAGGCAAGGCGCATTTCAAACCCCTCGTATGACTGTGGACCTCCAGCCTATCACGGATGCGTGATTCTCAAAGCGCGATGACGTCCACCGCCTGCACCGTCCGCTGCCGCCCCGAGATGCGCAGGACCCCCGCCACCGGGGCGACGTCGCCGTAATCGCGCCCATGCGCGACGGCGATGTGATCCTGCGCGGCGAAACAGTCATTGGTCGGGTCGAACTCCACCCACCCTTCGGCGGCACCGCACCATGCGCGAACCCAAGCGTGCATCGCATCGGCCCCTTCGAGCCGCGCCTGCCCCGCCGGCGGCAGCGTGCGCAGAAACCCCGAGACATAGCCCGCCGGGATGCCGATGCCGCGCAGCCCCGCAATCATGATCTGGGCGAAATCCTGACAAACGCCGCGCCGCGCCGCGAAGGATTCGGCGGGCAACGTGTCCACCGTCGTCGCCCGCGCATCGAAGCTCATGTCGCGGTGAAGCGCATGGCCCAGCCCCTCGACCACCGCGCGGACCGATCCCGCCTGCTGCGCGGCATAGGCGGTGATCGCCTCCACCGCTGCGATCCGGGGCGAGTCCGCGATGAAATGCAATGGCGAGTCCGGCCCCAGATCGCGCAGCGCCGCCAGTTCCGCCGCCAGTGCCTCCAGCGGCGGAGAGGTGTCGATCCCCGGCCCCATCGCCAGACGTTCGACCACCGCCGTCCCGGTGAAGACGATGCGCGAATGATCCGCCGCAAGCGCGATGGCGGTGGCGGCATTGCCGAAGAAATCCGTGAACTCGGCCCGTTCCGACGGGCGCGGGCTGATCGCCAGCGCGCTTTGCCGCACGGTCTGGACACCCGGTATATGCGCCGGAAGCAGCCGCAGCAGGTGCCGCCCGGCCATCGCCGGGCTGTCGTAATCATAGGTGATCGAAAGCCGGACCTGATACAGCATCAGCGCAGATACCCTTCGGCCAGAAGGTCCGACAGCGACCAGATGCGGTCCCGAAGGTCCCACAACGCAGCACTGTCCAGCGCCTCGGGCACCTCGGTCGCAAGGCGGGTATGGGCGCGCAGGACGGCGCGGCGCAGCGGGTCCATGCGCTCGGCCTCGGGCAGAAGCGCGACCTGTTCGCGGATGCCGTCCAGCTGGAACATCACCGCGCGCGGGTTCGCCCCGTCCAGCGCCAGAAGGTCGATCACGCTTTCGCGCCGCGTGACGGGCGTCCGGGCGCGATGGGCCATGACGCTGTCGCCCACCTCGATCGCAAGGTCCAGCGCGCCTTCGGGGGCCGACGGGTCCGCCAGCACCGCCAGCACCGACGCCATCCCCGCCGCGCGTTCGTGAAACCGCCCCAGTTCCAGAAACCGCCAGCCGGTGAAGCGATACATGTTCTCCTGCACCAGCCCCGAGAACCCCGTCAGCTTGCGCAGCAGCGTGGACAGCGCCCGCGCCGCATCATCACCGGGGGCCACCTTTTGTGACAGGCTGCGCATGGTCCGGTCCAGATCGGTCAGCGCCGACCACCCATCCGGGGACAGCCTGTCGCGCAACTGCCCCGCCGCGCGCAGCGACGGCGCGATCAGCCCGCCGGGAATGCCCTGCTCGGGCGCCAGTCCCGCCAGCAACGGGTCCATCGCCGCCAGAAGCGGCGCGCGGCGGTCCCCCATCTCGGCCAGCCGCACGTTCCATGCACGCAGCAGGCGCATCGTCCCCTCGGCCCGTTCGACATAGCGGCCCAGCCAGAACAGGTTGTCCGCCGCGCGGGTCGGCAGCACGGGCGGCATCGTGCGGACATAGGGCGCGCCCAGCGGCATCATCGTATCCGCCGCGACCCGCCCCGCCGACATCACCCAGACATCTGCCGCCGCTCCGCCCTTCTGCATGGCGATGGCGGCGGTATCGGCGGTCCGCCCGATCCGCGCGAACCCGCCCGGCATCGTGCGCCAACCATCCGGCGTGCGGACAAGAAACACCCGCAGGCTCATCGGGCGCGGCACCAGTGCGCCGTCGATGAAAGCGGGCGTGGTCGAAAGCCGCACCGGCTCCTGCCCGGCCAGCATCATGGGATCGCCGCCGGTCACGGGCGGATCGTCGAACGGCTGGCGCGTGGACAGCGCGGGCGAGATGACCATCTGCTCCGCAGGCCGCCCTTCGCCGAACCACCATGTCCTGACGTTCGGCAGGATCAGGTCCTGCCCCAAGGCCTTGGCGATGCGCGGCAGGAACGCCATCAGCGCCCGCGTCTCCAGCACGCCCGACCCAAGCGCGTTGACCATGGTGAACGAGCCCTTGCGCAGCGCCTCGACCATCCCCGGCGTGCCAAGGCGCGATCCAGCCTCCAGCTCCAGCGGGTCGGCCCAGGCGCCGTCCATCCGCCGCCACAGCGTCGTGATCGGCTTCAGCCCGGAAACGGTGCGCACCATCAGCCGTCCGCCGCTGACCGCCAGATCCTCGCCCTGAAGCAGCATCAGGCCAAGATACCGCGCGATATAGGCATGTTCGTAATAGGTGTCGGTCAGCGGCCCCGGCGTCAGGATCGCGGCATTCCCCTCCAGCGCCCCCCGAAAGCTGCGGAAGAACCCGGCAAGACGGTGGACATGCGCCTCGGCATAGAAGTCCGAGAAGGTCCGCGCGGTGGCGACCCGGTTTTCCAGCGCGAACCCCGCACCTGACGGCGCTTGCGTCCGGTCGCCCAGCACCCACCAGCCACCATCCGCCCCGCGCCCGACGTCGAAGGCCAAGAGGTGCAGGTGATGCCCGCCGCGTGGCGGAACGCCGACCATCGGGCGCAACCATTCGGGGCTTTGCGCGATCAGGCTGGCGGGGATATGCCCCTCGGTCACCAGACGCGCGGGGCCGTAAAGGTCGGCCATCACCGCCTCCAGCAGATCGGCCCGCTGCGCCAGACCCGCCGCCAGCGCGTCCCACTCGCCCTCGTCCACCAGCACGGGCACATGGCTCAGCGGCCAGTCCCGTTCGTCTGATCCGGCACCGTCATATTGGCGAAAGAACACGCCCGCATCGCGCAGATACTGATCGCCGCGCGCAAAACGCTGCGCCCGCTCGTCGGGTGACAGGCCCGCCAGATGCCGGGCGAAACCGCGCCACAGGGGGCGAACTTCGCCCCCTTCCATCATCTCGTCCCGCACGCCGGGAAACGGGCGATACCCGGCAATCGGATCGGTCAAAGCCCACCCCGGCGCCGCAGGTCCAGCGTCAGCGGAAAGTCGGGATGCGCGCGTTCGGGCTGCGGGTTGAACCGTCCCGGCGTGTGGCCATGCGGCGCAAAGCGGGCAAGACGGCGAGCCTCGGCCTCGTTCCCGTTGACCGGGAAGGTGTCGTAGTTGCGCCCGCCCGGATGCGCGACGTGATAGGTGCAGCCGCCAAGGCTGCGCCCCGACCAGCGATCATAGATGTCGAAGGTCAGCGGCGCATCGACAGCCAGCACCGGATGCAGCGCCGATGCCGGCTGCCACGCCTTGAACCGCACCCCCGCGACCGACACGCCCGCCACGCCCGATGGCGCAAGCGGCACCAGCCGCCCGTTGCAGGTCACCGCGTGGCGCGACGGGTCCAGCGTCGTCAGCTTCACCTGCAACCGCTCGGTCGAGCTGTCGGTGTAGCGCACGGTGCCGCCGATGGCCCCGGTTTCGCCCAGCACATGCCAAGGCTCCAGCGCCTGACGCAGTTCCAGATGCACGCCCTGCGTCTCCACCTCGCCGCAGAAGGGGAAGCGGAACTCGGCCTGCGCCTCGAACCAGTCGGACCGCAAGGGGAAGCCCGCCTGCGCCAGATCGGCCAGCACATCGCGAAAATCGGCCCAGACGTGATGCGGCAGCATGAAACGGTCGTGCAGCGTCGTGCCCCAGCGGGTCAGATCGCCCTGCAAGGGATCGTGCCAGCACCGCGCGATGATGGCGCGGATCAGAAGCTGCTGGGCAAGCGACATGCGCGGGTCCGGCGGCATCTCGAAGCCCCGGAACTCGACCAGCCCCAGCCGCCCCGTCGGCCCGTCGGGGGAATAAAGCTTGTCGATGCAGATCTCGGCCCGGTGGGTGTTGCCGGTCACATCCGTCAGCAGATTTCGCAGCAGGCGGTCGGTCAGCCACGGAAAGACGGGCCGCTCGCGCGTGATCTGGTCCAGCGCGATCTCCAGCTCATACAGGCTGTCATGCCGCGCCTCGTCGATACGGGGGGCCTGCGACGTCGGGCCGATGAACAGGCCCGAGAACAGATAGGACAGGCTCGGATGTCGGTTCCAATAGAGGATCAGGCTTTTCAGCAGGTCCGGGCGGCGCAGGAAGGGGCTGTCGGCCACCGTCTCTCCGCCCACGACGACATGGTTGCCGCCGCCCGTGCCGGTATGCTTTCCGTCCAGCATGAACTTCTCGGCCCCAAGGCGGGACTGGCGGGCATCCTCGTAGACGCCGTTGGTGATGGCCACGCAATCGTCCCAGCTGTGGGCCGGGTGGATGTTCACCTCGACCACGCCGGGATCGGGGGCGACGCGGATCACGTTCAGCCGCGCATCCTGCGGCGGGGCATAGCCTTCGACGTGGATGGGCAGACCGATGCGCTTGGCCGCAGCCTCGGCCGCGCGCAGCAGGTCAAGATAGTCTTCCAGCAGCGGCGTCGGCGGCATGAAGACGCAAAGCCGCCCGTCCCGCGCCTCGACCGACAGGGCGGTGCGGACGGCGCCCTGCACCTCGGCCTGCGTGATCTGGGGCTGCGGCGGGGTGGCGACGAAACTCGCCAGCGGCTGCGTGCGCCGCCCGCCCTCGGGCGCGGAGGCCACCGGCAAAGGCGGCTGCACCACCGACGTATCGACTGGGTTGATATACGGATATTGCGACGCAGGCACATGCGGCAGCGAATCCAACGGCAGCCGATACCCCACTGCCGAATCCCCCGGCACGAGGAACATATGCCCCCGCCGCAGCGCCCAGCGTTCCGACCGCCACGCCCGCCGCGCCTTGGCCTGCCACGCCTGCACCGGCAGCACGAACCCCGCCGGAACGGTCAGGCCGCGGCTGAAGACGGTGGCGATCCGGTGGCGTGCCTCGGGGTCGTCCAGCTTGCTGTCCTCGGGGGTCACGTTGCCGGGCAGGCGCTGTTCGCGCAGCAGCCATTCGGCGGGGTCCTCGAAGGCGGGGATGACGTTTTCTTCGGGCAGGTCCAGTTCTGCCGCGATTTCCCGCAGCAGTTCCTGCGCCTCCAGCGGGCCGGCAGTCGAGGCGCCTTCGGACGCGATCAGCGCCGGGTCGTGCCAGATCGGATGCCCATCCTTGCGCCAATACAGCGAAAAGGTCCAGCGCGGCAGCGTTTCCCCCGGATACCATTTGCCCTGCCCGTAGTGCAGGAAGCCCCCCGGCGCGAAACGGTCGCGCAATTTGCGGATCATCGTATCGGCAAAGCCGCGCTTGGTCGGGCCGGTCGCGCCGGTGTTCCACTCCGCCGCCTCGAAATCGTCGATGGATACGAAGGTCGGCTCGCCCCCCATCGTCAGGCGCACATCGCCCGCGCGCAAACTGGCATCCACCTTGCGGCCCAGCGCGTCCAGCTCCGCCCAAGCCTCGTCGCTGAAGGGTTTGGTGATGCGCGGATGTTCGGCCACGCGATCCACGCGCATGTCGAAATCGAACGTCACCTCGGGCGTGCCTGCCGCGGAAAACCCGCCCGAGATCGGCGCGGCATTGCGGTAATGCGGCGTCGCGGCCAGCGGGATGTGGCTCTCGCCCGCCAGCAGCCCCGATGTCGCGTCCAGCCCGATCCACCCCGCGCCCGGCAGATACACCTCGGCCCAGGCGTGAAGGTCGGTGAAATCCACCTCGGTCCCCGAAGGCCCGTCCAGCGCCTGCAGGTCCGGCTTCAACTGGATCAGGTATCCCGACACGAAGCGCGCGGCCAATCCCAGATGCCGCAACACCTGCACCAGCAGCCACGCAGAGTCGCGGCACGACCCCTTCGCCGCCGCCAATGTCTGCTCGGGGTCCTGCACCCCCGGCTCCATGCGGATGACATAGCCGACCTCGGACGCGATGCGCGCGTTCAGACCGACGACGAAATCCACCGTCCTGACGGCCTCGCGCGGGATGCTGTCCAGAAAGCCCTGCAAAAGCGGCCCGGCAGGTTCGGGCGTGCTGTAGATGGACAGGTCCGCCGCGATGTCCGCCGGATAGGCGAAGGGCCAGACCTCGGCGCTTTCCTCGACGAAGAAGTCGAACGGGTTATAGACGGTCATGTCCGCGATCAGATCGACCTCGATCTTCAATTCCGTCACCGGCTCGGGGAAGACGAAGCGGGCAAGCCAGTTGCCGTAAGGGTCCTGCTGGTGATTCACGAAATGGCCAGCCGGGCTGACCTTCAGCGAATGGGCCAGAACACCGGTGCGCGAATGGGGCGCCGGGCGCAGGCGGATCACCTGCGGGCCAAGCATGACCGGGCGGTCGTAACGGTAATGGGTCAGGTGGTGGATACTGGCCTTGATCGACATCGCCCCCTCGCTGCAATTCCGGTTCAGGCTTTCACAGAAAGGCTTCGCGCAACAACATCTTTCGCGCTGGCCCGCCCCCTTTGCGGGCATCTGCCCAAGGTTCAGGCAACCTCGGCCAGCGGCAGGACGACGCGGACGGTCGTGCCCCGGTCCGGCACGGTGTCCAGCGCGATGCTTCCCTCCATCATCTCGACCAATCCGCGGACGATGGACATGCCCAGCCCCGTGCCGCCAAAGCGCCGGGTGGTCGATCCGTCGGCCTGCTCGAACTCGTCGAAGATGCGGGCGGCCTGTTCGCCCGTCATGCCGATGCCGGTATCGGCAACCTCGATCACCAGCGGGCCGCCCGGTGGACAGGCGAAGGTGACCGAGACCTCCCCCTCCTCGGTGAACTTCACTGCGTTGGAGACGAGGTTCTGCATGATCTGCATCACCCGCTGCTGATCGCCCAGCCTGGGTCGGTCTGCCGCGCCCGAGGTGAAGACGTCGAAGGCAAGCCCCTTCGCCTCGGCCCGGTGGATGTGCAGCTCCTCCACCCGGGCGGCGAGGGCGTCGGGGCGGAAGGGTTCGATGTTCAGGGGCAGCTTGCCAGCCTCGATCTTGGACATGTCCAGAAGGTCGTTCAGGATGTTCAGCAGCATCTCGCCCGAACGGCGGATGGTATCCAGCTTGCGGCGGTGGTCGGGGTCGGACACGCTGCGGTCCAACAGGTCGGCCATGCCCAGAACGCCGTTGAGGGGGGTGCGGATCTCGTGCCCCATATTGGCAAGGAATCGGGATTTCGCGCGGCTGGCCGCCTCGGCCCGCTCGACCGCGGCGCGCAACTCCTCCTCGGCGGCATAGGATTCGGTGATGTCGTCCAGCGACACCACGATCTTCGCCTCCATTCCCGGATTGTTCAGCGGCGCCACGTTGCAGGAGATGACGCGCCGCGTCCCGTCGGGCCGCACGAAGGACGACCGATGCGCGCGGATCTTTCGCCCCTCGGCCAGCGCGACGTTCAACTGATCGATGGTGATAAGGTCCGTGCCGTCGTCGATATGCACGACTTCAAGAATCGGATCGCTGTAGCTGAGCGCGCGAAGCTCCGGCAGGGTCGCTTGCATGATGCGTTCCGCCTCGCGGTTGGCGAAGACGACGCGGCCGTCCGCATCCATCGCGACGATCCCCGACATCGAGGTTTCCATCAGCGTCGAAAGGTAGTCCCGTTCGGCCAGCAGCGCGGCGGTCAGATAACGGCGTTCCGTCACGTCGATCATCGACAGAACCCAGCCCATGCGGGCGCGTGCATGGTCCAGCGGCTTTTCGACGGGCGTGATGCGCAGGTCGAAATGGCGCATGTCCACCTGCATCGCCCGCCCGGTGATCGCGCCCTTGCGTTGCAGCACGTCCGCGACGCAGTGGCCCAGCACGCGCACGCGCGTCACGTCGCCGCCAACCGGGGGCAGGTCTGCGAACATGCGCTGCGCCTCGGGGTTGGCCCCGGCAAGGCAGCCATGCACGTCGATCACCACGATCGGGTCCGAGGTGTTGTAGAACAGCAGATCCTTGGCGATGGCGTTGATGTCCATCATCTGGTTGTTCAGCACCATCCACGCGATGATCATCAGGCTGGTGGCGAACAGGAACGGCGTCGGGTCCACGCCATAGATGGTGAAGCCCCCCGCCAGATAGGCGACGTTGCCCGCCACCGGCAGCGCGGTGATCGACAGCATCGCAAGGAAGAAGGCCCGATACCGCCGATGCGCGCGCATGGCGCCCGCGATGGCCACCATGACCCCCGCCCCAAGAAAGGCATAGCTGGAGGCACAGGCGATATAGAACAGCACCCCATAGGTATAGATCGCCGAGATCCGCCCATTCGCCAGCCCGAGCCGCGTGTCGGAGGTGTAGAATGCCTGATGCCAGCCATTCGTCACCACGGCAAGCGCCACCAGAAGCGGCGCGGCGATCAGGACCGCGCGCCGCCATCCCGGCTTTCTCGCAGGCTCGCCAAAGGCATAATCGGCAAGGAACATCGCCCATGTCATCGGCACGAGCTGGATCGCGGGCCACGAGGCCTTGGCCCAGAACATCTTGCAATCGAGCATGACCGACATCAGCTCCATCGCCGATGTTCCAAGCCAGAAGATCGAGGTGATCATCCCGATGATGAAGTATTCCTTGCCGAAGAAATAAGGCTGGCTGCGGACCACGCGCGCCAGCGCAAGCTGTCCGGCCATGATCGCGAGCGTCAGAACCACCGGCGCGTCGGGTGGGGAAAGCGTGAGGCAGGCCATCATGCCAGAAGACCGCGCACCCGCAGGATCAGATCCTCGTGGCGCAGGGGTTTGGCAAGATGCCCGTCGAAACCGCCTGCCAGATATTCCTCGATCTGATGGGCCATCGCATTGGCGGTCACGGCAAGCGCGGGCGTCCGGCACCCGGACGCGCGGATCGCGCCAAGCGCCTCGCCCCCCTCCATCCCTGGCATGGCGATGTCCAGAAGCAGAAGATCATAGTCGCGCGACAGCGCCATCGTCACTGCGGCGCGGCCGCTGTCGGCGGAATCGACCTGCGCGCCCGCACCCGCAAGCATCTCGGTCAGGATCAGACGGTTCGTCGCGCTGTCGTCGGCGACCAGAAAACGGCGGCCCTGAAGCCGAACGTCGGGGGGCATCTGCTCGCGCGGGACGTCGTCCACCACCGGCTCGGGCAGGGGCAGGGTCAGGCGCAGCATCCGGCCCGTCCGTTCGGCCGCACCGCCCAGCGCGGACAATTCAGGCTCCACCGCCACGTCGGCCTCCAGCTCGGCGATGACGGGGCGGCCTGCCCGCGCGGTCAGTTTCACCGGGCCGGCATCCAGAAGTCTGGTCATCAGCCGCGCAAAGGTCGCTTCATCCCCGATGCGCGGCGCTTCGCACCCTAGGCTGACACGCAGCCGCCCCTGATCGCCCGCGACCTTTCGGGCGACGACGGCCGGGCTGAAGGGGTGCAAGGGCGGAGCGTTCTGCATCGGGCGGATTCCTGGGCTGCATCATTGTGCAGCACATGTCTTACCGTGCAGTAAAGCCGCCGCAAAGCAAAACGCCGCCCGGATCGCACCGGACGGCGTTTTGCAACGATTTTCAGACCAGCGCCGCGTCCAGCGTGATTTCGGCATTCAGCAGCTTGGACACCGGGCAGCCCGCCTTTGCCTCGGCAGCCAGCTTCTGGAACTCGGCCTCGTCGATGCCGGGGATGCTGGCCTTCAGCGTCAGCTTCACGCGCGGGATGACGAAACCGCCATCCGCCTGTTCCAGATCCACCGCCGAAGTGGCTTCAAGGCTGTCGGCGGTATAGCCCGCCTGGCCAAGGATGTTCGACAGCGCCATGCTGAAGCATCCGGCATGGGCCGCGCCGATCAGCTCCTCGGGGTTGGTGCCCTTGACGCCCTCGAACCGCATGGCAAAGCCATAGGGGTGGCCATCCAGGGCCCCGCTTTCGGTAAAGATCTGACCCTTGCCGTCTTTCAGCCCGCCCGACCATTTGGCCGAACCCTTGCGCGTGATTGCCATGAAAGCCTCCGTTCGCTGCTTCGCGACAGGCAGCTAGCACCAGGGCGCGCCCTTTCAAGCGCGCGGCTCGTCCCCCGTCCGGGTGCCGGTCTTGGTGATGATCCGCGCGGCATGACGGCCCGACATCAGCGTCCACAGCCAGTTCCACGCGACCACGATCCGGCTTTGCGTGTCGATCAGGAAAAAGATGTGCGCGATGCCCCAGACCCACCACGCAAGCCAGCCTTTCATCTTGACGCGGCCCATCTTCACCACGGCGGCGAAACGCCCGATGGTCGCCAGATCGCCCTGATGGCGATAGGTGAAAGGCGCGGGTTCGGGCTTGCCCACCACGCGGGCATAGATGGTCTTGGCGACATGGCTGCCCATCTGCTTGGCGGCGGGGGCGATGCCGGGAACGGTCTTACCGTCCGTCCAGTCCACCGCGACCGTATCGCCCACGGCAAAGATGTCGTCATGCCCCGGCACCAGCAGATCGCGGCCCAGCTTGATCCGGCCCGCGCGGTCTGCCTCGACCCCCAACCATTTCGCGGCAGGGGATGCGGCGACGCCCGCCGCCCAGACCACGGTGCCGCAGGGGATTTCCTCGTCCCCGACCTTGACGAAGCCCGCGCCGATGTCGGACACGTTGCGGCCCAGCATCACCTCGACCCCGCGCCGTTGCAGCGCACCGCGCGTATATTCCGAAAGGTCCTCGGGGAAGGCACCCAGCACGCGCTTTGCCCCCTCGATCAACAGGACGCGGGCCTTGCGCGTGTCGATGTTGCGGAAGTCGCGCCAGATCGTGCGTTTGGTCAGATCGGCGATGATGCCCGAAAGCTCCACCCCCGTCGGTCCGCCGCCGATCACGGCAAAGGTCAGAAGCTGCGCGCGCTTCGCCTCGTCCGGTTCCTTTTCCGCCAGTTCCAGCGAGGTCAGGATCTTGCGGCGAAGCGAGATGGCGTCGTCCACCGTCTTTAGGCCCGGCGCGAATTGGGCCCATTGGTCATTGCCGAAATAGGAATGCTGCGCCCCGGTCGCGAGGATCAGATAATCGTAGCCGATCCGCTGCCCGTCATCGACCATCACCTCGCGCGCCACCGTATCGACGCCTTCGACCTTGGCCATCATGACCGTCACATCCTCGCGCCCGCGCAGCATCAGGCGAAGGGGCCATGCCACCTCGGCGCTGGACAGGATGGTGGAGGCGACCTGATACAGCAAAGGCTGGAACAGGTGGTGGTTGCGCTGGTCGATCAGGGTAATCTTCACCCCCGCGCCCTTCAGGTCGGACACCGCCTGATAGCCGCCAAATCCACCACCAACGACAACGACATGTTTCATTGCGACATTCCCCGCGCTTCGTGGGGGAACGCATCCAACATCCAAACAGGCATTGCCAGCGACAATTTGTCCTAGTGCCAGTCGAAGAAATCCGACGGGGCGCAGCTGCGAAGTTCGGCGGCAAGGTCTGCGCCCATCTTGGCGGCATCGGCGATCGCGCCGCGCCGTTCGGATGCGATCACCTCGGTGCCATCGGGGCGCAGGATCTCTCCGCGCAGCCAAAGCCCGCCTTCAAGCAATGCCAGCCCGGCGATGGGCGTCTGGCACGACCCGTCCAGCGCGGCAAGGAACGCCCGCTCTGCCGCCAGCCGATGCCCGGTGGGTGCGTCGTGGATCGCGGCCAGCAGCCGGGCGGCAAGATCGTCGCCGCTGCGGCGTTCGATGCCAATGGCGCCTTGGGCGACGGCGGGCAGCATATCCTCGGGGGCGATTGCGCTTTGGCCGACCTGCATCGACAGCCGGTTCAGACCCGCCATCGCAAGGAAGGTCGCCCGCGCCACCCCGTCTTCCAGCTTTTTCATCCGGGTCTGTAGGTTGCCACGGAATTCGACCACCGACAGGTCGGGACGACGATGCAGAAGCTGCGCGCGGCGGCGCAGGGACGATGTGCCGACCACCGCGCCCTGCGGCAGGTCCGCGATCCCGCGATCGGTCAGCGCGACGAAAGCATCGCGCACATCCTCGCGCGGAAGATAAGTGTCGAGGAGCAGCCCGTCCGGCTGGGCCACCGGCATGTCCTTCATGGAATGGACGGCGATGTCGATGCCGCCGTCCAGCAAGGCTTCCTCGATTTCCTTGGTGAACAGGCCCTTGCCGCCCGCCTCGCGCAAGGCGCGGTCCTGGATGCGGTCGCCAGAGGTCTTGATCGGGACGATCTCGAACGCCTCGCGCGGCAAGCCATGCGCGGTGGCAAGGCGGGCTGCCGTCTCGTGCGCCTGTGCCAGCGCAAGGGGCGATCCGCGCGTGCCGATCTTGAGGGGGCGATCCGGGGTGGGCATCTGTTCCATGCGCCCCACCTAGCCCGGAACGCGCCTTGACAGCAAGGGACGGGCTGGCCACACGGGGCGAAAGGAGAACCACATGAGCGACAAGACCATCCTGCGCGCCCTCCGGGGCGAGGTGCTTCCCACGCCCCCCGTGTGGATGATGCGGCAGGCGGGGCGCTATCTGCCCGAATACCGCGCGACGCGGGCGAAGGCGGGCGATTTCCTGTCGCTGTGCTACAACCCGGAACTCGCCGCCGAGGTGACGCTGCAACCGATCCGCCGTTACGGTTTCGACGCGGCGATCCTGTTTGCGGACATCCTGCTGATTCCGCAGGCGCTTGGGCAGGAATTGTGGTTCGCGACCGGCGAAGGCCCGCGCCTGACGCCGGTGGCTGGCGCGGAGGGCCTGCGGGCGGCGGATGCGGTCCATGACACGCTGTCGCCGGTCTATGAGACGATCCGCGTCCTGCGGCGCGAACTGCCGCCCCAGACGACGCTGATCGGGTTCGCGGGCGCGCCTTGGACGGTCGCCACCTATATGGTCGCGGGGCGCGGCACGCCGGATCAGGGGCCGGCGCATCTGCTGAAGGATACCGACCGTGCGGCGTTCACGGGGCTGATCGACCGCGTGACCCAAGCGACGGTGGAATACCTGTCGGCGCAGGTCGATGCGGGCGCCGAGGTCATCAAGCTGTTCGACAGCTGGGCCGGATCGCTGAAGGGCGCGGATTTCGACGATTTCGCGCTGACCCCGGCGCGGACGATCATCGCGGAACTGAAACGCCGCCATCCAGGCATCCCGGTCATCGCCTTCCCGCGTGAGGCGGGGGAACGCTATGTCGGTTTCGCAAGGGCGGTGGGCGCGGATTGCCTTGCGGTGGACAATTCCGTCTCGCCCGAATGGGCGGCACAGTTGCAGGCGGATGGCTGCGTGCAGGGGAACCTCGCGCCGCATCATCTGGTGAACCCCGAGCGGCTGGAGGAGGAGACTGCGCGTGTGGTCGAAGCCTTCCGCGGCGGGCCGCATATCTTCAACCTCGGCCACGGGATCACGCCGGATGCGGACCCGGACAACGTCGCGCGGATGATCGAGGCGATCCGGCGGAGGCGCTGACGCGCCAAGCCTTTCGCCTCGCCTCCGCTATCGCTCCGGCTCAGTGTGCGGGGATCTGCACGGGGTCCATTAGGCCCCTGCCCCCGTCCAGCGCGATGACCTGTCCGGTCATGAAACCCGACGCGTCCGAGGCGAGGTATTGCACCGTCTCCACCAGTTCCGACGCCTCGGCCACGCGGCCGAGGGGCGTGGCGGCAGTGATGCGTTCGCGGAAGTCGGGATGGTCGCGCAGCACAGATTGCAGGCTGGCGCTGAGGACCGACCCCATCGCGATCGAATTGACCCGGATGCCCTTCGGCGCAAGGGCCACGGCCAGCGAACGGGTCATCTGGTCCTGCGCGGCGCAGGCGATGGAATAGCCCAGCAGCTCCGGCTGCGCCCGATGCGCGGCGATGGAGGAGATGTTGACGATCGAGCCGATCGAGCCTTCGCGGCCCGCTTTCGCTGCCATCGCGATCATCCGTTTCGCCGTAAGCTGGCTGACCCGCAGCGAGGCGAGGAGGTTCTGGTGCAGCATCGCTTCCACCTGATCCTCGTCGGGGTTCAGCGGATCGGACAGAGCGATCTGGCGGCTGGCATTCACAAGGATGTCGATGCGGTCGAAGGCATCGACGGTGGCCGACAGCAGGTTGGTGACCGTCAGCTTTTCACGCAGGTCGCCGGTGAACATGCGGATCTGGCCTTCGGCGCGGGCGGCATCGCCGATCTCGGCCTCCAGCTTGGCCTCGTCCATGTCCACGAACATCACGTTCGCGCCCTTGCCGACCAGATGCTGGGCGATGGCAAGTCCGATGCCGCAGGCGGCGCCGGTGACGATGGCGGTCTTTCCTTCGACGGAAAAGCTCATGCGCGACGCTCCTTGATCGGGCCGGTGGCGCGGATCACGCGGAAGGCGCTGTCGCCAGCAATCTCCTCATGTTCGCGGAAGGTGGCGGCAAGCGTGTCGCGATAGGGCAGATGGCGGTTGGCGACCAGCCAGAGGGTGCCGTCGGAGGCAAGCATTCGGGCAGCAGCCTTGACGAATGCCATGCCGAGCGCCGGATCAGCCTCGCGCGTGGTGTGGAAGGGCGGATTGCACACGACATGGGCAGCAAGGCCCAGCGGCTTCCACGACAGCGCATCGGCCCAGTGAAAGCTGCACGTCTCGGCGGGCAGGTTCGCTCGGGCGCAGTCCAGTGCGGCCGCCTCGGCCTCGACCACATCCACCGATTTCGCGCCGCGTTCCAGCGCCGCACGCGACAGATAGCCCCAGCCCGCGCCAAGATCGATCACCCGACCCTTCAGCTTCGGCAAGGCAGCCGCCAGTAGCACCGATCCGCGATCCGGCCCATCGGCGGAGAACACGCCCGGCACGGTGCGGAAGCCTTCCACCTCGGTCGGTTGGGCGGCCCAGTCCGAAACATCGGCGGCAAAGGTGAACAGCTTGCCATGCGCCTTGATGACCGCATCGGACACCTCGCCCCGCGCCCGCAGCTCCTTCATGATCGAATCGATGCCGTCGGTCTTCTGCCCGTCCACGATGGCCAGCGGCGCCTTCGCCGCTTCGGCCAGCAGCGCGCGGGCTTCGGCCTTGGACCGCGACAGGCAGACCAGCACGGCGGCATGACCCTCCCCGGCCTCGGTCGCGACGCGATAGCCGCGGGCGGCGAAATGGTCGTGGTCGGGCTTGAACCCCTGCACCACCAGCAGCCGGTCCTTCGGCAGTGCCGACAGATCATCCCCGGCGCGCGGGCGCAGGACCGCGATCGTGCCGCTTTCGGGCAGCACCAATGCGCCGCTGTCCAGCGCGGCCTCCAGACGGGCGGAACGCATGTCTTACTCTTCTTTTTCCATGGTGCATTGCAGCGGATGCTGATGACGGCGGGCGAAATCCATCACCTGCGCCACCTTCGTCTCCGCCACCTCGTGGCTGAAGACGCCGACGACGGCCAGCCCCTTCTTGTGGACCGTCAGCATGATCTCGAACGACTGGGCATGGGACAGGCCGAAGAACCGTTCCAGCACATGCACCACGAATTCCATCGGGGTATAGTCGTCGTTCAGCAGCATTACCTTGTAAAGCGGGGGGCGCTGCGTCTTCGCCTTGGTCTTCGTCATGATGGACGAATCGTTGCCCGGTCCCTCGGGCGATCCGGTCATGGTATGGATGTGCGTCACCATAGGGGGAGGCCTTCGTCGGGTGCTAGGGGCAAGGCCTGCAATATAACGCAAAACGCGCCCGCGAAAAGGGGCACCCTTGCCAAGCCGCCTGCCCCGCGCCACCTTCGCCGCCAAGAGGTGACCCCATGTTGACGACCATTGGCTTCGATGCCGACGATACGCTTTGGCAGAACGAGGCGTTCTTCCGCCTGACTCAGGACAGATTCGCCGCGCTGCTGGCCGATTACGCCGCGCAGGATCACCTGTCCGAACGGCTTCTGGCGGCAGAGCGCGCGAATGTCGGGCGCTATGGATTCGGGATCAAGGGATTCGTCCTGTCGATGATCGAAACCGCGATCGAAGTGACCGAGGGCCGCGTCCCCGCCTCCGTCATCGCCGAGATCATGGCGGCCGGGCGCGAGATGCTGGAGCATCCGGTCGAATTGCTGCCCCATGCCCGAGAGGCAATCGAGACGCTGGCCGGCAACTACAAGGTGATTCTCATCACCAAGGGCGATCTGCTGGATCAGGAACGCAAGCTGGCCCAGTCCGGCCTTGGCGATCTGTTCCACGGGGTCGAAATCGTGTCCGACAAGACCGCCCCGGTGTATCAGCGGATCTTCGACCGCCACGGCGACGGTCCTGCGCGCGCGATGATGGTCGGAAACTCCATGAAATCGGATGTTCTGCCGGTGATCGACGCGGGCGGATGGGGCGTTCACGTGCCCCATGGCCTCGGCTGGGCGCTGGAGCAGGCCGACGCCCCCGTCGGGCATGAGCGGTTTCACGAACTGGCCGATCTTGGGGGTCTGGCGCAACTTGTGGATCACGTCACAAGCCTGACCACATCATCTGGTAAAAGCTGACGCAACGCGCCAAGGATGGCACGGAAACCCCTGAATCATGGGGGTTTTCGCATGGTTTCGCCTGTGCTAGCGTATTTACCTGACATAAAGCCCTCTCGGATAATGAAGGGGGCGGTCGAGGCAGGAACAAGGAACAGGCGACGTGAAATCGCTCGTGGGGCAGTTCGTCCGCAATTCACTGCTGATCGCCGTGATGTTTCTCACGGTGGCTACCGGCGCGCAGGCTGCGCCCTATGCCGCCCATGTGATGGACGCACGCACCGGCGAGACGCTTTATGCAAGCAATGCCGATACGCGGCTGCACCCAGCCTCGCTGACCAAGATGCTGACGCTGTATATCGCCTTTTCGGCCATCCAGCGGGGCGAGATCACGCTGGATACGATGGTGACCGTGTCGCGCAATGCGGCATCGAAGCCGCCTTCGCGTCTGGGCCTGCGCGCGGGGCAAAAGATCGCGCTGCGATACCTGATCCGTGCGGCAGCCGTGAAGTCAGCCAACGATGCCGCCAGCGCCATCGGCGACGCCTTGGGCGGGGATGAGGAATCCTTTGCCCAGATCATGAACCGCACCGCGAAATCGCTGGGCATGTCCAATTCCAGCTTTCGCAACGCGAACGGGCTGACGGCGTCGGGCCATCTGTCCACCGCGCGCGACATGTCCACGCTGGGCCGCCGCCTGTTCTTCGATTTCCCGCAATATTACAACATCTTCTCGCGCCGTTCGACCGATGCGGGCATGGCCGAGGTGGCGAACACCAACCGCCGCTTCCTTGACGCCTATGAGGGCGCGGACGGGATCAAGACCGGATACACCAACGCGGCGGGCTTCAACCTGACGGCTTCGGCCGTGCGCGGCAACAAGCGCATCATCGCAACCGTCTTCGGCGGCACCTCCACCGCGCAGCGCAACTCCAAGATGAAAGAGCTGCTGGACATCGGCTTCAACGAGGCGCCGCGCAACGCGCCCATCGTGCGGCCCGATGCGCCCGCCGCCGTGGCGTCGATCCCCATGGCCAGCGCCCCGGCCGAAACGGGCGGTGGAAGCGGGATGGCCGTCGCAAGCTCTCTGCGCCCGCGTCTGCGCCCCGGCAGCCCGGCCCCCGCCGCCGTCGCGCAGATCGAAAGCGCCGTCGCCGTGGCCGCCGCCGCACCGCCAGTGCCGCCCCCGGTCTCGCCCGGTGCGATCCAGGTCGCCGTCGCCGCAGCCGCCGCAGCCCCCATCCCGTTCGAGGTGATCCAGGAACGCGTCGCCGAGCCAGAGACGCCCGAAGTCGTCACCCGCATGTCCACCTCCGGCGGTCGGCACTGGGGCGTCAACGTGGGCCGCTACAACTCTCGCGGGGCGGCGGACCGAGCGCTGATGCAGATCGCCCTGTCGGAAAGCGCATCGCTGGAAGACGGGCTGCGCAAGATCGTGGAACGCGGCGGTGCCTATGACGCCAACTTCATGGGGCTGTCGCAGGATCAGGCCGACCTTGCCTGCCGCAGGTTGCGCGCCCGTTCGATGGAATGCTTCCCGATCGGCCCATGAGACCTACATCCTCCTTACGGCTCCCCGCCGTAATGGAGGATCGATTGGGCTACCGTTCCATTCTCACCGTAGCCACGCGCGCAGACAGCGTGGCCCCCGTCATCGCCACTGCCTCGGCCTTCGCCCAGCGCGAAGACGCCCATCTGGAAGTGCTGGCGCTTGGCCTCGACCGCTCGCAGTTGGGCTATTACGCGCTCAGCGGTTCCGACGCGATGATCCACATTTCCCAGGACGAGGCCGAGGAGGATGCGCGCCGCATCAGCGCCGCCGCCCGCGCCGCGCTGGAGGCCGAGGACCCTGCCCTGCGCTGGACCGTCGAAGGCGGCGTCGCGCAGATGGGCAGCCTGCCGACGCTGGTTGCCGCCCGCGCCCGGTTCGCAGACCTCGTCATCATGCCGCGCCCCTATGGCGAAACCCTCGGCCCGGTGGACGAGGCCGCAGTCGAGGCCGCCATGTTCGAGGGTCAGGCCCCGATCCTCGTCCTGCCCGACACGCCGGTTGACGGCGCGACCATCGGTCGCCGCGTCGCTGTCGCATGGAACCAAAGCCGCGAGGCGCTGGTCGCCATCCGCCGCGCCCTGCCTTTGCTGATCGCGGCATCGAAGGTCGATATCGTCATCGTGGACCCTCCCACGCATGGCCCGGAAAAGACCGATCCGGGCGGGATGCTCAGCCAGATGCTGGCCCGGCATGGGGTCAGGGTCGAAGTGTCGGTGCTGGCCAAGACGATGCCCAAGGTGTCCGAGGTCCTGTCGCGCCATGTCACCGAAACCGGGGCCGACCTTCTGGTCATGGGCGCCTATGGCCATTCTCGGTTTCGTCAGGCGATCCTTGGCGGGGCGACGCGCTCGATGCTGGAACAGGCCGCGTTTCCCGTGCTGATGGCGCATTAGGGCGCGCGGCAGCCGCGTTCGCCGATGGCCCCCGGATGGGGGCTTGAGGCGGACGCGTCACCCCTCGACCAGCGCCACCATACGCGGCAGGCACACCGTCCGCAGATCATAGGCGTTGATGACCCGCCGCCGCGCCGCCTCGCGCAGAGGGCGGAACTTGTCGGGATCGGCCAGCGCCTCGGTCATCACGCGCGACCAGCCGGGGATGTCAAAGAAATCGACCAGCAACCCGTTCTTGCCGTCCCGGATCACCTCGCGCACCGGCGGCGTGTCCGACCCGATCACCAGCGCCCCGGCAGACATCGCCTCCAGCATCGACCAGCTCAGCACGAACGGATAGGTCAGGTAGGCATGCGCCCGGCTGACCTGCATCAGCGACCGAAAGGTCTGATACGGCACCTTGCCGATGAAATGGACGCGGGACATGTCGATCCGCCCCTCCACCTCCGACAGGAACTTGCCCTTCCAGGTCCCTTCCTCCGGCGCGCTGCCATAGCTGACCTCGTCGCCGCCGACGATCACCACCTGCGCTTCGGGCCGTGCCTCCAGCACCTCGGGCAGCGCGCGGATGAAGGTGTGATACCCGCGATACGGCTCCAGATTGCGGTTCACGAAGGTCAGCACCTCCTCCCCCGCCCGCAGGACGCGCCCGTTTGGCAAAGTCACCGATGCCTCGGGATCAGGGGCCATGACCGACGTATCCACCCCGTCATGAATGACCGAGATCGTTCGCCGCAATGCGCGCGGATAGGTTCCGGCCTGCCACTTGGTCGGCGACACGCCCTCGTCCGCGTGCAGCAGCGATTGCGCCAGATGGGCCGCACGCGATTGCGCGATCATCACCTGATCGAACCCCGCCTGCCCGAATTCCAGATCGAACCCGACATCCTGACCGATGCCCGAATAGTAGAACTCGGCATACACGATCAGACGCGCTTCGGGCCAGACTTCCTTCAGGAACAGCGTCTCGCCCCAGCCGGAATGGCCGAAGATCACGTCGGGGACATAGCCCTCGGCCTTCATGCGCAACGCCGCGCGGGCGGCATGGACGCCGCGATCGGAATGGGTGGTGAAGTTGCGCCCAAGCCGGGTCTGCGCCGGGAGCACCGGCTCGGGCGTGAAGCTGTAGCGGACGGAAGGGATATCCAGAACGCGCCGGTTGTTGCCGTCGGTCAGGGCACGAACGTCATGCCCACGCGCCTGAAGTTCTGGCGCCAGATACAGGAACTGGCCCGGGAAGTTCTGGTGAACGAACAGGACCTTCATTCGACCCCCTGAAAGGCGGCGGCAAGCAATGCGCGGGTGTAATCCGATTGCGGGTTGGCGAAGACCTCGGCGGCGTCGCCGGCCTCGACCACGTCGCCGTTCCGCATGACCATGATCCGGTGCGAAAGCGCGCGCACCACACGCAGATCGTGGCTGATGAACAGATAGGCCAAGCCATGTTTGCGTTGCAGCCCGCGCAGAAGCTCCACGATCTGCACCTGCACCGTCATGTCCAGCGCCGATGTCGGCTCGTCCAGCACGACCAGCTTGGGCCGCAGGATCATCGCGCGGGCAATCGCGATCCGCTGCCGCTGCCCGCCCGAGAATTCATGCGGGTATCGTCCCATCGCCGCGGGGTCCAGCCCCACCTCGGCCATGATCTCGGCCACCATCTCGCGCCGGTTCCGGCTTGGGTCGATCTGATGCACGCCCAGACCTTCGGCGATGATCTGTTCCACCGTCATGCGCGGCGACAGGCTGCCGTAAGGGTCCTGGAACACCACCTGCATGTCGGCGCGCATCCCGCGCGTCGCCCGCGCGCGAAGCCCTTGGACGTCGCGGCCCATGAACACCACCGGCCCTTCGGAGGCAATCAGCCGCAGCACTGCCAGCGCCAGCGTCGTCTTGCCCGACCCCGACTCGCCCACCACGCCCAGCGTTTCCCCCGCGCGGATCGAGATGCTGGCCTCGTTCACCGCCTTCACATGGCCCGTGACGCGGCGCAGCAGCCCGCCATGCACCGGAAACCACACGCGCAGCTTTTCGGTGCGCAGGATTTCGGGCGCATCGGCCAGCGGCTCCGGCCCGCCCGACGGCTCGGCCGCCAGAAGCTTTTGGGTGTAGGGATGCTGCGGGTTCGCAAAAACCTGCGCCGCCGCGCCCTGTTCGACGATCACGCCGTTCTGCATCACGCAGACGCGATCCGCGATCCGGCGCACCACGTTCAGATCGTGGGTGATGAACAGCATGCTCAGCCCCTCGCGCGCCTTGAGGTCCGCCAGAAGGTCGAGGATCTGCGCCTGAATGGTCACGTCAAGCGCGGTGGTGGGTTCGTCGGCGATCAACAGTTCCGGCCCGTTGGCCAGCGCCATGGCGATCATCACCCGCTGCCGCTGCCCGCCCGAAAGCTGGTGCGGGTATGCCCCCAGACGGCTCTCCGCGTCCCGGATGCCGACCTTGTTCAAAAGGTCCAGCACCCGCGCCCGCGCCGCAGCCCCTTTCAGGCCTTGGTGCAGGGTAATGCTTTCGGCCAACTGCCGCTCGATCGTGTGCAGCGGGTTCAGGGAGGTCATCGGCTCCTGAAAGATGAAGCTGATGTCGTTGCCGCGCACCTTCCGCAAGGCCGCCTCGGACGCGCCGACCATCTCGGCCCCGTCATAGCGGATGGAACCCGCAACCTCGGCGCTGTCAGGCAGAAGCGAGACCGTGGACAGCGCCGTGACCGACTTGCCCGATCCGCTCTCGCCCACCAACGCGACGGTTTCGCCCTTGCCGACGCTGAACGAAACCCCCCGCACCGCATGATGGGTGGCCCCGTCCTGACGGAAGCGGATGTTCAGGTCGGTGACCTCAAGAACGCTCATTTGAAGGTCTTTCGCGGATCGAAGGCATCGCGCACGCCTTCGAAGATGAACACCAGCAGCGACAGCATGATCGCAAAGGCGAAGAAGGCGGTGAAGGCCAGCCACGGCGCCTGAAGGTTCTGTTTCGCCTGAAGCGTCAACTCTCCCAGCGAGGGCGCGGAGGATGGTAGCCCGAAGCCGAGGAAGTCCAGCGTCGCAAGGCTGGCGATGGCCCCGGTGATGATGAAGGGCAGCATGGTCAGCGTGGCGACCATCGCGTTGGGCAAAACGTGCCGCCACATGATCTTGCCGTCGCCAACCCCAAGCGCCCGCGCGGCGCGGACGTATTCGAAATTGCGCGCCCGCAGGAATTCCGCCCGCACCACGCCCACCAACGCCGTCCAGCCGAACAGCACCGTCAGCCCCACCAGCAGCCAGAAGTTCATCTGCCAGATCGCCGCGACGATGATGATGATGTAAAGCGTTGGCGTGGACCCCCAAAGTTCGATGATGCGCTGGAAGATCAGGTCGGTCAGCCCGCCGAAATAGCCCTGCACCGCCCCCGCAGCCACCCCCATGATCGAAGTCAGAAACGTCACGATCAGCGCGAACCCGACCGACAGGCGGAAGCCGTAGATCACCCGCGCCAACACGTCGCGCGCGGTGTCGTCGGTGCCCAGCAGGTGGTTCGCATCCGGGGGCGACGGCGCCGCGCGGCCCAGATTGTTGATCGTGTCATAGCTGTAGGGGATCGGCGGCCAGAGCATCCAGCCATCCCCCTGCGCCGCCGCAACCGGATCGTCGAAGCAATCCACCGACCCGCCGGACACGATCAGGCATTGCACCTCGGGGGCGCGGTAATCGGCCTCGGTCTGGAAATCGCCGCCGAAGGCGGTTTCGGGATAGAACTTGGCGACCGGCACGAACCATTCGCCGTTATGGCTGACCAGCAGCGGCTTGTCGTTGGCGATCAGCTCGGCGAACAGCGACAGGCCGAACAGCACGGCAAAGATCCACAGCGACCAGAAGGCGCGGCGGTTGGCCTTGAAGTTGCGCCAGCGGCGGGCGTAAAGCGGGCTCATCCACGGCTCCCGAAGTCGATGCGCGGGTCGATCCAGACATACATCAGGTCGGACAGCAGCCCCACCAGAAGCCCAATCAGCCCGAAGACGTAAAGCGTGCCGAAGATCACCGGATAGTCGCGGTCGATCGCCGCCTGAAGCCCAAGCCGCCCCAGACCGTCAAGCGAGAAGATCGTCTCGATGATCAGGCTGCCGCCGAAGAAGACGCCGACGAACACCGCCGGGAAACCCGCCACCACGATCAGCATGGCGTTGCGGAAGACGTGGCCGTAAAGCACGCGGCTCTCGGTCAGGCCCTTGGCGCGGGCCGTCATCACGTATTGCTTCTTGATCTCGTCCAGAAAGCTGTTCTTGGTCAGCAGCGTCAGCGTGGCGAAGCTGGCGATGGTGGACGCCGCGACCGGCAGCGCGATGTGCCAGAAGTAATCGGCGATCTTGGCAAGCAGCCCCAGCTCCGCCCAGTTGTCCGACACCAGCCCCCGGGTCGGGAACCATTGCCAATATGACCCCCCAGCGAACAGCACCAGCAGCATGATCGCGAACAGGAACCCCGGTATCGCATAGGCGACCACGATCACCGCCGAGGTCCATGTATCGAACCGCGTTCCGTCCCGCACCGCCTTGCGGATGCCCAGCGGGATCGAGATGGCATAGGCGATCAGCGTGGACCACAGCCCAAGCGAGATCGAAACCGGCATCTTCTCCAGCACCAGATCCACGACCGAGATCGACCGGAAGTAGCTTTCCCCGAAATCGAAGCGCAGGTAGTTGCCCATCATCGTCAGGAACCGTTCCAGCGGCGGCTTGTCGAAGCCGAACTGGCGTTCCAGATCGTCGATGAACTCCGGCGGCAGCCCCCGCGCGCCAAGATAGCGGTCATCTCCGCCCCCCTGCTGCGCGCCCGAGATCTGCGAAAAGGCATCGCCCGACCCTTCCAGCCGCGCCAGAACCTGTTCGATCGGGCCGCCCGGCACGAATTGCGTCAGCACGAAGTTGATCAGCATGATCCCGATCAGCGTCGGGACGATCAGCGCCAGCCTGCGAAGGATATAGGCGAGCATCTAGCGCAGCGCGCCCTGCGCCCGAAGCGCGTCGAACTTGGACTGGTCGAACCACCACAGCCCATCGCCGCGCGAATAGGGCGGCTGCTCCGGCGGCTGGCCGAACACGTCCCAATAGGCGACCAGATATTGCCCGCTATACCAGTTCGGCACCCAGAGCTGCTTGGAACGCAGCACGCGGTCCAGCGCGCGGGCGCGGGTGTCCAGCTCCTCGCGCGTTTTCGACTGGATGACGCGTTCGACCAGCTCGTCCACCACCGGATCGGCGATGCCCGAGATATTGGCCGAGCCCTGCGCACTCGCCGCGTCCGAGCCGAAAAGCTGCCGCAGTTCCAACGACGGGCTGGTGGACATCGCGAACCGCCCCGGCATGATGTCGTAGTTGAAGTCCTTCTGCCGCTGCTGCATCTGCGCCGAGTCGATCCGCGTGAAGCGGGCATCGACGCCCAGACGCCGCAGGTTGGCGACATAGGGATTCACGACACGGTCCATGGTCGGATTATCGTCGATGAATTCGATGGTCAGCGCCTGGTTGTTGGAATTGCGGCGGATGCCATCCTCGCCAACGGGCCAGCCGGCATCGTCCAGCAGTTTCGACGCGCGGCGCAATTCGCGCCGGTCAAGCTGCTGCTCGCCGCTGACGGGCGGGGTGAATGCGGGCGCGTCGAAGACCTCGGGCGGAAGCTGGTCGCGGAACTCCTCCAGCAAGGCCAGCTCGTCGCCCTCGGGCAGACCTTCGGCCTGAAGCGGCGAGTTTTCGAAGAAGCTGTCGGTGCGGTTGTAAAGCCCGTAGAACAGCGTCTGGTTGGTCCATTCAAAGTTGAACACCGCCGCGATGGCCTCGCGTACGCGGGGGTCCTGAAACTTCTCGCGCCGCAGGTTGAACCAGAAGCCCTGCGTGCCGGAGGGCGAATTGTCGGGCAGTTCGGCCTTGACGATGTGCCCCTCGTTCACCGCGGGGAAGTTGTAACCCGTGGCCCAGATCAGCGACGAGAACTCTTGCTGGAACAGGTAATTGCCGGATTTGAACGCCTCGAACGCCGCCGTGTTGTCGAAATAGTACTCATAGCGGTAGCAGTCGAAATTCGCGCTGCCGATGTTCACCGGCAGGTCCTTGGCCCAGTAATCCGGGTTGCGGCAATAGGTGATCGACCGCCCCGGCTGGGCGTTCTGCACGATATATTGGCCCGACCCGACCGGCGGGGTCATGGTGGATTGTTCAAAATCCACGTCTTCATAGTAATGCTCGGGCAGGATCGACAGCCCGCCCGCCAGCATCGGCAGATCGCGCGTGGCGGCGCCTTCGCGGAAGGTGAACTTCACCGTGTGATCATCCAGCGCCTCGACGCTTTCGATGTCCTTCAGGATGATCTTGTAGACGGGCGAGCCCTTTTCCATCAGCACATCGAAGGTGAAAACCACATCCGCCGCGGTGATCGGCTGGCCATCGGAAAACTTCGCCTCGGGGCGCATGTGGAAGGTGACCCAACTGCGATCCTCGGGGTATTCGAGGCTTTCGGCGATCAGGCCATAGGCGCTGTCCGGCTCGTCCGGCGATCCCGACAGCAGCGCGTCGTAAAGCAGCCCCAGCCCCTGCGCAGGTTCGCCCCGCAGGATGAACTGGTTCAGGCTGTCGAAGGTCTGGCTGGCCCCGGTGCCGCGAAAGCTCATGGTGCCGCCTTTGGGCGCATCGGGGTTCACGAAGTCGAAATGGGCGAAACCTTCGGGGTATTTCAACTCGCCGAAGGTGGATATGCCATGGGCGTGGATGATCCCCTCTGCATCCGGGGTCGGCACGAAGGCGGGCTCCTGCGCCGATGCGAGGCCCCCGACCGCCGCGAACCCGCAGATCAGAGCCAAACGCCGCGCCAAGATCCGTTTCGCCATGCCATGCTCCTGCAATCCAACTCGCGTCATCGTAGGCCGCTTGCCGCACCGACCTCAAGTTGCGAATGCGTGAGATATGCGGCACGCCGCGCAAAAGGCCACGGGGTATGGTAAGCTCGGGCCGGGAGGATATCGCGATGTCGGACAGCGAGGCGATTCTGGCGACCCTGCGGCGGCAGGAGGATGCGGTTGCGAAAGGCGATGTGGGCGGCGTCATGGCCCCGATCGCGGACGGGGCCGAGATGTTCGACCTGCCCCCGCCGCTGCGATACGCACATGACCCCGCGCGCGTGGCCGACGGCCTGCGCGACTGGTTCGGCACGTGGGAGGGCGGCGTGACGACACGGCTGGAAGACCCGCAGGTGATCGTGGACGGCGATGTTGCCGTCGTCTTCGGGCCCAGCCGGATGCGCGGCATCAAGACGGGCGCAGGGCCGCTGGATGCGTGGAACCGCCGCACGGTCGTGCTGCGCCGGATGGGCGGCACATGGCGGATCGTGCATGAACACGGCAGCTATCCGATGGCGATGGATGGCAGCGGGCGCGCGATGACGGAACTGGTGCCGGAATAGGCCGCCCCGAGGGGCGGCGCGACGTTACTGCGTTTGCAGCCACGCGATCAGGTTCGCGCGTTCTTCGGGGTTGGGCAGACCGGCGAAGGTCATCTTGGTGCCCGGCGCATAACCGCGCGGGTTTTCAAGGAAGTCGCTCAGGTTTTCCGCCGTCCATGTATCACCCGCCATTCCGGCCAGCGCAGGGGAATAGGCGAAGCCCTCGGACGCGGCCTTGGCCTTGTCCACGATGCCGTCCAGATGCGGGCCGGTGGCGTCCGTGCCGTCCAGCTTGTGGCAGGCCTTGCACTTGTTGAACACGGCCTCGCCCTTCGACGCATCGGCAGCGGCCAGCAGGTCCGCGAAGGGCACGGCATCCTCGGCCGCGACTTCTTCGACCCCGGTGTCGATTGTATAGGCCTGCGCATGTTCCTCGTCGCCATGGCTCGGCGTGCTGGTGGTATAGAGCGCCTCCGCCGCCCACGACCCCAGAAGAAGGACGAGCAGCGAGCCGCACCCGGCGCCCACCACTTTCGTCATCGTCATCGTATCGAACATGTCGCTTGGTTCCCTGGCCTCATGTCTCCTCGGCACCCATCTATCCGCTTCCCTCCTTTCGTTTCAAGCGATAGTCGTTCCGGGACCAGCCTTTGGGGAGACAGACATGACCGGACGCATCGCCTTTCAGGGGGAACTTGGTGCCTATTCCCACGCCGCCTGCCGTCAGGCCCGGCCGGGGATGGAGGTGATCCCCTGCCGCACCTTCGAGGATGCGATCGAGGCTTGTCGGTCGGGCGAGGCCGATCTGGCGATGCTGCCGGTGGAAAATTCGACCTATGGCCGCGTGGCGGACATCCATTCGCTGCTGCCCAATTCCGGCCTGCACATCGTGGACGAGGCTTTCGTGCGCGTGCAGATCAGCCTGCTGGGCGTTCCGGGCGTGACGCTGCCCGAGGTGAAGCGCGCGATGAGCCATACGGTGCTGCTGGGACAGGTGCGCGAGTTCCTGAAGGATCACGGAATCACGGCGGTCACGGGCGCGGATACCGCCGGATCGGCGAAGATCGTGGCGGAAAAGGGCGAGCGGGAACTGGCGGCGCTGGCTTCGGACCTCGCGGGCGAGATCTACGGCCTCGACGTGCTGGCGCGGGGGATCGAGGACCAGTCGAACAACACGACGCGGTTTCTGGTCATGTCGCGGGTGGCCGATCCGTCGCGGCGGGCACCGAAGATGGTCACGACCTTCACCTTCCGGGTGCGCAACATCCCGGCGGCGCTTTACAAGGCGATGGGTGGCTTTGCGACCAATGGGATCAACATGACCAAGCTGGAAAGCTACATGGTCGGCGGATCCTTCGTCGCGACCGAGTTCTATGCCGACATCGAGGGCCACCCGGAAGATCCGAACGTGAAACTTGCGCTGGAGGAGCTGGCCTATTTCACGACGCATGTGAACGTGCTGGGCGTCTATCCCCGCGGGTGACGGGGGGGGACCGCCCGGCTCAGGCCCCGCCGGGGCCATCGCCGGGCGGTGCTGCCGCTAGACCCACTTGGCCAGCGGCGGCAGGGACATCAGGACGGCATTGGCGTCATGCCCTGATTCCAGACCGAATTTCGTGCCCCGGTCATAGACAAGGTTGTATTCGGCATAGAGCCCACGGTGGACCAACTGCGCATCGCGGTCGGCCTCCGACCACTCGGTATCGCGGCGCAGATCGGCCAAGGGCAGGAACGCGGGCAGGAACGCCCGCCCCACGGCCCCGGTGAAGGCGAAATCCGCCTCCCAGTCGCCGGTGTTCAGATCGTCATAGAAGATGCCGCCGACGCCCCGCGCCCGGCCCCGGTGCGGGATGAAGAAATACTCGTCCGCCCATGCCTTGAACCGGGCGTAATAGTCGTGCCCGTGATCGTTGCAGGCCGCGCGCAACGTGTCGTGGAAATGCGCGGTATCCTCGGGATATTCGATGCAGGGGTTCAAATCCGCCCCGCCGCCGAACCACCACGCGCCGGGGGTCCAGAACATCCGCGTGTTCATATGCACCGCCGGGCAATGCGGGTTTCGCATGTGGGCGACGAGGCTGATCCCCGATGCCCAGAAGCGTGGGTCCGCATCCATCCCCGGCACGCCCCGCGCCGCCATCGCCTTCTGCGCCGGACCGGACAGCACCCCATGCACGGTGGACACGTTCACGCCCACCTTCTCGAACAGCCGCCCGCCACGCATCACGCTCATCAGGCCGCCGCCGCCATCGGGCCGCGTCGTCGGCGTCACCTCGAACCGGCCCGGTGGCAGGTCCGACCGGGTCGTATCCTCCGCCGTCTCGAACGCGGCGACGATCGTGTCGCGAAGGCTGCGAAACCATTCGGAGGCGCGGGTTTTCTGCTGGTCCATGGGTCTTCTCCTATGCGCCCCGGTCTATCACCCGGCGCGGATGCGGGCCATTGGAATGGGCGCAACCTTGCGCTAAATATTGCCGCAGAGGAGACATGCGATGAAACGCCTTTCCATTCTTCCCCTGCTTCTGATCCTCTCGGCCTGCGCCACGCAGCAGGAACGCTGTATCAGCACCGTCACGCGCGACCTGCGCACGGTGGAAAGCCTGATCGCGAAATCGGATGCCACGCTTCGCCGCGGCTATGCGCTGGAAGAATACGAAACCTCCCGCCCCGTCTATCGCCAGTGCGGCTGGTATCCCCGCGTGCTGAGCGATGGGCGCGTGGTCGCGGGCGCGCCGCGCATGTGCTGGGACGATGTGACCGAAACGCGGACGCGGGCCAAGGCGGTGGACCTGAATCAGGAACGCCGCCTGCTGGAAGGGCTGCGGGAAAAACGCACGCAGCTTGCCGCACAGGCCGGCCCCGCCGTCGCCCGCTGCGAGGCAGCCTTTCCCGAAGAATAAGGCACGCGGCAGCACCGCCCGGCGATGGCTTCCCGCAAGGGAGGCCTGAGCCGGGCGGTCCCCCCGGCTACCGGGGGGCCGCCGCCCGCCGCAGCCGGTCGTTGATCGCCAGCCCCAGCCCATGTTCTGGCACCGGCGCGACGGCGATCACGCCATCCTCGCCCGCCAGCCGGTCCGCCTCGCGCAGCATGTGGAACAGGTTCGCCGCCGCTTCCACCAGATCGCCCGAGGGCGACAGATCCAGCCCCCCCGTCCCGAAGCCGATCGCGACCTCTCCCGGCCCTGCCACCGCGTTCAGTCGCACCCGCCCGCGCGGCGCGTAATGCGACAGAAGCTGGCCCGGCGCGGACGGCGCGGACGCGTCCCCGCCCATGGCCAGCGGCCCCAGAACCGCCTCCAGCGCCTCGCGCGGAACGCCGCCGGGGCGCAGCAGCACCGGCGCGCCCACCAGCCCGAGGATCGTCGATTCCACCCCGACCGCCGAAGCCCCGCCCTCCAGCACCGCCTCGATCCGGCCCGAAAGCCCGTCCAGCACATGCGCCGCCCGCGTCGGGCTGATCCGCCCGGATGGGTTCGCCGACGGCCCCGCCAGCGGTCCGCCGAAATCGCGCAGCAAGGCCCGCGTCACAGGATGCGCAGGAACCCGCACCGCCACGCTGTCCAGCCCCGCCGTGACCAGCGGCGACAGGCCCGCATCCTCGCGCAGCGGCAGAACCAGCGTCAGCGGCCCCGGCCAGAACTGCGCCAGCCGTCCGAAGCCCTCCGGCAACACGGCATATCGCGCCACCGCCTCGGCATCCGGCAGATGCACGATCAGCGGGTTGAACTGCGGCCGCCCCTTCGCCTCGTAGATCCGCGCCACCGCCGTATCCGACCGCGCATCGCCGCCAAGGCCATAGACAGTCTCGGACGGGAACGCGACCAGCCCGCCACCGCGCAGGATCAGCGCGGCCTCGGCGGTATCTGTCAGAAGGCGGGTCTCCATGACGCAGCGTCCCGTATTGCTGGCGGAAAACCCTTGGCTATCCTCCCCCCCTGCCGCATGCAAGGAGGAGACGATGCCCTATACCGCCCCGCTGGACGACTTCCGCCTCCTGAGCGACCTGCAAGGCACCGACGATGCCCATGACATCCTGACCGGGGCCGCACGTCTGTGCGAAAGCACCCTCGCCCCGCTGCAACGCATCGGCGACACCCATCCCGCGCGGCTGGAGAATGGCGTGACCCGCACCCCGCCCGGTTTCGCCGAAGGCTACCGTGCCATCGCGGATGGGGGCTGGATCGGCATCTGCGCCTCGCCCGACCATGGGGGCCTTGGCCTGCCGCTGTCGGTCGCGACCGCCGTGAACGAGATGATGGCCTCGGCCTGCCTTGCGCTGCAACTGAACCCGCTGATGACCCAAGGCCAGATCGAGGCGCTGGAGCATCACGCCGGCCCCGAGATGAAGGCGCTGTATCTGCCGAAGCTCATCTCGGGCGAATGGTCTGGCACGATGAACCTGACCGAACCGCAGGCCGGGTCCGACGTGGGCGCGCTGACCACCCGCGCGGTGCCGGAGGGTGATACCTTCCGCATCACGGGGCAGAAGATCTTCATCACATGGGCCGACAACGACTTTACCGACAACGTCTGCCATCTGGTGCTGGCCCGCCTGCCGGATGCACCTGCCGGGACCAAGGGGATCAGCCTGTTCATGGTGCCCAAGATCCTGCCGGATGGCAGCCGCAACGCGCTGCGCGTCCTGAGCCTGGAGCACAAGCTGGGCCTGCATGGATCGCCCACCGCCGTGATGGAGTATGGCGGCGCGACGGGCTGGATCATCGGCGAGCCGCACAAGGGCATGGCCGCGATGTTCACGATGATGAACAACGCCCGCCTTGGCGTCGCGACCCAAGGCATCGGCGTGGCCGAAGCCGCCTGCCAACTGGCCGAGGCCCATGCCGCCCAGCGCATCCAGAATGGCCCCATCGCGAACCATCCCGATGTGCGCCGGATGCTGGCCCGGATGCGGGCGGAAACCTTCGCAGCCCGCGCCATCGCCCTGTCCTGCGCTGCCGCCGCCGATGCGGGGAACACCGCCCGCGCCGCCTTCCTGACGCCGATCGCCAAATCCTTCGGCACCGAAACCGGGATGCGGGTCGCGGACCTTGGCATTCAGGTCCATGGCGGCATGGGCTATATCGAGGAGACCGGCGCGGCCCAGCTTTGGCGCGACGTGCGCGTGACCGCGATCTACGAAGGCACCAACGGCATCCAGGCCATCGACCTGATCGGGCGCAAGCTGTCGGATGACGGTGCCGCCGCCTTCGCCCTGCTGGACGAGATGCACCCCGATCTTGCCGAAGCCGCGCAGACCCTGCGCCATGTCACGCAGGCGCTTCTGGCCCGTACGGTGCAGGACCGTCTGGCCGGCGCCGCGCCCTATCTGCGCGCCTTCGCGCTGACCTTGGGCACCCACTGGCACCTGCGCGCCGCCGAGGCAGACCCCGCCCGCGCGCCCCTCGCCCGCTTCATGCTGCGCAATGTGTTGCCCGAGCACGCCGCCCTCGCTGCCGAGGCGCTGGAGGACGTGCCAAGCGCGTGACAGAACAAGCGGAATCGGCTATTGGGCGAACAGAGGACAAGGGAAGGAACGGACCCGTGGCGGAACACAAAGTCGGCAGCATGGACATCACCACCCAGGAGAAGACCTTCGCGGGCTTTCTTTGGTTCGTGAAATGGGGCTGCATCCTGATCGCGGCGATCCTGATCTTCCTCGCGCTCGTCAACATCTGATGCGCCTGATCCTGTGCCTTCTGGGGCTGCTGACCCTTGCCGCCTGCGCCGAGCCGAAATGGGCCGATGACGCGGCCGTCACCCGCGCGGTCTATACCTCGCAGGCACCGACTTCGGTCACGCTGTTCACCGTGGTGCGCAAACGCGACGGGTCCAGCGGGCATTCGGGGCTGATGGTGAACGGGGCGCAGCGGATCATCTTCGACCCCGCCGGAAGCTGGAACCACCCCGACGTGCCGGAACGCAACGACGTGCTGTATGGCATGACGGACAAGATGGTCGCCTTCTATATCGACTACCACGCGCGCGAGACTTATGACGTCGTCGAACAGACCGTCCCCGTCACGCCGCAGGTCGCGGCCATGGTGGCGCAGCGCATGCAGTCCTATGGCGCGGTTCCCAAGGCGCATTGCGCCCGCGCGATCACCGGGGTGCTGGACGGTGTGCCGGGGTTCGAGGATGTGGGCCGCACATGGTATCCCACCAAGCTGATGCAGCGGTTCGACCAGCTTCCGGGCGTCGTGAAACGCACCATCACCGATGACAGCGCCGACAAGAACCACGGCGTTCTGCTGGTGCAGGCGGGCGATCCGCGCCTGACCAACTAACCGATCAGGGCGAGGGTGGCGTAAAGCACTGCCGCCCCCGCCCCGATCGCCCAAAGCGTATTTCTGGTCCAGACCGCCACCGCGATGGTGGCCGCAGCCGCCGCAAGCCGCGCGGGGTCGGGCTGTCCGCCCGTGGCGGCGGGCCAAAGCACCCCCGGCGCGATCAGCGCGGGCAGAACCGCCACCGCCGTATAGCGCAGGTGCCGCAGCGCCCATTCCGGAAACTGCCGCCCACCCGCAAAGGCCAGAAAGGACAGCCGCAGCAGGTATGTCCCGACCCCGAGGCCGATGATGATGATCCAGAGCTTCATGCCGCGCGCCTTTTCTGCCAAAGCTCGACCTGCGCGCCGACCACCATCGCCAGCGCAGCCGCGACCAGAACGCCCGTGCCATAGGGCAGAAACGCAAAGAACAGCGACGCTGCAACCGACACGATGCAGGCCGCCACATGCGGCAAGGTCCGCAGCATGGGCCCGATCATCGCAAGGAAGGTGATGGGCAGCGCGAAATCCAGCGCCATCCATGGGGGGATCGCACTGCCCGCGACCGCGCCGATCAGCGTCGCCAGATACCACGCGGGCATGATCGTCGTCGAAGCCCCCGCGAAATAGGCGACCTTCTGCGCGGTCGTCATCTCCCTCCGCTCGAACTCGGACATGCTGCCGGCGAAGTTCTGATCGACCAGCGCATAGGCGATCAGCGCCCGCTGCCACATCGGCGCCGCGCCGAAATGCGGGGTCAGCGCGGCGGAATACATCGCCAGACGCAGGTTCACCGCCAGCGCCGTGGCAAGGATGATCAGCGTCGGTGCATTTTCGGCATAAAGCTGAAGCGCCGCGAATTGCGAGGCGCCCGCGATGACCAGCACGGAAAAGCCCATCACCTCCAGCAGGTTCAGGCCCGCCTCGGTCCCGACGACACCGAACAGCAGACCAAAGGGAGAGACCACGAAGACGAAGGGGATGGAGCCGCGGAGCCCGTCCCGGAAGGCCGACATGACGATACCTCGGGGGTTTACGAATTGCCTTGCGACGGGCATAGGCGGATCATGGGACGGATGCAACGGCGGCGGATGGAATGCGTATCTTCGGCGTGATCCTTGCGGGGGGCGAAGGGCGGCGGATGGGCGGCGCGGACAAGGCGCTGTTGCCGCTTGGCGGCGTGCCGATGGTCGCCCGCGTCCGCGCAAGGCTGGAGCCGCAGGTGGGGGCGCTGGCGATCTCGGCCAATGGCGATCCGGCGCGGTTCCGCGGCACGGTCCTGCCGGACGACGATCCGCAGGGGCCGCTTTCCGGGGTTCTGGCGGGGCTGCGCTGGGCGGCGGGGCTGGGTGCGGATGCTGTCGTGACCGTGCCGGTTGATGTGCCTTTCCTGCCCGGGGATCTGGTGCCGATGCTGTGCCTGCACTGGCCAGGCGCGGCGCTGGCGCGGGCGGGCGGGCGTCTGCACCCCACCTGTGCGCTTTGGCCGGTTTCCGCGCTCTCCGCTCTGGAGGCATGGCTGGGTTCGGGGCAGCGCCGGGTCGGGGACTTCGCTGCCAGCATCGGGGCGACGCCAGTCGATTTCCCCGATGGGCGCGAGTTTCTGAACCTGAACACCCCCGAGGATCTGGCTGCCGCCAAGGCGCTGCTGTGAGGATCGAGCGCGGCCTGCCGGACGCGATGCGCGATCAGGCCGCCGCGCTCTATTGGGAGGCGTTCGGCCCGAAGCTGGACCGCGTGATGGGGCCGTCCCCGCGCGCCCGGGCCTTCGTCGCCCGCGCGATCCGCACCGATCATGTCATCGCGGCGACGGATGGCGGCCAGCTTCTTGGCCTTGCCGGGTTCAAGACCGCCCAAGGCGCCTTCGTCGGAGGGTCCGCACTGGAGCTGCGTCGCGCCTATGGCTTCTTCGGCGCGGCATGGCGCGGAATCGCATTGTCGATGCTGCACACGGATGTGGACAACGAACGCTTTCTGATCGACGGGCTTTGCGTCGCCGCACCGTGGCGCGGACAGGGCATCGGCACCGCGCTGATCGCCGCCATCTGCCACGAAGGCGCAAGACGGGGATATGACGCGGTGCGGCTGGATGTGGTGGACACGAACCTGCGCGCGCGGGCGCTCTATGAACGGCTGGGCTTCGTTGCCGTCGGAAGCGACAGGCTTGGGGCCGCCGCGCCCCTGTTCGGGTTCGGCGCGACGGTCACGATGGTGCGCGGGCTTTAGTCGAAGGTGCCTGTCGCGCGGCCCAGCAGCATGAAGGCGCGGGAGGTCCGCGTCTGGCCGAACCATTCCAGTTCGGTATCCGTCGCCGCGCGGATGAAGCCCGACACGCTGCGGTCGAAGGCGCGCAGGAAGTGATGTGCGGCATCGCGGAAAATCTGATCATCGCGCATCCGCTGGCCGACGATGTTCAGCACATTGCGGTCCGTGACGCCGCCAAGCTGGGCAACCGACGGCCCACGCTCGCCCGCGCCGAACCGCCGCCATGCTTCGGCCGGGGCCGGTTCGGACGCCAGATCATCCATGAACACCCCGTCCTGCGACAGCAGCGTCAGCACATCCTGCGCGGCGCGGATGACCTTGGCCGTGTCGTGATCGGCCAGCGCGAGGTTCAGCGCGTTGATCCCTTCGGCATCATCCTCGGAATCGGGGAAGTTCATGGCGACGATGTAATCCGCGATGGTCAACTGCGACGGCTCCGGCACGTCCAGCGCGAAGACGGTCTGTTCTTCGGGCGGCGGCGCAGGCTGCGGCGGTGCGCGCACGGCAGAGGGGCGCGGCGGGGCATTCTGACGCTGCACGTCCAGCGCCATCCGCAGCCGTTCCGCCTCGGCCCGCAGCAGCCGGACCGATCGCAGGCTGGAAACCAGCCCCACGATCATCGCCAGCGGCAGCACCATCAGGAACGCCGTCATCAAAAGCCCCGGCCCCTGCCCCTCGGGCTGCGACAGCCACCAGAACAGCAGGACACCGAACCAAAGCGCGCCCGCGATGGCGCCAGCCACCTCGATCTGACCCAAGGGCTCGTCGGGATGGGTTTTCACCGGACCGTTCATCAGACGTAACGGACCGTCAGCACCTCGTAGCTGCGGTCGCCTCCGGGGGTCTTCACTTCGACGGTGTCGCCTTCGTCCTTGCCGATCAGCGCACGGGCCAGCGGCGAGCGCATGTTCAGAAGGCCCTTTTCCAGATCCGCCTCCGGCTCGCCCACGATCTGATAGGTGCGCTCCTCCTCGGTATCCTCGTCCACCAGCGTGACGGTCGCGCCGAACTTGATCGCGCCCGACAGTTTCGTCGGGTCGATCACGTCGGCCATGCCGAGCATCGCTTCCAGCTCCTTGATGCGGCCTTCGATGAAGCTCTGCTTTTCGCGGGCGGCGTGGTATTCGGCGTTTTCAGACAGATCGCCATGTTCGCGCGCTTCGGAAATCGCGCGGATCACGGCGGGGCGCTCGACCGATTTCAGGGTCTTGAGTTCTTCGTCCAGCGCGGCAAAACCCGCGCGCGTCATCGGGATCTTTTCCATCGGCCCTTACCAGTAAAAGCAAAGCCACGGGCCCGAAATGGGCGCGTGACTTGGGTCTGTCTTCCTGATCACCTGACCCGATGGGCGCGCCGAATGCAAGCACAATGCCGGAAGCAGGCGGAAGCGTGTCGCAACGCGGCGCGTCGGTGGCGGGAAAGTGCTGTCGGGTCAAGATTGACCTTGGCTGGCCCTTGCGTCACAAAACCTTGTTTCAAGATCAGCCAGGGGTAAGGCACCCCAGCCGGGAGCGATAGCATGACCACACGCGAATCGATGGAATATGACGTTGTCATCGTCGGCGGGGGTCCTGCGGGTTTGTCGGCGGCGATCCGGCTGAAGCAGCTGGATGCGGATCTGTCGGTCGTCGTGCTGGAGAAGGGGTCCGAGATCGGGGCGCATATCCTGTCGGGTGCGGTTCTGGACCCGGTGGGGCTGGACGCGCTGCTGCCCGACTGGCGGACGCGCGGCGCGCCGATCAGCGTCGAGGTGACGGAGGACAACTTCTACCTTCTGGGCGAGGCGGGAAAGATCCGGGTTCCGAACTGGCCGATGCCGGGGCTGATGAGCAATCACGGCAATTACATCGTCAGCATGGGCAATGTCTGCCGCTGGCTGGCGAAACAGGCCGAAGCCTTGGGGGTGGAGATCTTTCCGGGCATGGCTGCGTCGCAGCTGGTGATGGACGGGGACCGCGTGAAGGGCGTGGTCGCGGGCGAGTTCGGGCTGGAGGCGGACGGAACGCCCGGCCCGAACTACGAGCCGGGGATGGAGTTGCACGGGAAATACGTCCTCTTGGGCGAAGGCGTGCGCGGCAGCCTGTCGAAACAGGTGTTCCGGAAATACGACCTCGGCGCTGGTCACGAGCCGCAGAAGTTCGGCCTTGGGATGAAGGAGATCTGGGAGATCGATCCCGAAAAGCACCGGCTTGGCACCGTGACGCACACGATGGGCTGGCCCCTGGGCAAGAATGCGGGCGGCGGGTCGTTCATCTATCACGCTGAAAACAATCAGGTTCTGATCGGCTTCGTGGTCCATCTGGGGTATGAGAACCCCTATCTCTATCCGTATCAGGAGTTTCAGCGGTTCAAGCATCACCCGATGGTGGCCGAACTGCTGAAGGGCGGCAAACGTGTGGCCTATGGCGCGCGGGCGATCACCGAGGGCGGCTGGCAGTCGTTGCCGAAACTGGTCGCACCCGGCGTGGCGCTGCTGGGTTGCAGCGCCGGGATGGTCAACCTGCCGCGCATCAAGGGCAACCACAACGCCATGCTGTCGGGCAAGGCCGCCGCCGAGGCGGTGGTCGAGGCCCTGCGCGCGGGCCGCGAGGGCGACGAGCTGACCGCATACGAGACCGCCGTGCGGACGGGTCCGATCGCCGCCGACCTGAAGCCGGTGCGCAACGTCAAACCGATCTGGTCGCGCTATGGCCTCATGGCCTCTCTGGCCGCCGGGGGGCTGGACATGTGGACGAACAGCCTGTTCGGCCTGTCATTCTTCGGCACGGTCAAACACGGCAAGACCGATGCGCAGGCGACCGGCAAGGCCGCCGACTTCGCCCCCATCGACTATCCCAAACCCGACGGCAAACTGTCCTTCGACCGGCTGACCAACGTGGCGTTTTCCTTCACCAACCACGAGGAATCCCAGCCCGCGCACCTGAAGCTGACGGACCCGTCCATCCCCATCGCCTATACCCTGCCGACCTTTGCCGAACCCGCGCAACGCTACTGCCCGGCGGGGGTGTATGAGGTCGTCGAGAACCGCTTCGTCATCAACTTCCAGAACTGCGTCCACTGCAAGACCTGCGACATCAAGGACCCGCCGCAAAACATCACATGGACAACGCCCCAAGGCGGCGATGGGCCGAATTATCCGAACATGTAGATCACTTCCGCGGCATAATTCCGCGATTTCGGGCAAGCGGGGCGTGAAGCGTTTGCCTCTGCCCCTGCCCGCCCCTATCCTCGCCGGAACGCCGCCGGAGTAGTCATGCGCAGACCGAACCTCGCCCGCCCCGCATTCGCCCTGATCCTTGCCTTGATGGCGCAGGGCGCTCTTGCGCAGGATTCCGGTGCCTATCTTGCCGCGCGGGTGGCTGGCAGCGACCGTGACCACCGCGCCGCCGCGGCGTGGTTTTCCAAGGCGCTGATCTCGGACCGGCAGAACCCGGCGCTGATGGAAGGCGTCATCATCGCCAATATCGCGCTGGGCGATTTCGAAAAGGCCGCCCATGCCGCACGCGCGCTTCAGGCGACGGGGCTGAAAAGCCAGTCGATGACGCTGGCCTTGCTGGTGGAATCGCTGAAGGCCGACGATTACGCCGCCGCTCTTGGCGCGCAGCAGGATCTGCACGCGGTCGGCGCGCTGCTGGAACGGCTGGTCACGGCCTGGGCGCAGCTTGGCGACGGGCGCGTGACCGAGGCGCTGGCCTCTTTCGACGCCATCGCCGGGACCGAGGGGCTTGAGGCGTTCGGCCTTTACCACAAGGCGCTCGCCCTGGCTTCGGCCGGCGATATGGAGGGGGCGGATGCCATCCTTGCCGGCAAGGATGGCCAGGGCATCGCCCTTCTGCGCCGGGGTGTCATCGCCCATGCCGAGATCCTGAGCCAGCTTGAACGGACCGAGGATGCGCTGGCCGTGCTGGACGGTGCCTTCACCGCCGACGATCCCACCGTCGCGCCGCTGCGGGCCAAGCTGGCTGCGGGCGAGGCGCTGGACTACGACATCGCCCGCAATGCCCGCGAGGGGATTGCCGAGGTGTTCTACACCCTTGCCGCCGCGCTGAGCGGAGAGGCGGAGGATGGATATACCCTCGTCTATACCCGCGCCGCCGCCGCGCTGCGCCCCGATCACACCGAAGCCATCGTCATGAGCGCGGACCTGCTGGCCGCGCAGGGGCAGACCCCGCTGGCGATCGAAACCTATGCCGCCGTGCCCGAAAGCGATCCGCTTTACGTTGCCGCCGTCGTCGGCCGGTCCGAGGCGATGTTCGCCGAGGATCGCGGCGCGGACGCGATCGAAGTGTTGAAGGTGCTTGCGTCCGACCATCAGGACGCGCTGTCCGTCCAGCTTGCGCTTGGCGATGCGTTGCGGCGCGAGGAACGGTATCCCGAAGCCATCACCGCCTATGACAAGGTGGAGGCGCTTCTGGGCACACCGGACCGCCGCCACTGGCCGATCTTCTTCAGCCGCGGCATGTCGCATGAACAGCTGGACCAGTGGGACGAGGCCGAGGCCGACCTGCGGCAGGCGTTGGCACTGGACCCGGAACAGCCGCATGTTCTGAACTATCTGGGCTATTCGCTGGTGGAACAGGGGCGCAATCTGCCCGAGGCGCTGGACATGATCGAACGCGCCGTCGCCGCCCGCCCGGACAGCGGTGCGATTCAGGACAGCCTCGCATGGGCCTTCTTCAAGCTGGGCCGCTTCGACGAAGCCGTGGCCCCGATGGAAAAGGCGGCCGAGCTGGAGCCGGAGGATGCGATCCTGACGGACCATCTGGGCGACGTCTATTGGGCCGTGGGACGCAAGACCGAAGCCCGCTTCCAATGGCGCCGCGCCCTGTCGTTCGAACCGGACGAGGCGCTGGAGACGCGCATCAAGCGCAAGCTGGAGATCGGGCTGGACGGCGTGTTGTCCGAAGAAGGCCAAGGCGCCTTCGCAACCAAGCTGGCCCAGAACGCTCATGGCAACTGACGCCTTCGCGCGGGCGAAGGTGAACCTGACGCTGCACGTCACCGGGCGGCGGGCCGACGGCTATCACCTGCTGGACAGTCTGGTCGTGTTTGCCGGGGTGGGCGATAGCGTCACCGCGCAGGACGGCGCGATGTCGCTGACCGTGGACGGTCCCGAGGCGCAGGCGCTGGTGGGCGAGAACCTCGTGACCCGCGCGGCGGCGCTGATGGGCGGTGCGCGGCTGCATCTGGAAAAACGGCTGCCTGTGGCGTCAGGGATCGGTGGCGGTTCTGCCGATGCGGCGGCGACGCTTCGGGCGCTGGAACGGATGGGCCGGCCCTTGCCCGATCCAGCGGCGGTTCTGGGTCTGGGCGCGGATGTGCCGGTTTGCCTCTTGGGCCGCGCCGTGCGGATGACCGGCGTGGGCGAGGGGCTGGAGCCTGTGGCGGTGCCGCCCGCATGGCTGGTGCTGGCCAATCCGCGCGTGGCGGTTTCGACCCCGCAGGTGTTTCGCACGCTGGATGGGTTCGGCCCGCCGATGCCAGAGGTTCCGGCCTTTGCAGATGCGCTCGCTTTGGCGCGCTGGCTTCATACGACCCGCAACGACATGGAACCTGCGGCCATCCGCATCGCCCCGGTCATCGCGGATGTGAAGGCGGCGCTGACCGCCCTGCCCGGCTGTTTGTTCGCCCGCATGTCTGGATCGGGCGCAACCTGCTTTGGCCTGTTCGGGACCGAGGCCGAGGCCCGCGCCGGGGCGGCAGCCCTGCCCGCGGAATGGTGGACCGCCGCCGCGCCGATGGAAGGTTAGCGGATACGCGCCACGACGTAATCGGCCAGATCGCCCAGCAGATCGCGCAGCACGTGATCGGGCAGCGGCGACAGCGCATCCTTGGCGCGCCCGGCCCATGCCAGCGCGTCGGCCCGTGCCGCCTCCATCGCGCCGTGCCGCGCCATGATCGCCTGCGCCTGCGCCAGATCGCCGTCGTGCTGGTCGCCCTTGGCGATGGTGCGTGTCCAGAAGGCGCGTTCGTCCGCATCAGCCTTCGCCACCGCCTTGATGACCGGCAGGGTCAGCTTGCGTTCGCGGAAATCGTCGCCCACGTTCTTGCCGATCGCATCCGCCGATCCGCCGTAATCCAGCAGATCGTCAACGATCTGGAACGCGATGCCCAGCGCGTCGCCATAGTCGCGCAACCCCGTCACCTGCGCGTCGGAAGCGCCGGCGATCATCCCGCCCACCTCGGTCGCGGCGGAAAACAGCGCCGCCGTCTTGCCGCGCACCACCTGAAGATAAATTTCTTCGGTCGTCGCAAGATCCTGCGCGGCGGTCAGTTGCAGCACCTCGCCCTCGGCAATGGTCGCGGCGGCGTTGCACAGCACGTTCAGGATATCCAGACGCCCCGGCTCGACCATCAGCTGGAAGGACCGCGCGAACAGGTAATCCCCGACCAGCACCGATGATTTGTTGTCCCACAGCAGGTTCGCGGTGGGCCGCCCCCGCCGCCGCTGGCTTTCATCGACCACATCGTCATGCAGCAGCGTCGCGGTGTGGATGAATTCGACCGTCGCCGCCAGATGGATGTGGAAGGGGCCGCCATAGCCGCAGATCCGTGCCGCGGCCAGCGTCAGCATCGGGCGCAGGCGTTTGCCGCCCGCCTCGACCAGATGTGCCGTCACCTCGGGTATGCGCGGGGCATGGCGCGAGGCCATGCGATCGCGGATCAGCGCGTTCACCGCGTTCATGTCGTCTGCCAGCCAGCTCGCCAGCCGGTCGTGCGGTTTGTGGGAAAGCTCGTCCACGTGAACCCCATCTCTCGACAAGCCGTGGCCTGCCGCCTATCAAATCTGGATGAAGGAGCTTCTGCGCACCACCGACCCAACCGTGATCGCTTTCGCCCAGGCGCTGCTTCAGGGCGAGGGTATAACCAGCTTTCCGATGGACGTCCACATGAGCATCCTCGAAGGCGGCATCGGCATATTCCCGCGCCGGTTGATGGTGGCGGATGCCGACCATTTCATCGCGCGCAAGGTCATGGAAGACAACGACATCCCATGTTCGCCCCCGAGCAACTGACCGAGGACGGCTTCCTTGGCGGGCGGTTGCGGGTGCTGCAACCGCGCGAAGGGTATCGTGCGGCCACCGATCCGGTGCTGATGGCCGCCGCCGTGCCTGCGCTGCCGGGGCAGACGGTGCTGGAGCTGGGCTGCGGCGCGGGGGTGGCAAGCCTGTGCCTTGGCCGCAGGGTTGCCGTCGGGCTGACGGGGCTGGAGATCCAGACCCCCTATGCCGCGCTGGCGCGCGAGAATGCGGCGCGCAACGGGATCGACATGCAGGTCGTCGAGGGGGATGTCGCCGCGATGCCGATCCGCGGGGCGTTCGATCATGTCATGGCCAACCCGCCCTATTACGCGGGCGGCACCGCTTCGGCGGATGCAGGGCGCGATCTGGCCTTGCGCGAAGGGCTGCCGCTGGCCGATTGGCTGGCGGCGATGGCGCGGCGGCTGCGGCCCGGCGGCTGGGCGACGCTGATTCTGGGCGCGGACCGTTTGCCGGATGCGATGCGCGGGATGCCGGGAACGCTCGGCTCGGTCACGGTCCTGCCTCTGGCAGCCCGCGAGGGGCGGGCGGCAAAGCGGATCGTCGTGCAGGCGCGCAAAGGCGGGCGTGCGGCGTTCACGCTGGCAGCGCCATTCATCCTTCATGCGGGCGCGGCACATAATCAGGACGGTGACGATTTCACAGATCCGGCCCGCTCAATTCTCCGGCAGGGCTGCGGCTTTCCGCAGCCATTGGGGCGCTGCATCAGCATCTCGCCGCCAAGTGGTCAAAGAGACAGGTGACACGACTCGAAAGCTGTGTCGTAATTCTTTTACACGCAATCAGAAGGAGAATGGAATGACGATCGCTTCGCACCTGCAGGAACTGCGCCGCAAGCACGAATCCCTCTCGGACAACGTGGTCGCCGCACAGCGGCAGCCCTCCACCGACCCGCTGACGATTGCAGAGATGAAGAAGCAGAAGCTTCGTCTGAAGGAAGAAATCAGCCGCCTGTCGCAGGCCTGAAGGAAAGGGCGCCGACGTTCCCCGTCGGCGCCCTGCGATCAACCCAAGGTTGCATCACGCGAAATACTGGCCGCCATTGGCGGTCAGGGTCGACCCGGTGATGAAGCCCGCCTCGTCAGAGGCCAGAAAGACCACGGCGCGCGCGATTTCCTCGGGCTCGCCCAAGCGCCCCACCGGGATCTGCGGCAGGATGCGCTCCTTCAGAACCTTCTCGTCGATGGCACGCACCATCTCGGTCCCGATATAGCCGGGGCAGATCGCGTTGACGGTGATTCCCGCGCGTGCGCCTTCCTGAGCCAGCGCCTTGGTGACGCCCAGATCGCCAGCCTTGGCTGCGGAATAGTTCGCCTGTCCCGCCTGCCCCTTCTGGCCGTTGATGGACGAGATGTTGACCACGCGCCCGAATTTGCGATCCCGCATCCCCGACCAGACCGGATGCGTCATGTTGAAGACGCCGTTCAGGTTGGTGTCGATCACCTCGCGCCATTGCTGGGGCGTCATCTTGTGGAACATGGCATCGCGCGTGATGCCGGCATTGTTGACCAGCACCTCGACGGGACCGATCTCCGCCTCGACCTTGGCGATTCCTGCGGCGCAGGCATCGTAATCGGCGACCGACCATTTGAAGGCGGGAATGCCCGTATCGGCCGTGAATTTGGCTGCAGCGTCGTCATTTCCGGCGTAGTTCGCGGCGACGCGATACCCGGCGGCCTTCAAAGCGATGGAAATGGCGGCCCCGATGCCACGGGTGCCCCCCGTGACCAATGCAACTCGCGACATTCGTCCCCCCTTTGGATCCTTGCGGCGCGGTAGTCCGCCGCGCCATTTCAGTTTCAGATTTTTTCGATGCACATGGCAACGCCCATTCCGCCCCCGATGCACAGCGTCGCGAGACCTTTCGCCGCATCACGGCGTTTCATCTCGAAAATCAGGGTGTTGAGGATACGCGCCCCCGATGCGCCGATGGGGTGGCCGATGGCGATGGCGCCGCCGTTGACGTTCACCAGATCGGTGTTCCACCCCATTTCCTGATTCACGGCACAGGCTTGCGCGGCGAAGGCCTCGTTCGCTTCGATCAGGTCCAGATCGGCGGCGTTCCAGCCCGCCTTCTTCAGCGCCTTGCGGCTGGCATAGATCGGGCCGACGCCCATGATCTTGGGGTCCAGACCCGCCGTGGCATAAGAGGCGATGCGGGCCAGCGGGGTCAGACCCCGGCGCGCGGCTTCATCTTCGGACATCAGCAGCACCGCCGCCGCACCGTCGTTCAGCCCCGATGCGTTGCCCGCGGTGACAGAGCCGTCCTTGGCGAAGGCGGGACGCAGCTTGGTCATCGCATCGATGGTCGCGCCATGACGGATGTATTCGTCGGCATCGACCACGGTCTCGCCCTTGCGGGTCTTGACGGTGAAGGGGACGATCTCGTCCTTGAAACGCCCGGCCTTCTGCGCGGCTTCGGCCTTGTTCTGGCTGGCCAGCGCGAATTCATCCTGCTGTTGGCGGCCGATCTGGTATTGGCTGGCGACGTTTTCGGCCGTCTGGCCCATGTGATAGCCGTTGAAGGCGTCCCACAGCCCGTCCTTGATCATCGAATCGACGAAGCTCATGTCGCCCATCTTCTGACCGTTGCGCAGATTGGCGACATGGGGCGACAGGCTCATGTTCTCCTGCCCGCCCGCGACGACGATCGACGCATCGCCCAACTGGATGTGCTGCGCGCCCAGCGCGACCGCCCGCAGGCCCGATCCGCAAACCTGGTTGATCCCCCAGGCCGAGCTTTCCTGCGGCAACCCGGCAAGGATATGTGCCTGACGCGCCGGGTTCTGCCCCTGCCCCGCCGTCAGCACCTGACCAAGGATCGTCTCCTCGACCTCGGCCTTCTCGACCCCTGCGCGGCGGACCACTTCCTCGATCACGGCGGCGCCGAGTTCATGTGCGGGGATGCCGGCGAAGGCTCCGCCAAAGCTGCCCACGGCGGTGCGTGCGGCCGATACGATAACGACATTGGTCATGCGACTTCTCCCAGGTCCACCGAACTCTCTCTAGAATTGGGTAAGGATCGAAAATGACAAGGGGAAGACGTTCGGCTCAGGCCCTTTTTCGCGCGTCCTCCGCCCATGCCGGGCGGATGGAGGGGGCGCCGAACAAATAACCCTGAAGGCAATCGACGCCCAAAGCGCGAAGGAATTCCGCCTCTTCGACCGTTTCGACCGACTCGGCCACCGTCACCATCTCGAATTGGCGGCCAATGGACATCAGCGCGCGGGTCAGCACCTGATTGTCGGGGTCCTTCTGGATCGAGCGGATGAACTGCCCGTCGATCTTGACCATGTCGAAGAAGAAATCCTTGAAATACCGGAACGCGGTGAAGCCCGCGCCGAAATCATCTAGTGCGAAGGCGATGCCGTATTTCTGCAGATCGTCCATGAAGGCCGTAACCAGCTCTGGCACCAGCATGGCCGAGCTTTCGGTGATCTCAAGAATCAGCCGCTCGCCCACGGTCGCGTCCTGCCCCAGACCCGCCATCAGCACCCGCATCCACGGGGCATAGCCGATGGACCGCGCCGACATGTTGATCGCCAGCCGCAGCGTCGGCGTCTTGCGCAGCGCGGCAAGGCCAAGCTCCAGCGCGGCGCAGTCGATGCGCCGCCCGGTCTCCTGCTCCTCCACCGCGTCCATGAAGTCGCGGGCGGGGATGATGCGGCCCGACGGCTCCATCACCCGGATCAACCCTTCATAGAAGGCGATCTGTTCGGGGTCCGTCCCCAGAACCACCGGCTGATAGGCCAGTGCGACGCGCCTTTCGTCCAGCGCGGCGGAAACCATCGCCATCGTCCGCTTGTCGTTTTCCGAAATGGCGAAGCCGATCGGCGTCCCATCGACCACTGGCTTTGACATGCCCTACCCCTTGCGCTGACGGTGGACAGACTGGCGCACGGGCCGTAAACAAATCGTATAGATTCCGGTTTCGTTCCAATTTTAGGCAAATCTCGCCATGCAAACACGCTGCCACTGGTGCGGGACCGATCCGCTCTACCTCGCCTATCACGACACGGAATGGGGCGTTCCTGAACGGGATTCGCGCGCGCTTTGGGAAAAGCTGATCCTCGACGGGTTTCAGGCCGGGCTGGCCTGGATCACCATCCTGCGCAAACGTGACGCCTTCCGCGCGGCGTTTCAGGGCTTCGATCCGCAGGTCATCGCAAGCTGGGGCGAATCGGACGTGCAGCGCCTGTTGGCCGATCCCGGCATCGTGCGCCATCGCGGCAAGATCGAGGGGGCGATCCTGAACGCCCGCGCCTATCTGGAGATAGAGGATTTCGCGGGCTATCTCTGGGACTATCTGGACGGCAAACCGATCCAGTCCGAAACCTACAACATGACCGAGACGGACCTGTCGCGCCGCATTTCCAAGGATCTGAAGAAACGCGGGTTCAAGTTCTGCGGGCCGACGATCACCTATGCCTTCATGCAGGCGACAGGGATGGTGAACGACCATCACCCCGATTGCTTTGCGCGAAAGCTCTGCGCCTCAGCCGCCTAGGGCGCCAAGCACCGCCAGCGCATCCGGGCTGTCCCATTCGGCATCCCCGGTCAGGCGGCCCACGATCTGCCCCTCGGGGTTCACGATCAGCGTCACAGGCAGCCCCATCACGCCCACCTGCCGCGCCAGCGTCATGCCCGGATCGCGCAGCGCCTCGACGTTCGACACTTCGGCTTCCTCGAAGAACTCCTCGATCTTGGGCACGGCGTTGCGGCCCGTCGCGACGGTCACGACCTCGATCCCCGGCATCGCGACCTGAAGACGGTCCAGCGAGGGCATCTCGTGGCGGCAGGGCGGGCACCACGTGGCCCAGAAGTTCACGACCGTCCACTTGCCCTGAAACTCGGCCAGCGACCGTTCGGCATCGTCCAGACCGACCAGCCCCACCGCGGGCAGCGGTTCGGGATCGTGCAGCGAAAGCTTGCGCATGTCGCCCACTTTCGCAGCCTCGGCGGCGGCGATATCGGCCATCGCCGGATTTGCACCGAAGGCCAAGGCGGTATAGACGACAGCACAGACGATACGCAGCATTTCCACCCTCCGAAGGCAACCAGCATGACCGCATCCGACAAGACCTCTGCCAACGCCATGTGGGGCGGACGTTTCGCCGCCGGACCGGACGCGATCATGGTGGCGATCAACGCCTCGATCGGGTTCGACAAGCGGCTGTATGCACAGGACATCGCCGGATCGCGGGCCCATGCGGCGATGCTTGCCGCGCAGGGTATCATCACGGATAACGATGCGGCGGCGATCGGGGAAGGCCTCCTCACGGTGTTGTCAGAGATTGAAACAGGCGCGTTCCCGTTCCGTGAGGATCTGGAAGACATCCACATGAACGTGGAATCCCGCCTGAAGGAAATCATCGGCGAACCCGCAGGCCGCCTGCATACGGCGCGGTCGCGCAACGATCAGGTCGCGGTCGATTTCCGCCTTTGGGTGCGCGACCAGTGCGACGCCGCCATCGCCGGGATCGACGCGCTGATCCGCGCGTTCGTGTCGCAGGCCGAAGCCGGGGCCGACTGGGTCATGCCGGGCTTCACCCATCTGCAAACCGCGCAGCCGGTGACATGGGGCCATCACATGATGGCCTATGTGGAAATGCTGGGCCGCGACCTCTCCCGCTTTCGCGACGCGCGCGCCCGGATGAACGAATGTCCGCTGGGGGCTGCGGCATTGGCCGGGACCAGTTTCCCCATCGACCGCCACGCCACCGCCGCCGCCTTGGGCTTCGATCGCCCCACGGCGAACAGCCTCGATAGCACCGCCGACCGCGATTTCGCGCTCGAATTCCTGTCGGCCTCGGCCATCTGCGCGATGCACCTGTCGCGCTTTGCCGAAGAACTGGTGATCTGGTCGTCGGCTCAGTTCCGCTTCGTGCGGCTTTCGGATCGTTGGACGACCGGATCGTCCATCATGCCGCAGAAGAAGAACCCCGATGCGGCCGAACTGCTGCGCGCCAAGATCGGCCGCATCCTTGGCGCGGCGGTGGCCCTGTTCACGGTGATGAAGGGTCTGCCGCTGACCTATTCCAAGGACATGCAGGAGGACAAGGAGCAGGTCTTCGACGCCGCCGATACGCTGATGCTGTGCCTTGCCGCGATGACGGGAATGGTGGGCGACATGCAGGCTAATACCGAAGAACTGCGCAAAGCCGCCGCCTCGGGCTTTTCAACCGCGACCGACCTTGCCGACTGGCTGGTGCGCGAGCTTGGCCTGCCGTTCCGCGATGCGCATCACGTGACCGGCACGCTGGTCGCGCTGGCGGAATCCAAACGCTGCGATCTGCCCGACCTGACGCTGGAGGATATGCAGGCCGTCCATGCGGGCATCCGCGCCGATGTGTTCGAAGTGCTGGGCGTGGAAAACTCGGTCCGCAGCCGTATGTCCTATGGGGGCACCGCGCCGGATCAGGTCCGCGCGCAGATCGCCCGCTGGAAGGAGAAGCTGGGATGCGAATCCTGATCCTCGTCGCCCTTCTGGCCGGGTGCCAGTCCGGCCCGTATCTGAACACCGGGATCAGCATCGGGCCGGGCGGCGTCGGCGTCTATCCTTCCGTCAGCGGCCGCGTCGGCGGTGTCGGCGTCGCGGTCGGCCCCTGAGGAACACCCATGAAGCATTCCCTGATCCTTGCCTGCCTTCTGTGCCTTGCCTTCGCCCTGTCCGCCTGCGGCGTGGACGGCACGCCGACCGCACCGAACGGCAGCAAGCCGAACTTCCCCACCAGCGCGCAGCTGGACATCAACCGCTAGGGCCGATCCATGGACCATTTCCTCTACCGTTCCGGCACGCTGCATGCCGAGGATGTGGCGCTGGCCGACATCGCGCGCACCGTCGGCACGCCCTTCTATTGCTATTCCACCGCCACGCTGACCCGTCACTACCAGCTGTTCACCGAGGCGCTGTCGCCCATGCCGCATCTGGTGTGCTTTGCGATCAAGTCGCTGTCGAACGTGGCTGTGCTGAAGACGCTTGGCAATCTGGGCGCGGGGATGGACGTGGTTTCGGGCGGCGAATACCTGCGGGCGAAAGCCGCGGGCGTTCCGGGCGAGCGCATCGTGTTTTCCGGCGTCGGCAAGACGCGCGAGGAGATGCGTCTGGTGCTGGAAGGCGGCATCCGCCAGTTCAACGTGGAATCCGAGCCCGAGATGCGCGCGATCTCCGAGGTTGCGACGGCGATGGGCGTGACTGCCCCGATCACCATCCGGGTGAACCCGGATGTGGATGCCCGCACGCATGAAAAGATCGCGACGGGCAAGAAGGAAAACAAGTTCGGCATCCCGATCGCCCGCGCCTCCGAGGTCTATGCCGAAGCCGCCCGCCTGCCGGGGATCGAGGTCGTGGGCATCGACGTCCATATCGGATCGCAACTGACCGAGCTGGAGCCGTTCGAGCAAGCCTATCTGAAGGTCGCGGACCTGACGCGCCGCCTGCGGGCCGAAGGGCACGACATCCGCCGTCTGGATCTGGGCGGCGGGCTGGGCATCCCCTACCAACGCTCGAACGAGGCGCCGCCCCTGCCGGTCGAATACGGCGCGCTGATCAAGCGCACGGTCGGGGACCTGGGCTGCGAGATCGAGATCGAGCCGGGCCGCCTGATCTCGGGCAACTCCGGCGTGCTGGTCTCGGGCGTGATCTACGTCAAGAACGGCGAGGGACGGGATTTCCTGATCCTCGACGCGGCGATGAACGATCTGGTCCGCCCGTCCATGTATGGCGCGTGGCATGACATCGTTCCGGTTGAGGAACCCGCCCCTGCCGCCGAAAAGCAGGAATACGACGTGGTCGGCCCGGTCTGCGAGACGGGCGACACCTTCGCCAAGGCCCGCCCCCTGCCGAAACTGGCCGAAGGGGATCTGGTCGCCTTTCGGTCCGCCGGGGCTTATGGCGCGGTGATGGCCAGCGAATACAACACCCGCCCGCTGGTGCCCGAGGTGCTGGTGAACGGCGATCACTATGCCGTCATTCGGGCGCGACCGACATTTGACGAAATCCTCGCACGCGATACGATACCGGAGTGGCTCTAACCCCGCAGGTGGAATGACCGAAAGCGATCAGACGCTGCGCCGACTGGCCTGGCCGATCAGGCTCACGCTGGGCGGGCTTTGGGCCGAAAGGCTTCTGCGCGCCTTCTGGCCGCTGATCACGCTGGCGATGGCGACATTGGCGGTGCTGGCCTTCGGGCTTCAGGACCGGATGCCGCTGGAGGCGCTGTGGGCATGGCTCGTGCTGACCGCGCTGGGCGGGGGCGTTGCGCTGGTCTGGGGTGTGCGGCAGTTCCGCAGACCGCGCCGCGCGGATGCGCTGGCGCGGCTGGATGCCGCCCTGCCCGGCCGCCCGATCTCTGCACTGAGCGATACGCAGGCCATCGGCGTGACCGACCCGGCATCGCAGGCGGTCTGGGCCGCGCATCGGCAGCGCATGGCGGAACGCGCGACGGCGGCAAAGGCGGTGCGGCCCGATCTGCAACTGGCCTCGCGCGATCCGTTCGCACTGCGCTATCTGGCGCTGACGGCGCTGGTGGTGGCGCTGATCTTCGGCTCGCTCTGGCGGGTCACTTCGATCACGGGAACGCCGATGGGCGGCGCACAGGTCGCGACCGGCCCGACATGGGAGGCGTGGGTCCAGCCCCCCGCCCATACCGGCAAGCCGTCGCTTTACCTGAACGACATCACGGCGGCCTCCTTCCCCGCCCCGGTCGGCAGCCGCGTCCAGATCCGGCTGTATGGCGAAGTGGGCGATCTGACCGTGGCCGAAACCGTGTCGGCCCGGACCGAAGCGCCCACAGCGTCCGAGCCGCAGCAGGAATTTCAGATCAACCGCTCGGGCAGCTTGTCGATCAACGGCGCGGGCGGGCAGGAATGGCAGATCATCGCCACGCCCGACGCAGCCCCCACCATCGGATCGACCGCCGAATTGCAGCGCGAGCCGAACGGAGAGATGCGCCTGCCCTTCGAGGCGGGCGACGATTACGGCGTCACCGCCGCGCGGGCCGAAATCGCGCTGGACCTGCCTGCCGTGGACCGCCGCTTCGGCCTTGCCGCCGATCCCGAACCGCGCGAAACGATCGTTCTGGACCTGCCGCTGCCGATCACCGGCAGCCGGACAGAATTCTCCGAATTGCTGGTCGAAGACCTATCGCAGCACCCCTTCGCCAACCTGCCCGTCACCATCAGCCTGAGCGCGACCGACGGCGCGGGCCAGACCGGCGCGTCCGAACCGATGCACGTGACCCTGCCCGGCCGGCGGTTCTTCGACCCACTGGCGGCGGCGTTGATCGAGATGCGGCGCGACCTTTTGTGGACCGCCGGGAATGCCGCGCGGACGGATCAGGTGCTGAAAGCCCTGACCCACCGCCCCGAAGGGCTGTTCCGCAACGAACGCGCCTTCTTGCGTCTGCGGGTGCTGATGCGCGATCTGGCCGCGAACCGCGACACGCTGGCGGGGGAGAAGCGCGACGAGATCGCAGCTCAGCTTTGGGATATCGCCCTGCTGGTGGAGGAAGGCGATCTGGCATCGGCGATGGAGCAGATGCGCCGTGCGCAAGACCGTCTGGACGAAGCGATCCGAAACGGGGCAGACCCGTCCGAGATCGAGGAGCTGATGCAGGAGTTGCGCGAGGCGACGGACAATTATATCCGCGAGCTTGCCGAACAGGCGCAGCGCAATCCCGACCAGCAACAGACGCAGGAAGGCCAGCAGATGCAGCTGTCCGGCCAGCAGCTTCAGGACATGATGGACCAGCTTCAGAAGCTGATGGAAGAAGGCAAGATGGCCGAGGCCGCCGAGCTGATGGAGATGATGCGCCAGCTGATGGAGAACCTGCAGGTGACGCAGGGGCCGGGTGGGTCGGGCGGTCCGGGGCAGCAGGCGATGCGCGATCTGCAGGATACGCTGCGCGGCCAGCAGGGACTGTCTGACGAAAGCTTCGACAACCTGCAACGCGGCGACGGTCAGGGCGGCGAAGGTCTGGCGCAGCGCCAGCGGGAATTGCAGGACAAGCTGAACGGGCTGGACGGGCTGCCGGGCCAAGGCTCCGAGAAGGGTGCCGAGGGTCAGCGCCAGCTTGACCGGGCGGGCCGCGCGATGGAGGAAGCCGAGCGCGCGCTGCGGGACGGCGATCTGTCCGGCGCGCTGGACAAGCAGGCCGAGGCGATGGACGCGATGCGCGAGGGAATGCGCAACTTCGGCGAGGCAATGGCCGAGGAACAGGGCCAGCAAGGCCCCGGCGGACAGCCGAATGGCGAGCAGTTCGGGCAGGCGAACCCCGAGGGCCAGCGCGACCCGCTGGGCCGCGAGCCGGGGGAGTCGGGCCGCATCGGATCGGACCGCAACATGCTGCAGGGCGAAGACATCTATCGCCGGGCCGAGGAGCTGCTGGACGAGATCCGCCGCCGGTCGGGGGAACAGCAGCGCCCCTCGGGCGAGTTGGATTACCTGCGCCGCCTGCTGGATCTGTTCTGAGGGAACGCCGCTCGGGGGGCATCGAGCCCCCGCTCGCGGCGGCTGCCGCGGATCAGGAGCGAAGGGCGGCGCTGACCTGTCTTGCGAAATCCGCCAGCTTCTGCCGTCCGGCATCCACGAAGGAGACGTATTGCGCCAGAGGATCGCGCAGCTCGGGCAGCGCATCGGCCAGACGCGGGGCGGAGACGTAGATGCCGGCGACCAGCAGGAACAGCACGATCGTGGCGAAGAAACCCAGCCCGAAGCCGCCCTTCGCGCTTGGGGCGGGGCGCAGCGAGGCCGCAACGTCGGGCTCGGCCCCCAGCTGTTCGGAAGGTCTGGCAACCTGGCGGGCACCGCCCGGCGGGACCGGCTTGCGGGCCGCGGGGGGGGGCGGCTCCGCAGATCGAGTCTCGGGCGCTTGCACCGGCGGCTTTGGCGCGGCGATACCCTCCTTGCGACGCTCGGCCGTCTCGCGTTCGGCCTCCTGCCGCAGAAAGGCGCGTATGTCATTCAGCGCGGGCGGGCGGGCGGGTTCCAGCTTCGGCTCCGGCATCGGATCGGGCTTCGGTTCCGGATCGGGCGCGCGGCGTTCCACGAAGGGTTCGGGCGCGCCGAAGGGGCGGGCCGTGATCGGCGGATACTGGAACCAGCCATGGCCGCAGGCGGAACACTGGACGTCGCGCCCTTCCTCGGGGACGGCGCTTTCATCGACTTCGTATTGCGCGCCACATCCCGGGCAATTCAGCCGCATCGTTCCCGTCCCTTGTGGTTTGCGATGTTCTTAGCAACGAAGACCATGCTATCCAAGCCGTTGCAAGCACGACGCCCCTGCGGCAAGAGTGCAACCGAAACGCGTGCGGGAGAGCCCGGTGATTGCCTTTGACAACGTGGCCTACAGCTATGGCGGGGGGGAGCTTCTGTCCGATGTCAGCCTGTCGCTGGCGCCGGGCTCGTTCCATTTCCTGACCGGGCCGTCGGGGTCGGGAAAATCGACGCTGCTGAAACTGTGCTATGCCGAGCTCTTGCCGACGGCGGGGCAGATCAGCATCTTCGACCGCGACGCGCGGGGGCTGTCGCGCGACGACGTGGCGCGGGTGCGGCGGCGGATCGGGGTCGTGCATCAGGATTGCCAGTTTCTGGACCATCTGCCGGTCGCAACCAATGTGACGCTGCCACTGGCGGTCACGCGGCGCGAGACGTCGGCGGAGGATCTGAAAGACCTGCTGGCATGGGTCGGGCTGTCGCATCTGGCCGGGGCGATGCCGCCTGAACTGTCGGGGGGCGAGCGTCAGCGCGCCGCCGTCGCCCGCGCGGTCATCATGTCGCCGGACGTGCTGCTGGCGGACGAGCCGACAGGGAACCTCGATTGGGAGATGTCGGTGCGGCTGCTGACCCTGCTGGTGGAGCTGAACCGGATGGGCAAGACCATCGTCATCGCCACCCATGACATGAACCTGATCCGCACGGCGAAAAGCCAGGTCGCGGCGCGGGTGCTGCGGATCAAGGATCGGCGTGTGCAGCTTGCGGGGGCCGACCTGTGATCCGGTCCATCCTTGCCGACATGACGCCCGACCCCGCCGCCGACCGCGTGGTCCCGCCGACCGGGCACACGGCATGGCTGACGCAGTTCACCGCCGGTGTCATGGCGTTTCTGGCCGTCTTTGCGCTGGCCCTGTCGATGGCGGCGGGGCGGCTGGCTGATCGGTGGGAGGATGCGCTGGCCCGCACGGCGACCATCCGCATCTCGGCCCCCGAGGATCAGATGCAGGTCCAGACCGAGGCGGTGCTGGCCCTGCTGACGACGACCCCCGGCATCGCCGAGGCGCGGGCGTTGACGGATGACGAACAGCGCGCGTTGCTAGCCCCTTGGTTCGGCCCGGACCTGCCGCTGGATGAATTGCCCATCCCCCGCCTGATCGAGTTGACAGAGGAAGGCGAGGGTTACGATTCCGAAGGGTTGCGCCAAAGACTGGCTGCCGAGGCTCCGGGCGCGATCCTTGACGATCACGACCGCTGGCGGCGTCCGCTGGCCATCGCCGCGGGGCGGCTTCAGGCGCTGGGCCTTGGCGCGGTGGTGCTGATATTGGCCGCGACGGGGGCTGTGATCTCGCTTGCTGCAAAGGCGTCGCTGGCGTCCAACGATCAGGTGATCCGGGTGCTGCGCCAGATCGGGGCGCGCGACACCTATATCGCGCGGGCCTTCGTGCGGCGGTTCACGCTGCGTGCGCTGTCGGGCGCGGCGGCGGGAACGCTGGCGGGGCTGGTGGTGCTGTGGCTGATGCCGTCGGGCGGGGATGCGGCCGGTTTCCTGACCGGCCTTGGCTTCGAAGGCTTCGGCTGGCTCTGGGCTTGGACGCTGCCGCTGCTGTCTGCCGCCATCGCCTTTGCCGCGACGCGGGCCACGGCTTTTGCCAAACTGGGGACGATGCGATGATCCGCCGGATTCACCCGCTGCAATGGCTGCTGTCGCTGGTCTTCATCCTCCAGATGTATCTGGCGATGGCGGTTCTGGCCGTGGTCTTTGCGCCCATCGCGATTGTCCGGCGCGAGGCGGCGATGGCGGCCTGCCAGAACTTCTGCCGCTGGGTGCGCTTTTCCCTGCGGGTGATCTGCGGGCTGCGGACCGAGGTGCGCGGCACGCCACCGACCGGCGCGGCGCTGGTTCCTGCGAAACATCAAAGCTTCCTCGACATCCTTCTGATCTTCGGCGCGATGGAACAGCCGCGTTTCATCATGAAGCAGGAACTCGTCTATGCCCCGATCCTTGGCTGGTATGCGCTGCGCGTCGGCTGCGTTCCCGTTTCCCGCGGCAAACGGGGCGAGGCGATCAAGCGCATGATGGACCGCGTGCGCGAAGGCGCCGAACGTCCGGGGCAGCTCGTGATCTATCCGCAGGGCACGCGCGTCGCGCCGGGGGCCAAGCTGCCCTACAAGGTCGGCGCGGCGCTGCTTTATGCGCAGATGGGCGGCACCTGCGTGCCGGTCGCCGCGAATGTGGGCCTGTTCTGGCCGCGTCACGGCATCTATCGCAAGCCCGGAACCGCCGTTGTCGAATTCCTGCCCCCCATCGAGCCCGGGCTGCCGCAGGATATCTTCATGGAGCGGCTGGAGCGCAGCATCGAGACCGCATCCGACCGCCTGATAGCAGAGGCACGATGAAGAAGATCGACACGCTGGACGAATTGCATGCCGTCTATGGCACCCCCGGCAAGGCGGCGACGGAAAAGGTCACCGCCCGGTTGACCCCCGCCTATGCCGCATGGATCGAACGCAGCCGCTTCTGCATCCTGATCACCGTCGGGCCGGAGGGAACCGACGGATCACCCCGTGGCGACGATGGCCCGGTGGTGCGGATACTGGACCCGGAAACGCTGGCCATGCCCGACTGGAAGGGCAACGACCGCATCGACAGTCTGCGCAACATCGTGCGCGACGGGCGGTGCAGCCTGATGTTCATGGTGCCGGGATCGAACAACGCGATGCGGGTGAATGCCGATGCGGTGGTGACGACCGACGATGCGCTGCGGGAAAGTTTCTCGCATAACGGGCTGCTGCCCCGCTCGGTCATCGTCTTCCGCATCCGAGAGGTCTATTCCCAATGCGCGCGGGCGATGATGCGGTCGGGGCTATGGGCGGGCGAGGACCAGTCGGCGGGCCTCCCCACCGTAGGTGACATGATGAGGGACGCGACGGGCGGCACCTTCGATGGGGCCACCTATGACGCGGAATGGGCGGCGCGTGCCGCCCGCACCATGTGGTGATCAGGCCGCCAGGCCCTTGGTCCCCATGTCGAGGAACTTCTGACGGCGGTCCTTGACCAGCGCCTCGGGCTTCTTGCCCGAAAGCTCCTTCAGCATCGTCTCGATCGCCTTGCCGACCGCGTCGATGGCTTCGGACGGCGCGCGCTGGGCGCCGCCGGTGGGTTCCTTGATGATGCGGTCGATCACGCCCAGCTTTTGCAGGTCCTGCGCGGTCAGGCGCAGCGCCTCGGCGGCTTCGCGCATCTTTTCCGCGTCTTTCCACAGGATCGACGCGCAGCCCTCGGGCGAGATGACGGAATAGACCGAATGTTCCAGCATCGCCACGCGGTTGGCGGCGGCGAAGGCGACCGCCCCACCCGATCCGCCCTCGCCGATGACGGTGGCGATGACCGGCACGCCGATCTCAAGGCATTTCTGGGTCGAACGCGCGATGGCCTCGGACTGGCCGCGTTCCTCGGCCCCCTTGCCGGGATAGGCGCCGGGCGTGTCGATCAGCGTGATAACCGGCAGGCCGAAACGGTCCGCCATGTCCATCAGGCGGATCGCCTTGCGGTATCCCTCGGGGCGGGCCATGCCGAAGTTGCGGTCGATCCGGCTTTTGGTGTCGTGGCCCTTTTCATGGCCGATCACCACGACGGGCCGCCCGTCGAACCGCGCGATGCCGCCCATGACCGCATGATCGTCGGCAAAGTTCCGGTCCCCCGCCAGCGGCGTGAACTCGGTGAACAACTGCTCGATGTAGTCCTTGCAATGCGGGCGTTCGGGATGGCGGGCGACCTGCGTCTTCCGCCAGGCCGACAGATCCTTGTAAAGATCGCGCAGCATCGTCTCCGCCTTGCGGTCCAGCGCGGCGGCTTCCTTTTCGACGTCCATCTCGGAATTGGCGCGGGCCAGCGCGCGCAGCTCCTCTGCCTTGCCTTCGATTTCGGCGAGGGGCTTTTCGAACTCAAGGTAATTCATGGCGCGCGTCCCTGATGGAATGTTCCGGCTATATGCCTTCCCGCAGCCGTCATTGCAACCGGGCCGCCAGAAACAGCAACGCCCCGAGGCGTACCTCGGGGCGCGCGTCCTCCCCTTTGCCACGATGGCCTCCCCGCCTATCGCGACCGGGTAAAGGGTTCGACGGGTGCCGATGCCGTCGCGACTCAACGTTGCCTGTTTTGGTGGCGGTTTGTCAACGAGTCTTCACAGTTCTGTCATAGACCTTACGCACAGACGAATCTTCGACATCCATCCATCGTGACGCACGAAGACATCGCATCCTTACATCATCGTCGAAGATTCTTCTTTCGCTTGGGGCGAATTGTCCAGTTGCTTGCAGAAAATCCGTTCTGAACGACCGCATTCGCGCAGGAATTCCGTCGCGTCACGGCTAGTGTCGAGGGAAGAGCGAAAGGACCCTCCCCATGATCCAAACCCCGTATCTGCTATTTTTGGGCGATGCGCCCGACGCGCTTGCCGCCAAGGTTGCGCAGGGAATCAAGGACTGGCGCCCGGAATTCGCCGTCGGGCAATTCCGCATGGACGGCTGCCGCGCCGATATGGGCCTGCCCGACATGACGATTGCCGAGGCGAAGGCCGCTGGCGTCAAAACGCTGGTGATCGGCGTTGCCAACCGCGGCGGCGTCATCAGCCCCGCTTGGAAGAAGGTGCTGGTCGAGGCGCTGGAGCAGGGGCTGGACCTCGCATCCGGCCTGCACAACCTGCTGCGGGACGAGCAGGAGCTGGTCGCCGCCGCCGAGGCGAACGGCCGCACCCTGCATGACGTGCGCGTGCCGTCGGTCGAATATCCCATCGCGAACGGCAAGAAGCGCACGGGCAAGCGGATGCTGGCGGTCGGCACGGACTGCTCGGTCGGCAAGATGTATACCGCGCTGTGTGTCGAAAAGGAGATGCGCGCGCGCGGGCTGAAGGCCAGCTTCCGCGCGACGGGCCAGACCGGCATCCTGATCACGGGGGGCGGCGTGCCGCTGGATGCGGTGATCGCGGATTTCATGGCCGGGTCGGTGGAATACCTGACGCCGGACAACGATCCCGACCACTGGGACCTGATCGAGGGGCAAGGCTCGCTGTTCCACGTCTCCTATTCCGGCGTCACGCTGGCGCTGGTGCATGGCGGGCAGCCGGACGCGCTGGTCATCTGTCACGAGCCGACCCGCCCGCATATGCGCGGCCTGCCGGATTACACCCTGCCCTCGCTGGAGCAGGTGCGAGACACGGCGCTGCTGCTGGCGCGCGTGGCGAACCCGGCCTGCGTCGCGGTCGGCTATGCCATCAACACCCAGCACATGGCCGAGGATGAGGCGAAGGCCTATCTCGCCGACGTGGAAACGAGACTGGGTCTGCCTGCGACCGACCCCTTCCGCTTCGGCGCGGGCAAGCTCGTCGATGCGCTGGAGAAGCTATGATCACCGTTACCCCCGACACGTTCCGTCTGGCACAGGTCTTCACCATCAGCCGCGGATCGCGGACCGAGGCGAAGGTGCTGACCGTTCGGGTCGAATGCGGTGGGCTGGTGGGGCGCGGCGAATGCGTCCCCTATGCCCGCTATGACGAAACGCTGGACAGCGTGACGGCCCAGATCGCCACGCTGCCGGACAACGTGACGCGGGCGGATCTGCAATCGCTGCTGCCCGCGGGGGCGGCCCGCAACGCCGTCGATTGCGCGCTGTGGGACCTGGAGGCGAAGGCGGCGGGCAAGCGGGTCTGGGATCTTCTGGACCTGCCCAAGCCCAAGCCGGAGATCACCGCTTATACCCTGTCGCTGGACACGCCGGACAACATGCGGGCTGCGGCGGCGAAGAATGCGCACCGCCCCCTGCTGAAGATCAAGCTGGGCACGCCCGACGACATGGCGCGGCTGGAGGCGGTGCGTTCCGGCGCGCCGTCCACCAAGATCATCGTCGATGCGAACGAAGGCTGGACGGCCGAAGTCTATTCCGACCTTGCGCCGCATCTGATCCGTCTGGGCGTCGCGCTGGTGGAACAGCCGCTTCCGGCGGGCAGCGACGACATGCTGGCGGAAATCGCCCGCCCCCTGCCCGTCTGCGCGGACGAAAGCTGCCATGACAGCCACAGCCTGCCGGGGCTGCGCGGCAAATACGACTTCGTGAACATCAAGCTGGACAAGACCGGCGGGTTGACCGAGGCGCTGCGCCTGAAAGACGCGGCGCTGGCCGAGGGCCATGGGCTGATGGTCGGCTGCATGGTCGGATCGTCGCTGGCGATGGCCCCTGCGGTGATCTTGGCGCAGGGCGCGGGCTACACCGACCTTGACGGGCCGCTGCTTCTGGCAGAAGACCGCGATGACCCGCTGGTCTTCGACGCGGCGGGCGTGCACCCGCCAACCGCAAGCCTCTGGGGATGACCATGACGCGCACCGTCTATGTGAACGGCGAATATTTGCCGGAAACCGAAGCCAAAGTCTCGATCTTCGACCGGGGCTTTCTGATGGCCGACGGCGTCTATGAGGTCACGTCCGTGCTGGACGGCAAGCTTCTGGACTATGCCGGCCACGAGGCGCGCCTGGAACGGTCGCTGGCGGAACTGGACATGGCGAACCCGCTGACGAAAGAGGATCTGCTGGAGGTTCACCGCGAACTGGTCCGCGAGAACGGCGTCCAGAACGGCATGGTCTATCTTCAGATCACCCGTGGAAGCGCCGGGGATCGCAGCTTCTATTTCCCCGATGCGGCGACCGTCCCCTCGACCATCGTGCTGTTCACGCAATCGGTGCCGGAGCTTGCCGCACCGAAGGCACCGATCCGCGTGATCTCCATCGACGACATCCGCTGGGGCCGCCGCGACATCAAGACGGTGCAGCTGCTTTACCCGTCGATGGCCAAGATGGCGGCCAAGAAGGCGGGCGTCGATGATGCGTGGTTCGTGATGGACGGTCTGGTGACCGAAGGCACCGCGAACAACGCCTATATCGTCAAGGACGGCCGGATCATCACCCGCCCCCTGTCGAACGAGATCCTGCACGGCATCACCCGCGCCACGCTGTTCAAATACGCGGCCGAAGCGCAGATGGTGATCGAGGAACGCGCCTTCACCATCGAAGAAGCGCAGAAGGCGGACGAGGCCTTCATCACCGGCGCATCGACCTTCGTGACCCCGGTTGCGGAGATCGACGGTGTGGCGTTGCCGGGCGGCCCGGTGGCCACCCGCCTGCGCGAAATCTACATCGAGGAATCGCGCAAAGCCGCGATCTAACGCTGAAAGCGCGCCTTCCATTCGTCATAGGGCATCCCATAGACGATGGTGCGCGCTTCTTCCTTCTCCATCGGGATGCCGCGCTCGTTCGCGGCTTCCTGATACCATTTCGACAGGCAGTTGCGGCAAAAGCCCGCAAGCTCCATCAGGTCGATGTTCTGCACATCCGTCCGGTCGCGCAGATGGTCGCGCAGACGGCGGAAGGCGGCGGCTTCAAGTTCGATCTCGTTCATATGTCCTCCAGCGTGGCGGTCAGGATCGGCGCAAGGCGATGCGCCCAATGCGCCTGCTCCGCCGCCGTTCCGATCAGATCGTTGCGCAGCTCGATCAGCGTATTGTGCCGCCCCTTCTGCAAGGCGTGCTGGTCGATGGCGTCTCCCGGCAGGTGCCCATCATAAGGCTCGTTGTCGCCGATGCACAGATCCGCCTCGGCCTCCAACCGCCGGATCAGCGCGCGCGAGAACCGCGAATCCAGATGCGAATGCAGCACGCCCACATGCCAAGGGCGCGGCGGGCGGTTCAACAGACGCGGCGTGAAGCTGTGGATCGACACGATCACCGTATCCTCGCGCCGCGCCGCCAGCCGTTCCAGCGCATCGTGATAGGGGCGGTAGAGCGTCGTCAGCCGCCGCTCGACCTCGGTGGCATCGACATGGCGGTTGGCGGGAATGATCGTGCCGTCATACAGGCGCATCACCAGCGTCGGGTCATCCTCGCCCCGGTTCGGGTCGATCACCAGACGCGAGAAATCCGACATCACCGCCGTCGCGCCCAAGGCATCGGCCAGCGCCGCCGCCAGCCCCGCCGCGCCCACGTCATAGGCGATGTGGCGGGCCATGTCGGCAGCCGCGATGCCCAGACTGCCGATTTCGGGCGGGACGCGGTTGGTGGCGTGATCGCAGGTGATCAGGAACCGCGACGATTTTTCTTCTCCGATGATCCGATAGGCGTCCACGTCCTCTCCTGTCGCATTACGGTGCCATTGGGGGTATATGCCCCCGAGACGGGAAGCGCCAGTTGCGCGGCGATCACGGATGTTTACGCTAACATCACGGTTGCCGGGCATCATCCGATGGGCGATAACCCCAGCCGAAGCATACGGAGAAGCAGATGAGACGCCTTCGCAACGTCAAGATCGTGGCCACGCTCGGCCCGGCTTCCAGCAGCTATGAGACCATCCGCGCCCTGTTCGAGGCTGGCGCCGATGTGTTCCGGCTGAACATGAGCCATGGCAGCCATGACGACATCCGTGCGCGGCACGAGATCATCCGCAAGATCGAGGCCGATACCGGCCGCCCCATCGGCATTCTTGCCGACCTTCAGGGGCCGAAACTGCGCGTCGGCACCTTCGCCAACGGGTCCGAGGAGCTGGACATCGGCACGAAGTTCCGCATGGACCTGTCCGACGCGCCGGGCGACGCCACCCGCGTGAACCTGCCCCACCCCGAGATTTTCGCGGCGCTGGAGCCGGGTTCGACCCTGCTGGTCAACGATGGCAAGATCCGCCTGCTGGTGGACGATTGCGGCCCCGATTTCGCCAATTGCACCGTGACGGTGGGCGGGACGATTTCGAACCGCAAGGGCGTGAACGTGCCCGACGTGGTGCTGCCGCTGGCCGCGCTGTCGGCCAAGGACCGCAAGGATCTGGAATTCATCTGCGATCTGGGCTGCGACTGGCTGGCCTTGTCCTTCGTCCAGCGCCCCGAGGATGTGATCGAGGCACGCGATCTGGCCAAGGGCCGGGCCGCCATCCTGTCCAAGATCGAAAAACCCGCTGCCGTCCATGCCTATGACGCCATTCTTGACGTGTCGGACGGGATCATGGTCGCGCGGGGCGATCTGGGCGTGGAACTGCCGGTCCATGCCGTGCCGCCGATCCAGAAACGCCTGATCCGCGGTGCGCGCGCAGCGGCCAAGCCCGTGATCGTCGCGACGCAGATGCTGGAATCGATGATCGAATCGCCCGTCCCCACCCGGGCCGAGGTGTCCGACGTCGCGACCGCCATCTATGAAGGCGCGGATGCGGTGATGCTTTCCGCGGAATCGGCAGCGGGCCAATATCCGATCGAGGCGGTGACGACGATGAACAACGTCGCCATCTCGGTCGAAAGCGACCGCACCTATCGCGACGTGATCGAGGCGAGCCGGACCGCGAAACGCCAGACCGTCGCCGACGCCATCGTGGCCGCCGCGCGCGAGATTGCGGAAACCACGCCCGTCCGCGCGATCTGCTGCTTCTCGCAGACCGGGACGACCGTTTCGCTCGTGGCGCGCGAACGGCCCCGTGTGCCGATTCTGGCGCTGACCCCGCTGATGGACACGGCGCGCCGCCTGTGCCTGACCTGGGGCACCCACTGCGTCATCACCGAGGAGCAGGACCGCTTCAAGGGTGCGGTCATCGCTGCCGCCCGTGCCGCGCGCAAATACGACTTCGCGACCGAAAAGGAACAGATCGTCGTCACCGCCGGCGTTCCGTTCAACAAATCCGGCACGACGAACATCCTGCGCGTCGCCCCCTGCGACGAAAAGCTGATCTACAAGGCGGAAACCGAATAGGTCTTGCCATAAGGGCGCGGCGCCTCTATACGCCGCCCCCTGATACCCGCGCGCCCGGCCGATGTGGCATTGCCGTGGCGCGCGTTCACACTCTGAACAGGAGATGAAAATGCCCAAGATGAAGACCAAATCGGCCGCGAAGAAGCGTTTCAGCTTCACGGCCTCCGGCCGCGTCAAGGCCGGTCCTGCCGGCAAACGCCACGGCATGATCAAACGCTCGACGAAATTCATCCGCGACGTCACGGGGACCATGATCCTGTGCGATTCGGACGAGAAGATCGTCAAGAAATACATGCCCTACAACCGGTAAGGAGAGCGTAGAATGTCCCGCGTCAAATCCGGCGTCGTCACGCACGCCCGCCACCGCAAGGTCATCAAGGCAGCGAAAGGCTACTACGCCGCCCGCTCGACCAACTTCCGCACCGCGACGCAGGCCGTCGACAAGGCGAACCAATACGCGACCCGCGACCGCAAGGTCCGCAAGCGTCAGTTCCGCGCCCTGTGGATCCAGCGCATCAACGCCGCTGTCCGTCTGTTCGATGCCGAAATGACCTATTCGCGCTTCATCAACGGTCTGGCCAAAGCCGGCATCGAAGTGGACCGCAAGGTTCTGGCCGATCTGGCCGTGCACGAGCCGGAAGCCTTCAACGCGATTGCCGCACAAGCGAAAACCGCGCTGGCCTGAGCCGAAGATACCGTTAAAGTAGAAAGCCGCGGAGCGATCCGCGGCTTTTTGCATTGGAGGGGACATGCCCAGATTCGGCGGCAACAGCAATTACTTCCGCGACTTCGCCTCGCGGACGGGCGATCGCATGATGCTGAAGATGGAACATTACCTCGACATCTATCCTCGGCTGGTCGGCCATCTGCGCGGGCAGGACATCTCGTTTCTTGAGATCGGCGTCTACAAGGGCGGGTCGATCCCGATGTGGAAGGGGTATTTCGGCCCTTCGGCGCACCTGACCTTCCTCGACATCGACCCGGCCTGCCTGCAACTGGCCCTGCCCGGCACAACGGTCGAGATCGGCGACCAGTCCGACCCCGACTTCCTGTCCCGCATGGCAGATCGTCGCGGCCCGTTCGATCTGATCATTGACGATGGCGGGCATCACATGGACCAGCAGATTACCAGCTTCAACGCGCTCTGGCCCCGGCTGAACGATGGCGGGCTTTATATCGTCGAGGATACGCACACCTCCTACTGGCCCGGCTTTGGCGGCGGCTTTCGGGAACCGGCCAGCTTCATGGAATTCGCCAAGGATCTGATCGACCGGATGCACAGCTGGTATACCGACCAGGACGACGCCTTCCCGCTGCATCCCTTGGCCGCCGAAATCGGCTCCATCCGCTTCTACGATTCCATGGTGGTGATCGAGAAGCACATGAAGGAAGCCCCCATCTCCATCGCCGCGCTGGACGGGCAGGTCCGCTGTTCGCGCAAGATGCTTCAGGTCCGGGGGCGCAAGTCGATCTTCTGACGCCTTGCAAAAAAGGCCCCGCGCCGCTAGTCCCAAGGCAAAGACCAAGGGGGCCGCAATGGACGGGATCGACACGCTTCGGGGCAAATACCTTGAAAGCATTACGGGCGCGGGCGACGAATCCGCGCTGGAGGAGATCCGCCTGTCGGCTCTTGGCAAAAAGGGTGAGATCAGCCTGAAGATGCGCGAGCTGGGCAAGATGACGCCCGAGGAGCGTCAGACCACCGGCGCCGCCCTGAACCGCCTGAAGGACGAGCTGGACGCCGCCCTGCGCGCCCGCAAGGTGTCGCTGGCCGACGCCGCGCTGGACGAACGCCTGCGGTCGGAATGGCTGGACGTGACCCTGCCCTCGCGCCCGCGCCGTTTCGGCACGATCCACCCGGTGAGCCAGGTGATGGAGGAACTGACCGCCATCTTCGCCGATATGGGCTTTTCGGTCGCCGAAGGGCCGCAGGTCGAAAGCGACTGGTATAACTTTGACGCGCTGAACATCCCGCCGGAACACCCCGCGCGGCAGGAGCATGACACCTTCTTCATGCATCGCGCGGAAGGCGACACCCGCCCGCCCCACGTGCTGCGCACCCACACCTCCCCCGTGCAGATCCGCGCGCTGGAGGCGAACGGCGCTCCGATCCGCGTGATCGCGCCGGGCCGCGTTTACCGCATGGACATGGACCAGACCCACACGCCAATGTTCCACCAGGTCGAGGGCCTCGCCATCGACAAGGACATCAGCATGGCGAACCTGAAATGGGTGCTTGAGGAATTCTGCCGCGCCTTCTTCGAGGTTCCCTCGGTCGAACTCCGCTTCCGCGCCTCGCATTTCCCCTTCACCGAGCCTTCGGCCGAGGTCGACATCCGCTGCTCGTGGGTGAACGGCCAGCTGAAGATCGGCGAGGGCGACTCGTGGATGGAAATCCTCGGCTCCGGCATGGTCCACCCGAAAGTGCTGCAAGCCGCAGGCGTCGACCCCACCCAATGGCAAGGCTTCGCCTTCGGCATGGGCATCGACCGCATCGCGATGCTGAAATACGGCATCCCCGACCTGCGCGCCTTCTTCGAAAGCGATCTGCGCTGGCTGCGGCATTACGGATTTGCGGCGCTGGACATGCCGGATCTGGCGGGTGGGCTTAGTAGGTGAGCAGGCGAGACGCCATCGCCCGTCCAGCGTGGGCTTACACCCCAAAGGGCCGGGCTGCCCGGCAGTGGATGAACGCAACCGCGCCGAAATGCGTCCGTTTGGCGACGCGCTGCGCGATTTATCTGCCTCTCGCGGGAGCGGGACTGCTGATTGCCCGGTCGATCGCGTCGCGCGGTGCGGTGTCAGCTTTCACTCCGGCCATCACGGCGCTCGCGTTGATCGCTTTCGCAGCATTGGCGCTGCTTTACCATTCGCTGTTCAGCGACCCTTCCAAAACCTCGGAAATCGGCGTTCGCAGCAGCTCTCCGGTGGCCATATTCGGGATCTACGCGGCTGTTTATATCCCGTTCATGACCGGGATGATTCCCTTGCCGGGTTTGGTCATGGTTAGCGCATCCGAAGACATTGTCTTCTTTATGACCTGGTTCGTGATCGGCCTTGTCCCCATCTTCGCCTGCCTCCTTCAAGCGGCGATGCCCGAGGCCCTCTGGTCCGTCGAGCCGCGCTGGCCGGACCGAATGCTCGGTGCATCGATCTTCATGCTTGGCATACATTTCGCGCTGACAGTCTTCGCTCTGTCAGCCATCACCACCATTGGCTCGCTCGTGAGGCTCCCATGAAATTCACCCTCTCCTGGCTCAAAACCCATCTCGACACCTCTGCCAGCCTCGATGACATCGCCTATGCCCTCACCGATCTGGGGCTGGAGGTGGAGGGCATCCATGACCCGGCCTCGAAGCTGAAAACCTTCACGCTGGCGAAGGTTCTGCATGCCGAACAGCATCCCGATGCCGACCGTCTGCGCGTCTGCCGCGTGATGACGGACGAGGGGGAGAAGCAGATCGTCTGCGGTGCACCAAACGCGCGCGAGGGGATCACGGTCGTGCTGTGCAAGCCCGGCGATTACGTGCCGGGGATCGACGTGACTTTGGGCGTCGGCAAGATCCGCGGTGTCGAATCCCACGGCATGATGGCATCGGAACGCGAGCTGGAACTGTCGGAAGAACATGACGGCATCATCGAGCTTCCCTCGGGCGAGGTGGGCGACAAGTTCACCGACTGGCTGGCGCAGAACACGCCGGAAAAGATCGACCCGATGATCCACATCAAGATCACGCCGAACCGCCCCGATGCGCTGGGCGTGCGCGGCATCGCGCGCGATCTGGCAGCGCGGGGCCTTGGCACCTTGAAGCCGCTGGCGGTCGAACCTGTCGCGGGACAGTTCCCAAACCCGATCACACTGCGGCTGGAGACCGAGGCTTGCCCCCTGTTCGCCGGACGCGTGATCCGAGGCGTCAAGAACGGCCCCTCGCCCGAATGGCTGCAGGCGCGGCTGAAGGCGATCGGGCTGCGGCCGATCTCGGCGCTGGTGGATATCACCAACCTGTTCACCTTCGATTTGAACCGCCCGCTGCATGTCTTCGACGCGGCCAAGGTGGCGGGCGATCTGGTCGTGCGTTCGGCCCGCGCGGGCGAGGAGCTTCTGGCGCTGGACGGCAAGACCTATGCCCTGCGCGAAGGCATGGTGGTGATTACCGACGATAACGGTGTCGAATCCCTTGGCGGCATCATGGGCGGCGAAGTGTCGGGCTGCGACGAGACGACCACCGATGTCTATCTGGAAGCTGCCTATTTCGACCCGATCACCACGGCGACCACGGGCCGCGCGCTGAAGATCAACTCCGACGCGCGGTATCGGTTCGAGCGCGGGATCGATCCCGCCTTCACCGTGCCGGGGATCGAGCTTGCCACGCGCATGATCCTCGATCTGTGCGGCGGCACCCCGTCTGATGTGCAGGTCGCGGGCGCGGTGCCGGACACCGCCCGCGCCTATCGTCTCGACACCGACCGCGTGGTTTCGTTGGTTGGAATGGAAATCGCGGCGCATGATCAACGCGCGACGCTGGAATCGCTCGGCTTCCGGCTGGAGGGCGATATGGCCCATGTGCCGTCATGGCGCCCCGACGTTCTGGGCGAGGCCGACCTGATCGAGGAAATCGCCCGCGTCGCATCGCTGACCAAGCTGGAGGGGCGCCCCCTGCCCCGCGCCGTGGCGGGTGTGCCGCTGCCGATCCTGACCCCGCTGCAACAGCGCGAAAAGGCGGCGCGGCGGACGCTGGCGGCCTTGGGCTACAACGAATGCGTGACCTACAGCTTCATCAACGCCAGGGACGCCGCGCTGTTCGGGGGCGGCACGGATGCGGTGCGGGTGGAGAACCCGATCAGCAGCGAAATGACGCATCTGCGCCCTGATCTGCTGCCCGGCCTGCTGCGCGCCGCAGCCCGCAACCAGGCGCGCGGTTTCGCGGATATGGCCCTGTTCGAGGTTGGCCCTGCATTTGCCGGTGGGGAGCCGGGGGAGCAGGTGCTGCTGGCGACGGGCCTTCTGGTCGGTGCCGCCGCCGCGCGCGACCCCTATGGCTCGCGCCGCGCTCTGGACGTCTTCGACGCGAAAGCCGATGCCGAGGCGGTTCTGTCCGCCATCGGTGCGCCCGCCAAGGTGCAGGTCAGCCGCAAGGTCGCGGGTTGGTGGCATCCGGGTCGGTCCGGCGTGATCGGCCTTGGCCCGAACGTGCTGGCGACCTTTGGCGAGGTTCATCCGCGCATCCTGAACGCGCTGGACGTGAAGGGGCCCGCGGTCGCCTTCACCATCCAGATCGCCAATGTGCCGCTGCCCAAGGTCAAGACGCCGACGCGGCCCGCGCTGAAAATCTCGGACCTGCAAGCGGTGGAGCGGGACTTCGCCTTCGTCGTGGATGCCGGGACCGAGGCGCTGACGCTGGTGAACGCGGCGGCGGGTGCCGACAAGGCGCTGATCGAAAGCGTGCGCGTGTTCGACCAGTTCGCGTCCGAGGCGCAGAAGGCCGAGGGCAAGAAGTCGCTGGCGATCACCGTGCGCCTTCAGCCCGAAGGAAAGACGCTGACCGACAAGGACATCGAGGCGGTCAGCGCGAAGATCGTGGAAAAGGTGGCGAAGGCGACCGGGGCCGCCCTGCGGTCCTAGTTGCGGAACCACCGCCAGAAGCGCGAACGGATGCCGTCGGTGCGGTCACCCACATCGTCGGCAAACCGCCGCCCGACCATCACGACCAACCGCCACACGGTCAGGACCAGCGCCAGAAGTGCGCCCACCGTGATGATCGCAGGCCACGGGAACAGCTTTACATCCGGCCCTTCGACGGTGCGGACCGACAGCGCGTTGGGATAGACGGACAGCCAGGCCATCCGCCAGCCGTAATGGGTGATCGCCACCCATTCCGGCTGGGCCTGCGTCGATTTGCGATCCGCCGCCTGCGCCTGAAGGTTGGAGCTGTCATATTTGAAATAGGGCGGCCAGACCCAGCCCGTATCCTCGTTGCGATAGACGATGGGCTTGCCGTTCGGGCGCACCGCCTCGATGAAGAAGATGTCGCGGTTCTGCCCGCCCTGCGCATTCGTGCCGCTGTCGGAGGATGCATAGAACATCCAGTTCGATCCGATGGTCGTCAGCCGGTTGTAGGTGTTGGTGATCCGCACCACGTCCCGCTGCGGCAGGGTATAGTTCAGGAAGCCCGCGATCAGCAGGCCCAGCACCGTCAGGATGCCCCATTTCACATATCGCATCGACATCCCCTATTCATTGTTCATCCACCATACGACCGCCCCGAACACTGCGCTCGGGACCACATAGACCAGCACGGGCAGCCAGCGGCGCAGACCGCGCTGGTATTCTGCCATGCCCTGTTCGACAGAAACATGATCGTCATGGCGCCGTTCCAGCAATCGCCGATGGCGCGAGCGCAGGATGATCGTCAGCGTCAGGTAAAGGATCGTCAACCCGAAGAACCCGAGGATCAGGAACCGCAGGAAGACCATCCGTCACACCGCCATGTTGTCGATCAGCCTGACCCCATCCAGCGTCGCCGCGACCAGAACGCGCCGTACGCCGCCCAAGTCGGCCACCTCCAGATAGTCGATGCTTTCGAAGCCAGCCGCAAGGATTTCCGCCCGCGCGCGGTCCAGATCCCCCGTTCGCGCCACCTGCATCGCGCGATACAGCGCCGGGGCCTTGGCCCGCGCCTCGGGCGACAGGCGGGCATTGCGGGACGACATGGCCAGCCCGTCCGGCTCGCGCAGCGTCGGACAGCCGACGATTTCGATGGGCAGGTTCAGGTCCGCCACCAGCCGCCGCACGACCTGAAGCTGCTGCCAGTCCTTTTCGCCGAAATAGGCGCGGTCGGCGCGGGTCATTCCGAACAGTTTGGTCACCACCGTCGCGACGCCATCGAAATGGCCGGGACGGTGCGCGCCCTCCAGCGGCTCGCTGACGCCGGAAACCGAAACCGTGGTCGCGAACCCCTGCGGATACACCTCTTCGGGCCGCGGGGCAAAGATCGCATCCACCCCTTCGCCGGCCAAGAGGGCGGCGTCGCTTTCCTCGGTCCGGGGGTATTTTGCCAGATCGTCCGGGTTGTTGAACTGCGTCGGGTTCACGAAGATCGTGACGATCACCCGGTCGCATTCGGCCTTGGCGGCGCGCACGAGGCTCAGATGCCCGTCGTGCAGCGCACCCATCGTCGGCACGACGCCGACCGTGGCCGGACGCCAGCCCGCAACCACGCCGCGCAGATCGGAAATGGTGCGCAGGATCATGTGTCGAAGCTGTGTTCGGGCGCGGGGAAGCTGCGCGCGCGCACTTCGGCGGCGTAATCGGCGATGGCGCGGTCGGCGACCTCGGCCAGATTGCCGAAGCGTTTGACGAATTTCGGGCGGAAGTCGGTGAACATGCCCAGCATGTCATCCGCCACCAGCACCTGCCCGTCGCAATCCTTGCCCGCGCCGATGCCGATGGTGGGGATCGCCACCGCCTCGGTGATCTCGCGCGCCAGACGCTGCGGCACCTTTTCCAGCACCACGGCAAAGGCCCCCGCATCCGCCACGGCCTTCGCATCGGCCAGAACGCGCGCTGCATCCTCGCCGCGACCCTGCACCTTGTAGCCGCCAAGCGCGTTCACAGCCTGCGGCGTCAGCCCGATATGCGCCATCACCGGCACGCCCCGCGCGGTCAGGAAGGCGATCGTCTCGGCCATGTGCACGCCGCCCTCCAGCTTCACCGCAGCCGCCCCCGTCTCGGCCAAAAGGCGCGAGGCGTTGCGGAAGGCTTGCGCCGGGCTTTCCTCGAAACTGCCGAAGGGCAGGTCGATCACGCACATCGCGCGCGTCAGCCCGCGCATCACCGCCTGCCCATGTGCGATCATCATGTCCATCGTGACGGCCAGCGTGGAAGGCAGCCCATAGACGACCATCCCAAGGCTGTCACCCACCAGCGCGACGTCGCAATGCGCATCGACCAGCTTGGCAACGGGGGTGGTATAGGCGGTCAGGACGACCAGCGGCGTGCCACCCTTGCGGGCCTCGATATCCGGCGGAAGAATCCCGCGTTTGGCGGTGCTTGCGCTCATGTCATGGCCTCCGGTCGTTTGGCGCGGGTTATATCGGCGCGGTTTACGGGGTTCCAGCGAAACTTGCCCTCTGCCATGATCGGCCAAAACCCGGAGAATGACATGACCTTGCTTGCCCCCGTCAGCCGCGACGGCACCCCCCCCGAAGTCGAACGCCCCGCCCCGGAAAAGGTGCTGGCGGGCGATCCGGTCCATACGACTTGGAACATGGACGAGATCGAAGGGCTGTTCTGCGGCATGTGGCATTCGACCCCCGGCAAATGGCGCATCAGCTACTCCGAGTGGGAGTATGTGCATATCCGCGAGGGCGTGTCGGTGCTGACGGGCGCGGATGGCACCCCGGTCACGCTTCGGGCCGGAGACAGCTATGTCATCCGGCCCGGTTTCGAAGGGACTTGGGAGGTGGTGGAAGCCACCCTGAAGGATTACGTCATCCGGTGACTTCGGAGACAAGGAGCGGCGGCTGGATGTCGCCATCCTCGTCGTCGAACCATTCGCCTTCCAGACGGCGGCTTTCCTCCAGCGAGCGGACCTTGACCCGCGCGCCGCGTTCGACGTTGTTGTAAAGGTGGATGATGTCCTGGTTGAACAGCCGGATACAGCCTGCCGACGTCGCCCGCCCGACCGAGGCGTTGTCGATCGTGCCGTGGATGCGATACATCGTGTCCTTGCCGTTCCGGTAAAGATACAGCGCCCGCGCCCCCAGCGGATTTTCAAGGCCACCCTCCAGCCCGCCCGCGAATTCGGCGTAAAGCTCCGGCATCTGGCGGATCATGTTCTGCGTCGGCGTCCATCCGGGCCATTCGCGTTTCGCGCCGACGGTGGTCTGACCGCGCAGCGCCCGCCCCTCCGGCCCGGTGCCGATGGCATAGCGCGTGGCCCGACCGCCTTCATGCACGTGATAGAGCTTGCGCGCATGGGTATCGACCACGATGGTCCCCGGCGCCTCGCCACCCTCGTAATCCACCTCCTGCCGCACCGAATGCTCGTTCAGGAAACGCGGATGCACGGCGGGGATCAGGATGTCGCCGTCCTGCACCGCGGCGTAATCCGGGTTCTGAACGGGAAGCATCGGGATCGGCGCGCTGGCGCATGCACCAAGGATGACGAGCGAGAGGGCGGCGGCCAAAGGGCGGAATGGAATGTTCAATGGGGTATCCGACTTCTGCTGATATGCCCACAGGAAGTGGCGCGCGCCGCCCAAGGTCAACCCCGCGCGCCGCCTTTCCCGCAAAGTGGTGCAGAACTACCCATAGCTGCGCACCAGCGCCCCCGAGATCAGCGCCCAGCCATCGGCCACCACGAAGAAGGCCAGCTTGAACGGCAGCGACACGATGGCGGGCGGCACCATCATCATCCCCATCGACATCAGCACCGCCGAAACCACCAGATCGATGATCAGGAACGGCAGGAAGACAAGAAACCCGATTTCGAACGCGCGCTGGATTTCCGACAGAAGGAAAGACGGCACCAGCAGCGACAGCGGCGCATCGACCGGAGCCGTCTCGGCCACCGGGCGCAGCGATTGCAGCGTCTGGAACGCATCCGGGTCCAGCCGCGCGGCCATGAATTCGCGGAACGGCTGGACGATGGCGGGCCACGCGGCCTCCAGCGTCATGCGCCCTTCGGACAGCGGCTGCACGCCTTCGGCCCATGACCGCATCAGCACCGGGTCCATGACATACCATGTCAGGAACAGCGCCAGCGATACGATCAGCATGTTCGGCGGCGCCTGCTGCAGCCCGATCGCCTGACGCAGGATCGACAGCACCGTCACGATGAACGGAAAGCATGTCACCATCACCGCGATCCCCGGCACGAGGCTGAGCAGCGTGATCAGCGCGATCAGCTGCACCGACCGCCCCGCCAGCGACGTGCCGTCGCCAAGGTTCAGCGTCACCTCCTGCGCCAGCGCGGGCGAGGCGGCAAAGATCAGCAGCAATGCCAGCAGCTTCACAGCCCGCCCCGCAACGAGGCAACCTCGGTCAGCCGCACGGAAAGCTGGCCTTCCTTCTCCTCCAGCTCGCCCCGCGCGATCAGACGGTCGCCGACGTAAAGCTCCACCGGGTCGTCCACCTTGCGATCCAGCGTCAGCACAGCCTCGCGCCCAAGCCGCAAGAGGTCGCGCACCGGCAGACGCGCGCGCCCGACCGAGATCGTGATCTCGATCGGCACCTGCGAGAACGGGCTTTCGGTCATCTCATCCATACATGCGCTCCTGTTCGTTCGGCGCGAAGAAGCCGCGAAGGGCGGCGGTGATGGCTTCGGTCGCGCGGGTCAGATCGACGCGCGTTTCGGTCTGGCCAAGGCGAAGCTGGACCGCGCCTGTCGGCAGCGCGGGGTCGAGCACCGCCTCCAGCGGAAAGGGGCACTCGGCCAGCACGCGCGCGACGGCATCCGCGGCATCCGGGTGATGGGCGACGCGGATCGGCGTTTCCGCCAGCCCTTCGGCCATCGGCATCAACGCCTCGGCCAAGACGGGGGCCAGCGCCTGTCGCGCAAGGTTCGGCAGCAAGGCGGTGGCGATCTGTTCGAACAGCGGATGCAAGGCAGACAGCACATGCGCGCGCGCCTCGTGGAAGGTGAAGGCGAGATCGGCAAGGTTGCGCATCGCCGCCGCCTCGTGCCCGTGGCGCGCGGTCTCCGCCTCGGCGGCGGCTTCGGCACGGCCCGCGGCAAGGCCCTCGGCAAAGGCGGCGCGACGGGCTTCCTCCATGGCGGCGCGGTCGGTGACGACGGTGTCGTCCTCGGTCTCGAAAACCTCCAGCCTCAGCGCGATCATGCGCGGCCCCTGTTCATCCAGTCGCGCAGGATCTCGACCGATTCGACCTGCCTTGCGTCGATCAGGCGGCGCAGGCGGTCCACGGGATTCTCCGGCTCGGGCTCGGGGTCGTCATCCGCGATCTCTCCGTCCAGCACGCGGGTCGCGCCGGGCAGTGCCAGCGGCGGCTCCATCGGGATCGGCATCGGCTCGCGTTTCGTCGTCAGGATGGGGCGCAGCACGAACAGGCCCAGCACCAGCACCACCAGCGCCAGCACAGCCAGTTGGATCGCGGTCATCAGATCGAAGCCCCCGAGGCTGGCCAGCAGCCCCGCCTCGGCCAGCGTTCCCAGTTCCGCCGGCGTCTGGAATTGCAGCGACCGCAGCGTCAGCACATCGCCCCGCGCCGTATCCAGCCCCACCGCCGAGGCGACCAGATCATGCAGCACCGCCAACTCCTCGGGCGTGCGTTCGGCCCAGCCATCCGGCCCCTGCACGCCATCGACCAGCACGGCGACGCTGATCTTGCGGATGTCGCCCGGCGCGCGCAGAATCTCGCGCTGCGTCTCGGACACCTCGTAATTCACCATCTCGCGCGATTCTGAGGCTTGGCTCTGCCCCGATGCGCCGCCTTGCGCATCCCCTTCGGGCAGGTTCGAGGCAACCGTCACATCCCCGGCGGGGCGCGTGTCGTTGCTGGTCTTCGTCGTCGCCTCGGACGAGATCGCGACGCGTCCCTGCGGATCGAAGCGCCGTTCGGAAATCTGTTCCGACGCGGTTTCGACATCGACGGACACTTCGACCACCGCGCGGCCGGGACCGACGCGGGCGGCCAGCAGACGTTCGACATTGGCACGCAACTGATCGGCCCGGTCGGTCGCCACGGGCGCTTCCGCCGCGTCGATCAACCCGCCAACGCTGTCGATCACCGAAACATCCTCGGCCCGCATTCCCGACACCGCCGCCGCGACCAGATGCTTCAGCGCCTTGGCCTGCGCCGGGGCCAATGTGCCGTCGGCCGTTCCCACCGTGACGCTGGCGGTCGGGCGCGAATCGCGCCGGAAGGGCTGGGTGCCATCCTGCGCGATATGCACGCGGGCCGAACGGATGCCGGGATTGGCAAGGATCGTGCGGGCAAGCTCGCCCTCCTTCGCGCGCAGATATGCCGCGTCGAACATCTGCGACGTGGTGCCGAAGCCCGAAAGCCCGTCCAGAAGTTCATACCCGGCACCGCTGCTGGGCGGCAGCCCCTCGGTCGCCAGCATCATGCGAAGCTGGTCGCGCATCGCGGCATCGACCCGGATCGAATCGCCCTGCACCTCGTAAGCCACGCCCCGCTGTTCCAGCGCCGCCACGACCTCCCCCGCCGCACGCGAATCGAGGCCCGAATACAGCAGCGCCATATCGGGTGTCGAGGCGATGCGCGACAGCGCCAGAATCGCCGCGAACATCGCTACCGTGGCCCCCACGACTGCCATCCGGCGCATCATCGACAGCGATTTCCACAAGGATATGAGATTTTGCACACGCGGCTCCGATCCCGGGGGCGTTCTGCCCCGTCACGGTGAACATTCCCCGAACTGCCTTAACAATCGGTTAGTGGACTCGGGGCTATAGCTTGCGGCAACGCAGAATGCCGGAGACGAACATGACGGACGCCACCGCCGCGCCGGAAACGCCAGCGAAGAAATCGCGCCTGCCGCTGCTGATCGGCCTTGTCCTTGCCCTGTTGCTGGGCGGGGGCGGATTCTTTGCCACCTACAGCGGGATGATCCTGAAACCGGGCCACAAGGACGATGTCGCGGCCCTGCCCGCCATCGCCTTCGTCCCGCTCGATCCGCTGATCATCTCGTTGGGTCAGGGCGGCACGCGCCAGCACCTGCGATTCCAGGCGCAGCTGGAGGTCGATCCCGCCCATCAGGCCGAGGTGCAGCTTCTGACGCCGCGCATCCTCGACGTTCTGAACGGATACCTGCGCGCCGTCGATATCGCGCAGCTGGAGGATGCCTCGGCGCTGGTGCCGCTGCGGGCACAGATGCTGCGCCGCATCCAGATCGTGACCGGCGAAGGGCGCGTGCGCGACCTGCTGGTCACGGAATTCGTGCTGAACTGACGGAGGCCATGCGATGGACATGATCGCGGACATGCTTCTTGGGGCGGGCGCGCTGGGCGCTGCCGTCTATTGCTATGTGCTCGCCTCGCGCCTGAAACGCTTCACGGCGCTGGAGGGCGGGATGGGCAGCGCCATCGCCGTGCTTTCGGCGCAGGTGGACGAGATGACGAAGGCGCTGGAAGGCGCACGCGGGGCCGCCACCGATTCGGCGGCCAAGCTGGAGGCGCTGACCGTGCGGGCCGAAGCCGCCGCGATGAAGCTGGAACTGATGATGGCGTCGATGCACGACCTGCCGGGCCGCCGCGTCTCGCGCCGCCGCCGTGTGGTCGAGGAGGAAGACGCATGAGACGCCGGGGAACGCTCGCGATCCTTGCGATCTTGATGGCCTCGGCGGGCGCGCTGCGGTTGGGTTCCGGCGTCGGTGCGGCACTGGCCCGCGTGCCGGAGCCGTCCGCCCCTTCCGCACCGCTGGTCTGTCCCGAACCGCCCGCCGCCTTGGCCGAGGCGCTGCGCCTGCGCGAAGCCGACGTGGCATTGCGGGAAAAGGCGCTGGCCGAACGCCTTGTCGCGCTGGATCAGGCCAATGCCGCCATCGACCAACGCCTTGCCGAATTGCAGGCTGCCGAGGCGGAACTGTCCCAGACGCTCGCCCTTGCCGATGGCGCGGCCGAGGCGGACCTGTCGCGCCTGACGGCGGTGTATGAGGCGATGAAGCCCAAGGACGCCGCCACCCTGTTCCAGACGATGGACCCCGATTTCGCCGCCGGTTTCCTTGGCCGGATGCGCCCCGAAGCCGCGGGCGCGATCCTGTCGGGTATGCCTGCGGAAACCGCCTATGCCGTCAGCGTGCTGCTGGCCGGGCGCAACAGTTCCGTCCCGACGGAGTGATTCCTTAACCATTCGCCGCAATGGTCCCCGCAGAAGCAGGAGGCAGAACATGTTCGGCATGATCGGTATCGCGGTGATCTTCATCATGGTCTTCGGCGGCTATATGCTGGCCGGGGGCAAGATGGGCATCATCATGAAGGCCCTCCCGTTCGAGATGATCATGATCGGCGGGGCGGCTTTGGGCGCGTTCCTGCTGTCGAACGATCTGGCGACGGTGAAGGCGACCGGCAAGGACATCGCCAAGGTCTTCAAAGGGCCGAAGTGGAAGGGGCAGGATTATCAGGACCTGCTGTGCCTGCTGTTCGAACTGGTCCGCGTCGCCCGCTCCAGCCCCATCGCGCTGGAGGAGCATATCGAGAACCCGCACGATTCCGCGATCTTCGGCAAATACCCCAAGATCCGCGACGATCACGAGGCGGCGGACCTGATCTGCGACACCCTGCGCGCGGCATCCATGAACTACGACGATCCGCATCAGGTCGAGGAGGTCTTGGGCAAGCGCATGGACGCCTCGCACCACCACGCGCTGGTGCCCAGCCATGCGCTTCAGAACGTGGCCGACGCCCTGCCCGCGCTGGGCATCGTCGCTGCCGTGCTGGGCGTGATCAAGACGATGGGCTCCATCGACCAGCCGCCGGAGATCCTGGGCAAGATGATCGGCGGCGCGCTGGTCGGCACCTTTCTGGGCGTGTTCCTGGCCTATGGCATCGTCGGCCCCTTTGCCGCGCGGGTGAAGGCCGTGATCGAGGAGGACGCGCATTTCTACGCCCTGATCCGCGAGGTTCTGATCGCCAACCTTCACGCCCACCCGGCCAATATCTGTATCGAGGTCGGTCGCCAGAACACCCCCCATCACATCCGCCCCAGCTTCAACGATCTGGAACAGGCCCTGCGCGCGCTGAAGGAAGCGGCATGAGGGGCATCTGCCTCGCCTTCCTGCTGATGGCCACGACCGCTTCTGCCCAGACGGTGCAGGTGCGGTCCGGCGAACATCCCGGCTTTACGCGGCTGGCGATGGACCTGCCCGCCGGGACCGAATGGAAGCTTGGCCGGGTCGATGGCGGCTATGGGCTGGTGGTCGATGCGGCACTGGACATCTCGCGCGTGTATCGGCTGATCGGGCGGCAACGGCTCGCGCGGCTGAGTGCAGAGCCGGGTCAGCTGAACCTCGGCATCGATTGCGCCTGCCACGTCACCGCGTTCGAGACGAAGCGTGGGACGGTGGTGCTGGACATCCGTGCGGGCGCCGCCCCCGCCGGGTCGCGGTTCGAGGCGCCGCTTGTTCCGGTCGCAGCACCGGTCCCGCTTCCGGCAGATACGCCCGTCCCGCTGCCCGCCCCTGCGCCGGTCCCACCTCCGGCGCCCGGGTATGACTGGCAGGCCCTGCCGCCGCCCAGCGCGTCGCTTGCGGACACCACGCTCGATCCGCTGCGCGAGGCGCTGCTGCGGAAACTGGCGGATGGCGCGGCGCGGGGCGTCGTCGATATCGTGGACCGCATCCCGCCGCGTCCCGAACCCGCGCCCATGCCGGAACAGGTCCGGATCGGCGAAGCGCCCGGTTTCCTGCCCGACCCGGCCCAGCCCATCACCCCCGAGGGGCGCGCCTGCATCGCCAACGACCGCGTCGCCATCGGCGCTTGGGGCTCCGACATCCCCGCCGCCGAGGAGATCGCCCGCGCCCGCGCCGCGCTGGTGACCGAGTTCGACCAGCCCGACCCCGAGGCGATTGCCCGCGCAGTCCGCTACTACCTCCATCTGGGGTTCGGGGCCGAGGCGCGGCAGCTGGCCGCAAGCTTCCCCATCAACCCTCATGACCGCGCGCTGTGGGAGGCGATGGCAAACATCCTCGACGGCCGCCAGCAGACCAGCGACATCCTGGCGACGATGGCAAGCTGCGATGCCGATGTGGCAATGTGGGCGATCCTTGCCGCCCCCACCCCCACCCCCGGAGAGGTCGAGCAGACCGAGGCGGCGTTGCGCAGCTTCTCGGCGCTGCCGGTGCACATGCGCCAGCACCTTGGCCCGCAACTGGCCGAGCGATTCGCCGCGCGGCAGGATGCCAATGCGGCACTGATGGTGCGCGAGGCCGTCACGCGCGGCGCGGCGGTGCCAACGGACGACACGCGGATGATGACCGCGCTGGCGCAGCAGGACGATACGCAATTACGGGCGCTGGTCGCCGAAGGCGGCACCCGGTCGGGCGAGGCGTTGATCGCGCTTGCGGGTCGCAGGCTGGATGCGCAGGAACCTCTCGATCAGGCCACGGTCACGGCCCTGGCCGCGCTGCGTCATGAACGGCGCGGTGGACAGGAGGAGGCGGATGTGGCGCGGCTGCATGTGCTGGGCCTCGCCTCGATCGGGGATTTCGCGGCGGCGTTCGCGGGCGCGCGCAACGCGCCGGATGCCACCCCGGCGCTGTGGGATTGGCTGGCGCGAACGGGGGGCGACGGGGCGCTGCTGACACATGCCGTCCTGCCCGAAGGATCGCCGCTGCCGGAGGCCGCTGCGACGACCCGGCTTTCGCTGGCGGATCGGCTGACGGGGCTCGGGCTTGCCGGTCCGGCGCTGTTATGGCTTGAACGCGGGGACCGCCTTGCCGTGGCGCCGCCCGAAGAAAGGCTGGCCGCCGCGCGGGCGCGAATGCAGCAGCGCGATGCGCGCGCCGTGCTGCCGCTGATCGCGAGGATGGAAGGCGAGGCGGCGGACCGGCTCCGGATCGCGGCGCTGGAACAGCTTGGAACGCCCGCAACAGAGACGACCGCCCTGCCCGCGCCTTCACCCGTCGAAGGCGGCGCGCTGGCGCGGGGCCGCGCGATGGTCGGCGATGCCGCCGATGCCCGCGCCCGGATCGAGGCGCTGCTTGCGCGGTAACCTGTTGGCAAGGAACAGCCGCTAACCTTTCGCCAAGGCGGAGAATCCGCGATGACGCAGGGTGAAACCCATGATCCGACGGATGATCTTCGCGCTGGCCCTGGCCCTGCCCGCGGTGGCCCATGCCGATGCGCGCCTGTGCGAACAGGCGGCGGCCGAAGCGGCGCGCCGAAGCGGTGTTCCGGGCGACGTGATGCAGGCGCTGACCCTGACCGAAACCGGGCGGCGGCAAGGCGGCGAATTGCGCCCCTGGCCCTGGGCGATCAACCACGCGGGCGAAGGTCATTGGTTCGCCACCCAGCCCGAGGCGATGCAATATGCCCAGACCGCATTGGCCCAAGGGATGCGGAACTTCGACGTCGGCTGTTTCCAGTTGAACCACCGCTGGCATGGCGAACATTTCAGCGACCTGACCGCGATGTTCGATCCGCTGACCAACGCGCTCTATGCTGCGCGTTTCCTGCGCGAACAATATGACCGCCACGGCGACTGGGCGCTGGCCGCCGGCGCCTACCATTCCAACACCCCCGAATTCGCAGACCGCTATCGCCAGCGGTTCGAGGCGCTTTATGCCGGGAACCTGCCCGAGCCCACTCTGCTGGCCGCGGCCGAGCCGCGCGTGAACCATTTCCCTCTGTTGCGCGGCGGCACGGGGATGGGCGGATCGCTGGTGCCTCTGGGCGGCGCGTCGCAACGGCTGATCGGGAACTGACCATGAAGATCGCGAACCTGTATCACCCGACCGTGCTGATGGCGCTGGCGCTGACCGCCGTGGTGGTGATGATGATCCTGCCGGTCCCGGCATGGATGCTGGACCTTGGGCTGGCGCTGTCCTTCGCACTGGCGATCCTGATGCTGACGGTGACGCTGTTCATCGAACGGCCGCTGGATTTTTCGGCCTTTCCGACGATCCTGCTGGCCTCGCTGATGCTGCGGCTGGCGCTGAACGTGTCCTCCACCAAGCTGATCATCGGCGAAGGGCATACCGGCACCGACGCGGCGGGCCATGTGATCGAAGGCTTCGCCAATTTCATCATGGGCGGCAACCTGCTGCTGGGGATCGTGATCTTCCTCGTGCTGCTGATCGTGAACTTCATGGTCATCACCAAGGGCGCGGGCCGGATGGCCGAGGTGGGCGCAAGGTTCGCGCTGGACGGGATGCCGGGCAAGCAGCTTGCCATCGACGCCGACATGTCCGCAGGCGCCATCGACCATGCCGAGGCGAAACGCCGGCGCGAGACGGAACTGGCCGAGACGAACTTCTTCGGCTCGCTGGACGGGGTGTCGAAATTCGTCAAGGGCGACGCGGTGGCAGGGCTGCTGATCACCGGGCTGAACATCGTCGTGGGGCTGCTGGCGGGCATCCTGATCCACGGAATGCCGGCGGGCGAAGCGTTCGAGACCTATACAATCCTGACTGTCGGCGACGGTCTTGTGGGGCAGATTCCGGCGGTCATCATCTCCATCGCCTCGGCGCTGCTGCTGACGCGGGGCGGCACGAACGGCACCGCGGATGTCGCCTTCGTCGAGCAGCTTGGCCGATACCCGGCGGCGCTGGGCACGGTGGCGGCGCTGATGGCGCTGTTCGCGCTGGTGCCGGGGCTGCCCTTCGTGCCGTTCATGATCGGTGCGGGGGCTTTGGCGGCGGCCTCGTGGTATGGCTATCGCCGCGCCAAGGTGCCGGCGCCAGCCCCCGCCGCGCCCGCACCGAAGAACCGTCCGCTGGGCGACGTGCTGGATTTCGACGACATCCACATCGAATTCGCACCCGACCTCGTGCAGATGGTGCTGGACCCGGCGACCGGGCTGGACGCCCGCATCACCAACATGCGCACCCATATCGCCACCGCCTTCGGGCTGATCCTGCCCGAGATCCGCCTGACGGACGAGGCCGCCCTGCCCCCCGGCACCTATCGCATCCGCCTTCAGGGGGTCGAGAAGGTCCGCGACCGACTGCTGCCCGACCGCGCGCTGGCGCTGATGCAGGAGGGGATCGACGCCCCGCCCGGCGCGGATGTGCGCGAGCCGGTCTATGGCGCGCCCGCCCGCTGGATCGCGCAGGACGATCAGGAAATGGCCGCCATCGCGGGCCTGACCGTGGTGTCCCCGGCCGAGGTTCTGGCGACCCATCTGCTGGAGGTGCTGAAGGGCAACCTCTCGCGCCTTCTGACGCTGAAAGGGCTGCGGCGGCTGCTGGACGAATTCACCAACCTGTCCGATCCCGCCCGCGCCGCCGCGAACCGCCGCCTGCTGGACGAGCTGGTGCCGGACAAGCTGCCGGTGGATCTGCTGCTGGGCGTGCTGCGCCTGCTGCTGGATGAACGCGTGTCGATCCGCAACCTGCCGCTGATCCTGGAGGCGGCGTCCGAGGGGCGCGGTCTGGGCACGCCGGAGGCTGTTTGCGAACATGTGCGACAGCGGCTCGGGTTCCAGATGGTGGCAGAGTTGAAACGCGCCGATGGGACCATCCCGCTGATCCAGCTTGCGCCGGAATGGGAACGCGCCTTTGCCGCCCACCAGATGGAAGGCGCGCGCGACGTCGCCCTGCCGCCCGAGGCGTTCAGCCGTCTGGCGACCGGGCTGGCGGATCGGCTGAACAAGGCGGCGGAGAACGGCATCTATCCGGCCATCGTCACATCGTCCCTGCGTCGCAGGTTCCTGCGCACGGTTGTCGCGGCCAAGGGGCTCGGCGCGCCGGTGCTTTCCTATGACGAGATCGGGATCGAGGCTCGGCCTTCCATGGTGGGCGTGGTCCCGGCATGATCGAGGTGCTGACCGGCTGGGGCGCGGACTGGGCGCAATGGGGCTTTGCCGTCTTTCTGCGCGTGGGCGCGGTGATGGCCCTGATGCCGGGTTTTGGCGAGCAATCGGTGCCACAGCGCGTCCGGCTGGTGCTGGCACTGGCCTTCACCGCCGTCGTCGCGCCCGCCGTGTCGGTGCCCGCGCTGGACCTTATGGGTTACGGGGCCGAGGTTCTGTCGGGGCTGGCGCTGGGCATGGGTCTGCGGATGTTCGTGATGGCGCTTCAGATGGCCGGGGCGATCGCGGCGCAGGCGGCCTCGCTGTCACAGCTTGTCGGCGGCGCGGGCGAGCCGCAGCCCGCGCTGGGCCATCTGCTGACCATCTCGGGGCTGGCGCTGGCCATGGCGAACGATCTGCACCTGCGCGCGGCGGAACTGCTGATCCTGTCCTATGACGTGCTGCCCGCCGGGCGGCTGCCGGATGCGGCGGACATGGCCGATTGGGGGCTGGAGCAGGTGCGTCGGGCCTTCTCGCTGGGCTTTTCGCTGGCGGCGCCCTTCGTTCTGGCCTCGCTGATCTATAACGTCGCGCTTGGCGTCATCAACCGGGCGATGCCGCAGCTGATGGTGTCGTTCATCGGCGCGCCCGCGCTCACCTTCGGGGGGCTGGTGCTGATTGCCGTATCGGTTCCGCTGGCGCTGGCGGTCTGGATCGCGGCCTTCAACGGCTGGATGGCGAACCCGCTATGAGCGAGGATGCCGAAAAGGAACACGAGGCCTCCCAGAAGAAGCTGGACGACGCGCGCGAGAAGGGAGAGATCGCGCGATCCCCCGACCTGACCGCCGCCGCCGCCTGGGGCGGGCTGGTGCTGGCCGCCGCCGTCATGGGCGAGCGTGCCCTGCGCGGCGCGGGCGAGGCGGCGCAGGTGCTGCTGGATCAGGCCGACCGGCTGGCCCCGATGATGGCGAATGGCGGCGCGGCCCCCTTGGGCGGTGTGCTGCTGCGCTTCGGCGGGGCGCTGCTGCCGTTCTTCGCCTTTCCCGCCGCAGGGGCGATCATCGCGTTGGTCGTGCAGCGTGGGTTCCTGATCACGCCGTCCAAGTTGATGCCGCAACTCTCGCGAATCTCTCCGATATCCGGGGCGAAGAACAAGTTCGGACGCAGCGGGTTGTTCGAATTCGGGAAAAGCTTCGCGAAGCTTTGCCTGATCTCCGTCATCCTCGGCTGGTTCCTCACGGGCCGCGCGCAGGAGATTCTGGCGACGATCTATCTGGACCCGGCGCTTGCCTTCGCGCTGGCGCTGCGGATGCTGCTGCGGTTCCTGATGATCGTGCTGCTGATCCTTCTGGTGCTTGGCGGCGTCGACTATCTTTGGCAGCGGTTCGAGCATCTGCGCCGCAACCGCATGAGCCGGCAGGAGATGCTGGACGAGCACAAAAGCTCGGAAGGCGATCCGCATACCAAGGCGCAGCGGCGTCAGCGCGGGATGGAGATTGCAACGAACCGGATGCTGGCGGATGTGCCGAAAGCCGATGTGGTCGTGGTCAACCCGACCCATTACGCCATCGCGTTGAAATGGGATCGCGCGGGCGGGCGGGCGCCTGTCTGCGTGGCGAAGGGGGTGGACGAGATCGCCGCCCGCATCCGCGAAAAGGCGGCCGAGGCAGGCGTTCCGATCCACCGCGATCCGCCCACCGCCCGTGCGCTGCACGCCACGCTGGAGATTGGCGACACCATCCATCCCGACCATTACCGCGCCGTCGCCGCCGCGATCCGGTTCGCCGAAACGATGCGCAAGAAAGCCAAGGAGCGGGGATGAAACAGATCGACAGGCTGGCGCAGATCGCGAACCTGCTTCTGGACGTGAAGCTGGCCGAGGTGCAGAAGGCGAGCCTTGCACGAGAGGAAAGCCTTGCGCGACTGGCGGACCTGAACGTTGCGCCGTCGGACGATCCCGACCCGATCGCGGCGGCACAAGTCGATGTGCGGTATCAGCTTTGGGCAGATGCGCGGCGGGCCGAGATCAACATGACCCTCGCCCGCCAGACCGCCAGATGGATGGAGGCGCAGGACGATGCCCGCGCCGCTTTCGGCAAGGCCGAGGTGCTGCGGAAGCTGCGCTAGTTGTCCTGCCGCATGATGTCGACGATCAGCACGTCCGACACGGAGGGCAGAATCTTCTTCGCCGATTCCAGCAGGGCGGTGCGCAGCACGACAAGGTTGTCGGCATCGGTGAAGCTGCCCCGGAAGCCGCCGGTATTGGCATGGGCGAACAGCACCGACAGGAAGGCATCGCGAAAACGCGGCTCGCGCGCGAAGACCGGCTCGGACCCGCCCGTCGTTGCAAGGCTGAGCGACATGATGACCAGCGACGCGACCTTGCCATGTTCCACCACCGGCACGACGAACTGGTTCGACAGCTTGACGTAATCGGGTTCTACGACGGGGGCCGCCTGTTCCTCTGGCTCCTCCGGTGCGGGGCGCAGGGCGATGCCCGCGCCGACGCCGCCGCCCGCGCCGATCAGGATCAGCAGAAGGGGGATGAGTTTGCCCAGCATCAGAACGGCAACACGATGTCGGTGATCTGCTGGCCGTAACGCGGTTGCTGCACGTCCGAGATCTGCCCGCGCCCGCCATAGGCGATCCGGGCGCCCGCGATCTTGTCATAGGTGATCTCGTTCTGGCGCGAGATGTCGGCGGGGCGGACATAGCCGGTGACGATCAACTCGCGCAGTTCGAAGTTCACGCGGACCTCCTGCTGGCCCTCGATCCGCAGCACGCCGTTGGGCAGTTCCTCGACCACGGTGGCGGCGACGCGCAGCATCAGCTTCTCGTTCCGCTTGACCGACCCGTTCCCCTGATAGTTCGAGGCCGAGGAGGTGTTCACCGCATCCGCCATCGTCGCGCCGTCCTTCAGCAGCTTGTCGTCCAGACGCTGCGGAATGCCCAGAAGCGAGGGCAGCTTCATCGTGTCGCTACCCGCGCGGGATCGGCCGGTGGTGTTGGAAATCTCGGCCTCGTCGTCGATCTCGATCACCACGGTCAGGATGTCGCCGCGCCGCTCCGCGCGCCGGTCGCCCAACAGCGAGGACCGCTCGGCCGTCCAGAGCGACGAGGCCTGCGACGGCGCGGACGGGTCGGCATCCATCGGCAACGGCGTCGAATACATCGCGTGATGCTGGTAGCTTCCCTCCAGCGGAGAGAAGGACGGGGCCTTGCCGACCTCGCCCAGACGGGCGCAACCGGCGACGGCGAGAAGGCAGATCAAAGCGGCGCGCATCGGCGGCTCCTTCAGAATGTGGGGCCGACCTGCACCTGCCCGTCCGCGCCGATACGGCCCGTGACGGTGGTGCGGGAGGCGAGGTTCATCACGCGGATCATGTCGCCGACGCCGCCGCGCCCAAGCGCGCGGCCCTCGGTCAGGATCGACAGTCCGCCGGTGTTGTAGGCAAGCGGGACAAGCTGGTTGCGATCGACGATGGCCGGCGGCCCAAGATCGCCGGGGCGCACCGGGCGGCCCGCGTAAAGCGTCACCCGCGCCTCCATGCCGATGGCCGTCTCCACCTCCTCCAGCGCGCCGGGAACGGCGGCGGGGGACAGCGTGACATCGGACGGCATCAGGATCGTATTCGCGCGGATGGTGCGCGTCGCAAGGACCGCCTCGGCATTGGCCATGCCGGGGATCAGAAGCAGCAGCATCCAGCGCATCATTTCAACTGCGCGGTGGCGGCCAGCATCTGGTCGGCGGCGGTGATGACCTTGGAGTTCAGTTCGTATCCACGCTGCGCCTTTATGAGTTCGGTCACCTCGCGGACCGCATCGACGGTGGATTCCTCCAGATAGCCCTGACGCAAGGTGCCCAGACCATCCTCGCCCGGAACGCCCTGAAGCGGCGCGCCAGAGGCTGCGGTTTCAAGGAACAGGTTCGAGCCGATCGCCTCCAACCCCTTGGCGTTGGTGAAGTTCACCAGCGACAACTGGCCCAGAAGCTGCGGCTGCACCTGATCGACGAAATAGACATAGACCTCGCCCTCGGCATTGATCGACAGGCTGCGGGCGTCGTTCGGAATGGTGATGCCGGGCGCGACCTCATGCCCGTCCGCCGTCACGATCAGCCCGTCGCCGGACCGTTTCAGCGCCCCGTCGCGGGTATAGCCGACGCCGCCGTTCGGGAGCGTCACCTCCAGATAGCCCGCACCTTCGACGGCGACGTCCAGATCGCCCCCGGTCGCGGCCAGCGACCCTTGCGCCAGCACCGTGGACACCGAGGCCGCGCGCACGCCCATCCCCATCTGCACACCCGTCGGCAGCATCGTCCCATCGGTCGCGTTCACCGTGCCGGGGCGCGCAAGCTGCTGGTAATGCAGGTCGGCAAAGTCGGCGCGGCGGGCGTTGTAGCCGGTGGTCGACATGTTGGCGAGGTTGTTGGACACCACGTCCACGCGCATCTGCTGCGCGCTCATCCCCGAGGCGGCGATTTGCAGGGCCTTCATCGGATTCTCCTATCGGCCAAGTGTCTGGATGACGCCGCGAAGCCGTTCATCTTCGCGGTCAAGGAAGCTTTGCCCAAGCTCGTAGGCGCGCTGCACCTCGATCATTCGGGCGATTTCTGCCACGGGCTGGACGTTTGACTCTTCGAGGCTGCCCTGAAAGATCACGGCGCCCTCGACCGGCTCGGTCGCTTGCGTCGCGAAAAGCGTGCCACCTTGATGGCGCAGGTCCAGGGGATCGACGGGCTGGAACAGGCCGATCTGGCCGATGGGCTGGCCGTTCGCGGACACGGTTCCGTCCTGCGCCACCGCCACCTGCCCCGCATCCGGCGGAACGAAAATCGGCGCGCCGCCGATGTCCAGCAGCAGGTGCCCGTCGGCGTTCACCAACTCCCCGGCATCCGAAGGGGTGAAGCTGCCCGCCCGCGTCAGGCGTTCGCCATCAGGGGTCTGGACGGCGAAGAAGCCCTCGCCCTGAATGGCGAAATCGAAGGCAGCGCCGGTGGTGGTGATCCCCGCCTGAGACAGGTCCATATGCCGCGCCGAGGCGTGGGCCATCGACAGCGATTCACCCCCTTCGGTCCGCTTGACGTGTTCGGCGAAGATCACCCCTTCGCGCCGGAAGCCGGTGGTCGAGATGTTGGCGATGTTATGCGCCGTAACCTGCATTTCCTTCATCAGGCCGGATTGGCGCGTCAGGGCGACGTAATCCATCACCGCCCCGCGATCTGGGGGATGATCGCGTCGGTGAAGAACGCGACCAGCGTGGTGGTCATGAAACTCATGGAAACCCAGAACACGACCAGCATCGCACCCACCTTGGGCACGAAGGTCAGCGTCATCTCCTGCACCGAGGTAAGCGCCTGAAACAGACCGATTACCACACCCGCGATCAACGCGACCGCAAGCAACGGCGCCGAGATCTGCACCGAAATCCACAGCGCCTGTCGCAGCGTGTCATAGATCTGGCTGTCGGTCATACCGGCATCCTCAGGATTTCCTGATAGGCCTCGACCACCTTGTCGCGGATGGTCACGGCCGTTTCGATCGCGGTTTCCGACGCGGCCAGCGCCTGCACCAGCGCGTGCGGATCGGCCCCGCCAGTCATCGCGGCGGCGGCGGTCTGTTCGCCCCGCGCCACCGTCTGGGCAAAGTCGTTGGCAATGCGCGTGAAGGCGTTGCCGGAGCCCGGCTCCGCCTCGGCCACCTGTTTGGCCTGGGCATAATTCTTGGCGACAAGAGAGGCGGTGACTTCCATTCTGGAACTCCTTTATCGGCGCAGAAGCTCGAACAGGCTCTGCGTCATCTGACGGGCCTGATCGAACATACGAAGGTTGGCGTCATAGCTGCGCTGGGCCTCGCGCGCGTCGGCGACCTCGATCACCAGATCGACGTTGGACCCGTCGTAATGGCCCGTTTCATCCGCCAGAGGGTGCGAGGGGGAATAGATGCTTTGCAGCTCTGATCGGTCCAGCCGGACAGGCTGGGGCGCGACGCCGCCATCCACGGTTTCGGCAAAGCTGACCAGCTTGCGGTGGTATCCGGGCGTGTCGGCATTGGCGATGTTTTCCGACACATGGCGCAGACGCTGGGCCTGCGACTGCATGCCCGTGGCCGAGGCGGCAAGGCTTTTGAGAAGGTCCGACATCAGCGCCGCCCCAGACTGGTGCGGAGCATGTCCGACGTTGCACGATAGATCGACAGCGCCATGTCATGCTGCTGCCGGACTTCGACCGCCTTCACCATCTCCACCTCCAACGACACGGTATTGCCGTTCGGGTCGGCCATGGCGGGTTGGCTACGGGGGGCGGGAACGGGCTGTTCGGTCGCGCCCAGATGCCCGTTGCGCGTCGTTTTCATGGCGCCCTGCGCCTGATAGGCCTGCGCAAAATCCGGCAGGTCACGCGCCTTGTATCCGGGCGTGTCGGCATTGGCGATGTTCTGCGACACCACCCCCATCCGCGCCCCGGCATGGGACGCCATGGCCTGCGCCATGCGGGTGAGTTCCAGTTTTTCAAACATCGGGGCTTCTCCCTCGATCCACTTCACCAAGGCTTAAGAGTGATTCCTTTAGAAACGGTAAGCGTCGAACAAAGGGAGAAACCTGTGGACATCTTCGATGGGCTGAAGGCCGAACTGGGCGCGGTGCGCGGCACGTTCCGCGTGGGGCGCGTGACCGAACTGGGGCGGGGCACACTGCGCGTCGGCGGGCTGTCGGACGTGGCGGCGCTGGGCGACCGCGTGGCCCTGCGCGGGCGGGGCGGAGAGGTGCTGCGGATCGCGCCGGATGGGCTGACCGTGCTGCCGGACGAGGCCGCCGAGGGGCTGTCCATCGGCGACATGGTGGAGCTGATCGGGCCTGCCACCATCGCGCCGCATGACGGCTGGATCGGGCGGGTGGTCGATCCTTCCGGCAATCCTCTGGACGGTCGTGCGCTGTTCCGCGGCCCGGTCCAGCGCCCGCTGCGCGCGCCGCCCCCGCCCCCGGCACAGCGCCGCGCAATGGGGGAACGCCTGGCCACCGGCACCGCGATCTTCGACACGATGCTGCCTTTGGTGCGCGGCCAGCGGATCGGGCTTTTCGCAGGCTCGGGCGTCGGTAAATCCTCGCTTCTGGCGAAATTCGCGCGGGGCGTGGCCGCGGATGTCGTCGTCATCGCCCTGATCGGCGAGCGGGGGCGCGAGGTGCGCGAGTTTACCGACAAGGTGCTGGGGCCGGAGGGGATGGCGCGGTCGGTGGTCGTGACCGCGACGTCGGACCAGTCGCCGCTGGTGCGCCGCCGCTGCGCGTGGTCGGCTATGGCGGTGGCCGAGCATTTCCGCGACCAGGGGCTGCATGTGCTGCTGCTGGCCGATTCGATCACCCGCTTTGCCGAGGCGCATCGCGAGGTCGCCATCGCGGGCGGCGAGGAAGGAAACCTGCGCGGCTTTCCCCCGTCCACCTCGCACACGATCATGTCGCTGGCGGAACGCGCGGGGCCCGGGGCGGGCGATCAGGGCGACATCACGGCGGTATTTTCGGTGCTCGTCGCCGGGTCCGATATGGAGGAGCCGGTGGCCGACATCCTGCGCGGCACCATCGACGGGCATGTGGTGATGGACCGCAAGATCGCCGAACGCGGGCGGTTCCCGGCGATCGACCTGCTGCGGTCGGTATCGCGCAGCCTGCCGGCTGCGGCGACGGCGGACCAGAACGCGGTCATCGCCAACGCGCGCCGCCTTTTGGGCGCATGGGACCGGGCCGAGATGATGGTGCAGGCCGGGCTTTATGCCAAAGGGTCCGACCCGCTGGTGGATGCCGCGATCAAAGTCTGGCCGGCGCTCGATGCCTTCATGGCCGAGGATTCGGACGGGATCGAAAGCAGCTTCGACCGCCTTGCCGCTAGCCTGCGATGATGCTCAGAATCGAGGCGGTGGACCCCTGCCCGCCCTGCAGCAGTTGCAGCGCCGATGCGCCCGGCGCCGTCGAGGAGATCCCCCCCGTCGCCTGCGACAACGCCATGAAGCGGCGGATCAGTTCGTCCACCTTCTCGGGTTCCGCGAACTGGCTGGCCGAACTGTCGCCGAAGATCGCGCCCGCCTTGTCCTTCAGTACCGAAAGCTGTTGGTCGACGTCGATGGACCCGAAGGACGTGGGCAGCCCGAAAGCGGTCTGAAACAGGTTCCGAAGGGGTTCCGAGCCCAGGATCGTGAACCATTTCGTATCTTCACTGGTGTTCTTCGCAGCCAGCAAGGGCAACTCGCGTTGGGCGTTCATCGCAACGCGCATGTCATTGTTCTGTTTGCCCACCGCGATCTCGAATTGTCGGTCGCGATACTGCGTCAGGATCTTGTCTGCGAAATCGGACATCTTGGTGTTCGGGATGGGAAAATCCCCGAAGCCGAACGCCTTGGACAGCGCGAGGTACTGCTTGTCCGCCAGACGGTTCGCCAAGGCGCCGGTGTCCAGCGTGCCATCTTCCAGCACTTTTCGAACGAAATACTTGTTGTCGATATCGGCATCCAGCCCGAACGCCCCGAGCGCCACTTTCATCAGGCGGCGGTCGGAAACCAGTTCCTCGGCCGAAGAAATCTTGCCGATATTGGCGCGGAAATATTCTTCGTCCCGCAGGTTGGCGGGCGATTTTTCAAACGCCGCCTGCTGGTTTTCCATGGTCCGCTGAAGAAAGGCCCAGCCGCCATAGCCCCCCATCGGAATGATGGGCGTAAAGCTCATGCGGCGCCCACCGACATCAGCCGTTCCTCGCGCGGCAGAAGGCTCCGCAACGCCTTCAGCGCGACGTAGTTCTCGCCCGCCAGCACAGCCGTCGTCGCCTGCGTCAGAAGCTCGCGGCTGTCGAAATCGACCAGCACCTGGCTGAGTTGTTCGATGCCGCGCAGCAGCTGACCGCGCGCCTCGGCAGGGTCGGCATCGCCCGACAGGACAAGCTGCGCGACATAGCAGACACGGCGCACGGGCGTGTTCACCTGATCCGGGTGGATCGCGTCACGCAGCCGCAGGATATGGGCGTTGGGTGTGACGATGGACAGTTTCGTGCGGCGGTCGCCATTCTCCACGACAGCGCCGTTGATCAGCACGCGTTCATGGGGGCCAAGCTTCAACACGAGGCCGCTCATGCGCCCACCTCGCCGCGCAAGCCGCGCATCACGGATGTATTGATCTCGACCAGCACGCCGACCTCGGCCTCGCCCTGCAAAAGCTTGCGGCTATGCTGTTCCGTGAATTGGTAAAGATAGAAAAGCTGGGCGCGAAGCGGTGCGGGCAATCCGTTCCCAGAACCGGCCACATCTGCCGCCAAGGTCGACCAGAGCTTCAGGTTGTCGCTGACCGCCACGGCAAAGGCCGGGAAGTCCTGCCCTGTCTGCGCAAGGCGTTTGGTTACCTGCGCGAAGACGTCATATTCAATGCCGCGCGGGGTGCGAGAGGGGGCGTCGCTTTGCGCGTATGCGCTGCGATGCGGATGAAGTGCGGTCAATTCGGATTCTCCGATGGGCTTTGAAAAGCGAAACGGGGCCGGGTCAAACCCGGCCCCGTAAGGTCATCAGCGGAACAGCGACATGATGCTCTGCGGTGCCTGGTTGGCGATCGACAGTGCCTGGATGCCCAGCTGCTGCTGCACCTGCAGCGCCTGGAGGCGGGCCGAGGCTTCTTCCATGTTGGCATCGACCATCGCGCCGATCCCGTTCTTCAGCGTGTCGGACAATTTCGAAACAAAGTCCGACTGCATGGACAGGCGACGCTCGGACGAGCCGAATGACGCGGCGGCGTTGGTCGCCGTAGTCAGAAGGCCGTCGATGGCGCCCAATGCGGCGGTCGCACCCGCAGCGGTGGACACGTCGATTGCCGCAAGGCCGCCCAGGCCGCCCGCATTGGCGTTCGAGAATTGACCCGACACCACCATGTCGTTGCCCGAGGTATTGGTCAGCGTCAGGGTGCCGGCGGTGCCGCTGTCATAGCTGACCTCCAGCCCGTCGATCCCCAGCTTTTCGATCGCGTTCTTCATCCCCACAGCGGCAAGGTCGGCCGGGGTGGCAGACGCGATGTCGGATTTGCTGAAGGTGTAGGTCGCGGATTTACCGCCGATCGTCAGCGAGATGGAATCGCCCGCAGCAAAGCCCGCCGTGTCGTCGAAGACGACATCGGTCGTGCCGGTGGTCGCATCCATCGTCGCGCCGAACGTGTCCGCGCCGGTCGACGCGCCGGTCGTGCCGGTAAAGGCGGCCTTGGCGGTGTAACCGCCGATCGACAGGTTCTGCGCCGCGACGCTGATCGTGTCGGTTTCGACCGTCGCGCCGTTGCGGTTCAGCGAGGACAGAACGTCCATCCCTGCGCCGCCGTTCACGAGGTTGACGCCGTTCAGCTGCGCCGCGCCGACCACCGCGCCGATCTGTTCTCGCAGGGCGACCACGTCGGTCTGGATCTTGGTGCGGTCGGCGTCGCTGCCGCCCTGTGCCGCCACGATCTTGGTCTTCATTTCGGTCAGCAGGTTGGTGACGGTTTCTGCGGCGGTCCGCGCCACGGCCACGGTCGAGGAGCCGACCGAGAGCGCATCCGTCACGCCCTTGAAGCTGCTGACGTCCGATTCCATCGTCTTGGAGATGGCCCAGACGGCTGCGTTGTCCTTCGACGAGCCGATGGCCTTGCCGGTCGAAATCTCGGACTGGACCTGGGTCAGGTTGCTGTTGATGCCCTTCATCGTCTGGAGGGCAACCATCGCGCTGGAGTTGGTCAGGATCGAAGACATGTCATATTCCTCTGGGCCGACCGCTTTTGCGGGGCCGATTTGTCATGAAGATGTGTCGTGACGCTTCGCGCCTGACGGTCGCGATCCCCCGGACCCGCCGTGCCATCCGTCTTGGATGCAGGGTTTGTTCTGATGCCGAATCTCTAACGGAATCCTAATCCACACACACCCGATCCAGCGCATTTGAGCTAAAGCCGCTGCATCATCGCGAGCGATGCGCCTTCCTCTGCCCGGCGGCCCTTGCCGTCATAGGTCACGAGGCGCCCACCGTCGGTGCCCATTGCGCGAATCTCGGCCAGTCGCCACCGTGCGGCACGCACGCCCTTGCCTGCCGCATCCAGCAGCGAAGCCGCCTCGGCAGCACGCGCGCGGACCCCGGCCAGCGCCGCCGCGTCGGCAGGGTCCATGGCGGCAAGCGCGCGCTCCATATCCTTGGCAATGCCCTCCAGCGCGTCGATATCACCCGCGCGCAGTCGCTCGATCAGACCGTCCAGCGTTTCCAGCAGGGTCATTCCTTGCCCCCCATCGCGCGGAACAGCGCCTCGGTCAGGCCGATTCCTCCGTTGGCGACCATCGCGCCCGCCTGTTCCTGCCGCAGGAAGGACGCGAACTGCTCCTCTCCGACCCCGCCGCCGAAACTGCCCTCCATCGCGCCAAGTCCGGCATGGGACAGCATTTCGGACAGAAACGCGGTCTCCAACTGCGCGGCCTTTTCGCGCAAGGGCACCTGTGGCGTGGGTATCGTAACGGGCGGGATCATGAGCGTGTCCTTTGCATTCTGCATCGCGCGGCGACTGTCGCCCCACCGGAGTAAAGATTCGGTAAGGGTTCCCGGCGATCATCGCGACAGGAAAGCGAAAGAATTCGTCATGCTGATCGGCGCCCGGTTGATCCCCCTCATGTTCCCCATGCTCGCACCTTCGGTGGAAGGCGCGGATATCATCGCGTTCGATATCGGGCTGGGTGGCGAGGGCGAAGGCGCCATGCCGCCGCCCGACCTTCTGGCCGCCGAGCCGGAGGAGGAATTGGACGAATCGGAGGAGGAGCCGCCCGAGGAGATCGGCGTCGATCCCGCCGTCGCCCCGCCCTGCTGGTGGCCGGCGGACCCCGAACCCGTGGATGCCGCCGCAAGTCCGGCGCCGACCATGATCGAAGCGGATGGCGCGACCGCCATTCCTGAGGTGGACGTCCCCACCGAAGCGGCGACCCGCCTGCCTGTCGAAGCAGAGATCGCGAAGGGTGCGGTCCCAACCACCGATGCGCCGCAGCCGAGTGACCAGACGCCCGATGCGCAGACGCAAGCCGAGCCATCGCCCGAATCGCAGCCCGACCCACAATCCGACTCGCAAGGCGACAGGCCCGAACCGCCCGATCCGAAGCGCGCCGATCCCGCGCCGGTCGAACCGGCAGCGCTGGAACCCACCCCGCCCGAAGCCGCCCGACCCGAGCCGCAGCGCAGCCCGGAACGTCAGCCTTCGGTCGATGAGGTCGCGCGCCGCTCGGCTCCGGCCGAAGCCCCCCCGGGCCCAGTCGAACCCGCGCCGCAGACCGACGGTCTTGGCGACATTCAGGTCATGTTCGAACGCGAGGGGGACGCCACGCGCATCACCCTCGTGGCAGAGCGGGCGGAGACGGTGGACCTGATGCGCCGCCACGCCGACCAACTCCAGAACGAGCTCGCGCGCGAGGGGCTGGCGGATGCGGATCTGAACTTTGCCGAACGCGAGCAGAACCGCCGGCACGACGGCGAAGCAGCCGCTACCGAGGCGGCTCCCGCCATCGCCCTCCCCCCTTCCGTGCCCATGTCGGGCCTCGATCTTCGCCTGTAAGGACATATCATGGACGTGACGGCCACCACTTCGGTGACGACGAAAACCTCTGCTGCGACCACCGCGCAGACGGCGACGAATTCCGACTATCAGACCTTCCTCAAGATGCTGACGACGCAGCTTCAGCATCAGGACCCGCTCAGCCCGATGGAATCGTCGGATTTCGCGGTTCAGCTTGCGACGTTTTCCGGGGTCGAACAGCAGACGGTCACGAACCAGCTTCTGGAGGGCCTGGGCGCGCGCATCGACGGGATGGCGATGTCCGATCTGGCGGGGTGGCTGGGGCGCGAGGCGCGCGTGGTTGCCCCGGCACTGGTCGATGGCGATCCGGTGACGATCTCGCCCAACCCGCCCGCAGCGGCGGATCGCGCGGTGCTGGTGGTGAAGGATGCGGATGGCAAGGTCGTCACGCGCGAGGATATTCCGTTGACCGCCAAGCCAATGGAATGGACCCCCAAGGACATCGAAGGGCGCGGCCTGCCCACCGGCCTCTATACGTTCGAACTGGAAACCCATGCGGGTGAAAAACCGCTGGGAACGCAGCCGGTGGAAATCTATGCCCGCATCGTCGAGGCGCGGGGCAGCGCGACCGGCCCCAAGCTGGTGCTGCCCGGCGGGGTGGAGGTCGCATCTTCGGCCGTGACCGCCCTGCGCGACTAGATCAGCGCGCCGACCGCCACGCCCACCAGCGCCAGTGCCGCACCCGTCGCCATCCAGCGCAGCTTGCCCGGGCGCTGGATCACCACCGTCTTGGCATCGTCACGGATCAGCCGCGCTTCCACCATCTCGGGCAGGCGCGGGCCGAAGCGGGCAAGAACGCGGCCCGTGCGGACAAGATCGCGCATCAGTGCCTTCGGCCCGATATTTTCGCGGATATAGGCTTCGACCACCGGACGCGCGACCTGCCAGATGTTGATATGCGGGTCCAGCGAGCGTGCGACGCCTTCGACCACCACCATCGTGCGTTGTAGCAGGATCAGTTCCGTCCGCGTCTGCATCCCGAAGCGTTCCGTCACCTCGAACAGATAGGACAGCAGCCGCGCCATCGAGATGTGGGTGGCATCCATGCCGAAGATCGGCTCGCCCACCACGCGCAGGGCGCGGGCGAATTCGTCGATGTCGCGGTCGCGCGGGACATATCCGGCTTCGAAATGCACTTCGGCCACGCGGCGGTAATCGCGGCGGATGAAGCCATACAGAATCTCGGCATAGACGCGGCGGGTATAGTCGTCCAGTCGCCCCATGATGCCGAAGTCATAGGCGATGATCGCGCCGTCCGGCCCGACCTTCAGGTTGCCGTGATGCATGTCGGCATGGAAGAACCCGTCGCGCAGGGCGTGGTTCAGGAACAGTTGCAGCACGCGCGATGCCAGCGCGGGCCGGTCATGCCCCGCCGCGTCCAGCGCCGCCACATCCGACAGGGCGATGCCGTCGGCCCAGTCCATCGTCATCACCGTGCGGCCCGACAGGTTCCAGACCGGCACCGGGACGCGGAATCCAGCATCGTCCTTGGTGTTCGCCTCGAACTCGGCGGCGGCGGCGGATTCCAGACGCAGGTCCAATTCGCCCTGCACCACACCGTCGAAATGCGCGACCACGTCCATCGGGCGCAGACGGCGCGAGAAAGGCAGGAACGCCTCGACCAGCTTGGCCCCGAAGTAGAAGGCGTCGATATCCACGCGGAAGGCGCGCTCGATCCCCGGACGCAGGATCTTTACCGCCACGTCGCGCCCATCCGCCAGACGCGCCCGGTGGACCTGCGCGATCGAGGCGGCGGCAACAGGCTCGGAAAACTCGGTAAAGGCGTCGCTGCCCAGTTCCGCCGTGATCGCATCGCGCGCCAGCTGGGTCGAAAACGGCGGCAGCTGGTCCTGCAAGAACCGCAACTGCATCGCCAGTTCCGCGCCCACGATATCGGGGCGGGTCGAAAGGATCTGGCCGAACTTGATATAGGCGGGGCCAAGCGCGGTGATCGCCCGCGTCACGGGCGGCAGCGCGGGATCGCCCTTCAGCCCCATCCACTTGAACGGCCATGCCAGCGCATGGGCCGCCATCCGCAGACGCGCGGGCGCTTCGGCCTGTTCCAGCATGATCGGCAGCGCGCCCGTCCGCTCGAACGTGGCCAGCGTGCGGATCAGCCGCAGGATGTTGTGCGGACCCCTCAAATCTTCCAGCCCGAATGCAGCGCGGCAATGCCCATCGACAGGTTGCGGTATTTCACAAGATCGAAGCCCGCCGTGCGGATCATCTCTGCGAACGTCTCCTGATCGGGGAATTTGCGGATCGATTCGACCAGATACTGATAGCTGTCGCGGTCGCCCGTCACCATCTGACCCATCGCCGGGATGACGTTGAAGCTGTAGGCGTCATAGGCCTTCTGCATGGCCGCGTTGGGCAGGTGGCTGAATTCCAGCACCATCAGCCGCCCGCCGGGACGCAACACGCGATACGCCTCGTTCAGCGCGTCCTGCACTCGGGTCACGTTCCGGATGCCGAAGCTGATCGTATAGACGTCGAAGCTATTGGACGGCAGCGGCAGCGCCATCGCGTCGCCCACGACCCAATCGAGCCGGTCCGCCATATTGCCCGCATCGGCGCGTTGCCGCCCCGAGATCAGCATGGATTCCGTCATGTCCAGCACGACCGCCTTGGACCCCGCCGCGCGTTTCAGGAACCGGAATGCGATGTCGCCCGTCCCGCCCGCCACGTCCAGCAGACGCTGGCCGGGGCGCGGGGCCAGCCAGTCCATCATCCCGTCCTTCCACAGCCGGTGGATGCCCGCCGACATCAGGTCGTTCATGATGTCATAGCGCGACGCGACCGAGGTGAAGACGCCATGGACCATCCCGGCCTTTTCGCCTTCGTCCACGGTGCGGAAGCCGAAATGCGTGGTCTTGTCGCTCATCTGACGTCTCCATATTTCGGGTGCAGGGTTATACCTTGCGTGGCCCAAGGAAAACCGCTTTGTCGCCCAGGAGAGCCCATGCCCGAACTGCCCGAAGTCGAAACCGTGCGCCGCGGGCTGGAGCCTGCGATGGTCGGCCATGTGATCGCAAGGGCCGAGGTCAACCGCGAGGGGCTGCGCTGGCCCTTTCCGCCGGACATGGCCGCGCGCCTGACGGGTCAGCGGGTGCTGGGGCTGCGGCGGCGGTCGAAATACATCCTTGCGGACCTGTCTTCGGGGGAAAGCCTGCTGATCCATCTGGGCATGTCGGGACGGATGCTCATTTCGGGCGCGGTGGTGGGCGAATTTCACCACCCCGCCCCGCTGAAGCACGACCATGTCGTGCTGGAGATGGAGACGGGCACCCGCGTCACCTTCAACGACGCACGCAGATTCGGGGCGATGGACCTGCTGGCGACGGATGCGGATCATCCGCTGCTGGCGGGTCTGGGGCCGGAGCCTTTGGGCAATGCCTTCGATGCCGAATATCTGGCGGGCCGTCTGCGCGGCCGCAGTCCGATCAAGACCGCGCTGCTGGATCAGCGCATTATCGCGGGCCTTGGCAACATCTATGTCTGCGAGGCGCTGTTCCGCGCGGGGCTCGATCCGCGTCATCCGGCAGGCGAGGTCGAGGCTGCGCCGCTGGTTCCGATCATCCGCGACGTTTTGTCCGAGGCCATCGCAGCGGGCGGCTCCTCGCTGAAGGATTACCGCCAGACGGGGGGCGAGCTGGGCTATTTCCAGCATAATTTCCGCGTCTATGGCCGCGAAGGGAAGCCCTGCCCCACCTGCGGAACCCCCATCGCGCGGATCGTGCAGGCGGGCCGGTCCACCTTCTTCTGCCCCGTCTGCCAGACTTGATCCGTCACGCATGCCTGATAAGTCACGAGGCAGCACAGCCGGAGAGAGCCATGGCCTATGACACGCTGATCGTCGAGATCGAGGATTACGTCGCCCTGATCCGCCTGAACCGGCCCGAGGCGCTGAACGCGCTGAACACCCGCATGATGGGCGAACTGGCCACGGCGCTGGCCGCCGCAGACCGCAACGACAAGGTGCGCTGCATCATCATCACCGGGTCCGACAAGGCCTTCGCCGCCGGGGCCGACGTGGCCGAGATGGCGGGCAAAAGCTTCACCGACACGTTCGGCGACGATCTGTTCGCCGCCGAATCGGAGGCGATCGGCCGCGTGCGCAAGCCGATCATCGCCGCCGTCGCCGGTTACGCGCTGGGCGGCGGATGCGAATTGGCGATGATGTGCGATTTCATCATCTGCGCCGACAACGCGAAATTCGGCCAGCCAGAGATCAACATGGGCATCGTCGCGGGCCTTGGCGGCAGCCAGCGCCTGACGCGATTCGTGGGCAAGTCCAAAAGCATGGAGATGCACCTGACGGGCCGTTTCATGGACGCAGCCGAGGCCGAGCGGTCGGGCCTCGTCAGCCGCGTCGTGCCGCTGAACAGCCTTCTGGAGGAGGCGCGCAAGGCCGCGGGCAAGATCGCCGAGAAATCCGCGCTGACCGTCATGGCGGTGAAGGAAGCCGTCAACCGCAGCTATGAGACGACGCTGGCCGAAGGTCTGCGATACGAACGGCGGCTGTTCCATTCCATGTTCGCGCTGGAGGATCAGAAGGAAGGCATGAGCGCCTTTCTTGAAAAGCGCAGCCCGCAGTTCCGTGACAGATAGGGTTGACTTCACGCCGACTCGTCCGTAAAGACCCGGCTTCAAGAATAGAACCCCGAACGAACCGGAACCCGATTAATGGCAAATACGCCCCAGTCCAAGAAGCGCGCCCGGCAGTCCGAGGCCCGCTACGCCGTCAACAAAGCGCGCCGTTCGCGCATCCGCACTTTCCTGCGCAAGGTCGAGGAAGCCATCGCTTCCGGCGATCAGACCGTGGCAACCGCCGCACTGCGCGAAGCCCAGCCCGAGCTGGCACGCGGCGTGACCAAAGGCGTTCTGCACAAGAACACCGTGTCGCGCAAACTGTCGCGCCTCTCGTCGCGCGTGAAGGCTCTGGGCACTGCTGCCGCAGCCTGATCTTCAGAAAATTATCCTTTAAAAAGCGCGCCTTAGGGCGCGCTTTTTTCATTTCCGCAACTACCCGTTGCCCATTTGCACAGGCGCTTGGGATTCGCTGCGACCATTTATCTGTCAACAGCGAAGTTCGGTTGCGGACCCCTCGGACCACGGGCTAGCGTCTGAGGGCGATTCACCTGTCCTGGGGGACATGACGTGATCGCGTCCAGATTTCGGTCCGGCTGCCCTGCGTCGCTTCGCGCGACATGGACCGAACGGGATGGATGCGATCGAATGGTTATGATGTCTGTGCCGTGTCTAGGCACCTTTATCCCGTATCGGGGGCGGCTTTGGCCGACCGCGATGCGTGACCTGTTTTCAAGGCCACCGGCAACGGTTGGTCGTCCCCTTCGGCTTGCCTGACGGCGAGCGGACCGTTGATAGCCAGAAAAACAAGAGGCTCCGAGCCTCGCGCGGCGATGGAGCGGTCAGGAAGAAGATGACGAACGAGAATTGGTCGAAGTTGCGTGAGGACCTCCTGCTGCATGTCGGCAAGAACAACTACGTCACCTGGATCGAACCTCTGAAGCTGACCAGCCTGTCGGACGGGACTGCGGAATTCGAGGTTCCGACCTCGTTCTTCGGCAACTGGGTCCAGCGCAATTTTTCCGACCATATCCGCCACCGTCTGAACGAGGCCGGCGCCGACGTCTCGCGCGTGTCCTTCTGTGTCGCCCGCGCCGGGCAGCCAGCCCCCGCCCCGCAGCCCGTGGCCGCCGCTCCGGCACCCGCCCCGGCGCAGGTGATCCGCCCGCGCGCCAAAAGCGACGAGGAGCTGAACGGCGCCCCGCTGGACCAGCGCTTCACTTTCGACAGTTTCGTCGTCGGCAAGCCGAACGAGCTTGCCCATGCCGCCGCCCGCCGCGTGGCCGAGGGCGGCCCCGTCACCTTCAACCCGCTGTTCCTCTATGGCGGCGTCGGCCTTGGTAAGACGCACCTGATGCACGCCATCGCGCATGAGCTTTCGGTGCGCCAGACGCATCTGCGCGTGCTCTATCTGTCCGCCGAACAGTTCATGTATCGCTTCGTGCAGGCCCTGCGCGAACGTCAGATCATGGACTTCAAGGAGCTGTTCCGCTCGGTCGATGTTCTGATGGTCGATGACGTGCAGTTCATCGCCGGCAAGGATTCGACGCAGGAGGAATTCTTCCACACGTTCAACGCGCTGGTGGACCAGAACAAGCAGATCGTCATCTCGGCCGACCGCGCACCGGGCGAGATCAAGGATCTGGAGGACCGCATCAAGTCCCGCTTGCAATGCGGGCTGGTGGTGGACCTGCACCCGACCGATTACGAACTGCGTCTGGGCGTGCTGCAACAGAAGGTCGAGGTCTATCGCGGCCAATACAAGGGCCTGAAGATCGCCGACGGCGTTCTGGAGTTTCTGGCCCACCGCATCACGACCAACGTGCGCGTGTTGGAAGGCGCGCTGACCCGTCTGTTCGCATTCGCCAGCCTCGTCCACCGCGAGATCACGCTGGAACTGACGCAGGACTGCCTTGCCGACATCCTGCGCGCGTCGGACCGCAAGGTCACGATCGAGGAGATCCAGCGCAAGGTCGCCGAACATTACAACGTCCGCCTGTCGGACATGATCGGCCCGAAGCGTGTCCGCACCATCGCCCGCCCGCGCCAGATCGCGATGTATCTTGCGAAACAGCTGACCCCGCGCAGCCTGCCGGAAATCGGTCGCCGCTTCGGCGGTCGCGACCACACCACGATCATGCACGGCGTTCGCAAGATCGAGGAATTGATGTCCACCGATTCGCAACTGGCCGACGATCTTCAGATGCTGCGCCGCTTGCTGCAGGGCTGACTTGACGCCCCGTGCAGAACAGCCGAAAGTCCGGCAAAGCAAATAACCGGCGGGCCGCCGGGCGGCCCCTGCCGCACCAACGGAAAGATTGGCAATGAAGATCAGCATCGAGCGTGGCACCCTTCTGAAAGCGGTCGGTCAGGCCCAGTCGGTCGTGGAACGCCGCAACACGATCCCGATCCTTGCCAACGTGTTGATCGAGGCCGAGGGCGACACCGTTTCCTTCCGCGCGACCGATCTGGATATCGAGGTGGTGGACCGCGCCCCGGCCATGGTCGAACGCGCGGGCGCAGTGACCGTTTCCGCCGTCATGCTGCACGAGATCGTCCGCAAGCTGCCCGACGGCGCGCTGGTGGTGCTGGAGGGCGATGCGGCTTCGGGGCGGCTGACGGTCGCGGCGGGACGGTCGAACTTCAACCTTGCCACGCTGCCGAAGGAAGACTTCCCGGTGATGGCCTCGTCGGAATATACGACGACCTTCACGGCCAAGGCCTCGGTCCTGCGCCGCCTGTTCGACAAGGCGAAATTCGCGATCTCGACCGAGGAGACGCGCTATTACCTGAACGGCGTCTATATGCATGTGGCGACGGGCGAAGAAGGCCCCGCCCTGCGCTGCGTCGCGACCGACGGCCACCGCCTTGCCCGCATCGACGCCCCCCTGCCCGATGGCGCCCAAGGGATGCCCGGCGTGATCGTCCCCCGCAAGACGGTGGGCGAGCTTCGCAAGCTGCTGGACGATGACGACGCGGACATCACCGTTTCCGTGTCGGAAACCAAGGTGCGCTTCGCCACGACGCAGATCACCATGACCTCCAAGGTCATCGACGGCACCTTCCCCGATTACAGCCGCGTCATCCCCACCGGCAACACCCGCCGTCTGGAAGTGGACGCGACCGAATTCGCCAAGGCGGTGGACCGGGTTGCGACCGTGTCATCCGAACGCTCGCGCGCGGTGAAGCTGTCGCTGGACGAAGACCGGCTGATCCTTTCAGTCAATGCCCCTGACAGCGGTGCCGCCGAGGAAGAACTGGCCGTCGCCTATGCCGACGAGAAGCTGGAGATTGGCTTCAACGCGAAATACCTTCTGGAAATCGCTAGCCAGGTGGACCGCGAAAATGCCGTGTTCCTGTTCAACTCCTCGGGCGATCCGACGCTGATGCGCGAAGGTGGCGATACCTCTGCCGTCTATGTCGTCATGCCGATGCGTGTCTGACACCGTTCTGCAATCGCTGACCCTGTCGCATTTCCGGTCGCACCTTGCGGCCGGGTTGCGCTTTGACGGCCGCCCGGTCGCAATCTTCGGGGCGAACGGCGCGGGCAAGACGAACATCCTCGAAGCCATATCGCTGCTGTCGCCGGGGCGCGGATTGCGCCGTGCCGCGCCTGTCGATTTCGCGCGCCGGCCCGAATCCATCGGCTGGAAGATCACCGCCGAAACCACCCGGCACGAGGTCGAAACCAGCGCCGAGGGCGATGCCCCGCGCCAGACCCGCATCGACGGTAAATCCACGCCGCAGACCGCCCTGTCGCGCATCCTGCGGCAGGTCTGGCTGGTTCCGTCGATGGACCGACTGTGGATCGAAGCCGCCGAGGGCCGCCGCCGTTTCCTCGACCGCATGACGATGAGCTTCACCCCCGACCATGCCGAGGCGGTGCTGGCCTATGAAAAGGCGATGCGCGACCGCAATCGCCTGCTGCGGGACGAAGTTCAGGACGGGGCTTGGTATGGCGCGCTGGAACAGCAGATGGCAGAGACTGCGACGACCATCCACGCCAACCGCGAAGCCGCGCTGGCCCTGCTGGTCGCGGCACAGGACGACGCCTTCCCGCATGCCGACCTGACCATCACAGGCCATGACGAGGATCTGGCCGCGATCTGGCATGGCAATCGTCGCCGCGACATGGCGGCGGGCCGCACGCTACACGGCCCTCACCGCGCCGATCTGGAGGCAAGCTATGCCGCCAAATCCATGCCCGCCGCGCAATGTTCGACTGGAGAGCAGAAGGCCCTGCTTGTCAGCCTGATCCTTGCCAATGCCCGCGCCCTGCCAGAACCGCCGGTGATCCTACTGGACGAGGTTGCGGCCCATCTGGACGCCGATCGTCGCGCGGCTCTGTATCGGCAGTTGATCGATCTGCGCGCCCATACCATCATGACCGGAACCGGGCCCGAGCTGTTCGAGGACCTTGGCGATGCGGCCCAGAGGTTCCGGGTCGGCCCATCGGTGGTGGAGGAAGGATGACCCCGCAACGCATCACGCTGGTGACCCTTGGCGTCGCCGATCTGGACCGGGCGAAGGCCTTCTATGCCGCGCTTGGCTGGCAGCCGCACGAAGAAAACGAGGGCGTCGCCTTCTATCAGCTTCACGGCATGGGGCTGGCGCTGTTCGGGCTGGCCGATCTGGCCAAGGATCAGGGGCGCGAGGGCGCGGCCCTTGGCACCGGGGCCGTGACGCTGGCCCAGAACTTCGCGACCAAGGCCGAGGTGGACGCCGCATATCATGCCGCGCTGGATGCAGGGGCGACCGCGTTGAAACGGCCCGAAAAGGTCTTCTGGGGCGGCTACTCCGGCTATTGGTCCGACCCCGACGGCCATGTCTGGGAGGTGGCGATGAACCCGTTCTGGCCGCTGAACGACGATGGCAGCCTGACCCTGCCATGACGATCACGCCCGAGGGGCTGCTGCTTTATGCAGGGGCGCTGGTCATCCTGTTCCTGACCCCCGGCCCGGTCTGGGTGGCGCTGATCGCGCGCGGGCTGTCGGGCGGGTTCGCGGCGGCATGGCCGCTGGCGGTGGGCGTCGCGCTGGGCGATCTGGGCTGGCCGCTGGCGGCGATCTTCGGGCTGTCCTGGGTCACCTCGCATTACGCGGGCTTCATGGACGTGCTGCGATGGGCGGCGGTCGGGATCTTCGTGGTGATGGGCTATGGCCTGATCCGCAATGCCGGAAAACCGATCGGTGCCGACAGCCGTCTGACGCGGCCCGGACGGCTTGCCGGATTTTCGGCGGGCATGGCAGCGGTGCTGGCGAACCCCAAGGCGATCCTGTTCTATATGGGCGTTCTGCCCGGCTTCTTCGATCTGAGCCGCGTGACGGGGTGGGACATCGCGGCGATCCTCGGCGTGTCCATGATCATCCCGATGACCGGAAACCTGATCTTCGCGCTGATGGTGGACCGGGTGCGCGCGCTGCTGTCCACGCCCGCTGCGCTGCGCCGCCTGAACCGGGTTGCGGGCTGCCTGCTGATCATGGTCGCGGTCGTCATCGCATTCGGCTGAAAAAAGCCCCCCATCGCGTGACATTCCCTGCCCCGGCGGCTATAAGTCACGCACAAGAAAAGGGGTAGGTCCGCATGACCGAAGCAGCACGGCAGCCGAACGATTACGGCGCCAGTTCCATCAAGGTTCTCAAGGGCTTGGAAGCGGTGCGCAAGCGCCCCGGCATGTATATCGGCGATACCGACGACGGGTCGGGCCTGCACCACATGGTTTACGAGGTCGTGGACAACGGCATCGACGAGGCGCTGGCGGGCCACGCGACCGCTGTCACCGTGAAAATCCACGCCGATGGCAGCGTATCCGTGCGCGACAACGGCCGCGGCATCCCTGTCGATATCCACCCCGAAGAAGGCGTCTCGGCGGCCGAGGTCATCATGACCCAGCTGCACGCGGGCGGCAAATTCAACAACACCGACGACAGCGGCAATGCCTACAAGGTGTCGGGCGGTCTGCATGGCGTGGGCGTTTCGGTCGTGAACGCGCTGTCGGAATGGCTGGAACTGCGCGTCTGGCGCGACGGCAAGGAATACGCGGCGCGGTTCGAACATGGCGAATGCGTCACGCATGTCCATGTCGTCGGCGACGCGCCGGGCGAACGCGGGACCGAGGTGCGCTTCTTTGCCTCGTCCAAGGAAAATTCGCCCGAGGGCACGTTCTCGAACCTCGACTACAGCTTCAAGACTCTGGAAAACCGGCTGCGGGAACTCGCCTTCCTGAATTCCGGCGTGCGCATCATCATCGAGGATGAACGCCCCGCCGAGCCGCTGCATACCGAGCTGTTCTATGAGGGCGGCGTCAAGGAATTCGTGCGCTATCTGGACCGCTCCAAGTCATCCCACATGGCCGAGCCGATCTTCATGGTGGGCGAGAAAAACGGCATCGGGGTCGAGGTCGCGATGTGGTGGAACGACACCTATCACGAACACGTCCTGCCCTTCACCAACAACATCCCGCAACGCGACGGCGGCACGCACCTTGCGGGCTTCCGCGGCGCGCTGACGCGGACCATCAACAACTATGCCCAGACCTCGGGGATCGCGAAGCGCGAGAAGGTGGATTTCACCGGCGACGACGCGCGCGAGGGGTTGACCTGCGTGTTGTCGGTCAAGGTGCCGGACCCGAAATTCTCCAGCCAGACCAAGGACAAGCTGGTTTCCTCCGAGGTGCGGCCCGCCGTCGAGAACCTCGTGAACGAAAAGCTGGCCGAGTGGTTCGAGGAGAACCCCGCACAGGCCAAGATCATCGTCGGCAAGATCATCGAAGCCGCGCTGGCCCGCGAAGCCGCCCGCAAGGCGCGCGAGTTGACCCGACGCAAGACGGCGCTGGACGTGGCCTCGCTGCCCGGCAAACTGGCGGACTGCCAGGAACGCGACCCGGCGAAGTCCGAACTGTTCCTCGTCGAGGGCGACTCGGCTGGCGGTTCGGCGAAACAGGGGCGCAGCCGTGCGAACCAGGCTGTCCTGCCCCTGCGCGGCAAGATCCTGAATGTGGAACGGGCCCGCTTCGACCGGATGCTGGGCAGCGCCGAGATCGGAACGCTGGTCACCGCCCTTGGCACCGGGATCGGACGGGATGAGTTCAACATCTCCAAGCTGCGCTACCACAAGATCGTCATCATGACCGATGCCGACGTGGACGGCGCGCATATCCGCACGCTGCTGCTGACCTTCTTCTTCCGCCAGATGCCGGAAATCATCGAGGGCGGTTACCTTTATATCGCGCAGCCGCCGCTGTATAAGGTCGCCCGCGGCAAGTCCGAGGTCTATCTGAAAGACCAGTCCGCGCTGGACGATTACCTGATCCAGCAAGGGACCGAGGGCGCGACCCTGCGGCTGGCCAATGGCGAGACGCTCGCGGGCCGCGATCTGGACCGCGTGATCGAAGGCGCGCGCCAGTTCCGCCGCGTGCTGGAGGCGTTCCCGACCCATTACCCGCGCCATATCGTCGAACAGGCGGCCCTGTCGGGTGCCTTCGATCCCGGCCGCGCCGATGACGATCTGCAGGCGGTGGCGAACACCGTCGCGCAACGTCTGGACGAGGTGGCGGTCGAATATGAACGCGGCTGGTCGGGCCGGATCACGCAGGATCACGGCATCCGCCTGTCCCGCATCCTGCGCGGCGTCGAAGAACTGCGCACGCTGGACGGCGCGGTTCTGCGTTCGGGCGAGGCGCGGCGCATCTCGACCATCTCGCAGCCGCACCGGCATGTGTATGAGGGCACCTCGCGCCTGATCCGCAAGGACCGCGAGCAGCTGATCCACGGGCCGATCGACCTGCTGAAATCCATCCTTGCCGAGGGCGAGAAGGGCCTGTCCCTGCAACGCTACAAGGGTCTGGGCGAGATGAACCCCGAACAGCTGTGGGAAACCACGCTGGACCCCGATGCGCGCACCCTGTTGCAGGTCAAGATCGACGACGTGACCGAGGCCGACGACATCTTCACCAAGCTGATGGGCGACGTGGTGGAGCCGCGCCGCGAATTCATCCAGCAAAACGCGCTGAACGTCGAAAATCTGGACTTCTGACCCGTGACACTGGCCGAGATCTACGAGGCGCGGGTCGCCGCTGGCACGCTGCGCCCCGATCCGGCCCAGCGGGCCGTCCTGCCGGAACTGGAACGCATTCGCACCGCGCTGAACGAGCCGCCAAAACGCGGCTTCTTCGCGCGGTTCCAGAAGCCGGAAATGATCCGCGGGCTTTACCTTTGGGGCGGCGTCGGGCGCGGCAAGTCGATGGTCATGGACCTGTTCGTCGATGCCGTGGACATTCCTGAAAAGCGGCGCGTCCATTTCCATGCCTTCATGCAGGAAATCCACCACGGCATGCACGAGGCGCGCAAGCAGGGCGTCGATGATGCGCTTGCCCCCGTGGCCGAGGCGATCACCGCAAAGCTGCGTCTTCTGGCCTTTGACGAGATGCAGATCACCGACATCACCGATGCGATGATCGTGGGTCGCCTGTTCCAGAAACTGTTCGAGGCGGGGGTGGTCATCGTCACCACCTCGAACCGTCCGCCCGAGGATCTTTACAAGAACGGCCTCAACCGCCAGCTTTTCGTGCCCTTCATCGAACTGCTGAAAGAACGGCTGGTCGTGCATGCGCTGGAATCGCCGAACGATTACCGCCAGCACCGGCTCTCGGGCGAGCAGGTCTATTTCACCGGCCCCTCCAAGGCCAAGATCGACGCGATCTGGGCCGACCTGACCGGCGGACAGCCCGCGCAGCCGCTGGTGCTGACCGTCAACGGCCGCAAGGTCGAAGTGCCGCAATTCGCCAACGGCGTGGCCCGCGCAACCTTTTGGGATCTTTGCGCCAAACCGCTTGGCCCTGCCGATTTCCTTGCCGTGGCCGAGGCCGTGCGCGTCCTGATCCTCGAAGACATCCCGCAGCTTTCGGCCAGCAACTACAACGAGGCAAAGCGCTTCGTCACGCTGATCGACGCGCTGTATGAGGCAAAGGTCCGCGTCATCGCCAGCGCGCATGACGTGCCCGAACGGCTTTATGCCGAGGGTGAGGGCGCCTTCGAGTTCGAGCGCACCGCATCCCGCCTGCGCGAAATGCAGGACAAGGACTGGGGGCGCTAGATCAGCTGCCAGATCAGCCGCGCGGCCATGGCGGTGGACGTCACGACCAGCAGCGGCTTGATCACCCGCGCGCCGATCCGCATCGCCAGCGCCGATCCAAGCCGCGCGCCCAGCATTGCCGCCGCGCCCATCGCCAGTCCGACTCCCCACAGCGGCGCGCCGATCACGGCGAACACGGCCAGACTGCCAAGGTTCGAGGCGAAGTTCAGCAGCTTCGTATGTGCCGTCGCCTTCAACACGCCGTATCCGGCCAGCATCACGAAGCCCATCATGAAGAACGAACCCGTCCCCGGCCCGATCAACCCGTCATAGCCCGCGATCACCGGCACGAAGAACGCGATGAAGGCCGCGGGCGTTGCGCGCTGCACCCGGTCCGTATCCGAAAGCCCCGGCTTCAGCGCAAAGAACAGCGCGATCCCGATCAACACGACTGGCAGGATGATCCGCAGCGCATCGGTCGGAATCCACCCCGCCAGCGCCGCCCCGCAACCACCGGCGAACAGCGCGACCAGCGCCGCCTTCCCCTGCCGCCGCAGATCCACATGCCCCGCGCGAGCATAGCTGACCGCCGCCGCGCCCGATCCGAACACCCCCTGCACCTTGTTGGTGGAAAGCGCGACGAACGGGTCCACCCCGGCGATCAACAGCGCAGGCAGGGTGATCAGCCCCCCGCCCCCGGCGATGGAGTCGATGAAACCGCCAAGGAACGCGGCCCCGACAAGAAAGGCGATCAGTTCGAATTCCATCTCAGGCCTTCGTCGTCTCCGCCATCCGCGCGGCGTGTTCGCGGCGCAGGGCGCGGCGCAACTCTGCCGCCCGGTGGCGCTGGCGGTCGGCCTCGCCCTCCGGCTCGAACACCGGAACGGCGGCGGGTTTGCCGTCGTCGTTCACCGCGACCATGGTGAAATAGCACGAATTGGTATGCCGCACGGCCCCGGTGCGGATATTCTCCGCCTCGACCCGGATGCCGACCTCCATCGAGGTGCGCCCGGCATAGTTGATCGCCGCGCGAAACGTCACCAGTTCGCCCACGTTGATCGGTTCCTTGAACAGCACCTGATCGACGGACAGCGTCACCGCGTAATGCTTGGAATAGCGCGAGGCGAGCGAAAAGGCGACGCGGTCCAGCAGCTTCAGCAATTCGCCCCCATGCACCTTGCCGCTGAAATTGGCCATGTCGGGGGTCATCAGTTCGGTCATTTCCAGATGCCGGTCGGATCGTGTCATGCTGGCTCCTGCGCGCTTACGCCGCATCCTTGGCGCGGCGGAAGCGCGGTGTAAAGTCAGGCGCTGCGCGCGACGGGGTTTTGCCCCCGCATCAGTGCCACATGGATCACACCCCCCAGCACCGCACCGATCACCCAGCCAAAGCCCGACAGCGCGACCAGCGACGGCATCCAGACCGTCATCACCGAAAACACGGCGGCGATGGCAAAGGCCGTGATCGCCTTCATGTTCCAGCCTTCGGTATAGTGATACGCCCCCTCCGGCCCCGCGACGTAAAGGTCGTCCAGCGAAACCTGCTGTTTGCGGACAAGGTAGTAATCCGCGACCAGGATGCCATAAAGCGGCGCCAGCACCGCGCCCAGCGTATCGACGAAGGCCGCGATCCCGATGGTGGAAATCAGCGGCACCCAAAGCGCCCCGATGAAGAAGGCGATGACGGCGGTGATGATCCCGCCCATCCTTGCGCTGATATGCGCAGGGGCAAGGTTGGCGATGTCATAGGCCGGCGGGATGAAGTTCGCGACGAGGTTGATCCCCACGGTCGCGGCAAAGAAGGTGAAGGCCGCGATCAGCGTCAGCCAGAAATTATCCACCCGTTCGACGATGTCGGCGGGGTTCACCAGATGCTCTCCGAACAGCACCACGGTCCCTGCGGTCACGAACAGCGCGATGAAGGAGAACACCGCGATGGACACCGGCAGGCCCCAGAAGTTGCCTTTGCGCATCTCGCCCTCGGTCGTCACGAAGCGGGAAAAATCGCCGAAGTTGATCACCACCGCGGCGAAATAGGCGATCATCGTACCCATCACCGCGATGAAGGCCGCGATCGGCCCGCGCGCGTCCGTTGCCGTATCCCCCTCGAAGATGGAGCCGAGCGCGCCAAAGATCCCGTTCCCGGCCTGATACCAGATCACCAGCATCAGCGCGAACATCACCACATAGACGAACGGCCCGGCCCAGTTCAGGAACTTGGCGATCCAGTCGATCCCCATCATGAACAGCCCGATCTGGAACAGGCACACGACGAAATAGGAAATCCAGCCGATCGCGGTCATTCCAAGGAAGGTCGCGCCCCCTTCGATCCCCAGCAGGGTATTGAGCAGCAGCGCCACGGCGGTCGAGGCGAAATAGGTCTGCACCCCATACCAGAAGATCGCGACGATGCCGCGGATCAGCGCCGGAAACCGCGCGCCCCGCACGCCCATCGAGGCGCGGGCCATCACCGGATAGGGAATGCCGTATTTCACCGACGGCTTGCCGGTCAGGTTCACCAGAACCATCACGAACGCGCCCGCCAGAACGATCGCGGCAAACACCGCCCAACCGTTCAGCCCATAGGTCAGGAACAGCGACGCCGCCAGCGAATAGCCGAAAAGCGATTGGATGTCGTTGTTCCAGACGTTGAAAATCTCGAACCAGCCCCATTTGCGCTGCGATGGCGCAAGGGGGGCGAGGTCTTCGTTGTAAAGCGAACTGTCCCGTCCGCTGCCCGGCAGAGCCATGGATGATCCTTTCCCGTTGGACTTCGCGGACGTTGCCGCGCGCGCGCCTGTGTCGGCGTCACGCGAATCCTAACGGAAAAGTGACAAAACGATTATGCTGCCTCTGCGAAAACAGCCTTCGGCTTAGCGCGAAGATACGAATTCGCCCAGCGAATAGCCTTGCAAATACAAAAGTGCCGTCAGATCGCCATGGTTGATACGCAGATCGCATTGCGCGGCGACGGCGGGCTTGGCGTGCAGCGCAACGCCCATCCCCGCGCGCCACAGCATCCCCAGATCGTTCGCCCCATCGCCCACGGCGATCGCATCGGCCTCGGCCCAGCCCATCGCGGCGGTGATCTCCTCCAGCGCGGTCACCTTGGCCTCGCGCCCAAGGATCGGTTCGGCCACGGTGCCCAGCAGCTTGCCATCCGCAGCATGAAGCACGTTGGCGCGGTTTTCGTCAAAGCCCAGCGCCTCGGCCACCCGCGCGGTGAAGGCGGTGAACCCACCAGACACCAGAGCCGCCCGCGCGCCGTTCGCCTTCATCGTTGCGATCAAGGTGGCCCCGCCGGGCATGAAGGTGATGCGGCTGTCCAGCACCTTGCCGATCACGCTCTCGGGCAGATCCTTCAACAGCCCGACGCGTTCGCGCAGGGCGGCGTCGAAATCCAGCTCGCCGTTCATCGCGCGGGCGGTGATGGCGGCGACGTATTCGCCCACGCCCGCCTCAGCCGCCAACTCGTCGATGCATTCCTGCTGGATCATGGTCGAATCCATATCCGCCAGCAGCAGCTTCTTGCGCCGGTTCGCCTCGGGCAGCACGGCCAGATCGACGCCCAGCGCCTGAAGGCCCTCCCAGACCTCCCACAGGTTCTCGGGCTTATCCTCCAGCGGGAATTCCGCCGCGATGCCGGGGTTCAGCCAGCGCGCATCGCCACCGCCCCATGCGTTGCGCACGCTTTCGACGGTCGCGCGATCCAGCGCGGGGTTGGACGGATCGGTCAAAAGCGTTGCGATGAACATGGGCATCTTTCCGTTGCTGTCTGCGCCCGCCTTGGCACAAAAGCCGCGCTGGTGCCAGCGGGCCCGCTGACATTCCCCGCCCGATGCGGCATGAAGCGGGAAAGAAAGGCCCGCCGATGACCGCTCCCTCCCTTCCGCAGGCGCTGGCACTGACCACCGCATCGCAGATCGCCGCCACCACGTCGGTGCTTGCCTTCACCGCTATTCCGACGCTGGTCGCAGCGGGGATGGGACTTTCGCCGCACCTGATCGGGTATCAGGTCAGCCTGATCTATGCCGTCGGCATCCTGTTCTCGATTATGGCGGGGGGCCTTGTGAAACGTCTGGGCGCGGGGCGCGTGGGGCAGATTGCGCTGGTCGCAGCGGGAATCGGGTTTTGCGGGCTGGCGTCGGGGCGGATCGCTGGGGTCGCGGCAGGCTCGGCACTGATCGGGCTGGGATATGGGCTGGTGAACCCGTCCTCGTCACATATCCTGTCGCGGCTGGCCCCGGCAGCGACACGCAATCTGGTGTTTTCGATCAAGCAGGCGGGCGTGCCGCTGGGCGGGGTCACTGCCGCGCTGGCCGTTCCGCCGCTGGCGCATTGGCTGGGTTGGCAATGGGCGATGGTGGTGCTGGCGGCAGCCACCATGTGCATCGCCGCGATCTATATCCGCTACATCCCGCAATGGGATGGCGACCGCGACCCGTCCGTGCCGATCATGGGCGGCATCCGCGCCCGGCAGGCGCTCGTCTGGCGCGACTCCTCGCTCAGCAAGCTGGCTATCATGGGGTTCCTGTATTCGGCGATGCAGCTTTCGCTGTCCTCCTTCATGGTCGCCATGCTGATCGAGGATTTCAGCTGGTCCGCGCTGGCTGCCGCAAGCTGCGCCGCCGCGATGCAGGCCAGCGGCGCGTTCGGGCGGGTGTTCTGGGGCTTTGTCGCGGACCGGCTCGGATCGGGCTTTCTGGTGCTGGCGCTGGTGGGCGCGTTGCAATGTGCCGCTGGTTTCGGATTCATGCTGCTGGACGATGCCCCGGCTGTCGGCTTTGCGATGATCCTTCTGGCGGGGCTGACCGCGCTTGGCTGGAACGGCGTCGCGATGGCGGAAACCGCCCATGCCAGCCCCAAGGGCGGGACGCTCACCGGCGAGGTTCTGGCATGGACCTTCCTTGGCGTCGTCGCGGGTCCGGCGGGTTTTGCCGCGCTCTATGGGCTGACGGGCGATTACGTCACCATCTTCCGCCTGTTCGCGCTTTTGTCCCTGCTTGGGGCGGCGCTGGCGCTGGCGGGGCACCGGCGCCGCCCGCGCTGACCTATTCCAGCGCCGCCTTCACCACGTCCAGCCCCGGCTCGCCCGCAGCGGTCGTCACGCCCTCCATCCAGCCGTCCAGAACGTCCGGGTTCTCGCCCAGCCAGCGTTCGGCGGCGGCCCCGGCCTCCAGCCCTTCGTCGAGGATGTAGGTCATCAGCACATCCTCCTGTGCGACGGTGAAGGACAGGTTGGACAGGAATTTCCCCACATTCGGGCATTCGGCGGCATAGCCCGCGCGGGTGTTGGTCAGCACCGTCGCCGCGCCGTCCTGCGGGCCGAACACGTCGTCGCCGTTCGTCAGGTATTCCATCTCCATCCGCACGTTCATCGGATGCGGCTGCCAGCCGAAGAAGACGATGGGCTGCTCGCTTCCCGAGGCGCGCTGCACCTGCGCCAGCATCCCTTGCTCGCTCGATTCGATCAGGCTGAACCCGTTCAGGCCGAACTTGTCCTGTTCGATCATGCCCATGATCGTGGCGTTCGCGCTGCTGCCCGCCTCGATGCCATAGATCTGCCCGCCAAGCTGGTCGCGGAACGCGGCGATGTCGGCATAGGTCTTCAGCCCCGCATCATAGGTCGCCTTCGGCACGGCCAGACCGATCCGCGCGCCCTCCAGCACCGGGCGGATCACGTCGATCTGCCCCGCCTCGACCAGCGGCGTCTGGATCGGTTCCTGAAGCGGCATCCAGTTGCCAAGGAAGATGTCCGTATCGCCCTGTTTCAGCGACTCGAAGGTGACGGCCACGGACAGGATCTGGATTTCGGGCGCATATCCCAATTCCTCCAGCACGCGGGCGGCGATGGCGGTCGTGGCGGTGATGTCGGTCCAGCCCACATCCGAGAACCGCGGCGCGAGGCAGGTTTCGGGGTCCTGCGCGGCAGCGGGCAGCGCCGTGCAAAGAAGAATCGCGATCAGCTTTTTCATTCATACCTCCTGTTGTTCGTTATCGTTTTTGTCCGACCGCGCGCCCTGCCCCTTCGGGCATCGGCTGGCTGGCATGCGCATCGGCGACAGCCTTCAACTTTTCCCAGACCTCGGGCGCGGCGGGGGCGGATTTTCCGGCATCCACATGCAGGCAAAGCTGTTCGACCGTCGCCAGCAGCGCGCCCTCCCGCTCGATGCGGACGAAGGAGCGGAATCGCTTATCGTCCGCCGACAGGACCTGAAGCCGCACCGTCAGCCGGTCGCCCAGCTTCGCCTCGCCCAGATGGCGGATATGGGTTTCCACCGAGTAGAAGCTGCGCCCCGTGGCGACATAGTCCAGCCCCGCGCCGATCAGGGCAAGAAATGCGTCGATGGCATGCGAGTTCAACTCGTAATACCGGCTTTCGGTCATGTGACCGTTGTAATCGATCCAAGCCGGAAGAACCTGCCGGTGCAATTCCAGCCCCGCCTCGGGCGCGGCCTCGCGCAGCGCATCGTGTTCGCGCAGCACGCGGCCCGCGCCCCAGTCCCGGTCTTTCAGCACCCGCAGGAAGCCGACAAGGTTGGCATCCCTGATCCGCTCCAACTCGCGGAAGTCATAGGCACCCGACTGCGCGTCCGATTGGCTGGCGACCAGATCGACCAGTTCGTCGTTGAACTCGGGCACATCGGTCAGCTTGGTCCACGGCCATTGCAGCGCCGGGCCGAACTGGGCCATGAAATGCTTCATCCCCGCCTCGCCCCCGGCGATGCGATAGGTCTCGAACAGGCCCATCTGCCCCCAGCGAAGGCCGAAGCCCATGCGGATGGATTCGTCGATCTCCTCGGTCGTGGCGACGCCGTCCTTCAGCATCCAGAGCGCCTCGCGCCAGACGGCCTCAAGGAAGCGGTTGCCAAGGAAGGCGTCGATTTCCTTCTTCAGATGCAGCGGGAACATACCGATCCGGCGCATCACCTCCATCGTGCGCTCCACCACCTCGGGCGGATTGGCGGGGGATGGCGAGACTTCGGACAGCGGCAAAAGATAAACCGGGTTGAACGGATGCGCGACGATGATCTGGCCGGGATTGGCGCTGCCCTTTTGCAGATCCGACGCCATGAACCCGGATGTCGATGACCCGATCACCGCCGTCCCATTCGCCGCCTGCAATTCGGCATAGACGCGATGCTTCAACTCAAGCCGTTCGCTGACCGATTCCTGGATGTAGTCCGCACCCGCCGCCGCCTCGGCCATCGAGGCAGCGAAGCTCAGCTGCCCTTCGGTCGGCATCGGCACATCCGACAGCGCGGGCAGCGACAGGCGGGCATTGGCCAGCACCTCGCCCAGCTTGCGTTCGGCCTGCGGATCGGGGTCGAACACCACCACATCCCAGCCGTTCAGCAGGAACCGCGCCGCCCAGCCGCCACCGATGACGCCACCGCCGATGATCGCCGCCTTCATGCCCGTTTCTCCAGCTTCAGCTTCGTGCGCACCTCGGCGGGTGTGATGACCCGTGCGCCAAGATTTTCGATGATGGTCACTGCCCGCTCGACCAGTTGCGCATTGGTGGCAAGCTGGCCCTTGCCCAGCCACAGGTTGTCCTCCAGCCCGACCCGGACGTTGCCGCCCGCCAGAACCGAGGCCGCGACATAGGGCATCTGGTGCCGCCCCAGCGCGAAGGCCGACCATGTCCAACCCGCGGGCACGTTGTTCACCATCGCCATGAAGGTGTTCAGATCGTCCGGCGCCCCCCACGGCACGCCCATGCAAAGCTGCACCAGCACCGGGTCCGGGACGATCCCCTCCTCTGCCAGTTGCCGCGCGAACCACAGATGGCCGGTGTCGAAGGCCTCGATCTCGATCCGCACGCCTGCCGCCGTCATCCGTGCGGCCATGTCACGCAACATGCCGGGTGTGTTCACCATGACGTAATCGGCTTCGTTGAAGTTCATCGTGCCGCAATCCAGCGTGCAGATCTCGGGGCGGCAATCGACCACATGCGCGACGCGCTCCGTCGCGCCCGCCATGTCGGACCGGGGCGACATCGCCATGTTCTCGGTTCCGTCGAACAGCAGATCGCCCCCCATCCCCGCGGTCAGGTTCAACACGACATCGACCTCGCTGTCGCGGATACGCTCCGTCACCTCGCGATAGAGTGCCGGATCGCGGGCAGGCGCGCCGGTTTCGGGGTCGCGGACATGGCAGTGGACGATGGCCGCCCCCGCCTTGGCCGCAGCGACGGCGCTTTCCGCGATCTGCTGCGGCGAGCGAGGCACATGCGGCGAGCGGTCCTGCGTGCCGCCCGATCCGGTCACGGCACAGGTGATAAAGACTTCGCGGTTCATGGTCAGCGGCATTCGGTTCTCCTTTGCCGCAAGCCTACGCCTCTTGGCAGACGGTGATTTGCGATCTACGAATCCCGGATGACGGAAAACGCGATCTTCGGCCCCGCACGAAACCCGCTGACCATCGCGCTTCTGGTTCTGGCCGAGGCGTCGATCCTTCAGGTCGCATCGACGCTGGACCCGCTGCGAAACGCGAACCGCCAGTTGGGATACGAGGCGTTCCGTTGGCGGGTCGTGTCGCGCGATGGCGGGCCGGTGCCGCTGACCTGCGGGCTGTCGCTGCCATCGTCCGGGCCGCTGCGGGCGGCGGCGGGCGCGGATGCACTGTTCATCGTCGCGGGGTTTCATCAGGACGCGGTCGCGCCGCCCGCGCTGATCCGGGACCTGCACCGCATGGCCGTCCGTTTCGCGCTGATCGGCGGCGTGGATTCGGGGCCATGGATCATGGCGCGGGCAGGTCTTCTGGACGGATACCGCGCCACCGTCCATTGGGAGGATCTGGAGGACATGGCCGCCCGCCACCCTGCGATCGAAGTCGTTCCCGACCGCTATGTCATCGACCGGGGGCGCGTGACCATCGGCGGCGCCGGTCCGGCGGCCGATTTCATGCTGCATCTGATCCGCTGTCGCCACGGCGCCCCGCTGGCCCGCCAGGTCGCGATGAGCTTTCAGACCATCCAGACGCCGGGCGCGGTGCCGCAGATCGCCTCCTCGCTGCGCGAGCCGGGGCTGGACCCTCGCGTCGCCGCCGCTGCCGCCCGGATGGAGGCACGGATCGACGCGCCCGAAACCGCAGCAAGCACCGCCCGCGCCGTCGGTCTTTCCCCCCGGCAGATGGAAAAGCTGTTCCGCACCGATTTCGGCACCACCCCCGGCGCCTATGCCCTGAACCTGAGGCTTCAGGCGGCGCGCCGCCTGCTGACGGACACCCGTCACCCGCTGGTCGAAGTTGCGCTGCGCACCGGCTTCACCAGCCCGGCCACGCTCAGCCGCGCCTTCCGCAACGCTTTCGGAATATCCCCCGGCAGCCTTCGGCGCGGATGAGGACATGGCGTTTCGGCCACGGTGCCACGGCAATTCCGACAAAAACTCTCAGCCTCGTTGACAGGGCCCGCCCGTATCGTCATCACAGTTTGACATCACAGGTTCCGGGTCACGATCATGCCATCATCCATTCGTCTTGCCTTGCTGGCAGGTGCCAGCCTTCTTGCCGTCGGCGCGGCCCATGCACAGGAAAGCGATCGCATCATCGTTCTCAGCCCGATCGTGGTTCAGGCGGACGATGTCGCTGGCTATGTCGCCGAAGGCGCGCAGGTCGCGAAATCCACCCTGCCGGTGAACGAGATGCCGCAGTCGATGTCGGTCGTGACCAATGACCAGATCAACGATCAGGGCGCCGATCGCGTCGGGGCGGCTCTCGGCTATACCGCAGGTATCCTTGCCGAACCCTTCGGACGCGACCCCCGGTTCGATTCGCCCCGCATTCGCGGCTTCAACGCCGAAGGCGCCCAATACGTCAACGGCCTGCGCCAAGGGCGTTATTTCGGCGCGGCGGCGCAAGAGCTTTACGGGCTGCAACAGATCGAGGTCCTGCGCGGCCCCTCCTCGGCCGTCTATGGCGCCGGATCGCCGCTCGGCGTCGTGAACATGGTGCAGAAGCGCGCCCGTTCGTTCGACTTCGGCGAGGTCGGCGTGGGCGTCGACAGCAGTGATGGCGCGCGCCTGTTCTTCGATGCAAACCGCGTTCTGTCCGATACCCTGTCCTTCCGCCTGACTGGGATCGGGCGCAACGACACCACCCAGATCGAGGATCTGGACAACGAGGGCGGCTATGTTGCCGGCGCCCTGCGCTACACCCCCGATGACGCGACGACCGTGGACGTTCTGCTGAACTACACCAAGGATGCGCCGATCTCGCCGACGGGTGTGCCGTTCGCGCTGACTGAATCCGCAGATGCCGACACCCTGCGCGACCTCTATACTGGGCAGAAGAACTTCGACGACAGCGACCGCGAGATGCTGAGCCTCGGCATCGAGATCAGCCACGATCTTGGCAACGGCTGGACGCTGGGCCAAGGTCTGCGTTACGAGAAGTTCAACTGGGATTACCAAGGCACCTATGCCAGCGCGGTGCTGACGCCCGACACCTTCTCGCGCGGGTCCTCGCGCCAAAACGAGAAGAGCGACACGATCAGCCTCGATACCCGGCTTTCGGGCAACGTGATGACCGGGCAGGTCGATCACCAGCTTCTGTTCGGTGCCGACATCCGTAAATACGACGCGTTCGAAAGCAGCCAGTTCAGCCGGGACAAAAAAGGCACGGAAACTGAGGACGACGACGATACGGGGACGCCAGACCTCAACTGGCGCAACCCGGACTACAACGGTTTCGCACCGATCTTCGATAACCCCGCCAATGCCGGCGACGTGGTGCTGCGCCAGGCAGGCATCTATGCGCAGGACGAACTCAGCTTCGGCAACTGGCGCGGCGTCGCAGGTCTGCGCTACGACTGGGTCGAACAGGAGGGCAACCGTTACGGCTCGCCGTCCGAGTTCAAGGACACGGAACTGACGGGACGCGTCGGTCTGTCCTATGTCATGCCGAACGGGTTCACACCCTATGCGACATACTCGACCTCGTTCGACCCGCAGGCGGGGCAGGACGGCAACGGCGACGTTCTGAAACCGACCGAGGGCAAGCAGCTTGAAGTCGGGGTGAAATATCGCCCGGTAGGATTTGACGCTCTGTTCACCGCCGCCCTCTATGATCTGGAGCAAGAGAACGTGACCCGCTTCGTTCCGCGCGTCGGCGAAGAAGGATCCGACCCCTTCCAGATCGGCAAGGTGAAATCGCGTGGCCTGGAACTCGAAGCGACCGCCCAGCTTGACGAAGGGTGGTCGATCCGTGGCGCCTATGCCTACAACAAGACCGAACAGGTTTCGTTCAGCGCCGATCCGTTGAATGGCAATGAACTGCCCGACGCCCCGAACCACCTTGCCAGCCTGTGGGTCGATCGCGACTTTGGCAACGGCTTCACCGCCGGTGCAGGCGTGCGCTATATCGGCGAGCGGTACCGCGATGCGGCCAACTCGGGCAAACTGGACAGCGCCACGCTGGTCGATCTGGCCGTCCGCTACGACTGGGAGAACATCCGCACCTCAGTCAACGTGTCCAACCTGACCGACGAGGTCTATCTGGGGGCCTGCGGCTTCTCCTACTGCTCCTATGGCGAGGGGCGCGTGGTTTCGGCCAAGGTCGCCTATACCTGGTGATCCAGCGACGCACCTTTCTGACCGCCGCCGGCATCTTGCTGGCGGCGTCTTCGTCAGGTCGGGCCAAACCTGCGCCGCGCCTTGCGGCCATCGACTGGGCGATGATGGAAACCGCCATCGCGCTTGGGCATATGCCCGTCGCGGGGGCCGAGTTGATCCGATACCGCGCCGATGTCGAACAGCCGGTGATCCCGCAGGACGTGGTCGATCTTGGCCTGCGCGGGTCCCCGAATTTCGAGCTGCTACAGCTTGTAAGGCCGGATCTGATCCTGTCCTCCCCCTATTACACGCAGTATCGAGCGCGGCTGGAGGGCATCGCCCCGGTCCTGTCGCTGACCTTCTTCGTTCCGGGCGAGCCGCCGCTGCCCCGTGCCTTCGCCGCGCTTGCGGATATGGGGCACGAGATCGGCGACACCGCCGCCGCCGCGCGCGTGGCCGAGGCTGCCGATGCGGCGCTGGATGCCGCCGCGGCGCGGCTGGCACCTTTTCGTGACCGTCCCGTCGCGCTCATCGATATCGGCGATGCGCGACACATGCGGATGTTCGGCTTCGACAGCTTGTTCGGCAGCACGCTGGAACGGCTGGGCCTGACCAATGCCCGCAGCCAGCCGACGGCTTTCGGCTTCATGGCTCCGGTGCCGCTGGAATCGCTGGCGGACATGCCGGACGCGCGGGTGGTCGTGATCGGCCCGCCGCCGCTGGCCGCCCGTCGGGCACTGGCACGGTCCGTGCTTTGGCGCGCCCTGCCACCCGTGACGCAGAACCGCGTCCATGCGCTGCCGGGGCTGAACCCGTTCGGCGCGATCCCGACCGTGCTGCGCTTTGCGGCCGAGTTGGAGCGGGCGCTGACCTCGGGGCCGACGACCATCGCATGACCCGGACACTGACGCTTCTTCCCGCGCTGGGCGCGGCGGTTCTTCTGTGGCTTCTGGCGGCCCATGCGCTGGCGGGGTGGCATTGGCCAGCCCTGCCCTTCCGGCCCGAGGCGATGACGCTGGACCAGATCCGGCTGGCCTTCGGGCTGATGCCGCGCGGGGCGATCGCGCTGGTGGCCGGGGCGATGCTGGGCCTGTCGGGGGCGATCCTTCAGGTCGTGCTGCGCAATCCGGTCGCCGATCCGACGACGCTGGGCATCCAGTCGGGGGCGCAGCTTGCGCTGGTGCTTGGCACCGTGATCGCGCCCGGCCTGATGGAATACGGGCGCTGGCCTGTGGCGGTGACGGGCGCGGCGGCGGCGTCCCTGCTGGTCATGGCGATCGGCGCGAGACGAGCCTTCGCCCCGGTCACGATGGTCATCGCCGGGATGCTGGTGGGCATGACCGCAAGCGCAATCGCCACCGCCGTCACGCTGTCGCAGGGGGAATACCTCCTGTCGCTGGTGATCTGGAACGGCGGATCGCTGGTGCAACAGGACTGGTCGGGGGTGCGGGCGCTTGCGTTCGTCTTCGCCGCCGGGGCGCTTGCGGCGGGCTTGCTGCTGCGGCCCTTGCGCGTGCTTTCGCTTGGTGCCGAAGGGGCGCGCGGGCTGGGGCTGAACGTGGCCGCCGTCCGGCTTCTGGCCGTGACCGTCGCGCTGGTTCTGGCGGCGGCAGTCTCGGCCGAGGTTGGCCTCGTCGCCTTCGTCGGCCTTGCCGGACCGGCTGCCGCGCGGGCGATGGGGGCAAGCGGATCGGGGCGGCTGATGGTGCTGTCGGCGGTGGCGGGCGCGCTGCTCCTGTCGCTCAGCGATGGGCTGGTCCTGACGCTCGCGGGGCTCGGGGCCGAAAGCTTTCCGACCGGCGCGCTGACCGGGCTGATCGGCGGGCCGCTGCTGATCGCGCTGCTGCCCCGCCTGCGCGGCGCGACGCCCCCCGGCGAGGAGCGGGCCGAGGCGAGCCTGCGCCGCGCGCGCCGCCCCTACCGTTTGCTGGGTGCCATTTCGGCCGCGATCCTTCTGGCGGGCGTGGTGCTGCTTGTGATCGGGCGGGTGCCCGGCGGCTGGGCGGTTCTGGACCGGCACAGCTTCGCGACCTTTCTGCCGATGCGACTGCCGCGCCTGATCGGGGCGACGGCGGCAGGGGCGGCGCTTGGAATGGCGGGCGCGATCCTGCAACGGCTGACTGCGAACCCCCTCGCCTCGCCCGAGGTCCTGGGCGTGTCGGGCGGCGCGGCGCTCGGCTATGCGCTGGCGGTGTTCTTCGTCGCGGTGCCGGGGACGGGCACGCTGGCGGTGGGCACGATGACCGGCGGCATTGCGGCGCTTGCGGTCGTGGCCGCCTTTGCGCAACGCCGCCAGATGCCGCCCGAACGCATTCTGCTGGCCGGGATCGCGGTGTCGGCGCTGGCTTCGGCGGTTCTGGCGGCGATCATGTCCGTGGGCGATACGCGATCCTTCCTCGTTCTGGCATGGCTGTCGGGATCGGCGGCGATGGTGACGCCCGCCGGGGCCGCCGGACTGTGCGCCGTCGTGGCAGCGGTCTGGGCGATGGCCTTGGGCACGCGCCGCTGGCTGGGCATCCTTCCCTTGGGTGACGGGGTCGCAGGCGGGCTCGGACTTCGGACCGGCGGGGCGCGGCTTGCGCTGGTCGTCGTGGCGGGCGTGGCGGTGGGTGGCGCGACGATCCTTGTCGGACCGCTCAGCTTCGTCGGCCTGATGGCGCCGCACATGGCGCGCCGGATGGGGCTCGTCTTGCCGATGGATCACGTGACCGGGGCCGCGCTGATCGGCGGCGGGCTGATGCTGGCGGCCGATTTCGGCGCCCGGATGGCCGGGTTTCCCTATGAACTTCCGCTTGGCCTATTCGCGTCGCTGATCGGCGCGCCCTGGCTGATCGGCCTGATGATGAGGCGTGCGAGATGAGCCTGTTTTCCCTGACCGGCCTGACAGTCGATGTGCCGGGCCGCCGCCTTCTGGACGGGCTGACGCTGGATGTGCCCAAAGGGCAGCTCATTGCGCTGATCGGTCACAACGGGTCGGGAAAATCGACGCTGCTGAAGACGCTGGCGCGGCAGATCGCGCCCTCGGGCGGGGCGATACGGTTCGACGGGCGGCCGATCGGGGCATGGGCCGCCCGCGATCACGCCCGGCGGCTTGCGTTCATGCCGCAGACGACGCCCCCGGCGGATGGGATGACAGTGGCCGAACTGGTCGCGCTGGGCCGCTACCCCTGGCACGGCGCGCTGGGCCGGTTCGGGCCGGACGATGCCCGCGCCGTTGATCGCGCGCTGGCCGAATGCGGGGTCGCCGCGCTGGCCGAACGTCTGGTCGACACGCTTTCGGGCGGCGAGCGGCAGCGGGCATGGCTTGCGATGATGGTCGCACAGGGCGCGGAAACCCTTCTGCTGGACGAGCCGATCTCGGCGCTGGACATCAGCCACGCGGTCGAGGTGATGTCGCTTGTCCGCGACATGTGCCACAGCCAGCGGCGCAGCGCGCTGGTGGTGCTGCACGACGTGAACATGGCGGCGCGCTATGCCGACCACGTCATCGCGCTGCGCCGGGGACAGGTCGTGATGCAGGGCCCGCCTTCCGATCTGATGCAGCCGAGGATGCTTGAGCAGATTTATGGCCTGCCGATGCAGGTGATGCTGCGCCCGGACGGCACCCCCGTCGCCGTTCCCGCATAAGCCCGATTCGCCTTATCCGGGCATCGGCAATCGGCAAGGACCCCGACGTTTCCGCGCGCTATCAGCCACTTGCCCTGCCGCGCAACGCCGCTGCCTTTTATTCTTGCGTTATTTTCCGCGCCGCCGTATCGCTTGCGGCGGGACACCCTTCCCCAACGAAGGGCGATTATCTGTAAGGATACCAGCAATGGCTACCACTGCCCCGGCGACCCGCCCGGCGAATCCGCGTTTTTCGTCCGGCCCCTGCGCCAAGATCCCCGGTTTCGATCTGTCCATGCTTTCGGACGCCCCGCTGGGTCGTTCGCACCGTGCCGCCGTCGGCAAGGCAAAGCTGAAAGAGGCGATCGACCTCACTCGTGAAATTCTGAACGTGCCTGCGGACTACCGCATCGGCATCGTTCCTGCCTCGGACACCGGCGCAGTCGAGATGGCGCTGTGGTCGCTGCTGGGTCAGCGCCCCGTCGAAATGCTCGCTTGGGAATCGTTCGGCGAAGGCTGGGTCACCGATGTGGTGAAACAGCTGAAACTGGACGCGACCGTCCGCAAGGCGCCCTATGGCGAGATCGTCGATTTCGCCGAAGTGGACTTCGACAAGGACGTCGTCTTCACCTGGAACGGCACTACCTCGGGCGTGCGTGTCGCGAATGGCGATGTGATCCCCGCGAACCGCGCTGGCCTGACCATTTGCGACGCGACCTCGGCGGCCTTCGCGATGGACCTGCCCTGGGACAAGCTGGATGTGACCACGTTCAGCTGGCAGAAAGTGCTGGGCGGCGAAGGCGGCCACGGCGTTCTGATCCTGTCGCCCCGCGCGGTCGAGCGTCTGGAATCCTACACCCCCGCATGGCCGCTGCCGAAGATCTTCCGCATGACCAAAGGCGGCAAGATCATCGAAGGCATCTTCGTGGGCGAGACGATCAACACCCCGTCCATGCTCTGCGTCGAGGATTACCTCGTGTCGCTGAAATGGGCCAAGGGTCTGGGCGGTCTGAACGCGCTGATCGCGCGGTCCGAAGGCAATGCCAAGGCGATTGCAGATTTCATCGCAGGCAAGCCGTGGATCGCGAACCTTGCGGTGGATGCGGCGAACGCCTCCTGCACCTCGGTCTGCCTGAAGTTCACGGACGATCGCATCACCGACGGCGCGGCTTTCGCCAAAGCGGTCGCCAAACGGCTGGAGAAAGAGGGCGTCGCTCTTGACGCCGGTGCCTATCGCGATGCCCCTCCCGGTCTGCGGATCTGGTGCGGTGCGACCGTGGAAACCTCGGATGTCGCGGCCCTGATGCCGTGGATCGAATACGCGTTCAACGCCGAAATCGCTGCGATCTGATCCCTCGGGGGCACCATGCCCCCGACCCCCAATCCCATTTCATAGGAGCCCATCATGGCACCTCGCGTTCTCGTATCGGACGAACTGTCCGAAACCGCCGTCCAGATCTTCCGCGACCGTGGCGTCGAAGTCGACTACATGCCGAAACTCGGCAAGGACAAGGAAAAGCTGGCCGAGATCATCGGCCAGTATGACGGCCTTGCCATCCGTTCGGCCACCAAGGTCACCGACAAGCTGCTGGCGCTGGCGACCAACCTGAAGGTCGTGGGCCGCGCCGGGATCGGCGTCGACAACGTGGACATCCCCGCCGCGTCCAAAAAGGGCGTGATCGTGATGAACACACCCTTCGGCAACTCGATCACCACCGCCGAACATGCCGTCGCGATGATGTTCGCCGTCGCCCGCCAACTGCCCGAGGCATCGGTTTCCACCCATGCCGGCAAGTGGGAAAAGTCCCGCTTCATGGGAGTCGAGCTGTTCAACAAGACGCTTGGCGTGATCGGCGCGGGCAACATCGGCGGCATCGTCTGCGACCGCGCGCTTGGCCTGCACATGAAGGTCGTCGCCTACGACCCCTTCCTGTCCGAAGAACGCGCTGTGCAAATGGGCGTGCAGAAGGTCGAACTGGACGAGCTTCTGGCCCGCGCCGACTTCATCACCATGCACGTCCCGCTGACGGAAAAGACCAAGAACATCCTTTCGGCGGAAAACATCGCCAAGACGAAACCCGGCGTGCGCATCATCAACTGCGCCCGCGGCGGTCTGGTGGACGAAGCCGCGCTGGCCGAGGCGCTGAAGTCCGGCCACGTCGCAGGCGCTGCATTCGACGTGTTCGAGGTTGAACCGGCGACCGAAAGCCCGCTGTTCGGCCTGCCCAACGTCGTCGTCACCCCGCACCTTGGCGCATCGACGACCGAGGCGCAGGAGAACGTCGCGCTGCAAGTGGCCGAACAGATGTCGGACTACCTGCTGACCGGCGCCGTGCAGAACGCGCTGAACATGCCGTCCGTCACCGCCGAAGAAGCTGCGGTCATGGGCCCGTGGGTGAAGCTGGCAAACCATCTGGGCACCTTCGTCGGCCAGATGGAGGATGAGCCGATCAAGGCGATCAACATCCTTTACGACGGCGCCGTGTCGAACATGAAGCTGGAGGCGCTGAACGCGGCCGCCATCGCGGGCATCATGAAGGCGACGAACCCTGACGTGAACATGGTTTCGGCCCCGGTCGTCGCCAAAGAGCGCGGCACCCAGATCTCGACCACCCGTCAGGACAAGTCGGGCGTGTTCGACGCCTATATCAAGCTGACCGTCGTGACCGAAAGCCGCGAGCGGTCGATCGCGGGCACCGTCTTCTCGGACGGCAAGCCGCGGTTCATCCAGATCAAGGGCATCAACGTCGATGCCGAGGTCGGGCCGCACATGCTCTATACCACCAACCGCGACGTGCCGGGCGTGGTCGGGGTTCTGGGCGGCACGCTGGGCAAGCATGGCGTGAACATCGCGAACTTCACCCTTGGCCGCGCCGATGCGGGCGGCGAGGCGATCGCGATCATCTATGTCGATGACGTGCTGGACGCCGCCGTGATCGAGGAGCTGGAGGCCACCGGCAAATTCCAGCAGGTGCGCCCGTTGGCCTTCGACGTGGCTTGACGCCGCCGCGCATATGACGAAGTTCGGGACCGGGGGCGCTGCTTCCGGTCCTTTTCGTTTCGGGGTTTCCATGAAGACCTATGCCATCGGCGACATTCACGGCCATCTGGACCTGCTTCACCGCGCGCATGGGTTGATCGAGGCGGATGGCAGCGACGCCCCGATCGTCCATATCGGCGATCTGGTGGATCGCGGCCCGGATTCGCGGGGCGTGGTGGAACACCTGCGCGCAGGCATCGCCTCGGGGCGCGACTGGATCGTGCTGAAGGGCAACCACGACCGCATGTTCGAGGCGTTTCTGGGCGATCCCAAAAGCCACGATCCCGGCCTGCGCCCCGACCTTTCCTGGCTGCATCCGCGTCTGGGCGGCGGCGGCACGCTTGCCTCCTATGGCGTGGCGAACGCATCCGACCGCCCCGTCGCCGCCGTGCACGAGGAGGCGCTGGCCGCCGTGCCGCAAAGCCATCGCGACTTCATCCGCGGCCTGCCCTATTCCCACAGGCGGGGCGACGCGATCTTCGTCCATGCCGGCATCCGCCCCGGCGTGAAGATGGAATATCAGACCGAGGATGACCTGTGCTGGATTCGCGAGCCGTTCCTGTCGGACCAGACCGAGCACGGCGCGCTGATCGTGCATGGCCACACCGCCATCGACACGGCGACGCTGTATAACAACCGGCTGAACCTCGACAGCAGCGCGGCCTATGGCGGCCCCCTGTCGGCAGTGGTGATCGAGGGGCGGGACGTCTGGCTGCTGACCCCCGAGGGGCGCAAACCCCTTACCGTAACCGCACGACAGCCCGGTCAGACCGCCCTTCTGCGTCGACCACCGAAAGCGTGACGAAGCCTGCATCCAGCGGCAGCATCGCCTCGCGCCCCTCGGCCACCGGAAGCCCGTCGGCCAGCCAGACGTAAGGCCCGCGCCCGCCTTGCGCCCGCACCAGAAGCGCGCCGCCATTGCGTTCCACCTCGGCCCCATCGGGCGGGAACACCAGCTCCGGCCCGCCGGGGCGGAAGGCGGCATCGCGCGGGCGGAACCGCTGGAGCGGCCCCGGCAGCGGTCCGGCCCGCCCCTCCGCAGGGGGCAAGGGATCGAGCCGCGGCTTCAGCCGCTGGAACGCCTGAAACAGCACCGGCGCGGCCAGATCCGCACCGAACGCCCCCGGCACCGGCGTTCCGTCTGCCCGCCCCATCCAGACGCCGATCACATGCCGCCCGTCGAACCCGATCGCCCAGGCGTCGCGATTGCCGTAACTGGTCCCGGTCTTGTAGGCGAGCCGGTTGGCGGGCTGCCCCGGCGGCGGCGCAAGGCCCGACAGTATCTGCGCCACCTGCCATGCCGCCCCCTCGGACACGACGCGCGCACCCTCGGTCCCCTGCCCCTGCGCGTGCAGCGGCACCATCACCCCGCCCCGCGCAATGGCGGCGTAAAGCTGCACCATCCCCTCCAGCGTCACGCCCACGCCGCCAAGGCTGACGGCCAGCCCCGGCTGGCCCTGCACCCGCGCCTCCATCCCCGCGCGACGCATCGCCCCCATCAGCCGCGCCGGACCCAAGGTTTCCGTCAGCGCCACCACCGGCAGGTTCAGCGACAGCTGCAACGCCTCGCGCACGCGCACCTCGCCCCGGAACATGCGGTCGAAATTCTGCGGGGCATAGCCGCCGAAGCTGGCAGGCCGATCCTCGATCAAGGTGTCGGGCAGCACCAACCCCTGATCGAAGGCCAGCGCATAGACCAGCGGCTTCAGCGTCGACCCCGGACTGCGCAGCGCCCGCGTCAGGTCATTGAACCCCTGCCGCGCATCGCCGCGATAGCCTGCCGATCCGACCGAGGCCAGAACTTCCCCCGTCCGATGATCGGCCACCAGCAACGCGACCTGCAAACTGCCCCGCGCGCGCACGGCATCGGCGGACAGCGCCTCAAGCCGCGCCTGAAGCCCGGCATCCAGCGTCGTCTGCCCCTGCACCCGGTCGGCCAGATGCGCCGCCAGCGCCGGAAAGGGGCGGCGTGCGGTCGGGATCGGCTCGGCCCCCTCCAGCCCCATGCGCGCCAGCACCCGGTCACGTGCCGCCAGCGCAGCTTCGGGGTGGCGGTCCGGGCGGCGGGTTTCCGGCGATTGCGGCAGGGCCACCAGCAGCGCCGATTGCGCGGGCGTCAGGCGGCGGGGCTCTTTGCCGAACCATGTCAGCGCCGCCGCGCGCACCCCTTCGACATTGCCGCCATAGGGGGCCAGATGCAGGTAAAGCCGCAGGATCTGATCCTTCGTCAGCCGCCGCTCCAACGCCCAGGCGACCCGCATCTGTCGCAGCTTGCCCGCAATACGGCCCGTGCCGCTTTCCTCCAGCAGCCGCGCGACCTGCATCGTCAGGGTCGATCCGCCCGACACCACCCGCCCATGCCACGCCGCCTGCCCCGCCGCCCGCAGCAGCGCCAGGGCATCGACGCCACCGTGGTCATGGAAGCGCCGGTCCTCGTACCGCAGCAGCATGTCGATGAAACCGGGATCGACCTCGCCCGCCACCAGCCGCCACCGCCCATCCGCCACGGTAAAGGCGCGCAAAAGGCTGCCATCCCGCGCGGTCACCTCGCGCGACAGCTCCGGCATCGGCGGCAGCACGGTCCGGTCCACCCAGTCGCTGCCCAGCGCTGCCAGCCACAACGCAGCCGCCAGCGCCAGAAGCCGCCTCACGGCGTCACGGTCACGCGGCCCGCATCCGTCCGCGCGCGGTAATCGGGGCGATACATATCCTCGACCGAGGCGGCCGGGTGATGAAAGCTGCCCGGCGACACGGCCCGCACGATATAGGCCAGCCGGAAGGGCGAGGCGTCATGCCGGTCGATGGCGGTCAGGAAACGGTCCTGCCGGAATTCGGAATGAGTGACCGAGGTTTCCGCCCGCAGCCACCCAAGCGCACCGGTATCCCAGGCGGTGATGAGGTTTGGATTGTCGATCTCGAACCCCGCCGGCAGCGGGTCGGTCACCATCAGCCGCGCCTCGCCCGGGCCAAAGGGCGTCACGTCCAGCACCGTGACCAGCCGCGTTCCCGTCGCGACCGAAGACGGGTCCACCGGCGCTCCGTCCAAGGTGAAATAGGACCGCGCGATGGCATATCCGTTGCCCCCCGCAGCTGCGCCAGCCTCCACCCCATAGGCGGTCAGGGTCAATGCAACGGGCGCATCGCCATCGTTGCGGATCTGGCTGGGCGCATCGCCCGGCGCGCGCATCCGCACCAGCGGCCCCTCCGGCGCCGTCCCGTCGATGGTCACGCCCGAAGGCGCGGCATCGACCAGCGCGTGCGAGGCCAGAAGCGTCCATGCCGCCTCCTGCGTCGAAAGCTGCCCCGGCTGCGCGGCGCGGGCCAGCAACGGCTCGCGGTCGATTCCGGCCCCCGCCTCCACCGCCAGCGTCAGGACGGCGGCGGCATCGCGGCGGACCGTGCCATAATCGTCACGCCAGACCTGCCCCTCATCGCGCGCGCCCGCCAGGCGATCCGAGGCCAGCGCGAACATCGCATCCGCCCGCGCCTTGTCGCCATAGCTGGCCAGCGCCGCGCCAAGCTGCGCCTGTGCCAGCGGCGTCGCGAAATCCGCGCCTTTCACATCGGCGTAATAGCGCAGATCGCCCACCGCCGCCGCGCCTTCACGCGCCAGCACCATCAGCGCATAGGCCAGCCCCGTCCCGCCACCATTGGTGTCCGCATCGAAATCCGCGGCGTAGTTCACCTGATTGCGCAGATTGTCCAGCGCACGGCGGAAGGCCGGGTCCGGAACAGCCACGCCCTGCGCCTTCGCGCGCGACAGGAAATCGGTGACATAGGCGTCCAGCCACAGATCGCCCGACCCCGCCGACCACAGACCGAAGCCGCCCTCGCCGCCCTGATTGCCCAGAACCTCGACCACCGCCTGTTCGATCCGGGTGCGGATGTCATCCGCCCCCTCCAGCCGCATCGCCTGCGCGACCTGATCGTAATAGATCAGCGGCAGCGCCCGCGAGGTGATCTGTTCGGTGCAGCCATAGGGATAACGGTCCAGCGCCGCCAGCAACCCCGGCGCGTTCAGCCGCGCGATGGGGCCGATGGCCAGCGTGGCGCTGGCATCCGTCAGCCCGGCATAGGCGTTGTCGTCGAAGGTGAACACCTCGCCCGGTGCCAGTTCCAGCCGCGTCGTGCGCGACACCTGCGGATCGTTCACCTGCACGGGCAGCGACAGGGTCTTGGTCAGACGCTTGCCGTCCGGCGTGGTCAGCGCCACCTCGACGCTGCCATCGCCCGACGTCACCGGAACCTCGATCCGATGGGTGCTGCCCTCCGCCAGATCGAAGGGGGCCAGCGCCTCCCCGTCCACATCCACCGCAACCTGCCCCGCGGGGCCGGATGCGTGCGTCACCTCCAGCAGCAGGCGGCTTTCATCCCCCGGCGCAAGAAAGCGCGGCAGGCTGGCGGTCACCACCACCGGATCGCGCACCACCACATCGGCCGAAGCCTGCCCGACGCCGCTTTGGCTCCACGCGACGGCCATGACCTTCACGCTGCCGTTGAAGGCGGGCAGATCGAAGCTGGCGCGGGCGTAGCCATCGGTTCCGACCACCAGCGGGCCGGAGAACAGCGTCACCGGCGCTTCCGTCGGAGGCGGCGCTTGCAGCCCCATCTCGGCCCCCGCATCGCCGCCGGATCGGACCTGCCCCTCGGCCCCGTTCAGCCCGTCGATCAGACGGCCATAGATGTCGCGGATGCCCACACCCAGCTTGCGCTGCCCGAAGTAATGCGCCGCCGGATCGGGCGCGGCAAAGCGGGTCAGGTTCAGGATGCCTTGATCGACGGCGGCAATGGTCACATGCGCCAATTCGCCCTCGGGGGCGGCGACCTTCACTGCGACCTCCATCTTGCCGCGCGGATCGGCTTCGGGTGCGGTTTCGATGGCGATGTCCAGATGACGCGGGCCGGGGTCGATGGCGGCATGGGCGATGCCCAGGGCGCGGGCCGGGTTACGCCCCGCGGCCGCATCCATCGGCCGCAGGACCGAAGCGGTGACATAGGCCCCCGCGCCCCATTCCTCTGTCACCGCCAGCGGAACCCGCGTCTCGCCCTCGGCCACCTTCACCGCTTGCGTGGATACGACGCGGTTCGTCAGCACCGACACCAGCGCGGTCCCTTCGCTGCGCGAGGCGATGCGCAGAACCGCTTCGTCCCCCGGCGCATAGATGGCCTTGTCCAGCGACATCTCCAGCCGGTCGGGCGTGGTCGACGCGTCGCCCGCCGCATACCAGCCCGCGCTGAACGTGACAGAGCTTGCCGCCTCCGCCGTCTCCACGCTCAGCTCATATTCCCCCCATTGGACCGGGGCCGCGATTTCGGCGGTGCCGTTAATGGCCAGATCACCCCCATCCACGCGGGTACGGGTGGTGAAGGGTTCCCAGTTCCAGTTGCCGTATTGCTGATACCACTGGTATTCCGTCTCGATCCGCGTCAATTCCCACCGCGCCTCGGCGGCGGCGGCCTTGCCGCCAGCATCCAGCGACAGGACCGAGAATCGCGCCTCGCCACCTTCGGGCAGCACGCCGTCGAACATCGGGCGCAAGCCGATCAAGGGCGCATCCGGCGCAACGGGGCGAACCAGTTCGCGCTCCACCGGACGGCCAGAACCTTCGGACACCCGCGCCGTGATCCGCGCCTCCAGCGGTCGGGTGGCCGCCTCGACGAAGGGCAGGTTCAGCGGCACGGTCGCGCGCCCCTCGGCATCGGTGCGCGCGGGCGGGAACGTCTCCATCGACGCGCCGAACGGCTCGTCATGGCGGCCGAAGCTGTAGCCTTCGTGGCCGGGCAGATTCGCGGCGGCGCGCAGAAGCACCTCGCCCTCCACGGCCAGATCCGCCCCCGGCGCGCCGAACAACCAGCGCGCATCGATGCCCAGGTCGGACGATCCGTTCATGCGCAGCCCCTGAAGCGTCAGGTCGAAATCGATGCGTTCGGGCAGGAAATCCTCGACCAGAAACCCGGTCGCGGCCAGCGGCGGTGCGTCAGGATCGGCGCGCATCTCCAGCCGCCATGTGCCGCGCTGCGCATTCGCGGCAACCGGCAGATCGAACACATGCCCGCCCGCGCCCGCATCCGGCACCACCTGCCGCGACTGTTCGACCCCGTCCGGGCGCAACAGGATCGCGGTCAGAGGCAACCCCTCGATCGCGGCCCCGTCGTTGCGGGCCAAGGCGGTCACATGCACCGTCTCGCCCGCGCGATAGACGCCGCGGTCGGTCGTCAGGAACATGTCCACCGCGCCCGCGGCCTCGCGCCCCTCCACGCCGCGATCGGACAGGTCGAACTCGGCATCCGTCAGGGACAGGAAGGCCAGATCGGCATCCCCCTCGCGCACCGTCACCAGCGCGGGGGCCGAACCGCCCGTCCCGCGCACCAGCCCGGGCGAGAAGCTTGCGCGCCCTTCGGCATCCGTCGCGGCCACCGCCAGCACCTCGTTCGCGGCCGAGATGAGCGACACCTCCGCCCCCTCTTTCGCTTCGGTCGTGTTCAGGCTGCGGACGATCACATCCAGCCCGTCCGTGCCAAGGAAGCTGGAAATGCCAAGGTCCGAGATCACGAACCATTGCCACGCGGCAGGCGTCTCGTAGGGGTCCGCCCCCGGAACCGCCGCCTTCAGCGCATAGATCCCGGCGGGCAGGCCCCAGATCGCCTGATCCAGCGGCAGGCGGGTGGTCATGTCGCGGTTGGCCTCCATCGCCACCGTTCCCTCGCCCTGCCAGACGCGGTTGCCGATGGAGCCGTCCATCTCGGCCTCGCGCCATGCATCGACGGGGGCGGCGAAGAAGCTGTCCTGCATCGCGCGCAGGAGATTGCGGTCGGCGACGTGATACAGCGACAGGTCCACCCGGTCCGTATTCACCGTCTGCACCGGGATCGCCGCGCTGCCGGTCTTGGGCAGGACATAACCGCGCCCGGTGAAACGCGCGGCGGGGCTGCGGTCGCGGATGTAATGCTCCTGCCGCACCTCGGTCGCCAGCACCTGCCCGTCCGCCGCCGGAAGCCCGCTGCGGAAGGTGACGGCATAGTGCTGCCCATGCGAGACGCCCTCGACGCAAAGCTGGCGCGGGCCGTCCTGATCGACGGCAAGGCCATCGGGCGTCTGCACGAAGGGCGCAAGGTCGGTCCCGGTCGCCAGATCGCCCGAGAAAGTGGCGCAGATACGGGGGCGCGCGCTGTCCGACTGCACATCGGTGCCGGTGATGCGGAAGCCGAACTTGCCCGCGGCATCGGCCAGAAGCGCCGCAGTGGCGTCGTTCGGCGCGACCGATTGCGCCAGACGCAGCGCGCGCACGGTGTCGTCGCCGCGCCCCGCCGCCTCGGCTGCGGTGGCAATGGCGGTCAGCGCGGCCCGCTGCTGCTGCGGGCTGACCGCGCGCAGATAGGCGTTCACGGCAGCGGACAGCGCCGCATCCGCCTGCGGCTCGGCCCGCGCCAGCAGGCTCGCGGACCACGCGGCCCAATCCTCGGGGCTGTCGGAGGCAAGGACCGCCCCGGCGGTGTCATCCCCGGCCAGCGCATCCACTTGCGCCCGCGCCGCCGCCATGTCGACATCGGTCAGGAACGTCGCCTCCGCCCGCCGCGCCGCCGCCAGCGCCGCATCCGCCCCCGGCAGCACCAGCCCCGAGATCGCACCGCTGAACCCCGAGGGCCGCCCCGCGTCGGATTTGATGAAACAGCGATTGTTCAGGCTGTTGAAGGTGAAGGCGCGGCATTCGGAATTGGTGGTGCAGGCAAGCTGGCACGCCTCTTGCGTCGTGTCGAACACCGTGCCGATGTCGCGCCCCGGCAGGTCGGTATCCGTGCGGATCACCACGCGCGCGCCGGGGACCAGATCTTGCGCCACACCTGCGCCTGCCATTAGCGCCAAAGCTGCCGCCGCCAGAATTCCGCGCATGATGATCCCCCGCCCTGCCTTATTCGCCCGGATCGTCTCACCCTTGCGCATCGGAGGCAAGCGGCGCGCCGCCCACAAGCCCCCCTTCCGGTTGACGGAACCCCGCCAAGGCGCGAAACGTTCGCCGCGCAAGCCAGGATGCGGGAGAAGACGAATGAAGACCCTGATGACCTATCTGTTCTTCATCGCCATCGTCCTTGCAGGCGGGCTTTACATCGGCACGACCTATGCGCCGGGCGAATGGTATGCCGCGCTGCGCAAGCCGGTCTTCACCCCGCCGAACGCATGGTTTCCCATCGTCTGGACGACGCTCTATGTGCTGATCGGCATTGCCGGGGCGCGGGCATGGCGGCTGCGCGGGCCGATCCTGCTCTGGGTGCTGCAACTGGCGTTGAACTTCGCATGGACGCCGGTCTTCTTCGGCGCGCACGAGATGACGGCAGGCCTTGGCATCATCGCGCTGCTGTGGATCACCGTCATCGCCTTCATCATCCGCGCATGGCGCAGCGACAAGGTTTCGTCGCTGCTGTTCGTGCCCTATGCGCTTTGGGTCACCGTGGCGATGGCGCTGAACGGGGCGCTGATCCTGCTGAACTAGCGCCCGCGATGCCGCGCGATATAGTTGCCGGCGATCGTTCCATTCATCGTGTTCCGCACCCAGTTGCGCATGATGTATTTCTTCTGGCGCAGCAGCAGGCCGAAGATCATCTTGCGGTTCCGGTTCACCAGCGAAATCCTGCGGCGCAGCGATGGCTCGCGAAGGTCCGGCATCAGGTCTTCGATCCGCTTGGCGTGGAACCTCCACAACGCATCGAGGGTCGTCGGCATGTTCCACGGCTTGTTGTTGACGACATAGTGGATGACCGCCGGTTCCATCGGCAGATCTTCCTTGCGCTTGTAGGCGTTCGGATCGGAATAGACGTTGAACTCCGACGGCAGATAGACGATCCGGCCGCGGCAGACGATGTTTATGGCGGACTGGTCCTCGCTCAGCAGCGACTGACGGGGATCGGCGATCAGCGTGATGCACTGGTCCGCGATGCCCTCGTCCCGCCAGACCGGAAGGTTCATCACCAGAAAGCCTGCGTTGATGTAAGTTCCGCGCACATGGCCCGTCGCCGCAACCTCTTGGGAATTGGGGCTGGGACAGGCGACGGCGGCGATCGGTGCGCTGCCAAGCTCGATGGTGTCGGCAAGCGACAGATCGCCCGTCACCACCATGTCGCAATCCATGTAGATGACGCGATCCTCGTCCGGGAACAGGCCCGGGATCAGCAGCCGCAGATAGGTGCTGCGCGTCAGATGCGCGCGCTGAACGGGCAGGTGGTCAAAAGCGTCGTTCGAAACCTCGACCCGCGTGATCGACACGTTCAGCTTTTCGCCCAGCCGATCGATGCGGCTGCGATTCGCGTCCGAGATACCCATGTCCAGCACGGCAAAGCGCGCGGCGGGATTATGGAACGCCGCCGAAGCGATCAGGACCATGACCCCCGGAACGTAATTGTCATCCGACCCGGTGATGATAAGCATCAGGACTGCCTTATGTTCGAACGGTCTCGTCGCCCTGCCAGGCGCGTTTCAACCAGTCTATGTTGCCGATCCGGCGGTACCACTTGCCCCCCTTGCCAGCAAGCACGTCCGACATCTTGGGGTTGCCGGCGAACAGCACGATTCTGGCATCGGGCGGGCAGACGGGATCGCGCAGGAAGCTGCGAAGCCCCCGGCCCACGCAATCGTTCTTGAAGCTGACGCACCAGCCCTTGGGCCAATAGCGCATCTTGCCCGAACGGTGGATCAGATCGCTGGCCATCTGCTGTTCATGCTCGTATCGCGCGGCGGCGGCGGCGGGATCGGCGACATAGGTTTCCAGCACCTCGGGATGGGCGCCGATGACATAGCGGAAGACCGACGTGTTGCCGACCATGTGCATGAACCGGTCCCGCGCGGGCGTCAGGCGCCGCAGCGGTTTGGGTCGGAACAGATCGTCATCGCGCAGGATCAGGAACTCTCCGGGCAGGTCGAAGAACGCATCCAGACTGCCGACGATCACGAGGTCCAGATCGAGGAACAGCGCCGTCCCCGACAGCCCGCCCAGATCGCGCTGGAACAGGGCCAGCTTGCGCCAGCGGGTATCGCCATTCGGCAATCCAAGCTCCGGCAGCGGTTTCGCGTCGATCCCGGCATCGAAACCGGAGGCATCATCGGTGAAGCAGACGAACCGGAACGGCCGCGACAGGTGCCGTGCCACCCCCCGATAGAGGTTGTTCACGTCGTCCGCACCGTAAAGGGTGCCCCATTTCATGCATAGGATATTGAGGGTTTCTTCGGTCATCATCCCCTCCTTGGGAAAGGGGCCCCGACATGCGGGGCCCCGATCTGTCACTCGGCTTCGGTCTTGGCGTCCGGGGCGACTTCCTGCCCGGTTTCCTGATCGACCATCTTCATGCCAAGGCGAACCTTGCCGCGATCGTCGAAGCCCAGAAGTTTGACCTTCACTTCCTGACCTTCCTTCAGCACCTCGTTCGGGTGCTGCAGGCGCTTGTTGGCGATCTGCGAGACGTGGACCAGCCCGTCGCGCTTGCCGAAGAAGTTCACGAAGGCGCCGAAATCGACCAGCTTCACGACGCGGCCGGTATAGATCTGGCCTTCTTCGGGTTCGGCCACGATCGACCAGATCATGTCATAGGCGCGCTTGATCGCATCGGCGTCCGAGGAGGCGATCTTGATCACGCCGTCGTCGTTGATGTCGACCTTGGCGCCCGAGGTTTCCACGATCTCGCGGATGACCTTGCCGCCCGAACCGATCACTTCGCGGATCTTGTCGGTCGGGATGGTCAGCGTTTCGATCTTCGGCGCATAGGCCGAGAACGCGTTGGCCGAGGTCAGGGCCTTCGACATCTCGCCCAGGATGTGCAGACGGCCGTCCTTGGCCTGTGCCAGCGCCTGTTCCATGATCGCGGGCGTGATGCCGGCAACCTTGATGTCCATCTGCATCGTGGTGATGCCGTTCTCGGTGCCGGCGACCTTGAAGTCCATGTCGCCGAGGTGATCCTCGTCGCCAAGGATGTCGGTCAGAACGGCGAACTTGCCGTCTTCCTCAAGGATCAGACCCATCGCGACGCCCGCGACCGGAGCCTTCAGCGGAACGCCCGCATCCATCATCGCCAGCGATCCACCGCAGACCGAAGCCATCGAGGACGAACCGTTGGATTCCGTGATCTCGGACACGACGCGGACGGTATAGGGGAAGTCGGTCGCAGCCGGCAGAACCGCCTGAAGCGCGCGCCATGCCAGCTTGCCGTGGCCGATCTCGCGGCGGCCCGGGGAGCCGACGCGGCCCACTTCGCCGACCGAATAGGGCGGGAAGTTGTAGTGCAGCAGGAAGTTCGAACGCGAGTTGCCGTGCAGCGCGTCGATGATCTGCTCGTCCTCGCCGGTGCCAAGCGTGGTCACGACCAGCGCCTGCGTCTCGCCGCGGGTGAACAGGGCCGAGCCGTGGGTGCGCGGCAGGATGCCGGTTTCCGACGTGATCTGGCGCACGGTGGTCGTGTTGCGCCCGTCGATACGGGTGCCGTTCTTGACCACGTCGCCGCGCAGGATCGCCGATTCCAGCTTCTTGAAGGCCGAGCCGAGGTTGATGTCGGCCAGTTCTTCCTCGGTCAGGGTCGCCTTGACGGCGTCGCGGGCCGCAGCGATCGCATCGACGCGCTCGCCCTTGTCCTTGATCGCGAAGGCGGCGCGCATCTGCTTCTCGCCCGACTTCTTCACCTTGGCGTAAAGCTTGGAATAGTCTGCGGGCTGGAAGTCGAAGGGTTCCTTCGCGGCTTCCTCGGCCAGATCGATGATCAGGTCGATCACGGGCTGCATCGCCTCGTGGCCGAACTTCACGGCGCCCAGCATCTCGGCCTCGGTCAGCTCGTAAGCTTCCGATTCGACCATCATCACGGCGTCCTGCGTGCCGGCGACGACCAGATCCAGACGCTGTTCGGGGTTGTCCCGCAGCTTCTGCATGTCATCGACGGACGGGTTCAGCGTGTATTCGCCATTGACGAAGCCGACGCGCGCGGCACCGATCGGGCCCATGAACGGCACGCCCGAGATGGTCAGCGCCGCCGAGGCCGCGATCATCGCGAGGATGTCCGGCTCGTTGTGCAGATCGTGCGACAGCACGGTGCACATCACCAGCACTTCGTTCTTGAACCCGTCGACGAACAGCGGGCGGCACGGACGGTCGATCAGGCGGGAAACCAGCGTCTCTTTCTCGGACGGGCGGGCTTCACGCTTGAAGAAGCCGCCGGGGATCTTGCCGGCAGCATAGTATTTCTCTTGATAATGCACGGTAAGCGGGAAGAAATCCTGCCCCGGCTTCTGTTGCTTGGCGAAGGTCACGTTTGCCATGACCGAGGTTTCGCCCAGCGTGGCAATCACGGTGCCGTCGGCTTGCCGTGCGACCTTGCCGGTTTCGAGCGTCAGCGTCTCGCCGCCCCACTCGATCGACTTTTTCGTAACGTTGAACATGTTTCATCCTGTTCTGGCCGGGGGACCCTCCCCCGGTGTGGCGTCCGGACGGCACTCGTCCGGGGTCCTTGTCATTCTGCCGCGCGGCCGGACCTGTGCCCCGCGATGCGAAAACGGCGACGCGCCCCGGAGGGCGCGTCGGAAAGCGTCAGCGGCGCAGGCCCAGACGACCGATCAGGGTCGTGTAACGGGCTTCGTCCTTGGCTTTGAGGTAGTCGAGCAGCTTGCGGCGCTGGGCCACCATCATCAGAAGGCCACGACGGGAGTGGTTGTCCTTCTTGTGCGACTTGAAGTGCTCGGTCAGCGTTGCGATCCGCGACGACAGGACGGCGACCTGGACTTCGGGCGAACCGGTGTCGCCTTCCTTGGTCGCGTATTCCTTGATCAGGCGGTTCTTTTCTTCGACGGTGATCGACATCGGATGTCTCCTAAGATGAATGTGACGGCACGAGCCAGGATGTCGTCCAGCAAGGCCCTTGGCACCGCCCAAGCAGGGCGGATGCGCGCATATAGGGGAAAACAGCCCCAAGGGGAAGCGTTTTCACGTTAACCTTCCTCCAAGAACGGCACATGAAGCCCCCTTGGTCCGTGATATGGTTGCTGGGGCAATTTCGTCAAACGGGGCGTGTCATGATCGGGATTCTTGGACTTGTGGGTGCGGTGATGGCCGGCATGGCCGCGGATGCCGTGACGGCGACGAAACCCGCCGCGCAGCCCGAAGGCGACGACACGCCCCCTCCCCCGCCCGAGGAAAAGGGCGGCGACATGCTCGACTTCGCGCAGGATGGGGGCGACGGCGACGATATCCTTTCGGGCGATGCGGGGGATGACACGATCCGCGGCCATGACGGGAACGACCTGCTGACGGGCCGGGACGGTGACGATCTGCTGATCGGCGGCGCCGGCGAAGACGTGCTGGATGCGGGCGCGGGCAACGACACGCTGCAGGGCGGCGCGGATGACGACGTCCTGCGCGGCGGTGACGATCAGGACCTGCTTTACGGCGACGATGGCGATGACAGCCTTGCCGGGCAGATGGGTGACGACACGCTGTATGGCGGGGACGGCAACGACTCGCTGAACGGTGGCGAGGGCGCGGACGAGCTGCATGGCGATGCGGGCGATGACTGGCTCGCGGGCGGCTATGGCGACGATACGCTGTTCGGCGGCACGGGCAGCGATACGCTCGACGGCGGCGCGGGCAACGATGTGCTTCACGGCGGCGACGATGACGAGCCCGACTTCCTGAACGGGCAGGACGGCGACGACAGTCTGCATGTCGGCGCGGGCGATTTCGCCCATGGCGGCGAGGGAAGCGACACCTTCATCCTTGGCGAAGGCAAACCCGGCGCCCCCGCCGACATCGCCGATTACGACAGCGAACATGACCGGCTGGAGATCAGCTACGACCCCGAAACAACGCCGGACCCGCAGATGTCGCTGGTGGCGGTCAAGGAGGGCACGCGCATCCTTGTGGACGGCGTCGAACTTGCGCTTTTGCGGGGCGTGACCGATCTTTCGCCCGAAGCGATCCGCTTCGTTCCGCAGGCGGCAGCGTAAGAATTGCATTTCCCCGCCCTGCGGCTTATCTCGGGGTCAACCAGACGCGACCCAAAGGCCCGGCTACATGAACTGGATCTCGAACTACGTTCGCCCCAAGATCAACTCGCTCTTCTCGCGCCGTGAGGTGCCGGAGAACCTTTGGACGAAATGCCCCGAATGCGGGACCATGCTGTTCCACCGCGAGCTGTCGGACAATCTGAACGTCTGTTCGAACTGCGATCACCACATGGCGATCAGCCCGCGCGACCGTTTCGTGGCGCTGTTCGACGGTGGCATCTTCACCGAGGTGAAGGTCCCCGAGCCGGTCGTCGATCCGCTGCAATTCCGCGACCAGAAGAAATACCCCGACCGCCTGAAGGGCGCCCAGAAGGCGACCGGCGAGAAGGAAGCCATGCTGGTGGCCGAGGGCGAGATCGCCCGCACCCCCGTCGTTTGCGCCGGTCAGGACTTCGCCTTCATGGCCGGGTCGATGGGCATGTATGTCGGCAATGCCATCGTCGCCGCCGCCCAGCGCGCGGTCGAATTGAAGCGCCCGCTGATCCTGTTCTCGGCCGCCGGGGGCGCGCGGATGCAGGAAGGCATCCTGTCGCTGATGCAGATGCCGCGCACCACCGTCGCCGTGCAGATGCTGAAAGAAGCGAAGCTTCCCTATATCGTCGTGCTGACCCACCCGACCACGGGCGGCGTGACTGCGTCCTATGCCATGCTGGGCGATGTGCAGATTGCTGAGCCGAACGCGCTGATCTGCTTTGCCGGCCCCCGCGTGATCGAGCAGACGATTCGCGAGAAGCTGCCCGAAGGCTTCCAGCGCGCCGAATACCTGCTGGATCACGGGATGCTGGACCGCGTGACCCACCGCAAGGAAATGAAGGACGAGCTGGTCACGATCCTGCGGATGCTGACCAACCAGCCCCCCGCCGTGAAGGGCGACCTGCCCGCTCCGGTCGAGGAGGCGCCCGCATCGTGAGCGGTTCCGACCTCATCCTGCAAAGGATGATGACGCTGCATCCCAAGGTCATCGACCTGACCTTGGACCGGATGCACCGCCTTCTGGCCGCGCTGGGCCATCCCGAACGCAACCTGCCCCCGGTGATCCACATCGCCGGGACCAACGGCAAGGGATCGACTCAGGCGATGATCCGTGCGGGGCTGGAGGCTTCGGGCAAAAGCGTCCACGCCTATACCTCGCCGCATCTGGCACGGTTCCACGAACGCATCCGGCTGGCGGGCGAGTTGATCTCGGAACCCGCGCTGACCGCACTTCTGGACGAATGCGTGACCGCGAACGGGCCGGACGCGATCACCTTCTTCGAAATCACGACCGCCGCAGCACTGCTCGCCTTTTCCCGCATCCCGGCGGATTATGTGCTGCTGGAGGTCGGCCTTGGCGGCAGGCTGGACGCGACGAACGTGGTCGATCCGGTCCTGTCGATCATCACCCCCGTTTCAATCGACCATCAGCAATATCTGGGCGATACCCTGCCCGAGATCGCGGGCGAAAAGGCCGGGATCATCAAACGTCTGACCCCAGTGGTCGTCGGCCCGCAGCAACCCGCCGCTCTTGACGTGATCGAAGCGGTCGCCGCGCGGCTCGGTGCGCCGGTCATCGCCCATGGCCAGCAGTGGCACGCTTGGGAAGAACGCGGGCGGATGGTGTTTCAGGACGAGACGGGGCTGCTGGACCTGCCGCTCCCGAACCTGCCCGGGCCGCACCAGATCCAGAACGCCGGGGCGGCGCTTGCCGCCCTGCGCCGGCTTGGCACCGGCGATCCCGAAGCTGCCGTGACCCGCGCCGAATGGCCCGCCCGGATGCAACGCCTGCGCCACGGCCCGCTGGTCGATGCCGCCCCGCAGACCGAACTGTGGCTGGACGGCGGGCACAATCCTGCGGGGGGCGAAGCGATCGCCGCAACGCTGGCGCGGATGCCGAAACGCCCGACGCACCTGATCTGCGGGATGCTGAACACCAAGGACATCGGCGGCTATCTCCGTCCGCTTGCTGCGGTTGCGGACAGCCTGGTTGCGGTATCGATCCCCGGCGAATCTGCAACTCTGCCCGCAGAAGACACCCGCGACGCCGCGCTGGCCGCGGGCATTCCCGCAACCACCGCACCGTCGGTGGCCGAAGCCCTGGCGAGGATAAAGCCGCAGTCGCGTGTGCTGATCTGCGGCTCTCTCTACCTTGCGGGCACGATCCTGCGCGAGAACGGTTAGAGTTTGCTGTCCGCGATCCGCAGCTGGCGCGCGCGGGTCAGGATCGCATCCTCGATCGCGCGGGTCGTCTCTGCCGAAGCCGGGCTGCCGCCGCTGGTCTGCAGCGCCACGCGCAGCGACCGCGCATCCAGCGCCGGGTCCTGCACATAGACCGTTGCACGATAGGCCCGCCCACCGCCCGGCGGCGTGCCATACCCCGTGACGATCACGCCCGAGAAGGGATCGACTGATTCCACCGGCAAGAAGTCCAGCACGTCCAGCGAGGCGTTCCAGATATACTTGTTCACCGCAATCCGCGTGTTCGGATCGTCGCTTTCGCGGAACAGGGACCAGATCGCCTCGCGGTTCGCGCTGGGCATATCTTCGGTGTCGCTGCTATAGGGCCGCGCGGCCTCTTGATTGGCGCGCTGCTGGTCGGCAGCCTCGCGGCCACCGCAGGCGGCCAGAAGAATGACGATCCCGCCAGTGAAACCAGCGCGCACGAGGCGTTGAAAGGTCATGCGTTCCCCACTCCTTCTGTTCCTTGGCTGTCTATCGCGCCGGGATGGCCCGAACAAGGGCTTTCACCCGTGCATTCCTGCCCTGCGGCGGGCGCATGACTGTGGCATCATTGCACCAATGCAAATGACTCTGATTTCGGCGCGTTCGTTCGGATTGCTTTATGAGGCGGACGGGTGGAAAAAAACATCAGTCTCAATTCGGGCGCTTGTCCGGGGTGGGCCGACCTTTTTAGGTACAACGAGGGAAACAATGAAAAAGATTCTTCTTGCGACGTCGATCCTCGCAGCAACCACCGGCTACGCCGCTGCAGAAGTTGCTCTGACCGGTGACGCCCGTATGGGTGTCGTCTATGACGGCGAAGACGTGCAGTTCTCGCAGCGTGCTCGCGTTCGCTTCAACCTGTCGGGTCAAACGGACACCGGTCTGGAATTCGGCGCAACCTTCCGTGCTGACCAAGCAAACGGTTCGGCTTCGGGCGGCGCTTTCGGCTCGTCCGACGACTCCAAGCGCGGCACCGTCTGGATCTCGGGCGCTTTCGGCAAACTGTCGATGGGCGACGTGAACTCGGCTGCTGAAGAAGCATTCGGCGACCTGACCGCCATCGGCTTCTCGGGCCTCGACGACCTGACGGACATCCCGTACATCAGCGGCGACGGTTCGGCTACGCTGGATCAAGGCCCGGGTGCTCTGTACTCGTACGCCACCGGCGCGTTCGAATTCCACCTCGGCATGACCGACGGCACCCTGCCCTACGGCGAAGAAGATGCAGTTGTCGGCAACAGCGTCGACGCGACCTACTCGGTTGCTGCTGCTTATTCGGCAGACACCTTCAAGGTCGGCCTCGGCTACCTGGACAACGGCGACAACAACTACGTCCGTAACGCAGGTGACCCGGAAGACGAATACACCGCAGTCTACGGTGGTTCGCAGTGGATCCTGTACGGTTCGACCGAACTGTCCGGCTTCGGCCTCAAAGCCTACTACTCGTCGTTCGACGATCTGGCTCTGGACAAATCCTACGGCCTGACCGTGGACTACACCTTCGGCGACACGACCATCACCGGCTTCGCACGTCGTGATGAGTACATCACTGCTGCTGCTCAAGACGATGCAGACACCTTCGGCATCGGCGCAGCCTACGACCTGGGCGGCGGCGCGTCGCTCAACGGTGGTGTTGTCGACTCCGACCTGTTCGGCACCGACGGCGAAACCGTTGCAGACTTCGGTGTGAAACTGCGCTTCTGATCCTTCGGGAACAGTCTTTCGGGAAAGAGCGGGCAATCGCCCGCTCTTTTCTTTTGCGCCCCCTTCATGCCATCTACCCGGAAAACGGAGGCTGACATGCTGGACGACATCACCCGCCGCATCCACGATGCCGAACGCGCCGCGAACCGGGCCGAAGGGTCGGTCACGCTCATCGCCGTGTCCAAGGTCCAGCCGGATGCCCGCGTGCGCGAGGTGCTGAAACAGGGCCACCGCATCTTCGGCGAAAACTATGTGCAGGAGGCGCAGGGCAAATGGCCCGCCTTCCGCGAGGCCTATCCCGACACCGAACTTCACATGATCGGCCCGCTGCAGACCAACAAGGCGAAGCCCGCGATGCAGCTTTTCGATGCGATCCACACCCTGGACCGCCCGAGCCTCGCCCAACGCCTCGCCCGGCTGGCGCAGGAGGAGGGCCGCTGTCCCGATCTGTTCGTTCAGGTGAACACAGGGGCCGAGCCGCAAAAGGCGGGCATCCTGCCCGCCGACGCCGACGCGTTCATCGCCGATGCACGCGCGCTGGATCTGCCGGTGGTCGGCCTGATGTGCATTCCCCCCGATGCCGAAGACCCGGCGCCGCATTTCGCGATGCTCGCGGACATTGCCAGCCGCAACGGGCTGCACAACCTGTCGATGGGCATGAGCGGCGATTTCGAGATTGCCATCGCCCACGGCGCAACCCATGTCCGCGTCGGCAGCGCCCTGTTCGGCGCGCGGAGCTACTGAATCAGCAGCCGCTCTCCCCAGCGGAGGCGCGACGCGATCCAGAACAGATCGCGCGGCGCAAAGGCGACGCATCCGGCGGTCGGATATCCCCGCCGCCGCCACGAATGCACGAAGATGGCCGATCCCCGCCCCGGCACTGCGGGCAGGTTCCAATCCACCACCAGCACCAGATCGTAAAGCGGATCGGGCCGCCGCAGCGCCTCGTGCGAGAAACCGTGCGGAGCGCGGACGGGCAGATTGTAGGCGGCATCGCGCGGATCGTCCGACCACAGATCGCGTGGCCCGATCGGCTGCGCCCAAGCCGGCAGGCCAGTCACGCGGTCGGGCCGATACAGCATCCCGACGATCCGATGCGTCCCGCGCGGGGTCGCCATGTCGCCCTCGCGCTTGTCATCCGTGATCCCGCCCCGCCCGATGGTGCAGGGGAGGCGACGGCCCATGAACAGCGCGCCCGTCTTCGTGACACGGATCACCGACGCGCCCACCACAGGGACAGACCACCAAAGATCACGGCACCGCCCAGTCCCAGAGTCGCGGCAAACCCGGCATCGGCGCAGGTATTGCTTCCGCCGGGGCAGCGCGCGCTGCGATATTCGCTGTAAGCGGCGAAACCTACGAACGCAAACATCCCGGCGACCCAAAGCAGCGCCAATGGCGCGGCCCATCTCACAGCAGATGCCCCGATTTCGCCGCCTTGGTCGCAAGATAATCCGCGTTCTGCGGCGTCAGGCCGACCTTCAGCGGGACCCTCTCGGCCACGGCGATCCCATGCGATTCCATCATCCGCAGCTTGTTGGGGTTGTTGGTCAGCAGCCGCACCGACGAAAAGCCCATCTGCCGCAGCAGCCCGGCGCCGATGCGGAAGTCACGCTCGTCATCCTCGAATCCAAGGCGGTGGTTCGCTTCGACCGTGTCGAACCCCTGATCCTGCAGCGAATAGGCGCGCATCTTGTTGGCAAGGCCGATCCCCCGCCCTTCCTGGTTCAGGTAAAGCAGCACGCCCGCCCCTTCGGCCCCCATCTGGGCCAAGGCAGCGCGAAGCTGCGGCCCGCAATCGCATTTCAGGCTGCCCAGCACATCGCCGGTGAAACAGGCCGAATGCAGCCGCGCCAAAACGGGCCGGGCACGGTCGGGGCGCCCGATCTCGATGGCGTAATGTTCAACGCCGCCATCGTCGGGGCGGAAGACATGGACGCGCCCGGCATCGGACGCAACCATCGGTAGCCGCGCCGACACGACGGGATGCAACTGCGTCTCTGCCCGAAGCTCCGCCGCTGCCTCGGCCACCGGAATCGCAGTCAGGTCCGGCGCCGCCTGCGAGGCGATCGGCACCACCACCGCGGCGGGCAGAAGCTGCGCCGATTTCGCCAGCGCCACCGCCGCGCGATGCAGATCGACCGCGCCGCCGCGCAGGCTGGTGAACGGCCCCTTAAGCGGCATCGCCAGATCGTCGGCGGGATCGGCCATCGCGTTCAGCCATGGCAGGCCCACATCCTCGGGCACCGCGATCCGGGCGATGTCGCCATCATAGACGCGGGCCTTCAGTGTCGCCGCCCGCCGCGCCGTCAGCACCAGTTCCGGCTGGCCCAGCGCGCGCAGTTCGGCCAGCCGTTGCGGGGTCAAAGCCTCCACCGCGACGACCAAAGCGGCAAAGCCGTCGATCAGCACCACCGGCACGCCCATCCGCAGATCGCTGCGTGCGCGGGACAGGCGTTCCACAAGGGTCAGGGCAAGCGGCATGGCGTCTCCTTCCATCCGACCAAGATGTAGGGCGCGATGCAGGAAATTGAAACATATCACTTCTACGCGACACGTCCGCGTGAGGTTCCTGTCGCATTCCTTGCCGCCGCCGCGATCCGCCCGCATCTGCCTCTCAAGTTTCAAGGAGATTTCCCGATGGCGGCTTTGAAGAAGATCCTTCTTGTCGATGACGACGACGACCTGCGCGAGGCGCTGAGCGAGCAACTGGTGATGACCGAGGATTTCGACGTCTTCGAATCCGGCACCGGCGCCGACGGGATGGAGAAGGCCAAGGCGGGCCATTACGATCTGGTGATCCTGGATGTCGGCCTGCCCGACACCGACGGTCGCGAGCTGTGCCGCCGGATGCGCAAGGCGGGCGTGAAATGCCCGATCCTGATGCTGACGGGGCATGACAGCGACGCAGACACGATCCTCGGCCTCGACAGCGGCGCGAACGATTATGTGACCAAGCCCTTCAAGTTCCCGGTGCTGCTGGCCCGCATCCGCGCCCAGCTTCGCACGCATGAACAGTCCGAGGACGCGATCTTCCAGCTTGGCCCCTATTCCTTCCGTCCCGCGCAGAAGGTGCTGGTGGACGACAAGGACAAGAAGATCCGCCTGACGGAAAAGGAAACCAACATCCTCAAGTTCCTGTATCGCGCGACCACGGGCGTCGTGCCGCGCGACGTGCTGCTGCACGAGGTCTGGGGCTATAATGCCGGCGTCACGACCCATACGCTGGAGACGCATATCTACCGCCTGCGCCAGAAGATCGAGCCGGACCCCTCGAATGCGCGGCTATTGGTGACGGAAAGCGGCGGATATCGACTGGTTGCGTGATTTGCCCCTTGCCGCATAAAACTTTCATCATACCTACACAATCGCGGGGCATAGCTGCCCCCTGAGAGTTCCCCTTGTCGCGTCGGGGTCATGGCGCGGCACTCCCTGTTGGACTTGGCCGGGCCTCGTGCCCGGCTTTTTTTTGTGCCATGACGTCCCCGACAGCAGGAGAGACGCATGCCCTTCACCCTTGCCACATGGAACATCAACTCGGTCCGCCTGCGCGAGCCGCTGGTCCTGCGCCTTCTGGCCGAGGAACTGCCGGACGTGCTGTGCCTGCAGGAATGCAAAAGCCCGGTGGACAAGATCCCGCTGACCCAGTTTCAGGCGCTTGGCTACAACTGGATCGTCGCGCGGGGGCAAAAGGGCTATAACGGCGTCGCGATCCTGTCGCGCCTGCCGCTGGTCGATGCGGGGGATCGCGATTTCGCAACGCTGGGCCATGCCCGCCACGTTGCGGCCACGCTGGAGAACGGCGTGACCATCCACAACTTCTATGTCCCGGCGGGCGGCGACATTCCCGATCGCGAACAGAACGTCAAGTTCGGCCAGAAGCTGGATTACCTGACCGAGATGCGGGACTGGGCGCATGATCTGAAACCGACGAAATCCATCCTCGTGGGCGATCTGAACATCGCCCCACGCGAAGATGACGTCTGGTCGCACAAGCAACTGCTGAAGATCGTCAGCCACACCCCGATCGAGGTGGAACATCTGGGCGCGGCGCAGGATGCGGGCAACTGGGTGGACATCACGCGGCAGGATATCCCCTCGGGGCAGCTTTACAGCTGGTGGTCCTATCGTGCCGCCGACTGGAACGCCGCCGACAAGGGCCGCCGTCTGGACCACATCTGGGCCACGCGCGACATTGCGAATGCCGGGCATTCCAGCCGCATCCTGCGCGTCGCGCGCGGGTGGGAACAGCCGTCCGACCACGTTCCGGTATTTGCAACCTTCGACTTTTGATCCCATATAGGCGGCGACGCATCACGGAGGCATGAATGTTCGGTCTTGGCGAAACCCCCACGGCACCCACCGACCTGATCAAGGACACGACCGAGGCGACCTTCATGGCCGATGTGGTCGAGGCGAGCCGCGAGGTTCCGGTCATCGTCGATTTCTGGGCACCCTGGTGCGGCCCGTGCAAGACGCTCGGCCCCGCGCTGGAGGCTGCGGTGACCGCAGCCAAGGGCCGGGTGAAGATGGTGAAGGTCGATGTGGACCAGAACCAGCGCATCGCGGCGCAACTTCGGGTGCAGTCGATCCCGACCGTCTATGCCTTCTGGCAGGGTCAGCCGGTGGATGCGTTTCAGGGCGCGCTGCCCCCGTCCGAGATCAAGGACTTCGTGGACCGCACCGCCGCGCTGGCCGGTGACGGCGGTCTGGGCGAGGCGCTGGAGGCTGCCGAGGCGATGCTGGCCGAGGGCGCGGTGACAGATGCCGCCGAAACCTTCGCCGCGATCCTCGAAGAAGAACCCGAGAACGCGGGCGCCTATGCCGGTCTGATCCGCTGCCAGATTGCCGTCGGCGATCTGGATCAGGCGCAGGCGCTGGCGGGCAACGCCCCAACCAAGATCGCATCGACGAAGGAGATCGAGGGCGCAAAGGCCCAGATCGCCCTTGCCCGCCAAGCCGCGAATGCCGGGCCGGAAACCGAGCTTCGCGCCGCGGTGGATGCAAACCCCGCCGACCATCAGGCCCGTTTCGATCTGGCACAGGCGCTGCACGCCTCGGGCAAGGTCGATGAGGCCGTGGACGAGCTGCTGGAGCTGTTCCGCCGCGACCGCGAATGGAACGAAGGCGCCGCGCGGGCGCAGCTTCTGACCATCTTCGACGCGCTGAAACCGCAAGACCCGGTCGTGCTGAAAGGCCGCCGCCGCCTGTCGTCGATGATCTTTGCTTGAAGGGTTTCCCCCTTGGCTGGTCGGCCTAGTTCCCTCGGCATGATGAACGCCGCCGACCTGCCGGATACGATCCCTCTGTTCCCGCTCCCGGGGGCGCTGCTTCTGCCGCGTGCCCGCCTGCCACTGCATATATTCGAGCCACGATACCTCCAGATGCTGGAGGATATGATGAAGACCCCGCATCGTCTGGTCGGCATGGTCCAGCCGCGCGAGGTTCCGGGCGGCGGCGACAAGAAGCTGCATTCGATCGGCTGCGCGGGCCGTCTGACCGGGTTTTCCGAAACCGAGGACGGGCGCTACATGATAACGCTGTCCGGCATCTCGCGGTTCCGGCTGGTGGGCGAGGCGTCGGGCTTCAGCCCCTATCTGCGCGGCGTAGTGGACTGGGCGGCGTTCTCGCGCGATCTGGGCAGCGCCGAGGGCGACAGCCATTTCGACCGCGACGCGTTCATGGCCTTGCTTCAGCGCTATTTTCAGGCGATGGGACTTTCGACCGACTGGGGCAGCCTGAGCGAGGCGGATGAGGAGCTTCTCATCAACTCGCTGTCGATGCTCTGCCCCTTCGCCCCCGAGGACAAGCAGGCGCTCTTGGAAGCACCTTCGCTTGAAACCCGGCGCGAAACCTTGGTCACGCTGATCGAATTCGCCCTGCGCGGCGGCACTGACGGAGAGATGATGCAATGAGCGAGACCCGCTTCGACCGCCGGATGCTGGAGGCGCTTGTCTGCCCCGTCACTCAAGGCCCGCTGACCTATGACGCGGATGCGCAGGAACTGGTGTCGAAATCGGGCGGGCTGGCCTTTCCGATCCGCGACGGCATCCCGGTCATGCTGGTCTCCGAAGCGCGCGAGATCTAGGGCAGCCGTCCGCGCAGCAAGGCGGGCAGCTCCCCGGACAGCCCCGCCGCCTGACGGATGAAGCCGCGCCGCAGCCCCGGCAGCGCGTTCACCGCGCCAAGGCCAAGGTCACGACCAAGACGCAGGATCGGGTTGTCGTTGGAAAACAGCCGGTTCATCCCGTCCATGCCCAGCGCCATCGCGGTGGAATCGAACCGCCGCCACTGCTGATACCTTTCGAGCACCGGCATCGCCCCGATATCCTCGCCGCGGCGATGGGCGTCCACAAGCACCTCGGCCAAGGCCGCCACGTCGCGCAGGCCAAGGTTCAGCCCCTGACCTGCCAGCGGGTGCACCCCGTGCGCGGCATCCCCCACCAGCGCGACGCGCGGGGCGATGAACCGATCTGCCAGCGACAGGGACAACGGATAGGTGAAGCGCGCCCCCGCCAGTTCGATCCGCCCAAGGAAATCGCCGAACCGCGGATGCAGCGCGGCAAGGAAGTCATCGTCCGGCAGCGCCGCGATGGCGCGGGCATTGGCCTCGGTCTCGGACCAGACGATGGAACTGCGATTGCCCAGCAGCGGCAGGATCGCCAGCGGGCCGGAGGGCAGGAACAGCTGATGCGCCACCCCCTCATGCGGGTGTTCATGCGATACCGCCGTCACCAGCGCCGTCTGACCGTAACCCCAGCCGATGCGCCGGATGCCCGCCCGTTCGGCCGTGCCGCTGGCCCGCCCATCGCAGCCGACTATCAGCGCCGCGCGCAGCACGCGGCCCGAAGCCAGCGTGACCTCACCCTCGCCTTGAGCCACCACCGTATCCCGAACGCGCTCGATTCCGTCCATCCGCGCAAGGAAGGCCGCGTAAAGGTGGCGATCCTCGACCATGAAGCCCATCGGGCCTTCCTCGATCTCGGCATGGTCGAAAGTCAGGAAGAAAGGGGCCGCGCCTTGGCCCGCGCGCCCGTCGCTGGCCTTGATCTTCAGGATCGGCTGCGCCTCCAGCCCGTCCCACACGCCGATGGCCGACAGAAGCCGGCGCGAGGCGATGGCCAGCGAATAGGCGCGACCGTCGAACCCCACACCTGCCCGGTCCGGCGCGGGGCGAGGGTCCACCACGGTGACGCGGAACCCCGATTTCGCCAGTGCCAGCGCCAAGGCAGGGCCGTTCAGCCCGCCGCCCACGATGATGATATCCTGCGTCATGCCGCCAGTTATGCCCGCTTGCGCGCGATTGTCCATGCACCTAGCCTTTCGCCAAACGGAGGCGCAGCATGGACTGGTTCAAGGAAACGGCGGGCAATCTGGGGCGGGCCATCGCGCGCGGCAAGGTGCATCCGGTCGAACTGACGGAAAGCTTTCTGGAAGCCGCCGCCGGGCAGGACCGCATCTTTGCCCGCCTGACGCATGAACGCGCGCGGGACGAGGCGATGGCCGCCGCCAGCCGCGCCAAGGCCGACCGCCGCCTTGGCCCGCTGGACGGCGTTCCGATCAGCTGGAAGGACCTGTTCGACACCGCCGGAATCGCGACCGAGGCCGGGTCCGCCCTGCTGGCGGGCCGTATCCCCACCGCCGATGCCGAGGTGCTTGAAACCGCGACGGCAGGCGGTCTGGTCTGCCTTGGCAAGACGCATATGAGCGAGCTGGCCTTCTCCGGCCTTGGTCTGAACCCGGTCACCGCCACCGCGCCCAACGTGAATGATCCCGCTGCGGTCGCGGGCGGGTCTTCCTCGGGGGCAGCGGCGTCGGTGGCTTTCGGGTTGGCCCCGGCGGCGGTCGGATCGGACACGGGCGGCTCGGTCCGGCTTCCGGCGGCGTGGAACGATCTGGTGGGGCTGAAGACCACATGGGGGCGGCTGTCGCTGCGCGGGGTCGTGCCTTTGTGCGAGACGCTGGACAGCGTCGGCCCCCTGACCCGCAACGTCGAAGACGCCGCCCTGATGCTGGCCGCGCTGGAAGGGCGGGGCGCCCCCGACCTGACCGGCGCATCGCTGGATGGCGTGCGGCTGGCGGTGCTGGACACGCTGGCAACCGAGGATCTGCGCGACGCCCCCGCCCGCGCCTTCGCCGATGCGACGCGGAAACTGGAAGCCGCAGGCGCGCGGATCGAAACGATCCGGTTCGAGCCGGTGCGCGAGGCGACGATCCTGTCTGCCGCACTCTACACCGCCGAGGCCTATGCCATCTGGGGCGGCCATATCCGCGAGAACCCCGGTGCGATGTTCGCCCCCATCCGCGAACGGTTCGAGGCGGGCGCGAACGTGCTGGCCTATGACTACATCGCGCATTGGCGGCGGCTGCGCGAGATTCGCGCCGAATGGGCTGCGCTGACCGCCGCCTTCGACGCGGTGATCCTGCCCACCTCTGCGATCCTGCCGCCAGACGCGGAACGGCTGCTCCGCGACGGCGATTACTATGTGTCCGAAAACCTGCTGGCGCTGCGCAACACACGGATCGGCAACCTGATGGACGGCTGTTCGCTGACCCTGCCCACAGGTCACGCATCCTGCGGGATCAGTTTCATGGCCCCCCGCATGGCCGAGGAACGGCTGCTGCGCCTTGGCTACGCCGCCGAACGGGCGCTGTAGCGCCACACCCATTCCCAAAGGCGCGAGGCGGGCGGGGTTATTCTGGACCGCAGGGCGAGTTGCGGCTACATTGCGGGAAAACGGGGCGAAACGACCCCGGCAAGAGGCAGTCGATGCAGTTCCCAGACAGGTTCTCGAACCTTCCCGATTACGCATTCCCGCGTCTGCGGGCTTTGCTTGACCCGCTTCCCGCGGGCGGCACCCCGATTCACATGACGATCGGAGAGCCGAAACATCCGATGCCCCCTTTCGTGGCCGAGGTCCTGGCCGAGAATATCGGCGGCTTCGGCATCTATCCGGCCAATGACGGAACGCCGGGGCTGCTGGACGCGATCTCGGGCTGGCTGGGGCGTCGCTATGGCGCGGATGTGGGCGCGAACCGCATCATGGCGCTGAACGGCACGCGCGAGGGGCTGTTCAACGCCGCCCTCGCTTTGTCGCCGGAGCAGAAGAACGGCAAGCGCCCCGCCATCCTGATGCCGAACCCCTTCTATCAGGTCTATGCACTGGCGGCCTTGGCGACGGGGGCAGAGCCTGTCTATGTCCCCGCCACCGCTGAAACCGGGTTCCTGCCCGATTACGCCGCGCTGCCGACCGATCTGCTGGACCGGGTGACGATCGCCTATATCTGCTCGCCCGCGAACCCGCAGGGCGCGGTCGCCTCGCGCGACTATCTGACGACGCTGCTGGCGCTGGCGGAGAAGCACGATTTCCGCGTCTTTGCCGACGAATGCTATTCCGAGATCTGGCAGACCCACGCCCCCACCGGCGCGCTGGAGATCGACGCCGACCCCGAGCGGGTCTTCGTGTTCCATTCGCTGTCGAAACGATCCAACCTGCCGGGGCTGCGGTCGGGCTTCGTCGCGGGCGGGGCCGAGGGGATGGCCCGCATCCGCAAGCTGCGCGCCTTTGCCGGTGCGCCTTTGCCCCAGCCGATCCAGGCCGTGTCCGAACGCGCGTGGCGGGACGAGGCGCATGTGGACGCGTCGCGCGCGCTGTATCAGGCGAAATTCGCGATGGCGGGCAACGTTTTCGCAAGCATGCAGGGCTACAAGACCCCGGAAGGGGGCTTCTTCCTCTGGCTTCCGGTCGAGGATGGCGAAAAGGCCGCGGTGAAACTGTGGACCGAAACCGGCATCCGCGTTCTCCCCGGTGCCTATCTGAGCCGCGATGTCGGAGGTGCGAACCCCGGCGCGAATTACATAAGGGTGGCCTTGGTCGCTCCGATCGAAGACTTGCAGCCGGGGCTCGTCACGCTCCGCGACTGCCTATACGGGTGAGGTCAGATGGCGTCCTATAATGCAAGGCAGCGCGATCCGCTTCTGGACCAGAACGTGCAGGAAATGCTCCAGCGCCGGGGGCGAGAGCTTCTGGGTGTGGGCCTGCTGCTGCTGGCCTTCCTGTTCTTCCTGATGCTGGCCTCCTACAGCCCGACCGATCCGGGCTGGATGGTGTCCACGGATGAACCCGCGCAGAACACGCTGGGCCGGTTCGGGGCTGCGGTCGCGTCCACCCTGATCGTGATCGTGGGCAAGGGCGCATGGGCGATCCCGCTGGTGCTGCTGGGCTGGGGTGTGCGGTTCGTTCTGCACCGGGGCGAGGATCGTGCGCCGGGCCGCGTGGTCTTTGCCGTGATCGCGGTGGCGGTCGCTTCGGTCTTTGCCGCGACCCACGCGCCGGGTGCCGACTGGGGCCATGCCTTCGGCCTTGGCGGGCTGTTCGGCGATACCGTCCTTGGTGCGCTTTTGGGCGCGACGCCCTTTGGCGCGGCCGCGGGGCTGAAGCTGCTGTCGCTCGTGACCGGCGCGCTGATGCTGGCGATGATGCTGTTCGTGACCGGGTTCGATCTGTGGGAAATCCGCGCGATCGCGAATTTCCTGCTGGTCGGCCTCATCATGACCTATACCACGATCCTGTCGCTGGCCGGGCGTTCTGCCACGGGTGCCGCGCAGATGGCGGTGCAGATGCAGCAGAAACGGGCCGAAAAGACCCGCGCCCGCGCCGAATCCGCCGAATGGGATGACGAGGTGATCGAAAGCCCGCGCCTGCCTTCGCTGGGGGCCGCCGCGCGCGGGATGATGGAACGTTTCACGGCCAAGCCCGAACCGGAGGAGCCGGTGTCGCGCGTGGTGCAGGCCGCCCGCGCAGCGCAGGCCCGCCATGCCGAACAACGCGCCGACTGGGGCCGCCCCGACGCGCTGGGCGCCGCCAACCTGCGGGCCGAAGTGCGCCGCGAGGAGGCACCCAAATCCCTGCTGGCGCGCGGCGCGCAGATGGTCCGCCGCGTCGTCGACCCCGAACTGGTGGAGCCCGAGCCACGCGATGCTGACAACCCCTCCGAAGACCGCATCAAGGCCCGCATCGGCGAGGTGATCCGCACCCGCGCGCATCAGCCGGTCAGCCCCGTCACCGCGGCGGTGCAGCGGCGCGAGCCGTCGCTGGTCGCGCGCAAGGGCAAGCCCGCGCCGCTGGTCGCCGACACCCGTCGCGCCCCGGTCGAACTGCCGCCCGAGCCGCCGATGATCGCCGGTGCCGCGCCCGCCCGTTCCGGCAACATCCCGCGCCTGCCGTCGGCGCTGGAGCCGGAGACGACCGCGACGCAACGCCTGATGACCGCCGAGCCAGAAGTCGAGATCGACGACGACACCTACTGGGCCGATCAGGTCGAGGAGGCCGAGGAGGACTGGCCGGACGAGCAGCTCGACGCTGCCCCCATCGCCCCCCCTGCCCCGCCGAAACCCGCCCCCGTGCGCCGCCGGTTCGAGGAAATTCAGGTCGAATACGAACTGCCGCCGCTGTCGCTGCTGCAGAACCCCGACGGCATCAAGCGCAACCCGCTGTCGGTCGAGACGCTGCAGGAAAACGCGCGGCTGCTGGAATCGGTGCTGGACGATTACGGCGTGAAGGGTGAAATCGTCTCGGTCCGCCCCGGCCCGGTCGTGACCATGTATGAATTGGAACCCGCGCCGGGTCTGAAGGCCAGCCGCGTGATCGGTCTGGCGGATGATATCGCCCGGTCGATGTCGGCGCTGTCGGCCCGCGTGTCCACCGTTCCGGGCCGCACGGTGATCGGCATCGAACTTCCGAACGCGAACCGCGAGAAGGTGGTGCTGCGCGAAATCCTCGACGCGGCCGATTTCGGGGCCGAGGCGATGCGCCTGCCGCTGGCCTTGGGCAAGGACATCGGCGGCGATCCGATCGTCGCGAACCTTGCCAAGATGCCCCACCTGCTGATCGCGGGGACCACGGGTTCGGGCAAGTCGGTGGCGATCAACACCATGATCCTGTCGCTGCTGTATAAGCTGACGCCCGAGGAATGCCGCCTCATCATGATCGACCCCAAGATGCTGGAACTGTCCGTCTATGACGGCATCCCGCATCTTCTTTCGCCCGTCGTGACCGACCCCAAGAAAGCCGTCGTCGCCCTGAAATGGGTCGTGGCTGAGATGGAGGAACGGTATCGCAAGATGTCCAAGATGGGCGTGCGGAACATCGAAGGCTATAACGGCCGCGTCCGCGAGGCGCTGGCCAAGGGCGAGATGTTCAAGCGCACCATCCAGACCGGCTTCGACGAGGATACCGGCGAGCCGGTGTTCGAGACCGAGGAGTTCCAGCCCGTCGCGATCCCCTTCATCGTGGTGATCGTGGACGAGATGGCCGACCTGATGATGGTCGCCGGCAAGGAGATCGAGGCCTGCATCCAGCGTCTGGCGCAGATGGCGCGGGCATCGGGTATCCACCTGATCATGGCGACGCAGCGCCCTTCGGTCGATGTCATCACCGGCACGATCAAGGCGAACTTCCCCACCCGGATCAGCTTCCAGGTCACGTCGAAGATCGACAGTCGCACCATCCTTGGCGAACAGGGGGCCGAACAGCTTCTGGGCATGGGCGACATGCTCTATATGGCTGGCGGCGCGAAGATCACCCGTATCCACGGCCCGTTCGTGTCGGACGAGGAAGTGGAGGAGATCGTCAACCATCTAAAATCCTTCGGCCCGCCAGCCTATATGTCCGGCGTCGTCGAAGGGCCGGAGGACGAGGTCGCGGGCGACATCGACGCGGTTCTGGGCCTTGGCGGCAATACCGACGGCGAGGATTCGCTTTACGATCAGGCCGTGGCGGTCGTCGCCAAGGATCGCAAATGCTCCACCTCCTACATCCAGCGCAAGCTTGGCATCGGCTACAACAAGGCCGCCAAGCTGGTGGAACAGATGGAGGAACAGGGCGTCGTCACGGCGGCGAACCACGTCGGCAAACGCGAAATACTTCTGCCGGAACAGTGACTGGAACGGAGGCGAGGCGCACCCTAGATTGGGCAGCATGAAAACGCTTCGCATCCTTCTGGCGCCCGTCGCCCTCGCTCTCTCGGTCCTGCCCGCAGCGGCCGAGAGGCTTCCCCTTTCGGAAATCTCGCGCTATCTGAACTCGCTGACCACGGCGCAGTCGGATTTCACGCAGGTGAACCCCGACGGCTCGATCTCCACCGGGACGGTGATGATCCAGCGGCCGGGCCGCGTGCGGTTCGAATATGCCCAGCCCGACCGCACGGTGGTCATGGCAGGCGGCGGTCAGGTCGCGATCTTCGATGCGAAATCGAACCAGCCGCCCGAACAGTATCCGCTGTCGCGCACGCCGCTGAACCTGATCCTTGCGCAGAATGTGGACCTGTCGCGCGCGCGCATGGTGACAGGACATTCCGAGGTGGAAAACTCCACCCGCGTGACCGCGCAGGACCCCGAACACCCGGAATACGGCACGATCGAGATGGTGTTCACCGCCGCCCCGACCGAACTGCGCCAATGGATCATCACCGACGACACCGGCGCGCAGACCACGGTGATCCTGGGCGAGATGCAAAAGGGAGGCAGCTTCCGCCCCTCCCTCTTTTCGATCACCCAAGAAATGAACCGCCGGCGTTAACGCCGGCAGGAGGCCAGCTGCACGCGATACCGCTCCGCGCGATCGCCCACGCGGCTGGCCACCGCCACCAACCACGGTTTGGCGGTATAGCTGGCCCGCGCGAACCCGGCCCGCCCCTCGTGATAGGCAAGATACTGGTTCCGCGCGTCCTGCTTCGACACGCCCAGCCGACGCGAGGTTTCGTCCATATACCAGCCCATGAAGTCGGTCGCGTCCTGGATGCGGTCCCGCTGCGCGCGGCCCCGGCCTTCCTTTTCCTTGTATTCCTCCCATGTGCCGTCCAGCGCCTGGCTGTAGCCATAGGCCGTGGACTGCCGCCCCATCGGGATCACGCCCAGCACGAATTGATGCGGGGTGCGCGCATTGCCGATGAACTTCGATTCCTGATGGATCGTCGCCATCTGCACATGGACCGGAACGCCCCATTTGCGCTCCGTCGCCTTCATCGCACGGAAATATTTCGGGCGTTCAGCAACGATGCTGCACGCATTCTCCAGATCGCGGGGCGCCGAGAAATTGCCGCCGCCGCAGGATGCCAGCACCAGCAGAAGAATCGACGCACGGAGAAACCTGCTCATTTGCCCCTCGCACGTATTTTTTTCGAACCCTAGCGGAAAAAAACCGCCCTGGGAACGTATCCCGGATCAGAAATACGCGATGACGCCTGGGGGGAATCGTGGACTCGCCCCCCGGCTGTCTGTATGGAGGCGCCCGCGAGGGAATGTGATGATCGTCAAGTCGGAAGCCAAATATCATCTGGGACAAGTGCTGCGTCATCGCAAGCACCCGTTCCGCGGCGTGGTTTTCGACGTGGATGCGATCTTCGCCAATACCGAGGAATGGTATGACTCCATCCCCGAGGATGTGCGCCCCGACCGCGACCAGCCCTTCTATCACCTGCTGGCCGAAAACGATCAAAGCTATTATGTCGCCTATGTCTCGGAAGGGAATCTCGTTCCCGACGACACAGGCGAGCCGGTGGACCATCCGGACCTGAGCGACATCTTCGGCGACTTCGAGGATGGGCGTTACCCGGTGCAGTTCCAGCTCAACTAGGCAGGCGAAAGCTCAGCTCGTTGCGCCCGTCCTCGCGGCTGTATCGCAGATCGCGCGCAAGACTGCGGATCAGGAACCAGCCGAAGCCCCCCTGCGGCAGATCGCCCGGGCGCGGACTGCGCCCCTTGGGCAGCCTGCCCGACGGCATCGGCACGCCGCAATCCGTCACGACGCAGCGCAGACCGTCCGCCCCCGTTGACAGGGTCAGGTCGATCCGCCCCCCCTGCCCGGCATAGGCATGTTCGACGATGTTGTTCAGAACCTCGGCCAGCACGATCTGGGCGGTGGTCCGCTCCGCCTCCGCCAAGGCCGACAGCGCGCCTTCGGTCAGACCGCGCAGCGCCTCGTGAACGTCAAAGGCGGTGCCGGGGATCGTCAGCCGCGTCTCGGTCGTCATCACGGCGAGTCCGCGTGGATGGTAAAGACGCTGTCCATCCGCGTCAGGCGGAACACCTTGGCCACGGTGGGGGACAGCGCCGCCAGTTCCAGCCGCCGCGGGGCCACCAGTTTCATCACCGCCACCACCGCGCCCAGTCCGCTGCTGTCCAGAAACGACACGCGCGACAGGTCCAGGACGACGACCGGCGACGGGTCGGCGATCACCTCGCGCATCCGGTCCTTGAATCCGATCGCGCTGGCGGCATCGATCCGGTCTTCCAGCACGCGGACGATGAGCGCGCCGTCCCTCACTTCGGCGGAAAGGTCCATGGCAAACTCCCCTGCTTCGATCCCGACCCTAGCGCGGGGGAGTTGACGATTGGTAACCGCCTTCACCTTCGCCGCCGTGGCGATTATCTTCCGCCCATGGATTACGACACCCTTTCCGCCACGCTCGATTCGCTGTGCCATGGCGAGACCGACACCGTCGCCCTGATGGCGACCATCGCGTGCGAACTGCACCACGCCCATCCGTTGTCCGACTGGACCGGGTTCTATCGCGTGACCGGGCCCGAGATGCTGAAGATCGGCCCCTATCAGGGCGGTCACGGCTGTCTGGCCATCCCGTTCTCGCGCGGCGTCTGCGGGGCGGCGGCCCGGACGGGCCAGGTGCAGATCGTCCCGGACGTGGACCTGTTCCCCGGCCATATCGCCTGCGCGTCCTCCACCCGGTCGGAACTGGTGCTGCCGGTCTGGAACGGCGCGGGCAAGCTGCTGGGCGTGCTGGATCTGGACAGCAACACCGAAGCCGCCTTCACCCAGACCGACGCGGATGCGCTGGCCGCGATCATGTCGCGTTTGTTCAAGGACGCCGCGTGAGTTTCGTCTATTCCCCGCCGGACGAGCCGCTGCGCATCGTCCACCATGACAGCACCATCGTCATCGCCGACAAACCCGCCGGCCTGCTGTCGGTCCCCGGGCGCGGCGACGACCGCACCGATTGCCTGATCGAGCGCATCCGCGGCGTCTTCCCCGAAGTGCTTCTGGTGCATCGGCTGGATCTGGACACGTCGGGCGTGATGGTCTTCGCGTTGACGAAATCGGCGCAGGCGAACCTTGGCCAGCAGTTCGAAAAGCGGACGACCCGGAAAATCTATGCCGCGCGCCTTCACGGTGTTCTGGCGGAGAAGGAGGGGCGCGTGGACCTGCCGCTGATCGTCGATTGGCCGAACCGCCCGCGCCAGCATGTGAACTTTGACACGGGCAAGCCCGCCCAGACCGACTGGCGCGTGACGAAACGCGGCGAGAACGAAACCCGCGTGCGCCTGATGCCGATCACGGGCCGCAGCCACCAGCTTCGGGTGCATATGGCGGCGCTGGGCCACCCGATCCTCGGCGATCCGCTTTACGCCACGGGCGAGGCGGCGGACCACCCGCGCCTGATGCTGCATGCGGAATCGCTGCGGATACGCCACCCCGAAACCGGGGTGACGCAGACGTTTTCAGTTCCCGCGCCCTTCTAGGATCTCGCGCACCATCGGGATGACCTGTTCGCCGTAAAGGCGGATGCCCTCCATCGACACCTCGTGCGGGACCGGCCCGCCCGAATATTTCAGGTCGAACCGCGTCAGGTCCAGCGCACGCGCGGTGGCGGCGATCTTCTTCGCCACCGTCTCGGGGCTGCCCACATACATGGACCCATGCGCACATTCCCGGTCGAAATCCGCGCGCTGGAGCGGCGGCCAGCCCCGGCTTTTCCCGACCAGCCCATGCATGATGCGGTAGCCCGCAAAATACTGGTCCCGCGCGAGTTCGTCCGTCGCCGCGACATGGCCGGGCGAATGGACACCGATCCCCGGCGTGGGCTTCCCGATCTGATCATACGCCTGTTTGTAAAGGTCCACGAAGGGCCGGAACCGCGCAGGTGCACCGCCGATGATCGCCAGCATCAGCGGCAGGTCATAGCTGGCGGCGCGTATCACCGACTCCGGGCTGCCGCCGACGCCGATCCACGTCTTCAGCGTCCCGCTTTCGGTCGGCGGAAACACTTCCTGCTGTTTCAGGCCGGGATGGATCGTGCCCTTCCACGTGACCTTCTTTTCCCGCGCCAGAAGCGAGAACAGGTCCAGCTTCTCCTCGAACAGCCGCTCGTAGTCGCTCAGGTCGAACCCGAACAGCGGGAAGCTTTCGGTGAAAGAGCCACGACCCAAGATCACCTCGGCCCGCCCGTTCGAGATCGCGTCCACGGTTGAGAACCGCTGGAATACCCGGATCGGATCGTCCGACGACAAAACCGTCACCGCCGACCCCAGCTTGATGCGGCTGGTCCGCGCCGCGATCGCCGCCAGAACCACCTCGGGGGCCGAGATGGCGAAATCCTCGCGGTGATGTTCGCCGATGCCGATGAAGTCCACGCCGACCCGGTCGGCCAGCACGCCCTGTTCGACGACGTTGCGAACGACCTGCGCATGGGTTGCGCCGTCCGTCATATCGCCGAAGGTATCGAGGCCCAGTTCAATCATGGGAAAGTCCTTTCCTGTTGCCGGGAAGGTATGTGCCGTCGCCACAGCGCACAATCTGCGCCAGCGAAGGGTCATCTGTGCATCCGCGCCGCGCTGGACCCTTGCACACGGGCGGTGTATCCAAGCGCAAACCGTAAAGAGGCCCGCATGACCTACGCCCCCGCCCAATCCGAACCGAAATGGCAAAAAGCCTGGGACGAGGCCGAGGTCTTCCTTGCGAAGCGCGACGAGACGAAGCCCAAATACTACGTTTTGGAGATGTTCCCCTATCCGTCGGGGCGCATCCACATGGGGCACGTGCGAAACTACACCATGGGCGACGTGGTGGCGCGATATAAGTCGTCCTGCGGGTTTTCGGTCCTGCATCCGATGGGCTGGGACGCCTTCGGGATGCCCGCCGAAAACGCGGCGATGGAAAAAGGCGGCCATCCGAAAGAGTGGACCTACGGCAACATCGCGGTGATGAAGGAACAGATGCGGCCACTGGGTCTGTCCATCGACTGGACCCGCGAGTTTGCGACCTGCGATCCGGAATATTACGGCCAGCAGCAGGCGATGTTCCTCGACATGCTGGACGAAGGGTTGGTCTATCGCAAATCGGCCCAAGTGAACTGGGACCCGGTGGACATGACGGTTCTGGCGAACGAGCAGGTGATCGACGGCAAGGGCTGGCGGTCGGGCGCGGCGGTGGAACGCAAGGAACTGACGCAGTGGTTCTTCCGCATCTCCGACTTCGCCGAGGATCTGCTTCAGGCGCTGGACGGCTTGGACAACTGGCCGGAAAAGGTGCGGCTGATGCAGGCCAACTGGATCGGCCAGTCGCGCGGTCTGCAATTCGCGTTCTCGACCGTCGATGCCCCCGAAGGTTTCGACCGGCTGGAGGTCTATACCACCCGCCCCGACACTTTGATGGGTGCCAGCTTTGCCGCGATCAGCGCGGATCACCCGCTGGCCAAGCATCTGGAACGTCACGACCCCAAGATCGCAGAATTCGTCGCGGAATGCCGCAAGCTGGGCACGACCGCCGAGGCGCTGGAGACGGCGGAAAAGCTGGGCATGGACACCGGCATTCGCGTGCGGCACCCGTTCGATACCTCGTGGGAACTGCCGGTCTATATCGCCAACTTCATCCTGATGGATTACGGCACCGGCGCGATCTTCGGCTGCCCCCCGCATGACGCCCGCGACTTCGAATTCGCGCAGAAATATTCGCTTCCCATCGACCCCGTGTTCCAGCCGCTGGACGAGGGCATCCCGCCCGGCGCCTACACCCCGCTGAAGTCGGAGAAGGTCCGCTATATCCGCGGCTTCGCGGGCGATGCCGAACAGACCGGCGAGGAGGCCGTCGCCGCCGCCATCGCTTTTTGTGAATCCCAAGGCGTGGGCCGGGGCGTCACCAACTACCGCCTGCGCGATTGGGGGCTTTCCCGCCAGCGGTATTGGGGTTGTCCGATCCCGGTCGTCCACTGCCCGTCCTGCGGCGTGGTGCCCGAGAAAAAGGAAAACCTGCCCGTCCGCCTGCCCGACGATGTGACCTTCGACCAGCCCGGCAACCCGCTGGACCGTCATCCGACATGGCGCGACACGCCCTGCCCGTCCTGCGGCGCAGCGGCCAAGCGCGAGACGGACACGATGGACACCTTCGTGGATTCGTCGTGGTATTTCGCCCGCTTCACCGCGCCGCGCGCAACGACGCCGACGGGGGACGAAACCGATTACTGGATGAACGTCGACCAGTATATTGGCGGCATCGAACATGCGATCCTGCACCTGCTTTACTCGCGCTTCTTCTGCCGCGCGATGCACCGCACGGGCCACCTGCCCGCCACGGCGCAGGAGCCGTTCAACGCCCTGTTCACCCAAGGCATGGTCACGCATGAAATCTACCAGACCCGCGACGCATCGGGCCGCCCCGTCTATCACCTGCCCGAGGAGGTGGTCGATGGCCGCACGCTGGACGGAACGCCGGTCGAGGTGATCCCCTCGGCCAAGATGTCGAAGTCCAAGAAGAACGTCGTCGATCCGATGAATATCATCGCTTCGTTCGGCGCGGACACGGCGCGGTGGTTTGTGATGTCCGACTCGCCCCCGGAACGCGATGTGGAATGGACGGCATCCGGCGCCGAGGCTGCGTCGAAGTTCCTTGCCCGCGTCTGGCGCATCGCGGACGAGGTCACGCGCGATACGACGGCCGCGAACGATCAGGACAAGGCGCTGGCCCGCGCTTCCGCCCGCGCCATTGCGGATGTGACGCAAGGGATCGAAGGGTTCGCCTTCAACAAGGCCGTCGCGAAGCTTTATGAATACGCCAACACCCTGTCGAAATCGAAGGCGGGTGCGGATGCCAAGCGCGACGCGATGAAGGTCATGGCGCAGCTTCTGTCGCCGCTGGTCCCGCATCTGGCCGAGGAGGTCTGGCACATGCTGGGCGGTCAGGGTCTGGTCGCGCAGGCCGCATGGCCCAAGGCCGACGAGGCGCTGCTGGTGGCCGATACCGTCACCTTGCCGATCCAGATCAACGGCAAGCGCCGCGCGGAAATCAGCGTGCCCGCCGAGATGCCCGCATCCGAGGTTGAAAAGCTGGTGCTGGCCCATGATGATGTGGTCAAATTCCTTGCCGGTCAGCCCATCAAGAAGCTGATCGTCGTGCCGGGACGTATCGTCAATGTCGTCGCCTGACCGCCGCACCTTCCTTCTGCTGCTTGGCCTTGGGGCCTGCGGCTTCACCCCGGCCTATGGGCCGGGCGGGCCTGCATCGGCGTTGCAGGACTCGATCAAGCTGGGCGATCCGACCGACAAGAACGGCTTCGATTTCGTCGAACGAATGGAGGAACGGCTGGGCCGGGGCCGCACCCCGCGATACGAGCTGACCTATGCCATCCAGACCGAAGTGCGCGGCGTCGGGATCACGCGCGAAAGCTCGATCACGCGTTACAACCTTCTGGGGCGGATCGACTGGGGCGTAAACGACGTCGGCACGGGCCAGCGGGTCACGGGCGGGATCGCGCGGAACTTCACCTCCTATTCCGCGACCGGATCGACCGTGGCGGGGCTGGCGGCGGAAGAGGATGCGGCCTATCGCCTGATGCGCATTCTGGCCGACCAGATCGCCACGCAGCTGGTCGCCACATCGGGGACCTGGGACAAGTGATCCTGAAAGGGATCGAGGCCACGCGCTATTTCGCGAAACCCGACTCGTCCAAGGCCGGGTTGCTGATCTTCGGCGCCGACACGATGCGGGTCGCCCTGCGCCGGCAAGAGGTGATCGCGGCGCTCGTCGGCCCCGAGGGCGAGGCAGAGATGCGCCTGACCCGCCTGCCCGCCGCCGATCTGCGCCGCGACCCTGCCGCGCTGATCGACGGGATGCGGGCGCAGGGCTTCTTTCCCGGCCCGCGCGTGGTGTTCCTTGAGGACGCGACCGACGCCCACGCCCCCACCGTGACCGAGGCGATGAAGGACTGGCGTCCGGGCGACGCGCAGGTCGTGGTGACCGCGGGGAGCCTGACCGCGAAATCCGCGCTGCGAAAGATCTTCGAAGCCCACCCCGCCGCCTTCGCCGTCGGCCTCTATGACGACCCGCCCAGTCGGGAGGAGATCGAGGATACCCTGCGCCGCGCCGGGCTGAACGCCGATGCGGCGGCGATGACCGACCTGACCGCGCTGGCCCGCAGCCTCGATCCCGGCGACTTCCGCCAGACGGTCGAAAAGATCGCGCTGTATAAATTCCGCGACCCCTCGCCCCTGACCGTGGCCGAGATCGCCGCCCTCGCCCCCGCCAGCATCGAGGCCGAGGTGGACGACATCCTGCACGCCGCCGCCGAACACCGCGCGGCGGAGATTGCCCCCCTGCTGCGGCGGCTGGAAGGTCAGGGCGTGAACCCGGTCAGCCTGTGCATCGGGGCGCTGCGCCATTTCCGAGCGCTGCATCTGGCGGCATCGGACCCCGGCGGGCCTTCGGCGGGCATCGCCCGGATGCGCCCGCCGATCTTCGGCCCGCGCCGCGACCGGATGCAGAAACAGGCCGCAGCCTGGGGGATGCACCGGCTGGAATCGGCACTGGCGCTGCTGGTGGAAACCGACCTGACGCTGCGATCGTCCACCCGCGCGCCGACAATGGCGGTGATGGAGCGCGCGTTGATCCGTCTGGCGATGATGCGCCGCTAGCGCGCCCCGCGGCGATGCGTTAATGTTCGAAAATAACAAGAAACCGGAGCAGTGAAATGATGAAATTCGCACCCGTCGCCGCGCTTGCGGCGCTTTGTGCTGGCCCCGCCTTGGCGGTCGAGCTGACCGGGGGCGATCTGACCCTCGGCTATTCCACATGGACTGACGATACCAGCTATGCCAAACTGGGCGTCGCAGGTTCGGCCGAGATCGGCTTTTCGCCCGAATTCAGCGTTCAGGGCGACATCGGCACCGCGCGCTTCCTTGAGGCAGGCGAGTCGAGCAGCATGATCGCCCTGCACGGCATCCTGCACACCGGCCCCGGCACCTCGCTCGGCGTCTTCTATGGCACCGAAAAGCTGGACGGCGACAACAAGGACTTCTACGGCTTCGAAGTCGGCCAGAAGTCCAGCATGTTCGAAGTCGAAGCCCATATCGGCAATGGCGAGAATTTCGATCTGGACGGCATGGTCGGCGGTCTGTCGGGCAAATACAACGTGACCCCGGTGTTCGGCCTCGGCGCCAGCTATCAGCGCGCGAATATCGACGGGCTGGACATCTCGACCACCGCGATCCGCGCGGATTACGAAGTCGCGCCGACCTTCACCGTCGGTGCCGAAATCGGATCGTTCCGCGCCGATCTGGACAACGTCAACGGGCGCGAGACCTATATCGGCCTGTCCGCCACCAAGACCTTCGGCCCGCAGGACGGCGCGACCTTTGGCCGTCGCGGCATCCTGAACGTCATCCCCGGGCTTTGATCCCGGCCCAGCGCCCCGTCGCAAGGCAACCCGTCAGAAGGTAGCCGCCCGTCGGGGCCTCCCAGTCCAGCATCTCGCCGCAGGCGAAGGTGCCGGGCCGGGCGCGAAGCTCCAGCGCCGGGGTCAGATCCTCGGCGCGGATCCCCCCCGCCGAGGAGATCGCCTCCTCCAGCGGCCTTGGCCCCTGCAGCGGGACATGCAGGCGCTTGATGCTGGCCGCCGTCACAGGCCGCCCGAACTCCTGCACCAAAGCCGCCGCCGCTGGCGAAAGCCCCAGCTTCCGCAGACGGCTGCCGATGCTGTCCTTGCCCGCCAGCCGCTTTTCCACCACCGCTTCTTCCATGTCGGGCAGCAGGTCCAGCACCAGCCGCGCCCCATCCCGCAAATTGCGCGAAATAGCATAGATGCCGCCCCCCTCGACCCCGCGCGCGGAAATCACGAACTCCCCCCGTTCGCGGTGATCGCCCGCCGTCAGCAGGGCGCCTTTGATCGGCTGGCCGAAGTGCTTGGCCATATGCGCCGACCAGTCGACGAAGAAACCCATATTCGCGGGGAGGAACGGCGCGGCGGGCAGCCATTCGGCCCATGCCCCGTCCGATCCCAGACGCGGCCAGCTTGCCCCGCCCAGCGCCAGCACCGTCCGGTCCGCGGCCACTTGCATCGGCCCGTGCGGCGTGTCGAACCCATCCCCGGTCCAGCGCCAGCGGGTTCGGATCTCCACCCCCATCGCCGCCAGCCGCGCCAGCCATGCCCGAAGCAAGGGCGAGCCTTTCATCGCGACTGGAAACACCCGCCCGGACGATCCGGTGAACACCTTTTGCCCCAGCCCGCGCGCCCAATCCTGCACCTCGGCGCTACCGAATTCGCGCAGCATCGGGTGCATCCATTCGGGGAACTGAGCCATCAGGGCGGGATCGTCCTTGGTCAGGTTCAGACCCGATTTCCCCGCCATCAGGAACTTCCGCGCGACCGAGGGTTTCTGTTCGCAGACGATCACCCGCATCCCGCCGCGCGCCATCTCCTCGGCGGCCATCAGGCCCGCCGGTCCCGCGCCGATCACCAGCCCGATCATGCGCGCAACCGGGCCAGCAGCGCCTCGTGCAGCCCCGGCGCCGCCGCCAGAACCCCCGCCGCCTGCGGTCGCGGCAGGTTATAGGCGATGCGCCCGCCATGCCGGTCGGTCACCACCGCCCCCGCGGCCCGCGCGATCAGATCGCCCGCCGCGATGTCCCATTCCCAACTGTCGCGCAGGGCAAGCATCCCGTCATGCCGCCCCTCTGCCACGAGGCACAGCCGATACGCGATGGAGGAGCGGAAGCTGCGCTGCAACTCCGGCACGCCTCCCGGCCAATGTTCGGGCAAAAGGTTGGGGCGCGTGGTCAGAAGCGTCGCCCCTTCGATCCCCGCGCGCTGCGAGGCAAGGATCGGCAGACCGTTGCGCAGGGGCGTGCCGCCCTCCTCGGCGGTATAGAGCCGGTCCAGCGCGGGCAGATAGACCACCGCCGCGACCGGAACCCCGCCCCGCACCACCGCCAGCGAATGCGAGAACGTATCCTCGCCCGCCATGAAGGCGCGGGTGCCGTCGATCGGGTCCAGCACGAAGACATGCTCGCAGCCAAGCCGGTCCGCATCGTCGGCGCTTTCCTCGGACAGCCAGCCATAACCCGGGCGGGCGGTGCGCAGCATCGCCTCCAGCGCCTCGTTCACCGCGATGTCCGCCTCGGTCACCGGGCCAAGGCCCGGCTTTTCCCACGCCTTCGCCTCGCGCCGCCAGAAGCGCATGGCGATCTCGCCCGCGACCTGCGCGGCCTCGATCAGAAGGGCGAGGTCACTCCCCTGCAAGGGTCATACCCTCGACCAGAAGGCTGGGGATGCGGGTGGACAGATGCGCTCGCGCATCGTTCGCGGCGGTTATCCGGGCCAGCATGTCACGCAGGTTGCCCGCGATGGTGCATTCGTTCACGGCGAACTGAACCTCGCCGTTTTCGACCCAGTAGCCAGAGGCCCCGCGCGAATAATCGCCCGTGGTCGGGTTGATCGTCGATCCGATCAGCGAGGTGACGACCAGCCCCGTCCCCATCTGCGCGATCAGGTCCGCCTTGGTCGCCGTCCCGCCGATCAGGTCGATGTTCGACACCCCCGGCGAAGGCGGCCCCATCGTCCCGCGCGAGGCAGAGGCGGTGCTTTCCATCCCCAGCTTGCGCGCCGTGGCAAGGTCCAGCGTCCAGCCGATCAGCACGCCGCCGTCCACGATGGTGCGAGGACGCGCGGCCAGCCCTTCGGCATCGAAGGGGCGGCTCGACCCCGCACGCACCCGCAGCGGGTCCTCGGCCAGCGACAGGCCCGCAGGCAGCACCGGCTGGCCCAGCGCATCGCGCAGCCAGCTTGACCCGCGCGCGACGCTGCTGCCGTTCACCGCCGACAGCAGATGCCCGATCAGGGTCGACGCGATGCGTTCGTCGAACAACACCGGAAAGCTGCCCGTCTTGGGCTTGCGCGCGTCAACCCGTGCCAGCGCCCGTTCGGCGGCCAGACCGCCCACACCCACCGCCTCGGGCAGATCGGATTGGAAGATACGGGATTCGGCGGCCCAGTCCCGCTCCATCCCCGTTCCCGTGCCGGTGAAGGCGACGGCGGAAACGGATCGCGAGGTGCGGGCATAGCCGCCGGAGAAGCCGTTGCTTGCCACCAGATGCACCGAACGGCGGGAATAGCTGGCGCTGGCCTCGACCTGCGTGATGCCGCGCAGGGCCATCGCCCCGGATTCGGCCAGCCGCGCATCCTGTTCCAGCGCGGCGGGCGACGGCTCGGCCGTATCATCCGCGATCTGCAGCGCGGCGACATCCCAGACAGTGGCAAGCTGCGACGGATCGGCCAGCCCGGCATGGGGGTCGGCAGGGGCCTCGCGCGCCATGGCGACGGCGCGTTCGGCCACAGCCTCCAGACTGCGGTCTGAAATGTCGGACACCGAAACGCAGGCCTGACGCCCGCCGATCAGCACACGCAGGCCAAGCTCGGTCCCCTCGGACCGCTCTGCCTGCTCCAAAGCGCCGGCGCGCAGGTCCAGCGAAACGGCCGCCCCCCTGATCGCGATGGCATCGGCGGATTCGGCCCCGGCACGTTTCGCCGCATCCAGCAGCCGCTGGCCCAGATCTTCAAGCGTCATACCGCCCCCTATCTTTGCCCCGCGACGTAATACGCCGCGAGGCGCGCGGCAAGGTTACTGCAGCCGCTGGCCGTTGACGATCAGCTGCTTGTCCTTGAACTCCACGGTGGAGGTCATGGTGTCGGTCTCGCCCTCGACCATGCGGGCGAACATGCCCAGCATCATCCGCGCCCCCAGCGCCTGATCCTGCGGCACGAAGCCCATTTCCACCGCCTTGTCGATCAGACCGTTGCCGCCGACCAGCCGCAGATCGAACTTGCCCGTCGGTGCAGGGAAGCCGGGGAAGGTTTCCAGATCGGTGTTGTCCAGCGTGACGCCGCCCTGCCCCGTCAGGTCCGCCCCGGCGATGTTCAGGTGCAATTCGTTGACATCGACCGAGTTGAACTCGCCCGGTGCCTCGGTCATGGCTTCGGTCTGCGCCGGGTCCATGAAGTCGGTATCGACCATCGCCTTGCCCGACAGGTCAAGCACCAGCGTTGCCGGATCGCGCGGCAGGACCGCGCCCGGATCGAACAGGCTCCAGACATTGTCGGACAGGGTGAAGCCTTCCAGACGGCTGGCCAGACGCCAGTCCTGCTCGTCCGGCCCCGCCACGATCGGCATCAGCATGTCGAAGCTGGATGCGTCATAGGCCAGCGCCAGCGGGAAGGGCAGCTGCGAGGATTCCACCTCCATCTGCACATCGTTCGCGCTGCCGCCATAGCTGAGGCCAGCCTCGCCCATCGCGACGTTCAGCGTGCCCGCGCCGCCTGTGCCGCTGCCCTTGGTCGTGTTGCCGCTTTCGGCCAGATCGAAGCCCAGCGTCGAGCTTTCGTAGTGCAGCTCCGCCAGCGAGGCGAAGCCGTCGCGGAGCGCCTGCGCCATGTTGCCCGAGGTCATCGTGCCCATCGCGGTGGCGGTGGAACTGGAGGTGATCTTGGCCAGTTCCGCATTCATCGCAAAGCTGCCGCCCGTGGTCGGGTTCGACGCGTTCAGCAGCATCACGAGGTTGTCCGCCGCGAGGGTCGAGGCCATGTCGCGCGCCTCGCCGGTCAGGTCATAGTGGCCCGTCACGTTGTTCGCGGTCACGCGCAGGTCCACCGTCTCGTCCCCGCCCTGGTCGGTTTCGATATCGTCCAGCGTCAGTCCCAGCATCGGGATCGTGTAATCGTAGCGCGTATTGCCCGGCTCGCCCGAGGCGGTCATCACCATGCCGCTTTGCACAAGGTTCAGCTTTACCGTGACCGGGCCGGTCGGCTCCTCGCCCTCGACCGCCGGGGTGTCGGTCACGATGGTCATGGGGTAGGATTCCGACGACGTGATCTCGACCGTGCCGTCGCCTTTGCCCGTGAAGGTAAAGCGTTCGATGCTGCCTTCGACGCGGGTGCCGGGCTGATCGCTGACCAGCTTGACCCCGCTGACCACCAGCGCATCGCCTTCGCGCGTCGTGCTTTCCGCGGTCAGCTCCTGCCCCCAGCTTTCGCTCATCGCCTGCCAATCGGACCAGACCTGTTCGGGCGTCAGGTCGGCCATCGCGGCACCGGAAAATGCGATCGTGATAAAGGCGGTTCCGCCTGCAAGTTGCCTAAACTTCATGCACTGGTCTTTCCGATTGAAATGCTTGGCGATAGCATCCCCTGACCCCAGACAAGGGTCAAGGAGGTTTCCATGCAAGGCAGGATCGTCGCCGTCACCGGCGCGGCAAGGGGCATCGGGCAAGCGGCGGCAGAGGCGTTCCGCGCGGCCGGCGCGACGGTGATGGCGCTGACGCGCGCGGATTGCGACGTGGCGGACTGGGATTCGGTGCGCGCGGCGGTGGAACGTATCCAGCGCGATCACGGGCGGCTGGATGTCTGGGTGAACAATGCGAGTGTGATCGATCCGATGGCGCGTCTGGAGGATGCCGACCCCGCCGCGTGGAGGCGGGCCATCGACGTGAACCTGACAGGCGTGTTCCACGGTATGCGCGCCGCGATCCCGGTAATGCGGACGCAGGGGGCAGGCACGATTCTGACAGTCAGCTCCGGCGCGGCGCATACCCCGTTGGAGGGGTGGAGTGCCTACTGCGCCGGAAAGGCCGGAGCGGCGATGCTGACCCGCGCCGCGCATCTGGAAAACCCGGACCTGCGGATCATGGGCCTGTCGCCCGGCACCGTCGCCACCGACATGCAGCGGGCGATCAAGGCGGGCGGCATCGACAACCGCGTCAGCCGGTTGGAGTTCTCCGACCACATCCCGCCCGAATGGCCTGCCCGCGCGCTGGTCTGGATGTGCGGCGATGCGGCGGCGGATCTGAACGGAACCGAGATTTCGCTGCGCGACGCGGACATTCGCGCCCGGATCGGGCTATGAAAAAGGGGCCCGAAGGCCCCTGATCTCATTTCTTCTTCGGCGGAACGAACCGCTTGGATGTGTCACGCGCGTCGCGCGGCGCAGCTTTCGGATTGTCGCCGTGGGATTTGAACCCTGCCGCCCGTGCGGGCTTGTCCGAACTGCCGCCGTGGGATTTGAAGCCCGCCGATTTCGGCTTGAACTTGCCCTCGGGCTTGTCGCCCGCCTTCCAGCGCGGCTTGCGGTCGTCGCCTTCTTCCTTGCGGGCATAGGGGCGCGCATCCTCGCCACGCGGGGCGTAGGGCTTGCGGTCCTCGGGGCTCCACTTGCGCTCAGCACCTTCGCGGGGGGCGTAGGGTTTGCGATCCTCGCGCGGGGCATAGGGCTTGTCGCTGCGCGGCGCGCGGGGCTTGTCGTCCCGCTTCTCATAGGGCTTGCGCTCCTCGGCGCGCGGGGGACGGGGGGCGCGGGGCGCATCCTCATCCTCGACGAAGCGCGACGGCTTCGGCGTATAGGCCGGCTTGTCACGCTTTTCATACGGCTTGCGCGGGGCACGCTCGGGGCGGTCCAGCGTGGGCTCGCCGTCCATGCGGGTCATTTCCAGATCGGCTTCGATCTGCTGATGCGCGCCGAACTTGCCCGCAACCGATTTCGCGATCTGCACGAAGGTGCGGTCCTGCTGCACGCGGATCGCGCCGATGTCGTTCTTGGTGATCCCGCCCGCATCGCAGATCTTGGGCAGCAGCCAGCGGGCTTCGGCGCGGCCGGTATGGCCGACCGACAGCGTGAACCAGACCGATTCGCCGAACTCGCCACGCTCGCGCGGGGCCGAGGGCTGGATCGCATCCGACAGCACTTCGGGGGCCGAGCGGCCTTCGCGCCACAGGCGGACAAAGGCGGCGGCGACGGTTTCGGCGCCGAACTTCTCCAGCAGGGTTTCGGCCATCGCGCCTTCGTCACCCGGTGCGGATTGCAGCGCGGAATGTTCAAGGATGCGGACGTCGTCACGCTCCTGCACTTCATCGGCTGACGGAGCCTTGCCCCATTCGGCGACCAGCTTCGCGCCTTGCAGCAGACGCTGGGCCTTGCGGAATTCGGCCTGCGGCACGATCAGCGCCGACACGCCCTTGGCACCCGCGCGGCCCGTGCGGCCCGAACGGTGCAGCAGCGTTTCGCTGTTCGACGGCAGGTCGGCGTGAATCACAAGCTCCAGCCCCGGAAGGTCGATGCCGCGTGCGGCCACGTCCGTTGCGATACAGACGCGGGCGCGCCCGTCGCGCAGTGCTTGCAGCGCGTGGGTGCGTTCCTGCTGGCTCAGCTCGCCCGACAGCGCCACGACCTGAAACCCGCGATTGCCCATGCGGGCCAGCAGGTTGTTCACGTTCGCGCGCGTCTTGCAGAACACGATCGCCGTCTTCGCCTCGTAGAAGCGCAGAAGGTTGAAGATCGCGTTTTCCTTGTCGCGCGAGGTGACGTTCAGCGCGCGGTATTCGATGTCGGAATGCTGCTTCTTCTCGCCCTGCGTCTGGATGCGCAGCGCGTCGTTCTGGAAATCCTTGGCCAGCGCCGCGATTTCCTTCGGCACGGTGGCCGAGAACATCAGCGTGCGGCGGTCTTCCGGCGCGGCTTCGAGGATGAATTCCAGATCGTCGCGGAAGCCCAGATCCAGCATCTCGTCCGCTTCGTCCAGAACGGCGACGCGCAGGCCGGACAGGTCCAGCGAACCGCGCTCGATATGGTCGCGCAGACGGCCGGGGGTGCCGACGACGATATGCGCGCCGCGGTCCAGCGCGCGTTTTTCCGTGCGGTAATCCATGCCGCCGACGCAGGTGGCGATGATCGCACCCGCCTCGCCATAAAGCCACTCAAGCTCGCGCGCGACCTGCAGCGCCAGCTCGCGCGTCGGCGCGATGGCCAGCGCCAGAGGCACGTCCGCGAACAGGAGCCGGTCGGCCCCGTTCAGCAGTTCCGGCGCCATGGCGATGCCGAATGCGACCGTCTTGCCCGATCCCGTCTGGGCGGACACCAGCACGTCGCGCCCCTGTGCTTCTTCGGCCAGAACGGCCTCTTGCACTTGCGTGAGCGATTCATAGCCCTTGGCTGCCAGCGCCGCGGCCAGCGGCGCGGCGATCTGCGTCATTTCAGTCATTTTCTTTTCCCAAAGGGGGTGTGCACATTGCCACCCGATGAACGGCACCGCCTGTCCCCCTTTGCGGTCGGGCCTCCTCGCCCCACCTTTCCGGACACCGCCGAAGCCGAAGGGGGGCTTCTACACGCAAGTGGCAACGATGTATAGCCCCGCTTGACCACCCGCCCCAATCGAGTAGCTTTCGCGCGAATCCAGAGCCAAGGAGTTCCCCAATGGCCCAGCGACTGCACCTCGTCTTCGGCGGCGAACTGGTCAGCCCGTCCAAGAACGTCTTCAAGGACGTGGCCGAAATCGACATCATCGGCATGTTTCCCGATTACGATTCGGCCTTCAAAGCGTGGAAGGGTGCGGCGCAACGCACGGTGGACGATGCCCACATGCGCTATTATATCGCCCACATCCACCGCCTGCGCGATGAGGCGCAGCCGGCTTCGCCCACCGAGGAACTGGGGGCCTGACCCGTCGGAAGTGAATGGCGTATCCGCTTGGCCTAAAGCTTTATCTGCTTGCCCATCGGGGCGACGCTGCGCCTGACGCGCCGCCGCCCCGGCCCGAGGGGCGTCTGGTCTGGCTGCACGCGCCCGATGCGGATGCCGCCCGCCCGCTGGCCGAGCTTGCCCGCCGCATCATGGACGAGCCGGGCTATGCCGTGATGATCACCGGCCCTTCGGGAACCGCGCTGCCGGATGGCGCGGTCCTCGTCCCGCCGCCGGCGGAGGGCGCGGTGAAGCCATTCCTCGATCATTGGAAGCCCGATCTGGCCGTATTTTCGGATGGCGAGCTTCGCCCCGCGCTGCTGGGCGAGGCATCGTCGCGGGGCGTGCCGATGATGCTGGTCGATGCCCGTGCGCCAGTCCTGCCGCACAGCCGCGATGCGTGGTGGCCCGGCCTGACCCGCGCGCTTCTGTCGCGCTTCGCCCATATCCTGACGCTGGACGAAGCTTCAGCCCGCGCGTTTCGTCGGTGGGGTGCGCCTGCGGATGTCGTCAAGATCGCCGGGCGGATGGAGGAAGGCACCCGCCCCCTGCCCTGCACCGAGGCCGAGCGGGCCGAGCTTGCCCGCCTGATCGCCACGCGCCCCGTCTGGCTGGCAGCGGGGCTGACCGCCGCCGAAGAAGAAATCGTGATCGCCGCGCACCGTTCCGCGCTGCGCCTGTCGCACCGACTGCTGCTGATCGTGGTGCCCGAGGACCCCGAACGCGCCACCGGTCTTGCCGAACATCTGGAGGCGGAGGGTTTCACCGTCGCCCGCCGCGCCTTCGACGAGGAACCGGACGCCGAGGCCGAAGTCTATGTCGCCGACAACCCTGCCGAATACGGGCTATGGTATCGGCTGGCTCCGATCTGCTTTCTGGGCGGAACCTTCTCGGGCGGGGCGGTGCGCGACCCGATGGAGGCGGCCTCGCTGGGGTCGGCCATCCTGCATGGGCCGAAGCCCGGTCCCTATGGCGGTGCGATCTCGCGACTGGCGGCCGCCAAGGCGACGCTGCCGGTCGCGCAGGCCCGCGTTCTGGGCGATGCGCTGGGCGATCTGATGTCGCCCGACCGCGTGGCATGGCTGGCGCAGGCGGCCTGGGGCGTCGCGTCCGACGGGACCGAGGTGACGGACAGGGTTCTGGCGCTGGTGGAACGGATGATGGACGAATGAGAACGCCGGGTTTCTGGTTCACCGATGGCTGGCAAAGTCGGCTCCTGTCGCCGCTGGGTGCGCTTTACGCGGCGGGAACGGCGCGGCGTCTGCGCAAGGCGGGATACCGCGCCGGGGTTCCGGTCATCTGCATCGGCAACATCAACGCGGGCGGCACCGGCAAGACCCCGACCGCCATCGCGCTTTTGCAACGGCTGGCGGCGCGGGGCGTGGCGGCGCATGTCGTCTCGCGCGGGCATGGCGGGTCGCTGGAAGGGCCGGTGCGAGTCGCGGGCCAGACCGCCGATCAGGTAGGGGACGAGCCGCTGCTGCTGTCGGCCTTCGCGCCGGCATGGATCGCCCGCGACCGCGCGGCGGGCGTGCAGGCGGCAGAAGCCGCAGGTGCGCAGGCGGTCCTGCTGGATGACGGGTTCCAGAACCCATCCGTGGTCAAGGACTTGTCGATCGTGGTGGTGGATGCCGCCAAGGGTTTCGGCAACGGTCGCTGCATTCCCGCAGGCCCGCTGCGCGAGCCGGTCGCTGTCGGGCTGGCGCGGGCCGATATGCTGCTGTCCATCGGGGGCGGGTTCGATGCGCCGCAGGGCATCACCCATCTGACCGGGCATCTGCGCCCCCTGCAGATGGGAATGGGGTGGGAGGGAGAGCGTGTGCTGGCCTTCGCCGGGATCGGCCACCCCGAGAAGTTCTTCGCCACCTTGCGAGCCGAAGGCGCCCAGATCGTCCGGGCAGAGCCGCTGGACGATCACCAACCCCTGACCGACGCGCTGATGCGGCGGCTGGAGGCGGAGGCGGCTGCCCTGGGCGCGCAGCTTGTCACCACCGAAAAGGACGCGGTGCGTTTGCCCCCCGCCTTCCGGGCCAAGGTGCTGACCCTGCCCGTCCGGCTGGAGATCGACGACTGGGGGCCGCTGGATGCGGCCCTGTCGCGGATCGGCTTATAGCTCGGCGTCGAGGATCTCTTTCAGGTCCTCATAGCTCATGTTGCTGTGCTTTTCGCCGTTGATGATGATCGTGGGCGTGCCGGTGATGGCATCGGCCTCGGCATTCTTCTGATAGCTGTCGACCAGCGCCTGCGCCATCGCCGCATCACCCATGCAGGCGTCGATGGTCGCGTTGTCCATCCCGGCCTGACGGCCGATGCGCTTCAGGTTCTCCACCACGACCGACGGGTCCTGCGATCCGGCCCATTCGCGCTGCGTGTCGAACAGGATGTCGGAAATCCCGAAATACCGCATGTCGCCGCCGCAGCGGGCCATCATCGCGGCCCAAAGGCCGTAACGGTCGAAATACACCTCGCGCATGACGAAGCGGACCTTGCCGGTGTCGATATATTCGGCCTTCAGCTTGTCGAAGACATTGGTGTGGAAATCCGCGCAATGCGGGCAGGTGTAGGAGGCGTATTCGACCAGCTCGATCGGGGCGTCGGCGCTGCCCATCGTCATGTCGCGCACCTGCGGCGCCTCGGTCGCCGTTGCGGCCGGGGCGGCAGCGTCCTGCGCATGGGCCACACCGAACGAGCCGAGCGTGGCGACCAGCGCCAGCATTGCAATGTTTTTCATCTGCGTTTGCCTTCTTTGGATTTGGCGCGCAGCATGAAGTTCTGCGCAAGATTTTCGAGTGCCGCCTTCAGCCCGTCATCCTGAACGCCCGACGCGACCCGTTCGGCGTCGGCGCGAATCTGCGGGTCGGGCGCGGGGGCCGGTTTGGGTGTCTGTTCGAACTGCGCCTGCCCATCCGCGAACCCGCTGGCTGCCGTCTGGGTCAGCGAAATACGCGAGATGGCGGAATAGCCGTAGCAGGCATTGACCCGTTCCACGATGCGCGGAAGCTGCATCTGGATCATGGGCGCATGGGCGGGCATCACCAGAAGCGTCAGCGTCGCGCCGAAGCCTTCCTTGGCATAGCCGACCTTGACGGGGCGGGTCATGCGGGCCAGATCCTCGCCCACGATCTCGGCCCAGCCGGTCAGAAGCCGCGTGACCGCGAAGCCCCGTTTTTCCCCCGCCGCACGGATGCGTTCGCGCAAAAGGCCCGAGGCAGGCTCGAACCCGCGAAAGCGGCGTTGGGGGCTGGGAGGCTGCAGGGCCATCTGGTTCCTTCCGGTGATCGCGCCTATCTTATCCGCGCAGCCGCGCCCCTTGCCAGCGCAATGCAGCGACAGAAAGCATAAACATTGCGTGACACGGACTTAAGCGAAACCTTGCTGCATTGGTATGACCGCCATGCCCGCGCCCTGCCTTGGCGCGTGCCGCCGGGGGATACTGCGCGGCCCGATCCCTATCGCGTCTGGCTGTCCGAGGTGATGCTGCAACAGACCACCGTGGCCGCCGTGCGCGACTATTTCGCGCGGTTCACGGCCCGCTGGCCGACGGTGCGGGATCTGGCGGCGGCGGCGGATGCCGATGTCATGGCCGAATGGGCGGGACTTGGCTATTACGCTCGTGCCCGAAACCTTCTGAAATGCGCGCGGGCGGTGGTGTCGGATCATGGCGGAGTGTTTCCCGATACGCGCGACGGGCTGCTGACGCTGCCGGGGATCGGTCCCTATACCGCTGCCGCCATCGCCTCCATCGCGTTCGACGAGCCGGCCACGGTGGTGGACGGGAATGTAGAGCGTGTGATCTCTCGCCTGCGGCTGGTGGAAACCCCGCTGCCGGTGGCAAAGCCCGAGATCACGCGGCTGGCGGCTGACCTGACCCCCGCGCTGCGGCCCGGCGACTATGCGCAGGCGGTGATGGACCTTGGGGCCACCATCTGCACCCCGCGATCGCCCGCCTGCGGCATCTGCCCGTGGATGGACCCGTGCGAGGCGCGGGCGACAGGAGTGCAGGCCACCCTGCCCCGCAAGGCGCCCAAGACCGCAAAGCCGGTGCGCGAGGGGGTGGTCTGGCTGGCCCGGCGTGGCGGGCAATGGCTGCTGGAGACGCGGCCCGAACGCGGGCTTCTGGGCGGGATGCCCGGCTGGCCCGGCGATGCGTGGGATGGATCGGGGGGCGAGGCTCCTCTGGACGCCGATTGGAAGGCGATCGGCGAGGTGCGCCACACCTTCACCCATTTCCACCTGATCCTGACCGTCATGTTCGCCGACACCAGCGGCAACCCGCGCCGGGGCGATTTCCGCGCCGTGACGGGGGCCGAGCTTCCCACGGTCATGCGCAAGGCTTTCGATCTCGCCAAGGTTGTGCCAAGATAGGCGAAACTTGGGGGTGACGATGAAACCAGCCTCTGAAGTCGCCCGCCTTCGCCACGCGCTTCCCTTCTGGCTTTCGATCCTGACCGTGCCGCTGGCGATTGCCGGGGCGGCATGGGGCGGGCTGTGGACGCTTGCGCTGCCTATCTTCGCATGGGCGCTGTTCGACGTGCTGGACCTGCTGTTGGGGCTGAACACCGAAAATGCCGATCCCCAGACGGGGGACGAGCATCTGTTCTGGTATCGGCTTGTGACGCTGGTCTGGTTCCCGATCCAGTTCGCGCTGACCTTCGGGCTGATCTGGTATGTGACGCGATCGGACCTTGGAACGGCGGAGCGGATGACGCTGTTCTTCGGCATGGGCATCATCTCGGGTGCGATCGGCATCGTCTATGCGCATGAGTTGCTGCACCAGAAGAACCGGGCCGAGCGGTGGTTGGGCGATCTGCTGCTGGCGACTGTGCTTTACAGCCATTTCCGGTCCGAACACCTGCGCGTTCATCACCTGTGGGTCGGCACGCCGCGCGACCCCGTCTCGGCGCGGTACAACGAGGGGTTCCACCGCTATTTCTGGCGCGTGCTGCGCGATTGCCCGCGTTCGGCCTGGCAGGCGGAGGTCGCGTTTCTGGCCCGTGGCGGGCATGGGGCCCTCAGCCGTCGCAACCCGTTCTGGCGATATGCCGCGCTGCAGATGGCGATGCTGGCGTTGGCGTTGGCGCTTGGCGGATGGCAAGGGCTGCTGCTGTTTCTCTGGCAGGCCTTCGTCGCCATCTGGCAGTTGGAGTTGACCAATTACATCGAACATTACGGCCTGACCCGCCGTCACCTGGGCGAAGGGCGATATGAACCCGTCGGCCCGCGCCACAGTTGGAACGCAGCGCACAAGGCGTCGAACTGGCTGCTGATCAACCTTCAGCGCCATTCGGACCATCACTACAAACCCGACCGCCGCTTCCCGCTGCTTCAGACCCATGCCGAAGATGCCGCACCGCAGCTTCCCTTCGGTTATCCCCTGATGGCGGCGGTTGCGATGATCCCGCCCGTCTGGCGGCGCGTGATGAACCCCAAGGTGCGGGAATGGCGGAGAAAACACTATCCTGACATTGCCGATTGGAAGCCTTACAACCGCGGGCAGAACCCGCTTCCGCGGGGAACCGGATGAACGGATCGGTGTTGCCTCGCCATGGATGCAGTTGCGGAAAACGGCGATCTTGCCGACCTGATGGAACGGATCGCGGAACTGGGTGACGGCGCCGAGGACGTGTCGATCGCCGATCTGAAATCGGTCATCGGCGAACGGAGCTTCGGCCCCGCCCTCGCCATTCCGGCCATCGTCGAAATCTCTCCCATCGGGGGGATACCGGGGCTGCCGACGCTGATCGCGCTGCTGGTTGCGATCGTCGCGGCGCAGATCCTGTTCGACCGGGATCACCTGTGGCTGCCGGGGTTTCTGGAAAACCGCCGGGTGAAGGGCGCGCGGCTGGCCAAGGGGATGCGCGCACTTCGCAAGCCTGCGAACTGGATCGACGCGCTGCTGGAGCCTCGGATGCGTTGGGTGACGAAGGACCCCACTTTGCGCGTGCTTGCGGCGCTGGTGATTCTGCTCTGCTGCACCGTGCCGCCGCTGGAGCTGATCCCCTTCGCGTCAAGCATCCCGATGGGGGCAGTGGCGCTGATCGGCCTTGGGCTTATGGCGCGGGATGGGCTGGCGATGCTGGTGGCCGCCGTGCTGTCATCGGCGACATTCTGGGGACTGTTCGAGGTGGCGAACGGCGCAGTATAGCGTGACAAACCAAAGACCTTGCCATGCGCAGCGTATGGTCCGACAAACTAAAGACCCTGCCATGCGCAGCGCATGGCAGGGCTAGGTGGCATCGCGGACAGGCAGCTTCCCGCGATGCGGGCAAACCTGTCAGTTCATCTCGTCGCGTATCTGCTGGCGCAGCATGTCGATGGGGATCAGCTTCCCCTCGCGCTGGAAATGCCAATAGGTCCAGCCGTTACAGGACGGCGCACCCTCCAGCTTGGCCCCGACCTGATGGATCGAACCCTTCACCGCGTCCTGCGCATCGACCAGCGTGCCGTCGGCACGGATCTTGGCGGTGTGGCGGCTGCCGGTGGAATAGAGATTTTCGCCCGGCCGCAGCATTCCACGTTCGACCAGCGTCCCGAACGGCACGCGGGGTTCGGCACGTTTCGACCCGGTGACCTCCAGCGCGGATGCCTCGATCCGGCGGACGCGAGCGATGCGTTGGGCGGCGATCTCGCGATACTCCTCCTCCCGCTCGATCCCGATGAAGTGACGGCCCAGCATCTTGGCGACCGCGCCGGTCGTGCCGGTGCCGAAGAACGGGTCAAGCACCACGTCGCCCGGATTGGTCGTGGCCAGGAGCACGCGATGCAACAGCGATTCGGGCTTCTGCGTCGGATGCGCCTTGTCGCCGTTCGCGTCTTTCAGGCGTTCATGCCCGGTGCAGATCGGCAGCGTCCAGTCCGAACGCATCTGCGTGCCCTCGTTCAGCGCCTTCATCGCTTCGTAGTTGAAGGTGTATTTGCTGTTTTCCGACTTCGACGCCCAGATCAGCGTCTCATGCGCATTGGTCAGGCGTTTGCCGCGGAAGTTCGGCATCGGGTTCGTCTTGCGCCAGACGACATCGTTCAGCATCCAGAACCCTTGGTCCTGAAGCGCGGTGCCAAGGCGGAAGATGTTGTGATAGCTGCCGATGACCCAGATCGCGCCGTGCGGCTTCAGGATACGGCGGGCGGCAGCCAGCCAGGCATGGGTGAAGCGGTCATAGACCTGGAACGACGCGAACTGGTCCCAATGATCGTCCACCGCATCGACGCGGCTGTTGTCGGGGCGATGAAGCTCGCCCTTCAGCTGAAGGTTGTAAGGCGGGTCGGCAAAGATCAGATCGACGCTTGCCTCGGGCAGCGCATTCATCCGTTCGATGCAGTCGCCCGCAAGTATTTCGTCCAAAGGCAGCGTTGCCACCTTTGCTGTTGTCTTCGCCATCGTCTGCCTCATGAATCCCGGCTTTTCGCCGTGGTATTGTGGATAACTCATGGGGCATTTCTGGGGATGACGTCAAATCCTTTATTGAATCAAGAGCTTGCCAAAACCCCTTGATACAAGATGTTGTGGACAGGTTTGAACGAACGCCTATGGTGCGGCGTGACCCCCAAATCTAGGAGCGCGGCTTGATGGCGAGGGGTGGGATAGCCTGCATTCGTCTCCCAGCCATAGCCGGGATGCTGCCCTGCCAGATCCACCATCAGCGCATCGCGGACCACCTTCGCCACGATCGACGCGGCAGCAATCGACAGCGATCGCGCATCTCCGCCGATGATCGCCACCGCTTCGCAGGAAAGGCCTGCACAGATCATGTTCCCGTCGATCAGCACGTGGTCGGGCGATTCGCGAAGGCCCTGAACCGCGCGCACCATCGCAAGATGGCTGGCGCGCAGGATGTTGATGCTGTCGATCTCCTCGACCGAGGCATGGGCGACCGAGACGTCAGCCACCTCCAGCAGTTCCTGATACAGGTCCATCCGGCGGGTGGCGGTCAGCTTCTTGGAATCGTTCAGCCCCTCGGGGATGCGATTCTCGTTCAGCCAGACGGCGGCGGCGGTGACGGGACCGGCCAGCGGGCCGCGGCCCACCTCGTCCACGCCGACGATGCGAAGAAAGCCCTGAAGGCGGGCGGTGGTTTCAAAGGACAGATCGGGCATGCCCCCGTTCTATCGCATCGGACGAAAAGTGGAAGGCGGAGGCTGCTCACCCCTCCGCCCTCCGGTGTTCCGGGCTGGCTATGGGGGCACAAGGGATGCCGCCCGGAAGATGGTGGAGGCGAGGCATGAACCCCGCCCCCGAACCGAACCCTGCGCCGGGGACGTTGACAGCGCGCAGGTCCGGATGCGGTCAGCGGCGCGCGTGTTCGCGCAGGCAACGCTCGTTATAGACGGCGATCACCTCGCCGCGGCGGCGGTCGTAATCGCTGATGCAGCGTTCCGGCAGGCGCGCCTCGCGGCGATCACGGTCGCGATCACGGTGGCGGTGCCCGTGATGGCGCCCGTTGTTCCAGTCGCGGCGATCCTCCCAGCGGTCGCGCTCTTTTTCCTTTTCGCGGTTGTCGTGGATGATCTTGGCGCCCAGCGCGATGGCGGCGATTCCGCCCAAGGTGCGGACCGTGTCCTCGTCGGCGCGGGCCGGAACGGCGGCGGCGGTCATGGCGCCGAATGCGATGGCGGCAGCGGTGACGGTGCAGGCCAGACGGCGAAGCGATGCGTCGAACATATGCGATGTCCTTCTTCGTGGAATGGCCGCGGCGGGGATCGCTGCGGCTGTGGGATCGAAACTGGGTCGGACCGCCGGGTCAGGCAATTTCCGCGCGCGTGACATGCCCAAACGCGCCGCTGTTATGGGATAACAACCCCGGCAAACCCCTTTGGATATTGAATAACCCCGCGCATCCGGGCAGGGTCGGCCCATCAGCGAGGAGCCGCCGATGATCCGTCTTGCCCTGCTTCTGACCCTTTGCGCTTTGCCCGCGCACGCCGCCTGCTATGCCGATTACAAGGCAAAGCGGGACAATCCCCTGCGTTTGCATTATGGGGTTGCCGAAGTTCCGGAATGTAACCCGGACATTGCGCGTAAGGCATTGCAAGGGCGTCTTGGCCGCGAGGGTTGGACGCTGCTGAACATATTGTCGGTGTTCGGCCCGGAAGGGCTGGAGGAAAGGAAAGCAAGTGCAGGAGATTATTTCCTCCGCTTCTGAAAGCCGGGGCGGCCGCGTCGTCGCCTGGGGCATCGTCGCCGTGATCGCGATCCTGCTGGCCGCCGGGGTTCTGCTGTTCATCAGCCTGCCCGACGCCAACGTCTTCAATTCCAAGGTCGAGCGCCTGTTCGTCGAGAACATGGAGCTTCGCCTTTCGAACGAGCTTCGGCTGCTGGAGATATTGGCCCAGTCCGGCACGGCCTTCACCGAGGTTCTGGCGTCGTATCGCATGGTGATCTTCGTGCTGCTGGTGTTTTCCAGCGCGCTTCTGCTGGCCTCGCTGGTGTTTCTGGTCACGATCATCGCGCAGAACCGACGCATCGCCGCGATCCAGCGGTCGGGGATACAGGTATCGTCCCTGCGCATCAGCCGCGAGGCACGGGCCGTCTATATCAACGATATGGAATTCACTCTGACGGAATCGGCCATCGAGACGTTGAGCGTTCTGGCCGAGGCGCGGATGGATGACGAGGTGCTGACCGGCGCGCAGATCGAATCGATGATCGCGGGCAAGGACGATGCCGAGGAAGCCGCCGGCGCGGTCCGCATCAAGCGGCTGCGCGACGCGCTTGGCAACCAGATGGTGAGCGAACTGCTGGTCAAGACCGTGGCAAGACGCGGATACATGCTGGCCGTCGCCAAGGACGTGATCCGCGTCGTCTGATTGTCACGATCTGCTTGCATGACAGGGGTTCGGGCCATATATGCGCCCATCTTTCCCTTTTTCCTGCCGGGGGTTCGCGATGATCCAGACGCCGTATTACCTGATCGACGAAAGCGCGCTTCAGGCGAACATGGAAAAGATCGAGCGGCTGTGCGAGCTGTCAGGCGCAAAGGCGCTGCTGGCACTGAAATGCTTCGCGACCTGGCCGGTCTTTGGCCTGATGTCGAAATACATGGCGGGGACGACCTCGTCTTCGCTGTATGAACTGCGTCTGGGCCGCGAGAAGTTCGGCAAGGAAACCCACGCCTATTCCGTCGCATGGGGCGAGGACGAGATCGACGAGGCCGTGGGCTACGCCGACAAGATCATCTTCAACTCCATCGGCCAGCTTGAACGGTTCGAGGATCGCGCGGCGGGCATCGAGCGCGGGCTGCGCCTGAACCCCGGCATTTCGACCAGCGGTTTCGATCTGGCCGACCCCGCGCGCAAGTTCTCCCGCTTGGGCGAATGGGACAGCGAGAAGATCGCGGCGGTGCTGGACCGCATCTCGGGCTTCATGATCCATTACAACTGCGAGAACGGCGATTTCGACCTGTTCGACCGCCAGCTTTCGGATATCGAGAACCGCTTCGGCAACCTTCTGGGCGGCGTGAAATGGGTCTCGCTTGGCGGCGGCATCCACTTCACCGGCGAGGGTTATCCGCTGGAGAAGCTGGCCGAACGGCTGCGCGCCTTTGCCGACAAGTTCGGCGTTCAGGTCTATCTGGAGCCGGGCGAGGCGTCGATCACCAACACCGCCAGCCTTGAGGTCACGGTTCTGGACATCCTCGACAACGGCAAGAAGCTGGCCATCGTGGATTCGTCGGTCGAGGCGCATATGCTGGACCTGCTGATCTATCGCATCGCGGGCAAGATGAACACGACCGGCCCGCACGAATACCAGATTTGTGGAAAGTCCTGCCTTGCAGGCGATATTTATGGTGATTTCAGTTTCCCCGAACCGCTGAAGGTCGGGGATCGGCTGTCGATCGCGGATGCCGCGGGATATACGATGGTCAAGAAGAATTGGTTCAACGGCGTCAAGATGCCCAGCATCGTCGTCCGCGAACTCGACGGCACTCTGCGCACGGCGCGCGAGTTCGGCTATGCCGACTATGCCTCCAGCCTCGGCTGAAGGCCCTTCCCTCTGTCCTTAAAGGAGACGGTTCGAAGTGAAACGAAACGTGTTGATCATCGGTGCTGGTGGAGTCGCGCAAGTCGTGGCCCACAAGGCCGCGCAAAACAACGATCTGCTGGGCGATCTGCATATCGCCTCGCGCACGGTCGGCAAATGCGAGGCCATCATCGCGTCGGTCCATGAAAAGTCGGCCATGAAGGTTCCGGGCAGCTTTACTGCCCATGCCGTGGACGCGATGGACCCCGGCGCGGTCGCAACCCTGATCCGGCACACCGGCGCACAGATCGTGATCAACGTGGGTTCTGCCTTCGTGAACATGACCGTGCTTGAGGCATGCATCGAGACGGGCGCAGCGTATCTGGACACCGCGATCCATGAAGATCCGGGCAAGATCTGCGAAACGCCGCCGTGGTACGGCAACTATGAATGGCGCCGGCGCGAGCGTTGTGCAGCCGCAGGCGTGACGGCGATCCTTGGCGTCGGCTTCGATCCGGGCGTGGTGAACGCCTATGCCAAACTGGCTGCCGATGAATACCTCGACACAGTTTCGTCGATCGACATCGTGGACATCAACGCAGGATCGCACGGGCGCTGGTTCTCGACCAACTTCGACCCCGAGATCAACTTCCGCGAGTTCACCGGCACGGTCTATAGCTGGCAGAAGGGCGCGTGGCAGGAAAACAAGATGTTCGAGGTCGGGCAGGAATGGGATCTGCCCGTCGTCGGCACCCAGAAGGCCTATCTGACCGGGCATGACGAGGTGCATTCGCTGTCGGCCAACTACCCCGATGCCGATGTGCGGTTTTGGATGGGCTTCGGCGATCACTACATCAACGTGTTCACCGTGCTGAACAACCTTGGCCTGCTGTCGGAAAAACCGGTCGTGACCGCCGAGGGGCTGGAAGTGATCCCGCTGAAGGTGGTGAAGGCGGTGCTGCCCGACCCTGCCTCGCTGGCGCCCGACTATGTCGGCAAGACCTGCATCGGCGATTTCGTCAAAGGCACCAAGGACGGGGCCGAGGCGGAGGTGTTCATCTATAACGTCGCCGATCACAAGGAAGCGTTCGAGGAGACCGGGTCGCAGGGCATCAGCTATACCGCCGGGGTTCCGCCGGTGGCTGCGGCGATGCTGATCGCGGATGGCACTTGGGACGTGGCCAAGATGGTCAACGTCGAGGAGCTGGACCCGCGCCCGTTCCTTGGCCTGTTGAACGGCATGGGTCTGCCGTCGCGCATCAAGGATGCGGCTGGCGATCGTGCACTGACCTTCTGATATTCGGGCGCCCCGGCTTAAATCCGGGGCGCTTGTTGCCCGCGCGCCACCATCGGCGGATTGTCGCTCAAATTTCACTTGAACCGGCACGTCAGGTCTGCGCATGGTCTGGGCATACCTCATGCGTTTTTCACCGTGCGGCTTTTCAAGGCCAAGTCCTGTTGCCTACGGTTTCTCACCCAATATTTGCAGCGTGATTCTTGTGCGGAAAGGCTCGGGCTGCCGACCTTGTCACATCCGCAGACGGGACGGCCGGCGCGAAAGCGTCGGCCGTTTCCGTTCAACCGCCCGAGGTTCCCGTCCGCGCCGCGCTGGTCGCCCCGAAGCCCCCGCGCGAGGACACATCGGCGCGCGACATCGGCGGCTTGCCCACGGTCGTCGCGGCCTTGTTGAACGCCGCTGCGTTCAGTTTCCCCGCGCCGTTGTTGGTGGTGATCGAAGTACCGCCCGGCGTCGCGAACCGGCCATTCGCGGTGTTGACCAGCGGCTGGCTGGCGAAGCCGCGCCCGCCCGACATCATCGAGCCGATCATGTAACCCGCGATCAGCGGCAGGAAGGAAAAGCCCCCGCCCGGCTGCTGCACCGCATCGGTGCCGCAGTTGCCGACACCGTGCTGTTCCTCGCACACCTGCTGACTGTCATAGCGCGGGGCGGTCGCAAGGTGATCGGCCTCGGCCTGTGCGAAGGCTTCGGCGCAATCTTCGGCGGTGAAGGCAAGGCTGCCCGCATCGGCCTGCGCCTTGCAGCTGGCAAGGTCGGGAAAGGAGGTGACGTCCGATTCCTCCTCGCGGCAGGCGGACAGGGTGAAGGCCGCCGCGCCGACAAGGGCAAGGGCCACGGATCTGGAACGTTTGCGCATCTCGGCCCTCTCAGTCGCGGATGTAATGGGGTTTGAACCGTGAAAGGTCCTGCGTGATCCGCGCCCGATCTTCGCGCAATCCCATGCCGACGCAAGCCTCTCCGACGATCCACGCGCCGATGATCGGGCGGAATCCGTCGAAGACCGGCAGCGGGTGATAGGCCTGCACGATCCGGGCGTGTTCGTCATAGCTGCGATCGCCCGAGGCTTCGGGCTTCTGCCCTGCCTCGACGATCGTGATCGACGCCCCCTCGCGCGAGAAGACGGGCTTGGACACATGCCCCTTCGCCAGCACGTCGCGGCTGCGGTCGAACAGATCGCCGGGGGATGCACCGTCGCCGCGCAGGGCGCCCGCGACATCCGCCTCGAAGAACGCTGGCAGCAGGTTCGGGTGACCCTCGAACATCTGCCACAGCATCGGCAGGATCGCCTTGTTCGACAGAAGCGCCTTCCATGCCGGTTCGATGAAACGGCAGCCGGACGTCGCCACATGCACCGCGAAATCGTCGCGCAGCAGGTCTTCCCACGGGTAAAGCTTGAACAGCGCGCCCATCACGCGGGATTCATTGTCCAGAAACTGCCCGTCGGTGGACAGCGCGATCTGGCCAAGGTCGGTGTAATGCGCACCCAGCCCCGCCTCGCGCGCGGCCCATGCCATCGCCTCGACGGTGGCGTAATCCTCGGGGTTGCCCTCGACGGCGGCGAAATGGACGTCGGTGTTCGGTGCGAAGATCTGGCCGAAGCGTTCGACCAGCGCCTCGTGGATGCCGTTGAACTGATCGTCCCCCTCCCGCAGCGCACCGGCGGCGATCTGGTCCTCCAGCCATTGCCATTGGAACGACGCCGCCTCGTAAAGCGAGGTCGGGGTGTCGGCATTGTATTCCAGCATCTTGGCCGGACCGTTGCCGTCGAAGACCAGATCGAAGCGACCGTAAAGCTCCGGCTCGCCGGCGGTCCAGCTGTTCGCGACCAGATCCCAATGCTCTCGCGGGATGGACATGCGGCCCATCAGGTCTTCGGAGGTGACGATGCGAGAGACGGCCTCGCGGCACATCGCGTGAAGCTCGGCAGCGGGGGCTTCGATACCCTCCTCCACCTCGGCCAGCGTGAATTCATAGACGCTGGATTCGTCCCAATACGGCTCGCCATGCATGTCGGCAAAGGTGAACCCCGCCTCGGCTGCGGTGTCGCGCCAATTTGCCCGCTCGGGTATCGAAATCTTCCTCATCGCGCTCCTCGCCCGCTGTCCGCATCTCCTATGTCAGATGCGCGGCGGCGATGGAACCGCGCCCTTCGCCGCATCGTTTCAATGGGGATGGAGGACCCTGTCATGACCAAACCAGACAAGCCCGAGACGACCAAACCCGAAGCCGAGCGCGACATCCGTCCCGCCGGACCGAAGGAGATGGAGAACCCGCCGAAAGAGTGGACGAAGACAGACGAGGAAAGCGACGAAAGCTTTCCCGCCAGCGATCCGCCCGGCAATTACTGATCTTGCGAAGGGCGGCGCTTCACGCAAGAGTGCCGCCCATGACAACCTTTGCCATCCTGCGTGAAAGCCCGCTCGCCCCCGATCTCGCGCTGCTGATGCAGCGCCATACCGAGGCGATGCATGCCGATACCCCACCTGAATCGATCCACATGATGGATGCCGGGGCGCTTGCCGCGCCTGGCATTTCGTTCTTCGTCATGCGCGACGGGGCAGAGGCCGTCGCGATGGGTGCGATCAAGGTCGAAGGCGACCATGCCGAAATCAAGTCGATGCACGTGCTTTCGGAACGTCGCGGGCTCGGGCTTGCCCCGCGGCTGCTGGACCATCTGATTGCCGAAGCGCGGCAGGCAGGCGTCACCCGCCTGAGTCTGGAGACGGGATCGCAGGCAAGCTTCGCCGCGGCACGCGCGCTTTACACCCGCCGCGGCTTTTTCGAATGCGGCCCTTTCGGAAGCTACCGCCCCGATCCGAACAGCACTTTCATGACGCTGACGCTCTGATCAGCGCGATTTCTGATACAGCTTGGCCGCGATCTCGAACATCTCCTCGGGGGCGTAATCGGGGGTGAAGGCAGATGGCACGCCGGTCAGATCGTGGATCTTGCCGCCATCGGGCATCCCTTCCACCACTTCCAGTTCCCCCGGCGGATCGTCGGGCAGCGCGACTTCGCCATTGCCCCAGATGCCCTTCATGTCCTGATAATCCTCGCCGCTGAAGGTATAGAGGCGACGGTGCGAGCCTTCCTGAAGATATTTCTGGCATTCGGGGATATTGCCCAGCGGGATATTGGGCGTGGGCAGGAACTTGTCCAGATCGACCCCGGTGATCTTCTTCAGCGCCAGCGCATAGGCATGGGCATGGACCGAGCCGCGGACCAGAAGATAGCCGCAGACCTCGCGCCCGGTGGGATCGGTCAGGCTTTCATAGACGCGCAGCTTGTGCAGACGCGCGCCGCATTCCAAGTGGAAATTGTGCAGCAAATCCACGATCAGATTGCCCGTGGTCGTGACCATATCTGCATTCCAGGACTGCGCGTTGCTGTTGATCGGCATGGCGCCGCCGCCGTTGGAATAGAAGGCACCCGCCAGCCGCGCATCCTTCATCGCCTCGTAGGGCGCGCCCGAGATGTCGCCGCCCATTTCGGTATCATCCTTGTCGGAATCCGGTCCGTTGGCCAGCATCGCAACGCCGTTGCTGACGAGTTCCACATGCCCCAACTCCTCGGCGGTGATGGCCGCGACGAGGCTGTAGAACGGGCGAAGCTTGCTTTTGCTGCGGAAGTTGAAGCTCTGGAACATGTAGTTGCCCAGAGTGGACATCTCGCCATACTTGCCGCCCAGCAGTTCTTGCAGGGCGGCGGCGGCGTTGGGGTCCTGCCGACGCGGCGGCGGGATATCGATCTGCAACTTGTCGACGCGAAGGAACATCAGGCACTCCGGGTTCAAGGGTCACGGGCTGGTGAACCGCGACTTCCGCCCGATGTTCCGAAGCCTCAGGCGCTGCGGGTCTGGCCCTCGTGACGGCCTTCGGCGAATTCTTCCACCAGCTTGGCGCAGAAGGCGGGCAGATCGTCCGGCTTGCGGCTGGTGACCAGCCCCTGATCGACCACGACTTCCTGATCCACCCAGGTGCCGCCCGCATTGCGGATGTCGGTCTGAAGCGAGGGATAGGAGGTCACCGTCCGCCCGCGCACCACATCCGCCTCGACCAGCAGCCAGGGGCCGTGGCAGATCGCGCCCACCGGCTTGCCCTGTTCGATGAAGCGGCGGATGAAGTCGATGGCCTCCTTTTCCGCCCGCAGCGTATCCGCGCCGACCGTGCCGCCGGGGATCACGACGCCATCGAAATCGTCGGCATTCGCCTCGGTGAAGGTGATGTCGACGGCGTGGCTGCCACCCGGCTCCAGATCGCCATTCACCGCCTTGGCGTCATCGGTGCTGGAGCTGACGACGGTGACTTTTGCACCCGCCGCCTCCAGCGCCTCGCGCGGTTTGGTGAATTCCACCTCCTCGGTGCCCTTGGGCGAGATGAGGAAAGCGATGGTTTTTCCGTTCAGTTGCATGTCCTGTCCTTTCATCAATCCCAGAAGCCTTCCTCGACCTCGGGAAGCTGCTTCAGCTCCTCTTGCGAGAGGCGGGTGACATAGGCGAAATCGCCGCCCTCGCCGGGAACGAGCGACACATCGGTCACCGGCAGCAGCACATGGCGGTCGCCAAGGCCGAGGAAGCCGCCGATCTCGGCCACCACGGCGACGAGTTGGCCGGAACGGTCCAGCACCAGATCCTCGATATCGCCGACATCGTCCCATTCGGCGTCGATCGCCGTATAGGTGGCACCGTCGAAGGTCGCCTGCTCGATCCCGGTGGCGACGCTATAGACATTCCCGTCTTCCAGATCGTCCGCACGCACGAGGTCTGCCGCCGCGGACAGATCCAAGGTCGGTTGCTGCGCGAAGGCCGGCACGGCCAGCAGCGAAAAGGCCAACGCGGCGGGGGTTGCGATCTTCATTCGAATCTCCTTGGATTGGGCTGGGCACAACAGGCAGGGTTTGCAAATGTTCCTTGGACCGCATTTCGACATCCTGCGATTGATCGCGGCAACCCACGGATGAATCTTACGCGTTTACCATCAAAGGTGTAGACGCGGAAAAGTGAACGCCCTATGGGTGGGGTAGTTAATCGGCAGTTAACGCCACTTGTTTTACCCGTGACCTATTTTACCCAAGTTGCTCCAATTCTATCGGAGCGTTTTTACGAGTAGGATTTTATCATGTTCAAGGCTCTCGCGGCTTCTGCCGCGCTCGTTTTCGCCATTGCTTCCGGTGCCAATGCCACGACCGTCAAGCATGTCGACGCTTTCCAAGACTTCAAGATCAGCACCGGCCATGTCGTCCAATCGTATTACGAAGGCGTTGAATCGGTGACGTTCAAGTTCTCGACCAAAGGCGGGCTTTTGTCTTATGGCGCGGGTTCGGTCTTTCTGAGCGACGACAAACCGACCAATATCTTCAACCTCGGCAGCTATGAGGGGTCGTGGTCGGTCTGGTTTCTCGACAAATCCGACAAGATCAAGATCACCTTCGATCAGACCTTCAAGGGCTGGCTGACTTTCGTTGGCTTCAAAGGTCACACCAAGGTCGAGGTGAAGGATTACGCCCTTGCCCCCGAAACGCCCCCGGCACCGGTTCCGCTGCCCGCAGCCGGTCTGCTTCTGCCGATGGGGGTCGGCGCATTGGCCCTTCTGCGTCGCCGCAAACGCGCCGCAGCCTGAAACGAAAGAAGGCCCCCGGCAAAATCGGGGGCCTTCTTTATTTAATTATTGTGACCAGAAATGCCCAATTATTTGGGCACTCCAATTCAATAGGATCAGGCCGCCTTTTCAGCTGCGGCATTCACCACGCTTTCGGCCAGGGACGACAGCTTTTCATCCGCGGCAACTTCTTCCTGAAGCGTCGCATCGAGCAGCGTCACCGCCTCGTCCAGCCCCAGCTGGGTCGCCCAAGCCTTCAGCGTGCCGTAGCGCGAAATCTCGTAATGCTCGACAGCCTGCGCGGCCGCCAGAAGGCCGGCATCATGGGCGGGGCTGTCCTTGAACTCCTCCATGATCTCCTGCGCTTCGGAGATGATGCCCTCGATGGCATCGCAGGTCTTGCCGCGCGGACGCTTGCCGATCACTTCGAACACCTGCGTCAGGCGCTCGACCTGTCCCTGCGTCTCCTCCTCATGCGCCTCGAACGCGGCCTTGAGATCCGGCGATTGCGCGGCGCGGGCCATCTTGCGCAGATTGGTCGTCAGCTTCTTTTCGGCATAGTAGACGTCTTTCAGAGTCTCGTGGAAAAGCGTCTCGAGGGTCTTGTCGGCCATTGCTATCTCCTGTGGCTTGGAGAGGACCAGATGTTCGCACGCTGCTCCGAGGCGATCGAGACCGGGCATAGTTGCGCCGCCGTCCCGATTGCCGACGTGTTTCGCACCCAAACGTTGCGGGCGAACAGCGCGCTGGTCATGTTGTCCCTCCTGTCAGGCTCACGCAACAGGACAGCGGCGGGAAGGTTCCAGCAACTCCGCAGCTTGCGGCGATCAGGCCAAAGGAATCCGTTGCGGAAAATCTGTCGAGTTTCGTGCGTTTCCGACGCGATGGAATGGGTTTGCGAACCTTGCCCGCGCAACCGTGCCAGGCGTTTAGGATGCTAGAGCAGATAGTCGGCTCGGTGAGGCGATCTGACATTCGCTTGCTGTGCTGCGTGGGTCGAGTGAGCTACTCCCCTGAAATCGGACAGTGACG